>NZ_BCSJ01000025.1 GCF_001570805.1 Brevibacterium epidermidis NBRC 14811 | reverse complement strand
CAGCGGTTAAGCCCGTATATGTCCCCCGCGAAAGGCCGGCTGCCGAGTCGCTCCTCATACCAATCCTTCCCGAATCTCACGGGGATCAACGGCACTGATCGATAGCCGTCTGCAGGCGGCCGAGCTGAACATCGATGGCAGATTCCATCTCGGTGATCTCTGAACGTCTTATCCCGCGGAGGCCAGCCAGCAACCTCCATCCGGCGACCTCCGGATGCACAGATACGGCAGCCGGCTTCTCCGCCTCGACACCCGGTCGCCGTCATCGCGCTCATGTATCCGATTCGTTGATCGGCAATGCGGTCGAACCTCTCGAGAAGCAGCACGGGCCTGTGATCGATGTTCAACAACTGCGATACAGAAGTCTCGATACGGTTTTTGCGGGCCAAATCGAGAGCTGCACACTCCGAAGCAACGGTGTCTCTTCCTTCGTCGGTAAGGGAGAACTTGGCTATGGGCAGTCGTACCCAATCTTCGCGCGCGGAAGCCTCGAGACGGGGCTTCGCCCAGAGACCTAGCCCCTGCCTCGAGACGACGCGCCACGGCAATGCCAGACCCTACTGCGGCCCCCTTTGCAGCCCGCTGCAACCCCGGCAGGGTGAGATGGCTCGTAGGGCTGAGGAAGACATCATCTGCAGACCTCCAAAACGCAGAGTTCCCTGCCGGTCGAAAACACCGACTCCAAACAGGAAACCGATGACTGTCAGACTCCGTTCACGGACGATCCCTACAGCGATCCCCCACCGATGCGCCTTTGCGAAGAGATTGCGACCCCATCGGTCCGGGGCTCAGTCGGAGAACGCTCCCGGCAGACCGGGACCGATGAACGCGGCCGTCGACAATCGGAGATCCCGGTCGATGGAATAGGACGATCGAGCGCCTGCGCACTCATCCGAGCTTTTGATACGCGTTCTCGCTCTGCCTTCTTGCGATATGGAAGTACAGCAACACCGACGAGCACCGAACTTCCAAGATGGTCGATCGCAACTCGGATCTGTTCACTCACCGAAGGACCTTGTCAGCAAATCACTCGGCAGAACGAAGCTTCCCGACATCAACATTCACTGCACCGAATGACGCAGACACGTGTTCGAGCTGCCCCGGTGCCTGCACGACCGACATCACGGCGCTGATTGAGACGCCGGCGTCTTCGCGAGCGATGTTCTGAAGCGACGACCTGGACATACCAGCCCGCTCAGCGAGCCCGGCAGCTATGTGTAATTGCAAGAGTCGCCATCGCCAGATTGAAGCTCCGACCTCGGTGAGGTGACGATCATCCTGGCGAGTCACTCTGATCAATGGTCCTTACGAGCACTATTCCAGTCACAAGCCCAGTTAACGAGCAAGATACGCACGATTACATGACCTGGCAATGATGATTCCAAGGTCGCGAGCGATCAGCACCTGTCACGACGAGCTCTATGAGGCCCTGTATCAGGATGAGTCCCGTGCACCTATGTGAACTCGGCTCGCACAGATGGACGCACCGGCCCGACATGAATACAGCAATGGCCCCGCCGAACCC
>NZ_BCSJ01000024.1 GCF_001570805.1 Brevibacterium epidermidis NBRC 14811 | reverse complement strand
TGTGATGTCCAGGGACGTTGTTGAGTCGGTCGAAGGGTACGCCGCCAATCGCAGAGTGGTGTCGGTGGTGGTTGTAGAAGTGGAGCCAGCCGGGCAGCGCCAGGCGTCGTTCGGCCTCTGAACCGTAAAACCTGGCATAGGCCCAGCCGTCCCCGAGCGTGCGGTGGAATCGCTCGATCTTCCCGTTCGTCTGCGGCCGGTAGGGGCGTGTCCGCTTGTGTCGGATGCCGAGCCGAGCGCAGAAGTCCCTCCATGCGTGGGATCTGTATGCCGACCCGTTGTCGGATAGGACTCGCTCGACGGTCACGCCTCGTTCGGCGAACCAGGCCACGGCGCGTTCGAGAACTCCCACCGCTGTGCTCGCCTGCTCATCCGACCAGATTTCTGCGTATGCGACGCGGGAGTGGTCGTCGATGACTGTGTGAACGAACGCCGTCCCGGTGCGCGGCTTGTGATCTTTTCCTCGTGGTAATCCCGGAGTCGCGAGCTTGTTCCGTGCGCCTTGCTGCCGACCTACGTAACGATGTCCACCGCCGTCGGGGATGTTGCCGAACTTCGTGACATCGACATGAATCAACGATCCCGGATGAGGATGCTCATATCGCCGCAATGGCTCGCCAGTGACACGATCGATATGCGAGAGGCGGTTCACGCGGCAACGGACGAGGACCGCGTGAACAGTCGACGTCGAGAGACCAAGTCGCGCAGCGATCTGGGCTGGCCCCAGTCGAAGCCGCCAGCGCAGGTTGATGATCTTCTTCTTGACATGCTCGGGCGTCCTGCCTGGGATCCGGTGCGGCTTGCTGGAGCGATCCTGCATCCCAAACTCACCCTCTTCCCGGTAGCGGCCTGCCCATTTCCGGGCAGTGATCGGGGAGACCATGAACATCTTTGCGGCGATCGTGGCCGGATAGCCGTCTTCGACAATCAGCCGAGCTAACCGGAGACGGGCACGAGGAGTGAGAAGAGCGTTCGGATGGGTCATCAATTGGCCTCCGCCGCGGTCTTCGTAAGCGCGCGTCTGGTGAGAAGCATGATGACGAGAGCGATCGCTGTCAGCACCGAAGCGACCCAAACCGGCGCGAGCAGCCCCAGCCCGGTCGCGAGCCCGAGCGCACCAAGCACGGGCCCCGCTGCAGCTCCGATATTCAATGCTGCGGTTGCGTACGAACCGCCCATCGTTGGCGCACCCGATGCTGCATACAGCACACGCGTGATCAGAGTACTGCCGACGCCGAACGACAGGAATCCCTGAACGAGGACGAGGACGATAAGCGCAACGGGATGAGATGCGACCACTGCCAACACGATCCAGCCTGTCAGCAATAGCGGTCCGCCGACTGCGAGCACGAGGCCAGGTCGTTGATCTGATAGTCGTCCTGCGATCGTGACGCCAAGGAACGATCCGATGCCGAACATCACCAGCGCGACGGACACCCACGCTTCGGCCAAGCCCGCGGTCTCGGTCACGATGGGTGCCAGGAAGGTGAATGCCGCAAAGGTCCCTCCGTTGATCAGCGCTCCGAGTGCCATGGCCAGGATGAGCCGCGGCGTCGCCAACTGGCTGAGCTCGACACGGAGCCTTGGTGAGGTCGCGCTAGTCTCGCTCCGACCAACATTGTTCGTGACGCCACGAATGACTCCAACGGCCGCGGGAATACAGAGGATGGCGATCGCCCAGAACGTCGTTCGCCAGCCCAGCGCTGTGCCGAGCAGTGCCCCGGCGGGGACGCCCACGACGGTTGCGATCGTCGTGCCGGAGAGCAGGATCGACAGTGCACGCCCCTTCTGGTTCGCTGGCACGAGGGTAGTGGCCGTGCTCAGTGCTACGGCGAGGAATCCTGCGTTTGCGAGAGCGCTGAGCACCCGGGTGATGAGCAGGAGAGAGAACACTGGTGTCATCGCTCCGATGACGTGGCTTCCCGCGAACACGAGAAGGCAAACGATCAATGTGAGCCGCGGTGGCCAACGGCGAGCGAATGCCGCCATCACTGGCGCGCCGACGACCATACCGACTGCGAATGCGGAGGTCAGCAGGCCCGCAGTGCCGACCGAGACGTCAAGTTCGGTCGCGATCGCGGGGAGCAATCCCGCGAGCATGAATTCTGAAGTGCCCATGACGAAGACCGCCAGGGCAAGCATGTAGAGGGCAAAAGGCATCGAGTACTCCGAGGTGTGAGATCAAGAAATGGTTCTTCTTGTCACCACGGCCAGCGCCCCGGGTACGCCAGACATACGCCCACACAGATCGTGGGCGTCGTAACTAGTGGTTCAAGGGGCTGGCGGTGTGACCGACAACCCCTGACCTGTCTGATTCGGGACTCGACATGCCCCAAACTCTAACATGCCTTCAATGGCAAGCGGTCTGGACAGATACTTCTTGAATCGGCACGGTGTCATTACGGGCGGGGGCCAGAACAACGTCCCTGGACATCACACCT
>NZ_BCSJ01000023.1 GCF_001570805.1 Brevibacterium epidermidis NBRC 14811 | reverse complement strand
ATTGCGGCAGTCACTTACTCTCCCACAACCACCAAGTTGCAGTACCATCAGCGCGAATGGGCTTAGCTACCGGGATCGGAACGGTTAACCGGGCGTTTCCCCACCACTATCACCACCGCAAAACCAACAAACCACCACCACAAAAACCCCACACGGGAGTTTCTTCTGGCGGTAGTGGTCCAAGAACCGCACAGCGAACGCGAACACCAAACAATGCAACATGCCCACCCACAAAGGAGTGGAACAATCAAATCATCAAAAACCTAGAAAGCAAGCAAAACAAACTCGCACACACCAACCCACAAGAAAATGGTTGATGAGTGATCGGTGTATTAGTACCAGTCAACTCCACACCTTACAGTGCTTCCATACCCGGCCTATCAACCCCATCATCTATAGGACACCTCACCTGACAAAGTCAGTTGGAAATCTCATCTCGGAGCCGGCTTCCCGCTTAGATGCTTTCAGCGGTTATCCATCCCGAACGTAGCCAACCAGCCATGCTCCTGGCGGAACAACTGGCACACCAGAGGTTCGTCCGTCCCGGTCCTCTCGTACTAAGGACAGACCTCCACAAATTTCCTACGCACGCAGCGGATAGGGACCGAACTGTCTCACGACGTTCTAAACCCAGCTCGCGTACCGCTTTAATGGGCGAACAGCCCAACCCTTGGGACCGACTCCAGCCCCAGGATGCGACGAGCCGACATCGAGGTGCCAAACCATGCCGTCGATATGGACTCTTGGGCAAGATCAGCCTGTTATCCCCGAGGTACCTTTTATCCGTTGAGCGACCACGCTTCCACAAGCCATGGCCGGGTCACTAGTCCCAGCTTTCGCTCCTGCTCGACACGTCCGTCTCACAGTCAAGCTCCCTTGTGCACTTACACTCGACACCTGATTGCCAACCAGGCTGAGGGAACCTTTGGGCGCCTCCGTTACTCTTTAGGAGGCAACCGCCCCAGTTAAACTACCCATCAGGCACTGTCCCTGAACCCGATCAGGGTCCGAAGTTAAGGAATCCACTATGGTCAGAGTGGTATTTCACCGATCGACTCCACCCCAACTAGCGTCAGGGCTTCACAGTCTTCCACCTATCCTACACAAACCACACCGAATCCCAATACCAAACTATAGTGAAGGTCTCGGGGTCTTTCCGTCCTGCTGCGCGTAACGAGCATCTTTACTCGTAATGCAATTTCGCCGAGTTCGTGGTTGAGACAGCAGAGAAGTCGTTACGCCATTCGTGCAGGTCGGAACTTACCCGACAAGGAATTTCGCTACCTTAGGATGGTTATAGTTACCACCGCCGTTTACTGGGGCTTAAATTCTCCGCTTCACCCACAAAGTGGGTTAACAGGTCCTCTTAACCTTCCAGCACCGGGCAGGCGTCAGTCCGTATACATCGACTTACATCTTCGCACGGACCTGTGTTTTTAATAAACAGTCGCTTCTCTCTGGCCTCTGCGACCACCACCAGCACATCCCAGAGCAAAGTCTGGTTCACCGGGATGGTCCCCCTTCTCCCGAAGTTACGGGGGCATTTTGCCGAGTTCCTTAACCACGATTCTCTCGATCACCTTAGTATTCTCTACTCGACCACCTGTGTCGGTTATAGGGTACGGGCAACACACACCCTCACGTCGATGCTTTTCTCGGCAGCAGAGGATCACCAGATCACCCCACCAATGTGGGGCGCCCATCAGCTCTCACACACTTGTGGGGACGGATTTACCTACCCCCACGTGCTACAACCTTAGACCGTGACTACCATCGCACGGCCTGGCTACCTTTCTGCGTCACACCTCACGCTTACCGACTCCACACTCAGGTCCCCCACTCAAACCCAACCAGGCACCCGAAGGCACCACGGGGTCATCACAGGGTTAGTCTCATGTGTTTTGGTACTGTCGGTTGTGTGTCGGTACCAGAATATCAACTGGTTGTCCATCGACTACGCCTGTCGGCCTCGCCTTAGGTCCCGACTTACCCAGGGCGGATTAGCCTAGCCCTGGAACCCTTGGTCATCCGGTGGACGGGTTTCTCACCCGTCTTTCGCTACTCATGCCTGCATTCTCACTCGAATCGCCTCCACCACTCGTTCACACGGCAGCTTCTCCGGCAACTCGACGCTCCCCTACCCAACACCACACCATTACGGCTATATGTGGTGCTGCCACAACTTCGGCGGTGTACTTAGCCCCGCTACATTATCGGCGCTCAATCACTTGACCAGTGAGCTATTACGCACTCTTTCAAGGGTGGCTGCTTCTAAGCCAACCTCCTGGTTGTCTTCGCAACTGAACATCCTTTCCCACTGAGCACACGCTTAGGGGCCTTAGTTGATGGTCTGGGCTGTTTCCCTCTCGACAATGAAGCTTATCCCCCACTGTCTCACTGCCACGCTGAACCTTGACTGGCATTCGGAGTTTAGTTGACGTCAGTAACCCGGTAGGGCCCATCAGCCATCCAGTAGCTCTACCTCCAGCAAGAACCACGTAACGCTGCACCTAAATGCATTTCGGGGAGAACCAGCTATCACAGAGTTTGATTGGCCTTTCACCCCTAACCACAGGTCATCCCCTCCATTTTCAACTGAAGTGGGTGCGGGCCTCCACGCGCTCTTACACACGCTTCACCCTGCCCATGGCTAGATCACTCCGCTTCGGGTCTAGGACACGCGACTCAGACGCCCTATTCGGACTCGCTTTCGCTACGGCTACCCCACACGGGTTAACCTCGCCACGCACCGCTAACTCGCAGGCTCATTCTTCAAAAGGCACGCCATCACCACAACCAGGGTGGCTCTGACGGATTGTAAGCACATGGTTTCAGGTACTCTTTCACTCCCCTCCCGGGGTACTTTTCACCATTCCCTCACGGTACTTATCCGCTATCGGTCATCAGGAAGTATTTAGCCTTACCAGGTGGTCCTGGCAGATTCACACGAAATTCCACGAGTTCCGTGCTACTCGGGCAACGCACACACTGCGACAGGTTCATGTTTCGTCTACGGGACTCTCACCCACTCCGGTCCTGTTTCCCACCAGGTTCGACTACACCAACCAAATCACAGACCGGCCATGCTGGACCAGACCATGTACACCCCACAACACCCTCACAGCAAAACCAGCACGCTTGACACTGCAAAGGTTTAGGCTCATCCAGTTTCGCTCGCCACTACTCCCGGAATCATTGTTATTTTCTCTTCCTGCGGGTACTGAGATGTTTCACTTCCCCGCGTTCCCTCCACATGCCCTATATATTCAGACACGGGTCACCACCCTCACGAGTGGCGGGGTTTCCCCATTCGGAGACCCTCGGATCAACGCCTGTTTATCGGCTCCCCGAGGCTTATCGCAGATTTCCACGTCCTTCATCGGCTCCTGATGCCAAGGCATCCACCATGCGCTCTTACACACTCACCCAACCCCCTCAAGGATTGGTTTGTGTGCGCGAAAAATTGTTTCATTCACCTAACTAGATGATGACAAGAAAAATCACATTACATAACAACACTTTTCGTGTTGTTGATGCTCGCGTCCACTATACGATTCTCAAACCACTACCAAACACCACACACCACACAACAACACTTCGGCTGCTGCATCGTGTCCGGGTTGGTCCTGTTGGTTGAAACCACACCCAACCCACTGGTTGGGGTTTGTGATTCCAGGACCCAATAACGTGTTCGTTCTAGCCCATCCTCATACCCACCATCGACAAGGCACATACCTTAACGACACTGAGTGGATGAGCGGAAGAAGTGATGTTCCACCCTTGAGCTCCCAACACCAACACGTACGGCCGGTTCGTTGGGGTTCTTATGTGTGCTCCTTAGAAAGGAGGTGATCCAGCCGCACCTTCCGGTACGGCTACCTTGTTACGACTTAGTCCCAATCACCAGTCCCACCTTAGACGGCCCCCTCCCAAAAGGGTTGGGACACCGGCTTCGGGTGTTACCGACTTTCGTGACTTGACGGGCGGTGTGTACAAGGCCCGGGAACGTATTCACCGCAGCGTTGCTGATCTGCGATTACTAGCGACTCCGACTTCACGTAGTCGAATTGCAGACTACGATCCGAACTGAGACTGGCTTTAAGGGATTCGCTTACCCTCACGGGTTCGCCTCTCTCTGTACCAGCCATTGTAGCATGCGTGAAGCCCAAGACATAAAGGGCATGATGATTTGACGTCATCCCCACCTTCCTCCGAGTTGACCCCGGCAGTCTCCTATGAGTTCCCACCATCACGTGCTGGCAACATAGAACGAGGGTTGCGCTCGTTGCGGGACTTAACCCAACATCTCACGACACGAGCTGACGACAACCATGCACCACCTGTACACCAGCTCCAAAGAGAAGAACTGTTTCCAGAACGGTCCAGTGTATGTCAAGCCTTGGTAAGGTTCTTCGCGTTGCATCGAATTAATCCGCATGCTCCGCCGCTTGTGCGGGCCCCCGTCAATTCCTTTGAGTTTTAGCCTTGCGACCGTACTCCCCAGGCGGGGCACTTAATGCGTTAGCTACGGCGCGGAGAACGTGGAATGTCCCCCACACCTAGTGCCCAACGTTTACGGCATGGACTACCAGGGTATCTAATCCTGTTCGCTCCCCATGCTTTCGCTCCTCAGTGTCAGTTACAGCCCAGAGTCCCGCCTTCGCCACCGGTGTTCCTCCTGATATCTGCGCATTTCACCGCTACACCAGGAATTCCAGACTCCCCTACTGCACTCTAGTCAGCCCGTACCCACTGCACGCGCAACGTTAAGCGTTGCGTTTCCACAGCAGACGTGACCAACCACCTACGAGCTCTTTACGCCCAATAATTCCGGACAACGCTCGTACCCTACGTATTACCGCGGCTGCTGGCACGTAGTTAGCCGGTACTTCTTCTGCAGGTACCGTCACTTTCGCTTCTTCCCTGCTGAAAGCGGTTTACAACCCGAAGGCCGTCATCCCGCACGCTGCGTCGCTGCATCAGGGTTTCCCCCATTGTGCAATATTCCCCACTGCTGCCTCCCGTAGGAGTCTGGGCCGTGTCTCAGTCCCAGTGTGGCCGGTCGCCCTCTCAGGCCGGCTACCCGTCGTCGCCTTGGTAGGCCATTACCCCACCAACAAGCTGATAGGCCGCGAGCCCATCCCCGATCGAAAAACTTTCCACCACCCAACATGCGTCAGGTGGTCGTATCCGGTATTAGACCCAGTTTCCCAGGCTTATCCCGAAATCAGGGGCAGGTTACTCACGTGTTACTCACCCGTTCGCCACTCATCCACCAACAGCAAGCTGTCGGCTTCAGCGTTCGACTTGCATGTGTTAAGCACGCAGCCAGCGTTCGTCCTGAGCCAGGATCAAACTCTCCATAAAAAATTTATGTTACGTAAGAATCCCAGCAAGACAGCCGGAACCGTCACGGGGTGACAGTCCGGCTCATCAAATAAAATCCCGACCAAACAGAAGACCCACCCTCATAGGTGTGGACGGTTCGGCGAAGAACCACCCACCAGGGTGAACCACGTTTGATCAGGTGATTGTCTTACCAGAAATAATAAAATGTTCTGGCATCACAACTTGTTCAAACAAACACGCTATTGGATTCTCAAACCACAAACACACACCCATCACCACCACCCGAAAAACGAGCGTGTTCACTGGGGGTATCAGTTTCATT
>NZ_BCSJ01000022.1 GCF_001570805.1 Brevibacterium epidermidis NBRC 14811 | reverse complement strand
AGAACTCGAAATCTAACGTCCGTTCGGGCATCGAGGTCCATGTCGGGGTGGGACGGGCCCGTGGCTTCAAGATCACTTGCAGTCCGACCGCGATGTCTTGGTTGCGCGAGAGGTTGTCGATATCCTCCACTTCCATCATCAACCCTGGATAATGCCGCCGCCGTCATCGCCGCCGACGCCCGTGCCGGGCTTTTCGGGCCTGTCAGGCTTGCTCGGCCTTCAGCCTGCCTGGGCGAGATCTCCGGCGGACGGATTAACGGCGGAGCTTCGCCGCCTTTCGTGCGTGTGAAGGCCGAAGATAGTTCTCTCAAAAACATCCGTTTATGAGAGATACCAAATGTCATTTTCAGAAGACGACTGCACCAGTTGATTGGGCGTAATGGCTGTTGTGCAGCCAGCTCCTGACAGTTCAATATCAGAAGTGATCTGCACCAATCTCGACTATGCTCAATACTCGTGTGGGCTCTGTTGCAAAAATCGTGAAGCTTGAGCATGCTTGGCGGAGATTGGACGGACGGAACGATGACGGATTTCAAGTGGCGCCATTTCCAGGGTGATGTGATCCTGTGGGCGGTGCGCTGGTATTGTCGCTATCCGATCAGCTATCGCGACCTTGAGGAAATGCTGGCGGAACGCGGCATTTCGGTCGACCATACGACGATCTATCGCTGGGTCCAGTGCTACGCCCCGGAGATGGAGAAGCGGCTGCGCTGGTTCTGGCGGCGTGGCTTTGATCCGAGCTGGCGCCTGGATGAAACCTACGTCAAGGTGCGGGGCAAGTGGACCTACCTGTACCGGGCAGTCGACAAGCGGGGCGACACGATCGATTTCTACCTGTCGCCGACCCGCAGCGCCAAGGCAGCGAAGCGGTTCCTGGGCAAGGCCCTGCGAGGCCTGAAGCACTGGGAAAAGCCTGCCACGCTCAATACCGACAAAGCGCCGAGCTATGGTGCAGCGATCACCGAATTGAAGCGCGAAGGAAAGCTGGACCGGGAGACGGCCCACCGGCAGGTGAAGTATCTCAATAACGTGATCGAGGCCGATCACGGAAAGCTCAAGATACTGATCAAGCCGGTGCGCGGTTTCAAATCGATCCCCACGGCCTATGCCACGATCAAGGGATTCGAAGTCATGCGAGCCCTGCGCAAAGGACAGGCTCGCCCCTGGTGCCTGCAGCCCGGCATCAGGGGCGAGGTGCGCCTTGTGGAGAGAGCTTTTGGCATTGGGCCCTCGGCGCTGACGGAGGCCATGGGCATGCTCAACCACCATTTCGCAGCAGCCGCCTGATCGGCGCAGAGCGACAGCCTACCTCTGACTGCCGCCAATCTTTGCAACAGAGCCATCGCAAGTATGGCGTGAAGCCTTGGCAGATAGCTTTACTGTCGGCTTTTGGCGAATGACCGAACCCAGCGCCGACCAACTTATTACCGATCTCCTTGAAAAGCGTTCCAGCGGTGATGCCGCGCACTACACAAGCTGCTGGATCGAACAGGCAATGCAAGCCCCCCTGCCCCGCTCGATGCCGGCATTATTGCCTTGGGCCGATACCATCCGCGCGTCATCAACCTGTACGCTTTGACGCCACGGCTTTGTGCAATGCCCACACTCTTTTGACCTGACTTTCGCTGCACCTGGCCAGTTTCGCCGTTTCCGCGATGCTATGCCCAGCAGTGCGCAGCGCAATGATCCGATCATGCGCCAGTGTGTCGGCCTTACGGCCGGTGTAGCGGCCGGCCTGCTTGGCCAGCTCCACGCCTTGCCGCTGACGCTCGCGCCGATCCTCGTAGTCATCGCGTGCGATCTGCAACGCCAGCTTCAAAAGCATGTCCTGGACGGATTCCAGAACAACCTTGGCCACGCCCTTCGCCTCGGCGGCCAGCTCCGTCAAATCCACCACACCAGGCACGGCTAGCCTGGCGCCCTTGGCCCGGATCGAGGCCACCAGGCGTTCGGCCTCGGCCAGCGGCAAGCGGCTGATTCGGTCGATCTTCTCCGCAACCACGACTTCACCAGGTTGCAGGTCGGCAATCAGGCGCAGCAGCTCGGCGCGATCGGCGCGTGCGCCGCTGGCTTTCTCGCGGTAGATGCCGGCGACGTAAAAGCCGGCCGCCTTCGTGCTCTCCACGATGGCATCCTGCCGGCTTAGGTCTTGTTCCTCCGTGCTCACGCGCAGGTAGATGCGTGCGACTTTCATGCGAGCCTCCTGGTCATTTTGGGTATAGGGAAAATGACCATTGTTTCACGCCTAGCCAAAAAGGGAAGGTTCCCGGTTCAAATTGGCTAGGTTGTTTTGGGCCATGCAACGGGGCCGGGTGGATCTCGTTGTGGATCTCGCCGGCGGTGTCGTTTTCAGAAGACGGCTGCACTGAACGTCAGAAGCCGACTGCACTATAGCAGCGGAGGGGTTGGATCCATCAGGCAACGACGGGCTGCTGCCGGCCATCAGCGGACGCAGGGAGGACTTTCCGCAACCGGCCGTTCGATGCGGCACCGATGGCCTTCGCGCAGGGGTAGTGAATCCGCCAGGATTGACTTGCGCTGCCCTACCTCTCACTAGTGAGGGGCGGCAGCGCATCAAGCGGTGAGCGCACTCCGGCACCGCCAACTTTCAGCACATGCGTGTAAATCATCGTCGTAGAGACGTCGGAATGGCCGAGCAGATCCTGCACGGTTCGAATGTCGTAACCGCTGCGGAGCAAGGCCGTCGCGAACGAGTGGCGGAGGGTGTGCGGTGTGGCGGGCTTCGTGATGCCTGCTTGTTCTACGGCACGTTTGAAGGCGCGCTGAAAGGTCTGGTCATACATGTGATGGCGACGCACGACACCGCTCCGTGGATCGGTCGAATGCGTGTGCTGCGCAAAAACCCAGAACCACGGCCAGGAATGCCCGGCGCGCGGATACTTCCGCTCAAGGGCGTCGGGAAGCGCAACGCCGCTGCGGCCCTCGGCCTGGTCCTTCAGCCACCATGCCCGTGCACGCGACAGCTGCTCGCGCAGGCTGGGTGCCAAGCTCTCGGGTAACATCAAGGCCCGATCCTTGGAGCCCTTGCCCTCCCGCACGATGATCGTGCCGTGATCGAAATCCAGATCCTTGACCCGCAGTTGCAAACCCTCACTGATCCGCATGCCCGTTCCATACAGAAGCTGGGCGAACAAACGATGCTCGCCTTCCAGAAAACCGAGGATGCGAACCACTTCATCCGGGGTCAGCACCACCGGCAAGCGCCGCGACGGCCGAGGTCTTCCGATCTCCTGAAGCCAGGGCAGATCCGTGCACAGCACCTTGCCGTAGAAGAACAGCAAGGCCGCCAATGCCTGACGATGCGTGGAGACCGAAACCTTGCGCTCGTTCGCCAGCCAGGACAGAAATGCCTCGACTTCGCTGCTGCCCAAGGTTGCCGGGTGACGCACACCGTGGAAACGGATGAAGGCACGAACCCAGTGGACATAAGCCTGTTCGGTTCGTAAACTGTAATGCAAGTAGCGTATGCGCTCACGCAACTGGTCCAGAACCTTGACCGAACGCAGCGGTGGTAACGGCGCAGTGGCGGTTTTCATGGCTTGTTATGACTGTTTTTTTGTACAGTCTATGCCTCGGGCATCCAAGCAGCAAGCGCGTTACGCCGTGGGTCGATGTTTGATGTTATGGAGCAGCAACGATGTTACGCAGCAGGGCAGTCGCCCTAAAACAAAGTTAGACATCATGAGGGTAGCGGTGACCATCGAAATTTCGAACCAACTATCAGAGGTGCTAAGCGTCATTGAGCGCCATCTGGAATCAACGTTGCTGGCCGTGCATTTGTACGGCTCCGCAGTGGATGGCGGCCTGAAGCCATACAGCGATATTGATTTGTTGGTTACTGTGGCCGTAAAGCTTGATGAAACGACGCGGCGAGCATTGCTCAATGACCTTATGGAGGCTTCGGCTTTCCCTGGCGAGAGCGAGACGCTCCGCGCTATAGAAGTCACCCTTGTCGTGCATGACGACATCATCCCGTGGCGTTATCCGGCTAAGCGCGAGCTGCAATTTGGAGAATGGCAGCGCAATGACATTCTTGCGGGTATCTTCGAGCCAGCCATGATCGACATTGATCTAGCTATCCTGCTTACAAAAGCAAGAGAACATAGCGTTGCCTTGGTAGGTCCGGCAGCGGAGGAATTCTTTGACCCGGTTCCTGAACAGGATCTATTCGAGGCGCTGAGGGAAACCTTGAAGCTATGGAACTCGCAGCCCGACTGGGCCGGCGATGAGCGAAATGTAGTGCTTACGTTGTCCCGCATTTGGTACAGCGCAATAACCGGCAAAATCGCGCCGAAGGATGTCGCTGCCGACTGGGCAATAAAACGCCTACCTGCCCAGTATCAGCCCGTCTTACTTGAAGCTAAGCAAGCTTATCTGGGACAAAAAGAAGATCACTTGGCCTCACGCGCAGATCACTTGGAAGAATTTATTCGCTTTGTGAAAGGCGAGATCATCAAGTCAGTTGGTAAATGATGTCTAACAATTCGTTCAAGCCGACCGCGCTACGCGCGGCGGCTTAACTCCGGCGTTAGATGCACTAAGCACATAATTGCTCACAGCCAAACTATCAGGTCAAGTCTGCTTTTATTATTTTTAAGCGTGCATAATAAGCCCTACACAAATTGGGAGATATATCATGAAAGGCTGGCTTTTTCTTGTTATCGCAATAGTTGGCGAAGTAATCGCAACATCCGCATTAAAATCTAGCGAGGGCTTTACTAAGCTTGCCCCTTCCGCCGTTGTCATAATCGGTTATGGCATCGCATTTTATTTTCTTTCTCTGGTTCTGAAATCCATCCCTGTCGGTGTTGCTTATGCAGTCTGGTCGGGACTCGGCGTCGTCATAATTACAGCCATTGCCTGGTTGCTTCATGGGCAAAAGCTTGATGCGTGGGGCTTTGTAGGTATGGGGCTCATAATTGCTGCCTTTTTGCTCGCCCGATCCCCATCGTGGAAGTCGCTGCGGAGGCCGACGCCATGGTGACGGTGTTCGGCATTCTGAATCTCACCGAGGACTCCTTCTTCGATGAGAGCCGGCGGCTAGACCCCGCCGGCGCTGTCACCGCGGCGATCGAAATGCTGCGAGTCGGATCAGACGTCGTGGATGTCGGACCGGCCGCCAGCCATCCGGACGCGAGGCCTGTATCGCCGGCCGATGAGATCAGACGTATTGCGCCGCTCTTAGACGCCCTGTCCGATCAGATGCACCGTGTTTCAATCGACAGCTTCCAACCGGAAACCCAGCGCTATGCGCTCAAGCGCGGCGTGGGCTACCTGAACGATATCCAAGGATTTCCTGACCCTGCGCTCTATCCCGATATTGCTGAGGCGGACTGCAGGCTGGTGGTTATGCACTCAGCGCAGCGGGATGGCATCGCCACCCGCACCGGTCACCTTCGACCCGAAGACGCGCTCGACGAGATTGTGCGGTTCTTCGAGGCGCGGGTTTCCGCCTTGCGACGGAGCGGGGTCGCTGCCGACCGGCTCATCCTCGATCCGGGGATGGGATTTTTCTTGAGCCCCGCACCGGAAACATCGCTGCACGTGCTGTCGAACCTTCAAAAGCTGAAGTCGGCGTTGGGGCTTCCGCTATTGGTCTCGGTGTCGCGGAAATCCTTCTTGGGCGCCACCGTTGGCCTTCCTGTAAAGGATCTGGGTCCAGCGAGCCTTGCGGCGGAACTTCACGCGATCGGCAATGGCGCTGACTACGTCCGCACCCACGCGCCTGGAGATCTGCGAAGCGCAATCACCTTCTCGGAAACCCTCGCGAAATTTCGCAGTCGCGACGCCAGAGACCGAGGGTTAGATCATGCCTAGCATTCACCTTCCGGCCGCCCGCTAGCGGACCCTGGTCAGGTTCCGCGAAGGTGGGCGCAGACATGCTGGGCTCGTCAGGATCAAACTGCACTATGAGGCGGCGGTTCATACCGCGCCAGGGGAGCGAATGGACAGCGAGGAGCCTCCGAACGTTCGGGTCGCCTGCTCGGGTGATATCGACGAGGTTGTGCGGCTGATGCACGACGCTGCGGCGTGGATGTCCGCCAAGGGAACGCCCGCCTGGGACGTCGCGCGGATCGACCGGACATTCGCGGAGACCTTCGTCCTGAGATCCGAGCTCCTAGTCGCGAGTTGCAGCGACGGCATCGTCGGCTGTTGCACCTTGTCGGCCGAGGATCCCGAGTTCTGGCCCGACGCCCTCAAGGGGGAGGCCGCATATCTGCACAAGCTCGCGGTGCGACGGACACATGCGGGCCGGGGTGTCAGCTCCGCGCTGATCGAGGCTTGCCGCCATGCCGCGCGAACGCAGGGGTGCGCCAAGCTGCGGCTCGACTGCCACCCGAACCTGCGTGGCCTATACGAGCGGCTCGGATTCACCCACGTCGACACTTTCAATCCCGGCTGGGATCCAACCTTCATCGCAGAACGCCTAGA
>NZ_BCSJ01000021.1 GCF_001570805.1 Brevibacterium epidermidis NBRC 14811 | reverse complement strand
AAGGCGCCCGTCGTCGCCGCCCACCGACTCCATCCAGCAAACACCGCGCACCGCTGAGGGGTCCGGACCGAAGAATTCGGTAACACAGCCATAACGATCACTCGGCCGCTCTCCGACGGCGGACAGCCACCCGGCCCCGCCGATCAGGGCCAAGGCGGCCTTTGTGAAAGATCTGCAACATTCAACAATTTCTTCATGTGGCGATCGGGGCGCGAACTCGAGGCTAATCTTGCTCTCGGTGCCTCTCCCGTGGGAACGGGATGGGCGCGACTGACAGATCACTGTGCATCACGACCGCACCTCGCGGCGATGCCGAGAACGAGATGGAGTGCCGATGACCTACACGCTTCAGGCCGTTGAGAACTCGGATGAGAAGGTCAACCTGGTCAAGCGGTTCCGGACCGGGGTGCTCATCGTGGCCTTCGCCGCCGTCTTGGGCGGGCTGCTGTCATGGAACGAGCCGCACCCCATCGCGGTGGCGCTCGCTATCCTCATCGGCGGTGCCGGCATCCTCGCCATCGACACCGCACTGGCCTACCGCTCTTCGGTGCGACGCGCAAAAGGCTGAACTGCTCGAACCGCTGAGACACCGCAACACCCGCCGCCCGCCTCCAGCTAGCATGCTGAGTTGAAGCATGCCGGCGACAGGAGGTGAGCCATGACCAGTCACGACCAGAAGGCCCCGGGCATCGGGCTGCTCACCGTTCTCCTCGGCGCTGTCGCGGCCGGACCGATCCTGCTCTACGGCCTCAGCGCCACGAGCGATTCGATCATCGCCGAACTCGGCATCTCCGAAGCCCACTTCGGACTCTTGGCCACCACCTGCTTCGGTGCCGCCGCGATCGGCAACGCCACCTTGGGAAGGCTCGCCGACCGGCATTCCGATCTCTCGCTGATGGCGTTCATCTTCGTCCTCAGCTGCCTCGCCCTGCTGCTGGTGGCCGTGCCTGACGGATTCTGGATGCTCATCCTCGCCGCCGGCCTGTCCGGAATCGCCCAATCCTTCCCCAACGGCGTGACCAACCGGATCCTCCTCGAACGCGTCCCGACGACCAAACGCATCGGCTGGGTCGGCATCAAGCAGTCCGGAGTCCAGGTCAGCCAGCTCATCGCCAGCCTCGCCTTCCCCGTCCTCGCGCTCGGCATCGGCTGGCGCGGCGCGGCCCTGACCGTCGCCATCGTCCCGCTCATCCTCCTGGCGATGACCTGGCAGTCCCTGCGCACCACCCCGCTGCTGCCCGCGCCCAGCTCGCACGTGGACACCGCCGACGATTCCCCCGAAACGACTCCCGCCGAGGCGGTCCCCACCGGATCCGACACCGCCGAGACTACACAGGCCACCGCGACCCCCTCCGAGGCGGCCGACCGCAGCCCCGCCCCGACCCCTGACAGTCCCGCCAAGCATCCGGGCATGGTGTGGGCCTTGGCACTGTTCGGGCTGATCAACGGCATCGGCGTGCAGGCGACGAACGTGTACATGCCGCTCTTCGCTGTGCGCGAGATGGGCTTCTCCCTCGTCCTCGGCGGCGCCACGGCAGCACTGGCCGGCATCATCGGCGTCATCGCCCGCGTCACCTGGGCCAGACGCATGGCCAAGGGTGCCTCGGGCGCACACCTGCTGCTCGTGCTGGCCCTCATCGCCTTGGCCGGAGCGATCCTCTTCTTCACCGCCGGAGCCACCGGGTGGTCGCCGCTTCTGTGGCTGGCCGTGGCCTTCCACGGCATCTCCGCACTCGGCGTCTCCGTGGTGCTCATGGCCGCGCTCATGCGCGTCATCCCGGCCGCATCGATGGCCTCGGCCAGCGGCATGGTCACCGCCGGAATGTTCTTCGGCTTCGCACTCGGCCCGCTGCTCATGGGCCTCATCGTCGGCTCACCCGGCGGCTTCCCGCTCGGCTGGATCCTCGTCGGCACCACCTACGTCCTGTGCGTGGCGCTCGCCTTCATCCTCATTCGTGTCAGTGCCCGACCCTAGACGGAAATGAAAATCAGCGGGCGTTATGCGGCTCGAAAGCCACGCTGACGCTGAAGTGCAGAGTGGCCACTCCTCGTAGCGCTTCAATACTTCATTGTTTACACTTGACAACCAAGAGGGGTGAAAGCCAACTCGAAAGTGCAATAAGCAGCCTGCAGGTCAACGTGAGGAGTTGAGATGCACTATTTTGATCTTCGTTTCCAACTCAAACGGGCCGTTACTGATTCTGAGGCAATGGACTTCGGCGAGAAAGGTTTTTTCTTCGACGCCGCTGACAGGGTTCCGTACGTCACGGCAGACGTATCCGGTGACACGGCTGCAGGCGAGGCCCTGTACGAAGCGCACCGCAGATTGTGCGCGGAGGGTCTGGAAATTGAGCGTGCCGTTCCCAACCTCGTGGCCGTCAGTTCGATGGCTCACCGGTTCGGAGTCTCCCGGCAGGCAGCTCAGCGCTGGTCCAAGGCAGAAACGTTTCCGTTGCCGATCATCACCGACGGCACAAGCCTGTGGTACTGGCCGGAGGTGCGCTCCTGGGTCCAGTCGGAACGTGGCAAGAGCTCGTTTGATGATTGCCTGTACCCGTCGCTTGATGATTACACGCTCTTCAACGCGACCCTTCTCGGCGCTGGTGCCTCTGCAGCCTAGCCGCCCGACTCCTCGACCACCCGATCGGTGGCCAGCAGCGTTCGGTCCCCGGCGCGCAGAGTGCCCAGCCCTTCGCCGGTCAACACGTCCGGGATCGCCACGACGCCCGACCCATCGGCCTTGTACCCGCGGGCCAGGGAGCCCGTGGCCGCATTGTGCACGCGCAGCTTCCCGCCCTCACGCAGGTACAGCAGCCCGCCGGCCGCGGCCTCGAGGTGCACGGACTTCGGCACCGACACCGGCAGCTCGTTTTTCCCGAGGTCGTCGATGACGGTCAGGCCGGCCTTGCCGAGCGTGACCACTGCGGCCGTATTCGCATCGCGGGCAACCCCACGCGCGTCATCGTCGAGCAGATCACCCGAATCCCGATCGAAGACCGGCCCTACACCGCCACCGGCATCGAGGTGGATGAACCCCTCTCCGGTCGCCGCCCCCGCCGTCGGTGCGAGCTGATCGGCATCCCAATCGTTGTCCTTAAGCGAATGCTCCCACACGCTCTTCCCATCCTCGCTGGCCACGAGCTTGCCGCCGATGATGGACAGGATCAGACCCTGATATTCGCCGAGGCGGCTCACCCCATCAGCGTCCGCGCCGTCCGACTCCTCAACCGGTTGCCCTGTGGCCGGGTCGAGGACGACCGCTTCGTTGGCGGGTGCATCCTCGGGGGCGAAGACCGTGCCCGGGCCGCGCAGGGGACCGGGCACCTCGACAGGACCCCACGTCTTCTTGCCCGTCGTCAGGTCATAAGCGCTGGCAGTGACGTCCTCATCGCAGTCCGTCGTCGACTCCGAATCCGTGAGCACCGCCAGGGGCGTGTCCCCATCCGCGGTGACGGTGAAGCCGGTGCACCCGCTCGGGCGCTCGGCCTGCCACAGTTCGGTGCCCTTCGTGTTCACCGCCGAATAGGTCAGCGAGTCCTCGCCGGCATGGGCGGACAGGAAAGTCGAACCCGCGGACTGGACGGGCAGATCCCAGCCCGGTTCGACGAGCTCCAGGGGATCGACGAGCAGCGGCAGCTGCAGGTCCGAGGTGTCGGCGGCCTTGAGGTCGGTGCCGACTGTCTCCGGTGCGCGGTCGAAGTCCCCGGGATCATCGCTCAGGGAGCACCCGCTCACCACGAGCGCGAACACTGCCGCTCCGGCCGCGGTCGCAGCCAATCGCATTCGCCGCATCAGTGCCTCGCCTGAGAGCGACGCCGACGGCGGTCCTGAGTCGCCGATTCCGTCCGCGTCTCGTCGGGATCGGTCACCGATGATTCTGCCGCGGCACCCGCCTCGGCGAGGTTCTGCCGCATCCGGCGGCGTTCGTGGAGGAACCACCACAGGATCGCCAGCGCAGCGAGCACGCACACGACGATGATGTCCACGGTCGTCGACGACCACGAGCCGACCCATTCCTGCATCTTCGAAAGCGTTGTCGTCGACACCGGCGACGGTGCGGACACGAGCCCGTTCGTGGCCCAGAAGACCACGCCGACGGCGATGAGCAGCAGCCCGGTGATCATGGACACGACGGACAGCTGCCTGCCGAAGACGGTGACCGAACCTCCACGCAGAACCGACCGGGTCCGAGTGCCCACGCGGGTCCACAGGGCCGCGATGACGAACAGCGGCACGACCATGCCGGCCCCGTACACGGCGAGCATAATGCCGCCGAGGACGACGCTACCCTTCGTCGCGGCCAGGGTGAGCACCGCGCCGAGGATGGGCCCGGCGCAGACTCCGGCGATTCCGCTCGTGGCGCCGAGGAGGAAGGTCTTGGTCCACCCGGTCGCCTGCGCGGAGCGCTGCCGGGCGGCATCGGCTCCCGGCAGCATCTTGGCCGGGTCGAAGCCGAAGCCGAAGAACTGGACGATGCCGAGGACGATGAGGATCACCGAGGCGACGAGGACGATCGCTTCGCGGTGGGAGGTGAACAGCGCCCCGAGCGTGCCGGCGCCCATGCCCAAGGGGATGAGCACGATGAGCATGCCCACATAGAAGATGAGGCCGTGGAGGATCAGGCGCGAACCCGCTCCGACGGTGGAGCCGAAGAAAGCCGGCAGCAGGAGTGCGGCGCAGGGGCTGAGCAGGGCGAGGACTCCGCCGATGAAGGCGCTGATCAGGCTGATGTCCATCAGTTCTGTCCTTTCTTCGCCGTCTCGACGGCATCGACGAAGACATCCGTGGGCTGAGCGCCGACATACGGCTGCCCATCGAGGATGAACGTCGGTGTGGAGAACGCACCGAGGTCGGTGCCCATGGCGGCATTGTCCGCCACCGCCTCGGCGGTTTCGGAGGAGTTCATGTCCGTGGTGAATTGATCGGTGTCGAGACCGATCTGTTCGGCCACCTCGGTGAGGGCTTCGGGCGTGAGCTCATCGGGGGAGCGGGGCTTGCCGTCGGCGAACAGAGCATCGTGGAATTCCCAGTGCTTGTCCTGCAGGGCGGCGGCATACGCGGCCTTCGCCGCCTGCTCCGAGGCGGAGCCGAAGACGTTGACCTCGCGCCATTCGATGCGCAGGTCCCCATCGTCGACGTAGTCGAGCATCTTAGGCAGGGTGTCCTGGCTCCAGGCGGCACAGAAGGGGCACTGGTAGTCGGAGAACACGACGAGGGTGACCGGAGCATCGGTGGGCCCGTCCGACATCGGATCCGATTCATCGCTGGAGGCGACGTCGCCGGACTCGGACTGTTCGGGGTCGGCGACCTCGGTGACGACGACCTCGGATTCAGGACCGGTCCCTTCGGCCGTGGGCGTCGATTCGTCCCCTCCGCTGCGATCGATGACGAGGATCATGAGCACGAGGGCCACCGCGATGGCGCCCACCGTGGCGGGAATCCACCAGCGGTACCGCGGGCGCGGTGCCGCATGTTTGGCCATGCTCTCACTCCTCGATTACTAAGATGCTTAGTAAACTATAGGTCATCGATCTTACGGGTCGAAAGCTGCGGACCGACTTGCGCCGACACCGCCAGCCGGTCATCTCATCGTTCCGCGGCCGGGATGAGCAGGGGGCTTGCGGGATCGCCGACGAGTCGGGCACCGGTCTCAGCGATGTGGTGCGGTGCCCCGAATTCTCCGTAAAAGGGCAGCTCCTCGGCGGTATCGAGGGGCTGCCCGTTCTCGGCAGACCTCGCCTGCGTGGCCTCGCCCGCGTCCTGGGCGCCGGATTCGGTGACGACGAGCCCGGCACCGACGGCGGTGAGCTCATCGTCGCCGTCCAATGGCACATCCCAGCGCTTCGTCCCATCGAGGTCGAAGCCGTGCAGCTGCTCGTCGCTGGTCACCAGTGTGCGGCTGCGCGAGTCGATGCCGGCGCCATCGATACCGGTGGCGACGGTGTCTCCTGACCGCAGGTCGATCAGAGTGCGCTGTCGGCCCTCACCGCCGATGAGTGCGTGGGAGTTCCCGACGGCTTCCCACGGGGTCTCGCGAGCCTCGGGCGCCGTGAGTCCGAGGTCGGCGACGGGGCGAGTCCAGAGCCGCCGACCGTCGAGGTCCTCGCCGATGAGCTGCTCACCGTCTGCGAAAACGAGGTGAGTGTTCAGGAGCGCGAGGATCCGCGGTGACTCGTCGCCTTCGACGGCCAGTTCCGCTCCGCTGGCGGGATCGAGCGCGGTGCGCGGGCCGCCGGTGCCGATGAAGTCCTCCGGCGGACCGGCGAAGACGAGGCCGCTGCCGAGCAGCGGTCCGGGCACGTCGACAGGCCCCCAGAGCATGTTCCCCGTGTGGAGATCGAAACCGGACGCCGTCGTGGTCAGCGAGCTGGATCCGGACTGCTGGTCCATGAGCACAGCCACCGGCCCGTCCGCGGAGTCGCTGACGAGGAAACCGGAGCACACGCGCGGCCGCTTCGCCGACCACAGGATCGTTCCATCCGAATCGACGGCACGGAACTCGAGACCGGAATCGGCCTCGTGCAGTGTGAGGAACACGCCCTCGGCTTCCTGAGCGGCCGCATCCCAGCCGGGATCGACGATGCCGGTGCCGCCCTGCCCGGCGCCGGTGGTTCCCGGGGCGTTGGTCTCCGTCGAGTGGAGTGCCTCGGCCGGCGAGTGCACCGGCTGAGGATCAGTCGATTCGCTGTTGGCATCAAGACCCGAGCAGGCGGTCAGCGAGCCCAGGATGAGCAGGCAGACAGGAAGGGCCATGGCGAGCGCCGCGCGGCGGGTCATGTCTCAGCCCTCGGCTCTCAGCTCTCGGCCCGGGCGAGCGCCTCATCGACCGCGTCGGTGAACTGTTCGGTGGGCTGCGCGCCGAGCAGCGGCTTGCCGCCGATGATGAATGCCGGGGTGCTCGAAACACCGATCGACTGCCCTTCGGCAGCGGCGTCGTCGAACTCCTCATGGGCCTCGGTCGAATTCATATCGCGCTTGAATTGCATCGGGTCGAGACCGAGATCCTCGCCGAGGCTGACGAGCGAGTCATCATCGAGCTCAGACTTCGGGCGGTGCTCGCCGCCGTCGAACAGGGCGTTGTGATAATCCCAGTACTCATCCTGCTCGCCGGCGGCGAAGGCGGCACGAGCGGCCCGTTCGGATTCCTCGCCGAAGACGGCCAGATCGCGCATCTCGATGCGCAGGTCCCCGGAGTCGACGTAGTCCATCATCGCCGGCAGGGTCTCCTCGTTCCAGGTTGCGCAGTAGGGGCACTGAAAGTCCGTGTACATGACGAGGGCGACCGGAGCGTCGACGTCACCGATTGCATTCGCCTCCGCGGAGTCCCTGTGCTCGACGAAGGACAGGTCGACATCATCGTCGGCGGATTCGTTCTGCGCACTCGAACTCTCTTCCTGGGCGTCTGCGTCAGAGCCGCCCTGGTTGGCGATGACGATGCCGATGACCACGGTGGCGAGGACGATGACGGTCAGCGGGACGAGCCAGAACATGGGGCCGCGTTCGGTGCGAAGCACAAAAGCCTCCTGAAGGTGAGGGCGGTGGAGCGTGATCGAGTCGAAGCCGATCTGTTTGCATCAGTCTATTTACTATGAAGCATAGTATACTAATGTGCATAGTAGACTCGTGTCGTTCACCGCATCGCAGAAGGGGCTTCATGCTCGTCAGTGCTTTCAAGGACGCCTACCGCGGCCTCCTGCTCTGGGACGCCAGACGCATCGGTGCGGCGGTCGTCGCAGCGGCAGGCTCCGCTGTGGTCATCGGCCTCGCGACGGTGCTCATTCCCAACTCCCTCTTCGCCCGCGACATCCCGCCCGTGTGGTGGGACTACCCGGTGTGGATCCTCACCGCACTGCTGCTCGGAATGCTCATCGCCACCTATGTGCGCACCCCGGGGCCCGCCTCTGCGAGGGTGTCGAGCGACCGGGACTCTGCGTCCGAGGGACGCTCGAATGATCCGGAGGCCGCCTCAGAGCGTCGGTCGGGTGTCCTCGGCGGCGTGGGCGGAGTGCTCGGCTGGTTTGCCGTCGGGTGCCCGGTGTGCAACAAGATCGCGCTGCTCGCACTGGGCTACACTGGCGCCTTGACCTACTTCGCACCCCTGCAGCCCCTCCTGGCCGCGGTGTCGGTCGTTCTTCTGCTCACGGGTGTGATCATCCGCCTCAAGGGCCAGTACTCGTGCCCTGTTCCCTCGCCCGAAAGGAGCGTCCGCTCATGACTGATGCCGACGACCGGGGCGGGACCTCCTCGCCGATTCGCCTCGGCGCCCTCGAAAAACAGGTGATGGGCCTGCTGTGGGACCACGGACCGCTGACGGTTCGCCAGATCATCGAGCTGACGGGGACCGAGCCGGCGTACACGACGATCGCCACCGTGCTGACCAACCTCGAGCGCAAGGGACTCGTTGATCGTGAGCGTCACGGCCGCTCGGTCCTCCACGTTCCCGTCGTCAGCCGCGAGCAGCATACCGCGCGGATGATGCAGGCAGCCTTGGTCGACGGCGGCGACCGTGCGGCCTCGATCCTCCACTTCGTCGAGGGCATCGATGCCGCCGACATCCGGCTGCTGCGCGACTACCTCGATGCGAAGGGCGCTGCCGAATGAGCCTGCTGATCAGCGGAGCCTGCGTCGCCGCGCTCGCCTTTATCTTGGCTTGGGCCGGTCCCGCCCTCGTTCGCTCTGCCGCACCGGTCCTCATGCGTGTGCCACGCGTCGCGGTGTTCGCCCTCCTGTCCCTACCGTTGCTGTCCTGGGCCGTGGTCTCTGCGCTCAGCCTCATGGCGGCCTGGCTGCTCAAAGGTCCCGATGTGCTGCCGATGCCCATCGGCGACGTGTGCCAGCGGTGTCTCAATGCTGCGAACCCTTTAGGTGGGGCTCAGGTCGACACGCTCGTCCCGGTCGTCCTCTTTCACCTCCTGCCTCTGGCACTCACCCTCGGATTCCTCATCCGCGGTGGGCTTCTGGCCAGGCGGCGGCATCGGGAGAACGCTGAGACGGCTCGACTTCTCGGCCGGGAAGCCGTGGACATCCAGGTGGCCGGGCGAACCGTCAAGACCGTGGACGGCCACCGGCATCTGGCGTTCTCCCTGCCGCGCAGGTACGGGGGAGTGGTGCTGTCGGCGAATCTGTGTTCGGCGCTGGAGCCCGGCGAGCTCCAGGCAGTGCTCGAGCACGAGAGGGCGCATGTCGAGCAGGGCCACCACGCGATCATGGCCCTGGTGGAGGCCTTCGTGCGACCGCTGCGGTTCATCCCGCTCTTCGCGGAGGTCGCCGCCTCCGTGCCGCTCTACCTCGAGATTGCTGCCGATGATCGGGCGCGGAGGGTCGCAGGGACTCCAGCGCTGGCCAGTGCCCTGCTCAAAATCGGGCCCCAGGTGAGAGAGGGCAGTCACCTCGGCGGTTCGTATGCGCTGAATATCGCCGGACCCGACCGGGTCCGGCAGCTTGTCGCGCCCGTGAGGATGGCTCCCGGGCTGCTTCCGACTGCGGCCCTGAGCAGTGCGCTCACCGCTTTCTGCGTCCTCTCCTTCTCGGTCATCGCCACCTATGTCGGAGTTCTGCTCACCGGCTGCACTCTGCCCTGACGGCGAGCGGCACCTGGTTCCGGAAGTGGTCATTGGGCCCTGAGCGGTCTTCCCTGTGTCTGCCCCTCGACCTACAATAGAACGCATGTACGAATCCGAGGTTCGAGGGCAGGAGCAGGGGCAGGACCGTGGCCAGGAGCTCGAGGGCGAGCAGGAGTATGAGCTTCCGGCGTGGATGGTCCGCTACCGGAACTTCAAGACACTGGGCGCCTATGTCTGCGGTGAGTTCATCCGCTTCTACCTCACCACCGGCTGTGAGCAGATCAGCTACACGCATTCGCAGATCACCGAGGGGCTGCCGAACTATTCGTGCCGACTGACCTCCGAGGACGGAGCGGTGCTTCTGCTGCCGCTCGATGACTGGGTCGAGCGCATGGAGGAGGTCCGTCCCCTCGTGCGGGAATGGCTGGGGGAACATTCGGACCTCAAGGGCTACCAGCGGGAGAAGTCGCACTATCAGGGCGATCCGTATTGGTTCGCCAAATGGCAGGAGGCCAACCCCTGGTGAGCCTCATCGGCCAACTGCCCCGTCGGCTAACTGCGGAGTCGACACCGGGCGGGGCGGCCGCAGTAGAATCGAGGGCATGCGCAAACGTGTCGTCATCATCGTCTTGGCCGCCGTGGCGGTGCTCGGCCTGATCGCCAGCATGCTCAACGGTGCTCCTGCCTGATCGCTGACGCTGACCGCTGGTGCCGAAGCGGTCAAGCTGGTGCTGCAGCGACCGGTCTCAGGAGTTCTGCTTCGTCCTCCGGTCGCTTTCCTTTTCGAGGGCGTCGACGAGTTGACTCTTCGTCATCGTTGACCGTCCCGCGATCCCGAGTTCCCTCGCCTGCTGGTAGAGATGATCCTTCGTGGCGTTGGCGTTGACTCCGCCGGCCGTTTCACGGTCGGTGTTCTTTCCGCCGGCGCTCTGTGCGTCCGAGGGACCGGGCGTTTCCTTGGCCACCCATTCGTCGCCGACCTTCTCATAGCTGTGCTTGAGAGCGGCATAGGCGACCTGGTGCGCTCGCTGCTCATCGCCGTATTCGGCAAGAGCCGAGTCAAAGGCCTTGGCGAAGGTCCGCTGAGCCTTACTGCTCGACTTCTTCAGGGTCGAGGGCAGTTCGGAACTCTTCGGCTTACCTGACTTCGTTGTCTTCGGCATGGTGGAACAGTTTCCTTCCGTCTGACGTTGTCACTCAGGGTAACGCTGTCGCCCCGTCCGACGACAGGACTTTCACGGCTTCGGCACCGAGGTGCTGCCCGGATGAGTCGCTCACTCACACGGATTCGCGGATGTCGCGCGCCGAGGCGACATCGTCGACGATGACGACGATGTGACGCAGGCTGGTGATGAGGGAGCCGTAGATGGGCCAGGAGGTCGTCGACAGTCTCCTGTCCTGAGAGATGCTCGCCGACAGTTTCTCGAGGCGGTCGAAGATCGGACCGACCTCGGCATCCGGATCAGCGATGGAACGGCCCGCATCGGCGACGATCGCCGCCCATTCCTCCCGGAACTCATCATCCCAGTCTCTTTCGGCCGACGAGGCATCGCGCAGAGTTCGGGCGAGGTTGCGCAGATGCGAAATGCCCTCATCGGCTCTGAGCAGGATGTTCTCATAGCTTTCCTTCTCAGGTGCCTCTCCTGCACTCGACTGGCGATTTCGCCGTTCCGCATGGATCGCCGTCCGCGGATTGACGCGGCGGCTCTCGCGGGCGAACCGCACGGTCTGCCAGGCCGAGTCGAGTTCACGACTCATCGCTTCGGTCCTCTCGAACCAGTCCTCGGCCGAATCCGTGTCCCACGAGCTGGTGAACTCTTTCGACATGTCGATGAGGACTTCACCCATCTGGCGGTTCACACTGTCGATGTAGCGCTTCGCTTGGCGGTCGCGCAGGGGCGGAAGCACGATGAGATTGACCGCGATGCCGACTGCTACGCCGAGGGCGATCTCGAGCAGCCGATCAGCGAGCAGCGGCTGCTGCGAATCGAAACCGGAACCGAGAACGAAGATCGCCGTCGTCGCGATCGCGACGCCTTCGTCACGGATCCACGACAGTCGGGCACCGGCCAGACCGACGAGCATAGCCAAGGCGAACGTCCACAGGCCGACTCCGAGGTAGCTGCCGATGAGGAAAGAGACACCGACTCCGATGGCCGACGCCACCGTCGTCTGCACTCCGCGAGACAACGACCTGTAGACCGTCGCGTGCACGGTCAGCAGTGCGGTCCATGGAGCGAGGAAAGGCATCTGGCTGTCGAGCACGTTGTCGGACAGCCACCAGGCACCTGTGGCGGCGATCACTCCCTTGGCGATCTGGAGCAGATCGGTGGTGAACTCGGGCCGCCGCAGGAAATTCGTCGGTGAGCCGTTGTGGGGCATGGCTGGCTCCTCGCCTCGAAATGGTCAGAACAATTCAGCTCCGGCCTCAGTGTAAAGGCTCATCTTCGAGTTGTGGTCGGGTGAAGGTGGTGGGAGGACGGACGAGTTAGAGTGAGCAGATGTCTCCACTGAGAACTCAGTCCGTCGGCCGTTTCGACCGTCTGCGGCGCCTCGTGCCCTGGGCGGCCGCAGGTCTGGCCAGTGCAGTCCCGGCGACGGTCGCTGTTTCGATGGCCGTCGATCTCATCCAGAAGCGGGGACGGAAGTCGCGGGTGGCACCTAGGCCGGGAACATTCAGTTCGCAGGTCAAGGACTCCAAGCTCGACATCTACACCGATGGCTCAACCCTGTATGAAGACATGCTCGCCGCGATCGACTCCGCGCAGGAATCGATCCTCATGGAGACGTTCATCTGGAAGAACGACGAGGTGGGGCAGAAGTTCATCGACGCCTTCAACGCAGCCTCTGCCCGCGGCGTCGACATCCACCTCATCTATGACGGGTTCGCCAATCTGGCTGTCCCGTCCTCTTTCTACCGCCAACTGGCCGCAGATATCCATGTGTTCCGAATGCCGACGGTGACGAGGAAGTTCTGGAGAGGGCCTCTGCGCCATTCAGGATTCGACCACTCGAAGATCCTCGTCGTCGATGATGGTGTGGCCTTCGTCGGCGGGTTCAACATCGGGTCTCTCTATGCCCGGCACTGGCGTGACACCCATCTGCGCTCGGTTGGCACCGGTGCATGGGCGCTGCGACAGTCCGTCGCGCAGGTGTGGAACGCCTACCACCCTGCGGACGAACAGATCTCTTGGGTCCGGCCCGCTGCTTGGGAATCGCAGGTGCGAGTCTCGGCGAATCTTCCGATCCAACTGGTCTACCCGATTCGCAATATGTACATCAATGCTTTCGCCCGCGCACGGAAGCGGATCTGGCTGACGACTCCCTATTTCATCCCCGACCAGCAGCTGCTGCGATCCCTCATCGAGGCGTCCGAACGCGGCGTGGATGTGCGGCTCATGGTGCCGCAGCAGTCCAACCACATCCTCGGTGACTGGCTGTCCCGAGGCTTCTTCGAGCAGCTGATCAACTCGAAGATCACGGTCCTGCTCTACACCGCGAGCATGATCCATTCGAAGGTCGCTACGGTCGACGGCGAATGGTCGACGGTGGGCACGGCGAATATCGACAGATTGTCGCTGTCATTCAACTACGAGACGAATGTCGAAGTCATCGATGCCGATTTTGCGGCCGAGATGGAGAAGGTGTTCGACAGCGATTCTGCGCATTGCACCGAGCTCGGCAGGGACTGGCTCAATCGCCACCGGCTGACGAAGCTGGCCGAACGTGCCCTGGTGCCGATGCGCCCCTGGCTCTGACGCTAACCCTACTGCGAAGGGTACGACGGGTGGACCGCCCGTTCGTCGCTGCCGTGACCGGGGGTGAGATCTCCCAGCTGAGAAGGCCGCAGAGCGGTGAAGTCGCCGGCGACCTCCACCGAGGTGACACGTGCTGTGGTGCACACGTGATCGCCGCCGTCGTCGAGCATCGTGATGCGTTCGACGATGAGACGGTTGGGCAGGTCTGCGAGCAGCGGCACCCCATCCTCGGTGACGGTGAAGTCAAGACCGGCGAACTTGTCCGTCTCCGATCCGGAGAGCGCCCCGAAATGCCGGGCCAGTTCGCGATCCGCGGTGGTGAGGAAATGCACGGCGAAGTGGTCCGAACGCAGCGCCACCCGGTAGGTGTGGTTGGCTTTCGACAGCCAGAAGCAGTAGTGCTCCGGATCGATGCTCGCCTGCGAATGGAAACCGACCAGACAGCCGGCCCGTTCGCCCTCCGCCGAGGTGGTGACGACGATGAGTGGGGAATCGACCGACCCCATGAGGTCCTCGATGGTGTTCATGAGCCATTTCCGTCCGGCGGTTTCGCCTCGTAGCGGAGGAAGAGGGTGTCATCGGCGACCATCGTCGACTTCAGCGAGAACTGTGCGATGTCGGCTCCCGGCGGCGCGACGCTCACGGGCAGCGCATCGCCGCCCATCATCGGTGAGATCGACAGGCACAGCTCGTCGAGGCGGTCTGCGGCGACGAGCTCCCCGAGCCACCGGGGTCCGCCTTCGCACAGGACGACCCGGTAGCCGAGACCGGCAAGGGCCTGCAGAGCGGCGGCTGGTTCGACCCGCTCCTCACCGGCGATGATGACCGTGGCCGCCTGTTCGGCGGCCGCCAGCCGCACTGGATCGGCCTTGGCGCACGTGATGACGATGGTGCGTGCGTGTTCGGGTGCTTCGGCGAAGACCTGTGACGACCAGTCGAGGTCGAGGCTGCGACTGACCACCGCCACCGGCGGCATCTCGGACTGTCCCCGCGTTCGACGCTGCGCTCGGGCGGGCTCGCTCAGCCGCATCGGCGCATAGCCTTCGCTGCGGACCGTCTGCGCGCCGACCATGACGACATCGGCGATCTGCCGCATCCGCCGGAACAGATCCTGGTCGGGTTCTGTCGATAGTGCGCCGACGCGTCCGTGGATGGCAGCCGTCCCGTCGAGACCGGCCACCATGTGACCGGTCACCCAGCATTCGTGCCGCGGCTGGGAGCGGTTGACCTCGAGATAGGGTGTCAGCGGGTCCGGGATCGGGGCGCCGCGTTCGAGAGGCTCCATTCGTGCAGTCTACTCAACGTCGCGGGCACTCGCGGCGGTGATTTTCCGACCCTCTCCCGGATCCCGCTGTTTGATCATCGGTGCGAGGAACTCAGTCAGTCCAGGCGTCGTCGGTGAAGTAGCCGTCGATGAACCCGGGCAGGCGATGCCCGTCCTTCGCCGTCTCGAGGGTGTACGGGGCGACGTGGAAGCCGGCCTTGTCGAGCTCGCGCATCTTGTTCGTCGGCAGGTTCTTGCTCGGCCCCACCCATTCGATTCCGGCGTCCTTGATCTCGGCCGGGGATTCCTTCGGCATGGTCGAACCCATGAGGTAGAGCGAGGTGTATCCGCGCTCGGCGATCGTCTTAGCCGCTTCGAAGTCGAAGGACTGGACGACGAGGGAATCCTTCAGACCGCGTTCGTCGAATTCGTCGAGAACCCGGTCGACCTCCTCGGGGGTGGCCCCGGGCTTGATCTCGGGAACCATGACGACCTCGCCGCCCATTTCGTCGAGGAGTTCGTCGAGGGTGACGGTGGCGGCGTCCTCTCCGCCGGCCGGGTGCTTGATCGTGGCCGAGTCCCATTCCTCACGGCTGAGGTCCCGGATGGGTCCGGTCACGCCGTTGAGGGTGCGGTCTGCGGTGTCGTCGTGGATGAGGACGGGGGTGCCGTCTTCGAGGAACTGGATGTCCATCTCGGGGAGGAATCCGTCCTTCGCCGAGGCGGTGAATCCTTCCATGGATTCTTCCGGATAGACGTTGGAGCCGCCTCGGTGGGAGATCGTGGTCGGGAATTCGATGTCGGCGACCTTGTCCGGGGCGGTGAATCCGCTGGGGGAGCCGAGTCCCGGTGCGTCACCGGCGGATCCGAGCCCGGTGGCTGCCGCGGGGGCGAGGCCGGCACCGAAGGTGGCCGAGGCCGTGAGGACTGCAGTGGCGAGAATCGTGAACGGACGGGTGCGTGTGGATGTCTCTCTCTGTGTATTCACGTCCGTGACGCTACGAAGCGCAGGCGACCTTGCGGCAAAGGTGCTGTGAACGTCATCGGCAGAGTGGGCGAACGGGTGGAAAATCAATGACCTCGCCGAGGCGGCCGACGACTGCCGTACGCCCGGATTCGCGGGCATCGTGGTGAGGAACGTTCATCCCTGGTTTCGAACTCGACCGGACTCTATTCTTTGCGCTATGGTCACCGACCCCGTCCTCGACAACGTTCCCGTCGACCCCGACAGCACTGGGGGTCGCCAGGATGAAGCGGTTCTGCACAGATACGATCGCCCGGTTGCGTACTATGTGTGGGCGACAGTGCTGCCGTGGGTGTTCTGGTTCACGGCCGCCTACCTCAGTCATCTGCCGGAGCAGAATCGAGCTATGCTCGTCGCGACCTTGGTGCTGTCATTGGCGGGCCTGTTTTCCCCTCTTGCCGTGGTCATTGCTTTTGTCCGGCATCGGCCGGAACTGCGAGCCGACATCGTCAGCAGGTTGAGGTGGCCGAGTTCGGCACGGTGGCCGTTCCTCGTTGCGGCTGTGTTCCTTGTTCCCCTGACCCTGATGGCTGCGCAGGGACTGTCCCTGTTCTTCGGCTACGATCCCGGGCAGTTCAAATTGCGGGGAGGGTTCACCTTCTCCACAGGGCTGATGCCGGTTTGGGTGACGCTCATCGGGGCCGCCGTCATCGAAGAGCTCGCCTGGCACAGCTATGGCACTGACACCTTGGTGAGGAAGATGCGGGTGTTCTCGGCATCGATGCTCTTCACACTCATCTGGGCGCTGTGGCATGTGCCGCTGTCGTTCATCGACGGCTACTACCAGAACGAGGTCGTCGAATCCGGGGTGCTCCAGACCTTGAACTTCCCCGTTTCGATGGTGGCGTTCGTGCTCGTGATGAACTGGCTGTACTTTCGGTGCGGACGCAGCATCTTGGTTCCGGTGGTCTTTCACGCTTCGGCGAATATGTCTGCGGAGATCTTCATGACCGACCCGGACTCGAAGCTCATTCAGACCGGCCTGATGCTCGTCATCTCGATGATCATCCTCGTCAGGGAGCGCCGTCTGTTCTTCGACCGGCCGGCACTCCCTGCCGGATAGTCAGTTTCCGAATGCCTTCTTCGTCTGTGAACGAGCGGCGAAGGCCATGATGATGAGGAAGATGCCGAAGATGATCGTGTAGATCGCGATGATCCAGGCCAGAGCGAGAAGTGCGGCTCCCGGGTTGGAGAAGACGACGATGAACATGATGATCGCGAAGATGATGTCGAGGACGCCGAGGATCTTTGACCAACCCCGGAACGTCTTCGACGCCACGCTGAGGATGCCGCGGATGAGCATACCCGAGGCCATCATCAGGAGGATGACGGCGCCGCCGATGACGACGAAGGTCAGAGGCACAACCATAATGATGATGCCGCCGATGATGTAGGCGATGCCGCCGGCCATCTCCCAACCCCAGGAGAGATTCTGTCTGCGTGCGTGGATGGCATGGATGATTTCAAAGACGCCGTCGACGGCGAGCCAGGCGCCCATCAAGATTCCGAGGGTGAGCGCCATTGCGGCGGGTGCGCTGAGAATTAGGATGCCGAAGAGGACTGCGAGGATGCCGCGGATCAGTACCGCCCAGAAAGCGCCTTTGCCGAGCTCGGTCATGAGTGAACGGACCGTGCCCGAAGGATTAGTGGGGTTCTGGGGTGTGGCCATGATTCCTCCTGCCGACAAGTCTTCTGGTCACTGCCAGTCTATGCTCGCTGTATTAGGCGGGGAGGTGGGGGTGCTTTCTCGGCACCTTTGTCCACTTCTTGTCTCGGAAAGACACCGACCGCTCCGACTAGGACCGTCGGTTTTCAGGGGATCGGCTGCTCTCCCTTCGGCAGAGGGAGATCGACCAAGAGGCTGTTGATCGCCAATACCTGCGAATAGATGGTCTTTGGGGCCACGTCTGGATGCTTCACGATCTCCGGATTGTCGGAGCTGAAGATCGTCAATAGGTCGTTGATCGGGTGCACGATTTCACCCGTGTAGGAATACTGCGGTGATCTCGAAGACGTGACAATCACAGAGTCTCGGGTTTCAGTTCGCAGATCGGACTCGACCTGGTCGACGAGCTCTGTGAACACTTCTTGCTTGGTGCGCGGGAAAACACCACCGGTGGTGAAGTGATAGTCATTTTCGTTCTCTACGTACCAGGCGTCGGAGAGGATGGGGTCGACCGCGACGAACTTCCAACCCCCGGTCAGCCCGTGGAACAAAGCCCCGGTTCCGCCCTTCGAGGCGCCGAACAGGACGACATTGCGTGAACTGATTCCATGGCGATCGATAGTCGACTTGATCAGGTTCTGGATCCTCGTGCTGTTGTCGGGGAGGAAACTCGTGTTCAGGTAGAACGCTCCCTTGACTCCGCCGACGTCTGCAATTCTCAGGATTGCTGTGTTCCGTGGAACATACTTCATCAGGGTGGCGAAAGACGGACGGAAGTACCGAATCAGGCGGGGCTTCGAATTGATCGGTGACATGATGACCACGAGGCGTTCGACTTCGCCCGAAGGGGGAGCCTCGAACTGGTGGACGATGCCCTCCACGGACGCCTCGAATGTGCCGTCTTTCACTGCGGGCCAATGATGAACAATACGATCGTGTCTGACGAAGCGGCTCTCATCAGTTGTGTTGTAGTACAGGGAATAGCCGAGATTGGTCAGGGTCAGCAACAGGTCCTTGGCAATCGTGTTCTTCAGCGACAACTTCATCATGTCGACATCCGGCTGCTCGACTGACGACGTGTCGACTCGAAAGTAGCGAGGCAACCCGTTGTTGTCCGTGACCATTGAGTCGATTTCATTGGGCTGTGTCTGGAGCGTCAGCCATAGGATGTTGTTCTTCACAACGGACCTTTCGAATAGTTCGAGGTGTCACTTGTGCGCATGCTCAGCCAGCTTCTTCCAGAAGTGCGATGCTCCCGGGAACATCACCACTTCGTCGAATAGTGAATCCCCGAACACGCGACGGTATTCGCGCTTGTACATGTCAGACAGAAGACTGTCTGGACGTTCATCGGATTTCCGAGTTCTCCGAAAAACCGACGTCAGTCGTTCCCAGAACGGTGTTGTCCTCTGCTCCTGGCGTGCATCCCGCGAAGCATCTTCCGGACTTCGAGCATGACGTTCCGCCGTTGTCATGGCCATCTCATAGTCGTTTCGTGCTACGACCGATACCGAGAGGCCCAACTTTCTGATCTGTTCCATCGCGGTCTCATTGGACTTCACCGAATGAGCGACGAACAGAGTCACATCCTTGTCGCCAGCTTCGGCCGCGATCCGTACTGATTCTAGGAAATCTCTGGTCTTCTTTCCTTTGTCGAGACGCGCCCCCCAAAATATGATGCTCGGGCGCTTGCGTGTTTCAATCAGTTTGGTGTTGCCGGTGTCTCCATGAAAGAACCATCTGATCGTCCGATCGGAGGCATGTCCGTCGTCGTGGGGTACGAATTTCGACTGTGCTTGTCGGTACTTCTCATCGGGTGAAAACGTGTCAGCTGTCAGGTCATTGACTGTCGCAATCAGCTCGTCACTTGTTGTGACGATCGGGCCGGGAAGCTCACTCTTATCGAGCAAGAGTCCACGCTCTTCCTCATACGCGTCATAATCGTAGAGGTAGTGGACGATGGGTTTATTCGTGGCTAAGAAGTCGAAGAAAATGCTCGAGTAGTCTGAGATGAGCAGATCGACGACGGCAAGCAGCTCGTTGGTGACAATACTGGGCGGCGGCACAATGATGTTGCCGTAGTCGACATTCTTTATGTGCCTGAGCATGATGTGGTGAGCTTGGAAGACCACATTTGCGTCAAGCTTGGTCAGGCTGTCGATGTCCCTTTCGAGCTGTTCCGCGTCGAAACTAGCTGAGCCCTTGTTCCCGCGCCAAGTCGGCGCGTATAAGACTGTCTTCTTGTCGGGGTCGAGCCCCAGCTCGCTCCGTATACGGCTTGCCCGTTCCTTAGGCATGTTCAACGTCAGATCTTGTCTGGGATAGCCGACCTCGGCCATTGATCCGGAGAAGACGCCGCGCAGAGAGAACCTCGACAGCTCGGTCTCGGTCATGAACGGGCAGGGAGTGAGAACATGGGTGGCCTGTAACAGGTTGTAGACACTTCCCGCAGCTCCTAGTAGCGAGTCTTCGGTTCGGCCCAACGCTTTATAAGCAATCCCATGCCATGTGTTGAGGTACTTCTGATCAGCTTTGCGCACAAAGTGATCGGGCAGCAGGGAGTTGCCGATGATGTACCCGGCCAGCGAAAGGAAATACATGTGAGCGTCGGTGCTGCGGGTGACAAAAGTGACTCGCGGCTCGTCTTTGAGTTCCTCCGGCACCAGGTCCTGAGACCGAACTGACCACACGTGGTGATAATCGCGAAACTCAGGGTCATCGAAGATACGAGCAAATAGGGCATAAGGAGAGTCCATCATTCGAGCGCCGGACATGCTCTCGTAGAAGATCACTGTGGCATTCGTCGGGACGGACTCGTTGTATTCGGCCTGCCGAGTCTTCATCTCTTCGACGTTGCGCAGCTTCTTCTTCCAAAACTCGTCGCCAGTTGTTCGACGATGGTGCAGGAGGCCCTTAGGCGCTTCTCGGGTTATGCGGCCTGGCACGTTTGGGCTCTCCGATCGATTGTTGTTGAGCTGGCGGGCGCTATACGACAAGCCTTGGATTGTTGGTTCTCTCCAACCGCTGCGCCCTGGCTTCATGTCGTTGCCGACGTCAACTCTGTCCGCCGTTAGAATACCTAACGACGAAAAATTCACTACACATTTGATCGCCGTCGGCCCGGCGTTCATCATGATGGGTCACCGAAACTGATTTGGAGCACTGTGCACTTAGGACCTCAGGCAAAGCAAGCTCTGTTGAAGACACTTCCGTCGGCGATGTCGGCCTACCTCCGCCGGGAGCGTGTCCAGTGGGCAAAGCAACTGCGGCAGAACAGAAAATCGCTTTCATCTGCGGTGAAGTCACGGGCGTTCGTCAAAACCCTGTCAGCCCCGGTGCGCAAGAAGACGATTGTGTGGGAATCGTTCTCAGGAAACGGCGCACTCTGCAACCCCGAAGCACTCTTCCGGCAGATGATCGAAGATCCGCAGTACCGACAGTTTCGTCATACCTGGGTCCTGTCGGCTAAAGCGTGGGATTCGCCATTTCGCGCCGAGTTCGCAGATCATCCACGAGTGGACTTCGTCAAGTACAGGTCAACTAGCTATTTCGAGCGGTTGGAAAGCAGTCAGTACCTTTTCAACAACGCAACCTTTCCGGCTGAATTCATCAAGCGGCCTGACCAGACTTATGTCAACCTGTGGCACGGCACTCCGCTCAAGAAGATGGGCTACGACATCGAGAACGGTGCTGACGGCGCCAGGAATGTCCTGCGCAACTTCATGTCAGCCGACTATCTAGTCTCCCAGAATTCATTCATGACGAACGAGATGTACCTAGGTGCATACAAGCTGGCGAATGTCTACGACGGCGCGATCATCGAAGAGGGTTACCCGCGAACTGACTCGATGTTCGGGTCCAATGCGGGCAGCCAGGCCAGAAAGGCACTTCGCGGACGAGGTATTGAGACTGATGGCAAGAAGGTCCTCCTCTATGCGCCCACGTGGCGTGGTGAGTCGTTCTACAAGCCGAACGCGGATGCCAATCGGCTGAAGGCAACGGTTAGGGCTCTACGAGAGCGTCCTGAACTTCAGGACTGGGTCGTTCTTCTCAAAGCCCACCAAGTCATCTTCGACCAGCTGATCGACGATCCCGAATTCGCAGAGTTCCTGATCCCCAATGACGTGCCGGCGAACGAAGCGTTGGCGATGTCTGACATGTTGCTGACGGACTACTCGAGCATCTTCATCGACTATCTTGCGACAGGTCGGCCGATCGCATTCCACATCCCGGATTCTGACAGCTATGCGAGTGACCGCGGAATGTATCTCGACCCGAGCGAGCTTCCCGGCCCCACGTCGCGCACCGACCAGCAGCTGGTGGAGAACATCGTCGATATGGTCGATGCCGAGCAATTCAGATCGGCGTTCCCGCGAGAGAATGAACGCTATTCCGAGTTGGCGTCGAAACTGAATGCCAAGGACGACGGAGGAGCCGGATCTCGCATCCTCGACGTCATATTCGGAGAGAACGAAGCCAAGTACAACGTCAGACGTGGATTCAGTGACGGCCGTAAGAAGCTGGTCATATATCTTGGCGGGATGATCACCAATGGGATCACTTCCTCCGCGCTGAACCTGCTACACAGCATCGACAGCGATCAATACGATGTCACGGCCTTCTTCTATCGTTCCGGGCAGCGCGATCGCAAAGAGAACGCCGCAATGATCCCTGGACACGTGCGGCAGGTGATCAGGGATGGAAGCATACTTCAGCTGCCCTTGCTGGGCAGCATGAACGACCTTGAAAATGCGAGTGTCGAAGAGCTTCCCGAAAGCGATAGTGCTGAAACCATCTGGGATTGGGAATGGCGACGGATCTTCGGACATGCTCAATTTGACGCAGCTGTCGATTTCAGCGGCTACTCCTCCTACTGGACTCGGATAGTTGCGCACGCGACCGCGCCGCGGAAGGTGATTTGGCTGCACAACGACCTGGTCGCCGATGCTGAGCGCGAGGTCAACGGCGTGCGACCTCATTTTCGGAATCTGACTGGAGTTTTCAAGCTCTATCGAGATTTCGACGCACTGGTCTCTGTCTCGCCCGACTTGGACAGAATCAATCAGAAGAGCCTCGGCAGGTACGTTCGAGGTCAAAAATTCACCAGCGCACGTAATACCATCAACATTGAGCGAATCCGTTCCGGTACTGGCGGATCAATGGCGAGTAACTGTGCTGCAGGGGACCACTCACTTCAGAATCTGGGCGACGCCGTCAAGGCGCTCGGGCAGTTCTATTCATATGACGAGATCATCACCGAGGCATCCAGACAGCGCAGTCTCTCGAGTTTCGTAGGCGATAACGGTGGGGCGACCTTCGTCACGGTAGGCCGACTCTCACCCGAAAAGAACCACGCAAGACTGATCAGGGCATTTGCAGAGATCGCCGCCGAGAAACCAGACGCGAAGTTGGTGATCATCGGAGAAGGTCCGTTGGAGAGCGAGCTGAAGCAGTTGGCGGTTTCGTTGGGTATCGCCGGTCAGGTGCAGTTCACCGGTCGACTGCGAAACCCGTATTCAGTGATGTCCGCCTGCGACTGCTTTGTGATGTCGAGTGACTATGAAGGGCAGCCGATTGTCATCCTTGAAGCCAGAGTTTTGGGATTGCCGATTGTGACCACGCGATTCGGCTCTGTCGAGAGTGCCATGGAAGGCAGCGGAGGGCTCATCGTCGACACGGACGAAGACGCGCTGGCCGAAGGTCTGAGGAAGTTCCTCGACGGGCAGATCCGCGCTCGTGCGTTTGACGGGGACGATTACAATCGCGCGGTCATGAAGGAGTTTGTCGAGGTGGTCTTCGGAACCTCCGAGGAAACTGCCGGGGAAGAGTCGCCGGTGACCCGACCGCTCACATCCACTTCTTGACTCGGAAGACGACGTAGAGCACGACACCCAGTCCGAGCATGAGCCCCAGAGCCATCGGGTAGCCGAAGGCCCAGTGGAGCTCGGGCATATCGTCAAAGTTCATGCCGTAGATCGCGCCGACAAGGGTGGGTGCGAATAGGATCGCTGCCCATCCGGAGATCTTCTTCATGTCCTCGTTCTGGCGCTGAGCGACGAGCGTGGAATTGACGTTGAGGATCTGAGACAGGGACTCGCGAAGCTCTCCGGCTTCGGCAAGGACTCTGGTGAGATGATCCGTGACGTCATCGAGGTAGGCACGAAGGTCGTCGGGAATTGCGTACTTGGTGGCCCCATTGCCCAGCGCTTGCGTCAGCCGAATGAGGTGGGTGGAGTTGTGCAGGACGTCGATGACTTCTTGGCTGAGGAGATAGATGCGCTCGGCAGCAGCAGTGTCCCCACTGAATACCTGTCTTTCGATCCCGTCTTTGTCATCCTGCAACCCGTCGAGAACTGGGAAGTATCCATCGACCGCGGTATCGAGCAGGCGGTAGATGAGTGCCTCCGGACCAAGCGCGAGAAGTCCACGGTCTTTCGTCCAACTGCGCTTCTCGTTCGTGAAGTACTCCTGGATTCCCGCTGTGTCCGGCGGAATCAGAGTGCCGTCGATGAAGCGGTCTCCCTGACAGATGATGACGAGCGCATCGTCCTTCATAAGCAGATGGAACTCGTTGAAATCGACTTCCTCTTTCGCGTCGATATAGACCGCTGATTTGAGGACGACGAAGAGCACATCGTCGTAGCGTTCGACCTTGGCACGCTGGTTGGCGTGGAAGAGGTCGTCGACGAGGACCGGGTGGAGATCCCACGCCGAGGCGATCTCGGCCAAGAGTTCGGGAGAGGACTGGGGGATGATGACCTGAGTGATCGCGCCAGGTGAAGTCGAGGAGCCATCCTCGGAGATACGCACTGCCACGGCCTCGGCAAACGACTTGGAAGTGATAAGCTCCTGCGGTTCGCTGTGGACGATGCGACGACTGAAAAGGGTTGCGGCTCGTTGGCCTTGTGAACTTGGCAGGTGCACTGCACGCTTGCGCAGAGTCGGACGTTCGAACCGGTGACGGTTTTGTGCTGACATGTTGTTCTCCTCGCTGGCTCCCACCCAAAGTTAGCCGATGGACGCAGAACTAGTCGATGACCAGCAATGACTCTATTCATCTCGAACGGAGGTCGAGTTCAGGTCGGACACAGACAGCCGTGCACAATAGATTGCATGACCTTCCTACCGGCAGATCTGCCGCACACCGCAGTCCGTGGCGCCACGTTTGCGCAATCGGCGGCGAAACTCGCTGCGCTGAGACTCCGCGAGCGTGTTCGCGAATCGAGACTGCCGGACGCATTCAACCCTCGCGAAGATGACGATTTCGTCGCGGCCGCCTACTTTGCAGGAGATCTCAGCTCGGTCTACCAGCTTGAACAGTGGCTATGGCCTTTCGAGCAGTTGGAAGCGCGTCTGAAAGAGCTCGGCTTTGGTGACAAGCCTTTCGGCATCATGGTCCGCAATGCGACGGTTGCCAAATATCTCAAAGGCACCACGACTTTCCCGATTCGATTCTCTCGCCTGACCAAGGGCCTGGACGACTTTATGCAGGCCTCAAACTTGCGAGCTGTCTTCTATGTCAACCAGGCGACCAGCAACTTTCAATCGCTCCGATACCCGGAACCTGCACACGTGCACCTCAGCCACGGTGAGAGCGAGAAAATCTCGATGATCTCCAATCAGCTCAAAGGCTATGACTTCGTATTCACAGCGGGGCAGGCGGCCAGAGAGCGCATCAAGCAGACGCTGTACGGGATGGGCGACGATCGGATGTTCGACGTCGGACGGCCCCAGCTGGATCGGCCCCGCACCGTTCCTCAAGAGTGGGAAGATTTCAAGGCCACGAATCCCGATGGAAAAGCCGTGTTCTATGCACCGACATGGGAAGGTGACTCACCGTCGATGGCCTATGGAACCATCGCGTTCAATGGAGAAGCCATTGTCACAGCCCTGCTCGATGCTGGATATCGGGTGATCTTCCGGCCACATCCGCGAACTGGAGTCATGCGCCATGATTTCGAAAAGGCGCTGGAAGCGGTGGAAGAGATCGTGCAGTCCGACCCCAGAGGTTTCCGGGACAACAGTCCGGACGTGTCATGGCAATTGGATGAGGCTGATATCGCAGTCGTCGAGATGACCTCGGTGGCATTTGATTGGTTGTCGTCGGGGAAGCCGCTGGTCATGGTTCAGCCTCACGAACCAGATGCAGAGGTCCTCGAAGGGGGACTGCTGGAGAGGTGCCCGACCGTCGAACCCGGTAAGCAGAACGCTGTCGTCGATCTCATCGATCTGGCGGTTTCGCGAGGTGGTTCAGTCGACGCCCTCGCTCAGCTCTACCTCGGCGATACTGCGCCTGGAGACCAGACCGCAAGATTCATCCGTGCGAGCGAACGCGTCATCGAGCTGCGTAGCGAAGAACACCGGCAGAAAGCCGGCCGGTGAGTCGTATTACATTTTCTTAATTTGAAGTTACAGAATGGTAAACTTACGCGGGACTAATTCTGCGGCTCATGATTTGAGCAATAAACACTGGACGGATTCAGCAATGAAACGAGTCATTACGTACGGAACCTTCGACCTGCTCCATTACGGGCACATTCGACTGCTCCAGAGGTGCAAGGACCAGGGCGACTACTTGGTAGTGGCCCTCTCCAGTGACGAATTCAATGCAGGCAAGGGCAAGAAGTCCTACTTCTCCTATGAAGAGCGCAAGCACATGCTTGAAGCCATCCGTTATGTCGACCTCGTTATTCCCGAGGACAATTGGGAGCAGAAGGCCACCGATGTTGAGAAATACCACATCGATACCTTCGTGATGGGCGACGACTGGGAAGGCGAGTTCGACTTCCTCAAAGACAAGTGCGAGGTCGTCTACCTGCCTCGCACACCTGAGATCTCGACGACACGGATCAAGAGCGAGCTGGGCAAGTCCTGACCGTGACGGCGCGGGCTTCGCGCTATCGTGACTGGACACCATCATGGATCTGAGAGGAACGGACGTGCCCGAAAAGTCTTCGGCGAACCATCCGACGCTGTCGGAGCTTCGGGCCAAGGCACAGCCTCCGGAAGTCCGCAGTCGGAAGAACGCCGAGCACTGGACGGCGCAGCTCTACCTACGGCATATCTCGATCTATTTCACGATGCTTCTCGTGCGTACGAAGATCACCGCCAACGGAGTCACCGTCCTGATGATCCTGGCCGGTTGGTGCATCGCATTCAGCCTGCTGATTCCGGGCATCTGGGGTGCGGTACTTGCCGTCCTCTTCTCCCAGGTGCAGATGTACATCGACTGCTGTGACGGTGAGGTCGCGCGGTGGCGGGGAACCAGCGGAGCAAAAGGCGTGTTCCTCGACAAGGTCGGCCACTACACGACCGAAGGTCTGGTCGCGGTCGCGCTCGGAGTGCGAGCCGTGGGCGAATGGAACAGCCTGATCGAAGACCCGGCCGGCACATATCCGTTCCTGCTGGCAGGAACCGTCCTCGCCGGATTGGTGCTTCTCAACAAAGCGCTCAACGACATGGTCCATGTGTCACGAGCATTCAACGGGCTCGACAAGCTCGCGGACTCGAAAGAAGCCACAGCACTGAACCCGGGAGTCATCTCCACCCTCAAGCGAATCGCTCGGTTCGTGCCTTTCCACCGTATCTTCCACTCGGTAGAGATGTCTCTGATGGCATTGGCCTCGAGCATTGTCACCGCGATAGCCGTATCGGCGGGCGCCGAACCACTGTTCGGCGAACGGTGGCTCGTCATCATCATGGCTCCGCTGTGCCTGCTTTCAGTCATCGGACACTTCATGTCGATCATGGCATCAAGGAGGCTGTCATGAGCGAATCATCACGGATTCTTTCCCAGCGCTTCGAAGACAGCAAACGCTACACCTTCGGCGTTGTCGTTCTCAGCCAAGGTAAGCGGCTGGACGACCTCAACCGTGGATTCGAATCACTGCTGGCGCAGAAGGGCGTCGACCTCGACATCGTCTGCGTCGGCAACGGCTGGGAGCCGGAAGGCATACCGGACCAGGTCAAGAAGCTCGGGTTGCCGGAGAACCTCGGAATCCCTGCCGGCCGCAATGCAGGCGTTCCTCACGTCGACGGCGAGTTCCTGTTCTTCCTTGACGATGACGCATGGCTGCCGGACGACACGTCGCTGATGCGCATGGCACAACTGATGCGGACTAAACCGCAGATCGGACTGATCCAGCCAAGGGTTGAGGAGCCCGGTGGGCCGGATGCACCGAAACGGTGGATTCCCAGACTGAAGAAGGGAAGCGCCGACCATTCATCGAATGTGTTCTCTGTGTGGGAAGGCGCAGTCTGCATGCAGCGCCGGGCCTTCGACGAGTGCGGCGGATGGCCAGCCCCCTTCTGGTACGCACACGAGGGCATCGAACTCGCGTGGAGGGTATGGGACGCCGGCTACATCGTCTGGTACATGGGCGACCTCGCCGTCGCTCACCCAGTAATCGACCCGAGGCGCCACGACGAATACTTCTACATGAATGCGAGAAACAGAGTCTGGCTGGCCCGACGCAACCTGCCGTGGCCTTTCAGCTGGGCCTATGTGGGCTCCTGGACGTTGATGCAGTTCGTCAAGTGGGCGAATAAGCCTCACCAGCTCAAAGCCTGGATGGAAGGATGGCGCGCCGGCTGGCGTCTGGACCCGTGGGGCCAAGACGAAGAGCGGCAGAAGCTGTCGAAGAGAGGCGTACTTCGCATGTCCCGGCACGGCCGACCGCCCGTCGTTTAGTCGCCTAGCTGTACCGGAGTTGACAACTTCCAGCTGGAATCTTCACCGCGCGTCGTTTGCGTCCAACGCGTGAAATTCAAACTTTGAACAGACACAGACCGCAGGCGGGTACGTCCTGACCGACTGAGTAACTGAGTGGAGCAATTTGATGCAGTCGACAGCCACTGTTGCTGAAAACTCACCGAGAAGAACTCCGACACCCAAATCCTCTGGATTTCGTTCCGACATTCAAGGGCTTCGAGCCCTGGCTGTGGGAATCGTTCTGCTCTACCACCTATGGCCCGACCGTTTCGTCGGCGGGTTCGTCGGGGTCGATGTGTTCTTCGTCATCTCCGGCTTCCTCATCACCACCCACCTCATCAAGTCCCCTCCGCGAAGCTGGTCGGACGTAGCCAAGTTCTGGGCACGACGTGTCCGGCGACTGCTGCCGGCATCCCTGCTCGTCCTCTTCCTCGTCGGCATCGCCACCTTCCTCGTCGCTCCGCAGTCGGTGTGGGCCGATACCGGGCGGCAGATCCTCTCTGCTGGCCTCTACGTCGTCAACTGGGACTTCGCTGTCTCCAGCGTCGACTACCTCGCCGCAGACAATGCTCCATCACCGGTACAGCATTTCTGGTCGCTGTCAGTCGAAGAACAGTTCTACTTCGTCTGGCCCATGATCATCGGCCTGGCATTCCTCATCGGAACAAAGCTCGGTCGATCGAAGAGAATCGTCGGGTTCACTGTCCTCGGAATCTTCCTCGCCTCGTTCGTCTTCTCCATCTGGTACACGGCCGCGGAACCCGCAATGGCTTACTTCATCACCCCGACGAGGATGTGGGAGCTGGCAGCCGGAGGCCTTGTCGCCATCTTCGTGCTCTATATTCGACCGGAACGACTGCCGTTCAGTTCGTTGCTCGGATGGATCGGTCTCGCAGGCATCGTGGCCGCCACATTCCTCATTCGCGCGGACATGCCCTTCCCCGGATACATTGCGCTCGTACCGGTGCTGTCGACTGCCCTTGTCATCCTCGCCGACTCCCGTGGACGCACGTCTGTACTTCCGCTGCTTTCGCTGCGACCGGTTCGCTTCCTCGGCGATATCTCGTACTCCGTCTACCTCTGGCACTGGCCGCTCATCGTCCTTGTGCCCTACGCCTCGGTCAAGCTGGGCCGTTCAGAGAGCCTCGGCGTAATCGACAACATCGCCATCATTCTGGTCTCGATAGTCACCGCCTGGGCGTCGACGACCTGGGTGGAGAACCGATTCCGCAAATCAGCGTTCTTCAGCAGTTCAAAGAAGACCTTCGGCTTCGCCGCTGTGGCTATGGCGCTCGTCGTCGCCCTCGGTCTCAGCCAGATGGTCATCGCGAACAACCTCGTCGAGCAGAATGAGGACAAACTCCAAGCCCAGCTGGATGACCCAGACTCCTGCCTCGGCGGCAGGATCCTCCTGCCCGGTGCGAAGGACAATCCGAACTGCGAGGGAATGAAATCTCTCCAGATGGAACCGGCCGCGGCGAAGAAGGACAAGTCCAAAGCTTACGCGGACGGCTGCTGGGCCAGCGCCCCCTACGCAAGCAAACCCGAGTGCACCTACGGAGACGGCTCGAAGCACGTCGCCTTGGTCGGCAACTCGCATGCCGGTCACTGGCTGCCGGCGCTCGAACGTTTGGCCGACGAGAAAGACCTGACCATCACCACGTTCCTCGCTTCGAACTGCAGCATTTCGACACTGCCGCAGGATCTCTCGACTCCCGACGAGACCAAGGGATGTCAGGACTACGCCGACTGGGTCACAGAGCGGACGACCCAAGGCGGCTTCGACGCAGTGATCACCTCGGAGCGCCAGTCGACGCCGCTGGACGGGATGGACTGGGACAAAACCGAAGCGAAGGCGCCCGAAGGGCACAAGGAGATCCTGCAACGCTGGATCGATGCGGAATTCGATGTCGTCGTCATCCGGGACACCCCGTACCCGGGTGGGCAGGACATCAATGTGCCGGACTGTGTAGCCAAACATGAAGACGATCTCGATGCCTGTTCCGGAACTCCGGAGGAATGGCACTGGATGGATCCTTTGGCAGCCTCGGCGAAATCGATCGATTCGAAACGGCTCTCTGTCATCTATCCCGAGGACTGGTTCTGCCCCGACGGACGCTGTGAGCCTGTCATCGGCGGCGTCATCACCTACTTCGACACTGCACACATCACTTCGACCTATGCGCAGACTCTCGCACCCCAGCTCGGTGCGAGACTCAGCCGGACAGGTTTGGACACCTTCGACTGACCTCCGGAAGGAAGACGGTCACTGGTTCATCGAACTGACAGTGAAGTTCGATATCGTGTGGCTGATTGACTCTGAGCCTCACATCTGAGCCCACGACCGTTCACCGAAACCTCTGCAAAGGACGAAACGAGTGACCACTGGACGAAACGCCGCGGACCGCTACCTCAGCAAGGGACGAGAGCTGGTGAAACCCGTTGTCCACGGGATCGCCCGTCGTGCTCTGCCTGTGGTTGAACGGGCCTCAGGGACCAAGTACGTGCGCGAGCGTGCGACCGGTGCTGGAAAATCGTCCGGTAAGCCGAAGAAGATCGCGACCGAAACCGCTCGTGCCTACCGGAAACTGGCAACGGGACTGCACGGTGCGACAGCAGAAAACACCGATGGATGGACTGTCGCCCCATCGACACGCGAGGTCGACGCCAAGGCACGGCAGCTGGCACGCCTCAAGGCCCACGCGGCACTATCCGAAGCCCTGACCCAGGGATCGTCGTTCGGCCCCGCAGTCGTGAAGGCCGGACGGTCTCTCGTCGCCGCCGGACACCTGGCCGACACCGTGTCGATCGGGCTCAACCTTCGCAGCAATCCCTCCACCGAGGAAGCCGGAAGAGTTCTCTTAGGCTTGGCCTACCAGCGGTCATCGGACCCCGAGGTCGCATGGGCACAGTTCGAGAAGATCGAAGACCGGGAGATCATCGTCGCCGCCGCCGAGGAGTACTACCCGACCGCGATCGACACGCTCGGACACGAGGCACTGCCGCTTTTGGAGAGTGCGGACAAAGCGGGGGAGACCGACAAGTGGAGTGCGAAGGCAGTGCTGCGCACCGCCGAATCGGCTTTCTGCATCGATGCCTTCGACCAGGTCCGGACTCTGGTCGAAACTCGTCTCGACCGGATGGGTGACGACGCCGATTCGGCCGTGCGTTACGAACTCAACCGCATGCGCGACTGGCTCCCGGGAGGAAAGCACCTCGAACCACTTCCAACTACTGCGGGCAAGCGCAACTTCGGTGTCCTCAGCTACGACCAGCCGGGGATCCGCTCGCGGAACATCGGCGACTACATCCAGACGATTGCGTCGATCGGACACCTGCTCCGCTACGAGAACCTCAGCTTCACAGGCGACAATGGACTGACCGACCTCTTCGCGAAGCTCCGCCAGTCGGTCAAGGAAGAGCGGAAATACGGGGGACCTGAGGCTGAACTCAACCTGGTCGAGGTCTATCGTGACGGCAACGTCTATCAGGACATCCCAGAGGACACCTGGTACATCGCCTTCGGCTGGTACATGCATGACATCTTCGGGAAGTCGTTCAATATTCCGTTCCACCCGAATCTGCGCCCGATCCTGCTGTCCGTGTTCGTGCGCTACCCCGAGATGCTCACTCCCGAAGCCATCGCCTATCTCAAGAAGTATGGGCCGGTCGGTTGCCGTGACTGGCAGTCCGTTGCCGTGCTGCGCGCAGTCGGCGTGCCCGCTTTCTTCTCTGGCTGTCTGACGACGACGGTCGATACTCTCTTCCCCACAACCTCACCCGACCGTCGCTCGGGGGCGCTGCGCGTCGACTGGACGAAGGACAATAAGGGGCCGAAGAAGAAGCAGACCGTCACCGCGATCCGCGACAAATCGTTCCCGGAGAACCTCGAACTCGCGCGCAACTGGGTCGCTGACTATGCCTACAAGTACAAGCACGTCCTCACTTCCCGTCTGCATGCGAACCTGCCGGCACGATCGGTCGGGGCTGACGTCGACTTCGAACCCAAGAACAAGTCCGATTCGCGGTTCGGCGGACTCATCGGCATCGACGCAGCCGAGTTCGATGCCATTCGCAATGGAATCCTCGACAAGCTCGCTGTGTTGCTGCCCCTCATCGCAAACGGTGCATCCGAAGACGAGATCTACGCAAAGTGGGTCGAGATCACAGCAGACGAGATGGCTTTCGCTGACGAATATCTGGCATCAGCCCGACTGCCCGTTGCGGAGAGCGGGTCAGTTGCCTCGGCACTGAGCGGGATAGAACGACCCGCACCCGAAGCGCATGTCACCGACATCGTCATGACCGTTGAGAAGGGTGAAGTACCGTTGGTCGGGCAGGCACTCCGGACTATCGAGACCCACGCGGGAGCCGCCTACCGCGTGTGGCTGCCGAACGGTGCGTTGACCTCAGCCGAAGTCGACGAGATCCGCAGCGAGCTCACTCAGGGAAGCATCGACATCCTCCCGCCTGTGGCATTGGGCGACGAGAGGAACTCGTCTGAAGTGCTGTCGGCTGTTCTGCCTGCGCTGTTTGCGGACCACGAGCGTCTCATCGTTGTGCCCGCAACCGCCGAGGTTTCTGCAGACATCACCGAACTCTCGACCGTCGACTTCAAGGACACGCTGCTGGCTGCGAAACATGATGTCAGGAAGAGCCGATCCAGCGGTCTCACTCTGATGCGACGGATCGCGAGTTCGTTCGGTGACGATCACACGGGTGCCCTCGACTTCGTCTTCGCCAGCCATGCAGGGATGAGCCAGGACTTCGTGCCGTTCGACCCGCAGATCGCCGTGCTCAATCTGGCCGGACTGCGCAGCGAAGGCGTCGTCGAACGAGTCCTAGGTCTGGTGCAGCAGAACGGCCTCAGCCATATCGACGCGATGCAGATGATCGTGAAAGGCCGGTATGCCGACCTCGGCGACGACTGGAACATCCATGCCCAGTGGGAAGCAGCGGACGCTCCCAAGATCGTCAATTGGCGCCGCCAGGCTCGCCACTTCGGCCATATGGCGCTGACGCGCTGACTGTCCGACCGTCGTCGATGAGCGTTGAGGAAAGGTACCACTTATGAGGTTGCGAGCCCGAACGACCCCAGACGGCAGTGGCAGAGACGTTGAACCAGTCGGTCCCGCATTCGGAACCGACGCAGTCCACGTATACAACGTACTGTGGGGCATCCCGGAATCCATGGGCGGCATGACAACGGCTGCGCTGCGTCGGATTCGGAGCTTCCAGAACTATGGAAGCCCGCTGTCGCAGACCATTCTCACGTTCAGTCCGCGAATGGACACCGATGAGATCAGGGACCGGCTGATCGCACAGGGGAAGATGCGAGACGATGTCGAGCTCGTCAACATCTGGCAGGATCTTCGCGGACGAAGCGAAGCCGAGCTGGCCCACCTTGAGGGAGAACCCCCGAGGATGCCGATCCCCGACGAGGACGGCGAGCTCGAGAACATCACCCCCTTCTACGACGTGTTCCGCAACTCGCGTACCGGTCGAGTCATCCGGCGCAACTATTTGCGAGGCGACGGAAGCCTGCTGCTCGCTGACATCGAGGATCCGAAACTGGGCCGACGATTCATCCTGCATTCTCCGGCGGGGGAGCCGATGGTCGAGTGGCGCCGGCCGCGCGATTTCTACAATGCGTGGATCACAGCGACCGTGACGACGTCGCCGGCAGTTGTCATCGTCGATGACAAGAAGGTCAGCGAATTCATCCACGAAATCTCGGACCGCGACTTCGCACTCATCCTCTTCCTCCACGGAAGCCATCTCAGCCACCCATGGAACGGTAATCACGGGCAGCCCCTGAGGGCCCGTACAGATACGATGCGCAACTTCGACCGATTCGACATCGTCGGAGTGCAGACACAGCAGCAGGCCGAAGCGATTCGAGCCATGGGCTTCTCCGGCGACAACATCCGACTGCTGACCGGGGAACTGCCACAAGGATCAATCGTCGCTGATCCGTCGATGGGGCGAGAAATGGGAAACGCCGTGATGGTTGCGAACCTCATCGATCTCAAACGCATCGAGCACCCGATCCGCGCAATCGCGAAGCTGCGCGACCGTGGTGTCGCGGTCTCACTGACCGTGCTCGGAGAGGGACCCGCGAGACCGAAGCTGGAAGCTCTCGTCGATGAGCTCGACCTCAGCGACCGCGTCAAACTTCCGGGGTACGTCGATGATGTGCACGAGCGACTGGAATCGGCATCGTTCTCAACACTGACCAGCACGAGTGAGGGTCTGCCGCTGTCTCTGCTGGAGGCGATGGGCGCTGGTTGCGTACCCATCGTCTACGACATCACTTATGGTCCACGAGATGTCATCGATCAGGGCGTCAACGGCTTCATTACGCCGTGGAGCGATATCGACGCACTGGCTGACCAGATCGAGAGTTTCCTCTCTCTGGAGCCCAGCGAAGTCGAGTCCATGCGTCGTGCCGCGGTGAAATCCGTCGAACGCTACCTCCCCGAGGCCGGATACCGGCGTTGGCAGAACGCGCTCACTGACATGCGTTTGACAAACCTTCCGGACAACGGTGACGCGAAGTCGGCGCCGTCGATCCAAGCCAAGAAGCTCACCTGTACCCCAATTGCGGGCGGCAGCAGAATTGAGATCGCAATCGACGGTATTCATCAGTTGATTGCAGAGACGCTGCAGCTGGTCGTGGCCGGTAGGAAACTCAGCACGTTTTTCATCTGCGGACTTTCCGAGATCTCATTCCGCAGATTCGGGCACAGAATGGTGCTCGCCTTCGACTTGGACGATGAGAGCTTCTCCGAGTCTGCGGATGAGACGTTCGACGTCTTTCTCCGGCGGTCTCAGGACCTGTGGACGTCGAAGCGGAGGATCAGCACTCCGAAGCGATTCCGCGCCACGACTGCGGCGGCTCGCGAATGGTATTCGACGAAGCACGGGAACCTCTCGGTGAAGCCCCGCATGTGACCATCCGCTGCTGGCGTCATCCCTCCCGATGGTCTTCTGACCGAGTTCGTATCTCGTCGATCGAGGAGAGCCGTGACTATTCGTCGTCGGACTCGGCGTTGACGCTTTCAGTGTGGAAGCTCTTGAGAGCAACGGTTCGGTCGGCGATGAGTTTGGACACTGCTTCAGTGAATAGGACGGTCGAAGATCCGGGCTCGCCGTCACCGAAGTAGTGGCGCCGGAGTTCGTGCCTGATCTTGACAGTGGAATCGTGGCTGAGCATCTCGCTGATCAGTGATTCGACTCCCTCAATCGTCGTTTCGCTGATGAGCGGAGTGGCACGGCTGATCGGAGCCTCGGCATTGAGCGATTCGGAGTCATTGCGGCGATCGGTGAGCACGAGCGGCTTGTCCGGGTGGAGATAGAGGAAGTCGAGTCCGACGCTAGAGATATCGGTGATGAGAAGGTCGACCGTGTCGAACATGCCGAGGATGTCTCCTTGCATGAGCACCTGGTGCTGTCGAGTCTCGTCAGCGATCGATGCGTTTGCCGACTCGATGAGTTGGAGGATCCGCGCATTCGCCTCGACCATGTCCGGGTCTTTGGACGTTTCGACTCGCGGATGGGGTTTGTAGATCAGACGAGCATCCAGGATCTGGAGGACGGCCTCGACGATCTGCGGACCGAAGAGATCGACGGAAGTGTAGTTGTTCGCATCATTCTCGCCCTCCCACGTGGGCGCATACATGATCGTACGGGCCGATGAAGGTTCGAGCTCGAGTGGCCTTTTGATGTCCAACTGGGGCCGACCGACACGGACGAGCTGTGATTCGTCAAAGTCGATGAGGGCCCTGCGGTGACGTTCCACAGCAGCCTCACCGGCGACGAAGACCTTGTCGTAGGCCTTGGCCTGATTAGACACCATGCTCAGCTTGTCGGACTCACCATGGTTGACATGGACGTGGACCATCGGAGCAAAGCTGAGTGACTGGAAATTCGTCACTCCATTGTTCACGTATAGAGCGAGTTTGAAATCGTTGGCGTGGTAAAAGGTATGAAGCGGATCGAACTTTCGTTTGAACACCACGGGGAGGTGAGTGCTCTCCAGTGCACTCAACAGGGCAGTTCCCTTGCGGAGGACAAGAACGACCCGGTGCTGCTTGTGGAGCTCTTCAAGCACGGGAAGCCACTGTTCCAGCTGATAGAACTTCGAGCTTCGGTCACCGAAGTACACGACGACCTCGGCTTTGACGTAGCTGCCGTCATGCTCGTCTTCGAGGCGATTCCACCTCTCCGCGCCCCTGATCCATTTGCTGGTGCGTTTCCACGCGCTAGAGCGCACCGCAGTGCGTGCGACCCATCGGACCGGATTAGCCACTGTTCGATCTCCTTGCAGTTGTGAAAACGCAGCCGCGGCGGCTCAAAGCCGTAGAAGCAGCCGACAACTCGGCAAGAATATCGTTTCACGAGCGGCGATGAGAACACGAAGCCGACTAGTCGGATGCCGCTTGCGGGCGTGTCATCAAGTTACCGGCGGCAGTAGGCAAACTGCTAGGCTATCAACGTTAATTGAGAGTGAACGAGTTGCGTCAGCATTGCAAAATCATGCTGGTGAGGGGAACCTGTGGTAGATGAGCTGACAATTGAAAGAATCTCGTGGGAACGTGTGATTCTGACATTTGTCGTCAGGGTTTCCGGCGATGCCCCTGACTCGTTTTTCCTGACCCCGAACTCGCGACCCTACGAGGTCGAACTCCCCGTTCATGCGGAACCTCTGGGGGAGGGGCGTTTCGAGCTCACGATCAACGTGACCCAGTTCAACCGTCGTGCTCAGGTCCCCAACGGAACATACTACCTCGTGGCTCGACGCGGGGAAGAGAACCTTCCTGCCTCTTACCCCCTGGCGAGAGCCGAAGAGCTCGGGGATGCTTCACGAGCATTCGTCTACAACAAGAACTTCTCTGCCTACACAGTGACGTTTGGTATCTCCGACGACGAGACGGCTCCCTACTTCCTTATGCGCACTTACTCCTTCGGGCGATCCGGAGGCAAGCCATCTTCCAGGGTGGCGCGGTTGAAGTCGAAGGCTCGCAAGAAATGGACGAAGACCAAGCGGAAGGCTCTGCGTACCGTGTTCGCCATCTCTGCTTACAAACGGCCGTCTGACGGAAGCAACATCTTGTTCGCCTCCGAGGCCCGTCCGAACATGCAGGGCAACCTCAAGGCCGTACATGACCGCATGCTCGAACGCGGTCTCGATTCGCAATTCAACTTCGGCTATTCGTTCCGTACCGGCCGCACCAGCAGCCGCCAGAGTGCGTTCGCGCTGGCGTGGGAGATGGGCAAAGCGAACATCATCCTCATCGATGACTACTTCGCCATCCTCAAGGACCTCGGCAACCGAGATGAACAGAAGATCATCCAGCTGTGGCACGCAGGAAGCGGATTCAAGTCAGTTGGATACAGCCGCTTCGGGCAGTACGGTTCACCGAATCTGCGAAACGCCCATCGCCTCTATTCGTATGCCATCTGCGGTTCCCAGCACTTGCGGGATGTCTACAGCGAAGCTTTCGGCATCGAGAGAGAAGCAGTCCTCGCGACCGGTCTGCCTCGTATCGACGGTTTCCTTAGAGAAGGACGTGCAGAAGAGGTCCTTGTCGATTTCGAGAAGCAGTTCCCGACGGCGAAAGGTAAGAGGAAGATCCTCTTTGCGCCTACTTTCCGCGGTCGCGGCTCCGGAGACGCCCACTACGACTACGACCAGATCGATTTCCGGGAGCTGTACGAGTCGTGCGGCGACGATTCCGTCGTGCTGTTCCGACAGCATCATTTCGTGCCTGATCCGGCTCCGATTCCACAGGAATTCAGCGACCGACTCATCGACGTCGCGTCTTGCCCGGACACCAACGATCTGATGCTCATCTCGGACGTGCTCATCACTGACTACTCGTCCGTTATCTATGAGTATTCGCTTCTCGAACGCCCGATGATCTTCTTCGCCTACGATCTCGATACATACTCCGCGACGCGAGGAATGCACAAGGACTACCGGGAAGCCGCCCCGGGAAGCATCGCTACGACATTCGACGAACTCGTCGAACTGCTCCGTCGTCCCCAGTTGAGCAACGAAGCGACGAAAGAGTTTGTCAAAGAGAACTTCGACTACGTGGACACGAACAACTCCGACCGCGTGATCGACACGCTCATCCTCAGCGAGCCTGCCGCCGAACCACAGGTGCCTTCCGAGGACGAAGATCACCGTATGTCCGAACGTGTCGGTGAGGAAGATCCCGGCGCGCCAGGACAAGAGGACCAGCTCAACGACCCGACGGACAATGACTCCGACGGCAGCTATAAGACCGAAGAAGAGGACGAGGAGAACCAATGGCAAACATCGCAGTAGTCTTCGCAGGAGGCGTCGGCGCTCGAATGGCGCACAGCTCACGTCCGAAGCAGTTCCTGGAGATCCATGGCCGACCGGTGATCGTGCACACGCTCGACATCTTCCAGCAGCATCCCGAGATCGATGCCATTGCCGTGGCCATTCTTCCGCAGTATCGCGAGCACCTGGAGCGCCTGGTCAAACGTTACGAGCTGGACAAGGTGCAGTGGATAGTCGACGGCGGGTCGACCGGCCAGGAATCGCGACACAATGCGCTCAAGGTCGTTGCCGAGCACAACGACCCGGACAGTATCGTGCTCATCCACGACGGTGTCCGTCCCCTTATCGATGCTGATCTCGTCTCGCGGAACATCGCCAGTGCCCGTGACTTCGGTTCGGCAGTCACCTGTACCAAGATGACGGAGACCGTCGTCGTCGAAGAGGGCGACGGCATCAAGAAAGTCATTCCGCGTGACCCACTGTGGACTGCCCAGGCCCCGCAGACATTCCCGCTCAAGGACGTCCTTGCAGGATACGACCGTGCTGTCGCTGAAGGCGAGGACGATTCCATCGACACATGCACGCTCATGAACGGCTTCGGATATAACGTGCACCGAGTCGAAGGTCCGCGGACGAACATCAAAATCACCACGGCCTCGGATTACTACGTGTGCCGGACCTTCCTCACCCTCATTGAAGATCGGGAGGCCTTCGGTGGCGAGTGAGGACCAGGCAGCCGCTTCCGTGGCCGATGCCACAGACGTCGTTCTCTTCGACGCCCCTGTCTTCTTCGAGGATATTGCTCGAATCGCTGCGGCTCAGTTGCCGTGGGAGAAGTATCGGAACACCGAGATTCTGGTCACCGGTGCGTCCGGCATGATTCCGATGTACATAGTCGGAGCACTGTTAGCTGCAAACGATGCCCATGACCTCGGACTGCAGGTCACTGGTTTGGTGCGGAACAAAACGAAGGCTGAAAAGAGATTCGGCACGGCGCTCGAACGCTCTGATTTCACACTGCTCGGCGGCGATGTCATCGATACGCAGAGCTTCGAACGGAAATTCTCGACTGTCTTCCACGGCGCGTCACCGGCTCGTCCGAGTCTTCACAAGTCATCGCCGGTCACCACTCTGAAGGCGAACACGCTTGGCACCATCAACCTCCTCGATGCGTTCGTCGAGTCGGGAGGGGAGTCTTTCGTTCTTCTCTCCTCGTCTGAGGTCTACGGTGCGGTCAACGGCAGCGGGCTCATTCGCGAAGACGATCAGGGGACGCTGCAGCATTTCGCGCCGCGGGCAAGCTATTCAGAAGGCAAGCGAATCGCCGAGACCGCACTGGCCGCGTACGCGGATGAGTTCGGTATCAGAGGACTCAGCCTCCGGTTCGGTCACATCTACGGCCCGGGTATGGCCCTGGACGACGGTCGTGTGCAGGCGGATTTCCTGGCAGATGTCGTTCGTGCTCGGAATGTGCGGATGATGAGTCCCGGAGCTGCGACGCGGACATACACGTACGTCGCGGATGCTGTGGAAGGACTGTTTTTCGCCCATCTGCTCGGTGAAGAACAGGTCTACAACGTCGCTGACCCCGTTGGGAACATCAGCATCCGTGAACTGGCAGAGACCTTCGCCTCTGCACGGCCGGAGAAGAACCTCTCGCTGGATTTCGTCAATCCCGAGGACGGGCGGTCGTTTTCCCCAGTCGCGTCACTCGGCTTGGACGCTGCAAAGCTCACCGGGCTTGGTTGGGACGCCGCCACCAAGCTTTCGTCTGGAGTCTCACGGTGTATTCGATCATTCGAAGAAGGACCTCTTATCGCTGAGTGAGTGCAGGCTATTGTTGGGTGAGCGAGTAGGGAAAGACGATTACAGCAGAGAGCTGATCACGAAGCAATCAATTCCCATGATAAAATATTGAGTTTAAGCCGATATTCCTATTTTTCGGCCAACGCGGAGGTCTTGCAATGAGAATTGGTCTCATCGGAATTAACAAATACGCCAAATTCTTGAATTTTGCGTGCGATTTGCACGCCTATGCATTTCAGCAGTTCTTATCCCAGAATGGGTACGATGCGACATTCTTGGACTACAAGCCAGTCTATTACGGCAAATTCGATATGCGTCATCCGGCTCCCTTTGCTGAGAAGAAGTACCGTGATGCTGTAGCCAAGAAGGCGGACACCGCCACATTGCAGAAGCTGGCTGATCTGGCTGTTGGCTACCGCAGCGTGGAAGTCGAGCGAGAGCGCCGATTCGACAAATTTGAAGCCTTCGCGAACAAGCATATGAAGTTCACTGAAGAGAAATACGACTCGGATCTCCTCGAGGTCGAGGATCCCGGGTTTGATTGCTACATATGCGTAACCGATGTAATTTGGCAGTCGCTCCCCCGGCATAATTTCGACCGTGGTTTCATGCTTGGCAGCAAGGCTTTTGAGGGCAAACAGAAGATAGCTTATGCCGCTAGTCGCGGAGCGTCTAAAGACTTCAGTGAGAAACAAGAAAAGATCTTCTTCCAGTATCTGGAAGATATCGACACGATAACCGTGCGTGAACGTGACTTCGGCGAATACATCGAAAAGAATTCAGAGCTTGAAGCCCCTTTGGTTTTGGATCCGGTTCTGCTGCACGATAAGAAATTTTGGGAGAATGTAGCCGAAAAGCCCAAAGAAGAAAAGTACGTTGCGCTTTATTACGTCATGGAACGGGCTTCAGACACAATTGACAAAGCTGTCGAGTACGCCAAACTGCATGATCTGACGATCGTGGAACTGTCTGATCGTCCTCTAAAGCACGGTAAGATCACTGACCCTGACGTTAAACATGTATCTCGTTACGACGTCGGCATGGAAGAGTGGCTGGGCTATCTCGCGAATGCCGAAGTGGTCTTCACAAACTCATTCCACGGTTGCTGCTTCTCGCTTCTCTTCGGAACTCCGTTCTATGCAGGACAGAGAAACGGCCAGAAAGTCCCTAACTTCTTGAAAACCTTTGGTCTCGATTCGCTCCGTTTCGGTCCGAATACAGACGTGCATTCGTTTTCAACTGACCTCGACTTCACCGAGGCATACCAGATCCTTGATCAGTTGAAAGCAGAGTCGACTGATTTCATCCTCGGTGCGATTAGGGACGCCGAGCGCCGGTTCAATGAAGGCGGTGAGCCTGACACCTCAGCACACGAGCTGCGCCGTCGTGAGCTGAACTATCCCATCCATTTCAACAGCGCTGGGCAGCGAGACGGTTTGACGTTCTCGAACGGTGAACCTGATGAGGCGGAGGTTCTGCGTTTGTCGAGCGGAAGTGTCGAATACATCTATTCCGGCAAGAAATATGGGAACGACGGGGGTGCTGTCGTCGAAGCCCCCCTGTTTGAGCTTTCAGAGCATTCGTTTGAGGGATGGACTCTCAGATTCCGGATTGACAACAGGTGGTTCTGGCTCAAGAAAGACGGCTCAGTAGCTGCGTCCAGCGCTGGTGAGGGTGTCTCAGAAGAGGAGAAGGCTGTGCTCTCAGCAGGCTCCGCTATTCCGCATCTTCCCGTCAACCATATTGACGTGGTCGTTTTAGTCGCTCAGTGGAAAGCGCTGAAAGAACCGAGGACCGGTTTAGCCTCGTTGTTCCGTCGGCGGTAGTTGAATTGGTAGTCTGCCTTCTGGGGCGACAGTGTTTGCTGCTCTGAAAGCGCTTCAGAGAAAGCTTTCGCGTGGGTGCGAGTTGGTGGCCGACAACTTCATGGTCGCGGTGTACCTTTTAACAGAAGTCTTGACCTATGACTTCGTTGTACCGGCTGAATTGCGGTTAGCTCATGGAGGATGTGCTTGTTTCCATTCGAGCGGAAGCGTAGATTGCCAAACGTGCCGATCTTTGTGCTGACCGGTGAGGTTCCGGAGAACTACGGAGGTGTAACGACAGTCGCACTGGGACGATGCAATGTCTTCGCCGAGATGGATGACCGCGAGATCACCTTGTTGACTGTGTCGCCCATTCACGCGATGTCAATCGACGCTTTGCGGTCTGACCTAGTTGCAGATGGGCGTCTCGATTCTCGAGTGAACTTGCGAAATCCGTGGTCGGATATCCTGCAATTGGAGGATCAGGAGCTTAATCGGTTGGGCTCATCGGCATCAGTCGAAGGTCATGTCGAATTCCCTGAATTTTCTGGAGAGTTCGAAGTTCGTGCCTCGTCCAGAAGCGAGGGATTTGCCCGTGTCTACCGATACAGGCCGGACGGGAGTCCCGCGATCTCTGATACCCGCGAAATTGATTCGGAGGGAAATCCATCGCGCCGACTGATCACAGCATTTTCTCGTAGGGGGAATGCCGTTGGGCAGTGGTCGTCACCAGCTGAGCTTTACCGGCGCTGGTTGGGCTTTCTGACCGAAGCCCAAGAGATGTCGATCGTCATCGCAGAACGGCTGTCAACCTCAAATCTCTTCGTTAACTGGAGTGCGGAGAACGTTGTATTCGTACAGGCGGTGCACTCGCATCATCATAGTGCCGGGGCTCTCCAAGCGTTTCGCTATCCCGCTCCGAAGGCCAAGTTCTATCGGTCTCTCGACAAACGCGAAATGGTCGCAACTCTGACAGGTCAACAGGCAGAGGATCTGCGGGAAACGAATCTCTCTGGAGTCGACAACCTGGCTACACTGCCGAACTGGCTGACTGAAGAGCCACTGAAATCGCCGACACAACGCGATAGATTGGCGGGAGTTATCGTCTCTCGTATTTCGCAAGAAAAGCAGATCGATCATTCGCTGAAGGCCTTGAACATGCTGAGTCCAGCCTACAAAGGCGCCAGTGTAGACATTTTCGGCGACGGCGATAGTCTGCCGGCGCTTGAGGAACTTGCGTCCGAACTCGGTTTATCCGAGCAGGTGGCGTTCCAGGGTTATGTCTCGAGGGGCGGACGAAAGTTCAGAGACTATTCGTTCAGCTTGCATACGGGTAAGACCGAGGGGCAATTGTTGGTTGTGCTGGAGAGCATGGCGGCAGGATGCATCCCGATTGCCTACAACATCAAATATGGTCCTTCCGATTCGATCACTCACGGAGTTGATGGCTTACTCGTCGAACCGAACGATATCGAGGGGCTGGGCAAACAGATAGAGCTTTTTGGGTCGATGTCAGAAACGGAAGTTCTGCGTATGAGGAAAGCGGCAATTCGCCGTTCCCGAGACTTCTTGCCGGGCAAGATCTCTCGTCGCTGGGCCGAAGAGCTTCACGGTGCGATTGAGCGGAAGAACAGAAAGTCCAAGGTCGTCCTCCCCGACGGATATGCCAAACTCGGAGCATTACGGGTTGATGAACACGGCGTTGTCCTGCGGCTGAGAGTCTCGAAGGACTTGGCAGCACACGATTGGTCATGGGCAAAGATTTCATGGGTGCAACGCAAGACAGGCATATACGGAAGGACTTCGGCACAACTCAAGCGGGAGCCAGGGAAGCTGGTTATACGCGGTCGCATCGATTTTGAGCAACTTGAGCATGCACATTCACGATCTGATGCACCACTGGGACTCTGGGTCGATCTCGGAGACTCGGATCAGATGCAAAGGGTCCGTATCATTGCTTCCCCGAACGAGGAAGTCTCGCGGTATGGCCCGTATCGACTCGCGGCGGCTAGTTCGGGAAACCTACTCTTCCAGTTCCGACAAAAAGTCGAGACTCACGAGTCTGAGAATGTGAGCAACCGGTGAAATAGCACGCAGGTGTTCACCACTGGTTAGAAGGCTTTGTCCAGGCCCCTGTTGGCGGGGCAAGCCTCTAGCAGCGCCCGAACTCTACGCGTCATTGCAACGGCGGATTTGTGGTAACACGTCCCGAAGTTGCCACGGCAATCGAACAACGCTGTTCGGGTCCGAAACTATCACTACTGATTAAAACCCCAGTAAGTCTTGCCAAAATCGCAACTGCTGGGCACACTATAAAGGTGGTCAAGACAAGCGATGGTGCTGACAGCACAGAGACGACGCTGGTCAGCCGTGTCCGCACCGCCATCAAAGGCGCTGGAATCAACCACAGCGAAGTCGCCCGACACATCGGGCTCGACGCCAGCAAACTCTCGAAATCTCTGGCCGGGACTCGGAAGTTCAGGGTCGAGGAGATCTCGCTCATCGCCGAACTCACCGAGGTCACCACGGACTGGCTCACGACCGGGAGAACAACACGGCCGCCTCGGCGAAGCATCGTCGCTGACCTTCCAGCTGGGCCCACTGATCCGGGTGATGATCACACCACCGGTTCGTTACCGGCGGCCGAGACGCCGCCGCGGACATCGGTGCCCGAGTGGATGTCGAAGGGCACTCGCAATCGGCTGAAGATCATCGCGGCCGCCTGGCGGCTCTATGCCGATCTCGGCATCGACAAGGTCCGCACCGAGGATGTCGCGGACGCGGCCGGGGTGAGCGCCTCGGCGGTGAACTACCACTTCCGGACGAAAGGCCAGCTGCTGCAGTCAGCCCTGCGCTACTCACTCGACGTCATCGCCGAGACCCGCCACCTCAACGACTCCTCCGACCCCATCGGCGTACTCCGCCACTTCGCACGCATCCATGCCGGAGTCGACCCGAAGATCCGAAGAGTGTGGTCGATCTGGCTCCAGTGCTGGGCCCGTGCGGCCACCGACGAAAGCGCCCGCGCGAACCTCACCGCCGTCTACGGCGAATGGATGGACATGATCACCACCGTCATCGACGGCGGCCAACGATCCGGCAGGATCCGCTCCGGCGATACCGCACTCATGGTCAAATCCCTGTCGATCTTCATCGACGGCCTCGGCGTGGCCCGCACCACCGAACACATGCCCATCACCGATGACGAAGCGCTGACCATGCTCGAGAACTACCTCGCCGCCCACGTCCTCAGCGACGATACGCACTCCTTTGGCAGTCCAATCCCGAAGTCAGACCGGGTCGCCTCAGGCAGCCGGCCCGAACCGACGTCCCAGGAAGAAGGCACATGAACACACCGAACCGAAGACAAGCGCTGGGGGCAGGCCTTGCCGTCGCCGGCGTCGCGGGCTTGAGCGCCTGCGGCGGCGGGGAAGTCGGCGCCGCCGACGCCGGAGACCCCGTCAAGGGCGGAAGCCTGCGGGTCGGCGTCACCGGAGGCAACTCCGCGGACACCGTCGACGCCCACATCCCGGTCAACAACGGCGATGTCTGCCGTGCCGTCAACCTCTACAACGCCCTCTACGGCTGGGACGACGACTCCCAGGTCGTGCCGCTGCTGGCCGAATCGATCAAAGCCAACTCCGACTCCACCGTGTGGACCTGCACGCTGAAGGACGGTATCAAGTTCTCCGACGGCAAACCGATCACCTCCGAAGACGTCGTCTTCACCTTCGAGCGGATCAACGACCCCGACGACCCGAAGACCGCGGCAGCGAACTTCTCCATGCTGGAGAAAGTCGTCGCCAAGGACGATCGCACCGTCGAATTCCGCCTCAACGAACCCAACGGCCTGTTCAAGGACGCCGTCGCCGAATACACCGCCGCCATCGTCCCCGTCGGCTACGATCCGGAGAACCCGGTGTGCTCGGGACCGTTCAAACTCAAATCCTTCACCGCTGCCCAGTCGACCGTGCTTGTGCCCAACGAGCACTACTTCGACTTCGACAAGATGTACCTCGACGAGGTGGAGGTGCTGAACTTCAACGACGACGACGCTCTCATCAACGCCCTCCTGTCCACCCAGGTCGATGCGATCGCCGGCATCCCGCTGGCCCTTGTCGAAGTCATCGCCGCCGATGAGCGCATGTCCATCCTCAACTCGAAGACCGGCATGTGGCTGCCCTTCACCATGCGAGTGGACAAGAAGCCCTTCGACGACGTCAGGGTTCGACAGGCCTTCCGGCTCGTCGTCGACCGCGAACAGATGATCGAACAGGTGCTCTCGGGCTATGGCACCGTGGGCAACGACATGTTCGGGCCGTTGAGTGAGAACTACCCGAAGTTTCCGCAGCGCAAACAGGATCTGGACAAAGCGAAGAAGCTCCTCGCCGAGGCGGGTTATCCTGACGGACTCGACGTCGAGCTCGTCACTGCTCCCATCCAATCCGGAGCCGTCGAAGCCGCCCAGGTCTTCGCCCAGCAAGCCGCCGACGCCGGAATCAGGGTCAAGATCCGCAAGGTCGACGCCACCACGTTCTTCGGCGACGGCTACCTCAAATGGGATTTCGCCCAGGACTTCTGGTACACCCGGGACTTCATGCCGCAGGTCATCTCCTGTTCCCTGTCCGAATCGCCCTTCAACGAAACCCACTGGGACGACCCGCAGTTCAACAAGGTCTTCGACAAGGCCCGCGCGATTCCGGAGGCTGAGAAGCGCCGGGACCTGGAGCACGAGCTGCAGAAGATGCTCTACGACGAAGGCGGATACATCGTGTGGGGCTTCGCCAACCAGGTCGACGCCTTCCAGAAATACGTCGGAGGGCTCGTCCCCAACTCCACAGGACGTCCGCTGAGCGGTTGGAGATTCGACCGCGTATGGATCGGAGAGGTCTGACATGTTCGGAAAAGTCATCGGTAAGCGGCTGCTCTTCTCCGCGTTCATCCTCATCGCAGTCTCGCTGCTCGTCTTCGGCGCCACCCTGCTGCTGCCCGGCGACGCCGCTAGAGCGATCCTCGGCCAACAGGCCACACCGGAGCGCATCGCAGCCCTGAACGAACAGCTGGGACTCGACCAACCCGCCTGGCAGCGGTACTTCACCTGGCTGGGAGGACTGTTCGTCGGGGACTTCGGAACCTCCTCGGCGACGGGAGGCTCTGTCGGAGCACTGCTGGGCGATCGGATCGGGGCTTCCTTCATCCTCATGGGACTGGCCGCCGTCATCTCCGTGCCCTTGGGCATCGGCCTCGGCGTCTATCAGGCTCTGCACCGCGGGAAGCGCCGCGACCAGGCGATGACCGGAGTCAGCCTTGTGCTGGCGGCCATGCCCGAGTTCGTCATCGGCATCGGCCTCATTGCCATCTTCGCCACCTCGGTATTCCAGATCCTGCCGGCCGTCACCCTGGCCCCGCCGGGAGAACCCGTGTGGAACCGGCCGGAGCAGCTCATCCTGCCGACCCTGACACTCATCCTCGTCGTCACCCCCTATATCGTGCGAATGATGCGAGCGACGATGATCGAAGTCCTCGACTCCGGTTTCGTCGAGATGGCCAGGCTCAAAGGTGTCCCGGAGAAGCGCGTGATCATGCGCCATGCCGTGCCCCACGCACTCGGACCGGTCGCTCAGGTCGTCGCGATCCAGCTGGCGTGGCTGGCCGGCGGTGTGGTCGTCGTCGAGTTCCTGTTCCGCTACCCGGGACTCGGCCAAGCACTCATCGATGCGGTCACCTACCGTGACGTGCAGGTCGTCCAAGCGATCTCCATGCTCGTCGCCGCCGTCTACGTCGTGGTGAACCTGGCGGCTGATGTCGTCGGCATCCTCACCAACCCGAAACTCAGGAGCGCAGCATGAGCACCGACGCCAACAGTCTTGATGACCTCAAGTCCGCGGCCACCGATGCCGCAGAGGTGCCCAAGGAATCCGCCACCACCTACGTTCCCTTCTACAAGCGGGTGCTCGCGCAGAAACAGGGCAAGATCGGCCTGATCATCACCGTGGTCGTCGTCGCGCTCGCTCTGTGCGGTCCGCTGCTGCTGCCCTGGGCGACCGGCAACACCGCCACCGAGTTCGTCACGAAGCCGTTCAGTCCCTACGGTCTGTTCGGTTCGGACAACCTCGGCCGCGATGTGTTCTCCCGGTTCCTCGCCGGCGGTGTGACACTCATCGTCTACGGTGTGCTCGCCACGGCGCTCGGCATGGTCGTCGGTGCGATCATCGGCATGCTCGCCGCCTATGTCGGAGGAACCTTCGACGCCGTGATCATGCGGCTCAACGACGTCATCCTCGCTATCCCGCAGCTCGTGTTCGCCCTCCTGGCAATCACAGTGTTGGGCCCGCAGGGGTGGGTGCTCGTGACCGTCATCGGCCTCACCCACGCTCCGCGCATCGCCCGCGTCGCGCGGTCCGCGACCCTGGGCGTCATCACCGAGGACTACATCAAAGCCGCCGAGATGTACGCGATGCCCCGGTGGAAGGTGCTCATCCGTGAGCTGCTCCCCAACATCACCGGACCGCTGAGCGTGGAGGCGGGACTGCGTCTCACCTACTCGATCGGCTACATCGCGTCGCTGTCGTTCCTCGGACTCGGTCTGCAGCCGCCCGCGGCCGACTGGGGTCTGATGATCAACGAGAACCGCATCGCCCTGTCCATCCAGCCCTGGGGTGTGCTGCTGCCGGTCGTTGCGATCGCGCTGCTGACCATCGGCACCAACCTGCTCGCGGACTCCTTCGCCCGAGCCACCGCATCAACATCCGTGGAGGCATGATGAGCCCGAAGACAGAGACCGTTCGCCACGATGATGCGAACGAGCCGAACGAGAAGATCGTTTTGCGCGTGTCCGACCTGCGCGTGCTCACGAACGCCGGAGACGAGATCCTTCACGGAGTCGACTTCGCCCTGTCCCGAGGAGAGATCCTCGGGCTCGTGGGCGAGTCCGGTTCCGGTAAGACCACGGCCGGTCTGGCCTGCATGGGGCACTTCCGGGAGGGGCTGAAGTTCGGGTCGGGGTCCGTGAGCATCTGGCCGCGCGGTGACGCCACTCACCTTGAGGTCGGCGAACTCGACGAGGTGGCCCTGCGGGATCTGCGCGGATCCCGCATCGCGTACATCCCTCAGGATCCTGCCCTCTCGCTCAACCCGGCCATGCGCGTGGGCGAGCAGATCCGGGAAGTCCTCGACATCCACGACTTCGGAGTCTCGGATCGTGAGCGAGCTGATCGCGTCGCAGAGGTGCTCGTCGACGTCGGTCTGCCCACGGATCGTGCCTATCAGCGGCGTTGGCCTCACCAGCTCTCCGGCGGTCAGCAGCAGCGCATCGGCATTGCCATGGCCTTCGCCATGTACCCCGATGTGCTCATCCTCGATGAACCGACAACCGGCCTGGACGTGTCCACGCAGTCGGTCGTGCTCGACACGATCCGGCAGATGACGGTGGCGAACAACGTCGCCGGCCTCTACATCACCCACGACCTCGCGGTGATCAAGGACATCTCCGATCGGGTGGCCGTGATGCTGCGCGGCGACCTCGTCGAAGAGGGACCGGTGTCGGCAGTGCTCGAACGTCCGCAGCACGAGTACACGAAGATGCTCATGGCAGCCGTGCCCGACCTTGCCGGACGGAAGACCATCGGTGACGGGGCCGCAGAGGCGAAAGCCGCCGCCGAGGCTGATGAGAAGACACATATCCTCGTGTCGGCGGGGGAGAAGCCCGGCGATGCGGACTCGGACCGGACCGGATCCGACGGGGCGGCCGCCTCGGCGGGGGACGGGGACGGCGGTGCCCCCTCGGTGACTGCGCCTCTGCTCGAGGTCAAAGATGTGGCGCTCGCCTACGGGAAGACGCAGATCCTCGACGGGATCAACCTGACGCTGGAGCCGGGGGAGTGCACGATGCTGCTCGGAGAATCCGGGTCGGGTAAGACAACTCTGTCGCAGTGTGTGGCCGGGCTCAACGACGACTACAAGGGCTCGGTGAAGCTGCGCGGAACGGAGCTGGCGCGGTCGACGCGCAAGCGCACGAACGAGGAGCGCGTGGGCATCCAGTACGTGTTCCAGTCGCCGTTCTCCTCACTCAATCCGCGACGATCCATCGGTCAGTCGCTGACGGTGCCATTGGAGATGAGCGGTCAGGGAACGGCCGCGAGCCGGAAGGCCGCTGTCGAGGAGGCGCTGGATTCGGTGCGTCTGGGACGGACGTTCTACCACCGGCGCCCCGGTGACCTCTCCGGTGGTGAGAGGCAGAGGGCGGCGATCGCCCGTGCGCTGGTCAACGCACCGTCGGTGATGGTCTGTGATGAGATCACCTCGGCGCTCGACGTCAGCGTGCAGGCATCGATCGTCGCCCTGCTGCGGAGCTTGCGGGAGGAACGTCAGCTGGCGATGCTCTTCGTCACGCACAACATCGCACTCTCCCGGCACATCGCCGACAATCTTGCGGTGCTCAACCAGGGCAAAATCGTCGATTACGGTCCGACCGCGCAGGTGCTCGAGGATCCGTCGCACGAGTACACGCGGGCGCTGATCGCCGACGTGCCGAAGTTCTGATGGCTTGTGGCACAGTTTGGGGCGGATAGCACCTGTTCAAACAGGTGCTATCCGCCCCAAACTGTGTTGTGAGCCGACGATGCTCTGAAGGTCGTCAGCGATCAGTCGACGGCGAGTCGATCGTTGAGGCGTCATCCTCGTCGCGGCTCTGGTCCTCGCCGGTTTCGTCCTTCCGCCCGAAATCGTCGGGATCGACCTTATCGAGGTACTCGGATGACGGTGCGCCTCCGGCCTCGTGATCGAGGTTCTCCGCAGCTTTGCGCATGCTGTCTGATGTGTTGCCTTCGGTGCTGTTGTCGTCGGTTGACATTCTGGTCACCTTTCGCTGGAGAGCGCGGATAGGTGATCAGTCTACGTGGGGCCTCTGCCGAGCGGCACCCCCGTAATGCCTCATGCCAATATGCCCGCACCCCTACCCAGTTGGACCAAAGAGCGTCAGCATAGGTTCGTACACTCGATAGAGAAGGGATGATCGTGATGAGCGATTTCAGCGAAGACGAGAAGGATCCGAAAGCGGCCCCCGAGGGAGCCAGGGATGACGTTGCGGAAAATCCCGGCACGGATTCCGCGTCGAAGGAGAAAGAGGACGAATTGGTCGATGAGTGGGAGGAAGAGTCCTTCCCCGCGAGCGATCCGCCAGCACACTACTGACTTCCGTGATCGCAGGGCCCGGCACCGATGCACAGGTGCCGGGCCCTGCGTCGCGGCAGTGAGCATAGTGCCGCTTCGACTGTGGAACTGACCAGATTGGGCTTGGCCTACTCGTCCATTGTGAGTACGAGTTTGCCGGTGGTGTGGTTGGTCTCGCCTTCTCGATGGGCTTCTGCTGCCTCCGAGAGCGGGAAAGTGCCGGCGATTGCGGCACGCAGTGCACCGTCGTCGACGAGCCCGGAGATGGTTTCCAGTGTGCTGCGCGAGGAGTCCACGAGCATCCGAAGTGCTCGCACTCCGAGCTGATCTGCTTCGCGAAGGAGATCAGCGGAGCCGACAGGGATGAGCGAGACGAGAGAGCCGCCCTTGCGAAGCGTGTGCAGGGAGCGCATCGCCGTGTCACCGCCGATCGTATCGAGCACCGCGTCCACGTCTCGCACTCGATCGGCGAAGTCATCCGTTCGGTAGTCGATGACTTCATCGGCGCCGACCTCGCGCAGGAAGCCGTGCTTCGCCGAACTCGCGGTTCCGATCACGTATGCGCCCAGCGATTTCGCGATCTGCACAGCGATGTGCCCGACGCCGCCCGCGGCTGCGTGGATCAGCACGCGCTGTCCCGACTGTAAGTCCGCATTGTCGACGAGCGCCTGCCAGGCGGTCAGAGAGACGAGGGGGAGTGCCCCCGCCTGCACGTGGTCAACCGATCGGGGTTTCGCCGCGAAGAATCTGGCCGGGGCGGCGACGTAGTCGGCGTGGGTACCGAGTCCGAACGGATACGACATCATGCCGAACACCTCGTCGCCTGGTCTGAACGTCGCGACGCCGATACCGACGGCTTCGACCACACCGGAGACGTCCCAGCCGAGTACTAATGGCAGTTTGTCGACGAAGCCGTGGCCAGAACGGTGCTTCCAATCGGTCGGGTTGAGACCCGCAGCGTGGACTTTCACGAGGATTTCGTTGGTGCGGGGCTTCGGGCGCGGAATCTCGGTGATTTCGAGAACGTCGGCGCTGCCGAAAGTCTGCTGGCTGACGGCGCGCATCATCGTTTCGGTGTTCATGGTCCCATTGTGTCACTTCAGAAGCCGCAGCTGACCTGACTCTTTCTGTAAATGCCCGACCCTGGTTTGTCAAGACTGTTTACAGCGGTCTCCCCACAATGCCACGCTGAGAACACCGCGCGCAGCGCGGCGAGCCCCTTGGGGGCAGGTCAGACAGCCACAGACGCTGAGGAGGAACAGGGGATGAACCACAATCACTTGCGCACGGTCTACGGGAGCGGCGGTCCATATGCCACGGTCTACCTTGAGGGTCGTACTCCTTCAGCCGATGCCGAGACGCAGCTGCGTCTGCGCTGGTCGGAGCTGCGAGAGCAGCTGTCCGAAAGCGGGGCAGAGGAGTCTCTCCTCGAGTCCATCGATGCGATCATCCTCGCCGACGAACCCACCGAGGTGCACACAGACGGTCGGACCATCGTCGCGAACTCACAGGGAGTTCTGCTGGACGAACACTGGGACGCGGCGCTGGGAGAAGGAGATTCGGCCCACTACGGCGAGGCGCCGGAGCTTGGAGCCTTTCTCCGACAGGAGTGCAGACAGTTCGATGTCGTCCTCGTCATCGCCGGGCAGGATGGTGCGGCCGTCCGTGAACTGAGCGTGACCCCGGATCGCGAACGCATCGAGAACGAGCCGGTCCACGTGACCGGCGACAACGACGAAGACATCAACAAGCCGCGGCGAGGAGCATACTCGCACAACCAGATCCGGCGCCGTGTCGACGAGATCATCAAGGACAATGCACGCAGCGTCGCCGACTTCGTCGACCGATTGATCACCGATCATGCACCGGACGCCGTCGTCCTGGCAGGAGAAGTGCAGGGCAGAACTGTCGTCAAGGCCGAACTGTCCGTACGGGCCGAAGAGCTGCTTCACGAGATCTCAGAAGGCGGCAATGACGATGACGGTGCCGAAGAGGCGATCGACGTGGCCATCAGGACGTTGGTGACGAGGCTCGCCGAAGAACGAGAGGCTGAGAACTCGGAGCGTCTGGGCGAAAGCAAAGCACACGGCCGTGCGGTCGAAGGGCGAGCAGAAGTCGAAAAGGCAGTGGAACGCGGAGCGGCGGCGGTCCTGCTGCTCGATGATGCCGAGGCCTCAGCAGGTGAAGCGGAGATCGTCTCCGCGGCTATCCTGTCCTCAGCTGAGATCGGACTCAGCCACGATCCGATGAGCGACGGCATTGCTGCGATCCTCCGCTACGACGTCGGCGCTGCGCTCGCGGACTGAGCAGCAGCTACACGATGGCCGGCAGTATTGAATGGGTGACATGTGTATGGTTGGTCCGTGACAGCCGATCTCGGCAGGCCGAAAGGACCCCCCGATGAATCGCCCGACGGAACGCTCGACCCCGCCTGGCCCGAAGTCGCTCGGCGACGAAGTCATCCGCCGAACCCGCACCCCGCGGCGCGTGCTCGTGCTCGGGGCGACCGGTTACATCGGCGGTCGCCTTGTGCCCCGACTGCTGCAGGCCGGACACCAGGTTCGGGTCGGTGTGCGGCGACCGGAGAAGCTCAAGCAGGTTCCATGGGCAGCCGACGTCGACGTGAGAACCGTCGACCTCGACACCGGTGGCGGTCTCGATGACAGCCTCGGCGGCATCGATACCGTCTATTACCTTGTGCATTCCATGGGCTCCGGCGGGGACTTCGAGGCAGCCGAAGCCGAGGCGGCCAGGCGCTTCGCCAGCGCGGCCGCATCTGCCGGCGTACGCCGCATCGTCTACCTCGGAGGGCTCCATCCGGAGGGACGTGAACTCTCGAAGCACATGCGTTCACGAGCGAACGTCGGACGGATTCTGCTCGACTCCGAGGTCGACGCGATCGTCTTCAACGCCGGCATCATCATCGGCTCCGGATCGGCTTCGTTCGAGATGATCCGCCACCTCGCGACGACCCTGCGCTGGATGCCGGCACCGGACTGGGTGTCCAACCGCGTCGAGCCGCTGTCGGTTCGTGACGCTCTCTACTACCTTCTCTCCGCGGCTGATGTGCAGGAGGCGGTCAACCGGTCCTTCGATATCGGTTCACGTCAGATCCTCACTTATGCGAACGTGATGCGTACCTTTGCTGCCGTCGCAGGGCTCAAGCCCCGCCACGTCATCGCTTTGCCTCTTCCCGCGCCGACGCTGTCAGGCATCTGGGTCGGGTTGGTCACCCCGCTGCCGTTCAGCCTCACCTTGCCGCTCGTCCAATCCTTGCAGGAAGACGCGGTGGCCTCGGATCAGGACGTCGACGCGGTCATTCCGCCGCCCGAGTCCGGGCTCATCGGGTTCGCCGACGCCGTCCGACTCGCCCTGCGCCGTGAAATCGAAGGTGCCGTGGATACGAACTGGGACGCCGACGCCGGAGAGCTCGACGAGGCGGCCCAGCCGTCGCCCAGTGATCCGAAGTGGTCCGGCCGGCGCATCTTCACCGATGAACGGTCGACGACGATCAGCGGTGTCAGCGCCGCCGAGGTGTGGCCTGTGATCGAGGGGATCGGTGGGACCAACGGCTGGTACTCGTGGCCGCTGGCATGGAAGATTCGTGGGATCTGGGACAAAGCAGTCGGAGGCGCTGGCCTCAACCGGGGCCGACGGCTGCCCGACAGCCTGCGCACCGGCGACCCCGTCGACTGGTGGCGAGTCGAACAGCTGGAGCCGAACTCTCGTCTCCTGCTGCGCGCCGAGATGAAGGTCTCCGGGCACGCGTGGCTCGAATTCGCTCTGACAGACTCATTCGAAGGCTGTGAGTATCACCAGACGGCGACCTTTATCCCCACTGGAGTGCGAGGCCGCATCTACTGGGCCCTCGTCGCCCCGTTTCATCGCTTCATCTTTCCCGCCATGGCGAAGAACATCGCAGCCGAGGCGCGGCGCCGAGCCTGAACGTTCCCGGTTTTGTCCATGATCAGGGGGCTGTCGTCAGCATCGAAGCGAAGCCGTGCCGGTACGTGGGGTAGCCGAGTTCGCCCACGAGCGAGCCGAAGCGAGTTCCGTCGATACGTTTGCCGCTCGGCGTCTCGTCGTCGGCATGGCCGGGGACGGGCACGCCGAGGCGGCCGGCGATGAAGGCGGCGACGTCGCCCATCTGAGCAGGAAGCGAATCGACAGCGTGGACCAGGTCCGGCGGTTCCGAGGCAAGTGCCAAGCGCTCGAGGCCGCGAACGAGGTCGTCTCGGTGGATGCGGTTCGTCCACCGCTGATGGTTGAACCGCTGGCCGCGTCGCACGGAGTCGATGAGGCGGGTACGGCCAGGTCCGTAGATACCAGCCGGGCGGACGATCGTGAGGTGGTCGAAGAGCTCGGCCGCCTCGGACTCGGCCGCAGCGAGGACCTCACCCGGCCCGGACCCTGGGGCGAGTGGAGCGTCTTCGGTGATCACACGTGTCGGGTCCTCCGCAAGGACACGCGTGGAAGAGACCAGGATGACTCGGCCCGGCTGTGACCCGAGCACGCGGGCGAGACCTCTCAGCCCGTGGAGATAGGCCCGTTCGTATCCGGTCCGAGTCGGTTCGTCCGAAGTCAGAGTGATCACGACCGCATCGAGTCCGTCCAGTCGCGGATCGCTGCGGTCTGCAGCATCGACCCTATCGCGGCCGGGAGCTCCGAATCCGGAGAGGTCCATACTGATCGGCTCAAAGGCGTCGGGCAGTTCGGCGACGCGTCGGCGCAGTCCGATCACCCGGTGCCCCTGGTCGACCAGTCGCAGGCCCAGCCGTGTGCCCAGGTCTCCGCACCCGGCCATGAGAATCCTGCGTCCGTTCGTCGTGCTCATTTCGCCTCACTCTTCATCCTGTCATAGGCGGCCAATGCCGCCTGGCGCGATGCCTTGAGATCGACGATCGGCTCGCGATCACCCCGCGAGCGTTCCGCCCGAGTGAGACCGCCCGGACCGCGGCCCAACCACCTGCCCACGTACTCGTAGTCGGGATCGAAACGCTCACGTTGGCGTTCGGGATTGAAGATGCGAAAATACGGAGCCGCATCGGCTCCGCACCCGGCCACCCATTGCCACGAGACCGGGTTGTTGGCTTCATCGGCGTCGACCAGCGTGTCCCAGAACCACTGCTCGCCGTGCCACCAGTGGATCAGCAGATTCTTCGTGAGAAAGCTCGCCGTGGCCATCCGCACTCGATTGTGCATCCATCCGGTCTGCCACAGCTGAGCCATGCCGGCATCGACGAGGTCGATCCCGGTCGTGCCGCTGCACCAGTGGTCGAGTGCCTCGGGGTCGTCCTCATAGGGGAAGGACGCGAATTCAGGTCGCATCGGTTCGGATTCGACGGCCGGCAGGTGATAGGTCAGGTGCCAGGAGAACTCCCGCCAGTAGAGCTGCCGGATCCATGCCTGCCGATCATCGTCCCTCACCTCCGGTATGTCCAGGGCCGCTGCCAGCAGCTGGCGGGGGGAGAGTTCGCCGAAGCGCAGTCGCGGCGACAGGCCTGACGTGCTGTCAGGGTCTGCGGGGACATCGTGAGAATCTGCGTAGCCGTCGAGCCCGTCGCTCAAGCAGGCGAGCTCACCGGCCGCCTCCCTGCACCCGGGGTTCCAGTGCCCGGCCACGGTCGTCCGCCACCACTGTGGAGTCCTCGCCGAGGCGAAGCTGCCCGAGCCCGTGTCGGTTCCGTCGAGAAGACCGAGATCGTCGAGACTGCGTCCCCAGGAGCGCCCGGCAAAAGCCTGTCGCTGGGCCTTCGTCGGAGAACTCTGTGTGCGCGGCGCCGGGAGGCTGTCGCCGACGCTGCGATCGCGCACAGCGTTGAAGAACGGCGTGAAGACCTTGTAGAAGTCACCGCCCTGAGGGCTGACCGTCCAAGGCTCGACGAGCAGCGCGCCGGTATGGGAGTGCACGGCACGACCGGCATCAGCCAGGTCCGTCTTGATCTGCGCGTCGAGGCGACGTGCAGCCGGCGCATAACGGCGCGACCAGCGCACAGCATCGACTTTCAGGTCCGCAGCCGCCTGCGGGACGATGTCGGCGGCCGAGCCTGCTGCGAAGAGCAGCGGGATGCCGAGCTGTGCGAGTTCGGTCTCCAGGACGCGCAGCGATTCGTGCGCCCACCACCGGGCCGCCCCGCCTAACGGGCGTGGGCCCAGGCCGTCGTCGCTGCGGCACTCTCTGATCCAGAGGCCGATCACCTGCCCGTCGCCGCAGGCCGCTGTCAGGGCCTCGTGGTCCTCGACGCGCAGGTCGTCGCGAAACCAGACGAGGGTGAGGGACTCGCGGTCCTGGCTCATCGGCAGACTCCTCCCACAGCTGGTTCGCCCAGTCGGCATTTACACCAAAGTGTAGTATCCGAGCAGGGTAACCCGATTGTGAGGACGTCAGCTGCTGGTCGAGTAGACCTGCTGCGAGCCTCCGGCACGGGTGCGGTTGCGGCGACGAGCCTCGGGGCTGGTGCCGCGGGATTCGGACGCGCGACGGCTGCTCGGCTGACGACTCGAAGATTCCGCGCGCTGACCGCCCGAGCGGCCATTGCCGGAACGGCCGCCGCGGGAGTTCTCGCGACGACGATTTCCCTCGCCGGTGTGCCCGGCGCCCCGGCCACGGCCGCCGCTCTCGCCGCGACGCGATTCGCCGCTGCGACCGCCACCGGTGGCGCTCGAGTTCTCACGGCTGCGGTCGCTGCCGCCGTTGCCGGGCTCACCGCGACCCGAGCTTCCGCCACGGCCGCCTCGGCGACGGCGGGATGAACGACCATTCGACGTGGAAGGTTCGGTCTTCTTGCGCGGCTGGACGGGTTCCTTCGGCTGCGGGGCGACGAACTCGGCGATCTCACCGACGAGCTCGGTCACCTCGGGGGACTCTGCGTTGACCTTCTGCGGGGTCGCCTTGATGGCGGCCTTGCGCAGGAGGATCTGAGTGTCCTTGCGCTCTTCGGCGGTCATCACCGTGACGACGTCACCGGCGCTGCCGGCACGTGCGGTGCGACCGGAGCGGTGCAGGTACGCCTTGTGCTCGGTCGGGGGATCGACGTGGACGACGAGCTCGACGGAGTCGACGTGGACGCCGCGGGCGGCGATGTCTGTGGCCACGAGCACCTTCGCCTCACCATCGGTGAACGCGGCGAGGTTGCGATCGCGCGCACCCTGCGACAGGTTGCCGTGCAGGTCGACGGCGGGAATGCCCGCTGCTGTGAGTTGGCGGGCGAAGCGCTTGGCCCGGTGCTTCGTGCGGGTGAAGAGGATGCGGCGGCCCGTGCCGGAGGCGAGCTTGTGCACGAGTTCGTTCTTGTCGTCGACCGACACCTCGAACACGTGGTGGGTCATGGCCGAAACGTGGGAGGTCGCCTCATCCACGGAGTGGAGGACCTCGTTGTGGAGGAAACGACGGACGAGTTTGTCGACGTCGTTGTCCAAGGTGGCGGAGAAGAACATCCGCTGTCCCTCAGCCGGGGTCTGGTTGAGGATTCGGGTGACTCCGGGCAGGAACCCGAGGTCAGCCATGTGGTCGGCCTCGTCGAGGATGGTGACCTCGATGTTCTCGAGCGTGAGGATGTCCTGCTGGAGCAGGTCCTCGAGGCGGCCCGGGCAGGCCACGACGATATCGACGCCGGCCTTGAGTGCGACCTCCTGTCGACGCTGCTTGATGCCGCCGAAGATCGTCGTCGTCCGCAAGCCCACGGCCTTGGCCAACGGGTCGATGACCTCGGTGATCTGCGTGGCGAGCTCACGGGTGGGAGCCAGGACGAGCCCGCGCGGATGGCGGAACTTCTGCGAACCCTCGCCGGATTCGGACAGGCGAGCGACGAGCGGAATGGAGAACGCCAGGGTCTTGCCGGACCCGGTCTTTCCGCGGCCGAGCACATCACGGCCGGCCAGCGTGTCGGGCAGAGTGTCCTGCTGGATGGGGAAGGCCTGGGTCTTGCCTTCACGGTCGAGGGAGTCGACGAGCTTCGCGGGGACGCCGAGGTCGGAGAACGACGTCGGTGCCGAGGTGGCTTTCTTCGCGCGATTGCCGGTGCTGCTTGTGTTGGTGTTCCGGTTGCTGCCTCCGTGGGTGCGGGTGCTGCGGGGATTGGTGCGTGTCTGTGAAGTAGTGATGGGATGGCCCTTCGACGTGCCGGAGGGCGTGCCGGTGCCGTGAATAGGTGGCAGGCAGCCGCTTCCGGTCATGGAATGAGCGCTGTCGGCGCTCTCGATCGCCGAGAGAAAACGGCTTCGGAAATGCGCGGGTGCTATCACCCAGCTGCAGAGACGAGGCGTCCTGACGACGCAGGGAACCCGAAAACGGGTTCGCAGGTGATTACAGTATAGCCCCGGCGGTGCGTGAGACAGAATCCGCGGACTTCGCCGCGGACACGGAATCAGGCTCGGAGACTGCGGCGACCGGCCGTCGGCGAACTCGGCGGTGCCCGGTCACCCATGCGGAGAGCGCCACCGACGCCCAGCCGATGCCGATGCCCGCGATGTCGTCGAGGATGTAATGCCATCCGAAGTAGATGGTGGCCACGACCGTCACACCGAAGAAGATCCAGGTGAACACCTGGACGGCGCGATGCTGTTTCGTCAGCGTCATGAACAATGCTGCGGCGAAGGTGACGGAGACGTGAAGCGAAGCGAACGCGGCGACACCCTGGATGGAATCGCTGCCGATCGGGTTGCTGAGGTAGTCGAGGCGAGTGTCGATGAGGGATTCCTGGAGCTCACTGACTCCGGTGTCGGGCAGCGCCCGGAAGACCTCGGCGTGGCTGAACACGGGACCGACCGACGGCAGGAGATAGTAGCTGACGGTGCCGAGCACCCAATTGAGGCTCAACATCGTCGTATACCAAGCGCCGACGGCGAGTCTGCGATTGAGCACGAGGACCGCGCCGAGGCTGATCGGAATGAGCGGCAGGTAAGCGAGGTAAGCGATAGAGAGGAGGTTCGCTGCGATGCCGGTGCCGAGGAGTTCGTGCAGGAGCACGGCCGGAGTGTTCCCGCCCACGAGCCAATGGTCGAGGTGGAACAGCTGCTGATCGAAGAGGGTGCCCTCGCGGTAGACCGGCAGCACGCTCTTGAGATTGCGGTAGGCGACGTAGCAGACGTAGAAACTCAGCAGCCCGGCACCGATGCACAGCAGCCGGTGGGCATTCCACTCCTTCTTTGCGATGTCGACGACCGACGTCGGCAGATTTCGCCACCCGTTTCGCCTCACCGTTTCCACGATCAGCCCGGCGCCGATGAATCCGAGAACCAGCAGAGGCAGACGGATGTATGAGGGACCGAGGAAGCCGTCGGGGTCCCGCAGCGGGAGGTCGAGGAAGAGGGAGGAGAACACGGCGGCCGCTCCGACGAGGAGGGCGAGCGCCATGGCAAAGCTGTAGGGCCAACGTCGCAATCTGGTCATCGGAATACCGTAGTAATTCACTTTTAGTACATCTTCGGATTTTCCTCGGAGGCGGCTGACCGGAGCCCCGTTCTCGCCCGCGCCGGCGGGCCAGAACAGAATGGTCCACCCACTGTGCGGCTCGCGGCATTAGTGTTGGTCCATGACAGAAGGTCCATTGAACGCGCCTCCGAATCGCGATGACCCGATACCCGAGGGACTCAAACTCGGTGCCCGCTTCACCGGATACCTGCTGGTGATCATCGCGGGAATCACAGTCGCGATCTTCGTGGCACTGCAGATCGCACAGATCGTCGTTCCATTCCTGGCCGGCCTCGTCCTCTCTGCCCTCCTGGTCCCCATGTCGACGTTCCTGCAGCGGCATCGGTGGCCGAAATGGTTGGCGGTGGTCACCGTGTGGGTGGTCGTCCTCGGCCTGTTGGCCGGGCTCGTCCTCCTCATCACCTTTCAGATCAGAAGTGAGATACCTGAGATCCAGAAGCAGGTGGCGACGACCCTGGACGAGGCGAAGCAGCTCTTGGCCACGCAGCCGTTCGGAATCACCGAAGCCAAACTCAACGACCTCGTTGATTCCTCGGGGAAGTGGCTGCAGGACAACGCCGCCGGTCTCGGCTCCGGTGCCGCCGAGGTGGGCACGACGGCGGCTCATGTAATCGAAGGCGTCATCATCATCCTGTTCGTCACCCTCTTCGCGCTCATCGACGGGCGCGGCATCTGGACCTGGGTCGTCAACATCTGGCCGAAGAAGGCGCATGCGCGGATCTTCGCGGCCGGTGAGGCCGGTTGGAAGACGCTGACGAACTTCATTCGGATCCAGCTGGTCGTCGCGGCCAGCGATGCGATCGGAATCGGAGTGGGTGCTCTGATCCTCGGCGTCCCCTTGGCGGTGCCGATCGCCATGGTGGTCTTCCTCGGTGCCTTCGTGCCGTTCGTCGGAGCGATCGTGGGCGGAGCGGTCGCGGTCGGCTTGGCGCTGCTCTTCAACGGGTGGGTGCACGGCCTGATCATGCTCGCGATCGTCGTCGTCGTCCAACAGCTCGAAAGCCACGTTCTGCAGCCGTGGCTGACAGGGCCCACAGTGAAGATCCACCCCCTGGCTGTGATCCTCGGGGTGACAGCGGGAGCAGCGGTGGCGGGCATCGCCGGGGCCTTCTTCTCCGTGCCGGTCATCGCGACTCTCAATGCGATGATCCACGCGGCCAAGGACTACAGAGTGGGACAGCGTTGAGACGGGCCGGGCCACGGTTGAATCGAGTGCGAATCGTCAAGGGCGCTCTTCGGCGTCTGCTCGACGACGAGTGCCTCGACAGAGCAGCCGGGCTGAGCTTCTACGCTCTGCTCTCTGCTGCCCCGGCGATCCTCGCCATGGTGTCGCTGCTCGGCGTGGTCGGGGAAGCCGAGTCGACCACGAAGGCGGTGCTCTCCCTGGTCCACGGAGTCTCGGCCGAGGCGGCCAAGGCGATTCGCCCGATCATCGTCGAACTCACCGAGTCGTCTTCGGCCGGTGTCACCCTCATCGGCAGCCTGCTGCTGGCGATCTGGTCGTCGTCGAAATACATCGGCGCGCTCGGTCGTGCCTTGAACGCTGTCTACCGGGTCGAGGAGACCAGGCCGTATTGGAAGTTCAAGCCGCTCATGCTCCTGATGACCGTGGTCACGCTTATTGTCCTGGCCGCTCTGGGGCTGCTGCTCGTGCTGTCGGGGCCTATCGCCGAAACGCTCGGCGAGCTCATCGGAATGGGCGCGGTTGCCCTGCTGATCTGGAACGTGGTCAGATGGCCGGTCTTCGTCTTCTTCGTCATGCTGCTCATCGCCCTGCTCTACTACGTGACCCCGAACGTCAGGCAGCCGAAGTTCCGGTGGGTCAGCCTCGGTGCGTTCGTCGCGCTGCTCGTGCTGCTTGCCGTGTCGGCCTGCTTCGTGCTCTACATCAACAATTTCAGCAGCTACAACGTCACCTATGGGTCGATCGGGGGAGTGATCGTCGGGCTCGCCTGGGTGTGGATGGTCAACCTCTCGCTGCTCCTCGGCGCCGAGTTCGACGCCGAGATCGAACGCGAGCGGCAACGGCAGTCCGACGGTGACGCAGACGTGCTGTTCCGACGGCCGAGGGAAGGCGGTCGTTCGGATCGCGGCAGCGAGGAGCGTCCTGCTGACAGCAGTCACAGCAGCCCTGGGCGTCCTGGTCACGGCACTCACGGCAGCCCTGGGCGAAGGAACCAGGTCACGGGCCGCTGACCGGAAACCCGTTTCGTCCGCGCCCGCTGGGCGCCGACCGCACGAATCAGTTCAGATGGTGTGCAGCGAAAGCCGCAGCGTTGTGGAGCACCGTGGTTGTGTCGTCGAGGATCCGACCGAAGTGGAGGAACGAATGGAGCACATCCGGATACTCCTCGAAGCGGACGTCGTTGCCTGCCCGCTGCAGGGTCCTGGCCAATGCCCGGCTGTCATCGCGCAACGGATCGAGACCGGCGGCCGCGACGAACACCGGCGGCAGACCGGAGAGATCGGCGGTGAGGTGCGCGACGAACGGTGAATGTTCGTCCTCCGGGGTCGGCAGGTAGTCGTCGAGGAGGTTGCTGAGGTCGTGGATGCCCATTCCGTCCCAGTCGCCGCCGTAGAGCCTGCGACTGGCCGAGTCGATGAGACCGTGGCTGCCGTAGATGGGCAGAAGGGCGCGCAAAGCCGAGAAGCTCGCGGGACTCGCCCCGATGGTCTCCGGTTCATCGCGCAGAAGCAGACCTGCCCCGAGGGTGAGCACCGCCCCAGCCGAATCTCCGGAGATGGCCAGACGTGTGCCGTCGATGTCGAAATCCTCACCGTGGCCGGCGAGATGGTCGACGACCCCGGCACACTCGTGCAGCGCCTGCGGGAACTTCACCTCCGGCGACAGCGAATAGTCGACTCCGATCACGGCGAAACCGCCGGCAGCGGCGAGCACGCGCATGATCCGGTCGTGCGTATCGAGGTCTCCGAGGCTGAACCCACCGCCGTGGAGGAACAGGAGACCGGGCAGGACCGCCTCGGTGGTGGGGCGATGGATGCGGATCGGAACGTCGACCCCGGCGGCACGGATGTGGTGATCATCGGTGCGGGCCATGGTTGGGCCACCTTCGTTCCACAGCGTGCGTTCGGTCCGGTATTCGGCGCGTTTGGCGGCCAAAGATCGAGCGGCAGGGGAGAGGTCACCGGGGGCAGCGGCGAAGGCCTCGCCGGCTCGGCGGCACGCGTCGGCCCGAGTGGCCTGGACGGCCATGACCTCGCGCATCTGTGGCGACATCGATGCCACGATGTCGGCAGGAATGGTGGCCAGCAGCGCTTCGGTGAGCGCGGGGTCGACTGTCACGCCGGGAATCATCAGCCTCATTCTTGGTCGGCGGCAATGATTCCCAGCTTAGCGAGGGCACCTGGTCATCAAGCGGAGGGGCCAGCGGTTCGGGTGCGACGTTGGGACCGTGCGGCGCGCATCGGCGGTGTCGCGGAATATCCGGCGGTCGCGACTGTTATGACTATGGGACTGCGGCACCGGCGGCCCCGCACCCCGAACGACAATCCTCACGGACACTGACATTGCAGGAGCGAAACCTTGACCGACAGCATGCAGCCCGGGCATCCGCAGCCTGGCGATGTGCCGACCGAGAATCTGCGCACCGATCACATGCGCCGGCACGAGACCGACCACGACATCCCGTGGTCCCTGCCGATCGTCGTGCGTCGGTCCAAGACTGCCATCGCCCGCCATGTCGACGTCCTCGAGGCCACCTCTCGCGCCGTCGTGACCTTCCTCGACGATCCGCGTTCGCAGCCGGGAGGGGAATGGAATGAGGCCGTTGAATACTGGCGGGACGGAGCCATCCGCAAGGTCGTGCGTCGTGGCGACGGGAAGAAGCTCGAGGACGCACGTGCCCTCGGGTGTGTGAGCGTGACCTTCGGCGGCACCGACGATTTCGCTCCCGCCGAGGCGCTCGTGTTCGCCCCCGGACCCGTCGAACCTCTGCCGACTGAGCTGAAGAAGCTCCAGGTCGGCGGCACCGAATTCCCGGATGAGGGAGAGAGCTCCGTGTCCGCCGTCGAAGCGGTCGTGACGATCGAACTCTCACCTGCGTTGACGCTGACGACCGGGAAGGCCGCCGCCCAATGCGGTCATGCTGCGCAGCTGGCGTTCGAGCAGATGCCCGACGATGTGCGGAATCGCTGGCGCGAATCCGAGTTCAGCCTGCGCGTGATCACGGCAAGCCGAGAATCGTGGGCGGCGAACGACCAGCAGATCAGCGTCGTCGACGCCGGCTTCACGGAAGTCGACGGACCCACAGAAACCGTCCGCGCCCGCTGGTGAGGGCGCGACTGACCCCCATGGGTCGTCGGTGAGTCGGGAAGTGGGGGAAGCCGCCTCGGCGAGGGAAGACTCAGGCGTCGTCGAGGTCTTTGAGCTCTTCCTCGCTCAACGGCCGTGTCTTCGTGCCGTTGCCGAACTCGTCGAGGTAGATCATGTGCTTGACCATTTCACCGGTCTCTTCGTCCTCGACTTCGATGATGTCGCCGGGATGGGTCTGGGGCTGGTAGAAATCTTCATTGACTCCGGTCATTGTGACCACCTCCTATAGGTATCCTCACCATACGATGCTGTGATCTGAGTCTCAAGGGTCCCTATTGCTACCTGACGGGGGCCCAGCAACCTGGCGCCAGGTTGCTGGGCCCCCGTCAGGTAGCAATAGAGGGTCTTCAGGGTGCGGAATCGGTAGTCTGAGTTCATGGAACGCCAGAGATTTCACTTGACCGGGGGCCGCGATCGCAATGTCGCCGAGGAGGCCCGCCCCGGAGAGGACGAGTTCCGCGTCGATATCGAACGGATCCGGTTCTCCCCGTTCTTCTCCCGCCTGGCCTCGGTCACCCAGGTCATCCCGCAGGCCGGGTCCGGCACCGTCATCCACAACCGGCTGACCCATTCGCTCAAGGTCTCCGCAGTGGCCCGATCGATCGCGATCACGTTGAATAACGCCGACGAGGCGACCCGGGATACGGTCAGCCGCCTCGGCGGGTGCGATCCTGTTGTCGTGCAGGCGGCCGCGGCCGCCCACGATCTGGGGCACCCGCCGTTCGGCCACCTCGGCGAGAAGGAACTCGACCGGGTGTCGCGGCAGGTGCTGCGCCTCGATGACGGATTCGAAGGGAACGCGCAGACGTTTCGGATTCTCACCGCTCTCGACAGCTGCGAGGCAACGGCGCGCGGCCTGAACCTCACGCGTGCGGTTCGAGCTGCGGTGCTCAAGTATCCGTGGGAGCGCGGGGAATGGACGGGCGATCGGGCGTCGTCGGCGGCGCGGATGCCCCGCGGGGTCGGCGACGATGTCGGCGAGGGGGCGATGAAGTTTTCCGCCTATGCCACTGAGGTCGAGGAGATGGCGGACGTGCTCTCGGCGTTTCCGGCGATCGGGAAGTATCAGCAGACGCTCGAGTGTGCGGTCATGGATGTCGCCGACGATATTGCGTATGCGGTGCACGACCTGGACGATTTCTACCGGTCGAACGTGCTGCAGTATACGGCTGTATCCGCAGAGCTCGGGCGGTGGCTGCGCGACTGCAGAGAGTTGGCGACGCTCGATTCCGCGGAGTTGGATCGACGTCGTCCTGGTCATGCCCTCGAAGCAATCCGGCGACACATCGGGGAGAAGGATCCGTGGATCGCGTCAGAGGAGGCGTTCCGGGCCTCGGTCGAGCGGATCAATCGGGACCTCGTCGAGGGGTTGCTGGCGGTTCCCTACGATGGGGGACTGGAGGCGGATCGTGCGGTCACCGGGTTCACCAGGCGCTGGATCGATCGGCTGCAGGCTTCGATCGTCGTCGACCCGGATCCGCACATTCGCAGCGGGCACGTGCGGCTGAGCCAGGAAGCCTGGCACGACGTCGTGGTGCTCAAGTTCGTGCACGCGAAGTTCGTGCTCGAACGCTCCGACCTCGCGGTTTATCAGCGCGGGCAGACGCGGATCATCGCCTCCCTGGTCGAGGGCTTCCACGAATGGCTCCTCGACCCCGATGAGGCGACCAGGATCCCGAGGCGGCTCGTCGATTCCGTCGAGGCGGCCACACAGGAGTACCAGGATCTGTACGCGCGCAATCCTGAAGCGCTGGGGGAGGAAGGCGCGGCGGCGATCGTTCGGCGCGGCCGGGCTCGGGCGGTCGTGGACTACGTCGCCTCGTTCACCGACGCACAGGCGATGTCGGTCAACGCGCTTATCACCGGGGCCTCGGAGGAACCGTGGGAGGCCGGGCGCGGGTTGTAGGTTTTTGGGCTTGGTGGGGTGGGTGGTCGGCTGCTTTCGGCGGTTTGTGGAAGTTGCAGTGGGCGGATACACGAACGGCGGGGCCGGAGTTCTCACTCCGACCCCGCCGTTGTGGCGTCAGCTCAGTGACTGAGCTGGGTCACCCTCAGTGCTTGCCTGCCGAGACGCGGTAGCGGCGGGTTGCCCACACCGCTGCGGCACCACCGGCGAGGAGCAGTGCGGCGAATCCGGCCATGGCCGGGATGCCGTCGGCACCCGTCCGCGGCAGATCTCCACCGGCGCTGCTGCCCGACGCGTTCGTGCTCGAACCGGCCGAGGCTCCGCCGTTGGCGCTGGAACCTGCGTTGGCCGAGGACCCTGAGGAGGCGTTCGCCGAGGTTCCGGCGTTGGCCGAGTCTCCGGCACTTGCCGATCCACCAGCATTCGCCGAGGCTGCGGCTGCGTCGGCGCTGTCTCCGCCGTCGGTGGCTGCTGCCTGGTCCGAATCGGCGGCTGCCGTGGCCTTGTCGGCATCGTCTGCCGCCGAGGCGTTGGCGTTGTCGCCATCGGTCGAAGCCGATGCCTCGGCCGCGTCAGCCTCGGCATCTGCGGTGGCTTCCGCAGCGTCTGCCTCGGCCTCAGCCTCAGCCGAGTCGGCTGCGGCAGCACCCTCCGGATCCGCGTCGGCCTCAGTCGAGGCTTCCGCTTCTGCTTCGGCACCGTCGGCAGCTCCTGCCGAGGACGAGTCAGCTGCCGCAGCCACGGAGGCTTCAGCCGAGGAATCGGCCGTT
>NZ_BCSJ01000020.1 GCF_001570805.1 Brevibacterium epidermidis NBRC 14811 | reverse complement strand
GGTGTTGGTGCTACCTGACGGGGGCGCAGCAACCTCGCGCCAGGTAGCTGCGCCGCCGTCAGGTAGTAATTGCGGGCTCGGGTGATTCTTGTCGAAGGATGGATTGCCCATCTGCGCGCTCCGGAAATCCCCACTGTCCCGCAAGTTCTGTTGTTCATACGATGAAGTCATGGAGACAACAGATGCTTTCGAGTCAGACTCCGGTACCGACAATCAGGCCTCCGAAGAGAAATCTCCGGCGGAGGTGTCGACCGGGCGCACTCGACCTCGCTGGGTCGGACCCGCCTGGGCCCTCCATTGGCTTCTTCGAATGGGCCTTGCCGTCGCTCTGCTGCCCTACGCCTGGACGAAGATCTACCACGTCCAGATGGGCTATGCCGACTACTCCGATGCGATCGTCCAATACGGTGAAATGAGCCCCATGGGTCTCCTCTGGCGGTTCATGGCGTTCTCTCCCACCGTGCAGTTCCTGGCCGGCCTTGCAGAACTCATGGCTGTCATCCTTCTGCTCTTCAATCGCACGGCCTGGCTCGGTGCACTCATCGCAGCTGTTGATATGAGCGTGGTGTTCCTGCTCAATCTGACCTTCGACGTGCCCGTCAAGCAGCTCTCCGGCGCCATGGCCCTGGCAGGACTCGTTCTCCTCATCCCGAACGTCCCTCGAGTAATGAGATTCGCGCTCGGTCGCAGCACTGGGCCGGCGATCAGCGGTCTCATCTCGCGCAACCGGATCTTCGTACGGGTCACTCGATGGGTATCGCCGATACTTGCCGTCGTCATCATCGTCGGCAGCGGTTTGGCCACTGGGATCAGTATGAACTGGGGCCGGATCGGACCACCTGAGGAGATTTCAGGGGTCTACACTGTCACTGCATCGGGAAAGCCGACGGAGATCGAGGGAACTGACCACACCACAAAGGACATCACGCAAGTCGCTTTCGGACAGGTCGGCTCCGGCAATGGCAAGAGAATGAGCGTGCGCTACTCCAACGGAGACTTCCAAGATGCCCTCTACAGCGTCGATGGCACTTCGATCACCGCAGAGTTGTACCCGATCCGCAAGGGCGCTGAAACGCTCATTCGTGACTCCTCCGGCACGATCGAACTCGAATACTCGAAAACCGATGACGGAGAGTTCTTGCTGCAGACAGACGATGCGCAGCTGAAACTGCAGAACGACGAAGAGCGACGGTTCCTCTTCGACCGCGGCTTCCGATGGGGTCCTGAGGCTCCGGTCAATCGCTGAGTGTCGATGAATCGTTTGGGGCCCCGCCGACCGGCGGGGCCCCAAACATATCTGTCAGCAGTCGAACTGCTCAGCGACCGAACAGCTTCGAGAACAGTCCCTTCTTCTTCGGCTTGGTCTCCTTGGCCGGCTCTTCCGCAGCAGGAGTCTTCTCCTCAGCGGGCTCAACAGGTTCGCTTGCACGCGCCTGCTCGTCTTCAGACCGCTTCTGCTCGGGCGAAGCGTCTGCAGCCTCTGCCGCAGGCTCCGCAGCTTCATCGGCCTGAGCCTCGGCAGCCGGGGTCGCCTCGGCAGCGGGCTCGTCGACCGGCTGTGACTCTGTCCGGGACGGTTCTTCCTCCGGAGTCGGCGTGGGAGCCGAAGGCGTCGTTGTCGAAGGCGCCGCAGTCTCCTCCGTGGCAGAAGCGGAAGTCGCGCCCGGCGTGCGGGAGGCGGCGGCCGCCTCGGTGGGGGTGCCAGTGGAATCCGCAGCGGCGAATTGTTCGGCGGCTTCGCCCTCGAGGGGCTCATTCAGGTCGCAATTGGAGATGCGACGCTGATCGTCGAAGGACAGGTCCGCGGACCCGTCGGCGAACAGCATCCGCAGGCCACCCTCCGGCAGCTCTGCCGTCGGAATACCGCGCTTAGCGACGTACGACTCGATGGCCGCGCGGTGATCGCTCACCGTCGTCTGCGTCAGCCCCTGCATGAGGGCACGCACCGAGACCTTGACCTGCGGGGCGGGCAACGCGATCTCGGCGGCATCGACGAGCAGCCACACCGTGGTTCCGGCACCGGCCGCGGCAGGGTAGTGGGCCCACTTGCCGGTGGCCTCCTTCGCCGCCAGAGTCAGACGCAGTGCGAGCTCTTCGTCGAGGGATAGCTCTGCGGTCGTGAGCTCGGTGACCTCCTCAGCGGCACCGAACTTGCGCACGTCGTGGGAGAGCCCGACGACGGCGTCGGGGAAGTCGTTGACGTTCTCCCATCCCCACAGCCACGTCTTCTCCCGGTCGGACTCCGAACCGAGCAGATGCGGTCGGGTGCGCAGGACGTCACCGTCGGCAGATGTGAACGTCAGATGCGGGTCGGAGCTGAAGTCGACTTCCCACTCGGCATCGGCGATGAGCGCACCGAAATGCGTCTGCACCTCCGTCGAATAGAAGACGGCACGATTGACCAGGTCCTGCAGAGTTGAGCTCATGCTTTCAAGCGTAGGCGGGAGCGCCGAAGAATCGAGTAGGCACGCGGTGCGACGGCCGTGTCAGTGCCTCATGGTGAGGTAGGGGTCTCAGCAGAACGGCTGAATTCGCCGCCTGATCGTCTATCCCCGAGAGGAGAACCCCTGTAGGATAGTCTGTTGCGCTTCGCAACTCTCACGACTCAATTGTCAGCCACTCTTCACTCAGGACGTTCAACGTGGCATTACTCCGCCTGTCCCTGAAATACGCCAAAAACTACTGGCCATTCATCATTCTGGTCGTCATCCTGCAACTGGCCTCGACTATCGCAGCGCTGTACCTTCCCAGCCTCAACGCCCGAATCATCGACGAAGGTGTGGCCGAGGGCGATACCGACTTCATCTGGTCGACGGGCATGACGATGCTGCTCGTCTGCCTCGTGCAGGTCGTCACCGCGATCACCGCGATCTACTTCGGCGCCCGCACCGGAATGGGCGTCGGCCGCGACCTCCGCAGAGCCATCTACCGGCAGGTCGACGACCTGTCCATGCTCGAAGTCGGAAAATTCGGATCCGCCACCCTCATCACCCGCAACACCAACGACGTCCAACAGGTTCAGATGCTGGTGCTCATGACCCTGAACTTCATGGTCTCGACACCGATCATGTGCATCGGCGGCATCATCATGGCCCTCCGGGAAGACGCCGGACTGTCCTGGCTGGTGTGGGTATCCGTGCCCGTCCTCTTCGTGGTCGTCGCCATCCTCGTCTACCTCCTCATGCCGCTGTTCCGCCGCATGCAGGACCAGGTCGACGACATCAACGGCGTGCTGCGCGAACAGATCACCGGCATCCGCGTCATCCGCGCCTTCGTCCGCGAACCGTTCGAGACCGACCGCTACGCCGATGCCAACCGTGCCCTGACCGAAACCTCGGTCAAGGTCGGCAATCTGTTCGTGCTCATGTTCCCCGCCATCATGATGATCCTCCACCTCGCGACCGCCGCCGTCCTGTGGTTCGGTGGTCACCGCGTCGACGCCGGACAGATGGAAGTGGGATCGCTGACCGCATTCCTGCAGTATCTGCTGCAGATCCTCGTGGCCGTGATGATGGGCGTGTTCATGATGATGATGATTCCGCGCGCCGTCGTCTGCGCCGAACGCATCGCAGAGATCCTCGACACCCGCAGCACGATGACCATCCCGGCCGGTGTCACGGAGATGCCCAGCCGTGGTGAGCTCGAATTCCGCAACGTCACCTTCGGATATCCCGGCGCCGAGGTGCCTGTCATCGAAGGGCTGAACTTCACCGCCCAGCCCGGAACGACCACCGCGATCATCGGATCGACCGGTGCCGGCAAGTCGACGATCGTCAACCTCATCCCCAGACTCATCGACCCGCAGGACGGCGAGATCCTCATCGACGGCACGCCCGTCACCGAGTTCAACCGTCACCAGCTGGCCAAGCTGATCGGTCTGGTGCCGCAGAAGCCGTACCTGTTCTCCGGCACCATCGCTTCCAACCTGCGCTTCGGCAATGACGACGCCAGCGATGAGGAACTGTGGGAGGCCCTGCGCATCGCTCAGGCCGACGATTTCGTCGCCGAGAAGGAAGACCAGCTCGACGAACGGGTTGCCCAGGGAGGCACGAACTACTCCGGCGGGCAGCGTCAGCGCCTCTGCATCGCCAGAGCCCTGACGGTGAAACCGCAGATCTATGTCTTCGACGATTCGTTCTCCGCCCTCGACGTCGCCACCGACGCACGGTTGCGGGCGGCCCTCGACGAATCGACGGGGGAGGCGACCGTCATCGTCGTCGCCCAACGCGTGTCCACGATCCGCGACGCCGATCAGATCATCGTCCTCGAGGCCGGGAAGATCGTCGGATGCGGCACCCATGAGGAACTCGCCGAGGCGAACCCGACCTACCGCGAGATCATCGAATCCCAGCTGACCACGGAAGAGGTGAACTGACATGGCCAACGACACCTCCACAGAGACCGTGGTGGCAGCGGAAGACGAATACATCCCCAGCGGCGAAGAGCTGGAGATGAGCGGAGGCACACCTCCGCGCAAGGCCAAGCACTTCTGGCCCTCGGTCAAACGGCTGTTCGGACTCATGGCCAGCGAGAAGAAGGGCATGATCTACGTCGTCGCCCTCGTCGTCGGCTCAGTCGTCCTCACCGTCATCGCCCCGAAGGTCCTCGGCAAGGCGATGGACGTCGTCTACTCCGGAGTCATCGGCGCTCAGCTGCCCGCGGGTGCGAACATCGACGACATCATCGCCGGGGCACGCGCCGAAGGCCGTGACGACTTCGCCGATATGCTCGCCACCGCCGATGTCGTGCCCGGACAGGGAATCGACTTCACCGCGCTCGGTCAGATCATCATCGCCGTCCTGCTCATGTACCTCGTGGCCTCGATGCTCATGTGGGCGCAGGGGTACATCCTCAACGCCCTGGTCATGCGCGTCGTCTACCGACTGCGTGAGGACATTGAGCGCAAGATCAACCGGCTGCCGCTGCGCTACTTCGACACCCGGCAGCGCGGCGACGTGATGTCGCGAGTGACCAACGACGTCGACAACATCCAGCAGGCCCTGCAGCAGGCGTTCTCGCAGCTCGTGCAGTCTGCGCTGACGATCATCGGCATCGGCGTGATGATGTTCATCGTGTCCTGGCAGCTCGCTCTGCTGGCGCTCATCGCTCTGCCGCTGTCGGCGATCATCGCCGGTGTCATCGGCACCCGGTCGCAGAAGCTGTTCAAAGCGCAGTGGAAGCACACCGGCGATGTCAATGGGCACGTCGAAGAATCATTCTCCGGTCTCGACATCGTCAGGGCCTTCGGCCGTGACGAGGTCATGCTCGAGGAATTCGACCGTCGCAACGAATCGCTGTACAAGGCCTCGGCGGGAGCACAGTTCGTCTCCGGCATGATCATGCCCTCGATGCAGTTCGTGTCCTACCTCAGCTATGTCCTCATCGCCGTCGCCGGCGGGCTGAAAGTGGCGACGGGACAGATGACGCTCGGCGATGCGACCGCGTTCATCCAGTACTCACGTGAGTTCTCTCAGCCGATCTCCGAGATGGCCGGTGTCGCGAACATGCTCCAGTCCGGCGTCGCCTCGGCGGAGCGGACCTTCGAGCTGCTCGACGCCGAGGAGGAGGAACCCGACGAGGTGCACCAGGAGCTGCCCCCACGCACCCCTGGAAAGGTCGAATTCTCCGAAGTGAGCTTCCGCTACGCTCCGGAGACGCCTCTCATCGAAAAGGTGTCCTTCACCGCCGAACCCGGACATACGGTGGCGATCGTCGGTCCCACCGGCGCCGGTAAGACCACCCTGGTCAACCTCGTCATGCGCTTCTACGAGATCACGGGTGGAACCATCTACCTCGATGGCATCGACACCCGCGACCTCAGCCGCGCCGACCTCCGCTCGCATGTGGGCATGGTGCTCCAGGATGCCTGGCTGTTCGAAGGCACGATCGCCGACAACATCCGCTACGGTCGGCTGAGCGCCACCGATGAGGAAGTCGTCGAGGCCGCCAAGGCGACGATGGTCGACCGGTTCGTGCGCCAGCTGCCCGACGGCTATGACACCGTCATCGACTCCGACGGCGGAAGCGTCTCGGCCGGCGAGCGACAGCTCATCACAATCGCCCGAGCCTTCCTCGCCGACCCCTCACTGCTCATCCTCGACGAGGCGACCTCCTCGGTCGACACCCGCACCGAGGTGCTCGTGCAGCAGGCGATGGCAGCACTGCGGACCGATCGGACGTCGTTCGTCATCGCCCACCGGCTGTCGACGATCCGTGACGCTCACACCATCCTCGTGATGGAGGACGGCGCGATCGTCGAACACGGCAACCACGAGCAGCTGCTCGCGGCAGAAGGCGCCTACTACCGGCTGTACATGTCGCAGTTCCGCGGGGAGGACGCTGAGGAACAGTTCACCGCCGAGGTACTCGCCGAAACTGAGCCGGAGGCTGGTGCACCGGTCGATGAAACCGCGGCATCCGATGGTGACAACACAGACGGGTCGAATGCCGAAGGTGAAAGCACCGAGGCGCCGGCAGAAGAAGGTCCCTCCTCGCAGGTCTGATCGTTCCGTTCTGTCGCGGGGTCCCCGAGTTCAAGCTCGGGGACCCCGCGTGTATTCACTGCAGAAAGCAGACAGAGAACAAAAATCCGGCATAACGTTTTCTCAGCCGAAAATGCCGAAATCGACCCAATTGTGACACTGCGCTGACCGCTCTTCCGTGTGGACCTCTGAGCCCGAATCGAGGTCGCCGTGCAGGTGAGAGCGCAGCGCATAGTGCGACCAGGTGGAGCACCAGAACTGCGATGCGCGAACAGTATTGCGAAGTGATAAACATTCGGCAATACACCTCTATCACTTCTGTCATGACCTAAATGAACTAAAGTCGTGCGCGCCCCATCGCCTGCGTATGGTCCATGCCACAACTGAAAACGGCAACCGGCCAGAACTCTGGAAGGACCATCATGAAACGGTTGGCAATGGCGGCAACATTCGCCCTGGCTCTCTCCCTCAGTGGGTGGAGCCCCGCGGTCGCGCAGGCAGACGAAGGCTCGCTGCCCACAAACACCGATATTCAGGCAGCAGGTGAGGCTGGCACCGCTGACACCGACCCCGCAGACACTGACGCTCCTCCTGCCGACCCCAGCGACGGCACCGCTGACACCGACGAGGGCACAACCGACCCGGACGGAGGCACCACCGACCCCGATGAAGGCACTGCGTCCACCGATCCCGACGAGGACTCGACCGCTCCGGGCGAGGGAGAAGAAGACGCCGATCCGGACGAAAATGCGGATGAACCGACCGAAGACTCTGCTCCGATCGAAGCGTCCTTCTCCCTCGACCAGACGTCGATGACCGTCGACGAGGCGGCCGAGGCGATCCCGTACACGATCACCGGCCTCAAAGCCGGCGACACCGTCACAGCTTCGCCGGGTGAGAACGGCTCCATCACCGTTGACAGCGACGGAACGTTCCACGGAGAGCTCCGCGGCAACACCGAGCTGACAGCCGGCAGCGTTCTCGACGTCACTGTGACGGTCGCTCGTGATGGTCAGGATCCGAAGACCTTCAACGGGTCCGTGGAGATCACCGACGCTGAAGACTCCGGCGATGCTTCACTCAGCGTCGACCCGAAGACGCAGGGCCTCGACCGGTTCCACAACGACGGCGTGGGACTGACTGTCAGCGGCTGTCCCGCTGGCGAAGAAGTGACCTTCACCGTCCGACGCTCCGGTGAAGAGACCATCATCTGGGAAGACACCCAACACGCCGTCGAGGACGGCACTTCATTCACCACTTTCACCCCCGGCACCGGAGGAGACGAATGGATCGGCAACTATGCGGTGACTGCCGACTGCGGCGACGCTACTGCAACGGCGAGCTTCACCGTCACCGAAGATGACGATTCCGTCGATGCTGATCTGACGGTGACACCGAAGACGCAGACGTTGAGTGACTTCTTCGAACACGGTGTCAACATCACTCTCGTCAACTGCCACGTCGACTCCGATGTCACTTTCCGTGTGAGCACTCTGCATGATCCGGACACCGAGATCTGGTCAGAGACACAGACAGCAGGAGAAGACGCAGCAGGCTACGCTCGCTTCCTGCCAGATGGTGATGGAGGAGCCGGATGGGCGACGGACTACCTCGTCATGGCCTCCTGCGGTGACAAGAGCGCAGAGACCACGTTCACAGTCACCGATGACGGCAGCGTCGTCGACCCGAAGCTCTCGATCAGCCCCGAGACGATCTCGGGGGAGGACTTCATTGACCGCGACCAAGGTGTACAGCTGATGGTCAACAAATGCGTCCCGGATACCGACGTGCATTTCGAGGTGTGGTCGGAGGGCAAGGAGGAGAAGCTCTACGAACAGACCGCAACGGCCAATGAAGAAGGCGCAGCCGGAATCCACGTCTACGGGCTCGGAGATGATCCCGCCTACTACGTCGGGACGTACCAGGTGTTCGCCGACTGCATGGATGTGAGCAGGTCAGGCGAGTTCGTCGTCACCGGTGGTGACGGAGGTGACTCCGGTGAAGCCGGCGGTTCCGGAGGCGGCTCGTCGATGCCTCGCACCGGTGCTGAACTCACCGGTCTGACGGCAGGTGCTCTGCTCATCCTCGGTGGCGGAGCAGCCATCGGACTGGCCCGCAGGAAGAATAAGAGCTGACAGTGACCGGTAACCCGTCGGGTTGGTGACTCCACCCGGCCTGACGGCGAGAGGCGGTCCTGGCGGAAGCGATCGGCCCTGGTTCCTCGACCTCGAGGAACCAGGGCCGATCTGTGCTGTCTTCCTAGGCAGTACTGAACCAGTTCGCGTGCACTCCTATTGAGTCTCGTCCGAGCCTTGCAGGGGCCAGAACAACGGATTTAGCTTGGTCGTCGTGGAGGCAAGGAAGCTTCCACGAAACCAATGAAAGAGGAGCAGAAATATGTCCAATCCAGGACAGCCCGAAATCAAGCGCGGTGACAAAGGCACCGTTGTCCTGCGTGCCCAGAGGGCGCTGCGGAGGACACCCGATCTCAGCGTCGAAGTCGACGGTGACTTCGGGCCCGACACCGAAGCCGGCGTCAAACGGTTTCAGAAAGGCGCCGGTCTCGATGACGACGGCATCGTCGGAAAGGACACCTGGGAGGCCCTCCCGAACGGTGGTCCGATGCCTCTGTTGAAGGCCGGGTCGAAAGGAGATGTCGTCCGCGATCTGCAAGAGGTCCTCGCCGCCGGAGCGGACAGCGGCGATTGGCCGTCACCCGGCGAAGCCGACGGTGACTTCGGAGCCGAAACCAAGAAGTCCGTTGAGGGCTTCCAGAAGTGGGGCAAAGTCGACGCCGATGGCATCGTCGGCGATAAGACCTGGGCCGTCCCTCTGCACGCGACGAACAGCACCCTCGAGACCGCTGTCGGACTCGACTGGGCCGACGACTGAGCCCAGCCAGGTCACTGCAACCGCTCTTGATCCCCTGCTTTCGACTCCAAGAGCAGGGGATCAACCGCGAAAAACACCGATATCGCCGATAACAATCCAGCCTGTCGAATTCTGCGGAGTGATGACGATGTGATCGGCAATCTGATCAGGACCTGAGCACTCAAATCTGCACGCAGAAACCGGCACAGCCCGCACCGAGCCAGCCTCGCTGGGACAGCGGAGCTGACCTGGAGCGACGGCGCCGCCTCGGCGAGGTTCCCGCCGCAGGCGGACCTCGACTCTGAACGCTGACTCAGCGTTCGATTCGGCAGGTCACATTGACGTTGCGAAACTGCTCGGAATGCTGTTTCGAAGTTGTCATGACCACAATGATCAGAACTCCACAGAACCCTTTCGTCCTGCCTACGGTCGCACCACAACCGAATACGGCAGGTCAACCCGACGACACTTTCAGAACATCACTGGCAAGGACGAAAGAAGGATGATCACAATGAAGAAGCTCGTACTCGCCGCAACTGTCGGTGTCAGCCTTTCCATGCTCGCAGCAGGACCTGCAACAGCCGCTGGACTCGACGACTCGACGGCAGCGTCTGAATCATCAAACACCGCACAGACGTCAGCGTCCGTTGACCCTCAGGATGAAGGCCTCGGCAATGGATCCTTGACGCTCAAATACACCCAGATGACTCCTATCGAGGTCACCTACGGGGCCGGCATCGAATACACCATCGACCAGCTGGAAGAAGGTGACGTCGTCACGACAGACCTCAATGATGATGAAGTGAAAGTCGATGAGTACGGTTCCTTCCACGGTTCCGTCGCCCTTGATTCGAAGCCAGCGTTCGACTCGACCGTTGACTTCACGGTGACTGTGAAGCGTTCGGGGAAGACGATCGCCGAGCTGCCTGCCAGTGTCAAAATCGTCGAAGGAGACCGTGGCGCGCAGGAACCCGGGACACTCCTGCTCGGCGAAGAATCGCTGACGGCCGATGACATCGCCGACAAGGGAATGAACATGTCAATGATTGAGTGCTCGGCAGGCGATTGGGCCGTATTCGAGGTGTTCCGTCAGCAAGACGATGCTTCCGAGCGCGTTGCACGCTACGCCCAGGCAGTCGAAGGAGAAGACGGCAATTTTGCCGCTGTGACGTACATGCCCTTTGAGAAGAAGGAAAGCCTGCCCGGAGACTATACGGTCAAGGCTCAATGCGGTGACCACAAGTCCGAGGAGACCTTCACTGTGGATGACTGAGGCGATCAGTCGCCTCAGTGCGCACTGAATACAGCTCGGGCCCCGGACTCGGAACAACCGAGTTCGGGGCCTGATGCGTGTCCGAGCAATGCCGGACTCAGTGCCGGGGTGGGCTCAGCCCTTGGCGACGAGAGTGCGCACGGCCGAGGAGAAGAACCCCTGGCCGTCGATTCCGCCGCCGCTCTCGGGGCCGAAGCCGGCCTCGACGGCGTGTTCGGGGTGCGGCATGAGACCGACGACGTTGCCTGCTTCGTTCGTGATTCCGGCGATGTCGCGCAGAGATCCGTTCGGGTTGAAGCCCTGGTAGCGGAAGACCACGCGTCCGGTGGACTCGAGCTCGTCGAGCACTTCGTCGGTGGCGACGAACCCGCCCTCACCGTTCTTCAGCGGAATGCGGATCGTCTGACCCTGCTCAAAGTCACTCGTCCACGCGGTGTTCGCGTTCTCCACGACCAGGTCCTGGTCGCGGCAGATGAAATGCTGGTGATCGTTGCGGATGAGCGCGCCGGGCAGCAGACGGGATTCGCAGAGGATCTGGAAGCCGTTGCAGATGCCGAGCACCGGCATGCCGGCATTCGCCGCAGCGACGACGGACTCCATGATCGGAGCGAATCCGGCGATCGCGCCGCACCGCAGGTAGTCACCATATGAGAACCCGCCGGGCAGGATGACGGCATCGACTCCGGACAGAGTCGAATCCGCATGCCACAGGTTCACCGGGTTCGCTCCGGCCAGACGAACGGCACGAGCGGCGTCACGGTCATCAAGTGTTCCGGGGAACGTGACGACTCCGACGGAGACGCCGGAGCCTGCAGCCGCCTCGGCGGTTGGATCAGCAGCGACAGCGGTCACGATGCATCCTCGGCCACACGGACTGCCACAACGTTTTCGATCACGGGGTTCGACAGAAGCTTCTCTGCGGCTTCGCGCGCCTGGGCGAGGACCTCTTCGGTGGCTTCGCCTTCGACCTCGAGCTCGAACCTCTTGCCCTGACGAACCTCACCGAACCCGGTGAAGCCCAGACGGGTCAGTCCGCCGGAGATCGCCTTGCCCTGGGGGTCAAGGATCTCGGGTTTGGGCATCACCTCAACGACGACACGTGCCATGCGTGTACTGCTCCTTTGTGAAAGTGTTCGGGAGTTCCTCCCGCGCTCACCCAGAGTCTACCAACCACGGCCGGATTCCCCGCCCGCGGTCCGGTCGCCGGACGGGCCGCGCAACCGGGTGCCGATCTTACGAATCGAAGCCCATGCCCACCGCATCGAGAACCTTGAGCAGAGGTCCGCGTCGGCCCTCGTTCTCATCGGCCTTGATCAGCGCATTCGTCGTCATCTTGATGCCCAGCCACGCTGCCGGTTCGGGAGGGAACGGCAACGGCAGCTTCCGCACCATCTCGAGCTGAGTCAGCTCAGTGTCCTCACCGGAGAGCAGATCGAGCATGACGGTCCCGGCGAACCGAGAAGCCCCCACTCCGAGACCGGTGAAGCCGGCAGCCATGGCGACCTTCCGCCCATAAGCGGAGGTGAAGAACGAGAAGAACCGCGAGCAGGTGTCGATCGGCCCGCCCCACTTGTGAGTGAACTTCAGACCGACCAGCTGCGGGAACGTGGCGAAGAAGTGCTCGGCAAGGGTCTCGAAGGTCTCGGGCCGCTGATCGTACTTCCACGACACCTGCCGCCCGAAGTGGTAGACGGCGTCCCAGCCGCCGAAGAGGATCCGGTTGTCCGCGGTCAGCCGGTAGTAGTGGAAACGATTCGCGCAGTCGCCGATGCCCTGGCGGCCCTCCCACCCGATCGCCGCCATCTGCTCGTCTCTGAGCGGCTCGGTCATCAGCGCGTAGTCGTAGACGGGGACCGTATGCAGACTCACCCGTTTGAGCAGCGACGGGAACACGTTCGTCGCCAGCGCCACCCGCTTCGCCGTGATCGTGCTGCACGGAGCGGATGCGCATTCCTCGATCGTCTCCGCAGTCACGCGGGTCTGCACCTGCACGGCCGTCTTCGCATCGCGGACATCGGTGACCTTCGTGCCCTCATAGACCTCGACTCCGAGTTCGCGGATGACGCGCAGCAGCTCCCAGCACAGTTTCGCCGGGTGGACCATTGCTACCTCGCGTGAATCCCACAGCGCACCCTTGTACGTCGGCGACTTTACGATCCCCGCAAGCTCCTGCTGATCGAGGAAGATGAAACCGGAATCCGGATCGTGGGCCTCCCGCAGCTCGGCGACCTGGTAGTCCTCGGTGGCGACATCGAGTTCACCAGTGCGTTCGAACTCGACGTCCATCCCGTACTTCGCGACGGCGGCTTCGATGGCATCGAGGTTCTCCCGACCCAGCTGCGCGAGCCGATCGTTCTCCTCCGGCAGGTGCGCCGCCCCGTTGTCATAGCCGTGGGTGAGGCTGGCTGCGCAGAACCCGCCATTGCGCCCCGAGGCGGCCCACCCGATCGTGTTCGCCTCGACGAGCATGACCCGACGGTTCGGGTCCCGTTCCTTTGCCTGCAGTGCGGTCCACAGACCGGTGAACCCGCCACCCACGACGAGGAGGTCGACCTCCTCATCAGCGCTAAGAGGCGGCAGCGGTTCCGGACGGAGTTCGGTGTCGAGCCAGAACGGAATGGTCGAGGCGTCGGCCAATGCGGCATTGACGTCCATGTCACTTCACTTTCTTCAAGGTGCTGGTAGTGGGCCTCAAGCGGCCATGGTCTTGATGATCTCGGTGGCATTGCCACCGGCCTTGCGCAGGACGAACCCGACGAAGCCGAGTGCCGCGAGGGTGAGAACGAACATCACCGTCGACATCGCCGCGACCTCGGGGCGCAGGGCCACGCGGACGGCGGAGAAGATGTAGACCGGCCACGGAGTGTAGCCCGGCTGCTGGACGAAGCTCGAGAGGATCGTGTTGTCGAGGCTGATGGTGAACGACATCAGAGCACCGGCGAGGATGCCGGGGGCCGCGATCGGCAGAGTGATGTCCTTGAACCGGTTCCACGGTGTCGCGCCGAGATCGGCGGCGGCGTCCTCGAGCTGGGTGTCGATTCCGGCGAGCCTGGCTCTGACGATGAACGTCACGATCGCCATGGAGAACATTGCGTGCGAAATGATGAGCCTGACCAGGCCATTGTTGAGCGGGGTGATGCCCCAGTCGACGCCGACGGTGACGAACCACGGCAGGAACGAGACGCCGTCGACGATCTCGGGCGTGACGAGGGTCAGTCCGAGGATCGCAGTCAGTCCCAACGCCCACCATGCTCCCTTCGGTGCGCGGGCCAGAGCGACTCCGCCGAGGGTGCCGAAGACCGTCGAGACGATGGCCGTACCCACTGCGGCCTGCAGGCTCGTGACGATCGAAGAGATGATGATGTCGTTGTTGATGCCGCTGATGTAAGCGTGCAGGCCGAAGCCGCGGAAGTTCGCGAGCACCTTGCCGTTGTTGAACGAGTACGCGATGATCACCGCGATCGGCACGAACAGATAGATGAAGACGATGATGCCCCACACGTGCAGAGCGATATCGGTCGGTGTCCGCCGTGCGAACGTGTTCTTCTTCGCCATTTCAGGCCCTCCCGTCGTGCAGCGGCACGCTGTTGAGTTTGGCCGTGATCGCCTGTCCGAGCTTGAGCAGAGCGAATCCGACACCGACGACAATCAAGGTGGAGATGATGAGGATCATCGCCATGGCCGCACCGACCGCCCAGTTCTGCGCGGTGTTGAACTGATTGGCAATGAGCTGACCGATCATCGATCCGCTCGCCCCGCCGAGGACTGTCGCCGTGACGTAGTCGCCGTTGAGGGGAATGAACACGAGCAGGCAGCCGGAAACGACTCCCGGCATCGCCATCGGCAGAGTCACGCGAAGGAAGGTCTTCACCTTCCCGGCGCCGAGGTCATAGCTGGCCTCCCTCAGCTTCTTGCCCGAGGCGTCGATGGCGACGAAAAGCGGCAGGATCATCAGCGGCAGATAGTTGTAGACGACGCCGATCTGCACCGCCGAGCGCGTGTAGAGGATGTCGAGCGGCCCGTCGAGCAGTCCGAGGGACTGCATCCAGTTGGACAGAAACCCATCGGGGGAGAGCATGATCTGCCAGCCGAGGGTGCGGACGAGGAAGTTCGTCCAGAACGGAACCATCACCAACGCCAGAGCCAGGGAGCGGCGGGCAGGTGCGACCTTGATCGCCAGCCAGTAGGCGAAGGGCAAGGCGATGAGGAGGCAGAGGATCGTGCCCAGGATCGAGATCCGCAGCGTCGCGAAGAAGGTCGACACGAAGCTTGAGGTCATGGCCTCCGGATACCGGTCGAAGGACAGGTGGTCTGTGGCGATGGCGGTGAACTCGTCCGGTTTGTAGCCGAAGCTGTAGAAGACGATGAGCGCCAGCGGAATGATGAAGAAGAACACCGCATAGGCCCACGTCGGAAACGACATGGCTGCCGGGCCGAAGAACTTCGTCGCAGGCTTCTTCGTCCGAGTCTGTTGAGGTCGTGTCTGGGTGCTCATGCTCCACTCCTGGCCTGGGCGTCGGCATAGATCTCCGTGCGGATCTGATCGGCCGGAGTCTTCTTGCTGGGTTCGAGACGGTCGAGGACCTCTTGAGCGGGGAAGATGAGGTCCTGTTCGTCGAGTTCGGCTTTCTTCGCCTGCTCGGCCAGTCCCTTCGTTCCGATCGGGTAGCCGATGTAGTCGAGCTGCTCGACAGCGGTGTCCGGAGAGATCATGTGGTTGATGAAAGCGTGCGCGGAGTCCGGGTGTGGGGCGCCGGTGGCGATCGCCCACGTGTCCGTCCACAGGTTCGCCGAGGGGGTCGGGAAGACGAACTTCCAGCTCTCCGGGTCCTTGACCTCGGTCAGTCCCTGCCGGGCATCACCGTTGAACGCGTGCAGCAGCGTGAAGCTGCCCTGAATCATTCCGGTCGCGGCGTTGCCGATATAGGCCTTGATGTTCGGGGCCAGCTGATCGACGATGATCTTCCGAGCTTCGTCGAGCTCGCCTTCGTCCTCGGTATTGAGGCTCACGCCCATGGCGGCCAGGGCGATCGCTGCGACCTCCCACGGATCCTCGAGCAGTGCGGTCGTGCCCGCTGCCTCTTTCTGCGCGGTGTCGACGAAATCCTGCCAACTGGTCAGATCCCGGTCGATCTTCTTCGTGTTGTAGACGAATCCGGTCGTGCCCCAGGCCTTACACACGGTGTACGTGTTCTCCGGGTCGAAGTACTGGTTCTTGAAGTTGTCATCGATGTGCTCGAAGTTCGGAATGAGGCTGAGGTCGAGTTCTTGGAGCAGATCGTGTTCGAGCATCTGCGGGACGTTCGATCCCGTTGGCACGACCACGTCGTAGCCCGAGGTTCCGCGCGAGGTCGAGAGCTTCGCCGCGAGTTCCTCGTTCGAACCGTAGGAGTCGACCTGGACGAGCACGTCGAACTTCGACTTGAAGGCGTCGATGATCTCCGGGGCATCGTAGTCGCCCCATGAGTAGAGGTTGAGCTTCGATTCGAGCTCTCCGTCGGTCGGCGGCGACGCGGCCATCTTCGTGGTCTTCCCACAGGCGCTCAGCGCTCCGAGTCCGACCACTCCGAATCCGGCCAACAGCGCTCGCCGGCTCAACCTCGCCGAGGCGGCCCGCGGCGCCAGGAACGTCACATCGGGTCTCGTCCGCGTCATCTCAGGCACCGCCCTCGACGGCCGCGGCGACCGCGCCGGGCTCACGGTCGTACACGGCGACGGCGTCGGCATCCCAGCTCAGTTCCACTTCGGTGCCGGCGCTGATCGGCTCCCGCCCTGCGGCGGGGACGCGCGCAAGGATCTCGTCGTTGTCACCGACGACGATCATGTACTGGATGACATCGCCCAAGAACGAATACGAGATCACGGAACCGCGGGCCGTGTTCGCCTCACCCGAGCCCTCGCCGGCCGGGGCGACGTGCATCCGCTCGGGGCGGATGGCTGCGCGCACCCGGTCGCCGACCGCGAGATCGCGGGGCTCACCGGCGGCGGTGGACGGTTTGAGCGTAAGGGTCGGGGCCGTCAGCACGGCGTTGGCCGTGCGCAGGGTCGCTGTCGTCGAATCGGTGGAAGCCACCTCGGCGGGGATGAAGTTCTGCTTGCCGATGAAGCCGGCGACGAAGCCGTTGTGCGGATTCGCGTAGATGTCCTCACCGGACCCGATCTGCTGGATGACGCCGTCATACATGACGACGATGCGATCGCTCATCGCCAGAGCCTCGTCCTGATCGTGGGTGACGAAGACGAAGGTCGTGTCGAGTTTCGTGTGCAGACGTTTGAGCTCGAGCTGCATCTCCTCGCGCAGCTTCCGGTCGAGCGCGGACATCGGCTCATCGAGGAGGAGGACCTGCGGTCGGTTGACCAGAGCGCGTGCCAGTGCGATGCGCTGTTGCTGACCGCCGGAGAGCTGCTCGGGCTTGCGTCCGGCGAAGTCCTCCATCTGGACGAGTGCCAAGGCTTCTCCGACCCGCTGCGCGATCTCCGGTTTCGGGACCTTCGCCTGTTTGAGTCCGTAGGCGATGTTGTCCGCGATGTTCATATGCGGGAACAGCAGGTACGACTGGAACACCGTGTTGACGGGGCGGCGGTGCGGCGGCAGGGACACGATGTCCTTGCCTGAGAGCAGGATCGCTCCGTCGGTCGGAGTCTCGAAGCCGGCGATCATCCGCAGCAGGGTGGTCTTGCCGCAGCCGGAGGGGCCGAGCAGGGAGAGGAACTCGCCCTTGCGGACGCTCAGGTCGAGGCGTTCGATGGCGGTGTTGTCGCCGAAGACCTTCTTCACGCCCTGGATCTCGAGGTGATCGAGTCCGGTCTTCGCAGAGGGCGCCGAGGTGGCTGTGCTGGTCATGATGGCCTTTCGTCTTCAGCTGGCTGAGTCGGTAGTGGTCGGTGCGTGAGGCGGCAGTGCGTCGTGGACGATGCGTCCGTTGCAGATCGTCAGTTCGTTCGTGATTCCGGTGATGTCGGTCGGCGACAGTTCGAAGGGGTTCGCGCTGGCCAGGGCGAGGTTCGCGTGCATGCCCGGGCGGATGCGGCCGTTGTCGGCCGAGCGCAGGAGGTGTGCGGAGCCTGCCGTATAGGCGCGCAGAGCCGTCGTCAGGTCGATCGCTTGGTCCGGCAAAAGGGGAGCGGCGTCAGCAGCGGTCGGGTGTGAGCGATTGAGTGCGACATGGATTGCGTCCCACGGGTTCGCCGTCGACACCGGCCAGTCCGAGCCCATCGCCAGATGGGCGCCGGTGCGGGCGAAGGATCCGAAGGGATAGAGCCAGCCGCTGCGTTCGGCGCCGAGGTACGGCAGGTTGAGGTCGATCATCTGCTCGTCGTGGCAGGCCCACAGCGCCTGCAGGTTCGCGGTGATGCCGAGTTCGGCGAAGCGCGGCACATCGGCCGGATCGACGACTTGGACGTGGGCGATATGGTGGCGTCGTTCGCCGGGGCCGGCCGTGGCAGAGCCTGTTGTGCCCGGGCTGCGGATGGCTTCGAATGCATCGAGTGCGGCCTTGACCGCGGCATCGCCGATCGCGTGGCAGTGGATGTCGAAGCCGGCCGCATCGAGGGCGGAGAATGAGGCCTCGAGGTGGGCGCGAGTGAAGTAGCTCGTTCCGAAGCCGCCGCAGGTGCAGGTGTATTCGTTCGACATCGCGGCGGTCCGGGACTCGACGATTCCGTCGAGCATGAACTTCACCGAGGTGGCGCGGAAGCGGCCGTCGGTGCGTGCGAGAGCGGTCAGTCGGGCCACCTCGGTGTCGATGTCCTCGACTCCGCGCGGCCACCACAGACTGCCGACGACTTCGGAATGGAGTTCGCCCGATTCCTCCGCCCCGACGTAGGTGCCATAGGGGTCGCGGTGGCCACCGTAGTCGCCGACGATGGCGTCCATCCACGCGGTCACGCCGAGGGAGTTGAGATAGCGCTGACCTTCCCGCAGACCGGCCAGGACCTCTTCATCGGAGGCAACGGGAACGTGGGCGGAGACGAGGTCGATGGCAGACTCGTGCAGGCACCCGGTGGGGCAGCCGGTCGAGTCGGTGACGATGACGCCGCCGACCGGTACCGTGGACGTCTCGTCGAGCCCGGCCGCAGTCATCGCCTTCGTGTTCACCCACGCGGAGTGGTGATCGGCGCTGAGCAGGATCGCGGGCCGATCGGGGCAGGCTTCGTCGAGGATGTCGGCGCTCGGATCGCCTCCGGGGAAGTGGGACATCGACCAGCCGCCGCCGATGACCCAGTCATTCGCGGGGTCGGTCGTCGAAGCAGTGTCTGCGACATAGTTCCGAATCATCTGCAGTGCCTCGTTGAGCGTTCCGGCGGCGCTGATATCGCAGGCCAGTGCCTCCTGGCCGCCGAAGGTCGTGTGCACATGGGCATCGACGAATCCGGGCGTGAGCAGTCTGCCTTCGGCGGTGATCGTGCGTTCTGCGGGAACAGCTGCGGGGCCGGTGCCGATCTCGGTGATGATTCCGTCACGGATGCTCACGCGATTCTCGGGACGCAGGGCCTCACCGTCGAAGATTGCGACGTCGAGGATGTCGAGGTCCATATGCTGCCTCCCGACTGCATTTTCGTCACAGAGGCGGATCGCAGAGTCCGCCCCTGTGTGTCGTAGATCACTGTGAAGTCACCTTAGCGGAACTTCCCCCTCGATTCCACTGATTTCGTTGCTCAGTTGTGGCTCGATAGATGGAAACTGCAATGCCTGTTGCCAACGTTGCTGAATCAGCGTCTCACTCTGCGATATTCGCACAGGAGGCATTGGCGGTACGAGGGTCGCTGGGAGAGCGAAAGCGATGGGCGGCAGGTGCTGGGAACGACGAAGCCGCGGGGCACCGACTCCGTGTCGGTGCCCCGCGGCTTCGAATGCGATGCGCTCTGCGGCGCGCAGAGACTCAGCCGGGGAACGTCTCCCCGGTGAGCTTCTCGAAGGCCTCGATGTAGCGGGCACGGGTCTTCTCGACGACCTCGGCGGGCAGCGCAGGGGGAGGAGTGTCCGATGCCTTGTCCCAGCCGGACTCCTCGGTCAGCCAGTCGCGGACGAACTGCTTGTCGAAGCTCGACTGCGCCTTGCCGGCCTCATAGCCCTCGGCGTCCCAGAAGCGGGAGGAGTCCGGGGTGAGCACTTCGTCACCGAGGACGATCGTGCCATCGGGCAGGGTCCCGAACTCGAACTTCGTGTCGGCGAGGATGATTCCGCGTTCCCTGGCGATCTGCTCGGCGCGCTGGTAGATCTCCACGGTCAGGTCGCGCAGCTTCTCTGCGGTCTCGGTGCCGACGGTCTTCGCGACGGCGTCGAAGCTGACGTTCTCATCGTGTTCCCCGAGCTCGGCCTTCGTTGCCGGGGTGAAGATCGGAGGTTCGAGGCGATCTGCCTCGACGAGTCCGGCCGGCAGTTGGATTCCGCACACGGACCCGGTCGCCCGGTAATCGGACATTCCCGAACCCGTGAGGTAGCCGCGGGCCACGCACTCGACCGGGAACATGGAGAGGTTCTTGACGATGAGACCGCGACCGCGGACGGCCTCGGGCACATCTGAGCTGATAACATGATTGCCGATGACGTCGGCGAGTTGATCGAACCACCACAGGCTCAGGCCCGTGAGCACCTTGCCCTTGTCCGGGATCTCCGAATCGAGCACCCAGTCATAGGCCGAGATCCGGTCCGAGGCGACCATGAGCAGCTGTTCGGCGCTCGCGGCATCGGCGGCATCGACGGGAATGAAGAGGTCGCGGACCTTCCCCGAGTACACGTGCTTCCAGCCCGGCAGCACCGGAGGCTGCGGTGCGGGGGCGGCGTAGCCGGGGGCGAGTTCGATGCGACCGGCGGCGGCCGCATCGGCGATGTCGGTGCGGTGCTGCTCGCCGTCCCACTTGATCTCGTCGACCGCGGCATAGGCCTTCGCCCGCGCATCGTCGAGGTTGTTGCCGAGGGAGACGACGGAGAGCACACGGCCGCCGGAGGTGACGATGTCACCGGTCTCGGCGATGTCCTTCGTGATTACCGCATCCTCGGGGGCGAATCCGCCGCTGGGGCCGGTCGCGAGCTTCGTACCCGCGTGCAGGACGCTGATGTCCGTCAGCGTTTCGGACGTGCTGAGTCCGCGGATGATGTCCCCGGTGCTCGGCGTGCCCGGGTAGTTCTCCGCGGCCATGACCACGGTCACCGAGGAGCGCGGATCCCAGTCGAGGGACCCGATCTCGTCGAGGCGGCCCTCGGCGGCGGCGAGCAGGGTCTGGCCCAATGGACTGCTCAGTCGGGCGAGGACGGACTGCGTCTCCGGATCGCCGAAGCGGACGTTGAACTCGATGACGCGCAGGCCCTTCGACGTCAGCGCCAGGCCGCAGTAGAGCAGACCGGTGAACGGAGTGCCGCGGCGGGCCATCTCGTCGACGACGGGCTGGGCGACGGTGTCGACGATCTCCTCGACCGTGCCCGCAGGCAGCCACGGCAGCGGCGAATACGCGCCCATTCCGCCCGTGTTCGGTCCGGTATCGCCATCGCCGATGCGTTTGAAGTCCTGGGCCGGGGCCAGGGGGACGGTGGTCTTGCCGTCGCAGAGGACGAACAGGGAGACCTCGGGGCCGTCGAGGTAGTCCTCGATGACGACCCGGTCGGAGACCTCAAGGCAGGAGCTCGCATGGGACAGCGCGGCATCGAAGTCATCGGTGACGACGACTCCCTTCCCGGCTGCCAGACCATCGGCCTTGACCACATGCGGGGCACCGAACTCGCGCAGAGCGGCGGCGGCCTCATCGGGGGAGTATGCGACGCGGGCGGCCGACGTCGGCACATTCGCGGACTCCATGACCTCCTTCGCAAATGCCTTGGAGCCTTCGAGCACGGCGGCTTCCGCGCTGGGGCCGAAGACGGGGAACGACGCTTCGCGCAGAGCATCCGCGACACCGGCGACCAGCGGGGCTTCGGGACCGATGACGACGAGATCGACGTCGAGGGTCTCGGCCAGCGCGGTCACTGCGGCGGCATCCGAGGCGTCGACGGCCTCGGTGTGGGCGATCTGCGCGATACCGGGATTGCCGGGAGCGGCAATGACGGCGTCGACCTGCGGGTCGCGCGAGAGAGCAAGGACGAGGGCGTGTTCACGGGCGCCCGAACCGATGACAAGAACCTTCACGCCACCAGCCTAAAGGGTCGTAGGCTTGAGTGCGTGACCTTCTCGACTTTCACCCCCGCTCAAGCCGCTGAGCTCGCCGTCGTCGAGCGTTCCGGCTTCATCGAATCCCGGCATATCGGGTCCGCTGTCGTCCTCGACCCCCAGGGATCACCGCTGATCAGCCTGGGTGCCCCGGATGTTCCCGTGTTCACCCGGTCGAGTCTCAAACCGCTGCAGGCGATCGCGGCGATGAGCCTCGGTGCACAGCTCGAGGGGCAGTCCGCGGCATTGGCTATGGCCTCGCACAAGTCCGAATCCGGACATGTGGCGGTCGTGTCCGCGATGCTGGAGGCCGCCGGGCTGAGCGTGTCCGACCTGCAATGCCCCTCCGCCCACCCCGCCGATGGTGCCTTCCGCCGTGAACTGCAGGAGACTGCGCGAGCCCAGGGAGCTGAGAACACTGACCCGCGCTCGCCCCTGTACTTCAACTGCTCCGGCAAGCATGCGGCGTTCCTCGCCGCCGCCCGCGCCATCGGCGCCGACACCTCCACCTATCTGTCGCCGGATCATCCCGTGCAGCAGAAGGTCGCCGAGGTGGTTGCCGCCTTCGCCTCGGAGGAGCCGTCCGCGGTCGGCATCGACGGCTGCGGGGCTCCCGTGTTCGCGCTCAGCCTCACCGGTCTGGCCCGCGCGATCGGCCGCGTCATCCGGATGGGCAGCACCGACGGTGACGCCGAGGAGACGGGAGCGTGGGCTGCCTATGCGAACGAGGCTCGCACCCTCACCGAGGCGGTCTTCGCCGACCCATGGACCATCGAAGGCCACGGCCGGCCGAACTCGACAGTCATCGACGAGCTCGGCGTCTTCGCCAAAGGCGGAGCCGAAGGAGTCATCGTCATGGCCACCCGCTCCGGGTATTCGGTGGCGCTGAAATGCCTCGACGGGTCATCTCGGGCCACCGGGTTCGTCGCTCTCACCCTGTTCCAGCGGGCGGGAGCGTTCGATGCCGAGCCGCGGGGCGCCTCGGCGACGGGGAACGACAAAGTCGACGCCGTGATCGCAGCGATCACGGATCCGGTCACCGGAGGCACGGATTCCGAGGGGCGGACGAACGTTGTCGGACGCCTGAAGCTCGGGGAAGATATTGCCACAATCAGTGAGAGGAAGAGGGACTGATGGCGATTCGCAGAAGGATCGACCCCGATCAGGGGCGCGGTGCACTCGAGATGTGGCTGACCCAGGCGAGGCTCGACGCGGCCACGGCCGACCGGTCGACCATCGCCACCGCCGTGCGCTTCACCCTCGAAGAGCTCGCCTCCCGAGCCGAAGGCAACAGCGTCGAAGTCCGGGTCCCGCCGTTCGGCGTCACCCAGTGCATCGCCGGCCCACGACACACTCGGGGCACCCCGCCGAACGTCGTCGAGACCTCCGCCGAAGTGTGGCTGAATCTGGTCACTGGGCGCACCGACTTCCAGGCCGCGCTCGCCGCCGGAGACATCGACGCCTCGGGAACCCGAGCCGACCTCGGCGACTTCCTGCCCCTCTTCACCGACGCAGAACTCGAGGCCTGAAGATGAGCGCACAGATCACGCAGACGACGTCGTTCATCGGCGGCCGGCATGTGCCGTCCCTGCTCACCTACGCCAATATCGACCCGGCCACAGGAGGCCAGCTCGGAGATATCGCCCGCGCCGGAGCCGACGAGGTCGACCGGGCCGTGCACGCGGCGGCGAAAGCACAGAAGGAATGGAAGCGCTCGAGTCCCGAACAGCGCTCCCGACTGCTCATCGCCACCGCGGCCGTCATCACCGCCAACCGTGACGATCTGGCCCGCATCGAATCCGAGGACACTGGCAAACCGCTCACCCAGGCCTATGCCGACGTCGACGTCTGCGCCCGCTACTTCGAGTTCTACGGCCACACCATCGAGTCCTACTACGGGCATGCGATTCCGATGGCCGAGGACATGCACGTCTACACGCGCCGTGAGCCCTTCGGCGTCACCGGGCATATCGTGGCCTGGAACTATCCGCTCCAGCTCATCGGCCGCGCCGCCGCCACCTCGCTGGCAACAGGCAACTGCGCCGTCGCCAAACCCGCGGATGAGACCCCGCGCTCGACCGTGCGGCTGGCCGAACTCATCCACTCCGTCGGCTTCCCGGCCGGAGCCTTCAACGTCGTCACCGGACTCGGCGCCGAGGCGGGAGCGGCGTTGAGCGCCCACCCCGGGGTGGCACATCTGGGCTTCGTCGGGTCGACGCAGACCGGTTCGGCCATCGCCCACGCCGCCGCCGATCGAGTCGTGCCCACGGTCCTCGAGCTCGGTGGGAAGTCCGCGAACATCGTCTTCCCCGATGCCGATATCGATGCGGCGATCCCATCGCTCGTGCGCTCGATCATCCAGAACGCCGGGCAGACCTGCTCGGCCGGATCCCGGCTCATCGTCCACCGCGACATCCACGCCGAGGTCGTCGACAAGATGGCCGCGGCCATGGCGAAGGTGACCATCGGCTACGGCCTCGACGACCCGATGCTCGGGCCCCTGATATCGACCAAACAGCATGAACGGGTCGGCGGGTTCCTCGCCACAGTCGACTCCGGACAGATCATCACGGGCGGCACCCGACCCGACGGTCTGGCCGACGACCTCGCCGCTGGGGCGTTCATCACCCCCACCATCGTCGACGCCGTCGACCCTAAGTCCCGGATCGCCCAGGAAGAGGTCTTCGGCCCCGTCGTCGCGACCCTGCCGTTCGCCGACGACGACGAAGCCGTGGCGCTGGCCAACGGCACCGACTACGGCCTCGTCAGCGCACTGTGGACGCAGAACATCTCCCGCGCCCACCGATTGGCTGCCGAGGTCGATGCCGGCCAGATCTTCGTCAACACCTATGGTGCCGGCGGGGGAGTCGAACTGCCCTTCGGCGGGTTCAAGAAGTCCGGCTACGGTCGCGAGAAGTCCATCGAAGCCCTCGACGAATACACGCAGACGAAGACCGTCGCCATCAAGCTGTGACGGTGAGGAAGGGGCCGGTGCGCCGATGACCTTCCCGGTGCTCGGGCTCGTCCTCATCGCCGCCGTCGCCCACGCCGTCTGGAACCTCGCCGCGAAGTCCGTCACCGGCAGAGGCTATGCCTTCGTGCTCGCCTACCACGGGCTCTCGGCGCTCCTGCTCGCCCCGGTCGCGGCCGTCATCATCGCCACCGGCGCGCAGCCGCTGAACTGGGGACTGGTCGGCGCGGCGGCGCTGAGCGCGGTCTTCCACATCGCCTACTCCGTGGCCCTGCAGTCCGGTTACGACCACGCCCCGCTGGGCGTCGTCTACCCGACGGCGCGCGGCATCGGGCCGGTCGTGACGATCATCATCGCCGTGGCCTTCCTCGGTGAGCGTCCCACCCTCGCCGAGGCGGTCGGAGCCTTCACCGTCATCGCCGGCATCGCCGTCGTCACGATCCGTCCCCGCGGCGGCGGGGACGGCCCCACGAGCAGCGACGGTCTGCGACGGGGGCTCGCCTGGGGCGGGCTGATCGGGGCGTTCATCGCCTCGTACACACTCTGGGACGACTTCGCCGTGAACCATGTCAGCGATTCCCCGCTGCTCTACTTCGCCGTCTCCGAAGCCTGCGTCGGGCTCATCATGACCGTCGGAATGGTCGCGCTTCCCGGCGGCCGGGAGAAGCGCGCGGACTTCCGCGAGATCCTTTTGAGCCACAAGCGCGCGCTCGTGACCGTGGCGATCCTCTCACCGCTCGCGTACGTGCTCGTCCTCTACGCGATGCAGCAGGCACCGGTGGCGCTCGTGGCCCCCGTGCGGGAGACCTCGATCATCGTCGGCACCCTGCTGGCGTGGTGGTTCTTCGGTGAGAAGAACGTCGTGCTCAAACTCGTCGGTGCTCTCGTCGTGGTCTCCGGCATCGGGCTCGTCGCCCTCGGGTGAGAGCGTTCCGCCTCAGCGGCGGCGGCCCGGCTGACGGCGGTTGACCCGCACCACCCGCACCGGGCACACGGCATGCGAGAGCACACCCTGTGACGTCGACCCGAGGACGGTGGAGACGAACCCGCCGCGGCCACGGGAGCCGATGACCAGGAGATCGGCGGTGTACGTGGCCGACACGAGCACCTCGGTGGCGGGAGCATCGAAGATCGAGAACCGCACCTCGAGATCGGGGAAGTCTCCCTTCAGCGAGTCGGCAGAGGCGGTGAAGGCCTTCGCCGCCTCGTCGTACATCCGGATGAGGTGCTCCTCGCTGGGCATCCACTCGGGCGAGAGGATATGCGTGGCGGTGACCCCGACGAGGCGCAGCGGAACACCGTAGATCGCGGCCTGAGCGGCCGCGGCACGCAGCACCGGGGTGTCGGTCTCGAAGGGATCGACGGCGGCGACGACCTCACCGGAGAAGTCGGGACGCGACCGTCCGTCCGCCTCGGCGGAGGGATCATCGGTCGTGCGGACGGGATCATCGACGGGCAGGGGAGTCGTCGGCATGATCCGGGTCGGCCACGTGCTCGGGACGACGACGGTCGGGCACTGCGAATGCGCGGGCATGGCCAGGGCCACGGAGCCGAGGAGGCGACCGGCGAACCCACCGCGACCGCGCGCGCCGACGACGGCGAGGGCGGCGTTCTTCGAATGCTCGACCATTACTCCGGAGGCGTCACCGGGCACGATCGTCGTCGACACGGGAACGCCGGCCTTGGTGACGGTGGCGGCGGCCGCCTCGGCGATGTCTTCGACGGTCTTCTTCACGGCGTCGTCGAAATCGGCGGGGTAGACGATATCGGCCTGGCTCATATTGACGCCGGGGACGGTGTAGGCGGAGACGATGCGGATCTCTGCGGAGGTCTTCTGTGCATGCGTGATCGCCCACTGCAGGGCGCATTCGGCGTTGTCGGAACCGTCGATGCCGACGATGATCGTGTGGGACATATCGCAAACCTCTGTCTTCAGTGACCGTCAATCTGGGTGAGTCCAGTTTAGTTGTGTCCAGTTTATGGGAAGTGGCGTGAGACTGCCTGGGAAGAACCTCAGGCTGACTCGACTAGACTGTTCGGGACCTGTTGTTCCGGGGTATTCCCGGTGATCCATCGGCCCCATCCGGCCACGTGTCCAAGGAGATCATGAAGGACCAGATCGACGTCTCCGTCCGTCGCAGCCCCAAGTACTCGGTGTTCATGGGCATCGGCGCGGTGCTCGGCATCGCGATCGCTGGAATCCTCGCGATCTTCGTCGACCCGGCCGATATGCCGATGGGCTACACGGTGGGCAAGGGGATGGGCCTGATGCTGCTCGTCCTCGGGATCGGCGGACTGTTCCTCGGCGGACTTGTCGCCCTCATCCTCGACTGGAGGGGACGGAAGAAGGCGAAGGAATTCCGGGTCGATGCGCAGATCGACATGGTCGACGATCCGAAGGAGATCGCGCGCCGTCGCATCGCCGAAGCCCGCGGGGAGGACCCCGATGCCGGTGCCGACGAAGGTGCGGCCGCCTCGGCGAACACGGAGTCCGCGCCCGCAGACGATACGCATGCTCAACCCGCAGTCGACGACGAGGGCGATGCGGGAACCGGCCGGGATTCGGCACCTGGTTCCACAGTCTGAGCACCGGGTCAGAGCGTCGTTGCGGGTATGAGACAATTTCACTCGTGGCAAGAGGAGACGGGCAGCTGACGCACGAAATCGACCCCCAGGACCGCGGACCGCAGGACGAATGCGGTGTGTTCGGAGTCTGGGCCCCCGGCGAGGAAACCGCCAAACTCACATACTTCGGGCTCTACGCCCTGCAGCACCGCGGACAGGAGTCCGCGGGAATCGCTGCCAGCAACGGCAAGCAGATCCTCATCTACCGCGACATGGGCCTGGTCTCCCAGGTGTTCCACGAACGCGATCTCGAGCTCCTGCAGGGCCATATCGCCGTCGGCCACACCCGGTATTCGACGACCGGATCACCGTCGTTCGAGAACGCTCAGCCCACCCTGGGGCCGACCCCATTCGGCACCGTGGCGCTGGCCCACAACGGCAATCTGACGAACTTCGACGCCCTCGAAGCCATGGCCGATGCCCGCCGCGACCACGCGACGAAGGTCGTCGAGGAGGCCACGAAGAAGTCGGCCCGCACCCGGCCCTTCCGTGATTCCTCGAATGACACCTCCCTGGTCACCGAGCTCTTCGCGACCGAAGACGGAGAGAACCTCACCGAGGCGGCGCTGAGTCTGCTGCCGCATGTCGAAGGCGCGTTCTCGCTGGTCTACATGGACGAGCACACCCTCTACGCCGCGCGTGACCGGCACGGGGTCCGACCCCTGTCGCTGGGCCGGCTGGAGAACGGCTGGGTCGTGGCCTCGGAGACCGCGGCACTCGACATCGTCGGTGCTAAGTTCGTCCGCGACATCGAACCCGGTGAGCTCATCGCCATCGACGAAGACGGTCTGCGTTCGCACCGCTTCGCCGAACCGAGCCAAGCTCGCTGCGTCTTCGAATACGTCTACCTCGCGCGTCCCGACAGCAAGCTCAACGGCAAGAACGTCCACGCCGCACGGACCCAGATGGGCCGCCAGCTGGCCGAGGAGTACCCTGTTGACGCAGACCTCGTCATCGCCACCCCGGAATCCGGAACTCCCGCGGCCGTCGGCTATGCCGAGGCCTCGGGCATCCCGTTCGGCCAGGGGCTGATGAAGAACGCCTATGTCGGACGCACCTTCATCCAGCCTTCGCAGACCCTGCGGCAGCTGGGCATCCGCCTCAAGCTCAACCCGATCCGGGAGAACATTGAAGGTCGACGCCTCGTCGTCGTCGACGATTCGATTGTGCGCGGAAACACTCAGCGCGCCCTGATCCGCATGCTGCGGGAGGCCGGAGCGGCCGAGGTCCATGTGCGCATCTCCTCCCCGCCGGTGAAGTGGCCGTGCTTCTACGGCATCGACTTCGCCACCCGTGCCGAGCTGATCGCCAACGGCCTGACCACGAACGAGATTTGCGAGAACCTCGACGCGGACTCTCTGGGCTATATCTCTCTGGACGGCATGATCGCCGCCACCGAGCAGGAGCGCAGCCAGCTGTGCACCGCCTGCTTCTCGGGCGAGTACCCGATTCCCGTCAACAACACACCCGCCGACAAAGGATGCTGAGTTGAGTTCCGAAGCGAACCCGAAGTCCACCACCTATGCCGCCGCCGGCGTCGACGTCGAAGCCGGAGACCGCGCCGTCGAACTGATGAAAGCTGCCGTCTCGGCCACCCACAACTCCTCGGTCGTCGGTGGGATGGGCGGATTCGCCGGACTCTTCGACGTCTCCGTACTCAAGGACTTCGAGCGTCCGCTGCTCGCCTCGTCGACCGACGGAGTGGGCACGAAGGTCGCCATCGCTCAGGCCATGGATAAGCACGACACCATCGGCTACGACCTTGTGGGCATGGTCGTCGACGACATCATCGTCTGCGGTGCCCGACCCCTGTTCATGACCGACTACATCGCCTGCGGCAAGGTCGTGGCCGAACGCATCGCCGATATCGTGCGGGGAATCGCCGACGCCTGTGCCTCGGCCGGTGTCGCCCTGGTCGGCGGGGAGACCGCCGAACACCCGGGGCTGCTCGGAGTCGATGAGTACGATGTCGCCGGTGCCGCCACCGGTGTCGTCGAGGCCTCGAAGCTGCTTGGACCCGAGAAGGTCCGTGCCGGTGACGTGCTCATCGGTCTGCCGTCCTCGGGCATCCACTCCAACGGCTACTCCCTGGTCCGCCACGTCATCGCCGAGGCGGGATGGGGCCTGGATAAGCATGTCTCGGAGTTCGGGCGCACCCTCGGTGAGGAGCTGCTCGTTCCCACCCATGTCTACACCGGTGAGCTCGCCGCTCTCTTCGACGCGCTGCCCGAAGCCGTGCATTCGGTCTCGCATGTCACCGGCGGAGGACTCTCGGCCAATGTGGCCAGGGTGCTCCCGCAGGGGCTGGTGGCGAAGATGTCACGGGCTTCGTGGGAGATCCCGGCGGTGTTCAACGTACTCGGTGATCTCGGCGGAGTGCCGCAGGACGACCGGGAACGCACCTGGAACCTCGGCGTCGGCATGGTCCTCGTCGTCGACGCGGAATCGGTCGACGGTGTGCTCGCCGCTAGCCCCGGAGCCTGGGTGCTCGGCGACGTCGCCGCCGACGACGGAACTCTCGCCACCGACCCCGACTATGTGCAGGGCGCCAAGGGCGTCGACGGGGGCGCCGCGATCCTGCAGTAAGGCTCGTGCGGCTCGTCTCGCTGGGGGAGCTTCCCTCACTCGAACTCTCACACCCTCGTGCTCCTGCACGGGGGTGTGCTGCTTCCGGTGCGTGATGGCCACGGGACGGGAGGAAATGCACGGAACGGTGGGGATGAGCGTGAGGGCACAGCCGCCTCGGCGAGATAATTCTCAGCACGCACGACAAAGGGCGGAGACCGAAGTCTCCGCCCTCTGTGTGTCAGATCAGCCGCGTTGGGCTGCAGTCATCTGAGTTCAGTTCTCGTACTCGTCGTCATCGTCGACGTTGTACTTGTCGGCGTAAGCCGAGTAGTCAGGTTCATCGTCGTAAGGATCGGACGGACCAGACTTGTGCGCGTCGGCGCCGAGCTCCTGCTGGAGTCTATTAAGGTCGGTATCCGGGCTGTAGTACTTCAGCTTCCGAGCTACCTTGATCTGCTTTGCCTTTGCGCGGCCGCGACCCACTGGCGTGACCCCCTCCGTCGTCATTGGGGCGATTCGCCCCGGACTAGATCTCTGCTATGCGCTTAAATCCTACCTGTTCGTACTGGGAAGTTCCATTTTGCGAGCCGACCTTGGATAGGCTGAACCCATGGCCTACCGTCGCGATTATGTCGTCACCCTGCGGATCTTCGAACCTCTTGTGGTGCATTCCGAATTGCAAGACAGGCAGGTGGAGGACAACCGGTCGCGCATCGAGGAGCAGATTTCCCACGACGCCGACAAGCGCTTGATCTCCCTGCCTCCGTCGCCTGTGGCCGATTCCTTCCGGCGCACTCCGATCTTCCTTCCGGCGTCTCAGACCGCGGACGGAGTGGACCGTTTCTGCCCTGCTCAGGAGGACATCCGCGGGTGGGAGGCGCTCGAATCGCTGGCCGAGCACACCTCGAAGGCGACCCTGGACATCGTCGCTCCGAAGTCCGCTCGCCGCCGTGCCGCGAGCCGCCGTGCGGAGTGGCTGCAGGACGCGAAGGACACACGGATCTTCACCCGGGTCTCGGCCTGGGACGTGCCGCCGTCGTGGTGGCTGTTCTTCTCCCTGAGCGAGGATCAGATCATCACCGAGGAGACCGACGAGGGGCTGCGGGTGCTCATCCGCACGGACATCCTGGCCGCCTCGGCGCGCATGGAATGGGCTTCCGAGACGATCGCGGACACCTCGAAGGTCGTCGACATGGTCGAGCAGACCTCGGTCCTGGCCGAGTGGATCGATACCTTCGATATGAACTCGATCCTCGAGCTCGACCTCGGCGGGATGTCCGATGTGCTGTGGCCGAGCGAGGCCGCGGAGCTCGTCGACTCGTGGGTCACCGCGCTGAGCAACAGCGATTCCGAGTCCGCGGTCGCCGCCTTCCAGAAGTATGCGGCCGGGTGGGAGCAGCTCAACCTCTACGCCCGCAGCTCCTGACCCTTATTGCTACC
>NZ_BCSJ01000019.1 GCF_001570805.1 Brevibacterium epidermidis NBRC 14811 | reverse complement strand
CCCAGCAACCTGGCGCGAGGTTGCTGGGCCGCCGTCAGGTAGTAATGGGCGGATAGGATTGTCTGCGAACGAGCCGCACCCGAGAGGACGAGTCCCGTAAGCGTATGGAAGAGAAGAAGCGCCGCCTCCTGACGAGCCAGGAACCCGGCTCCGGCAGCCTGGCTGACTCCGGCACGTCCACCGGCTCCCGCAGCTCCAAGGCTCAGGCCCGGGTCAAACCGCTGTCGAAGTTCTCCATCGGCTGGCGCATCATCGTTCCTGCCATCGCCTTCGTCATCCTCACCTGCGGACAGTTCCTCAACACGAACGACTTCTTCCCACTAGGATCGCTCACCCAGTACGCCACCGCCAAAGACCTCAACGGCACGGTCGGCTCCACGTGCATCGAAGCCCAATTCCCCGGCGAGGACGAACCACGCCGCCTCGGGTTCAACACCGCGACCGTCGGCATCGAACGCGGGGACGTCGAGTCCCAACTCGACCGCGTCATCGCCCACCCCGAACTGATGCAGTCGATGGCCGACTCGTACGTGCGCCTGCATCCAGACGAACCGATACCCGAAACGATGATCCTCTGCCGCACCACCACCCAGCTGAAGAACGGCCTGGCCGTCGGGGAACCCGAACAGACGACGCTGGCGGAATGGGAGGTCCGATGAGCGGCAACCGAACCTTGACGAACACCCCCGCCGAGGCGGCGTCCGCGAATCCGTTCCTCCGCTGGTTCATGCCTGCCGTGCCCTTGGCCCGGGTGGCCGTGTTTCGAGTGTTCATCTACGTCTTCATCATCATCGATGTACTCACGATCTCCGGTGACGTCATCGCCCACGGCTGGACACCCGAGTTCTACCAGCCGCTGTGGCTGGCGAGGTTCCTCCACATCCCCGCCGTCAGCGTCCTCGGCGCGCAGATCCTGCTCGCCCTCATCATCGTCTTCTCTCTCCTCGCTGCCGCGGGGATCTTCCAGCGCATCAGCGGCTGGGCCGTGGCGATCACCTTCGGGGCGTGGATGTTCTACACGCAGGGTTACGGCTACGTCGCGCACGACCATATGGCGCTCGTCATCGCAGCCTTCGTCCTGCCCACGATCGGAACGGCGCGGTTCCGGGACGTCGGCACCGCCTCGGCGAGGGCCGGCTGGGCACTGCGCGTCGTGCAGATCGCGGTCGTGCTCACCTACTTCTACTCGGTGCTGATGAAGTGGATCGCCTCGGGCAACATCACGCATTGGGCCAACGGCGCGGTCATCATCTGGGCGCTCATGCGGCGCGGCGCCGAATGGTCGAAGCCATTCCTCGAGATGCCCGGCCTCCTCATCGCCGCACAGTGGGCGACGCTCGTCTTCGAGTTCCTCTCACCCGTCGCCCTGTTCCTCAAGGGCAAGTGGCTCTACGGGGTCGTCGCCTTCTTCTGCCTCTTCCACCTCATGACCTACATCGCACTCGGCATTCACTTCCTGCCGACCGTCATCTGCTGGGCGGCGTTCCTGCCCCTGGAGAAGCTTGTGCCGAAGCGCTTCGCAGCGCCTCGAGCACTCGCGTGACCGCTCGGCGACCGGGCGCATCCGGCCGCATCACCGCGACGACCCACCTAGTCGCCGCGACCCCGGACAGGGGGATGAGCCGCAGACCGGCATTCCGAGGAGTTGTGAACCGGGGCAGCAGCGCCACGTGGTCACCGGCCGCGACGAGAGCTTCGATGAGCCGGTTGTCCCGGATCCGCTGAGTGACCTCCAACGGCTTTCCGGTGACATGCTCGATCGAGGTGAGGATCGTGTCGAAGGGGAATCCGCGCGGCACCCCGATCCACTGCTCGTCGACGAGATCGTCCGGCTCCACCGAGTCGCGGCCGGCCAGGGGATGGTCATCGGCGACAGCGACGTCGATGGGTTCCCGGGCCAGAGGTTCGACGGTGAGCCCGTCCGTGCCGACCGGCCGTTGGGAGATGAGCGAATGCGCGATAACGAGATCGACGTCGCCGCGCAGACCGGCGAATTCGTGTTCGGCAAGGTCGACGTCGATCGTGTTCACGCGGATCCGCGGGCTCGTCTCCCGCAGAGCGGTCAACGCCGCCGGAATGAGGTAGGTGAGCGCACTGGGCAGGCCCGCGATGCGGACCTCGCCGGATTCCTCGCCGAGGTAGTCCTCCCACTCCGCTTGTACGTCGGCGATCGCTGTGGCCACCTGCCGACCGCCGGCTGCAAGCAGCCGACCGGCCGGTGTCAGCCGCAGCCCGCGCCCATCGGGTTCGACGAGGGCACGTCCGAACTCCCGTGTCGCGGCCTTCAGCTGCTGGGACACCGCCGACGGAGTGCGGAATGTCGCTTCTGCGACGGCCGTGACGCTGCCGCGTTCGTCGAGTTGGCGCAGCAGTTCGAGATGCCTGGGGTCCATGGTCTCAGGCTACGTCCCGGTCAGCTGATTATGAAGTCTGACTTCATGGTTGTGTAAGAAACTTTCGATTGTGTGAATAGTACCGGGCACTCGAGAATGGGAGCATGTCGTTCAAGCACTGTCTTCTCGCCGCCTCGGTGGCGATCATGTGGGGACTCAACTTCCTCGCCATCGACCTCTCCCTGGCGCAGTTCCCACCGTTCCTCCTCGTGGCCATGCGGTTCGCGCTCCTCGCGATTCCAGCGCTGCTCTTCGTCCCGAAACCCGATGTCAGGCTGCGCTGGATCATCGGCTACGGACTCGGGTTCGGGCTGCTGCAGTTCCTCTTCCTCGACTGGGCGATGGACGCCGGCATGCCCGCGGGGCTTGCCTCACTTGTGCTGCAGGCCTCGGGGCCCTTCACAGTGCTGCTGGGTATGACGTTCCTGCGGGAGAAGGTCCGCGGCTCCCAGATGGCATTCCTCCTCATCGCAATGGCCGGTCTCGCCGTCGTCGGCTGGCAGCGCTTCGACTCGCATGCGAGCATCCTGCCCTTCCTCCTCACTCTGGCCGGGGCCTTCGGCTGGGCGATCGGCAATATCTGCAATCGGCGGGCGCACACCACGGAACCGATCAAGCTGACGATGTGGATGTCCGTCGTTCCGCCGGTGCCGATGTTCCTCCTCTCGCTTGCAGTGGAAGGACCGGATCGCATCGGCGACTCTTTCCACGGGCTGGCGACTCCGACCGGGTTGTGGGCGATAGCGGGACTGATCTACACCGTGGTCGTCGCGACGATCATCGGGTCGGGCGTGTGGTCGTGGCTGATGTCGCGCAATCCGGCCGGAGTCGTCGCCCCGTTCTCCATGCTCGTGCCCGTCGTCGGCATGAGCGCCGCGTTCGTCGTCTTCGGCGAACGCGTGAGCATCGGAGAGCTGTGCGGCGCCGTCCTCGTCATCATCGGCGTCCTCGGCGCGGGGCTCAAGGCTGCGAAGGGTGCGAGGATCGCCGCCGCCGAGGTGGTCGTGCCCATGGGTGCGGAAGTGGAGGATTCCCTCAAGGCCGGTTGAGGGCTGTACCTTAGTCGCCCGGTTCCAGGCTGGGTGCTTCGTCGATGCCGAAGCGGGTCTTCAGTGCTCGGCGGGCGGCGAACCAGCCGTTCATTCCGTGGACGCCCGGAGCCGGCGGAGTCGCCGCCGAGCACAAGAAGGCACCAGGCGCGCCGAGGCTATAGGAATCCCAAGTCAGACGCGGGCGGGCCATCATCCGATAGAAGGACACAACGCCGGTGGCGATGTCCCCGCCGATGTAGTTCTGGTTGTGACCGGCCATCTCGGACGCGGGGATGGCATTGTGCGCGACGATGCGGTCGCGGAAGCCAGGTGCGAAGCGTTCGATCTGCCTCGTGATGTATTCAGTCGGGTCGAGCGGGCAGTCGAAGGGCACGTGCGCGTACGTCCACAACGGCCGCAGCCCGCCAACCTCGCGGGACTTGTCGAAGACCGTCGGGTCCGAGACGAGGCACACGGGATCAGCCGGCATACGTCCGTTCATCACCTGCGCCTCGGCGGCGGCCATCTGCGCTCTGGATCCGCCGACGTGGATGGTCCCGGCGCGCCCCACCTCGGGGTCGGACCAGGGGACCGGTCCGTTGAGGACGAAGTCGACCTTGGCCGCGGCGTTGCCGTGTTTGAAGCTGCGCAGGCTCTTATCGACCTGAGCGGGCAGCAGGCCGGAGAAGATCTGGGCGGCGTTCAGCGCCGAGGTGTCGAGCAGGTAGGCGCGGGCCGCGGGCATGTCCGAGACATGGTCGACGCGGGCATTCGTACGCACTGTTCCGCCGTGTGCTTCGAGGTCGGCGACGAGGTGGTCGATGATCGCCTGCGAACCGCCGATCGGGGAGGGCCACCCGCCGGCGTGGGCGACCGTTGAGAGCATCGTCGCCGTGGCGGCCGTGCCCATCGCCGGCAGTCCGCCGATCGCGTGCGCGGCGACTCCGGTGAACAGGGCCTGGCTCGATTCGTGGGAGAGAGGAATGTTCCAGGCAGGGCTCGCTTGAGAGAGCAGCCGCAACCCGAATTTCACGACGTTCGCGATTCCGGGAAGGTCGCGCAGAGTCTCCGGCACCGAACGCTTGTCACCGAGGGAAAGCCAGATCGCGTCATCGACACGGTCGAGCAGCGGGGCGAAGAATCGCCGCCATTCGGGTCCGGCCTCGCCGAGGCGGTCGACCGTTTCGTCGAGATCGTGGAAGGCCAGCGCGGCCGGTTTCCCGTCGAGAGGTTGGGCGTAGGAGATCTCGGGAGTCGTCAGCTCCATGCCGCGGGCACGCAGGTCGAAGTCGACGAAGAAGGGGCTGGCGATGGCCAGCGGGTGGACGGCCGAGCAGATGTCATGAGTGATGCCGGGAGCCAGCCCGAGGTCGAGGGTGCGGGCACCGCCGCCGATCGTCGGCTGAGCTTCGAACACTTCGACGGAGAGGCCCGCGCGGGCCAGGGTGACCGCGGCGGCCATGCCGTTCGGTCCGGAACCGACGACGACTGCATCAACCTCAGTGCTCATGAGTCCAGTCTAGGGGAGTGGGGTGACGCGGCTGCCGTGTGCGGTTCCGGGCGGTTCAGTTTTCATAGACATTGTCGAAGAAGGCACATTCGAGATCGACGGCCTGCCGCCAGGTGCGGGCCAGGGTCTCGGCCTCTGAACCCTGGTTGTCGTCTGTCGGGAACACGCGTTCGAGCTCGTCGACGAGGAACTGCACCCATCCGCGGAAAGCCTCGCCCCGGTGGAGGTCGATCCATCCTCGGTGAATCTGTCGCTGCGGCATTTCCTCGCGGGATTCGGCCCAGTCGAGGTAGAGCCATTCTGCGACGACAAGGACGACGAGCAGCTGCGGATACGACGCCGAGGCGACTGCCGAGTCCATAAGATCGCGGAAGCCCGCCGTCGGTGCGGCCAGTTCAGGTTCAAAGGGTCTGCGTACGCACTCTCAGCGCCCGTCGATCGGCGCTCCCCTGTAGCTCTTCGACACTATCACCGGACTGTGGACCCGACGGGGGACACTGACGGTGGGGCCGCCTCGGCGAGGGCATCGGCGATGAAATCGGCGATACGGTCCGCGGCAGGCTGACGACCTGCCGACTGTTCGGCGGACTCAACGGACGGGTTGTAGTTCGTGTTCGTATTGATGTCGTAGACGACCTGCCGGCCGTCAGCGGTCTCGATGAACTCGATGCCGGCGATCTCGATGTTCAGGTCGGCCAGCAGTGTTTCAAGACGGCTGATCAGCGGCGTTGCGGCCGTGATCTCCTCACGGCGAGCGAACGGGGGAGCCGCCTCGACGACGGTGTCAGTCCCTGCACCGGGAACAGCGCACGCATCGGCCGGGCAGAGCTCGAACGATCCGCCGGAGACGTCGACGCGCACCGCATAGTGGAAACGTCCGCCGATGAACTCCGCGCGGGTGATGAACGGCTGCGCCGGCTGCACATACTCCTGGATGAGGGTGATGCCGTCGATCGGTGCATTCGCCCCGCCGGGTGCGAACTCATCGGCGGCGGCTGAGAGCTCGGCGTGGGAGTCGAAGCGACGCACGCCGAGGCCCTTTCCGCCCTGATTGTGCTTCGTGATGAACGGGGGAGTGAAGCCGCCAGCGGCCTCGACGAGCGCCTGTGGTCCGAATGCGGCTGCGGTGCGCGGCACGTCGAAGCTGCGGCCGGCCAGCTCGCGATGCTGACGGATCTTGCTCACTTCGAGCTCATAGACCCCGCGACCGTTGATGACGCGGCGGCCGGCGGCGGCGAGCCAGTCGAGGACCGCGCGCCCGTACTCCTTGACGTGCGGATCGGTTCGGGTGTGCGCCGACGCTGACAGCCGCGACCAGAACAGACCTTCTGGTGGTTCGGCTGCGAGGTCGATGGTGGTCTCGGGCAGAAGCCATTCGACATGTGCGACACCGAGGCGGTCGAGCGCCTCGGTGAACGGGGCGATCCATTCCGGATTGTCGTGGATGATGTAGACCGCCGGATCACCGGTGACGGGCAGGGCATGAGAACTCATCGCGAACCTTCACTATGGGGAGCCGATGCGGACTGCGGACGCATCGGCGGATCTGCTCAACAATCCTACTCCCCGGCGTCCAGCCCTTCGCCGTGTCAGTGCGGCGGCGTAGACTCGGGGCATGGCTATCGCAAAGCAGCCCGTTGTCGTAATCGATGCCCCTGACGCCCGTGAACTCGCGGAGTTCTACGGAAAGCTCCTGGATTGGTCTGTCACCGTCGACGAGGACGGCACCTGGGCAGAAGTCGTCTCCAACTCCTGGCCGCCGATCTGCATTCAGCAGGTGGAGGACTACCACGCACCCAGCTGGCCCGGCCAGGCTCACGCGCAGCAGATGCACATCGACGTCGTGGTCGACGATCTCGACGTCGCCGAAAAGGCTGTGCTCGAAATCGGTGCAGGCAAAGCCCCTGAACAGCCGGGAGAGACGTTCCGAGTGTTCCTCGACCCGGCCGGTCACCCGTTCTGCCTGTGCAAGGGATGACCACACCACCACCGAGGCGGCCCCACCCGCCCGTGGCGCGCTGAGTCATGCGCGCACTCGCTTCTTTCGCCGACCGTGGCCCCGTTCCGTGGGCCAACGGAGCCGGTCAGACCACTGAGCTCGTCTCCCTGGCCGACTCAGTGCGGCTGACTCCTGGGCTTCGTCCTTGGCGGCTGAGCATCGCCCGGCTCTCGCGTGTGGGCCCATTCTCGGCGTTGCCCGGAATGGCCCGCACCTTCCTTCCTACCGCCGAGGTGACACTCGACATCGACGGGCACGTGCACTCGGTGCCCGCGCTCCACCCAGAGCGCTTTCACGGACGTCAGGCCGTCAGCCTCGTCGGCATGGCGGAACCGTGTTTCGCCGTCAATCTCATGGTCGCCGACGAGGACACAGGCAGCACCGGCTGTGACGCCGCAACCGAATCGGGCAACTCGGGCCAGCAGTCCGAGTCTGCCTCCGGTGAGCTGCAGATGAGCATCGGCGAACCGGTCCCCACCGACGGGTCCCGGTTCGTGCTCACTCTCGAATCCGGCGCTGAGCACCCTCGTTTTCAACTCTTCGAACTCGAACCGGGTGAGGCTATTCCAGACGAGATTCCGGTGGCCGTTCTTCTCTCCGGAAGTGTCGACACGCACATCTGAGAAGTCCGTGAGAACCGATTGTCCTCGAGGTCACATTCTTGCGTATCGCCCCAGGTGGCGGCCCCGATTTCGAGCATGTCCATCAGGTCTTTCTCAGCTTCCAACGTGAAGTGTCAGGATGCCTGAACGTGGGAGTCCGAGAATGGTTGCACGCCGGATTTTGGAGGGACTTTGACGGTAGGCAACAGTGGCACGAACGAGCAACACGAGCACAACGATGAAACTCATCTGCCGGAGCATTCCCAGACGCTGCCGCTGATCACCGAAGAGATCGTCAGCTCTCACCCGGCCCCGGCGGCCGAACCCACCGAACACGTCGTCACCAAGGTGATGCCGCCCAATCCGATCCGCCACGATGGTGGGGCCACACAACAGCAGACTCAGACGGCGGCCGCCCCGACCGCCGTGGCCGAAGCGGCAGAGACGGTCGAAGACAAGAAGGCTGAGGAGAAGTCCTCGGAAGGCCGGATCTCCGCCACTCAGCTGCTTGCGGGTGCAGGCGCCGCGGCGACCTCGTCGGTCATCGGCGGTCAGCTCGGTGTCGCCGGCACGGTCGTAGGCGCCGGAGTCGCGAGCATCGTCACTGCCCTGGCGGTCACCCTCTATGGCCGCAGCCTCGACAAGGGCAAAGAGAAGATCCAAGAAGTCGGGTCCAAACTCGCCCCTGCCGTGAAAGCGAAGATCGCGAAGAATCCTTCTGAGAAGGCCACGTCCGTCGATCCCTCACTTGCCGAGGATTCGGCCTTCGCCCCACCTGAACCCGCTGGTGGCGATGCGAACGGAACAGCCGCCTCGGCGCCGGATGACGGAAAGGTCGAGGACGGCGAAGGCAGCGCGGCCGAGAACGGGCCCCGCACCTGGTGGCAGAAGCTGCGCCGCAAACGGGTCCTCTACCCGCTGACGATCGGCGTCGCCGCCTTCGGAATCGGACTCGGCGCGGTCGTCGTGGCCGAGAACTTCACCGAAGCCGATATCTCACCGGGCACCTCGCAGATCTCACGGTCGGTGACCGGGACCTCGACGAGCGACGAACCCGTCACCAACGACGGGACCTCTGACTCCGGAACCGGCGGTGACGATTCGTCGAGCGGATCCGGATCAGGCGCCGACAGCAGCCAGGGCTCGACGAACAGCGGATCGAACACGCAGAACGGTCAGTCCACCTCGGCGGGGGAGACCGGCACCGAAGGTGCCGCCGAGGGGCAGAGTTCGCAGGGCTCGGAGACGACGGGCACGAGTGACTCCACCGGCGACTCGACGACCACGGACGGGACCGATGCGAGCAGCGGTTCCACCTCGACCGACGGCACCGGCAGCACCGGGGACACCAGCGGCGGCACGAGCAGCAGCGGCTCCGGGTCGGACGGATCGGGCAGCGGTTCGGGCGGTGGTGCGGCAGGCTCCGGCGGTTCCGGAACCGGCGGATCGACGGGCGGTTCTGGCGGCGGACCTGCCGCCTCGGCGGAGGGGTGAGCCGACCAACACCGGGAACGGGAATTTAGACAGCCGACCCTGGGTTGTACATGGCAGAGAACATCGTTAAGTTGAAAGTGACTCCGACGAGGTTCCGCCGAAGTCGGGAAATCGAGATCAGGCGAACGGCGCTCAGCCGGTCGATCAGCTGCACCGGCGGGAAACATTTTTCACCGGTGGCCGTGATCGTTGACTGAATGTCGACGCCTGAAATCAAACGGTTGAAGGAGATGTGATGACGCAACATACAGATCATGAATACGCCGGACACGACAATAAGAAGGCCTCGACGACCGAATCCGGTGCGCCGAGGGAATCGGACGCTCACTCGCTGAGCGTCGGAGCGAACGGACCGCTGCTGCTCCACGACGTTGCGCTGGTCGAGAAGCTTGCTCGCTTCGACCGTGAGCGTGTGCCCGAGCGCAGCCCCCACGCCAAGGGATCCGGCGCGTTCGGTGAGTTCGAAGTCACCGCGGACGTCTCCAAGTACACGAAGGCCGACTTCCTGCAGCCGGGCAAGAAGACCCCGATGCTCGCTCGCTTCTCCACCGTCGCCGGTGAGCTCGGCTCGCCCGACTCCTGGCGTGACGTGCGCGGATTCGCGCTGAAGTTCTACACCGAAGAGGGCAACTTCGACATGGTGGGCAACAACACCCCCGTGTTCTTCGTCCGTGATCCCATGAAGTTCCCCGACTTCATCCACTCGCAGAAGCGCACCCCTGATTCGGGTCTGCGCAGCAACAACATGCAGTGGGACTTCTGGTCGCTCTCGCCCGAGTCGGCTCACCAGGTCTCCTACCTCATGGGACCCCGTGGTCTGCCCAAGAGCTGGCGCCACATGAACGGCTACTCCTCGCACACCTACATGTGGGTCAACGCCGAGGGTGAGAAGTTCTGGGTCCAGTACCACTTCCACACCGACCAGGGCGTGGAGAACATGAGCAACGAGGAAGCCTCGAAGCTCGCCGGTGAAGATGGCGACGTCCACCGTCGCGATCTGTTCGACGCCATCGAGCGCGGAGACTACCCGTCCTGGACCTTCAGCGTGCAGATCATGCCGTACGAAGAGGCCAAGGACTACCGCTTCAACCCCTTCGACCTGACCAAGACCTGGTCGAAGAAGGACTACCCGCTCATCGAGGTCGGCAAGTTCACCCTCAACGAGAACCCCTCGAACCACTTCGCACAGATCGAGCAGGCTGCCTTCAGCCCCTCGAACACCGTGCCGGGAACCGGGCTCTCGCCGGACAAGATGCTGCTGGGCCGCGTGTTTTCCTACCCGGATGCACAGCGCAACCGCATCGGCACGAACTTCAACCAGCTGCCGGTCAACGCTCCTGTCACGAAGACGAACTCGTACGACAAGGAAGGCCAGATGCAGTACCACCACTCGGGTAATGCACCGGTCTACGCCCCGAACTCGTACGGACGTTCCTACCAGGACGAGCAGGGCCCGGTCGACAACGGCTGGGAGGCCGACGGCGAGCTGGTGCGCAGCGCCTACAGCCTGCACGCCGAGGACGACGACTTCGGCCAGGCACACACCCTGGTCCGTGAGGTCTACACCGAGGAGGAGCGCCAGGGTCTCATCGAGACCGTCGCGGGCGGACTCTCCGACGGAGTCGAGGAGCCGGTGCTGTCGAATGCGATCCAGTACTGGAAGAACATCGACGCCGAGGTCGGCGCGGCTATCGAGGCCAAAGTCAAGGGCTGAAGCAGCCTGAGATCGTGAGCGCCTGACCGCTTGAGAGTTAGGCACGAGACGACGGCCCGGGACCTCCCCACCGCGGGAGTGTCCGGGCCGTCTTCTCTTTTTAATTACTACCCGACGGCGGCTCGTTGGGCGATGCGACCGCCGGCGAGAACCATCTCGACCTGACGGGGCGATAGACCATGGCGGAATTCGAACTTCCGTCCGGCCGCCTCGGCGGTGATCGTCGCCCCTTCACCGAGCTCATCGCGCAGACCGCGGAACTCAAGCACATCTCCCTCGGACAGTGACTCGTAGTCGGCCTCGTTGGTGAACTCCAGGGCGAGGACGCCGAAGTTCGCGAGGTTCTGCCAATGGATTCGTGCCAACGATTTTGCGACCACTACCCGCAGCCCCAGATAGCGCGGAGCGATGACCGCATGCTCACGTGAGGACCCCTGACCGTAGTTCTCGCCGCCGAGGATCGCGTGCCCGCCATCGTGCTCGGCGGCGCGGGTGGCATAGGTGTCATCGACCTGGATGTAGACGAACTCGGAGATCTTGGGAATGTTCGACCGATACGGCAGAACACGGGAGCCGGCGGGCATGATCTCGTCGGTGGAGACGTTGTCGCCGACCTTGAGCAGGATCTCCAGGTCGATATCATCGGGCAGCGGCTCGAAGTTCGGCAGGGTCGAGATGTTCGATCCCTTGACGAGTTCGACGCCTCGGGCTTCCTCCGGTTCCAGCGGCGGGACGAGCATCTTGCGGTTCGCGGAGTACTTCTCCGGAAGCCGCACCTGTGGGTAGTCCATGTCGAGGTCGCGAGGGTCGGTGATCTTCCCGGTCAGTGCGGCAGCCGCCGCTGTCTCCGGCGAACACAGCCACACGGAGTCCTCATCGGTGCCGGACCGGCCGGGGAAGTTCCTGGGCATGGTGCGCAGACTGTTGCGTCCGACCGCCGGTGCCTGCCCCATGCCGATGCAGCCCATGCAGCCGGACTGATGGATCCTGGCCCCGGACCCCACCAGCGAGGTCAGCCATCCGCCGGCGATGAGGTCGGCGAGGACCTCACGTGATGTGGGGTTGATGTCGAGTGAGATCTGCGGATGGATCTGTCGGCCGGCAAGTGTTTCGGCGACGACGGCGAAATCCCTCAGCCCCGGGTTCGCCGAGGAGCCGACGACGACCTGGAAGACGTCGTCACCGGCGACCTCGCGCACCGGAGTGACATTGCCCGGTGACGAAGGTGCGGCGATGAGCGGTTCGAGCTGCGAGAGGTCGATGCTGTCGGTGAGATCGTATTCGGCACCTGCGTCGGCCTCGATGCGGGTGAAATCCTCGCCGCGGTCGACGGCTTCGAGGTAGTCGCGGACGGCGTCGTCGGCGGGGAAGACCGTGGCGGTGGCGCCGAGCTCGGCACCCATATTCGCAATCACGTGGCGGTCCATGGCTGTGAGGTTCTTCAGGCCGTCGCCGTGATATTCGATGATCTTTCCGACTCCGCCCTTGACCCCGTGGCGTCGCAGCATCTCGAGGATGACGTCCTTTGCCGAGACCCAGTCGGGCAAGGTGCCTGTGAGCTCGACGCCCATGATCTGCGGGGCGCTGATGAAGAGCGGCTCACCGGCCATGGCCATGGCGATCTCGAGACCGCCGACGCCGATGGCGAGCATTCCCAGTGCTCCGGCGGCGCAGGTGTGCGAGTCGGAGCCGATGAGAGTCGCCCCGGGCTTGCCGAACCGGGACTGGTGGACGGGATGGGAGACGCCGTTGCCGGCGGGGGAGAACCACAGTCCGAAGCGTGCCGCGGCCGAGCGGAGGAATTCGTGGTCCTCCGGGTTCTTCTCATCGGTCTGGAGCAGGTTGTGATCGACGTACTGCACGGACAGATCCGTGCGGATCCGGTCGAGTCCGAGGGCTTCGAGCTCGAGCATGACCAGGGTGCCCGTCGCATCCTGGGTGAGAGTCTGGTCGATCCGGATCCCGAGTTCGCTTCCGGGAGTGAGCTCCCCGGACTCCAGATGCGATCGGATGAGCTTCTGAGCAACGTTCTCAGCCATTGTCCGCCTCCTTCGGCAGTCGGGGACCACCGAAACCACACGGCTTCCGGTGGTCAACCCACGCTAGTCCTCGATCGACGGGTTCTCAAGGTCGGTCGCCTGCTGCGACCGGGGTTGCGCGTCTCAGAACTACCTGACGGCGGCCCAGCAACCTGGCGCGAGGTAGCTGGGCCGCCGTCAGGCAGCAAAGAACGGTCTGTTGTGATCGGCGGACGGAGCGCATACTTGAACCATGCCGGAACTGCCTGAGCTTGATGCCCTCGTGGAGTTCCTGCGTCCGAGGCTCATCGGCGATTTCGTCACCCGTGCCGATACCGCCGAGCTCAGCCTGCTCAAGACCGTCGACCCCAGCATCGATGCGCTCGCCGGACTCGAAATCACCGAGGTGGACCGCCGCGGGCGAGCCCTCATCATCGGCTTCGACGGGCTCAACCTCGTCTGCCGGTTCGCCCGAATGGGCTGGCTGACCTGGCATGACACCGCACCGAGCAGCCCGATCCGGATGGGCAAGGGGCCGTTGGGGATGCGCGTGAGCCTGGCCTCGGGGGCCGCGTTCGACCTCATCGAACCCGGGTCGAAGAAGAACGCCGCCGTCTCACTCGTCCGCGACCCCACCGAGGTGCCCGCTCTCGCATCGCTCGGCCCCGACGCACTGAGCCTCACCGTCGACGGACTCGCTGAGGCACTGTCCGAGTCGACGTCTCGAATCAAAACCGTCCTCGAAGATCAGAGAATCATCGCCGGCCTCGGCAACGCCTACACCGACGAGATCCTCCACACCGCCCGGCTCTCCCCGTTCGCAACCGCGAAGACCGTCGACCCGCAGACGCTGCACAACGCCATCACCGAGGTGCTCGACACCGCCCGCACTAACCTCATCGGCCTGCCGCCGGGCAAGTTCAAAACTGCGAAGAAGCGCGGATTCTCCGTTCACGGCCGCACAGGTGAGACGTGCCCCGTCTGCAGGGAGACCATCGCCGAGGTGTCATTCGCCGACAAATCCCTCCAATACTGTCCCGGCTGTCAGACCGGCGGGAAGAAGCTGTCCGACCGCAGGATGGACCGACTGCTCAAATGATGGTGCACGGCCGCACAACGTTTCCCCGATCTCGGTGGCCCGGGAATTTCCGACCGGGGAAGAGCCGTTGTCAACGGTGAGCCGCCTCGTCGAGGTGGCCCTCACCCGAGAACGAAACGGAGCACCATGACGCAAGTCCAGATTCCCGGCACCGATTTGTCCATCTTCCCGATCAACCTCGGCACGAATACCTTCGGCTGGACGGCCGATGAAGCGCAGTCCCATGCCGTTCTCGACGCCTTCGTCGCCGGCGGCGGAAACTTCCTCGACACCGCCGAGTCCTATCCCGCCTGGGTGCCTGGCAACACCGGCCGCGAATCCGAGACCATCATCGGCACCTGGCTGGCGTCACGGGGCAACCGGGATCAGATCGTCATCGCCACGAAGGTCGGCGACCATCCCGACCACAAGACGCAGGACCCCGACTACATCCGCACCGCCATCGATGCCTCCCTGGAGCGCCTGCAGACCGATCACGTCGACCTCTACTATGCCCACCGTGATGATGAGGTGACCCCCATCGCCGAGGTGGCCCGCGTCTTCGATGAGATCGTCCGTTCCGGTAAGGCTTCGCATATCGCCGTGTCGAACTATTCGCCGGCGCGTCTGGCCGGGTGGTTCGCAGCGGCTGAAGACGAAGGGCTGGTCAAGCCGGTCGCGATCCAACCGCAGTACAGCCTCGTCTATCGGCGGGAGTTCGAGACCGATCTGGCCCCGGTGGCCGAGCGGCGCGATCTCGCGGTGTTCTCGTACTTCAGCCTCGCCGCCGGCTTCCTCACCGGCAAATACCGCACCGAAGCCGACCTCGCAGGGGCCGACCGGGGCGGCATGGTGCAGGGATATTTCAATGCCGAGGGGCTCAAGGTCGTCGACGATCTCGTCGCGATCGCTGATTCGTACAAGGTCGCCCCGGCGACTGTGGCGCTGTCGTGGCTGTTGGCCAAGGGCGTGACGGCACCGATCGCCTCGGCCCGCACCCCTGAGCAGCTCGATGCGGTCATGGCCGTACCGGGTCTTGAGCTCAGCGCCGACGAGGTCGACCGTCTCGACCGGGCCTCCGCGCCGTTCGCGCAGGAGGACCCGTCCTGACCTTCCCTCCCAATTACTACCCGACGGCGGCCCAGCAATCTCGCGCGAGGTAGCTGGGCCGCCGTCAAGTAGTAAGGGGAGTGCCTCAGGCGACGATCTCGTCCTTGGGCTCGGCGACGTGAGCGATGGCAGAGCCGATGACTGTGCCGATGGCGATAGTGAAGAATGTTGCCCCGGCTGCGAGCATGCTTCCGGCTACCCCGGATCCGTCGCCGAATTCGATCTGTGAGGCGTTGAGGAGGCCGAATGATCCGGGTGCGACAACGAGGAACGCAGGCACGAAGCTGATCCGCCAGATCGGACCTTTCGGCAGGCGTGAGAGCACGACGGCCACCAGCGATGCCGTCAATGCACCGGCCAGTCCGCCGATAGCCGCACCGAACTCGGCACCGATGCCCAGCTGAGCCAGCGCGGCCGCGGCGATGGTGAGGACGATCGGCACGGTGTGCTCGAGCGGAGTGTGCAGATAGATGATGAGCCCCAACGTCGCGGCAGCCACACCGAGGGCGGAGAGCCACCACGTGGAATCGGTGAGCTGGGAGTTCGCCAGCGCCTCGGCGCCGGTACCCGTGACGACTGCGGCACCGGCGACTCCGGCGATGAACATCGCCAACTGCACCGAGGAGGACACGAGCCGGGAGCTGCCGGCCGATAGTGCGCCAGCGGAGATCTCGGTCAGCCCGGTGACCACGGCACTGCCGGGCAGCAGCAGCGCCAACGTGGCGACGACCGTGCGCAGGGGACTCTCGAGCCAGTCGAGCCGGTATCCGGCAAGGACGATGACGGAGATGATGAACGCCGAGGCGACCGGCAGCAGCGGACCGAGGCTGGGATGTTTGGCGTTGAGTGCCAGGGCGCCGGCGACGATGAGTGAGCCGAAGGCGGCGAAAGCGAGGTTGACCAGTCCTGGTTCGAGCAGCAGGCACAGGCCGATGCCGATGGGCAGTGCGCCGAGGTAGGTCAGCCAGGCGGGCCAGCGTGGGGGAGTGCCGTAGACCTCGGACTCGATCATTCGGCTGGCGGCCTCGATGCCGAGTCGGCGTGCGCGCAGGGCATCGACGATGTCGAGCAGCTTCGCGGTCTGGTCGAAACGGAGATCGGCGCCGATGCGTTCGAACCTAGTGGCGCTCGATGACCCGACGGTGAGGAAGAGACCCTTGGGCAGTGCGGCGACGTTGATGGATTTCAGACCGACGGCGGGAGCGAGCCCGGTCAGGGCGTCTTCGACATCGACCGAGGAGATTCCACCGGCAAGCAGGCCGGTGCCGATGGTCACCAGCAGCTCTTGGGCGGGGACAGTCGACTCGTCAGCTTCGTGCACTTCCGGTCCCTCTCATCAGCTGGTCACTCACCGACCTCGAAGATACCAGCCCCTGCTACCCGACGGAGGCTCAGCAACCTCGCGCCAGGTTGCTGAGCCGCCGTCGGGTAGCAACAGGAGTCAGTGGGAGGCGGGGGCGGTGATGCCTTTAGCGGGGGAACCGACGAGTGCGGCGGCAGCACGCTCGGCGATCATGATCGTCGGCGCGTTCGTGTTCCCGGTCGGCACCTGCGGCATGATCGACGCGTCGGCCAGCCGGAGCCCGGTCAGACCTCGAACCTCGAACGTGCTCGGGTCGACGACCGCCTCGGCGTCCGTGCCCATCCGGCAGGTCCCGGCCTGGTGGTGATAGGTCACAACCGACCCGCGGACATAGTCCTCGAGATCGGCATCGGCTACCTCGGGTCCGGGATAGATCTCGGTGGGCTGCCACGACGACAGGGCTTCGGCTCGCCCGATCTCACGGCATTGCTTCACCGAGGCGACGAGGGCGTCGACATCGGCCTGTGCCGAGAGCACCTGCGGATCCACGACGAGTGGGTCCTGCGGATTCGGCCCGCTGAGCCGCACCTCGCCGCGGCTCTCCGGTCGAACCAGGCCACCCTGCAGGGTGAAGGCTCCGCCGGGACCCGGTCCGGTCTGCGCGGCTGGGGCGGCATCCTGGGCATACATCGGTACGGAGAAGAACAGCGGCTGAGTGTCGGGAACCGGGAGATCCGGTCGGGACTTGGCAAAGAAATGGACCTCGGCCGGAGCGACCTCTCCCATCGGCACCTCGCGATCTCCGGTGGAGAAGATGACCGGTGAGAGCCAATGATCTTGAAGATTCTTGCCGACTCCCGGCAGGTCAAGGACCGAGTCGATGCCGACTTCGGCGAGTTCTGCGGCGGGACCGATCCCCGAGCGCAGGAGCAGCTCGGGAGAGGCCAGGGCACCGGCGGAGAGGACGACTTCGTTTGCGGATACTGTGCCGACGCGGCCGCGGAAATCGATCTCGAGGCCGGTGACCGCGGTCCCGTCGAGGAGGAGCCGACGGGCGTGCGCCGAGGTGAGGATCGTGAGGTTCTTCTCGCCGAGGCGGGGCTTGAGGTAGGCGCGCCACGTGTTGAGCCGCTTGCCCTCGCGGACATTGAGTTGAATCTTGCCGACGCCCTCAACGGTGCCGGAGTTGTAGTCGTCGTTGACGGGCACGCCGGTCTGTGCGGCGGCCGCAAACATGTCCTCCTGAAGCGGATTGCGAGCATAGTCGACGCGCACATCCATCGGCCCGTCGGTGCCTCGGTTCTCAGTGATTTCCCCGTCATAGTTCTCGATGGCTTTGAATACCGGCAACACGTCGTCCCAGGACCATCCCGGGCACCCGGATTCGGCCCACTGTTCGTAGTCCCATGCATCGCCGCGGACCCAGATGACGGCGTTGAGGGCATTCGACCCGCCGAGCACTTTGCCGCGCGGGAGGTGGATGCGCCGGTCCATCGCAGCCGGCTGCGGGGGAGTGTAGTAGTCCCAGTCCTGCTGCGAATGCCAGATCAGTCCGAGGTTGTTGAGATGGTCGATGTTCGGATTGGTCTCGTCTCCGCCGGCCTCGACGAGGCAGACCTTCTTCCCGGCATCGAGCAGTCGACGGGTCAGCACGCACCCGGCCGATCCCGCGCCGACGACGACGAAGTCGAATCGCTCGTTCGGGAACTCGTCGGGGAATGTGTCCGGGTGGGCTGAGGTGTTCGTGGCCACGGTGCCTGATTCATTGTGGGTTGTCATGGCCACAGATTAGTGATGGCGGTCACCGGTGAGGAATGCCTGCAGTCGAGGTGTGCACGATTCGGCAAGTCGTCGGCGAGGGTGGTGCGCGCATCGTCAATTCCGTTCCCACTCGACGTCTCCGTGCTACCTGACGGGGGCCCAGCAACCTGGCGCCAGGTAGCTGGGCCCCCGTCAGGTAGTAATTGGGGTTAGGAGTCGCAGCAGGTGGGGCCGGACTCCGGAGAGGGGACGTCGAGGACAGGGGAGCGGTCGAAGAATCCTTCGGGGCGCAGCTTGAAGCCGACGGTGTCGACGGGCATGATCGGCCAGTCCTCGACGCGCGGGAAGTGCGTGAGACCGAAGCTGTGCCAGACCACGATCTCCTCACCGTCGACGCTGCGATCGGCCGCCGTCCACGCCGGAAGTCCCGCGTGGCCGGGATGCTGATTCGGGAAGTCCCCGGTCGGATAGCGTTCGTCCTCGTGATACTGCGAGACCCACAGCGACTTCGACGCGAACGTGGCGCGGCGATGGATCGACGTATCCTCGGCGGCGAGCAGTGTGGGCAGGCCCATCGGGTGCAGCTTGTAGCCGACCGGTTCGCCGAGGCGGTTGGTCGACTCCGGATTTGTCACCACCCAGGTCCGCGCCTTCGACTGATCCGCATCTCGTTGTGCAGCTGACTCGGTTGCCAGAATGGTTCGGGACCGGCTGAAGGCGTTGCCGCGCGGATTGTCCTGCGAGACCGGCAGACGCACCACGTCCTCCTCCTCGACCCGGCACTTGCCGTCGTCGAGGGCGAAGTCGAGTCGAGCACCGAAGAGATGCTGGTGGAACGGCGCACCGAGACCGGGCGCGATCTCCGAGGCGAAATCCGTCGACCCGTTCGGCAGCGCCGAGGTGAAGACGACGCCGGTGGCCTTGGCCTCGAATTCGATAGTGCCGTCGAGGTAGAGGTACCAGTAGAAGCCGTAGTCGTAGTTGCCAACCGTGGTGAAGAACGAGACGACGAAGCGGCGGTTGCGCCGGGTGTAGGCGACGCCCGACCACAGGTCCGAATGTTTGGCCAGGATCGACGCGTCCTCCTCGTGCATGCAGATGCCGTTCTTGATCTGCCGAGGTTCGCCGAGGTTGTTCGCCACCCACGGCGACAGATAGGTGATATCGCCGAGGCAGTCACACCCGAGCTCAAGCGAGTTCGCCCATTGCCCGACGAGGTATTCGCCGGTGTCGAAATAGTTCTGCCACGACCGCACCGGTGACGGGTCACCATAGGGAACGACCATCTCGGCGATGGCCGCCCGGTCGAGGATCGTGCGACGGCGCTCGCCATCGTCGAAGGCGATGTTGTGGAGGACGAGACCCTCACGCATATCGAAGCCGACATCGAACGACCACTTCTCCCATTCGATGTGGTTGCCCTCGGTGACGGTGAAGCTCGGGCCATCCGGCTGCGTGATCGAGATCGGCTTCTGTGTGGTTCGCACGGGTCCGGTCAGCTCCGGATCCGTGTAGTTCCCGTGCTCGGACGGCACCGGAACGTTTTCGAGGTCGAGAATCTGATCGACGGCCTCGTTCGTGACGTCAACGTAGGCGACGAGTCCGTCGATCGGGTGTGCCCACGCCGAGTCCGACTCATGCTGCTGGTGGAACGCCAGCCCGCGCAGGATCCGCCGTCCCTTCTCCTCCGGGTACTCGAAGACACCGGCCGACAGCGGTGCCACCCGCACCTCCTCGACGGACAGTCCGCGCTTCTCCAGGCTGGCCAGCCACGTCGGATCCGTGGCGAGGACCTCTTCGACGACTTCGAACTCCTCTTCCATGACGGGAAACTCGCCCTCTTCGGCGGAGTCCACCTCGGTGACGGAGACGATGGTCTCCCGGGTGGCCGAGACGACGATGTCGCGGGCGGTGCCGGCGGACTTGTCGAGGATGAAGGCGCGGAAACGGCGATCCACCTCGGCGGTGGTCCGATCCGTGCCGCGCACGGGATCGAGCAGGCCGACGTAGGCCATGCGCGCGGAGTCGGGGAACTGCCCGGCCGAGCGCAGCACCGCGGTGACGGCCCGGATCTCGGCCTCGGTCGGCAGGGTGAAGGGGGTGGCGGTGGTCGCCTCGGCGACGGGAGCGGAGGAATGGCAGGACATTGTGCACCTTTGCAATCTGGGCCTGTGGGCTGAGTCACGCTAAAATCTACACTTGTAGGAAATAAAGTCAAGACCCGATCTGCATCCCGATGGAGGACCCATGCCCAAGATCGTCGACTACGACCAGCGTCGACGGGACCTCGTGCAGGCGACGCTGCGCCTGATCGTCCGGCAGGGACTCGACGGGGCGACGATGCGCGATATCGCGACCGAGGCGGGCTTTGCCAACGGGGTCGTCAAAACGTACTTCGGTTCGAAGGCGGACCTCCTCGCCGCTACCTACCTCTACGTCTTCGAAGCCACGAACGCCAGGGTGGCGACCTCGACAGCGGGCCTGCGCGGAGTTGATGCACTGCGCGCCTTCGCCCATGAGGTGCTCCCGGTGACTCCGGAGCTGCACGATGAAGCGCGTGTCGTCCTGTCCTACCTCGCCGAGGTGGCCCAGAACCCCGAGCATGCCCGCACGACCGCTGAAACCATGGAACTCTGGCGAGAGTGGATCGGATCCTGGCTCGGTGAGGCCGATGCCGACGGTCGGCTGCGTTCCGAGGTTGACGTCGAATCCGAGACCGAGGTGCTCCTGACGTATCTCCTAGGGGCGCAGACGACCGCGATCATCGGCGGGCGCGGATTCGACTTCGCCGGCTTCCGGGCTCAACTCGACTACGTCATCTCCCGCCTCGACCGGAGGAGCTGATCCGGGCAGGGCCGGGGTGGGGCGAGTGGAAGGGGCCTTGCCGATGCAGGGTGACCAAATGGTCGGTAATCGGGTTCGGGGTCGTGACTGGCGCGACGGTTGGGGATAGAGTGACCGGACAACGGGCCTTCGACGAAGCGGTCGGGGCCGAGCAATCTAGGGACGACGATGTTGCTTGAAGACACCGCGAACGACTTCGACGGCTGGCAGGGGCTGGTCTCGGACTCGTTCGTTCCGCTCGATACCGAACCCCAGCGCCGAGGCGGATTCCAGGGTCGAATCAGCGCGCGCGACTACGACTCCGTGGTGATGTCGCAGATCAATGCCAACCCTCACGCCGTCCTGCGCACCCCCGAGCTCATCGCCCGCGCCCGATCGCAGGCGCACGGCTGCGCGGTCGGAACGAACTACTTCAAGGTCTCACTGCAGCTCGACGGGCACGGACTGCTCATCCAGGACGGACGAGAGATGGCACTGGCGCCCGGATCGCTGGCCATCTACGACACGTCCCGGCCGTATACGCTCAGCTTCGATTCGGATTTCTCGTCCTACGTCATGATGTTCCCGCAGTCGCGGGTCAACCTGCCCGCCGGAACCGTCGGCCAGCTCACCGCCACCCCGATCGGAGCCGACCATCAGCTCGGTGCGGTTGTCGCCCAGGTCATCTCCCAGGCCGGAGCCATGCTGCCGACCCTCAATCGGACGACCGGTGTGCGGCTGGCCGGCAACGTCGTCGACCTCCTCACCACGGTGATGGCCGACGAGCTCTCTGCCGCGGGCGGTGAGGTCGACGAACGGCAGCGACTGTGGGCCGAGATCACCGAGTACATCGATGCCCACCTCTCCGATCCGCAGCTGACGCCGTCGACCATCGCCGCCGCCCACTTCATCTCGGTGCGCACCCTGCACCAGATCTTCGAGGGCAGCGGGGAGACTGTCGCCGGGGAGATCCGGCGGCGCCGCATCGAGAAGTGCCGCCTCGACCTCGCCGATCCCGGGCAACGTCAGACCCCGGTAGCCGCCATCGGCGCCCGCTGGGGCCTGAGTGATCCCGCGCACTTCTCCCGACTCTTCCGCAGCGCCGTCGGCCAGCCGCCCGCCGGATATCGTCGCAGCGCCAACGGCGGCTGAGACTGAGCTCCCCCGCGGGCAGATTCAGAGCCCCGATCGCGAATGCGCACATCGTCAAGGACTCTGCCTGCAAAGCCAAGACTCGATGGGCCGGCACAGGACACACTGGCAGTAATCACATTGACTGTTAGGTGGATCACATGAGCACTCTCAGCTCGGACCCGGCCAAAGGCGGCCTGGGTTCCCCGATCAGCAACGGCGCCGATCGGCACTCCACGGACGTCGGGAACGCACCCGCGGCCACGGCTTCACTCGATGCCCGCCGCATCGGAATCCCCGCGCTCGTCTTCATGATCATCGCCGCCTCGGCGCCGTTGACCGTCGTCGCCGGCGGAGTCCCCAGCAACTTCGCCGTCACCGGCCTGGTGGGGATTCCGCTGTCATTCGTCGTCCTCGGGATCATTCTCATCCTCTTCGCCATCGGCTATGCGGCGATGAGCCGCCACGTCCACAACGCCGGGGCCTTCTTCGCCTACATCTCGAAAGGGCTGGGCAAGCCCGCCGGAATGGGAGCGGCGATGACCGCACTCGTCGCCTACAACTCCATGCAGATCGGCATCGCCGGAATGTTCGGCTTCGTATTCTCCTCCTTCCTCGACACCCTCTTCGGCATCTCCTGGTCCTGGTGGGTCTGCGCCCTCATCGCCTGGGTCATCGTCGGCATCATGGGTGTGCTGCGGGTCGACTTCTCCGCAAAAGTGCTCGGCATCATCGTTGGTGCGGAATTCCTCGTCGTCATCGTCTTCGACATCATCGGACTCGCCCACAGCCCCGAAGGAATCACCACCGACGGATTCGCACTCGACCAGCTCTTCGCGCCCGGGGTCGGCGCAGCCCTGGCATTCTCGATCGCGGCCTTCATGGGCTTCGAATCCGGCGCCATCTACAACGAGGAGGTCAAGGACCCTCGCCGTACGGCCGGTCGGGCCACCGTCATCGCGGTGAGCATCATCGCGGTGTTCTACGCGTTCTCCGCCTGGGCGATGGTCGTCGGCGAGGGTGCATCGAAGGTCATCGGTCGGTCGCAGGAATTCGGGCCCGACCTCATGTTCGTCTTCCTCGGCGAGCATGCCCCTGTGTGGTTCGTCGACCTCGGCAACCTGCTGTTCCTCACCTCTCTGCTGGCCGCGCTCGTCGCCTTCCACAACATCGTCGCCCGCTACGTCTTCGCCCTCGGCCGAGACCGGGTCCTTCCGCCGTCGCTGGCCAGGACCTCGCGGCGTACAGGTGCGCCCGTGGCAGGTTCCCTCGTCCAGTCAGGACTGGCGCTCGTCATCATCCTCGTCTTCGCCGTGGTCGGCTCCGGCAGCGATGACCCGCTGTTCCCCGTCGTCACGCTCTTCACGTGGCTGACGAACATGGGCGCTTTCGGGCTCGTCCTGCTCATGGCGCTGACCGCGCTCGCCGTCGTCGGTTTCCTGCGCACGAAGGCAGGAGAGTACTCGCTGTGGACCCGAGTCATCGCCCCCGGCCTCTCGGTGGTCGGACTCCTCGCCCTCTTCGTCGCCATCGTCATCAACTTCAATGTCCTCATCGGCGCAGAGGGCACCACGGTCCTGTCCTGGCTGCTGCCGGCCATCGTTCTCGTCCCCGGACTCATCGGCACCATCTGGGCCGTCATCCTCCGCTCGTCTTCACCGAACCTCTATGCAGGAATCGGCTCCGGTGGTTCCCTGGGATGACGTAAGCGTTCCGGCCGCCTGAAATATCCGTACACACCGCCAGAAAATGACCACACCAACCGCCGCCGACCATCCGGTCGCCGATCAAAGGAGCACCATGACCGCCGAGGCAACCGCCACCGAAATGACCACCACCGCCGGAATTCTCGCTGCCATCGTCGACCCTTCCGGCCGCGAGATCCACGACCCCGCCACTGGCGAGATCGTCGGGCGCACCGGCGAAGGCAGCCCTGCCGACATCGATGCCGCCGTGGCCGCCGCACGCAAGGCTCAGCCGGCCTGGGCCGCGCGCACTTCACAGGAGCGCAGCGAGATTCTGGGCAAGGCCGCCGATGCGATCGAAGCCTCCGCCGAGGCATTGGCCGAGCTGCTCTCGCGTGAACAGGGCAAACCTCTCAACGGACCCAACGCCCGATTCGAGGTCGGTGCCTGCGCGGCCTGGCTGCGCGCGAACGCAGCCTTCGAGCTCGAACCCGAAGTTCTCGTCGATGACGGTGAGACCCACGCCGAACTCCACTACCGTCCCGTCGGCGTCGTCGGAGCCGTCGGACCCTGGAATTGGCCGATGATGATCTCCGTGTGGCAGTTCGCGCCTTCGCTGAAGATGGGCAACACCGTCGTTCTCAAACCCTCGGAGTACACACCGCTGTCAGTCCAGGCGCTCGTGGCCGTGGTCAACCAGGTGCTGCCGGCCGATGTGCTTGCCGTCGTGCCCGGCGACGGAACGGTCGGCGCCGCCCTGACCAGCCACGCAGACGTCGACAAGATCATGTTCACCGGGTCGACGAAGACCGGGCAGGCGATCATGCGCACCGCTGCGGACAACCTCGCCCGTATCACTCTCGAACTTGGTGGAAACGACGCCGGCATCGTCCTCGACGATGCCGATCCGGCCCAGATCGCCGGCGACCTGTTCTGGGGCGCGTTCATCAACACCGGGCAGACCTGCGCTGCGATGAAGCGGCTCTACGTTCCCGAATCGCTCTACGATCAGGTCTGCCAAGCCCTCGTCGAGGTGGCTGGACAGTCCCCGATGGGCGTGGGGTTGGAAGAGGAGAACGTGCTGGGACCGTTGCAGAACAAGCAGCAGTACGACATCGTCGCGCGCCTCGTCGAGGCGGCAAAGGACGGGGGAGCGCGCGTGCTCATGGGCGGCGACCCGGTCGCCGACCAGCCCGGCTACTTCTATCCGACGACCCTCGTCGCCGACATCGACAATGACAATCCGCTTGTGGCCGAGGAGCAGTTCGGGCCGGTGCTGCCGATCATCAAGTACTCCGACCTCGACCAGGCCATCGAATGGGCCAACGAGCTCGAAGTCGGCCTCGGATCCTCGGTGTGGGGCACCGACCTCGACGCCTGCCGACAGGTCGCGGCTCGACTCGAGGCGGGAACCACGTGGATCAACAAGCATGGTGCCGTCGACCCCCGAGTGCCGTTCGGCGGGGTGAAGAAGTCCGGCTTCGGCCTCGAGTTCGGACTCGAGGGCCTCAAGCACGTGAGCGTCCCCCAAGTTATCTCCTGGTAATTGCTACCCGACGGCGGCCCAGCAACCTCGCGCGAGGTTGCTGGGCCGCCGTCGGGTAGCACGGAGGGTATTCTCCAGTGCCGGGTTCTCAGTTGATCGTTGCTCCGTGGAGGACGAACGGTGCGAAGACCGGGGCCGCCTCGGCGAGATGGCAGGGGTCGATTCCGACGATTTGCCGGCCAGCGTGTTCGAAAGTTGCGTGGCGGTGATTGAGGTCGAGTCTGATCTGTGATTGGACCCAGGACTCGGCCGACCACTGGCTGCGGTTCCAATCGAAGGCACTCGAATGGCCGTGAATCTGATTGAACGGCAGCTCGGCCTCCAGCCGCGGCCAGGATGGGTAGACCTCTGTCCCTGCGGCTGCCCACACTGGGCCGGCATTGTCATCATCGACGCCGAGCAGCATCGTCCCGGGATGCCAGAGCGCGCTATCGGCGGCTGCGTCCTTCAGTGCCTCCAACGTCGCCTCGGCACTGTCGGGGGCTCCGAGCCCCTGTCGCCAGAATCCAGCCGTCAGGCCGGCATGAGTGATCAGCCACTCCTCGCCTGAGCCGTCGGTGACAGCTGCTGCCGCTTGGAGGCGACCATCTGCCCACCAGCCCCGTAGCTGCTCCTGGGCGTTCTCCTCGATGACTTCGTTCCATCCGAAAACCGGGCGGTCGACGTAGAGCTGTTCATGATTGCCCACGATCTGAGTCCACACACCCCGTTCCAGAAGACCGGCGACGAGGCCGACGACTTCAGCGGAGGCCGGGCCTCGGTGGACCAGGTCGCCGACTTGGATGACATGGAGGTCCTCCGGCCAATCGATCTCGGCTCCGAACCGCACGCCGAGCTCTCCCAGGAGATGGACGAGCGGTCCGAAATGACCACCGACGTCTCCGATCACTGCGATACGGGTTGGGCCAGCCATACCCCCAGTCTCTCACCGATTCCGCCGCGACTGCGCGCTCCCAGGCACCCGACGGGGGCCCAGCAACCTGGCGCCAGGTTGCTGGGCCCCCGTCAGGTAGTAATTGGGGAGGGGAAGAGGGCGCGGACGATACTGAGCACCCTTGCCAGCGCCTCCGACGGGTTGTTCCGGCGCCAGCCGAGGGCGAGGGTGAAGGAATCTCCGCCCTCGGCGAGGCGAACATAGCGCACCCCGTCGATGCGGATGTGATCCGAGGACTCGACGACGACGGCCATACCGACCTGCGCGCCCACAAGAGCCAGAAGACTGTAGGGATCGGGTGCCTCCTGGACGACCTGCGGAAGAAATCCGGCGTCGTCGGCCAGTCGCATCATCACCTCTCTGACCTGGGATCCGTGCGACGGTGCATAGGAGATGAACGGCTGACCGGCGAGTTCGCTCATGCTCACCGATTCCCGTTCGGCCAGCTCATGCGCCGAGGGCATGGCGATCATGACGCTCTCCTGCCGGATGACGTGGACCTCGACGCCGGCCGGCACCGGCGGGCTGATGATCGCGAGATCCGTCTCCCCGTCGCGCAGCGCGATCGCGGCCTCTCCGCAGTACATCTGCGGCTGCAGGTCGAGGCTGATTCCCGGGTGCAGCTCGCCGACTTCGCGAGCCAGTCGCGACAGGATGGAGTAGCCGCTGGTGCCGCCGAATCCGATGCGCACCCGGCCCGCCAAACCCTGCTGCGCGGCGCGGGCGATGCGTCGGGCACCGTCCACCTGGGTCCCGATGGCCGCGGCCGGTTCGACCAGCGCCTCGCCCGCCGGCGTCAGTCGGACCCGTCGCGTCGTCCGCTCGAACAGATCGACGTCGAGGTCCTTCTCGAGTGCGCGGATCATCTGGCTGAGCGCGGGCTGCGCGATGTGCAGACGCTCCGCGGCCCGTCCGAAATGCAGCTCCTCGGCGACAGCGAGGAAAGCTGTGACCTGCCGGAATTCCATGCCGTACCCCCGCCGCGTGGATTGATAAGAATCGGTGCTTAATCACTTCGATATTACCTCTTGGACTCTGAGTAATACCGATGGCACTGTTGAAGACGAACCCGATGCCCAAGGAGACACCCATGACTGCAGACACTGCACACAACCCAGCCACCCCAGACACCGCCTTGGACCCCTCAGACCTGCTCGACCTCGCCGGGCTCCTCACCGACGAAGAGCTGGCGCTGCGCGCGAAGGTCCGGACCTTCGTCGACGAGCGGATCCGGCCGAACATCGCCGAATGGTACGAAGGCGCGATCTTCCCGACCGAGATCGTGCGTGAGATGGGCGAGCTCGGCCTCCTCGGCATGCACCTGCAGGGCTATGGCTGCCCGGGACGTTCAGCCGTCGAATACGGTCTCGCCGCCCTCGAACTCGAAGCCGGCGACTCGGGGCTGCGCACCTTCGTCTCCGTGCAGGGATCGCTGGCGATGTCGGCCATCCACAAATTCGGCTCCGAAGAGCAGAAGAACCGCTACCTGCCCGGAATGGCCAAGGGTGCGATCATCGGCTGCTTCGGGCTGACCGAGCCGACCGCCGGATCCGACCCCGCCTCGATGGCCACCACCGCTACCCGCAATGCCGACGGAAGCTGGACGCTCAACGGTGCCAAACGGTGGATCGGCCTGGCCTCGATCGCCGATATCGCGGTCATCTGGGCAGCCACCGACGACGGCATCCGCGGCTTCCTCGTGCCCACCGATGCTCCCGGCTTCACCGCCACTCCGATCGAGCAGAAGCTCTCGATGCGCGCGTCGATCCAGTGCGATATCGACCTCAAAGACGTGGAACTGCCCGCCGAGGCGGTCCTGCCCGAGGTCACGGGACTGAAGGGTCCGTTCTCCTGCCTCAACGAGGCCCGTTACGGAATCATGTGGGGCGCCATGGGCGCGGCCCGCGACTCCTTCGAAGTGGCGCTCGACTACGCGCAGAACCGCCTTCAGTTCGACAAGCCGCTCACCGCTTACCAGATCACTCAGGAGAAGCTGGTGAACATGGCCCTCGAAATCCAGAAGGGCACCCTCCTGGCCATCCAGACGGGACGCCTCAAGGACGCCGGCACGCTCGAACCCGTGCAGATCTCCGTCGGCAAACTCAACAACTGCCGCGAAGCCATAGCCATCTGCCGTGAGGCCCGGACGATGCTCGGCGGCAACGGCATCACCCTCGAATACTCACCTCTGCGGCACGCGAACAACCTCGAGTCCGTGCGCACCTACGAAGGCACCGACGAGGTCCACACCCTCATCCTCGGCCGCCACATCACCGGTCAGCAGGCCTTCCGCTGATCTGAAGCGGGGGAGTGCAGACCTCACACCTGCGGGAAAGCGACCCCGGTCAGTTCTTCGGACACCGCCCACAGTCGGCGAGCCAGCTCGGTGTCGGTGGACTTCGCCGACCGGGAGGCGAATCCTGGTCTTCCGCGGATCTCGAACGGACCGGTCGGACCGATGTAGCTGCCCGGCGGAATGTCGGCGACGGCAGCACAGAGCGTCGGCCGTGTCCCGCCCTGTTCGCTCTGCGCGACCACTCGGGTGAACGCACGGCTGACTCTCGCGTCCAAAGAGTTGTCGTCGCTGGAGCCGAAGAGATTCGTCGCCGCCAAACCCGGATGGGCAGCCGTCGCGATCACCGAGGATGAGCGCTCGGACAGCCGGCGCTGAAGTTCGGAGACGAAAAGCAGGTTCGAAAGCTTCGACTGACCATAGGCGGCCATCGGCCGATACGGTCGCCTCTCCCACTGAAGGTCGTCGAAATCGATCATGCCGAAGCGGTGGGCGATGGAGGAGACGGTGACGATGCGCTCACGCACCTGCGGAAGCAGCAGATTCGTCAAGGCGAAATGGCCGAGGTGGTTCGTCCCGAACTGCGATTCGAACCCGTCGACGGTCCTGTACAGGGGCGGGATCATGATCCCCGCATTGTTGATGAGGAGATCGACCGGTTCGGTGAAGTCCTCCGCGAAATCGCGTACCGAGGACAGGTCGGCGAGGTCGAGGTCGCGCACCTCGGTGCTGCCCGGCATCGTCGCTGCAGCGGCCTCACCCTTCGCACGGTTGCGCACGGCCAGGACGACATGAGCTCCTCGACCGGCCAGAACCCGGGCAGTGACCCGGCCGAGTCCGCTGTTCGCGCCGGTGATGAGGGCCGTACGCCCGGTGAGGTCGGGAATGCCGAAGTCGATCGGAGAAGTCATGGAGTCATCCTAGGTTTCTGCCCTGGCAGTCAGCTGTCCAACCGAGCCGCCACCGCGCCACCGACACGCCGATGTTAGGGTAGCCTTCGTGCCGAAGATCCCTGAAACCGGTGCGCAGCTGCTGCGCCGAGCCGCCCGTCGGCGCATCCGTCCCCTGCTCGGCGGATCGGCCGCACTGTCTGTATGGCAGGTCTGCGAAGCACTCGTGCCGGTGGCGATCGGAATCATCGTCGACCGCGCGATCATCCCGCTGTCGATCCCGGCTCTCATCATCTCGATCATCGGCCTCGGCATCCTCTTCACCGTGCTCAGCGTCGTCGGATACCGCTTCGGCGCCCGCCTGTGCAATGCCGCCCGCGAACACGAAGCCCACGCCCTGCGCGTCGAGATCACGCACGCGGCACTGACCGCCCCGAGCCTGCCGGCCGACCGCACCTCGGGCGAGGTCCTGTCCATCGCCTCGGCCGATGCCGACACCGCGGCCGCGTCCTTCCAGCAGGCCGGACGCGGAATCGCTTCGGTGCTGGGCATGATCACCGCAGCGGTATTCCTCCTCATCGCTGACCCCGTGACCGGCCTTGTCGTCCTCATCGCCGTGCCCATCGGTCTCCTCGTCGTCGCCCTGCCCGGACGGTCCGTCTCGGCGCGGGCAGCCGCGCAGCTCGACGCCGTCGCCTCGGCGGGACGCTCGGCCTCCGACCTCATGCACGGACTGCGCGTGATCAAGGCGATGGGCGGGGAGCCGTGGGCGGTGCGTCGTTATCGCGCCACCTCCGATGCGGCCGCCGACGCCGGCATCGCCACAGGTGAGAGGACTGGACGCCTGGCCGGTCTCGGTGCGCTCGTCATGTCCGCGGTGCTGGCGATCGTCCTCGTCGTCGCGGGCCTGCGCCTCATCGACGGCCAGATGAGCGTCGGCGCCCTCATCGGCATCCTCGGCATGACCGCGTTCCTCACCGAGCCCATGCGCGCACTCGCCGAGATCGTCGGCCTCTTCGCCCAATCCCATGGCGCCGCCGAACGGATCGCTCGCTTGCTCACCAGCCTCGATGCTGCGGCCAGCACCGATACGACAGACGCCCTCGCCGAGGCGGCCCCCACCACCCGTGATGCCGCCGACTCCGGCCCGAACGTCACGACCGCCGAATCCGGAATCACCATCACCGGATGGCCCGCGAACAGCGCGGCCGACGAGCTCACCACCGCCGGCGGCACCCTGACTTGCATCGTCTCCGAGGACGCCGAGGATGCAGCCGAGCTGCTGTCCGCGCTGACCTCCCACGCCCGCAGCCTGGGCCCCGCCCGGATGCTCGTCGCACCCCACGACGTCGACCTGTTCGAAGGCACCATCGGCTCGAACATCACAATGGTCGTCGCCGACGAGCGATCAGATGCAGCCGACGAGGCCGACCGCCCGCCGATCCCGGCCGAGGTGCTCACAGCCTCGGGAGCCGACGAGCTGCTCGACCTCGTCGACGGCGGCCTCGACTACCGGATCCAGGAACTCGGCGGGAACCTCTCCGGAGGCCAGCGGCAGCGCGTCGCATTGGCTCGTGCACTCAATGCCGCCCCGCAGATCCTCGTCCTCGCCGAACCCACCACCGCGGTCGACGCCGTCACCGAAGCGAGGATCGCCGACGGACTCTGCCGACTGCGCCGCAGGACACGGGAACAGGCCACGATCATCCTCACCTCGTCACCGGCCTTCCTCGCCGCCGCGGACACCGTCGTCTATCGCCCGACCTCCGGCCCGCCGCTCATCGGCCGTCATGCCGACCTCCTCGAAGCAGACACCGACAGTGCCGCAGCCTACAGAGATGCGGTGACCCGATGACGGCACCGACGCAGACCACCCTGACGATCGCCTCACGGCGTCGCTCCTTCGCTCATCTGGCCCCGCTGCTGCGTCGCAGAGCCGGCTGGATCGTCCTCCTCGTCATTGCAGGACTGGCCAATGCCGGTGCCGGCCTCGTCGGGCCGTGGGCGATCGGCCGACTCGTCGACGAACTTCCCGCCGGTGCCGGTCCCGAACTCGTGTGGACGTGTGCCATCGCCGTCGCCATCGCCGGAATCGTCATGGCCGTCGGCACGTGGATCGGTGCTTGGGCGCTCGCCCGCATCGCCATGCCCGTCGTCGCCGAACTGCGCACCGAGGTCGTCGACTCCGCGCTGACTCTCGACTCACAGCGGATCGAGCGGACCGGCACCGGCGACCTCGTCTCCCGCGTCGCCGATGACTCCCGCAAGATCGGCGAGGCCGCCGGCCAAGTGCTGCCGCTCGTCGTAGAGTCCCTCCTCGTCGTCGTGGTCTCCGCCTTCGGCCTGGCCGCCATCGATTGGCGACTCGGCCTCACCGGGCTCGTCGCCATTCCGATGTACTGGCTCACCCTGCGCTGGTATCTGCCCAGATCAGAACCGATCTACAAAGAAGAACGCGCGGCGTTCGGGCGGCGTGCCGGCAGGCTCCTCGGCGGCCTCACCGGCGGTGCGACGCTTCGCGCCTATCGTGCCGAGGCCGGAGAGATGCGACGCATCGACTCCGCCTCCGCCCACGCCCGCGACCTGTCCATCGACGTCTTCCGGTTCGTCACCCGCGCGTTCGGCCGCAACAATCGCGCCGAGGCAGTCGTGCTCTCACTGCTCCTCATCGCCGGTTTCGCCCTCGTCTGGTTCGGCGAGTCCACCGCCGGAGCCGTGACCACGGCGGCCCTGGTCTTCCACCGCCTGTTCAACCCCATCGGCTCGCTCGTCGCACTCTTCGACCAGGTCCAGTCCGCCGGCGCATCCCTGACCCGCATGGTCGGAGTCATCGACGAAGCCAGAACCGCGCCGAGCCGACCGACGCAGGACGCACCCGCCGCCCCGTGGCTCGTGCTCGAAGACCTGTGGTTCTCCTATGACACCGACCCGGATACGGACAACCAGGTGCTGCGCGGCGTGAACCTCAGCATCGCACCCGGTGAGCACATCGCCGTCGTCGGCACCACCGGTGCGGGAAAGACGACGCTGGCGAAGATCGCCGCGGGACTGTCCGCACCCGGACACGGACGGGCACGTCTCACGGATGGTGGGGCCGCCTCGGCGAACGGGGTGGACGTGGGATCGATGGACGAATCCGCGCTGCGCCGGCATATCGCCATGGTCGCGCAGGAGGTCCACACCTTCTCCGGCAGCCTGCGCGACAACGTCACCCTGCCGCGACCGGACGCGACCGACGACGAGGTGCGCAATGCTCTGGACGTCGTCGGCGCCGGGTGGGCGACAACCCTGCCCAACGGCCTCGATACGCAGGTCGGGGAGGGTGGAATCCGCCTGTCCGCGGTTCAGGAGCAGACGATCGCGCTGGCCCGCCTGGTGCTGGCCGACCCGGACTTCGCGATCCTCGACGAAGCCACCGCCGAGGCGGGATCGGCCGGAGCTCATGTCCTCGAGTCCTCCGCCGAGGCGGCCCTGAACGGCCGTGGCGCGCTCATCGTGGCGCACCGGCTGAGCCAAGCGGAGAAAGCCGACCGGATCCTCGTCATGGAGCACGGACGCGTCGTCGAGGAAGGCACCCATGCCGACCTCGTCGCCGCCGGCGGACGTTACGCCGAACTGTGGGAGGCGTGGTCGGGCTGAACCCGCCCCTCCCCGAACCCGATCAGCTCAGACCGAGCACCGTCGTGGCGATCGTGAAGTAGATGATGAGGCCCGTGGCATCGCAGAACGTGGAGATGAACGGGTTGGAGAACACTGCCGGATCCGCCCCGACCTTCTTCGCGATGATCGGCATCAGACCGCCCACTGTCGCGGCCATCATGCATACTGACAGCAGAGTCAGGCCGATGACCAGGCCGATCGCCCAACCGTAGACGAGCCCGGCGATGATGAAGCCCAAGGTGCCGAGCACGGAGCCGAGCACCGCCCCCACACGCAGCTCTCTCCAGATGACGCGTCCGAGATCGCGGACGCGCACCTCACCGACGGCCAGGGCGCGGGTGACGGTCGTGGCCGCCTGGTTGCCGGTGTTGCCGCCCGTGCCGGTGAGCAGCGGAATGAAGAGGGCGAGGACGACGACCTGATCGAGCCGGTCCTCATAGACTTCGAGGACCTGGACGGTGAGGATCGCGGACACGGCGAGGACGAGCAGCCACACGATGCGGCTCTTGACCAGACGGATGATGGTCGAGGACAGATAGGAGCGGTCCAGCGGCTCCGTGCCGGAACCGCGGGCGAGGTCCTCCGCGTCCTCCTCGTCGACGATGTCGAGGACGTCATCCATGGTGAGGATGCCGACGAGCCGTTCCTCCTGATCGGTCACCGGCATCGCAATGAGCCGGTGGGAGAGGAACTCACGCGAGGCCACCTCACGGTCGGTCAGCGCATGGGTGCTCAGCGAATCACGCACCATGTCTTCGATGATCGTGTCCTCATCGGCGGCCAGCAGGTTGCGCAGCGACACCACTCCCCGCAGCACCCTGCCGGGACCGACGACAGGCAGTAGGTAGACGGTCTCGGGTCCGTCGATGCGGGCGCGGACGACCTCCATCGCCTGGGCCGCCGTCCAATCCTCGTGGATGCCGAGCACCTCCGGAGACATGTACCGACCGATCGCGGACTTCGGGTAGCCCAGCACCGCCGAGGTCATCTCTCGCTCGTCCGGGGTCAACCCCTTCATCAGGCGGCTGGCCACGCTCGCGGGCAGTTCGCCGAACAGTTCGGCGCGATCATCGGGGTCGAGGCCCTCGACGATATCGGCGACCTCGGGTTCGCGGAGATTGCCGATGAGTTCGGCCTGGTAGGCCGGAGGCAGGTCCTCGAAGACGTCGAGTGCTTCCTCCTTCGTCAGCACTCGGAAGAGCATCGCCGACTGCAGCGGGGTCGAGGTATGGACGAGGCGGGCGATCTCGGCGCGCGGGACCTGCCGGGCGAGACCGGCGATCTCGTCGAGAGTACCGGGATCGATCCTGCCGGTGAGTGCGGATTCGAGTCGGTCGGCCGCCTCGGTGCCCTCTGTAGTATCGGTCACGCATGCCCCCTCACCTCGGACGGAAACTCCCGCAGTCAAGCCTAGGCCATGCACGAGGCGGGAGCGGGCCACGCCTTGAAGTGCGCAGCCCTACGATGGAGCCATGAAATCCTTCAGCGAACTGCACGTCCCCGGCGACCCGTTCATCCTGCCGTGCGCCTGGGATGTGGCCAGCGCCCAATTATTCGCCGAGGCGGGGCACCCGGCCGTGGGAACCACGAGTCTGGGCGTCGCCGCGGCCATCGGCGCCGCCGATGAGGATCGGGAAACCCTCACCGCAACCGCGAGTCTCGCCGCGGCCCTGCGTCAAGCGCTGCCGGACCTGCCGCTGACCTGCGATTTCGAAGACGGCTATGGAGACGGACCCGAATCCGTCGTCGATGCCGTGCGTGAGACATTCGCCGCCGACCCCGCGGCCGGGCTCATCGTCGACGGCATCAACATCCAGGACTCGCGACAGGGCCGGATGAGCGACCCCTCGGCGCTGGCAGCGAAGGTGACGGCGATCAAGGAGGCGTTCCCCGCATTGTTCGTCAATGCACGGATCGACACGTTCTGGATCGGCCAGGACAACCTCGGCGAGGTCACCAGCCGCATCGACGCCTATGCCGATGCGGGTGCCGACGGGATCTTCGTCCCCGGCAACCTCGACCTCGAGACGATCGAGACGATCACCGCACGCAGCCGAGTGCCGCTGAATGTGCTGGCCAGCGCGCGGTATTCCCGGTCCAGCCTCGCCGAGGCGGGAGTGGCCCGGATCAGCACCGGATCGCTGCTCTATCGCGCGGCGATGTCGGAGGCGCTGAGTTCACTGCAGATCCTCGCCGGCGACCGCCCTGCGCAGACGGCGAACGTGCTGTCGTACCGGGCCTTCACCGAACTGGGCTGAGTCAGCGTCCGTCCTGCCGGACGGTGAGCACGGGGACGGGGGAGCGCAGGATGAGGCGCTGCGCGACCGACCCGAGGATCACCTTGCCAACGCGCGACCGGGCACGGACACCGAGGACGAGGCGGTCGACCTCCTGATGGTCGCCCAGTTCGTCGATGACGGCGGTGACCGGGTCGCGATCCCCGCGCCCGGATCGGTTGATGACGGTGACCTCAAGCCCGGAGGGGATCTCGTCGGCGACGAAATCGTGGAGGGTGAGGTTGATGAGCAGCAGACCGGTACCCAGATTCTGTGCCTCGGCGACTGCTGATTCGAGAGCATGGTGGCCTTCGGGACTGTCGGTGACGGCGACGGCGACTGACATAGAGGCTCCTTACCTGCGTCCGTACTTGGCTTTGAACTCGCGTTCGAACTCCGCGAGGTCCTTGCCCTTCGTTTCCGGCAGCATCAGTGCCAAAAAGATGAAGGCGATGACCGCGATGCCGGCGAACATGCCGAAGGTCGCCGTCATGCCCATGGACGCGATGAGCGGTGGGAAGAACTGGGCGACGATGGCGTTCATGATCCACAGCACGAACACGCAGATGCCCATCGCGAAGCTGCGGATCTTCATCGGGAAGATCTCGGAGAGCATCAGCCAGGTCAGCGGACCGACCGTTCCCTGCATGGAGAAGACGAAGAGGACGAGGAAGGCGAGCACCGTCCAGGCCTGTGCGGGACCCGGCGGGATGATGACCGCGGTCAGGGCGATGAGGGTGTGGAAGACGGCGATGAGGCCGTAGCCGGTGAGGAACATGACCCGACGCGGCAGCTTGTTGAGCAGGTACATGCCCAAAGTGATGCCGGCCAGTGAGAACACTCCGTTGGCGATGTTGCCGATGATCGCGACACCGGAGTCGAGGCCGGCAGACGTGAGCAGCTGAGTGCCGTAGTACATGACCGAGTTGATGCCGGTCAGCTGCTGGAAGAAGCCGAGTCCGGCGCCGATGAGGACGAGACGCAGCACCCAGCGGGTGCCGAGGTCGGAGAGTCCGCCCGTGGCTTCCTTCGCATCTTCGGCGGCGAGATGAGTGACTTCGTCGATCTCGGCCTCGGCGCGTTCGGGGGAGCGGACCTGCTTGAGCACGGCCAGCGCTTCCTCGGTCCGTCCCTGCGAGATCAGCCAGCGCGGGCTCTCGGGCTGGAAGATCATGCCCACGAGCAGTGCGATCGCGGGCGCCAGGGCAACGAGCAGCATCCACCGCCAGATCGAGTCGACGTGGCCGAAGAAGTTGAAGATCGCGGCGTTGATGATGAAGGCGGCGAGCTGACCGCCGACGATCATCACCTCGTTGCGGGTGACGTAGCTGCCGCGCTTCTCCGACGGAGCGATCTCACCGAGGTAGACGGGCACTGTCGCCGAGGCACCGCCGACGGCGAGTCCGAGGACGAAGCGGGCGCCGATGAGGAACGCAGCACCGGGTGCGAGCACGCAGCCGAGAGTGCCGATGATGAAGACTCCGGCCAGGAGCAGGATCGTCTTGCGACGGCCCCAAGCATCGGCGACGCGACCGCCGAAGACCGCACCGAAGGCGGCTCCGACCATGAGGGAGGCGACGACGAGGCCTTCGCTCAGCGCGCTCAGCCCGAAGTCCTCGCTCAGAGGTTCGAGAGCTCCGTTGACGACTCCGGTGTCATAGCCGAAGAGCAGACCGCCGAAAGTGGCGACCGTGGCGATGACACCGAGGCGGTGGACGGGGCGTCCCGTTCCGACGTGGGGGAGTTCGAAGTTCGTGCTCGCGGTGGACGTTGATTGACGACGCGGGGATCCGGGTGGCATGGGCGACTCCTTTCCCCTTCAGTCCTAACACATGGGAGCCTGCCCCGAACGGAGCGGGTGGAGTTCAGTCCTCCTGATAGGAGTCGTCGATGACCTCGGGCATTCCGTCGATGACCGAGACTTCTTCGGTTCCGTCATCGGCAAGGGCGTCGACGTTGAGGTCGTCCCCATCGAGTTCAGCGACTTCGAATTCGTCATCGTCGTCGGAGACCATCTCGTCGCCGAGGCGGTTCCCCTGTTCGGCGGCGGGCGACTGATCGGTATTGAATTCGTCGGAGAGGCCGGGCGCTTCGTTCTCGTCCTCCCAGCCGGCTTCGTCGACGAGGGCATCGTCGGCGCCTTCGATGCCCGTGCCCTCCGGACCTTCGGCGCCGGGCTCGATTGGAATGTCGTCGGGCTCATCGTCGATGGTGGAATCGAGATCGACCTGTTCGGCTTCGGCTTCAGCGGCCGCGAGCTCGGGATCGTCGAGTTCGTCTCCCGTCGGCTCATCGAGATCGGGATCGTCGAGGATGGGGTCCTCGTCCAGTCGGTCGGCTGCGTCCGCATCGAACTCGCTCATGATCTCTCCTTCGCTCGTTGTCAATCTCGGGCCCTCATTCTTACACGTCGTCGAGCTGCGGGCCATGGGTGTCGGTCACTTCCGATCGAAGCGCTCCTTCCACCGCTGCCAGTCCCACTGGGCCAGAAACTTCTCTCCGGCGCCGCGGCCGGCGGCGATGAGGTCGCGCTTATCGGCGGAGGTGAGGGCGAAGTCCGTGCTGCTATGGCCGGTCGTGTCGACGAACACCGTCCGCTCGGTCACCGAGGGGTCATCGATGTGTCGCCGGTCGTGCGCATTGAGCATCGTCGACACCAGGGACTTCGCGTACTGGAAGGTTGTCGCGTTGGGCCGCCATTCGGCGGCCGCTGTCTGCCGGGCGGAGAGCATGACACCGAAGGTCGGCCACCGTGCAGGCTTTGCGTCTTTGCGGTCGAAGACGTCGACGGGGAAGTTCGAGAGCAGTCCGCCGTCCGCGCCGAGCACGGAGTCTCCACCGGCGATGTCCGGCCGGGCAGGCAGGGCTCGCGGACGGAAGAAGAACGGACTGGCCGCTGAGGCGCACACCGCCTCGGCGACGGACTGGCTGTCCACATCGACACCGAGGGCCTCTTCGTAGTCCCAGGGCAGGCGGAGCATGCGGCCGCGGGAGACATCGGAGACGATGACGACGAGCCGATATGACCGCTCAGGTGGGATCGCGCTGCCCGGATCGTCGAGTTTGAGGTCACCCCACGTGCGCACCCCCTGATCGGCCAATGCCGAGGCGAGGAAGTCATGGAGCGCCTCTCCCACATACATTCCCTTGTGCAGCAGCAGTCCCTGTACTCGCCCCAGCCAGGGGACGAGGTGGAAGACAGGAGGAAGGTCCTCGAACTCGGTGAAATCCTGTTCGAGGACGTTCTGCTCAAGCGTCTGCGGGGCGATCCCCGCCGCGGTCAGCGCACCGACGATGGCTCCGGCCGAGGTGCCGGCGATCCGGTGGAAGTCAAAGCCCGCGTCGGCGAGGGACTCGACCGCGCCGACCAGGCCCGGCAGCTTCGCCCCTCCGCCTTCGAGGACGAGATCGGTCATCGCCATGCCAACTCCTTCCCGTGGTTCCCTGATTCCATTGTGGACCCGGAACGTGGGAGAGGCAGGGACACCAGAGCCTGAGTCAGACTCCTGCCGGCTGGCGCCTGCGTGCCGCACGACGGCTGCGGGGGCTGTCGCCGCCGGTTCGGCCGGTGAAGTGGTCCATGGTCTGGTTGACGCCGAGGAAGTCCATCACTGCGTCGAACGCGCGGGTCGGCAGGAGGCGGACACCCGGAACCAGGCGCACGAGTGAGGGCATGACCAGCTGCTCACGACCGGATTCGATCGAGTCGATGACCTGAGTGGACACGTTGTTCTCTTCGAGGATCGGCAGCAGGCGGGGGAACTTCGTCTGGACGCCGGCGAACATCCCCGTGTTGATGTAGAACGGGCAGACGACGAGGGTGTTGACTCGGCTGCCTTCTGCGCGCAGCTCGCCCCGCAGGGATTCGGTGAAGCCGACGGCGGCCCACTTGCTCGCCGAGTAGTCGGTCTGCTTGGCCACACCGGTCAGACCCGCTGCGCTGGCGATATTGACGATCGAACCGTGGTTGCGTTCCCGGATGCCGGGCAGGAACGCCTTCGTCGTCCAGTACAGGGCCATGGTGTTGACGTCGAAGGTGCGTCGGATCGCGGCCTCGTCGGCGTCGAGGAGCTTTTTTCCGGTGACGACGCCGGCGCAGTTGACGAGGATGTCGATGTCGCCGACGTCCTGCGCGGTGGAGGCGACCTGGGCGGAATCTCCGACATTGACGGAGAAGGTGCGGGCGCGAACTCCCTTGGCTTCGATCTCCTGACGGACAGCCTCGCCGGTCTCGGCCGAGAGGTCCCAGATGATGACTTCGGCGGCTCCGCGGTCAGCGGCTTCGAGGGCCATGAGCCGTCCGATTCCGCTGCCGGCTCCCGTGATGAGGATGCGGCTTCCGGCGATCTTCGTTCCACGCGTCATGTCTATGCGTCCTTGCAGTTAGGCTTCAGTGCGGTCCGTCTCGTACAGAACCCGCCCTTGCGGGTCCCACGAGATGTTACTCAACAGTACATCAGTGTGTCGTGGGTCACGCAAGGGCGGGTTCGAAAATCGCCCGTAGGCCGGGGGATCAGCTCTCCTTCATGCCCTTCTGGATGAGGTCCATCACCGAGGAGTCCGCGAGAGTCGTGACATCGCCGACCTCGCGGTTCTCGGCCACGTCCTTGAGCAGCCGCCGCATGATCTTGCCCGACCGGGTCTTCGGCAGATCGGGCACGATCATGATCGAGCGCGGAGTCGCGATCGGACCGATCGAGGAGCGCACATGAGACCGCAGATCGTTCACGACATCGTCCCCGCCGTCGTCTGCACTCTCCCTCAGGATGACGAATGCCTCGATCGCCTGGCCGGTCATCTCGTCTTTCGCACCGACCACGGCCGCCTCGGCGACCTTCGGATGAGCGACGAGGGCGGATTCGATCTCCGCGGTCGACATCCGGTGCCCGGAGACGTTGAGGACGTCGTCGACACGGCCGAGGACCCAGAAATCGCCGTCGCGGTCGATCTTCGCACCGTCCCCGGCGAAGTACACCTCCGGGTACTGCGACCAGTAGGTCTTCTTGAACCGCTCCTCATCGCCCCACAGGGTGCGCAACATCGACGGCCATGGTTCCTTGACGACGAGGTATCCGCCGTTTCCGGGTTCGACCGAATTGCCCTCGTCGTCGAAGACGTCGGCGACGATCCCGGGCAGCGGGCGCATCGCCGAGCCCGGCTTCGTCTCGGTCACGCCCGGCAGGGGGCTGATGAGGATGCTGCCGTTCTCCGTCTGCCACCAGGTGTCGACGACGGGGCAGCGGTTGCCGCCGATGTGCTCGCGGTACCACATCCATGCTTCGGGGTTGATCGGTTCGCCGACGCTGCCGAGCAGGCGCAGGCTGGACAGGTCGTACTGAGCGGGGATGTCGCGGCCCCATTTCATGAACGACCGGATGGCCGTGGGTGCGCAGTAGAGGATGGAGACCTTGTACTTCTGCACGATCTCCCACCACCGGCCTCGGTGCGGGGTGTCCGGTGTTCCCTCATAGAGCACCGAGGTGGCCCCATTGGCCAGGGGACCGTAGACGATGTACGAATGGCCGGTCACCCAGCCGATGTCCGCGGCCGTCCAAAAGACGTCCTTGTCAGGTTTGATGTCGAAGACCGCCCAGTGGGTGAAGGAGGTCCCGACGAGGTAGCCGCCCGTGGTGTGCATGATGCCCTTGGGCTTTCCGGTCGTGCCCGAGGAGTACATGATGTAGAGCGGATGCTCGGAATCGAAGGCCTCCGGAGTGTGGATCTCCGGCTGTCGATCGACGACCTCGTGCCACCACAGATCACGGTCGTCATTCCAGTCCACGTCCTGGCCGGTGCGGCGGACGACGAGGACGTTGCGCACCTCGGGGCAGTCCTCCATCGCCTCGTCGACGACGGATTTGAGGGCCGAGAGCTTGCCCTTGCGATAGCCGCCGTCGGCGGTGATGACGAACTCGACTCCGCAGTCCTTGACGCGGTCGGCGATCGCCGAGGCGGAGAAGCCGCCGAAGATGACGGTGTGCGGGGCGCCGAGGCGGGCGCAGGCGAGCATGGCGAACACCGTCTCCGGGATCATCGGCATGTAGATCGCAACGCGGTCGCCGGTCTTGACTCCGAGTTCGGTGAGCGCATTCGCGGCCTTCGAGACTTCGCGCAGAAGATCGGAGTACGTGATGGTGCGGGTGTCTCCGGATTCGCCTTCGAAGTAGTAGGCCACGCGATCGCCGAGGCCGTTCTCGACATGGCGATCGACGCAGTTGTATGCGGCATTGAGCCGTCCGCCCACGAACCACTTCGCAAAGGGCCTGTCCGACCAGTCGAGGACCGTGTCGAAGGGAGTCTCCCAGCTGATGCGCTGTGCCTGTTCCTCCCAATAGCCGATGCGGTCGGCGGCCGCCTTCTCGTATTCGACAGCTTGGGCATTGGCTGCGGCGGCGAAGTCCGCTGGGGGTGGGAAAGACCTGTCCTCGTGGCTGAGTTCCTGAATCGTCGGATTGTTCGTCATCGTGCTCTCCTTTCACCCTGCACCACCACGACGTGGGCGGGTCATCGAACTCACTTTCAACCTACTCCAGTTGATTCGGATTTCAAGAGGTGCCCGCAGATGCGAAAAAGCCCCGCTTCCCAGTCCTGGACTGGGAAGCGGGGCTTCCTTGTGGCTCCGACCGGCGTCGATCCGGTGACCTTTCGATTTTCAGTCGAACGCTCTACCAACTGAGCTACAGAGCCGAGCCGCCGACATACATAAGTATGCCGAGAGAAACAAAGGCTCTTCCGAAGAAGAGCCTTATGCTCCGCGACCCTGACGGGACTCGAACCCGCGACCTCCGCCGTGACAGGGCGGCGCGCTAACCAACTGCGCCACAGGGCCTTGCTGTTGTGATGGAAGACCTTACGATCTTACACCGTACCCCCAACGGGATTCGAACCCGTGTCGCCGCCGTGAAAGGGCGGTGTCCTAGGCCTCTAGACGATGGGGGCCCAGGTTGTCCTCGGATTCCCCGTGGGCAACGACGTTAAGCTTATCCCACCCGATTCGCGGAATGCAAAACGAAAAGAGGTGTCCTCGGTCACACGCCGAAAACGGTGGTTTTCGACGTTTCGCAGGGCCGCCTCGGCGAGGGGATCGGAGTCGCTAGAGTGGGGGTCATGGAGGCCCTGAGTGATGAGGAATTCGATGCGATCCTCGGCGAAGCCCTGGATCAGCTGCCCGCTGGGGTGACCGAACAGCTGGACAATGTCGCCCTGTTCGTCGAGGACCGGCCGGAGAACGGTGACCGGAACCTGCTCGGTCTCTATGAGGGCACACCGATCGGGGAGCGGGGGATCGCCGGATTCGAGATGCCCGACAACATCTTCATCTATCGCGACAACCTCATCGACTTCGCCGAGGATCGGGATCATCTGCGCGAGGAGCTCGTCATCACCATCGTCCACGAGATCGCTCATTTCTATGGTCTCGATGACGACCGACTCCATGAACTCGGGTGGGGCTGAACTTCCCCGACCGATGGGGCCTGCGGGCCTACCAGCGAGTCACTTGGAGTCATGGGAATTGGCATCCGCTCGCCTACTTCGCCTATTGTGGGCGGGTACCTATCAGCACCGATACAACATTCCGTCCGTATCGACGCGGGGACACGGAGCCGTGAAAGCTGCGCCTTCGAGCCCCGCCGAACTGCGGGCAGGAGGCACTACCCCCTTATGACAGTTGCATCCAAGACTTCCAGTGCGGCAACCCCGGCCGTGCGAGTGCTCAACCTGGCAGGCATCGACTACAGCCTGCGCAGCTTCGATCACGATCCAGCCACCCGCCGCTACGGTTCGGAGGCCGCCGACAAGCTCGGCGTCAGCTCCGACCAGGTGTTCAAGACCCTGATGATCCAGGTCGACGAGACACCCGTGACCGCGCTTGTCCCCGTCTCCGGTCAGCTCGACCTCAAGGCCCTGGCCTCCGCACGCGGAGCGAAGAAGGCCCAGCTGTCCGGCGTCGCCGAGACCGAACGCCGCACCGGCTACCCCGTCGGAGGAGTCTCTCCGTTCGGGCAACGCCACGCCGTGCCGGTCGTCGTCGACCGCACCGCACTCGACCACTCCGCCGTGTTCGTCTCGGCCGGCCGTCGCGGCCTCGAGATCGAGATCCGCCCCGAGGATCTCGTCATGCTCACAAACGCGCAGGTCGCGAAGATCGCCGCGCTCGACTGATCACACCCACTCGACCTCACCGACCTCGGGCTCTGCCCGACCGGCGGTGAGGTCGGCGTACATCGCCACCGCATCGGCCACCTCGGCGAGGGGGACCAGAACGTCGAGTCCGACCTCACCGCCGTAGTCGGCCCGCGTCGTCCATCCCCGGTTCCCGGCCGCCCGCTCCAGGGCGTTGGCCTGGGCATAGTCGACATGCGCGGACACCGCGACGCGCTCACGACGGGTGATGATCCGCGCCTCATCCACCGCCGCCGAGGTGGCCTGACCGTAAGCGCGCACGAGTCCTCCCGCGCCCAGCAGAGTCCCACCGAAATACCGGGTGACGACGGCGACGACGAAGGTCAGATCATGGCCGGTGACGACATCGAGGATCGGAGCGCCCGCTGTGCCGGCCGGCTCCCCGTCATCGCTGAAGCGCTGAGTGCGCGAATCCACGTCGAGGACGAACGCCGAACAATGGTGGCGGGCCTTCGGATGCTCGGCGCGCGCCTCGGCGATGACGGCCCTCGCCTCGGCCTCATCTGCGGCGGGGGAGAGGCGGGTGAGGAAGCGGGATCTCTTGATCTCGATCTCGGCCTCGACGGGGCTGACGATGGTCCGGTAAGACATGGTCGTCACTGTAGTCGAATGTGTTCTACGATGACCCCACGGGCGCGGATTCCGCGCTCATCCCCGGTACTTCAGTGAAAGGGTGACAATGGTGCACCAACTCGACGACGCCGACCTCGCAGCGCTCAAGGACGAATCCGCTAGGGCCCGAGAACTCGACCGCGCGCACGTCTTCCATTCGTGGTCGGCACAGCGACTCATCGACCCGCCGACCATCGCCCGCGCGCAGGGGTCGATGGTCATCGACGGTGAGGGGCAGCAGTTCCTCGATTTCTCCTCACAGCTGGTGAACACGAACATCGGCCACCAGCATCCGGCCGTCGTGCAGGCGATCAAGGACCAAGCCGATGTGCTGTGCACGATCAGCCCGGCCACCGTCAACGCGGCCCGCTCCGAGGCGGCTCGCCTCATCACCGAACGGACCCCCGCCGGACTCGACCACGTGTTCTTCACCAACGGCGGAGCGGACGCGAACGAGCACGCCATCCGCATGGCCCGTCTGCACACCGGCAGGACGAAGGTGCTCTCGCGCTACCGGTCCTACCACGGCGGAACCCAGACGGCCGTCAACGTCACCGGCGACCCGCGCCGGTGGGAGAACGAGACCGGGGAGTCGGGCATCGTCCACTTCTTCGGGCCCTTCCTCTACCGCTCCGAATTCCACGCGACCACCGAGGCCGAAGAGACCGAGCGCGCACTGCAGCACCTGCGCCGCACCATCGAGCTCGAGGGACCGAAGACGGTCGCTGCGATCATCCTCGAATCCATTCCCGGCACCGCCGGCATCATGATGCCCAGCCCCGAGTACATGCAGGGCGTGAGGGCACTGTGCGACGAGTTCGGGATCGTGCTCATCGCCGACGAGGTGATGGCCGGATTCGGCCGGTCGGGCAAGTGGTTCGCCTTCGAACACTTCGACATCGTCCCCGACCTCATCACCTTCGCCAAGGGCGTGAATTCCGGGTACGTGCCGCTGGGCGGAGTCGTCATCAACGAGGCGATCTTCGAGACCTTCGCCGAACGCGTCTACCCCGGCGGACTGACCTACTCCGGTCATCCGCTGGCGTGCGCGGCCGCTGTCGCGACGATCAACGCGATGGCCGACGAGGGCATGATCGAACACGCCGCCCATATCGGAGAGACGATCATCGGGCCCCGCCTGCGGCAGATCGCGGAGAACTCGAAGCACGTCGGCGAGGTCCGCGGCACCGGAGCGTTCTGGGCGATCGAGCTCGTCTGGGACAAGGAATCCAAGGAGCCGCTGGCCCCGTACGGCGGAGGCTCACCCGAGGTCGCCTCGGTTGTGGCGGCGCTCAAGGAACACGGGGTCATCCCGTTCAACAACTACCACCGGCTGCACGTGGTCCCGCCGATCAACATCAGCGAAGAGGACCTCGAGCGCGGACTCGGAGTCTTCGAGAAGGTCCTCACCGACTTAGACTTCCCCCGCTGATTT
>NZ_BCSJ01000018.1 GCF_001570805.1 Brevibacterium epidermidis NBRC 14811 | reverse complement strand
CCCTGACGGGGATCTTTGCGATCTCGTCCGGCTCGACGTTGCCCGGGTGGGTCTCCAAGGCGACGAAGTCGGCGAGCTTGCCGCGGGTCAGCGTCCCCTTGTCCGCACCCTGACCCGAGGCTTTCGCGGCCTCGACCGTGTAGGCAGCGATCGCCTCATCGACGCTCAGGCATTCGGAGGCCGAACCCATGACGTCCCCGTCGCGGGTCATGCGGGTGACATACGCTTCGATTCCGCGCAGCACATTGCCGTCGGCGCACGGACGGTCAGAGCTGCCGGCCATCGGCACACCCGCATCGACGAACGACTTCGCCCGGTAGATCAGATGCCGGCGGTCCGGTCCGAGCGAAGCGTTCATCCCGTCGCCGATGCCGTCGGCGAACGCCGCCTGCGGAGTGACGACGATTCCGTGCTCGGCCAGAGTCGCCAGATGCTCGTCATGGACCAGAGCGGCATGCTCGATCCGGTTGGGCACCGCCCGACGGCCATAGCGCTTCTGGGCCTCCACGATATTGGCGATCGCGGCATCCACGGCGGCATCGCCGATGGCATGCACGGCCAACGACCAGCCGGAGGCATAGGTGTCGAGGATCTGCTGACGCAGCACCTCCGCGTCGTCTTGCAGATAGCCGGGGTGGTCCTTGCCCGCATAGTTCTCCCGCAGCGCCGCGGTCTCGCCGGATAGTGCACCGTCCATGAAGAACTTCACGGGCCCGATCGAGATGAGATCATCGCCGAGGCCGGTGCGCAGTCCCGCATCCAGACCGATGCCGAACCCGTCGGCGGAGTTCGCCGCGATCGGGTGCAGACCATCGGCCTGCGGCATGAGCTGAGCCCGGGCCCGCAGCTTGCCCTCCTCCCGGGCGCGCAGATAGCCGCTGATCTCGATGGGGGAGTGGCCGATCCAGCCATAGGCGATTCCGCATTCGCCGAAGGACGTGATTCCTTCCTTCGCGTAGTAGGCCGTCGCCAGATCGAGGGCGTCGACGACGGTGTCGAGCGAATACGGACGGATGAGGTCCTGCACCAGAGTCTGCGCGGTCTCTTCGATCAGACCCGTGGGATGTCCGGCCGCGTCACGCACGACCTTCCCGCCGACCGGCTCCTCGAAACCGGGGTCAAGGATCCCCGCCCGACGCATCGCCTCGGTATTGGCGATCGCGGCGTGGCCGGACGTCTGCCGCATGAACAAGGGACGGTCTCCGGTGATCTCGTCGAGACGCGCCAGATCCGGATACTGCCCGTCATAGTCACGGTGGGCATACCCCGTGGCCTCGATCCATTCCCCGGACGGAGTCGTCGCCGCGGCCTTCTCGAGCGCCGCGTACACATCCGGCAGACCGCCTGGCAGCGCCGTGACATCGACCGAGGCCAAAGTGAGACCGAACCACGTGGTGTGGCAGTGGACGTCGTTGAAGCCCGGCAGCACCGTCGCCCCGCGCAAGGATTCGACCCGATCGGCCTCGATGCCGTCGAGCTCCTCGTCGAAGCCGATGATCCGGTTGCCCCACACCCCGATCTTCTGCGCCCGCGGGCGCGTTGGATCAAGAGTATGAGCGTCCAGGTCGGTGAAGATCGCGTCGATTCTCATATGGCCACCTTAATCAGATTCGCTTGACCTCGCCCCGAGAGTTCACGGCAGGCGCGCCCCGCGCACGGCCGGATCCGTGATGCAGTGGACGAGCGAGAGCCCCTTGTGTTCCAGCGCCCGTTCGAAGGCATCGCGGAAGTCTTCGGTGCGTTCGACGCGGATTCCGAGTCCGCCGAAAGCCGTGGCCATCGCAGCGAAGTCCGGGTTCTGCAGCGCCGTGGCGGTGGCCCGGCCCGGGTATTCGCGGTCCTGATGGCCGCGGATCGTGCCATAGACCGAATTGTCGTTGAGCACCACGGTGATATCGGCGCCGTACTGGACGGCCGTGGCCATCTCCTGCCCGTTCATGAGGAAGTCCCCGTCGCCGGCGATGCAGAACACGGATCGTTCCGGATGGACGAGCGCGGCGGCGACCGCGGCCGGCAGCCCGAATCCCATGGATCCGTTGCGCGGGCCCAGCGCCGAGGGGAACCCGTGCGTGGGCAGGAACCGAGTCGCCCAGCCGGAGAAGTTCCCCGCCCCGTAAGTGATGATCGCGTCCGTCGGCAGCAGGTCCTTAACATGGACGAATGCTTCGTCCATGTCGACGAACCCCGCCGAGGCGGCCGACCCTGACGTGCTCACCTGCGGTTTCCGCCACGCCTCGAGCTCGGCCCGGGCCTCGGCGACCCAAGCCGGCAGCGGCACGGCCTCCCCGGCCGCCTCGGACAGGGCATCACCAAGCGGCGGTTCGTCGATCGAGCCGTCGGAGGACACCGAATACGTGCGGGTTCCCTCCTCGGTGAACAGGGACTGGGCGAACCGGCCGACCGAGGTCACGATGTGCTGGTCGAGCCGACCGAAGTGACCGTGCGCATCGGCATCGGGGCCGATGACGACGGTGCGCTGGTCGACGCCGTTGCTGAATCCATCGGTGGCCACGTCCGTGCGAACACAGCCTAGGAAGATGTGCAGGTCCGCCTCGGCGAAGACCCTCTTCGCGACGGGGGAAGCACCGTAGCCCAAGATGCCGAGGAAGTTCGGACTGTCGTGGTCGATGCCGTCATAGGCACGGAAGGTGCCGAGCACTCCGAGGCCGCGGTCGCGTGACCACTGGGCGATGCGCCGTGAGGTCGACGGCGACCAGTCCTCGCCGCCGATGATGAGCACGGGACGGTCGGCGGCGGTGATGCGGGCGCGCAGCTCCGTGACGTCCCCGGCATACGGTGAGGCCGAACCGTGCACGCGAGGGGGCAGCACCGTTCCCGAACTCGGGCGGACGAGGACCTCTTCGGGCAGACCGACGATGACGGGACCGGGCCGCCCGGTCGCGGCGGTGTGCATGGCGTCGACGACCACCTCGGCGGCCTTATCGGGGTCATCGAGGGTGAGCACCTTCTTCGCGGTCGAGGAGAACCAGCCGTCCAGATCGAATTCCTGGAAGGATTCGCGGCCGCGATGATCGGTGGGGATGAGGCCGACGAAGACGACGAGCGGGGTCGCATCCTGGTAGGCGGTGTGGACTCCGACCTTGACGTTCGCCGCACCGGGACCACGCGTGACCATGGCGATGCCGGGCACTCCGGTCATCCGCCCCTCGGCGACGGCCATATATGCGGCCCCGCCCTCCTGGCGGCAGACGATCGGGGTGATAGCCGAATCGCGGAGTCCGTCGATGACGTCGAGATACGACTCGCCGGGAACCAGATAGGTGCGAGTGACTCCGTGTTTTTCGAGTTCCTCGACGATGAGATGACCTGCAGAAAGAGACGCGGAGGTGTCCATACCCCATGCTTATCATCATTTCGCCTCCTGTGGTTGTCTCAACTGCCCACCACCCTGCCCATTCGAAACTGTGAGGTCGTATGATCGTGCAACAACGGAATCAGTACGGTCCGCCGGCTGAGCCCGTGAGCAGGAAATCCACACCGGACCGGGGTGGGGACTGAGACTGACAGCCAGGAGGCTCTCGCATGACCGGAATCGACTCCGACCAGGCAACGGCGCAGGAGTTTGAGCCCACCGACCTCGGCGGCGGCCGCAGGCACGGTCGCGTCGGAGCCCCCTCGACGCCGCGCCGGGCGCAGCTCGAACGGGATCCGGGAATGCCGGCGAGCACGTGGCGGCTGCGTTCGGATTCGTGGGAGTATCTGAAGTTCGCGATCAAACGGCTGGCCGTCAGCGGCGGCGACTTCTCGATGATCGCCGAAGACGGTGAAGTGTGGCGCTCGCTGCGCTCGCTGAAGACGATCGAGCTCTACTGGGGTGGTTTCGGTCAGCGCTATGTCGAGGAGATCACCGACCTGCTCTCGAACGGCGAGTTCGATCGGGCCCACGACATGATCACACGTGCGGTCAATCGGCTGCGCGGAACCACCGTGCCCGACACCGGTGAAGACGACCTCACCGAGGATGAGCGCGCCGAACTCAAGGACCGACAGGACACCCGTCCCCGCTTCGAGGTCCTCATCGTCGACGAGACCACCGAGGGCGGCCGCGATGAGCTGCATACGGATCTGCTCAAGCTCCGCAACGCCTCCGACCAGTTCATCTACGACTACGTCATCGTGCCCACCGCCGACGATGCGGTGGCCGCGGCCCTGACGAACCCGAATCTGCTCGCCTGCGTCATCCGCCCCGGATTCACCGACAACACCCGCGAGGTGCTCAGCCGTGACCTGCGCGATTCCATCGAATTCGCACACACTTCGACGAAGGAATCGCCGACGGCGCCGATGAGCCCGCTCAACTCGGTGCGTCGTGTGCTGCGTTTGGCCGATACTCTGGCGAACCTGCGCCCCGAGCTCGACCTCTACCTCATGGCCGGTGCGCATATCGAAAGCCTCGCCGGTGCCCTGACCCACCGGTTCCGCCGCGTCTTCCGCCGCGAGGACCAGTTCGAACTCCACCTGTCTCTGCTGCGCCGCATCCAGCACCTCTACGACACCCCGTTCTTCGACGCGATCCGTGAGCATGCCCGCCGCCCGGCCGGAGTCTTCCACGCACTGCCCGTCTCTCGCGGCGGCTCCGTCGTCGGTTCGAAGTGGATCGGGGACTTCGTCGACTTCTACGGACTCAACCTGCTGCTGGCCGAATCCAGTGCCACCTCCGGCGAACTCGATTCCCTGCTGGCTCCGGTGCACACGCTGAAGAAGGCACAGCTGCTGGCTGCGCGGGCCTTCGGCGCCAAGCGCACGTACTTCGTCACGAACGGCACGTCGACGGCGAACAAGATCGTCCACCAGGCCGTCGTCTCACCCGACGAAGTCGTCATGGTCGACCGCAACTGCCACAAATCCCACCACCATGCGCTCATGCTCACCGGTGCCCGCACTGCCTACCTCGAGGCGTACCCGCTCAACGATGTGGCCTTCTACGGCGCGGTGCCGCTGAGCCGGATCAAGCAGCTGCTGCTCGACTATCGGGCCGCCGGCCGCCTCGACGAGGTGCGGATGATCACCCTGACCAACTGCACCTTCGACGGCATCGTCTACGACCCCTACAAGGTCATGTCCGAATGCCTGGCGATCAAACCCGACCTCGTCTTCCTCTGGGACGAAGCCTGGTTCGCCTTCGCCCGGTTCCACCCGGTCACCCGCAAACGCACCGCCATGGTCGCCGCAGAGACCCTCGAGGAGAACCTCGCCACCAACGCCCACGCAGCGGCGTACCGCGAGCAGCAGAAGCGCCTGTTCGATCCCGCGACCGGTGCCCCGGCCCCCGATTCGGTGTGGCTGGAGGAGGACCTGCTGCCGCCGCCTGACGCGACGATCCGCGTGTACGCGACCCAGTCGACGCATAAGACGCTGACCGCGCTGCGCCAGGGGTCGATGATCCACGTCTTTGATCAGGAGTTCTCCACCGGCGCCGAGGAGGCCTTCCACGAGGCGTACATGACCCACACCTCGACGTCGCCGAACTACCAGATCCTCGCCTCCCTCGACCTCGGTCGCAGGCAGGTGGAGATGGAGGGCTTCGCACTCGTGCAGAAGCAGCTCGACCTGGCGATGAGCCTGTCGTCGGCGATCGCGCGTCACCCGCTGCTGAAGAAGACGTTCAAGGTGCTCACCGCCGCCGACCTCATCCCGGAGGAATACCGAGTCACGGATCGGACGATGCCGCTGCGCGATGGGCTCTCGACGATGTGGGACGCCTGGGTCCGCGACGAATTCGTCGTCGATCCCAGCCGAATCACCGTCGAGATCTCGGGCACGGGAGTCGACGGGGACACGTTCAAACACGAACACCTCATGGACCGTTACGGCATCCAGGTGAACAAGACGAGCCGGAACACAGTGCTGTTCATGACGAACATCGGCACCTCACGCTCGGCCGTCGCCTACCTCATCGAGGTGCTCGTCAAGCTCGCAGGAATGTTCAACGACCCGCATGAGCTGCGCAACGAGGATGCGCTGACCGAGCCGGCGGCAGTGATGCCGCCGCTGCCGGACTTCAGCGCGTTCGCCCCCGACTACGCCGCCGAGGTGCCCGCCGACGACCCATCGAAGCAGCTGCCCGACGGCGACCTGCGCACCGCCTACTATGCGGGTCTGCGTCGCCAGAACATCGAGCACGTGCTGCCGCATGAGCTGAGACGCCGCGTCGAGAACGGGGAACAGCCGGTCTCTGCCGGCTTCGTCACCCCGTACCCGCCCGGGTTCCCGGTGCTCGTGCCCGGACAGATCATCACCGTCGAGGTGCTCGACTTCATGTCCGCACTCGACACCCGTGAGATCCACGGCTATGACCCGCACCTGGGCTACCGCGTCATCCTCAAAGAGGTCCTGGGGAACTGAGCGAACGACTGAGCGCCCCAACACACCTGCAGAGGTGAGTTGGGGCGCTCAGCTGTCGGCGACGCGGTGACTATCCCAGCTGGCCGGGATTGAGCACGCGGGAGAGGAAGTCCTTCGTCCGCTGCTCCTGTGGATTGCCGATGACATCCTTCGCCGGGCCCTCCTCGACGACAACTCCGCCGTCCATGAAGACCACGCGGTCGGCGACCTGACGGGCGAACTCCATCTCGTGGGTGACCACGACCATCGTCATCCCCGCCTCGGCAAGGTTGCGCATGACCTGGAGGACATCACCGACGGTCTCGGGGTCGAGCGCCGAGGTGGGCTCGTCGAAGAGCATGACGTCGGGATCCATGCTCAGTGCTCGGGCGATTGCCACGCGCTGCTGCTGCCCGCCGGACAGCGAGCCGGGCTTCGCCTCCATCTTCTCCGACAGGCCGACCTTCGCGAGGTTTTCTTCAGCGACCTTGTTGGCTTCGGCCTTCGACCGTTTCAGCACCTTGGTCTGAGCGACCGTGAGGTTCTCGCGCACCGTGAGGTGGCCGAAGAGGTTGAACGACTGGAAGACCATGCCGATGCGGGTCCGGGCTGCATCGATGTCGAGGTCGAGATCGGTCATGTCCATGCCGTCGACGACGATCGACCCGCCGGTCGGCGTCTCGAGGGTGTTGATGCATCGAAGCATCGTCGATTTGCCCGAGCCAGAGGGCCCGATGACGCAGACGACCTCGCCCTTGTCGACGTCGAGGTTGATATCGGTGAGGACCTGGTTCGTCCCGAAGCTCTTCTGCAGGTTGCGGATCGCGATGATCGGTGTCTGGGTCGCGGCTTGTGCTGTGGTGGTCATCATTTCACTCCAGAATCTGCGGAACCGTACTTCTTCTCCAACACCCGTGACAGGTACGACAGCGGGATCGTGATGATGAGATAGCACAGCGCGATGACGATGAACGGGGTGAGGTTCGCGGTGTTGACGATCTCGGCGCGGCCGAGTGCGGCGAGCTCGCGGCCGTCGACCGAGGAGCCGAGGATATAGGCCAGTGAGGAGTCCTTCGCGAGCAGGATGAGCTCGTTGGTCAGGGGAGGCAGGATGATGCGCATCGCCTGCGGCAGGACGATTGTGAACATCGCGCGCGATGATGACATGCCCAACGACCGTGCGGCCTCGATCTGACCCTTCGGCACGGCTTGGATGCCGGCGCGGATCGTCTCGGCCATATATGCCGAAGACACGAGGCCGAGGGCGATCATGATGATGACGAGCTGCGGCAGGTTGAATCCGGGGAAGGCGACGGGCATTCCGAAGCCCAGGACGAGGAAGACGACGAGGGCGGGCAGGCCGCGGAAGAACTCGATGTAGATCGTCGCCAGCCAGCGGTAGACGCCGACAGAGGACAGGCGCATGAGTGCGACGAACAGGGCGATGACGAGGCCGAGTGCGAAGCCGAGGAACGTGTAGACCACGGTGTTCTTCAGAGCCATCGTGATGACGTCGGGGAACATGCCAGCGGCGATGTCGACGCGGCCGAACGAGTCGATGAGTGTCGGCCAGTCGGCGAAGATCGCGATGAGGGCCGCGATGACGATGAGGATGGCGTATTGGATGCCGCGGGAGAGCTTCGCCTTCTGGCGTTTGCTCATCCTGGCTTTCGGGGTGGCGGAGGCGGCCGGGACGGCGGGGCCGGTCTGGCGGCCGTCCTCGTTCGCTGTGTGAACTGACATGGTTGTCCTTCGAAAAAAGCTGTGGCGGGGGTGCCCGCCGGAATGCGTGCCGTGAGAGACGGAGAAGACTCAGGCAGGTCGGTCGAACTCAGCCGAACGGGCGGCCAGCTGCGACGACGAATCGCAGCGGGCCGCCCATTCGCGGTCGATCACTTCGGAGCGTCGCCGAACCACTTCTTGTAGATCTTGTCGTACTCGCCGTTGTCCTTGATCTCCTTGATCGTGTCGTCCACGGCCTTCTTCATCTCGCTGTTGCCCTTCTTCATCGAGATGCCGTAGTGCTCATCGGTCTTGATATCGAAGCCGACAGCGAAGCCCTTGTTCTCGGTGTTGTAGTTGTAGAGCACGCCGTTGTCGTTGATGACGGCATCGACCTGACCGGTCTTGAGCGCTTCGAGCGAGAGCGGCAGATCTTCGTAGGTGATGACCTCGGAATCCTTGAAGTGTTCGTTGGCGTAATCGAGACCCGTGGTGCCGGCCTGGGCTGCGATCTTGAAGCCCTTGAGCGCCTTCTCGTCCTTCGCCTTCTTGTCGGCCTTCGTCAGAATCGCCTGGTTCGCATCGAAGTATGGCTCGGAGAAGTCCGTGGCTTCCTCTCGTTCAGGCGTGATCGTCGTCGCGGCGGCCGCGACATCGCACTTGTTCTGGTTGAATTCCGCGCCCGAGGTGATCGTCTCGAACGAGGTGTTGATGATCTCCTGTTCGACGCCGAGCTTCTTTGCGACGGCATCGACGATGTCGACGTCGAATCCGACGACCTCGCCGTCCTTCTCGAACTGGAACGGCTGGTAGGACAGGTGTGTGCAGGTGGTCAGCTTGCCTTCCTTGACGAGGGGGACTCCGCCCTCGGCAGTCGCTGCAGGTTCGGAATCGCCTCCGCCGCCGCAGGCGGACAGGGCGAGCATGGCGCCGGCGGCCACAATGGCCAGGCTCGGGCGTCGTTTCATGGTTCCTCCAGGGGATCGGTGACGGCCTCGTCACGCAAACGGAATGCCCAGGCATCCGTGTCTGGGCAATGTCTGAGAGGAATCCTACCGTGAACTGAGTCACATTCATGTCGCTTCGATGATCGCCGAGGCGGTTGTGACGAAATCGTAGTCAACATCGTGGCCATGAATGCAGAGAAGCCCGACCAGCGAAGTCGTTGGTCGGGCCCTCGGGCCGTGGAGCGAGCTTGGCTCGGCAGGCTCAGCTGAGCTGATCCTCCATGTCGAGGTCAGAGGTGTCCTTTGCCAGCCACAGTGCGATGATCGTGACGATCGCCGCGGCGATGATGTAGAGACCGCAGTAGAAGATCGACCCGCCTTCGGCCTGCCACAGTGCGACCATGGCGAACGGTGCGGGACCGGCTCCGATGACGCTGGACATGTTGTAGGAGATCGCCGAACCCGTATAGCGGACATTGGCGGGGAAGAGCTCCGGCAGGTAGGCGGCCATCGGTCCGAAGGTCAGGCCCATGAGGATGAAGCCGACGATGAGTCCGATGATGACGCCCGGCGTCCCTGCATTGAAAAGGGTGTTGACGACGAGTCCGTAGGCGGCGATGAGCACGGTCACGCCCAGGAGCATCTTCCGACGACCCAGCTTCTCAGCCAGAGGTCCGGAGACGACGGTGAAGATGCCGAAGAAGACGACCCCGATGATGAGGTAGGTGAGGAACTCGTTCTTCGAGTACCCCAGCCCGGCGACGAAACCTGCGGGATCGAAGGTCTTCCCTGCCGCCTCGGCGGCGGTCTGGGCCTGCTCAGGGGTTGCCGGTGAGGTGCCGTAGGTGAGGGTGAACGCGGTCATGAAGTAGAAGATCACGTAGGTCGCGAGCATGATGAACGTGCCGAGGATGAGCGGTTTCCAGCTCGTGGCGAAGACCCGTCCGAGCGGGGCCTTCGAGATCTGCTGCTTCTGCGCGACGAGCTGGAACGCCGGGGTCTCCATGAGTGACATGCGGACATAGAGGCCGACGGCCACGAGCAGGGCCGAGAGCAGGAACGGAATGCGCCAGCCCCAGGCGAGGAACGCTTCGGGGGAGGTCCAGGTGCCGAGGGCGACGAAGAGCAGGTTCGCGATGATGAAGCCGACGGGCGCGCCGAGCTGCGGGAAAGTACCCCAGATGGCGCGCTTGCCCTTCGGGGCATTCTCGGTGGCCAGCAGCGCCGCGCCCGACCATTCGCCGCCGAGGCCGACTCCCTGGCAGAAGCGCAGGAGGACGAGGAACAGCGGAGCGAGAACGACCCAGCCCGGGGTGCTTGCCGTCGGCAGGAGTCCGATGAGGAAGGTGCCGATGCCCATGATGAGCAGGGAAGCGATGAGCGTCTTCTTCCGGCCGATGCGGTCACCGAAGTGGCCGAAGATGATCGAGCCGAGGGGGCGGGCGACGAAGGCGACGCCGAAGATCGCGAACGAGCTCAGCAGCTGAGTCGTCGATGTCTGATTGGGGAAGAAGAGGGCCGGGAAGACCAATGAGGAGGCCGTGGCGTAGGCGTAGAAATCGAAGAATTCGATCGTGGTGCCGACCATCGAGGCGGTCAGGACCTTGCCGCGGGTGTTGTTCTTCCGAGTCGCTGCGATCGCGTCGTCGTCGACTCCGGGTGCCGAGGAGGGATTCTCCGGCTGTGTTTCGGTGGACATGGTGGTGGTGCTCCGCTGTTTCGTGAGTGCAGGCACGGGCGGGTGGTCCGTGCCAATGGAAAAGGCCGTCGGCGCTGTGACAGGCACAGCGTCGACGGCGACGAATCGACAGTACGCTCGTCTCACAAAACGTGATTTCCGAGTCTCACCAACTGGGATTACTTGGTGGTCGGAGTGTTCTGGGCAACTCGGATGGGCGGTCAGCTCTTCGCAGTCACCTCGGTGATCGTCACCTTCTCCTTGGGCGCGCCGTCGCCGGCACCGTTGTCCGTGCCCTTGGCCGCGAGGTCGGCGACGGTCTTCGTGCTCTTCTCGTCGAGCTGTCCGAACACGGTGTAGTCCGGCGGCAGTGAGCTGTCGTCGTAGACGACGAAGAACTGGGAGCCGTTCGTGTCGGGACCGGAGTTCGCCATGGCCAGAGTGCCCGCCGGGTAGGTCTCGGAGCCGTCGAGCTCATCGGCGAACGAGTAGCCGGGACCGCCTGTGCCTGTGCCCGTGGGGTCACCGCACTGGAGGACGAAGATGCCCTCGGTGGTCAGGCGGTGGCACTCGGTGTCGTCGAAGTACTTCTGCTTCGCCAGCGACAGGAAGCTGTTGACGGTGCACGGGGTGCGATCGGCGTCCAGGGTGGCGGCCAGGTCGCCTGCCGAGGTCGCGATGGTGGCCGTGATGGTGCCCTTGGCCTCCGGTTCCTCTGCGGGTGCTTCGACGTCCTTCGCCGCGGACTGCGAATCGGCGGGGTATGAGCACGTTCCCGCCGCGGCCGAGGAGTCAGATTCTCCGGAACCTTCTGCGGAATCCCCCTCGGAATCAGACGAACCGCATCCGCTCAGCAGCAGAAGAGCGAGGACGGCGAAAGCAGCGAGGGTCAGCAGAAGGGCCGACTTCGGGCGACGGGTCGATTCATCAGAGTGGCGGGTTAGGGCATGAGAGCGACTCTGCGCGAGGTGATCCATGCGTTCATCGTATCGGCACTTTCAGCGAGAAACGGGTCCAGCGTCGAGACACGGGCGTGCACACGCGTGTCTCGACACTCAACCCGTTTCTCTGCGGTCAGGTCTCGACGGAGGTGCGGGTGCTCGGGTCGGGGGAGCCGCCTCGGCGAAGGAAGATCGCAACGGAGATGACGATGAGCCCGGACACGCACAGGCCCACACCCACCCACGCCGGTGCACGGTAGCCGAGGCCGGCGGTGATGACGATTCCGCCGAGCCACGCGCCGAGCGCATTGGCGAGGTTGAAGGCGGCATGGTTCATGGCCGCTGACAGGCTCGGGGCGTCATGGGATTCGCGGAACAGACGCATCTGCAGGGCCGTGGTGATCATCGACCCCGAGACGCCGATGAGGAAGAGCGCGATGATGGCAACGGCCGCGATGTGGGTGAAGGCGCCGAAGGCGGCGAGCACGAGGGCCGAGAGGATCATGCCGCCGGTCGCCGAGCGTTCGATGGACTTGTCGACCAGAGGCCCGGCGATCAGCGAGCCGGCGGTCATGCCGAGGCCGTAGACGGCGAGCACCCACGGGATCGCGACGCTGGGGACGCCGGCGACGTCGGTCATCGTCGGGGTGATGTAGGTGTAGACGGCGAACATTCCGCCGAAGCCCACGGAACCGGCAACGAGGGTGAGGATGATCTGGACCCGGCCGAGAGCCTTGATCTCGCCGCGGGCCGAAGGCACCTCACCGGCACCGACGCTCACTCGCGGAACGGCGATGGCGACCATGATGACGGTGAGCACTCCGAGCGCGGCGACGAGGGCGTAGGCGCTTCGCCATCCGAACATATTGCCGAGGGCTGCGGCGAAGGGCACGCCGAAGATGTTCGCGATCGTCAGGCCGAGCATCACGCGTGACATGGCTCGGCCGCGTCGGTTGGCCGGGACGAGGGAGGCGGCGACGACGGCTCCGATGCCCAGGTAGGCTCCGTGCGGCAGACCGGAGACGAAGCGCGCGATGTTGAACAGCGTCGCGGTCGGGGCGAGCATCGAGGCGAGGTTGCCCAGAGCGAAGAGGCCCATCATGCACAGGAGCAGCAGCTTGCGGTCCATGTGCGCGGCGATGGTCGTGATCAGCGGTGCGCCGACGACGACGCCGATCGCATAGAACGACACCGCATGCCCGGCCTGGGGGACCGTGATGCCCAGTTCCTCGGCGATCATGGGCAGCAGGCCCATGGTCGCGAATTCGGTCACTCCGATGGCGAAAGCGCCGATCGCCAAGGCGAAGACGGCGAACTTGTAGACTCCGCGGGAGACCGGGGCATCACTCATAGGGCTCCTTCAAGGGGAAAAGCGGGATCGGCGAGGCAACCGCACCAGCCTATTGCCCACAGACTTTCCTCGGAACCCCTGAGGACGCAATGTGACGATTCGAACAGCCTCAGTCGGCTGGGGCTTCCTCCGCCTCGTATTCGGCCAGGGCCTGGGAAGCGACGGAGAAAGCGGTGTTCGCGCTCGGCACGGAGCAGTAGATCGCGGACTGGAGGAGGACCTCCTTGATCTCGTCGCGGGTGAGTCCATTGCGCAGCGCGGCCTTGACGTGCATGGCCAGTTCGGCTTCGTGGCCGCCGGCGATCATGGCCGTGAGCGTGATCGCCGAGCGCATGCGACGTTCGAGTCCCGGTCGGGTCCAGATCTCTCCCCAGGCGTAGCGGGTGATGAGGTCCTGGAAGTCGGCCGTGAAGTCATCGACCTTCGCATTCGCGCGGTCGACGTGGGCGTCGGAGAGCACCTGCCGTCGCACGGTCATTCCGGCCTCGCGCACGTCGTCGCGGCTGGCTTCCCTCGGTCCGGAAGCGGTCGGAAGTTCGGTCTCCGAAACTCCTGCGGCGGCCGCGCCGACCCCGCCCGTGCCGCCGGCACCGGCGCCGAGTCCCTTTCCCTGCAGAAAGTCAGCGAGCAGACCCGCGGTCACGACCGGAGCCTCGGCCGGGACGAGGTGGGCGGCACCGTCGATGACCTCGAGGAGCGCGCCGGGGACCTCGCCTGCAATCTCGGCGAGCTTCGTCGCCGGAGTCGGCTGGTCCTGAGACCCGGCGACGGCTAGCAGCGGCCTCGTGATCTCGGGCAGGCGCGAGCGGACGTCGAAGTCGGCCAGCGCGTAGCAGAGAGCGGCATAGGAAAAGCGGTCGGCGTCCTGAAGAGAATGCAGGAGTGCGGCCGAGGCCTCCGGTTCCCGGTCCATGAACCCTTCACCGAACCAGCGCTGTGCCGAACCGATGACCTGAGTCGGGGTGCCCGAGGTCGCCACGGTCTGTGCCCGTTCCTCCCACGCCGAGGCCTCACCGATCTTCGCGCCCGTGCAGAAGACAGCGATGCGGCCGAAGCGGTCTCCGTGGTCGAGCGCCAGCTGCAGGGCGGTGGCACCGCCGATCGAATCACCGGCGAGGTCGACGGGAGCGCCGGGGGCGGCCACATCGGGAAGGACCCGGTCCAGGGTGCCCAGGACCGCCTCGGCGAGGTCGAACATCGTGATTCGCGGGGCCACCGAGGTCCCCGCAGGGACGTCGATCGGAACCGAACGACCGTGACCGGGCAGGTCGATGCCGATGACCGTCGTCTCCGGACTGAGCGCGGTCAGTTCGGTGGCGGCCTGCTGCCACAGAGCTGCTACGGAGGTGCCCAGCGAGGGCAGGACGACGAGCACCCGGGCGTCGGCGGCAGGGGCGGCGGGGGCGGCAAGGACGGATGCGGTGAGGTCCATGGATGTCACTTTCTTCGGTCGGCTCTCAAATCGGAATACGGGTCTCAGTCGAAGGACGGCAGGTCGATCTCCTGCGGTCCGGAACTGTCGATGGTCGCCAGGATGGTGCGGCGGATGTCCTCGGCCTCACCGAGGTAGGACTCGGGGGTGAAGAATTCCTCGATTCCGTCCTCGTCGCCGATCTCGGCGCGCAGCGCTGCGACAGGATCGGAGCCGGGGGCGATGATGGCTGCGCGAGTGTCTTTGTCGATCCGGTCGCCGAAGACGATGCCGAGCTTCTCCCCATAGATCCCGGGGGAGGCGGCGTCGAGGTTGACGCGCATGGCCTCGGCGTTGACCCGCAGGCCCGCGATCATCTCGTCGAGGATGATGAGCGAGGAGATCGCCAGGGTCATGAGCTCGGACAGGGCCGGCCATTCGGCATGCCAGGCGCCGTCGGAGCGTTCTTCGATGGCTTCGGCGGCGGCCGTGGTCAGAGTGGACAGCGCTCCGGGGACGCGCATTCCGTTGCGGTGGAGCAGCACCGCCGAGGTGGGGTTCGACTTGTGCGGCATCGTCGAGGACCCGCCGGTGGAGGCCAGGGACAGCTCACCGATCTCGGGACGCACGCCGATGAGGACGTCGCGGGCGATGGACGCCCCGACGGTGACGCATTGGGCGAGGTGGGAGCCCCAGGAGAGAATGCGGACGCGATCGGTGTGCCAGGGAACGGGGATCTGGGTGAGTGCCGCATCGGGGCCGACCATCTGGACGTGGAATTCGCGCAGCAGGGATTCGGTGGAGTCGCCGGCGAACCAGCGGATCGCGGCACGGGTGCCGGCGGCCCCGCCGACCTGCACATAGTCGACGTAGGGCGCCTGCCCCTGGACTTCATTGACCTCGGCGGCCCAGGCTGCGGCCTTGAGTCCGAAGGTCGTCGGCAGGGCCGGCTGGGTGAGGGTGCGGGCCAGACACAGGGTCTGGGCGTGAGCGTCGGAGAGTTCGACGAGGGAGGCGCCGATGACTTCGAGGCGTGCCTGCATCTGTCGAACGACGCGGGAAACGAGCAGACCGATCGCCGTATCGATGACGTCTTGGCTGGTCAGTCCCCGGTGCAGGCAGCGTGAGGCTTCGGAAGAGAGCCGGGAGCGGACGAGAGCGAGGAACGGGATGAGCGGGTTGCCTCCGGATTCGGCATCCTCGCCGAGGGTCTGCAATTGGGTGGGATCGTCCGTGAGCGTGCGGATCGTGGCATCGATGGCGGCGGCCACCTCGGCGCGGATCTCCGACGACACCAGCCCCACCCGTCCCTGCGCGACGATCCATGCGGTCTCGACTTGGCCGATCGCAGTGATGAACGCGGCGTCGTCGATGGCTTCGGATCCGCGCAGATCGCCGGGGGCGAAGAGGAACCGGGTGTGGGCGGTGTCGGTCATGTCGCGTCAGTCCTCGTGGCTGGGGAAACGGAGGAAGGGGGTTTCCTCCTCACCCTGCAACCGTATGTCGAAGTGCAGCGATCCGTCAGCCCCTCGAGTGGCGATGAGGCGGGAGCGCTCGTCGTCGTCGAGCGAGGACAGGAGAGGGTCGGCGGCCAGGGCCGCGGTGTCCTCGGGCAGGTAGATGCGGGTGAACAGGCGGTTGAGCAGCCCGCGGGCGAAGATGACGACGCTGATGAAGGGGGCCTTGCCCGCCTCGGTGGGGCCGGGATCGACCGTGGAGAAGCTGAACTCGCCTTCGGGGTCGACGGCGGCGCGGCCGAAGCCGGTGAAGGTGAAGCCGTTGCGGCGCAGCGATCCCGTCTCGCGGGGGACAGCGCCGTGCTCATCGGGCTGCCAGATCTCGAGGATGGCATCGGGGACCGGGTCACCGGCTCCGTCATAGACGGTTCCTGTCAGCTGCACGGCGCGAGCCGAGCCGGGCGGGACGAGCTCATTATCGTGCTCGAACGGCAGCGCATAGCCGTAGAACGGACCGACGGTCTGGCCCGGGGTCGGTGTGAGATCAGGGGTCGTGGGGGTGTCAGTCATCGTCCTCTTCTTCCATCCAGGTCCGGTTGGCGCCGGTGAGCACGATGTCCCAGTTAAAGCCCATGAGGAATTCGTGCTCGGTGATGTTGTGGTCATAGGTCGCGACCAGGCGGTCGCGGGCCTTCTGGTCGGTGATCGACTGGTAGATCGGGTCGAGCGCGAAGAGCGGATCGCCTGGGAAGTACATCTGAGTGATCATCCGCTGTGTGAACTCGGATCCGAAGAGCGAGAAGTGGATATGGGCCGGTCGCCAGGCGTTGTGGTGGTTCTTCCACGGGTAGGGGCCGGGCTTGATCGTCGTGAATGAATAGGAGCCGTCGTCGCCGGTCAGGGTGCGTCCGACGCCGGTGAAGTTCGGGTCGATCGGGGCCGGGTGCTGGTCGCGTTTGTGGATGTAGCGGCCGGCCGAGTTCGCCTGCCAGATCTCGACGAGCTGGTTGCGCACGGGGCGTCCTTCGCCGTCGAGGACCCGACCGGTGACGCGGATGCGCTCGCCGATGGGTTCGCCGTCGGCCTGGATGGTGAGATCCGATTCGAGGGTGCCGATGTCCCGGTGTCCGAAGGCGGGGGAGAAGAGCTCGATCGTCTCCGGGTCGGTGTGGCGGGGGTCCTTCGTCGGATGGCGCAGGATCGAGGACCGGTAGGGCCGGTAGTCCAGGCGGGGCTGGGTCTCGGGCTTCTTGCCGCCCGCGACGTCCTGCTTGTACTGCGCTTCGATGCCGTCGATCTCGGCGGACAGCGTCGCCTGGGATTCTGCGGCGTCGTCGGGGCCCTTCAATTCGTCGGCGTCCGAGTTCTGTTGTGCACTCATCGTCGAACCTTTCTGCTGAGGTTGAGGTCGTGGTGGGGTCGTGGCGGCTCAGCCGTGTGGCCAGCCGGTGTAGCACTCGGCCAGGTAGCGGCGACCGTGGTCGGATTCGAGGATGGATCGGAGCTCGCCGAGGCTGCGCTTCGTTTCGAAGGCATCCTGAGTCGGGTCGGTGTGGAGCATCCGTGTCATCTGGTAGGAGAAGTTCTGGGCCTTCCAGACGCGCTTGGTCGCGGTCTGCGAATAGCCGGCCAGCGCCTCGGCGTCGGATTCCTTGAGCGCCTTGATGAGGGCGGGTGCGAGTACTGCGACGTCAGCGAAGGCGAGGTTGAGGCCCTTCGCTCCGGTCGGCGGGACCGTGTGGGCGCTGTCGCCGGCGAGGAACATCGATCCGTGCTGCATCGGCTCGGTCACGGCCGAACGGAAGGGCAGCACGGTCTTGTCGAAGATTGGCCCGGTCTTGAGCTCGAAGCCGTCGGGGCCGTCGACGCGCGCCTGGAGTTCGCTCCAGATCCGGTCGTCGGACCAGTCGGCCACGTCGGTGTCGGGGGAGGCCTGGAAGTACATCCGCTGGACGTTCGAGCTGCGCTGGGAGATGAGTGCGAATCCGCGTTCGGAGCGGGAGTAGATGAGGACTTCGTGGCTGGGCGGGGCTTCGCAGAGGATGCCGAACCAGGCGAAGGGGTACTCGTGGAAGAACCGCTGTCGGGTGTCGTCCGGGATCATCGAGCGGCAGGGTCCGCGGGAGCCGTCGGAGCCGACGACGTAACGGGCGTCGATGCGCAGTTCCTCGCCGTCGGAGGTGGTGGCGGTGACCCATGGGCGTTCGGTTTCGATATCGCCGATGCGGGTGTCCGTGACCGAGTAGTAGATGGGGCGGCCGGTTCGTTCGCGGGCGGCGGAGAGGTCGACGAAGATCTCATTCTGGGGGTAGAGCCAGACGGATTCGCCGACGAGTTCGGGGAAGTCGAAGTGGTTCGAGGTGCCGTTGACTCGGATGTCGATGCCGTCGTGGCGGTGCCCGTCCTTGTGGACGCGGGATTCGACGCCTGCGGCCTCGAGCATGCGCACCGATCCTGCTTCGAGGATTCCGGCGCGGTGGGTGTGGGCGATATCGTCGCGGCTGCGATTGTCGATGACGACGGATTCGATGCCTGCGTTGTGCAGCAGGTGCGCGAGCATGAGTCCCGCGGGTCCGGCGCCGACGATCGCGACCTCTGTCTGAAGTTGTGCCACTTTGGCCTCCTTGCCTTCTCTCTTCTCAACAGTGTGCTCCCAGTCACGGACGTGAGGCGACGACGTTCTCAATGAATGGGAGATGTGCGGTGCTGGCGGCGCTCCTTGTCGCTCATGGTTGACTGATCCCCGATTGTTGAGCAAAATAGGCCACTGTTGTGTTCGTCAGCGAACCTGCCGTGAACAGAAAGCAGCTCAATGATCATTACCGGACTTATAGTCGGCCTCGTCCTCGGATTTGTGTTCCAACGTGGGCGTTTCTGTGTGACCGGGGCCTTCCGCGACCTCACCCTGACGGGGAACACGCGGTGGTTCTCCGCCCTCATCGTGCTCATCGCCGTGCATTCCATCGGCCTGTTCCTGCTCAACAGCTTCGGAGTCATCACCCTCGAGGCGACGCCGTTCCCATGGCTGGCCTCGATCGTCGGCGGACTGATCTTCGGTTGGGCCATGGTCTACGCCGGAGGCTGCGCGACTGGCACCTACTACCGGGCCGGTGAAGGACTCGTCGGCAGCTGGTTCGCCCTCATCTTCTACGCCCTCTTCTCCGCGGTGATGAAGCTCGGCCCGCTCGCCGGCTTCACCGAGGGCATCCGCGGGATCACCCTGGACAACGGCAGCCTGCAGGCGAGCACCGGCATGAGCCCCTGGGTCTTCGTCGCCATCATCTCTGCAGTGGCGATCTGGCTGACCGTCCACCATGCCCGCAAACTCAAGACTCCGATGGCCACCCTGCCTCCGCGCAAGACAGGCCTGGCGCACCTGCTCACCGAGAAGCGCTGGAACCCCTTCGCCACAGCCGTGGTCATCGGCATCATCGCCACGATCGCCTGGCCGCTCTCCGCCGCCACGGGCCGCAACTCGGGTCTGGGCATCACCACCCCCTCGGCGAACCTCGCCGGATACCTCACCACGGGTGACACGCAGCTCATCGACTGGGGCGTCATGCTCGTCATCGGCATCCTTGTCGGCTCCTTCATCGCAGCAAAGGCCTCCGGCGAGTTCCGGGTCCGCGTGCCGGACAAGAGCGTGATCATCAAGTCGATCATCGGCGGTATCGGCATGGGCGTCGGCGCAGCCATCGCCGGCGGCTGCACCGTCGGCAACGCGATGGTCTCGACCGCACAGTTCGAATACCAGGGCTGGGTGTCTATGGTCTTCATGATCGTCGGCTCCGGAATCGCAGCCAAGGTCTCCATCAAACCGAAGAAGTCGCAGGCCGCAGCGCCCGCGGAAAGCAGGACAGTATGAAGCAAGTACTCGAAACCGACGGCCAGGTCTGCCCCTTCCCCCTCGTCGAAGCCAAGGATGCGATGACCGGTCTCGAGGCCGGTGACGAACTCGTCATCAACTTCGACTGCACTCAGGCCACCGAGGCGATCCCGCAGTGGGCCGCCGAGAACGGCTATCCCGTCACCCACTTCGACCGGGTCACCGACGCCAGCTGGACCATCACCGTCCAGAAGGCCTGACTCACGGAAGAACCCAGCCACATCGGCCGGCGCAGCTGAAAAGCTGCGCTGGCCGATGTGCATTGTCAGTGCCGATGTCTAGACTCGAGGCATGAAGATCACGGTTCTCGAAGGCGATATCACCGAGGTGGCCGTCGACGCGATCGTCAACGCCGCGAATTCGTCTCTGCTTGGTGGCGGCGGAGTCGACGGAGCCATCCACCGCGCGGCTGGTCCCGCGCTGCTCGAAGCCTGCCGCGAGGTCAGGCAGACCACCCATGTGCGCGGTCTGCCGCCGGGTCAGGCCGTGGCCACCTCGGCGGGGGATCTGCCTGCCCGCTGGGTCATCCACACGGTCGGACCGAATCGGAACGCGGGTGAGGCGGACCCGGAGATCCTCGAGTCCTGTTTCGAGTCGAGCCTCAACCTCGCCGAGGAGGTCGGAGCCTCTTCGATCGCGTTCCCCGCCATCGGCGGCGGAGTCTACGGCTGGTCGCCCAGAGACGTCGCCGAGGCGGTTCACAGCGTCATCGTCGACGGACGGTCCCGCGGGCGCTGGGAATCGATCGACGAGCTGCAGTTCGTCCTCTTCAGCGATCAGATGACCAGCGTGTTCTGCCAGGTCTTCGACCACGATCAGTGGTGATGGCATGCAGGTCAACAGAGTCATCCCGGACATCGCAGTCGACGATCTCGACACCGCTCGGGAGTTCTATGCGGGCTTCCTCGGGCTGAGCGACGAGGAGTTCAACCTCGGCTGGGTGGCACGCTTCACCTCTCCGGAGACCGGCGCCAGCGTGCAGGTGCTCACCGAGGATGAGACCGGGCACACGAATCCCGTGGCTTCGGTGCTCGTCGAAGACGTCGACGTTGCCTTTGCTGAAGCACAGGAGCAGGGCATCGAGATCGTCCACCCGCTCACTGACGAGGAATGGGGAGTGCGACGGTTCTTCGTCCGCGCACCCGATGGCAACGTGTTCAATATCGTCGCGCACTCTCGCTGATCAGGAACGCCGGATCCGGTGCACGATCGTCAGCGTCAGCGCGGTGACGGCGCATCCGGCGGCGATGAGCAGCGGGACCCCGGAGACGATCGCCTCGATGACATATTCGGGTCCGGTCTGGAGGATCGGGCCGACGACCTTGACGAAGAGGAAGCCGAGGACGCCGAGGAAGAGGAACAGCGCCGCACTCTTGCCGACCACCTGCAGGGGCTGCGGAGACTGATAGATCTGGGTTGTGCTCATGGTCGATCACCTGATGTTTTCGTCCACGGTCCAAACCTTTTGGGCTGTGCCTGCAACGCTACTCCTGCAGTCAGAGTGTGCACTGGGTGATCGGAGGACGTTCGATGGGAGTCGGTTCCGATCAGTGAGGAGCGCCTCCGCCTGGCCGGACCAGCCCCGTCTCATAGGCGAGCACGATGAGCGCCGCTCGGTCCCGAGCGTCGAGGCGAGTGAGCAGTCGGCTGACATAGGTGCGAGCCGTGGCGGGGCTGAGGAAGAGTTCGGCGGCGATCTCGTCATTGGTCAGTCCGCGCCCGATTCCGCTGAGGACCTCGACTTCCCGTTCGGTCAGCTCATCGAGCCCATGGCCGTCCGGATCGGAGGAGTGTCCCTCGGCGACGGCCCGCATGACCGCAGCGGTGATCGATGGCGACAGCAGGGCGTCACCGGCGGCGACCGTGCGGATTGCCGAGCGCAGATCGTCGGGGGAGACGTCCTTGAGTAGGTACCCGGCGGCACCCGCCCGGATAGCCGCGAAGACGTTCTCGTCCTCGTCGAAGGTGGTGAGTATGAGAACCCTGACCCCGTTCAGCGCATCGTCGGCGACGATCGCCTGCGTCGCCTCGATTCCGTCCATGACGGGCATGCGGATGTCCATGAGCACGACATCGGGGCGCAGCTCCCGCACATGCGACAGTCCTGATCTCCCGTCCGTCGCCTCGGCGACGACCGTGATGTCTCCGTCGCGTTCGGCCAGGGGCCGCAGTCCGGCCCGGACGAGTTCCTGATCGTCGACGATGACGACGCGAATCGTCTCGGTCATTCGTTCTCCTCAACCTCGATCGGCAGACGCGCGATCACTTCAAATCCTTCAACGTTCGGTCCAGCAGCGAGGCGACCCCCGAGCAGCCCCGCCCGTTCCGTCATCCCGCGGATGCCGGCACCAGGCTCCGAGCCCGTGGTTCCGCCGACACCGTCATCGACAATGCGTACGATGAGTTCGTCGCCTTGCACCTGAGCAGAGACCTGGGCCGCGCTCGCCCCGGAATGGCGGAGCACGTTCGTCACCGACTCCTGGACGATTCGAAATGCCGCCGCATCGACGGCTCGCGGCAGCCGTGCCGGATCGACACCGAGGTCGACCGTGACGTCGAGGCCGGCGGCTCGGGCCGCCTCGATGACGGTGGAGATCGAAGCCAACCCCAGCGCCGAGGCAGGTCCCGGGTCGGTCACACCTGCGGACTCCTCGCGGAGGACCTTGACCGTGCGACGCAGTTCCCGCAGTGCCTCCGAGGTCGCACCGCGCACCCGTTCGAGTGCGGCCGCGCGGTCGTCCGGATCCACGGCCTCGGCCGCCACTGAGGTGTGCAGGGAAGCCACGGACAGGGTATGGCCGATCGTGTCGTGGAGGTCGCGGGCGATGCGCACTCGTTCGGAGTGCATCCGCGCCTCGGCGGCTCGGGACTCCTCGGCAGTGGTGAGGGCGGCGATGCGCGCCGACTGCGTACGGGTCTCCCGGACCAAACGGACCACGGACCCCAGGGCGATCGCGGCGGCTGCCAGGGCAAGTTCGGTGACGAAGCCGTACCCGGTCAGTTGGGCGCGCGGATCGAGGTCATCGAACCGGTAGAACGTCGACACGGCAATCAAGACCGCGGCACCGAGCACCGCCCATGAGGTGCGCCGCACCTCGGCAGTCGAGTAGAGGGCACCGACCGCGGGCAGGACCATGCCGATCGGCGGCAGATTCAGAGCGTAGTAGGCGAAGATCCCGAACACGGTCACGGCCAGAACGGTCAGCGGCAGACGGCGACGCAGGAGCATCAGGGCACCGAAACCGATCGCCCAGGCGACGCCGGGCAGCGGGGAGGACTCGGCATCGGCGGCGATGACCAGCGAGATCACCAGGGTCACCGCAACAGCCAGGGAGGCATCAGTCAGCCACGGTTCGAGGCGCTCGCGCTCTTCACCCGTCTCACTCACATCTGCCGAACCCATAGTCCAAGACTACGGAGCAAACGCGTCCGCCGCAGTCGTTCGGCGTCGATCGGGCAACCGCCTCCAGGCGACTCGAGCCTCGCCTCGGGGCGGGAGGAACTGACGCCTCAGCGTCGATGTGGCAGATCCGGCCGACCGGAAGAGTAGAGGAGATGAATACGACAACACATTCGAAACGTCCCCTGTCCTGGCCGCTCATCGTCGGTCTGTCCTCTCTGGCACTGCTGTGGCCGCTGACCGGACTGTGGCCCATCCTCGGTGACGGTGCCGTCCGCGCCCTCACTCTGCTCGGTCTCACCGGAGCGGTGTGGATCGGGACCGTCGGCTTCGCCCGCGTCGCTCGGCCCGTGCTCACTCTGACGATCTGCGGTGCCGCATACGGGTTCCTCAACCTCGCCCTCGGAGGCCTGCTCGCCAGTACCGGAATGACCGGCGCAGGCCCCTCCATGCTCATGGCCTTCATCCCCAGCGTGGCGATGGGCGCCGGGATCGGCGCCCTCACCGGACTGGCAGCCTACGGAATCCAGGCGATGCTCGGGAAGCGGGAGCAGCGATGAGACGGCGCCCGCACGCCTCGGTCGCTGCCGGGGCCGCTGTCGCGGTGGTCGTCGCGGTCGGGCTGGCTGCCTGCGGAGTGTCGACCACCTCGGTGACGGAGGCCGAGTTCACGAATGAACTGGCCATCCCGCCGTTGGCGGAATCGACGGTCAACGGCGGAGTGCGCACCTTCGACCTCACCGCTGAGAAAGGGTCGACTGAGTTTCCCGGTCAGGACGGACCGACGGAGACCTGGGGATTCAATGGGTCATTTCTCGGACCCACCCTGCGGGCCGAACGCGGGGAGAAAGTCGCCGTCGACGTTGCGAACGACCTCGACGAAGCGACGAGCGTGCACTGGCACGGGATGCATCTGCCGGCGACGATGGACGGCGGTCCGCATCAGATGATCGATCCTGGTCAGACGTGGAAGCCGCACTGGACGATCGACCAGCAGGCGTCGACCCTGTGGTACCACCCGCATCCCCACGGGAAGACCGAAGACCACGTGTACAAAGGGCTGGCTGGGATGGTCATCCTCGACGACGATGCTAGCGCCGACGCGGATCTGCCGGACGAGTACGGCGTCGACGATCTCCCGCTCATCGTCCAGGACAAGTCTTTCGACGATGGTGAGCTCGAGCTCAGCGACGACGGGGCCGAACCGGGGATGCTCGGCGACACCGTCATGGTCAACGGCACCATCGGCGGGGTGCAGGAGGTGACATCGGAGAAGGTGCGGCTGCGTCTGCTCAACGGATCGACGGCGAGGACGTACGCCTTCGAATTCCCCGATCGGTCGATGGATCTCATCGCCGGTGACGGCGGACTCCTCGACGAACCTGCCGAGGTCGATCGGCTGAGGTTGGCACCGGGTGAGCGCGCCGAGGTGGTCGTCGACTTCACCGCAGGTGAGACGGTGCGGATGCGCTCGGCCGAGGTCGACCTCGGCGGGGTAGCGGTGCCGGCGACGATGGGCGGACACGATTCCTTCGACGTTCTCGAATTCCGTGCGGCCGAGACCCTGACACCTGCTCCGGAACCCGCATGGTCGCCGTCGTCGCATGCTGGGGACGATGCCCTAGTTGAGGCTGAGGCAGCCACGACCCGCAAGTTCGAACTCGAGGAACGTGAGATCAACGGTGAGCGGATGGACATGAACCGCATCGACGAGGTGGCCTACGTCGGCGACACCGAGGTGTGGGAGGTGCGCAGCAAGCAGCCGATCCCTCACAGCTTCCATATCCATGACGTGCAGTTCGAGGTGCTCTCGGTCGACGGGGAGACGCCGCCGGTGGAGATGAGCGGAAGGAAGGACACGATCTACCTCGAACCGAATCGCGACTACCGACTGCTCATGCGATTCGAGGACTACGCCGACCCGACGATGCCGTACATGTATCACTGCCACATGCTGCTGCACGAGGACGAGGGCATGATGGGCCAGTTCGTCGTCATCGAGCGAGGTCAGGAGGCAGAAGTCGGGGTGCCGGCCGGGCATGACGGGGCCGGGCACGAGCACTGAGGCGGTGACAGTGCTCGTGCGTCATCGACAGAGCGATCACACCGCGGTGTAGCCGCCGTCAATGAGGTAATAGGCGCCGGTGACGAACGAGGCATCGTCGGAGAGCAGGAACGATACGACCTTTGCGACCTCGTCGGCGGTGCCCAAGCGGCCGAGGGGGTGCTTGGCCTTGAGCCCCTCGAGCGTCTCGGCGTCGAGGTTCGATTCCAGCAGCGGGGTCGTGATGTAGCCGGGACCAACGGCGTTGATGCGCAGACCCTCGGCGCCGTATTCGGCGGCGGCATTCTTCGTGATGCCGACGACGCCGTGCTTGGCAGCCGTGTAGGCGCCGTTGTTGATCGCGGCGACGGTTCCGTGGATCGAGGCCATATTGACGATGGCGGAGTCCTTCGCGCCGGCCTTGAGCATGGCCGGGATCTGGAAACGCATGCCGTAGAGCACGCCGTTGAGGTTGACGTCGATGACCTGATCCCAGGAATCGAGGTCCGTCTCGCCGGCGGGAGCCTGCTTGCCGCCGATGCCCGCGTTGTTCACGGCGAAGTTGAGTCCGCCGTAGGTGTCGACGGCGAACTTGACGACCTTCTCCGAGTCCTCCTTCGAGGACGTGTCCTGCTGGATCGCCGAGGCGGTGCCTCCGGCCTCGGTGATCTCGCGGGCGACACGCTCGGCTGCCTCGAGATTGATGTCGGTGAGGACGACCTTCGCGCCCTTGGAGGCGAGGTCCTTGGAGATCGCCTCCCCGAGCCCCGATCCGCCGCCGGTGACGAGCGCGACCTTGTCCGTGAAATCTGCCATGGTGATGACCTTCTTTCTCGAAAATCTTCGGGACCCCGCTGATGTGGTCCTCACTAGGCGTAACGAGGAAGAGTCGGAGAATATTCCGCTGTAAGTCGGCCTGTTCGGTCACACGGGGCATTGATCGAGGCTGGCAACAGTGGTTAACTGATTGCAATCTGCAACTAGATTGATGATCGCTGCGGCTCGAGGGGGAGCGATGGGAAAAGTGGCATGGGGCTTCACTTGTTCGATCGACGGATTCATCGCCGGGCCGGGCCATGACATGTCGTGGCTCTCGGCCTCCGAACCGAACGCCGAAGGCACCACCGAGGGCATGGCGTCGAAGGTTGCCGTCATCATCTCCGGCCGCCGCGGCTACGACGCGGCCAAGACGCAGGCCGACGAACGCGATGAGCTGACGTCCGAGGCTTACGGCGGTGCGTGGTCAGGGACGGAGATCATCCTCACCCACCGTCCCGAGGATTTGGCCGGGGACGCCTCGGTGACCGCGATGAACTGCACCATCACTGAGGCGGTCGAGAGGGCCCAGGCCATCGCTGGTGACCGTGACATCCAGATCATCAGCGCCGATATCGCCCGGCAAGCGCTCGAGGTCGACCTCATCGACGAACTCCAGGTCTACGTCGCCCCGGTTTTCCTCGGCGACGGCACCCGGATCTTCGATGTTCCCGGCGGACGGCGGGTCGACTGGGAGCTCGAGACGATCGATACGGCGAACGCCCGCAGCTTCGGCCGGACGTACCGACCCAAGAGGTCTAGCCCTCCCGCCGACTGAGGTCCCAAAGGATCCGCAGAGCCTCCTCGTCGAACTCCTCGCCGGAATCGACATCCGGTGAACCGCTTCTGACCTCGGCGTGGAGGCGTTCCATCTTCCGGTCGAGTTCACTAGCCGCGTCGGCCGCCTCGGTGAGCTCGCCGATGAGACGTTCGGGAACGTCGCCGTCGAACTTGTAGTGGATCTTGTGTTCGAGGCTCGCCCAGAAGTCCATCGCGATCGTGCGGATCTGCACCTCGCAGATGACCGGGGTCGGCCCGCTGCGGAGGAACACCGGGACCTCGAGGATCGCGTGCAGGCTGCGGTAGCCGTTGGGCTTCGGCTCTGCGATGTAGTCCTTGACCTCGACGAGGCGGACGTCGTTCTGCGCGGTGAGCAGCTCGAGGACGTGATAGGTGTCGGCGATGAAGCTGCAGGTGATGCGGATGCCCGCGATGTCGGTGATCTCCCGCCGGATGATCTCGGTGTCGAGCGGCAGGCCCCGACGATGGACCTTCTCCAGCAGGCTCCGCGGCGACTTCACGCGAGAGGAGATGTGCTCGATCGGGTTGTAGCTGCGCGTGTGGACGGACTCCTCGCGCAGGATCGAGATCTTCGTGAGCACCTCGTCGATGACGAATCGGTGGTGCATGATCAGCTGCGAGAAATCCAGCCGCAGCTGACGGATGCTCTCGATCTGCTGCGTTGTCAGGGCTGTCTCTGCTGGCGTCATCTCTCTCCCGATCTCCATTGTGGCCTCAGTGTATCGGCGGAACATCTGTGCTGCGTCAGTGCCGAGGGGTACCGTTTTGGCATGTGCAGAAACATCAGAACACTCCATAATTTCGAACCCGCCGCCACCTCCGACGAAGTCCACGCCGCCGCCCTGCAGTACGTGCGCAAGATCGCCGGGACGACGAAGCCCTCGCAGGCCAATGCCGAAGCCTTCGACGCCGCTGTCGAGGAGATCGCGCACACCACCCAGCACCTCCTCGATGCGCTGGTGACGAACGCGCCGCCGAAGAATCGAGAGGAGGAAGCGGAGAAGCGACGAGCGAGATTCGCAGGTCGCGCATGACGATCGCCGGACTCGTCGTCGCCGGCCTCGCCGCCGCCCTGCACGTCTTCATCTTCTACCTGGAGTCCATCGCCTGGACGAGTCCACGTGCCCGCGCCACATTCGGCACCACCGAGGCCGAGGCCGAGACGACGAAGTCCCTGGCCTTCAACCAGGGCTTCTACAACCTCTTCTTGGCACTCGCTGTGTTCATCGGCCTCATCGTCTTCGGTGCAGGCTCTGCTGCGGTCGGTCTCACCCTCGTCTTCGTCGGGGCAGGATCGATGCTCGCCGCAGCACTGGTGCTCGCACTCTCAAGCCGTGAGCTGCTCGCCTCCGCGATCAAACAGGGCACTCTGCCGCTGCTCGGTGTGCTCTGCCTGATCGTCGGAGTGCTGATCTGAGTCGCGGCGATCCGGTTCAGCCGGCGAATCGATGATCGGCTGAGAGATCCTGCGTGATCCTCGCCGAGGCGGTCCGTAGGACCCGCATGATCGCGGGCACACCTTTCCGGTGCTCCGAATCGATGACGACGCCAAGCCCGGCGATCGCCGCCCCACCGGCATCGAAGACAGGAACCGTGATGCCTGTCGTGCCCTCATCGATATGGCCGGACAGCTCCGCGAAATGGTGAGACCGGATCGAGGTGAACATCTTGCGCAGGGCGGCAGGATCCGTCGTCGTCTTCTCCGTGAGTGCGGCCAGCGGACCCCGCAGATACGCCTCACGCACATGTTTGGGCGCATACGCCAAGAGCACGAGTCCGCAGGACGACGCATGAGCCGGCAGCCGACCGGCGGTCTTCGACCGGTGGATGACCGCATTCGGCGCCGACATGCGCTCGATGATGAGCACCTCCCGCTCCCGCAGAATGCCCAACTGGGTGTTCTCACCGACGAACTCGTGTACACCCATCATGTGCGGCCTGGCCACCGAAGCCAGATCGACGGCATCGGAGGCGCGGTTCGACAGCTCCCACATCCCGACTCCGATTCGGATACGCCCATTGGGGTCGCGCTGGAGCAGATCGTGACGCATCATCTCACCGATGAGTCGGTAGGCCGTCGACTTCGGCAGTTCGGCACGCTCGGCGATCTCGTCGGTGCTCAGGCTCTGATGGTCCGGGTCGAAGGATGCGAGCACACGCACGAGCCGATCGATCATCGAGTCGCCGGAAGGAGAGTTCGCCATGCCTCGGATTCTAGCGGCTCTCTATCGAAATTCTCAATGAATGGGAGCGCTGTGGCTTCGGGTGGTGCGGGTCACTACTCTGACGAGAGGTGCACCACAGTCCCGCCCCGACAAAGAAGTGAGGACAGACAATGACTGATTTCCTGGGAACCGACTGGCACGAGAAGATCTTCACCGGCACCTGGACCGCCGGCTCCGGAGAGACCTACGACGTCATCGAACCGGCCACCGGTGAGACCCTCGGCCGCCTCGGTGCCGCCAGCGCCGACGATGTCACCGCCGCCGCCACGCGAGCCGCCGCTGCACAGAAGGAATGGGCGAAGACCACTCCTGCCGAACGGGCCGCAGTGCTGCGCCGCGCCGGTGCTCTGTGGGCCGAACACGGCGATGAGATCGCCGGATGGATTATCCGAGAAGCCGGCTCCATCCCGCCGAAGGCCGCACTCGAGATCTCCTCCGCCGAAGCCATCTGCTACGAATCCTCCGCCCTGCCCAGCCACCCCAAGGGGCAGGTGCTCACCTCGAACGAACCCCGCTGGTCCTTCGCCCGTCGGGTGCCCGCCGGAGTCGTCTCCGTCATCGCCCCGTTCAACTTCCCCCTCATCCTCGCCATGCGCTCCGTCGCCCCGGCCCTGGCCCTGGGCAACGCGGTTCTGCTCAAGCCGGACCCGCGCACCGCCGTGTGCGCCGGAGTGGCGATCGCGAAGGTCTTCGCCGAGGCGGGACTGCCCGAAGGGCTGCTCCAGGTTCTGCCCGGCGGCCTTGACGCCGGTGAAGCCGTCGTCGCCGCTCCCGAGGTCTCCGTCATCTCGTTCACCGGTTCCACTGCGGCCGGACGCAAGGTCGGCGAAGCCGCGGGTCGCCTCCTCAAGCGCTGCCACCTCGAACTCGGTGGAAACAATGCGCTCGTCGTCCTGCCCGGAGCCGAGGTTGGTCCGGCCACCTCCGCGGGGGCCTTCGGATCGTGGATGCACCAAGGCCAGATCTGCATGACCACAGGCCGCCACCTCGTCCACGAATCCATCTACGACGACTATGTCGAACAGCTGGCCGAACGCGCCCGCAATCTGCCGGTGGGCAACCCCGCCACCGAGGAGGTTGCGATCGGACCGATCATCGACGAGAAACAGCGCACCCACGTCCGCGACATCCTCGACAAAGCCACCGCCGACGGCGCCACACTCGTCGCCGGAGGCCCGGGCGAAGGCGCCTTCGTCCTGCCCACAGTGCTCACGGATCTCAGCCCGTCGAACCCCGCCTGGGCGCAGGAGATCTTCGGACCCGTCGCCCCGGTGGCCCGCTTCTCCACCCTCGAAGAAGCCGCCGAGATGGTCAACGACAGTGAATACGGACTCTCGCTCGGCATCCTCGGCGATGTGGGTCTGGCCATGGACCTGGCCGACCTCGTCGACACCGGGAAGGTCCATATCAACGAACAGACCGTCTCCGACGAGGCCAACGTCCCCTTCGGCGGGATGAAGGACTCCGGCAACGGATCCCGTTTCGGCGGGGCTGAGGCCAATATCGAAGCCTTCACCGAAACCCAGTGGGTGACGATGCGCTCGTCCATCGCGCCCTACCCCTTCTGACCTGCACGACAACACACCGGAGACACCGATGTCCGCAACCGCCCCATCCGCATCCGCGACCGGTTCCGCCTCGGCGGGCCGCTGGCCGGCCGTCCTGTGCTGGCTGGCCGTCGCTTTGGAAGGCTTCGACCTCGTCGTCCTCGGCGCGGTCATCCCCGAGCTGCTGGCCACCGAGGCCCTCGGATTCACCCCCGAGGCGGCCACGATGGTGGCCACGCTCAGCCTCGTGGGCGTCGGCCTCGGCGCTGTATCCGTCGGCCCCGTCGTCGACCGGATCGGACGACGGTGGGCGATCATCGGCTGCGTCATCGGCTTCAGCGTCTTCACTCTGCTCGTCGCGTTCGCTCCGAACGTCGCACTGTTCACCACCTACCGGTTCATTGCCGGACTGTTCCTCGGTGCCGTGATGCCCAGCGCGCTCGCCTACATCAGCGAGTACAACAAGTCGGGTAAGACCGGAAAGGCCACGACGCTGACGATGACCGGCTACCATGCCGGCGCCGTCGCGATCTCCCTGCTCGCCGTCGTTTACTCCCACAATTGGCACCTGCTCTTCCTCGCCGGCGGAATCGCCGGCCTCGTCATGGTGCCCCTCCTGATCTGGAAGCTGCCCGAATCCGAGGTCTTCCTCATCGCTCAGGAACTCAAACGCAACCCCGCTGCCGCGCAGGCGGTGGATGTCGACGCTGCTGATCCGTCCGGCACCGTCGACGCGCAGGCGAAGACAGGAATGGCGGGGCTCTTCGAGGGCAAGCTGGCCCTGGTGACCATCGGCGTGTGGGCAGCGAGCTTCATGGGACTCCTGTTGGTCTACGGACTCAACACCTGGCTGCCGAAGATCATGGCCGACGCCGGCTACGAGGTCTCGGATTCTCTGGTCATGCTCTTCGTCATGAACATCGGTGCCGTCGTCGGGCTCGTCCTGGCCGGCTGGCTGGCCGACAAGCACGGGACGAAGAAGATCGTGCTCATGTGGTTCGTCCTCGCAGCGATCTTCCTCGCCGCACTGTCGATTCCGATGACCAGCCAGGTGCTGCTCAACATCGCGGTGTTCATCACCGGAGTCTTCGTCTTCTCCGCCCAGGTGCTCGTCTACGCCTTCGTCTCGGCCATCTACCCGGCTCAGGCCCGCGGCACCGCGCTGGGCATGGCTTCGGGCATCGGTCGGATCGGTGCCATCGTCGGTCCGTTCATCACCGGCGCCCTCGTCACCGCGGGCATCGCCTATCCGTGGGGCTTCTATCTCTTCGCTGTCGTCGCCGTGCTCGGGTTCGCTGCCATGGCGATCGTGCCGAAGTCGCTACGCTGAAAGCATGACTCGGTGGGTCGATGCCACGTTCGTTCGCGGCGGCACAAGCAAGGGACTGTTCTTCAGCGAATCCGCGCTGCCGTCGCTCAACGCGGACGGGGACACGGCGGAGTGGGACACGATCTTCTGCCAGGCGATGGGCTCGCCCGATCCGTTCGGCCGTCAGCTCGACGGAATGGGCGGGGGAATCTCCTCGCTGTCGAAGATCGTCGTCGTGGCCGCCTCGGCGAGGGACGGGGTCGACCTCGACTACACGTTCGGTCAGGTCTCCGTCACCGAGGCGGCCGTCGACTATTCCGGCAACTGCGGAAATCTGTCGTCCGGGGTCGTGCCCTTCGCGCTGTCAGAGGGTCTGATCACCGCAGCCGACGGATGGAATGTCTTCCGGCTGTTCAATACGAACACGCAGAAACTCGTCGACGTCGGCCTCGGCGTCGTCGATGGGCAGGCCGACGTTACGGGAGATCTGGTGCTGCCCGGAGTCAGCGGAACGGGCGCACCGCTCGAACTCATCTACCCCGACCCGGCCGGCAGCCGCACCGCCGGACTCCTGCCGACGGGGAAGGCAGCCGAGTCCATCACTGCCGGTGGGGCGATGTTCGAGGTCAGCCTCGTCGACGCCACCCTGCCCGTCGTCATCGTCCCGGGTGCTGCGATCGGACTCAAGGGCACCGAATCTCCGGAGGAGATCGACGCGAACAAGCACGCGATGGGCATGATCGCGAAGCTGCGCCGCAACGCCGCTGTGCGGATGGGGCTGTGTGAGTCACCGGAGGAAGCGCCGGACGTCGTGCCGAAGGTCGCCGTGGTCGCCGCCCCACAGCCCACCCGATTGCTCGACGGAACGACCCTGGCCGTCGAGGAGACCGACCTGCTCGTGCGGATGATCTCCATGGGTCAGACGCATAAAGCCGTGCCCGGAACCGGAGCCATGTGCCTGGCCGCGGCCGCGCAGATCCCGGACACGATCATCAACCGCATCATCCGACGCTCCAGGCCCGGGTCCGACACCGGGTACGAAGACAAAAATGTCGGGCCGGAAGTGCGGCTGGCCACCCCTTCGGGCGTCGTCACGGCCGGTGCCGTCTTCGACGCGGACACGGTGACGGCCACCTCCCTCTTTCGCACGGCACGAGTGCTCATGCGGGGGCAGGTGGCCGTCACCGACTAGGTGTCACCAACCGTTGTGGCGACCGTTCTTCCCGGCGTTCTTGCCTCCAGGGTGATCACCGTCGCGGCTGCCCCAATGATTGCCGTTCTTGCCGCCGTTCTTGCCGCCGTTCTTCCCCGCGTTCTTTCCGCCGGGGTGGTCGCTTGAGCCGTCGGCGTTGTCCGCACCGTCGGCATCGTCGTTCGACTCATCGGATCCATCGGCTCCGCTGTCATCGTCGCCGCCTTCGTCCGTTTCGTCGAAGAGGCCGACGACGACCGGATCATGGTCGGAGGCCCGGAACTGGTCCGGAGCGAAGAGATCGGCGACGTTGTAGTTGAACCGGCTGTACTCGAGTGCCAGGGACTCGACCGAGTTGATGTTCCAGACATCGGCCCCGGTGACAGAGCCGAAGGCCGTCGGCCCATCGCCTGCGTCCGAGGCGTCGAGAGCGAGGACGTGGTCGAGGCTGCCGGTGCGCGAACCATAGACGTAGGTGGATTCGTCCGTCTTCTCCGCCGCGATGTCCTTGTACCCGGCCTCAAAGAAGACCTGCATCGGGTCCTCCTGAGTGTAGGAGTTGAAGTCACCGAGGAGGTAGACCAGTTCGCTGTCGGCCGCCTCCTGCTGGTCACCGGCGAAGCCGACGAGCGCTTCAGCCTGCTTCACACGATCGGCGTTCGACGCGCCCTGACCATCACCGGAGTCCTCATTGCCCGGACCTGAACCCGATCCCTTGGACTTGAAGTGGTTGGAGATCGTCACGAAGGTCTTGTCCTTCTCGACCTCACCGGAGCCGTCCTTCGGGGCGAACGCCTGAGACAGGGGTTCGCGGGCATTGGAGAACGCATCCTGATCATCAAGGATCGTGGACTCGTTCTGCGGGGCCACCTCGGCGGGTTGATAGATCAGGGCCGTGCGGATGACGTCCTCATCAGCCGGAACGGCGTCGGGGGATTCGACGAAGTCCCATTTCTCGGCTCCGGCCGCCTCGTTGAGGCGCTTGACCAAGGTCGCCAGCGCGTCGTCGCGGTCCTTGCCGAAGGCGGCGGAGTTCTCGATCTCCATGAGCGAGACCACCGATGCGTCGAGCTTGTTGATCGCGGTGACGATCTTCGTCTCCTGCCGCTTGAGGCTCTCCGCGTTCGCGGCACCGCGGGCATCGCAGCCGCCGCGGACGGTGATGTGGTTGCCTTCGCGGTCGTCGTAGTACTGGCAGCCGTCCAGCTGGTCACCGGTGGTGGTGAAGTAGTTGAGCACGTTGAAGCTCGCGAGGCTGACCTGTCCGCCCACGGCCTCGGGGGCCTCGGTGCGGGTGTCGGTGAAGCTGGTCGGTTGCACCGCCTCGGCGTTGTCCCCGGTCAGGCGGGTCGTCGGCTGGAACCGCCACTTCTCGTGATCGAAGCCGAGCACCACCGGGGAGGTGAAGTTCGCCTGCGCGCCGACGCGGACGGGTTCGTCCTGGCTGAGGTAGGGCAGGGGGACGTCCTTATCGGTCTTGAGGAAGTTCACCGTGGCGCCGTCATCGAGGACGACTTCCCGTTCGAGGTTCTCGGCTTCCAGGGCCTTCGCCTCGGGGGTGGCGGGGCGGTGGACGTCGGTGGGCTGGTCGAGGGTGCCTTCACCGGTTGCGAGGACCACCTCACCGTAGGTGTTCGTGTTGTAGTTGTCGGCGACGGTCAGCGATTCGCTCGGCTGCAGGAGCATGCCTTCGAGGGATTCGCGCTTCTCGTTCCCGGCGGGGAAGGCGTCTTCGATGGGTTTGACGGCCGCGGCGGGTTCGTCGACGTCGCTCAGTCCGCTCGCTGACACGGAGATCTGGGACTGGCCGTAGTGTTCGGACACGGTGCCGGTGACCTCGACGTGGTCGTCGATGCTGACATCGGCCACGGTGTCGGGGGAGTAGACGAAGATGCCGTCGGAAGCGGTGTCATCTGCGGCGTCGGCTCCACCGGTGCCTGGGGTCTGGATGTAGTAGCCGTTCAGCCCGCCTTCGGGGTAGGCGGCGGTGACGACACCGCGGGTGGTCACGGTCTTGCCTTGGATGGGGCTGGCGTCGCCCGTGCCCTGGATGTCGGCGATCGGCGTGACGCCATCGGGAGATTCGCCGTCGTCGCCATCGTCGTCGCCATCGTCGTCTCCGTCGTCACTGCTGTCTGGCAGGGCGTTCGGGGTGGGGACCGCCGATTTCCACGCATCGCCGGTGAGCTGGATCGACTGGCCGCCTGCGGCAGTCGCGCCGGTCGGTTCGGCCTCCTGGCCGATGACGGGTGCGGGGGTGAAGGTGTTCTTCGTGCCGGTGACGCCCTTGCCGTCGACGACGCCGCCGATCTGCTGGAAGTCGACCAGCTCGCCGTCGTCGTCGATGACGAAGGCGCTCGAGCCGTACTCGCCGTCGGCGGCTGAACCGGCCTTGACGGAGTTCGTGATCGGCACGTCGATCGCGACGGCACCGGAATCGCCGACCGTCGTGTCCTCGGGCACGGTGACGGTGTTCTGCTGCGCCTGGACGCTGCCGCCGCGTGTCACCGAACCGAAGGTCCATCCGGAGATATCGGTGCCGGGGTCGGCGGCGATCTCGATGAAATCGGTCTCGGGGGTGTAGGCGATCTCGGAGATGTTGACGTCACCGTCCGCGACGTCTGCAGCGACCGCAGGCGACAGGGAGAGTGACAGGCCCGCGACGAGGCTGAGCGCCGCGGCGGAGGAGAGAGTTGTCGTGACTTTCATGGGAGCCTTTCGGGCGGATGAGCAGCTGTGCACATCGTGAGGATCCACGTGCGCAGTCCCTTGCACCCTAGCGGCTCACTCATCGACGACAGCGGCGAAGATGTGAACAACTTGTGAACAGACGAACAGTCCACTGAGTGCCACGGGTGGCACTCATCCTACACAACCCGCCCTGCCCCAGAACTACCTGACGGCGGCCCGGCAACCTCGCGCGAGGTTGCTGGGCCGCCGTCAGGTAGCAATTAGGAGGTGAGGGTGGCGGCGAGCTCGTGGAAGTCGCGGCTCGGGTTGCCGAAGCGGTGCAAGGTCATCGACACCGCCTGCTCCTGCACGTAGTAGCGCAGCTCCACACGTCCCGATGTGGTCACCGGCTCATCGATGATCGCGACCTCCGGGCGAGGCGCGGCTGCGGCCAGCAGCTCGTCCTCGAACCGACCGAGCACGCGGATGCGAGCCCCCACGGTGTCGTCGTAGCGACCCTGGCCGACCATCTCGGCGAACTCGGCGGCAGTCTCGGTGCGGGCGGGAACACCGGCATTCGTCACGGCGATCTTCACTTCTGCGGGCACATCCTCGGCCACGGACAGCTGCACCGGCGAGTCCACCGTGCGGGCTGCGTGCAGGGAGCGTTCGAGGTCGAACAGGCTCGCCTCGGCGGTGACGCGCAGGGTCACCGGGCGGGGTCGGTAGCGGAAGATGTTCGCCTCCGCGCGCAGTCCCGTGTGGTCCTTCGCCGCACCGAATTCGGCCTCGAACCAGCGCTTGTCATCGGCCTTGGCCGCCTCGAGATCCTGGTTGCCTGCATCGGCGTAGTGGCCGAAGAGCATGAGGTAGTTCGGGCCGCCGGCCTTCGACCCCAGTCCGACAGAGGACTGCTTCCAACCGCCGAAGGACTGACGACGCACGATCGCACCGGTGATACCGCGGTTCACGTAGGCGTTGCCGACCTCGACGCGATCGAGCCAGGTGGCGACCTCCTCGGGGTCGAGGGAATGGATGCCGCCGGTGAGACCGAAGTCCACGGCATTCTGGAACTCGATGGCCTCATCGAGGTCTTTCGCATGCATGAGACCGAGCACCGGACCGAAGACTTCGGTGAGGTGGAAGAACGAACCGGGCTTGACCCCGTCCTTGATACCAGGGCTCCACAGACGACCCGAATCATCGAGCTGCTTGGGCTCGAGCAGCCAGGATTCGCCGGGTTCGAGCGACGTCAGCGCCCGACGCAGCTTGTCCGAGGGGTCCTCCGTCAGCGGGCCCATGGTCGATGCGAGGTTCGACGGCCAATCGACGACCATCGACGAGGCGGCATCGATGAGCTGGCGACGGTAGCGCTCAGAATCGTAGGTCGATCCGACCATGATCCCCAACGAGGCGGCCGAACACTTCTGTCCGGCATGGCCGAAGGCCGAATACACGAGGTCGGCCATGGCGAGGTCCCGGTCCGCCGCCGGGGTGATGACCAGGGCGTTCTTGCCCGAGGTCTCGGCATTGACGTGGAGTTCGGGACGGAAGGACTTGAACATCGCCGCGGTCTCGGACGCACCCGTGAGGATGACCCGGTCGACATCGGGATGTGACACGAGGTGCTGGCCGAGCTCCCGTTCGATCGGTGCGCACAGCTGCAGCACGTCCTTGGGCACTCCGGCCTGCCACAGGCAGTCGATGATGAGCGCCGAACAGTGCGGCGTCGGCTTCGAAGGCTTGTGGATGACTGCGGATCCGGCAGCGAGAGCCGCAACGGTGCCGCCGGTGGGAATCGCCACGGGGAAGTTCCACGGGGGAGTGATGACGACCATCTCGTCCGGGGTGAACTCCGCGCCCTCGAGCTCCTCGAGCTCGAGCGAATTCAGCGCGTAGTAGCGGATGAAGTCGATGGCCTCGGACACCTCGGGGTCGGACTGCGACGGCATCTTGCCGACCTCGGCGGCCTCGACGGCGATGAACTCGCCGCGACGGGCCGCGAAGATATCCGCGGCTCGGTGGAGGATCTCGGCTCGACCGGCAGCACCGAGGGCCCGCCAATCCGCAGCGGCGGCGCGACCGCGGGCGATCATCTCATCGAGCTCGTCCGTGGAACCGACCTTGGGCGCATTCGGACGGTCATCGAGATATCCGGGGGCGGTCGCCTCGGCGATGATCCTGCGCACCCATTCCTGGTTGGCCGGAAGGGCCGGGTCGGTGTCGGGCTCGTTGAAGAACTGGGTCGGCACCACGGTCTCACCGAGAGTTTCGGTCGACCGATTCTGGTGGCGGTTCGGGGCCGGTGCGGTCTCACCCTCGGTCTCGAGGATCGATTCGAGCTGGTTGACGGATGCGGTGAACCGGTCGGCTTCGCGCTTGAACACGTCATTGCCGTTGGCGAGGTCAAAGATTCCGGACATGAAGTTCTCCGACGCCGAGTTCTCCTCGAGCCTGCGCACCAGGTAGGAGATCGCGACGTCGAACTCCTTCGGGTGCACGGCGGGAACGTAGAGGAGGAGGTCTCCGACGTCCTCGGTCACGGCCGCAGCCTGCTCGCTGGCCATGCCTTGGAGCATCTCGAACTCGACGCGGTCGGTCACCGAGCGCTCGACGGAGAGGTGGTGGGCGAAGGCGATGTCGAAGAGGTTGTGCCCGGCCACGCCGATGCGCAGGCCCTTCATCCGCTCCGGGGTGAACAGCCAGTGCAGGACCCGCTTGTAGTTCGCGTCCGTGGACTGCTTCGAATTGCACGTTGTCGCAGGCCAGCCTGCGATCTCGGCATGCACGGTCTCCATCGCCAGGTTCGCGCCCTTGACGAGGCGGACCTTGATCCCGACCCCGCCGTTCTCGACGCGGCGGGAAGCGAATTCGCTCAGCCGCTGCACCGCGCCGAGCGCATCGGGCTGGTAGGCCTGGATGACGATTCCGGCCTCGAGATCCTTGAACTCCGGTTCGGAGAGCAGGCGCGTGAACACGGCGATCGTCAGCTCGAGGTCCTGGTACTCCTCCATGTCGAGGTTGACGAACTTCGCGCCGGTCGGGGCTTTCGCGGCCTGCTGGTAGAGCGGGCGGAGGCGGTCGACGACATAGTCGACGGTCTCGTCGAAGGCCCACATCGAGATCTGCGAGGCCACGGAGGAGACCTTCACCGAAACGTAGTCGACATCGTCGCGGGCGAGCAGCCGGTGGGTCTGCTCCAGGTGGTTGTCGGCTTCGCCGTCACCGAGCACGGCCTCGCCGAGGAGGTTGATGTTGAGCCGGTGACCGTCGGCGGTGAGTGCGGCCACGGTCTTGCCGAACTGCTTGTCGCGGGCGTCGACGACCATGTGACCGACCATCTGACGCAGGCGAGTGCGGGCGGCGGGGACGACGACCTGCGGGGCGATCTTGGCCAGCGCGGCGCCGGCCTTGATCTGTGCGCGGTCGAGGTAGGACATCGTTTCGGGGGCGAGCTTGCCGACCTCGGTCAGCGCGTCGGCGGCGGCGTGGACATCATCGGTGCGCACGACCCGATCGACGAATCCGACGGTGAAGTCGAGCCCGTTGTCGTCGGAGAGGACGGCGGAGAGGCGTTCGGCCGCGGGGTTCTTCGCCGTGGTCATCGACGTCGACACTCGCAGCCACCGGCGGGCGGTGTCGATCGACTGGGCAGTGAGCGTGGCGAGGTCGGTTTCGGTGTGCAGCAACTGTGCTCCTTCGGTGCTCGGATTCGGTGCTCTCACGCGTCGGCGCTGACCGTGGAACCTGGGTGTGAGATCAGTATGCGCCGCCGAAATCCGGGGGTGAAGAGATGGAGTCGACCGCCGTGAATGTTTGAGTCAGAAGTCCTAAGATAGAGTGATGTACTCCGCTGAGTTCCGTCGTGACGCCGTGGCGCTGCTGACGACGTCGACGCTCGCCGAGGCGGCTGCGCGCACGGGAGCATCACCGTCGACCCTGCGTCGTTGGGCGAGCCGATCCGACCTCGCGGATCGTCCCCGCAGCGGCCGCCCGCCGATCCAGGAGACCGCCGATCGGGTGGTCGAAGCCCTCGTTGCCACCGCGGGGGCCAGAATCTCCGGACGGGACTATTCGACTCGTGCCCTGGCCGAGGCGACGGGGCTGAGTCAGAGCATCGTCTCCCGGTCGGTGCGGGCGCTGACGGTCCCCGTCGCCGAGGTGGCCGGTGCCGCGGAGCTCATCCTCGCGGCCAGCGGGTTTCCCCTCGTCATCGTCGGCGTTCGCAGGAACGATGCAGGTGGGGGAGACCCTCGCGGAGAGTCCGCGACGATTGTGCCGCCTCGGCGAATTCAGCGGCGCATCGCGGGAATCACCGCGGCCCTGCGCACCGCGGGCGTCGGGCGGTGGGCGCAGCGTTTCGACAGCGAGCATCGGCAGGTGCCCACCGCCGAACTGCTCGACCTGCTCGACGGTGATGGTGACTTCCTCGTCTTCGACCCCCTCGGCGAGGTTCCTGACGACCTCTCCGGCGGGGCGGGAACCCGGGTGAGGGCGTGCGCGGATTTCGATGATTTCGTCAGCGCACTCAAGACCCGCCTCGGCGAGTGTCAGGACATCCCCGGGTCCCTGCTCGATCTGCTCGCCGACCGCGTCCGGAACGGACTCGAAGGTGTGCTGTGGTGGGAATCGGCCCCGTACGAGCCTCGGAGAAGTTCTATTACTTCTGACTCAATGGAGATATCGTCGTGGCTGCCGAAGGAGACCCGATCGATCACCGAGCATCTGGCGATCGCGCTGCGCGAGGAGATCATCGACTCCGGATACGAACCCGGGGACCGGATCAATCCGCGCCTGCTGTCTCGTCGTATGCAGGTGCCCAGGGCCTCGGTCGACGCGGCGCTGCGGCGGATGGTCGATGACAAGCTGCTCGACGGGTCTCGCGGCGGCGCACGGATCCCCCTGATCACGACCGTCGATGTGCTCGACCTCTATGCCGCGCGCATGGCCATCGGAGAGGTCGTGCTCAGGTCCTTGGCCCTGCGTCCGCAGCGCTACCTCGTGCCCGTGCAGCTGGCTCTGCGGCAGGTCGAAGCGTCGGCGCCGACGCGCAGCGGCATCGACGTCGAGGATGCCGACCTCCATTTCCAGCAGGAGCTGGCTCGTGCTTCGGGTCTGCGGGAATCGGCGCGTGCCTTCGAATCTCTGACTCTGCGGCTGCGTCTGTTCATCTCCATCTTGCAGCTCGACTATTCGCCGGCCAGTGACCGCATCGTCAGCGACGACCGGGCCATGTTCAGGGCGCTCAGCCGGGGGGATGCGAAGTCGGCGATCGAGGTCTGGCGCGGCAAGGTCGACAATGCCGTGCGGCATATGGCCGGTCTGCTGGGCAGGCGGCGCTTCGACCAGGAACTGTGGAATCAGCTGACCCGCAGCCTCGGGTGAGTACGGAAGCCGGGAGCCGCCTCGGCGGGGGTCGTGGTCTATATTTGTGCCGTGGAGACTTTGGTTGTGGGCGTGGCCGGCGGAACCGGCAGCGGAAAGACGACGCTGACTCAGGCGCTGTTGGACAAGTGCGAGGGACCTCCGTCGGTGCTCTTCCACGACAACTACTACAAACGGCGCGACGAGCTCACCTATGAGGAGCGCGAGAAGGTCAACTACGATGATCTCGATGCCTTCGACAATGACCTCTTCGTCGACCATCTCACCGCGCTGCGTGACTCTCGGTCGGTGGAAAGCCCCGTCTACGATTTTTCGATCCACAACCGCAGCGATGACACGACCTTGGTCGAACCCGCACCGGTCATCATCGTCGAAGGCATCCTCATCTTCGCCGAACCGCGCATCTGCCAGCTGCTCGACATCAAGCTCTTCGTCGACACCGACGCCGATGTGCGCCTGCTGCGCCGAATCAAACGCGATGTCGTCGACCGCGGACGGACCCTGCAGTCCGTGGAGGACCAGTACCTGGGCACGGTCAAGCCGATGCACGAACTCTACGTCGAGCCGTCGAAGCGCAACGCCGACCTCATCATCCCCGACGGCGGTCACAACATCGTCGCCATGGACATGATCCTCAACCGCATCCAACGCGGAGTCCGCTGAATCTGGGATAGGGCCTGACCTGGGCGGACAGCGCCTGTCGGGTCTGTTCGCGAAGTCGTGTCAGTGGCGACGGGTACCGTTTCAATATGGACGTCGACCCCGCACAGGAACCAGCGTTGGTTCCGGATCCGCTGACCGAGATCACTCGGTTCGGTGAGTTCCTGCGCGGTCTTGACCAGGGCGATACCGAAGCGGAGACGCTGGAGCGGATCACAGCGCTCGAAGAACTCAGATCCGCTGTCGTTGCCGCACAATCAAAAGAGGCAGTGGCGTTCGAAGCGCTGCGCATCGAGCGGGACCGGCTCAACCGGGTGCCCGCGCTCGACTGCGGAAAACGCGCGGGGGACGAGGTCGGGCTGGCGAAGAAGGTCTCGCCCGGATCGGGCCGGAAATTCCTCAGCACTGCCCGCACGATCGTCATCGGCATGCCCAACACCTTCAAAGCCCTGTCCAAAGGGGAGATCTCCGAGGACAAGGCACGGATCATGGTCGACGAGACCGCGGTCCTCGACGCTGCCGATCGACGCAAGGTCGATACGCGGATGAAGCGCGGTCTGGAACCGTCCGGGCTGCGGAGTCTGCGTGCTGAGGTGCGCGCGCTCAGTGCGGAGATGGACGCCGAGGCGGCCGCGAAGCGGGCAGCGAAAGCCGCGACCAATCGTCGTGTGAACATGACCGTGATCGACGACGGGATGGCCAGGATCTCTGCGATCCTGCCTCTTCCACAGGCCGTCGCCGCATTTGAGAGCCTCAGAGCCGGTGCCGAGACGATCACTGCCGCCGGTGACGCAGGCGGGCGGAATCGCCAGCAGGTGCTCGCCGACGCCTTCGTCGAACGATTGAGCGGCCAAACGAGTGCGACGGCGGTGCCCGCGGAGATCCATCTGCTCGTCGAAGCCGAATCCCTGCTCTCTGACGGGCTCGTACCCGCCTGGCTGCCCGGGTTCGGACCGCTGCCGGCGAAGACGGCACGGAAGTTCATCGCCGCGAATGAGGCGAAGATGTTCATCAGCCGGGTCTTCACTCGCCCCGATGACGGGCAGCTGGTGGGGATGGACGCGAAGGGTCGAGAGTTCACCGGGCGGCTGCGGCAGATGATCACGTTCCGCGACGATGTGTGCCGGACTCCTTGGTGCGATGCCCCGATCAGACATGCCGATCACGTTCGACCTGTTGCTGCAGGCGGTGCTACCACCTGGGAGAACGGTTCAGGGCTGTGTGCAAACTGCAACTACGCGAAGGAACATCCCGGGTGGAAGCACGAGGCCACGGCGGACGGGCTTCGCGTCACCACGCCGAGCGGGCGAACCTACGAGGTGACCACTCCCGCGGTGGTCCGCCGCATGCGGTTCCCGCGTCCCGAAGCAGTCTCCGGACCGGGAGAATCTCCGCCGGAGACCGATTGGCGGCAGACATTCTCCCGATTCCTCGAACCGCAGCGTGATGAGTCGACGCAGCGGTATGAGCCGACGCTGCAGGGTGGGCAGGCGCAGGCGGACGAGCTGTCTCCGCCGAAAGGGCTGCCGCCGTCAGGTGAGGAACCGCGAGCAGTCGCGGAGTTTCCGATCGAGTTCCAGTCGATCGCTCCGAGCTTCGTCCTGCCCGAGCAGCTGCCACCGCGGTATTGCACTCGTGCAGAGAAGATCGCCGACTGGCGCAGACGCAATGCACACCGGCGGCCGACAACCGCGGAATGCAACGGCAGCCCGATCCAGGAGCAATTGGTTCAGGTGGTGTTCGGGCCCGACTGAGTCACGTGTCGGATCTGGAACATGGCGGCAACACCTGTCACACGGAGACTGCAGAGAATCGTGGTTATGGACAGGGCGGACAAGACCGGAAGCACACCACTGGCGACTGCGCGGGGGCGAAGTCTCAACCTCGTGGCGCGTGTGCTCCCCTTAGGGGCAGTGGCCTGTTGGGCGATCACGATCTTCGTGCCGGTCCTCGACAGCGAAGGCCCCGGATCGATGAGGATCCGCGTGACGTCGCTCGGGTTCTCGCCGATCGACATGAACGACCTCGACGAGGTCTACCTCGTGCTCTGGATCGTCATTCTCACCGGAGTGTTCACCGCCTGGCTGCTCTCCGCATCGAAGTGGTGGTCGATCGCGGCCATCGTCCTTGGCACAGTGCTGGGGCTGCGTCTCCTGCAGATGGTCGCCGATCCGCCGATCATGATGTGGGACGGGCAGACGGCCGACGGTATGCCCACAGGCGGCATGGAAGTCGCCTACCCCGCGGCAGGCTTCGGCTTCTGGGTGCTCGGGAGCCTTCTGTTCTTCGCCGCCGGAATCTGTGGTCTCATCGCCGCTGCCCAGAAGGACCACTACCGTCGTGAACGGATCAAACGATGCATGTCAAAGCGCCATGGTCCCGCCGCGTGAGGCTCGACACGGATCGCTGGGAGTCCGACGCGACGCAGACGGCACCTGGCTGCTGCGTTTTGCCCAAGCACTGTCTCTGTCGGCGCTCTGCCTGTGGATCGTCATGCTGTGGGTGCCCGTCTTCGCCAGTCCTGAGGACTCCTCGGAAGCACCGCACCCGCCTCGCATCATCGTCACTGCTCTCGGCGGACCGCCGTTCGACCTCGACGAAGCACGTGTGTCGAATGTGATGGTCGCCCTCGGGGTGCTCGCGTGTACGGCTGCCGCTTTCCTCCTATCTGTGCGGGCTCGGCCCGATTCGCACCCGTGGCCGGATGTCGCCCCGTACTTGTGGCCGGACGTCGTCGCACGCCTGTGGTCGGTCGGCACTCTCTTTCTGAGTCTCTGTGCTTTCCTCGTTTTGGCCGAGCTGTGGGCGAACCCGCCGACGATCATGTGGGACGCCGTCGACGACAAGGGGCTGCCGGTATTCGGAATGGTCGTCGCCGAACCGGCTCCGGGTGCCGGGCTGTGGCTCCTTGGCTGTGCCTGTCTGCTGGCCGCGGGAGTCTGCGGCCTCCTCGGTGACGTCAGGCGGAGGAGAAGCGTCCCCGGTGACGGGACAGCACTGCGCGAAGAAGCAGCACCCGTTCACTACTCAAACTCCAGAATCACCCCGTGGCCCCGAGGGAACCGAACGCATCGCTGGGCGCAGCGGCTGCCGTGGGTCGCGCTCGCCTGCTGGGTGCTGATGATCTGGGTACCGATCTTCGACAGTGGCGACCATGGTGATGATCGACTCACGGTGACATCGCTCGGACGAGTACCCTTCGATCTCGCCGACCTCGCCCCGGAAGTCATCCTGCCCTGGGCGGTCGTTCTCGCCTGCGCCGCGACCGCGAAACGGTTCGCCACCTTTGCCCACTGGCCTCCTCTGTCGGTAGCAGTCGGAGTCGGCCTGTTCATCCAGCAGGCGACGATGGTCATCGATCTTCCGCGAAAGCGCGTCGAAAGCACCGATGCCGCCGGCGAAAAGTTCAGTGCTTTGATCGTCGGGTATCCGTCAGCAGGCCACTATCTCTGGACGATCGGCTGTTGGGCACTCATCGCCGCAGGCATCTGCGGACTCCTCAGCGATCGGCGGCGGATCGACCGGCAGATGCAGCGGCAGGCACAGCGCCCGCCGGAAGAGATCATCCGCAGACGCCAACGCAAGCTGCAACAGTGGGCCCGGTGGCTGCCCTTCGTCGCGGTCGCCATGTGGATTGCCACGATCTTCATCCCCGTCGTCGACAGCTTCAACGACGACGGCCCGCGCATCCGACTGACCTCGTTGGGAGACTGGACGTTCGATGACGGCGGTGAGGTGCTGCCGCCGTTCATTTTCCTCTGGGCGCTCGTGGTCGCCATCGCCGCGCTCGGCCTCGGGTTCGCCTCTGACCTGTGGTGGAACGTGACGGCTGTGCTCATAGCAGCGCTGATCGTCTTCATCCTCGTCGGCATCGTCCTCTCTCCACCGGTGACGTTGTGGGACGGACAGCTGCCCGATGGCACACCGACCGGAGGGATGGAAGTCGGGCGGCCGTCGTTCGGCTTCGGACTGTGGCTCATCGGCGCCGCCTCACTCGCCGCCGCCGGTGTCTGCGGATTCGCGGCAAAAGCACAGCGCCCCCGACACACAGTCGAGGGCGCTTGAGGCGCAACAAACGGAGGACGAACTGAGCCTCGCCGATGTCACTTCACGGGTTCGAAGACTCCCGCGAAGTAGTCGCCGATCTCGGAGTGCGCATCCAAGGGGAAGATTCCCGACACGTACTGGTCGGGGCGGACCACGACGACGGCACCGTCGCGGCTGATCTCGCGGGCCTCGAAGATGTCCTCCTCGGGCAGAGTCGCGTAGATCTTCTCCACATATTCGAGGTCGAACGCGCCCACGTGCGGACGGAAGACCTTCGGCACATCGGGGAACGCGAACTCCTTGTGCTCCTGCTGGTAGATGACGCTGAGCTCGACGAGAGCATCGGGGTCCTCACCCTCCCGGCGATACGCGACCAGGGGAGAGGCAGGATCTGACTCGAGCCATGCAGCCAGTGCCGCCACTTTCGACTCGCCCCCGGCGGAGCCGCCAGCCGTGCCGCCGCCACCGGCGGAGCCGTCAACGACGGGAGCGGCCTGATCAGCGAAGACATAGACGCGCCAGCGACCGTCGGCACGGGCCTCGTGCCCAAGGTGGATGAAGTTCGCATCGCAGCTGCGCTTGACCCGAGCCGACTTGAACCGCTTGCCGATCGGGAACCCAGCCGCGAGCTCCTGATGAGTTGTCGGCGTCGTGATCATCGACTCCGTGTACTCGGTCATGAACCCTGCGGGGAACTCCGCGGTCTTGACGTAGAAGTCCTCGAGGTAGGTCTTGTCCGGCAGCTCCTCCTGCGGAGTCGCCATGAGCGTCGACCACTCCTTGTCGAACTCGATGAGGTTCTTCGCAGCCACCTGACGTTCGGCCGAATAGGTGCGCAGCAGCTCCGTCGACGACCGACCGGAGATGACCTGACCGAGCTTCCACGCAATGTTGAACCCATCCTGCATCGACACGTTCATACCCTGACCGGCCTTCGCCGAGTGCGTATGGCAGGCATCGCCGGTGATGAACACGCGGGGGCACGGAGAACCGGAGTCGGTTTCGTCTGTGTCATCGAAGGCGTCCGTGAGTCGGTGCCCGACCTCGTAGACCGAATGCCATGCCACGTTCTTCACATCGATGCTGTAGGGCGCGATGATCGCGTTGGCCCGAGCGATGATCTCGTCGATGCTCGTCGACCGCACCTTGCGCGCATCGTCCTCGGGCACTTCACCGAGGTCGACATACATCCGGAACAGGTGCCCGCCCTCGCGGGGGATGTGGAGGATATTGCCGTGCTTCGACGAGATCGCGCACTTGGTGCGGATATCCGGAAAATCGGAGTTCGCGAGCACATCCATCACGCCCCAGGCATGATTGGCCTGATCGCCGGTCATCTTCCGGCCGGTCGCCAACCGCACCTTCGACCGTGCTCCGTCGCAGCCGACGACGTATCCTGCGCGGATGGTGCGTTCCTCACCGGTGCGCTCGCCCGCGGTGTAGCGGACGGTCACGGTTACCGGATGGTCTTTCGCCGAGGCGGTCGCGGCGTCCCCGTCGACCGTGAGATCGACGAATTCGATCCCGTAGTCGGGCTTGATCTTCCCGGGGGACTGGGCGGCGAACTGTGCGAAGTAGTCGAGCACGCGTGCCTGGTTGACGATGAGGTGCGGGAACTCGCTGATCCCATGCTCATCATCCTTGGGCCGACCGGTGCGGATGATGTTCTCGGGGTTCTCCGGATCCGGATTCCAGAACGACATCTCCGTGATGTGGTAACCCTCGCGCATGATCTCCTCGGCGAAGCCGAACGCCTGGAAGGTCTCGACGGACCGAGCCTGGATGCCGTCGGCCTGACCGATGACCAGCCGCGAATCGCGCTTCTCGATCATCCGCGCGTTCACTTCGGGGTACTGAGAGAGCTGGGCCGCCGCGATCATCCCCGCAGGACCGCTGCCGACGATGAGGACATCGACCTCATCGGGCAGATCCTCTGCGCGATCGATTCCGTACCCAGCGGCCTCTTCGATCCGCGGGTCCGCGGACACGTAGCCGTTCTGATGGAAATGCATGTCAACCTCCGGTTCTTGACACTTCGTCGTGATACTCGAATGCTATCAGTTCATATACGATCTGGGATTTTCGGGGTGGCGTCCGTCACCGTCGTCCCAGGTCATCTGCGGCGAACCGATCCCGACGATCGGGCTCACCGACTGCTCGTCCTCGTGGTCGGGGCCGAGAGGGGTGCCGGTGCGGTCGCGCAACAGCAGGGTCGCGACGAGTGCGAGCACGGCGACGATGCCCAGGTACACCGCCACCGAGGTGGTCGTTCCCGTCGACGACACGAGGGCCTTCGCAATCGTCGGGGCGAAGGCACCGCCGAGGATCGATCCGATCGCATAGGAGACCGAGACCCCGGAGAAGCGGACGCTGGAGGGGAACAGCTCGGCGTACATCGCCGGCTGCTGGCCGTAGGTGAACCCGAGGCCGATAGTGAGGATGATGAGCCCGAGCAGGAGCATGCCCACCGAACCCGTGTTGACCAGCGGGAACAGGCTGAAGATGCCGATGAGCAGCAGCACCCACCCGAGGATGTAGGTGTTCCGGCGCCCGATCTTGTCCGAGACGGCGCCTGCGATGATCGTGAACACCAGCCAGGACACCGCCGAGGCGGCGACGGCCCAGAGCACGGGGCCGCGCTCGAGGCCGATGGGGCCGGCTGGATCCGTGGCGTAGTTCTGGATGTATCCGCCGGTGGTCATGTACCCCGCGGCATTGTTGGCCGTGAAGATGACTGAGGCGAGGACGACGAGCAGCCAGTGGCCCTTGATGAGCTTGCCCAGAGGGTTCGACACCTGCTCCTTGCGCTCGGCGATCTCGTGGAAGACGGGAGATTCCTCGACTCCGCGGCGGATCCAGTAGCCGACGAAGACGAGCGCGCTGGAGAGGAAGAACGGCACTCGCCAGCCCCATTCGAGGAAGGCATCACCCGGGGCGATCGACGTCATCAGGGCGAGGACGCCCGAGGGCAGCAGAAGTCCGATGGACACCCCGATCTGCGGGAACGATCCGTGCAGTCCACGTGATCTCTTGTCCGCGTGTTCGACGGCGAGCAGGACGGCTCCGCCCCATTCTCCGCCTGCCGAGATGCCCTGGACGATGCGCAGCGCGATGAGCAGGATCGGAGCCAGGATGCCTGCGGATTCGTAGGTCGGCAGGAAGCCGATGAGCGCGGTCGCCGCACCCATGGCGATGAGGGTGATGATGAGGACCACCCGGCGGCCGAGCTTGTCGCCGAAGTGGCCTGCGAGGAATGCACCCAAGGGGCGGAAGAGGAAGCTGATCCCGACCGTCGCGAACGCCACCCGGGTCTGAGTGTGCTTCTGTGCTGCTATGACTCCTGTGTCCTGTCGTACGTCTGCCGTGCATTCTGGCCACGTTCCGTGTGGCCTGGATTACTTGTCCTCGGGAACCGGATCATATACGATCTGTGGTGAAGCCAATCGAAATGAGGTGTGAGATCGATGTCGACTCCAGCAGGTGTTCCCGCCCGTCCGGGCAAGATCATTGCCGTTCATGTGGCCTATGAGTCCCGTGCGGCCCAGCGAGGCAAGCGCCCCGCACGGCCGTCCTACTTCCTCAAAGCGGCCAGCTCCGTCGCCGCTTCCGGCCAGACCATCGAGCGCCCCGCAGGCACCTCGCTGCTCGCCTTCGAAGGTGAGGTCGCCATCGTCATCGGCTCTCCCGCCCGCAACGTCACCGAGGCGGACGCCTGGTCGTACGTGGCAGGCGTGACCGCGTCGAACGACTTCGGCCTCTACGACATGAAGAGCCCGGACAAGGGGGCGAACGTGCGCTCGAAGAGCCGCGACGGCTATACCCCGCTGGGCCCCGAACTCATCCCCGCCACCGAGGCGGCCCCCGACTCCCTGCGCCTGCGCACCTGGGTCAACGGCGAAGTCGTCCAGGACGACGGCACGCGCGCCGATCAGCTCATCTTCTCCCTCCCGCGCATCGTCGCGGACCTCAGCCAGCATCTGACCCTCGAGCCCGGTGACGTCATCCTCACCGGCACTCCGGCCGGATCCTCCGTCGTCGCTCCCGGCGACACGGTCGAGGTCGAGGTCACGGCCGCCTCGGCGAGCGGACGGGAACTGAGCTCCGGGCGGCTGACCACCACGGTCGTCGACGGTCCCGGAGACTTCGACGAAGCCCTCGGCGATCTGCCCGCGGTGAACGAAGCGCTGACGGTCGACGCCTGGGGTTCACGCGAAGCGGCCGGACTCGCACCGGAGGGCGACAGCGACGCGGCAGCGGCAGGACTCGACGCCGAGCTCGTCGCCAAGCTCACCGAAGCCCCGACCGCGGGCCTGTCGGCACAGCTGCGCTCGCGCGGACTCAACAACGTCGTCATCGAAGGTGTGGCCCCGCTGAAGCCGGGCGCAAAGATCGTCGGCACCGCGAAGACTCTGCGCTTCGTGCCCAACCGCGAAGACCTGTTCAAATCCCACGGCGGCGGCTTCAACGCCCAGAAGCAGGCATTCGACGCGATCCGCCCCGGTGAGGTCGTCGTCATCGAAGCCCGCGGCGAATCCGGTTCGGGCACCCTCGGCGACATCCTCGCCCTGCGCGCGAAATCGCTCGGCGCCGCCGGAGTCGTCACCGACGGGGGAGTCCGCGACTCCGCCGAAGTGGCCGAGATCCTGCCGGTGTTCTCCACCGCGAAGCACCCGGCCGTGCTCGGCCGCCGGCATGTCCCATGGGAGTCGGACGTGGCCGTGGCCTGCGGAAACGCCACCGTGCTGCCCGGCGATGTCATCGTCGCCGATGACGACGGAGCCATCGTCATCCCGCGCGACCTGGCCGAAGAGGTCGTCGACGCGGCACTGGCCAAGGAGATCGAGGACGGCTGGGTGGCCGAACAAGTCGCCGCCGGCAACCCGATCGACGGACTCTTCCCGCCGAAGGGCGAGTGGAAGACGAAGTTCGACGAGTGGAAGGCCTCCCGGTGAAGACCGAACAGGCAGGGGTCGGCTCGCCATCTCTGAGCAAGGCCGAGATCGCCTATCGGTGGATCCGCGAACGCGTCGCCGACCAGACATATCAGCCCGGCCACAAGCTCGTGCTCGCTCAGATCGCACTCGAGCTCGACACCTCCGTGGTGCCGGTGCGCGAGGCCATCCGCCGGCTGGAAGCCGACGGGCTCGTGACCTTCGAACGCAATGTCGGGGCGCGTGTGGCCATGGTCGATCAGGGCTCCTACGCCCAGTCGATGGAAACGGTCGCGATCCTCGAGGCCGCGGCCGTCGCCCAAGCCCAAAGCCGCCTCGGCGCCGATGATCTCGATGCCGCGGAGCGGATCAACGATCGGATGCGGGCTCTGCTCGACGATTTCGAACCCGCCGAGTTCACCCGGCTCAACCACAAGTTCCACGAAACTCTCTACCGGCGCTGCCCGAACGAGCGGCTGTGCACCCTCGTCGAACTCGAATGGGACCGGCTCAACCACCTGCGGGATTCGACGTTCTCCTTCGTCCCCGAGCGGGCGCTGGAATCGGTGGAGGAGCACTCGCGCATCGTCGCCCTCATCCGGGCCCGCGCCTCGGCGCAGGAGATCGAGAAAGCCGTGCGTGAGCACCGATCGGCCACCCTGCACAGCTTCCAGAACGCCCAGAACGCCCCAAACCTGACCACTGATTCACGAAAGGACAAGTCATGACACAGTCCATCACCCCACCGGCAGGCATGCCGGAGAAGATCCGCCATTACATCAACGGGGAATTCGTCGACTCCATCGACGGAGAAGAATTCGATGTGCTCAACCCGGTGACGAACGAGCCGTACATCAAGGCCGCCTCGGGCAAGAAGGCCGATATCGAAGCCGCAGTCGCCGCGGCGAAGAAGGCCTTCGACAAAGGTCCGTGGCCGAAGATGCTGCCGCGTGAGCGTGCACGCATCCTCAACAAGATCGCCGACATCGTCGAATCGCGCAAGGACGAGCTCGCCGCGATGGAGTCCTTCGACTCCGGACTGCCGATCACCCAGGCCAAGGGCCAGGCGGCGCGCGCGGCGGAGAACTTCCGCTTCTTCGCCGACCTCATCGTCGCCCAGGTCGACGACGCCTTCAAGGTTCCCGGCCGTCAGGCGAACTACGTCAACCGCAAGCCCATCGGCGTGGCCGGACTCATCACCCCGTGGAACACGCCGTTCATGCTCGAGTCCTGGAAGCTGGGACCGGCGATCGCGACAGGCAACACCGTCGTGCTCAAGCCTGCCGAATTCACTCCGCTCTCGGCCTCCCTGTGGCCGGGCATCTTCGAAGAGGCAGGACTGCCCACCGGAGTGTTCAACATGGTCAACGGCTTCGGTGAGGAGGGCTTCGCCGGCGACTCGCTCGTCAAGCACCCCGACGTTCCGCTCATCTCCTTCACCGGCGAATCCTCGACCGGACAGACGATCTTCGCCAACGCAGCACCCTGGCTCAAGGGTCTGTCGATGGAACTCGGCGGCAAGTCCCCGGCCGTCGTCTTCGCCGACGCGGACCTCGATGCCGCGGTCAACGCCACGATCTTCGGAGTATTCTCCCTCAACGGGGAACGCTGCACCGCCGGCTCGCGCATCCTCGTCGAGGAATCGATCTACGACGAATTCGTTGAGCGCTACGCCGCCCAGGCCAAGCGCGTGAAGGTCGGTCTGCCGTCGGATCCCGCCACCGAGGTGGCCGCGCTCGTCCACCCCGAGCACTACGAGAAGGTCATGTCCTACGTCGAGATCGGCAAGTCCGAGGCCCGCCTCGTCGCCGGCGGCGGACGCCCCGAGGGCTTCGAGACCGGAAACTTCGTCCAGCCGACCGTGTTCGCCGATGTGAAGCCCGACGCCCGGATCTTCCAGGAGGAGATCTTCGGACCCGTCGTCGCCATCACCCCGTTCTCCTCCGACGAGGAGGCCCTGGAGCTGGCGAACAACACGAAGTACGGTCTGGCCGCCTATATCTGGACCTCCGATCTCAAGCGCGCCCACAACTTCTCCCAGGCCGTCGAGTCGGGAATGGTGTGGCTGAACTCGAACAACGTCCGCGACCTGCGCACCCCCTTCGGCGGCGTCAAGGCCTCAGGCCTCGGCCACGAGGGCGGTTACCGGTCGATCGACTTCTACACGGAACAGCAGTCCGTGCACATCAACCTCGGCGAGGTCCACAACCCCGTCTTCGGAAAGCAGTGAGGCGACCATGACGAAACGCACTGATATGACTCGGACCTCGGCCGGCTACTTCGTCAGCCAGGAGACGAGCATCGCCACCGACAACCCGATCGTCACACCGCAGGCGAGCCCGCCGGACATCCTCCGCTGCGCGTATATGGAACTCGTCGTCACCGACCTCGCCGCGTCAAGGGAGTTCTACGTCGACGTGCTCGGACTCTATGTCACCGAAGAGGACGAGAACACGCTCTACCTGCGCTCGACGGAGGAGTTCATCCACCACAATCTCGTCCTGCGCAAGGGCGAGGTCGCCGCCGTGGCCGCGTTCTCCTACCGGGTGCGCAGCCCGGAAGAGCTCGACAAGGCCGTGGCCTTCTACACCGAACTCGGCTGCGATGTCCGTCGCAACCCCGACGGCTTCGTCAAGGGCGTGGGCGACTCGGTGCGAGTGGTCGACCCGCTCGGCTTCCCGTACGAGTTCTTTTACCAGTCTGACCACGTCGAGCGCCTGCAGTGGCGCTACGACCTGCACGTTCCCGGCGAACTCGTCCGACTCGACCACTTCAACCAGGTCACCCCGGATGTGCCTCGGGCTGTGAAGTACATGCAGGACCTCGGCTTCCGCGTCACGGAGGACATCCAGGACGAAGAGGGCACGGTCTATGCCGCATGGATGCGCCGCAAGTCCACCGTGCATGACACGGCGATGACCGGCGGCGACGGGCCGCGGATGCACCATGTCTGCTTCGCTACGCATGAGAAGCACAACATCCTGGCCATCTGTGACAAGCTCGGTGCTCTGCGCCGGTCCGATTCGATCGAACGAGGTCCCGGCCGCCACGGCGTCTCGAACGCGTTCTACCTCTACCTGCGCGACCCCGACGGCCACCGCGTCGAGGTGTACACGCAGGACTACTACACCGGCGACCCGGACAACCCGGTCATCACCTGGGACGTCCACGACAATCAGCGCCGTGACTGGTGGGGCAACCCCGTCGTGCCGTCCTGGTACTCGGACGCCTCCCTCGTTCTCGATCTCGACGGCAACCCGCAGCCCGTGCAAGCCCGCACGGACGATTCGGAGATGGCCGTGACGATCGGTGCCGACGGGTTCTCCTACACTCGCGCGGATGAGAATGAGGGCAAGCTGGGCAACCAGCTCTGAAAGGATTCGACATGCTCGATGAGGAAACGATCGCGGCCATCGCCGACGATCTCGCGGGAGCGGAGCGGACAGGAAAGAAGATCGGTCTGCTCACCGCGAAGTACCCGGATATGACCGTCGAGGACTCCTACGCGGTCCAGAACGAATGGCGCCGTCGCGGTGAAGCCGCCGGTCGTCGGCTCTATGGCCACAAGATCGGCCTGACGTCGAAGCCGATGCAGCAGGCCACGGGCATCACCGAACCCGACTACGGGGCGATCTTCGCCGACCAGGTGTACGACACCGGGTCCGTGATCGACCATTCGCAGTATTCGGGCGTGCGCATCGAAGTCGAACTCGCCTTCGTGCTGCGCGAGGAGCTGCGCGGGCCCGACGTCAGTCTCTTCGACGTCCTCCGCGCCACCGAGTACGTCGTTCCCGCACTCGAGGTCCTGTCCTCGCGCATCGAGATGGAGGGGCGCACGATCGTCGACACCATCTCGGACAATGCGGCACTGGGTGCGATGGTCCTCGGCGGACGACCGGTCGCCGTCGACGCCGTCGACCTGCGTCGGGTGAACGCTCTGCTCTATCGCAACGAGACCATCGAGGACTCCGGAGTCGCCGCCGCCGTACTCGACCATCCGGCCCGCGGAATCGTGTGGTTAGCCAACAAGCTCGCCGAACACGGCGACGTCCTGCAGGCCGGAGAGACCGTGCTCGCCGGATCGTTCACCCGCCCCATGTGGGTCCATCCCGGCGACACCGTCCACGCCGACTACGGAGAGCTGGGAGTCATCACATGCCGTTTCGAGTAGAACTGCCGCAGACCTTCTCAGACCGTGTGACCGGACTCGGCGATGGCGAGTACCTGGCCGGGATGTGGGTGTGCTCGGGTTCGCCCGTGGCCGCCGAGATCGCCGCCGCCTCGGGAATGCAGTGGGTGCTCATCGACGCCGAGCATTCTCCGATCGGACTCGAGACGACGACGAGTCTGCTGCGCGCGATGAACGGCTACCCGGCGACCCCCGTCGTGCGGGTGCCGGTGAATGATCGTGTGCTCATCAAGCAGTACCTCGACCTCGGCGCGCAGAATCTGCTCGTGCCGATGGTCGATACGAAATCCGACGCCGAGGCGGCAGCGGCGGCCGTCCATTATCCGCCGAAGGGTGTGCGCGGAGTCGGTTCGGCCCTGGCCAGGGCCTCCCGGTGGAACGCCGTGGACGGGTACCTGGGGCGCGCCGAGGAATTCGTGTCCCTGACCGTGCAGATCGAATCGGCGACCGCGGTCGACAATGCCGCCGAGATCGCCGCGGTCGACGGAATCGACCAGATCTTCGTCGGGCCCTCCGACCTGGCCGCGTCGATGGGTCTGCTCGGCCAGCAGACCCATCCGGACGTCACCGATGCGGTGGCGCGGACGTTCGAGGCGGTGAAGGCCGCCGGCAAACCGGTCGGAGTCAATGCCTTCGACCCCGACCAGGCACGAAAGTACCTGGAGGCCGGAGCGTCCTTCGTCCTCGTCGGTGCCGATGTCGGTCTGATGATGAACGGTGCCCGCGCCTGGGCCGACACCTGGGTTCAGGGCTGAGCACACGTCACCCCCGACCGCGCGTCTGCGGTCGGGGGTGAGGTGTATTCATAGGGTGTTTCACTCCTTGTCGCGGCGGCTGCCGGAGATCAGCAGGATCGTTGAGCCGAGCCCGAGGAGGACGATGCCCAGACCGATGAGCATTCCGTTTCCGGTTGTGCCGGTGCGAGGCAGCTCGGGGGCCGGGGCCGCCGGTGTCTCGGGCGCCGCGGGAGTTTCTGCGACCGGTTCGGCCGGTAGGGTCTCGGGCTTCTCCGGGGACTCGGGAGCCTCAGGCTGTTCCGGCGGAGCCGGCGGTGTGCTTGGCTCCTCTGGTGGTGCCGGGGGAGTGGACGGCATCTCCTCGGGCGGACGATGCACGGTTTCGGCCGGGACGCCCCAGTCGCTCGTCCACGCCTTATTGACGTCGCTGCCCTCGATCGTCGTCACATAGGTGACCCAGCCGACGGGCATGTCGATCGGCTCCGTGCTGATCTCGACGTGGCCCTTCTCGTCGGCGATGACGGTGAAGTCCTGCACGGACAACTCCGTGCCGGCGGTCTCCTTCGACTGCTCGGGTTCGGTCTCCACATGGTAGGCGGTGATGGTGAGGACGGCTTCGGAACCCGGCCGCAGACCGGTCACGGCCACCTCGTCGTGGGTCGATGTGCCCTCAAGGACCGCCTCGGTGTCGGCGGTCGGGGTCCACGGGACGAATCCGGTCTCACGAGGTTGGCCGTGGATTCCCTTCCATTCCTTCGTCGACGTGTCCCCGGCGATCGTCTCGGTGAAGTACAGCCAACCGCGGAAGTCCTCGGGCACGGTGACCTCACCGGATGTGTGGGTGCCGTTGCCGACATCCTTCGAGGTCACGGACGCGATTTCGCGTGCATCATCGTTCTTCGTGCCCTGCTTCGGGGCCGTCGCGGTCTGCCACAGTGTGTGTTCGACGGTGACGGTGTGGTCGCCGATGAGGCCGGAGACGGTGAACTCGTCGGTGACCGTCTCACCCGGCGTCGGCGTCTGGTCGGAGATCTCGGTGGTCACCTTCGGTTGGGAGCTGAGCTCCAGCGACGCCTTGTCCGTGACGGAGTCGGGAGTGTCCGGGGTGACGACTCGCTGTACCCGCGTGCCGGAGGTCGGTTCGAAGACTCGCACGGTCTGCGGAGCGACCTTCGCCGAGGCGGTCACTGACAGAGTGCCGGGCGCGCTCGCCTGCAGCGTTGTGATCACTGGCTCTTTGCCCGTGGTCAGGGCCGTCGGTGCCTTCGTCGTGCCGGCAGTCTTCAGCGCGATGGGAACGTCGGGGACCTGGGCTCCCGATGCACTGGTCAGCGAGACCGTCAGCGTCGCCTCGTCGGTGGGCGTGCCGAGGATCTTCGGTTTGTCGGGGCTATCCTTGTCGGCGCTGCGGTCGTTGTCCTTGGAGTCGGAGGCCCAGGAATCAGGAGAAGGAGCGGACTCCGGGGCGGTGTGAGGTTCGAGCACAGGCATGCGCAGCACCGGTTCGAGGCTGATGTCGAGAGTGTATGGCCCGGCGAACTTCTTCGCCTCGGCGAGGATCGTCGAGTACTTCTTCGCGGCCGCTTCGAACTTTGTGCCTAGGTCAGCCGGTTTCTGCGGCGGCACTGTGTGATCGTGGGGGAGCGCTTTGTCGAGGCGGGCCATCGCGCTCAGCGCCGCCTGCACGTCCTTTGACTTCGATCCCGCGTACTCGTGCAGTGCCCACGCCGTGCGGGCCGAGGTGACCGTGTCAGCCTTCGCTCCCTTGAAGTACTTCGGCAGCGGAGACTTCTTCCCCGCATCGATGCAGTAGGAGGAGGTGTCAGGGAAAGTCCGGTAGGAGCCGTACCAGGTCTTGCCCTGTTTCGCGTGGTGCCAGATGCCTGGCCCGTAGGCGTTGGGAGCGGTGAGTACCGGAACCTCGCCGAGGCTGACCGGTGGTCCCGCTGCCATGGCTGGTCCCAGCCCGATGAGCGAAGCGACTGTGAGGACGGTGAGGAGCAGTGCGGTGCGCAGCGATGCGAGTCTGAGAGTAGTCATGGACCGATTCGACACGGGGCGATTCCCAGCGGGATAGGGGTGTTCGAAGGCCTGTGGATACTGCTTTGAGTATCCACAGGATGTGACGTGTGAGTGGGCGTCGTGGTGGCTGACGCTGAGTGGGCGAGTGATTTGGAAGGGCAACGCTATTCGGACGGGCAATGTGAGGGTTCGGGCCGTTGAGCGATGGCTGCGGGCGTAGAAGAGGCTGTGTCTGCGGCCTGACACAAGACCGACCCAGGGTTGAAGAATTCGCGATTGTCCACACCTGAAAATGATCGAGTGGGGTTCGGGAGGTCGTCTGCAGAACGTGGCAGTCGGCTGAAGTGTTGCTGGACGGATACATGACGAGGCCGTTCACGGAGGGCTTGGACTCTAGACTGAGGTGAGCGAAATTTCCCCCAATGCAGAAGGACGAGCTATGTCGGCACAGAACGGTCCCGGTTCGCAGAGACCGCAGCCGCCCCAGGTGCAGGGCCCACCGAACCCGAACGTTCCCCCTGCCCACGGCCAAGTGCCACAGCAGGGTCAGGTGCCGCCGCAGAATCAGCAACAGCCGAATCATGACCGGTTCCGGCCACGGCCGCAGGGGTCACAGCCCCAGCAACCGCCTATGCCGGGACAGAATCCGCAGCTGGCGCCCGGTCGACCCATGCCGCCGCAGGGCCAGCCGATGCCGCCGCAAGGTCAGCCGATGCCGCCGCAAGGTCAGCCGATGCCGCCGCAAGGTCAGCCGGTCGTGCAGGGACAGCCACAGCAGATGCGGCCGGCACCCGGCCAACCAATGCAGCCTCAGGGCCAGCCGATGATGCAGGGCCAGCCCATGCCCGGTCAGCCGGTGATGTATGCGCCTCCGGTGCAGGCTCGTGTCTACGCCCAGCCGCGGTTTGCGCCGACGGTGACGCAGGAGATGCGGATCCGCGCAGGCATGCAGGCGCCCCAACAGGTCGTCACCGACACTCCCTGGACCGGAGCCGTACGGAAAGCACAGCCGGAGACCGAACCTGAATCGACGGGCAACATCGTCCGGCTTGTTGCCGCGATCCTCGTTCTCGTGGGGCTCGTCTTCGGACTGATAATCCTCGCCGTGCTTGGTGGACTGAGCTTCGGTGTCCGACTGTTCGCACTCATCGGACTCTCGGCCGTCCCGCTGATCGGCATCATCGCCTATGTGCTCTGGCTCGATCGCTGGAGACCGCAGCCGAAGCTCCTTCTGGGCATCTGTCTCCTCTGGGGTGCCGTCGCCGCGGTTATCCTCACCCTTGTCTTCTCCATCGCCGGCGAGATAGCGCTCGTCCTCGCCGGGTTCCAAGGCGTGCCCAGCCTTGTCGGAACGGTCATCCAGGCTCCGATCCTCGAAGAAACGATGAAGACCGTTCTCCTCTTGGTCATCGTTCTTGCCGCTCGACGCTACTTCGAAGGCCCACTCGATGGCCTCGTCTACGGTGCTCTCATCGGCGCCGGGTTCGCCTTCACCGAGAACATCCTCTACCTCGGCGGAGCCTGGAACGAGGGCCAGGTCGAGGGTCTGATGGAACTCTTCGTGGTGCGGTGCCTGTGCGCCCCGCTTCTGCACACGACGTTCTCGACGGCCGCCGGTGTGTCGATCGGTCTTGCCGCTCGGAAGTGGGCTTGGTGGACGACTATCCTCATGTGGCTGCCGGGGCTGCTCATCGGCATGACTCTGCACGGTCTGTGGAACGGTTCGATGGTGCTGCTGGCCTTTATCGATCAGGAGATCACCCACAATGAGATCGTCTCCCGCGTCGGGATGATCGTCCTCAGTCTCATCTACTCCGCCGCCTGGGTCACGCTCAGCCTCATCCTGCGACGCAGCGAACGCATGCACACCCAGAACATGCTCGGCGACTATGCGAACTCCGGCTGGCTCACCCACGCCGAGGTCGACATGCTCGGCACCTGGAAGGGCCGGAAGAACGGCCGCGACTGGGCGAAGTCGTTCCCCGGCGGCAAGGAGGAGATGAAGACCATGATCCGCACCTCCGGAAAGCTGTCGACGACGCGGATGCGTGTGCTCGCCGGAATCGGCGGAGAACAGGAACGCAAGATCGAACGGGCCGAACTCAAACAGTTCACTGACGCCCGCGAACGTCTGCTTGCCGCCTCCAAACAGACAGTGCGGTAAGTTCCAGCGGTGACAGTTCTCGACATCCTCCTCATCGTCCTCGGTATCGGGGCGCTCTTCGCCGGCTTCCGCCAGGGCATCATCACGGCCCTCGGAACCGCGGCCGGCTTCATCGTCGGCTGGATCCTCGGGCGCCTGCTCTCCCCACTCGTCGAATCCTTGAGCGCCGGCACCGATGTCATGGACAACTCCGGCGTGATCATGTTGCTGGCTTCGATGCCGCTTGTCCTGAGTGTCCTCTTCGCCTTCGCCGGAAGCGGCATCGGCGCGTGGATCAAGCACAATATGGACTCTGACCTCGGTCAGGGTATTGACGCCGTCGGCGGCACCGCCACCGCCGGAATCGTCTATGTCCTCGTCATCTGGCTCGCCGCCGGGTTCATCCGCACCACTCCGCTCGTCGAACCCAACCGCTGGGTTGCCGACTCCACGGTCATCGCTTCGATCGACCGCACCATTCCCTACTCCTCTCAGAACGCACTCGGCGGACTGGCGAAGGGACTGAGCGCCTCCGGATTCCCACAGGTGTTCTCCGGCCAACCCGAACAGATCCGCGGAGTCGGAGAACCCGACGAGGGCATGGTCGACGTCGGACGCAGCGTCGAGGACTCGGTCGTCAAGATCACGACGACGGCCACCAGCTGCGCCGCGGGTTCGGAAGGCTCCGGCTTCGTCTATGAGGACGGACTCGTCGCCACCAACGCCCACGTCGTGGCCGGATCTACCGAGCTGGCCGTGCAGGTCGGAGGCAAAGGCCGGCCGTACCACGCAGAGGTCGTCGAATTCGATGCCGAAGCCGACGTGGCCGTGCTCCGGGTCCCGGGACTCGATGCACCAGCCCTCGACTTCGGGAACGGGCTCGGACCCGGTGATGACTCCGTCGTCGTCGGATTCCCCGCAAACGGTCCCTATACGATCTCACCGACCCGCGTGCGGGAGAAGATCAACGCTCGCGGTCTCGATATCTACGACTCGCAGTCGGTCGTCCGGGAAGTCTATGCACTGCGTGGAATCGTCCGGGAAGGCAATTCGGGCGGCCCGCTTATCGATGACGATGGAAACGTCGTCGGAATGGTCTTCGCTCGTTCGGCAACGGATGACGAAACCGGCTACGCGCTCACCCGAGCCGAGATCGCCGATGAACTCGAAGCCGGTGCCTCAGAGCGCGCACCGCAGCCGACGGGTCAGTGTACGAACTGAAACCCGTGCACGAACTGACCCCGACTACTTGAGGTCGAGACCGGCGAGGACTGCGCGGTGGTCACTCGATCCGCGTTCGAGCACCTCGTCGGAGGTGGCGTCGAAACCGCGGTAGAGGACATGGTCGAGCCGAGTGACAGGGAACTTGGCCGGCCAGGTGAAGCCGAAGCCGCCTCGGGCCTCTTCCCTCGAATCCTTGAGCGGCGGAACCAGGGTCTCCATATTGTTGTCCGTCGACGCTGTGTTGAAGTCACCGGCGATGATGACATGCTCGGCGCCGTCGGTCTCCACCGTCGTGGACAACCGGCGCAGAGCGGCGTTGCGCATCGATTCGTGCCCCGGACGCACCGAAGGCATATGCACGGCATAAAAGCGGACGTCACCGTGATCGGTCGAGATCGTGGTCGCAAAGGCGCGCGGCCACTGCAGGCCGAGGTCGACCTCCTCGGGCTCCGACATCGGCCACTTAGACCACACGCCGATGGTGTCGACGACCTGGGAATGCTCGAACGAGGAGTCGAGTTCCTTGTGGATGATCTTGCCCGACAGCGACTCGAGCTCCTGGATCGTGACGATGTCCGGATCGCGGTCGACGATGTTCTGGGCGGCGGCAGTGGGCTGCGGCATCCGCGCCCCCACATTGTGAGTGGCCACCGTCAGGTCCGGATCACCGGAATCCTCATTCGGCAACAGGGCGGGCCCGAACATCCCCGTCCACACCAGAGCGGGCACGAGGAATCCGATGGCCGAGAGCCACGAGAAGCGGATGAGGAACATGAGCAGCACGAGCGCGAGGAAGACTCCCGTCCACGGAAGCACCGATTCGAGGATGAGCGCGATGCCCATCCGCGTCGGCAGCAGATTGTGGAGGAGCAGGAAAGCCGCATAGAGGATCCCGAAGATCAATGCGGTGATGCCCTTGGCCGGGCTGTGCTTTCTGCGCGGTGTGGAATATGCCTGGTTCATCGATCAACGATCTTAACCGGGAAGTCTGGCCCCACGCTGGATGCCCATTGCGACGAGGCTCACAGCCGCACTGCATCAACGACGCGCCGTCGCACTCCACACAGTCACATCGGGGTGGGTGTCGTAGCGATATCCCGAACCCCTCATCGTGCGCACCACGGAGGCATATTCGCCGAGGCGGCGCCGCAGTCGGCGGATGTGGACGTCCACGGTGCGTTCGTCCGGAACCTCGCCGCCGGACCACACCGCTGTGATGAGGTCCTCACGGGGGAGGGTCTCATCGGCGTGGGAGACGAGGGTGGCGAGAAGATCGAATTCCTTCGTCGTGACATCGACGAGGTCGCCGTCGATGCGGACTTCGCGGCGGGGGATGTCGATGCGCAGGCGTTCGCCGGCCGCCTGGGTGTAGGTGTCGCCGGCCCGTCCGCCGAATCCGCGGGGTGCGGGGGCCGCCGGTGCGTTGTCCTCGCGCAGTGCCGGCGGGTGGATGCGGTTGGGAATGCGCGAACGCACGGGGCCGTGAGTCGCAGCCGGTGCACCGGTCGCGGCGGGGGAGCCGTTGGCCACGGCTCGCACGGCGTCGATATCGCTGCCGCGGCCTTCCGGCGCCAGGGCGATGACGGCCTGGGTCTCGGCCTGGCTGGCCAGTTCCTTGGCGTAGGCCTGCAGCTCAGCGGCGATCGCGGAGAGGTTCGTGCCGTCGGCTGCGGCCTTGGACTCGTCGAGTCCGATGTAGACGATGATTCCGCGAGCGGCCTTCGGCGAGGGGACGACGCCGGCAGGTCCGAAGGTGTGCGGTGCGTTTTGCGGGTCGACTGCGCTCAACCTGGCTCCTGCACGTCGAGTGGCCACTGCGCTGCGTGGGTGGACGTAGGCGGGTTCTTGATTCGGCATAGCTGTCCTTTGCTCCGACCATCGGGTCGATATGACTGGAAGAGTCCGCTGCTTGAGTGAACTCGTTCGAGGCCGGACAGCGGGAGTACGATCACCGACCACGAACGCAGGGCATACACATGTGTGCGCCCGGCATTCGCATCTGATGGATCGTCGAAGTCATGGCTTCATTATTTGTCATAAAGCGAAGGCGCTGCAATGAAAGCGCCGAAAATGAGACGACTGTGACGAATTGTGACGAAACGACTGGGTCCCGCCGTGTCTTCTCAGTCGACGATTCCGTACATCCGGTCGCCGGCATCGCCGAGTCCGGGCACGATGTAGCCCTTCTCATTGAGCTTCTCGTCGAGCGCAGCCGTGTACACCTTCACCTCGGCAGAATCGCTAAAGTCGCGCTCGATGCGCTGGACGCCCTCGGGGGCGGAGACGAGGCACACGGCAGTGACGTCACGGGCGCCGCGAGCGAGCAGGAAGTCGATGGCCATGGCCAGGGTGCCGCCGGTGGCGAGCATCGGATCGACGACGAAGATCTGCCGACCGGTGAGATCATCGGGCAGACGGTCGGCGTAGGCGCTGGGTTCGAACGTCGTCTCGTCGCGGACCATTCCGAGGAAGCCCACCTCGGCAGTGGGGAGGATGCGCAGCATTCCGTCGAGCATGCCGAGGCCGGCGCGCAGGATCGGGACCACGACGGGGCGGGGTTCAGCGATGCGGGTGCCGGTGGTTCTCGTCACCGGGGTCGAGATCTCCTTGTCCTCGACGGCCACCGACCGGGTCGCCTCGTAGGCCAGCAGCATGACGAGCTCTTCGGTGAGCTGTCGGAAGCGAGCGGAATCCGTGTTCGCATCGCGCAGAGCGGTGAGTTTGTGGGCGATGAGCGGGTGATCGGCTACGTGAAGATGCATACCCCAAATGGTACGGGAGAACTCGACGTCTCCGGCAGTGGTCAACGCGGGGCGAAGCGTTCACAATGGAGGCATGTCGTACTTCACTGAGATCCTGGCCGATTCCGGCGATGGCTTCCGCGCCCTCGATGTCGACGTCCGTGACGCGAACGACCTCGACGACCTCGTCGATATGATGCGTTCGGCCGCCGGTGATGACGGAGAGGCCGTGGCCGTCATCGAGCACGAAGACGAATGGTTCGGGCTCGTGCGCCTGTGCAGCAACAACGAGGTCAAGATCTTCCTCTCCGATCTCGCCGCCGTGGAGGCGAGCCCGTTCGCAGAGATCTTCGCTGACTTCCTCGACTCCCGTCCTGACGCCTACGACGCCGAGCCCGAAGAGGACTTCGGTGCCGAGGACGACGAGGGCACGATCGCCGAGGACGACGACGATGACGAGGGGGTCGAGATGCTCGAATTCGACGCCGACGCCGAATGGGGCGGAGACGCCGATATCTACTCCGACCGCGGAGTCCCCGCCGCCACCCTGATCGACCAGGTCGAAAGCTATCGATCCGACCCCGCCCGCGTCGTCGCCCACGTCGGTGAGACCGTCGGCTTCGCCGATCAGCTCGAGGCCGCCCGCTGAACGCTGAGTGGATGGGCCATGCCCTCGCCGAGGCGGCCCTTGCCCCCGCTCATGACGACGTTCCCGTCGGGGCCGTGGTCATCGACGAGACCGGGGAGATCATCGGGCGCGGTCACAACCGGCGCGAGGTCGACTCTGACCCGCTCGGCCACGCCGAGCTCATTGCGATCTCCGCAGCCGCCTCGGCGAAGGGGCAGTGGCGACTCGACGGCTGCACCCTCGTCGTCACCCTGGAACCCTGCGCGATGTGCGCCGGAGCCATCGTCGGCTCCCGGCTCGACCGGGTCGTCTTCGGCGCCTTCGACGACAAGGCCGGGGCCGTCGGCTCGATGTGGGACCTGCTGCGCGACCGTGCTTCACTCCATCATCCGGAGGTGACCTCGGGCGTCCGCGCGGAGGAGAGTCAGACCCTGCTGAGGGAGTTCTTCGCGGCCAAACGGTGACGTGTCCCAGCTCACGGCGAACCGATTTGGACGCGGAAAGTCCACCGCTGTACAGTTGTCGGCGGTGGCGTGTCCGAGCGGCCGAAGGTGCAACACTCGAAATGTTGTGTAGGGCAACCCCCTACCGTGGGTTCAAATCCCACCGCCACCGCCAAGGGAAACCCCTGGTCAGACGATTCTGATCAGGGGTTTCTTCTGCCCGGTCGAGAGATGGCATCGGCGCTGGCAGAGGTGTGATGATTGACACACCAGGGTCGAGCGGCAAGACTTGCTCGATGAAACAGAAATAGTTTTCCATGATGTGGAAAATTTTGTTCGGCAAAAGGCCGAGACCTGCCTGTTTCATTGCGCATGTTCAAGGCGCAGGGTCGACGACGATGATGTCGCCGGCTGACCAAATCGAACAACCTGAGGTGGTCCATGAAAATGGCTGACAATGACCAAGCGGTGAAGACCGCATCCTCGAGACCGGGGCTTCTCGACAGATTCTTCGAAATCACCCAACGTGGGTCGACGATCAAGCAGGAGATCCGCGGAGGCATCGTCGCCTTCGTCGCGATGGCCTATATCGTCGTCCTCAATCCGCTCATCCTCGGCGGCTCCCAGGACATCGCCGGTGACAGCCTCGACTTCGCCCAGCTGACCGCGGTCACCGGGCTCGTCGCCGGCGTCATCACGATCCTCTTCGGCGTCGTCGCCCGACTGCCCTTCGGGCTGGCAGCAGGCCTGGGGATGAACAGCTTCCTCGCCGTCTCCGTCGTCCAGGACGTCACCTGGGCCGATGCGATGGGGCTCGTGATCATCAACGGCATCATCATCGTCGTCCTCGGTGCCACGGGCATCCGCACCGCGATCTTCAACGCCGTCCCGCACGCGCTGAAGATCGCCATCACTGTGGGCATCGGACTCTTCATCGCCTTCATAGGCTTCGTCAATGCAGGCTTTGTCACGCGTACCCCGGCCGGACCTCCCGTCCAGCTGGGCCAGGACGGATCGATCGGATCCCTGCCGACGCTGGTCTTCGTCTTCGCGCTCGTGCTCATCGGCATCCTCGTCGCGCGGCGGATTCCCGGCGGCATCCTCATCGGCATCATCGTGGCCACGGTCGCCGCAATCATCATCCAGGCGTTCGCGAAGCTCGGCACCGTTGGCGACCCCGTCGATCCGGACCCGCTGGGCTGGAACCTCGCCGCTCCGGAATTCCCGCAGCAGGTCGTCGCCCTTCCCGACTTCGGTCTCATCGGCGCCTTCGACCTCTTCGGCGGATTCCAGCACATCGGCGTCCTCGCGGCCACGATGCTCGTGTTCACCCTCGTGTTCACGAACTTCTTCGACGCCATGGGGTCGATGACCGGACTGGCTCGTCAGGCCGGACTGCAGACCGACGACGGAATGTTCCCGCGCATCCGCGGAGCCTTCATCGTCGAAGGTCTCGGTGCGGTCTTCGGCGGCGCCGCCTCGGGGTCGTCGAACACTGTCTTCGTCGACTCCGCGGCCGGAATCGCCGAGGGTGCACGGACCGGTCTGGCCGCCTGCATCACCGGTGTGCTGTTCCTGCTGTCGATGTTCTTCTCACCGCTCATCGCCGTCATCCCGATGGAAGCCGGAGCCGCAGCGCTCGTCGTCGTCGGAGCCATGATGGTCACGCAGATCCGTGAGATCGACATGAGCGACTTCCGCACCTCGCTGCCGGTCTTCCTCACCATGGTGACGATGCCGCTGACCTATTCGATCGCCAACGGAATCGGCGTCGGATTCATCTCCTGGGCACTCATCCACGCCATGAGCAACCGCGGCCGTCAGGTCCACTGGCTGCTGTGGGTCGTCTCAGCTGGATTCGTCCTGTACTTCGTTCGCGGCCCGATTTCGGCTATCTTGGGGGCATGAGAACAATGGTTGGACACTCAGCTTGGGGGAAGGGTCAGATCGCCCACGGGGCCTGACCTGCGGGGACACCTCGTCCCCTGATTCCGCGTTCTTCTGCGCTGTTCGCATGGATAACCAGAAGCTCGAAGAACGAAGCAAATTGTTCCAACCATGCACTGTGCGCCTCAGTGACGAGGCGCGGGAGGTGTGAAGTGCGATGTCCGCAGCGACAACGGACCAGTCAACTGCCGAAGTGACAATCAACGGGACCGTCCGCGAGTTCGACGGCCCACCCCATACGAATGCGCTGGACTTCCTGCGCGGTCAAGGACTGACCGGAGCGAAGGAAGGCTGCGCCGAAGGCGAATGCGGGGCCTGCGCGATCATGGTCGCCCGCCCCGACGAATCCGGCGGAACCCGCTGGACCTCAGTGAATTCCTGCCTGCTGCCGGCGGCAGCCCTCGACGGGGGAGAGGTCGTGACCTCCGAAGGTCTGGCCGATGGAGACTCCGTCCACCCCGTCCAGGAAGAGATGGCCGTGCGCGGCGGATCCCAATGCGGATACTGCACCCCCGGCTTCATCTCCTCGATGGCCGCCGAATACTACCGCCCCGACCGTTGCGAGGACGGCTTCGACCTCCACTCCCTGTCCGGCAACCTGTGCCGCTGCACCGGCTACCGCCCCATCCGCGATGCCGCGAACGCGCTGGGACAGCCGGCCGCAGACGATCCCCTGGCCGCCCGCCGTGACCGCCCGGCCCCGGCCGCAGCGGCCACCGATTATCAGCGGGCCGACACCGCCACAGGAACGATCGGTCGTTACCGTCGTCCCTCCACCCTCGCCGAGGCGGTCTCCATCCTCTCCGCCGATCCCGAGGTCACCGTCGTGGCCGGGGCCACCGACTGGGGTGTCGAGGTCAACATCAAGGGAGCTCGTGCGAAGAACATCCTCGCCGTCGACCGACTCGAGGAGATGCGCGGAATCCGTCGCACCGCCGACTTCATCGAGCTCGGCGCCTCCCAGACCCTGTCCGAACTCGAACGTGAACTCTCCGGCAGCATCCCGCTGCTGGGCAAGCTGTTCCCGCAGTTCGCCTCTCGCCTCATCCGCAACGGGGCGACCATCGGCGGCAACCTCGGCACGGGTTCGCCCATCGGCGATACCCCGCCGGCCCTGCTCGCCCTCGAAGCCGAACTCGTGCTCACCTCGGTGCGCGGGTTCAGGACCGTGGCGTTGGCCGACTACTTCACCGGATACAGGCAGACGGTGCGTGAGGCCGATGAGCTCATCACCGCCATCCGCATCCCGTTGCCGCTCTCGCCGCTGACGTCGTTCCAGAAGATCGCGAAACGTCGCTTCGACGACATCTCCTCGGTGGCGATCGGCTATGCCGTCGACATCCAGGACGGTGTGATCGCGAAGGCCCGGATCGGCCTCGGCGGAGTCGCGGCGACCCCGCTGCGCGCCACCGCCACCGAAGCCCTGCTCGAAGGCCGGCCGTGGAACCTGGAGACCGTGCATGCGGCAGCCGAGACGCTGGCCGCCGAAGGCACTCCGATGGACGACCACCGGGCGAGTGCGAAGTACCGGACCGCCATGTTGCGGTCCTCCCTCGAACGCTTCTACGCCGAGCAGCTCGGCCACCCGGCCGTGACCAGCAAGGAGGTCCAGTGATGAGCCAGCTCTCCCAGCGCCCCGCCGACCCGGTCGTCGGCGAACGCCACCACCACGAAAGCGCCTTCGGTCACGTCACCGGATCCGCGCTCTACACCGATGACCTCATCGGACGTCTCACCGGGGTCCTCCACGCCTTCCCCGTGCAGTCGACGACCGCGCACGGCCGCCTCAGCGCCATCGATATCGAACCCGCCTATGCGGTGCCCGGAGTCGTCAAGGTCATCACGGCCGCCGATATCCCCGGCGTCAACGATCAGGGCGTCAAGCACGATGAGCCGATGCTGCCGGTCGACGAGATCATGTTCTTCGGCCAGCCCCTGGCCTGGGTGCTCGCCGAGGATCTCGAAGCCGCGAAGGAAGGCGCTGCGGCCGTCACCGCCGAGTTCGAGGAACTGCCGTCGCTGGTGACCGTGCGCGATGCCATCGCCGCCGACAGCTACCACGGAAAGCCCTTGTCGATCGACAAGGGCGAGGTCGACTCCGCGTTCGCCGATGCCGCTCATGTCTTCGAAGGCGAATTCGAGTTCGCCGGTCAGGAGCACTTCTACCTCGAGACGCAGGCCTGCCTGGCGCATGTGGATGAGAACGAACAGGTCTTCATCCAGTCCTCGACCCAGCATCCCACCGAGACTCAGGACATCGTCTCCCATGTCCTCGGAGTGCCCGCCCACGAGGTGACCGTCCAGTGCCTGCGCATGGGCGGAGGCTTCGGCGGCAAGGAGATGCAGCCTCATGGCTACGCAGCCCTGGCAGCGCTCGGTGCGAAGCTCACGGGCCGGCCGGTGCGACTGCGCCTCGACCGCACCCGGGATATCACCATGACCGGCAAGCGGCATGGATTCCACTCGTCGTGGAAGATCGGATTCACCGAGGAGGGGAAGATCCTCGCCCTCGATGCGACGCTGACCGCGGACGGCGGGTGGAGCCTCGACCTCTCCGAGCCGGTGCTCACCCGCGCCATGTGCCATATCGACAACGCCTACTGGGTGCCCAACATTCGGGTCACCGGCCGCATCGCCAAATGCAATAAGACCTCGCAGACTGCCTTCCGGGGATTCGGCGGCCCGCAGGGCATGCTCGTCATGGAAGACATCATCGGACGCGTCGCCCCCAAACTGGGACTGAGCGCCCGTGAGCTGCGCCGCCGGAACTTCTACGCGCAAGGTCAGGACACTCCCTACTATCAGCCGGTGCGTCATCCCGAGCGGATCGGGGCGTGCTGGGACCAGCTCATCTCCCAATCCGATCTGGAGGCCCGCGAGGCTGAGATCGAAGCGTTCAACTTGAGCCACGAGCACATCAAACGAGGACTGTCGATCACTCCGGTGAAGTTCGGGATCTCGTTCAACCTCACCGCCTTCAACCAGGGCGGAGCGCTCGTGCTCGTGTACAAGGACGGATCCGTCCTCGTCACCCACGGCGGCACCGAAATGGGGCAGGGACTGCATCAGAAGATGCTGCAGGTCGCGGCCACCACCCTCGGCGTGCCCCTGTCGACGGTGCGTCTGGCGCCGACGCGCACGGACAAGGTGCCCAACACCTCGGCGACGGCCGCGAGCTCCGGCTCCGACCTCAACGGCGGAGCGGTGAAGAACGCCTGCGACCAGATCCTCGACCGGCTGCGGCAGGTCGCCGCGGGCATCCTCGGTGCACCCGCCCATGAGGTGGAGATCTCACGAGGAATCGTCTCCGCACTGTCCTCAACGAAGACGGTGACCTGGGAAGAGCTGATCAACACCGCGTACTTCCAGCGCATCCAGCTCTCGGCCTCCGGTTTCTACCGCACCGAGGGACTGCACTGGAACCTGTCCCAGATGCGCGGCGAACCGTTCAAGTACTTCGCCTACGGGGCCGCGGTGTCCGAAGTCGAAGTCAACCGATTCGACGGCTCCTACACCCTGCGCCGCGTCGACATCGTCCACGACGTGGGAGACTCCCTGTCCCCGCTCATCGATCTCGGACAGATCGAGGGCGGCTTCATCCAGGGTGCCGGCTGGCTGACCCTGGAGGATCTGCGTTGGGACGAATCGGACAAGCCGAGCCGGGGACGTCTGGCCACACAGGCGGCGAGCACGTACAAGATCCCGAGCTTCTCCGAAGTCCCCGAGGTCTTCAACGTCACCTTCCTCGACAAAGCGCATGAAGAGGGAGCCGTGTACGGGGCGAAGGCCGTGGGCGAACCCCCGCTCATGCTCGCCTTCTCCGTCCGCGAAGCCCTGCGGGAGGCCGTGGGCGCCTTCGGTGGCCCCGGCCACAGCGTCGAACTCGCGTCCCCGGCCACACCGGAAGCAGTGTTCTGGGCGATCGAAGAAGCCCGCGGGCAGGACTCGGGGGCGGCCGCCTCGGCGAGGGAAGAACAACGAGTTCCGTCATGACCTGGATGGACACCGCAGCCGAGCTTCGCACAGCTCGGGTGCCGGCTGTCCTCATCACTCTCGCCGCGGTGCGTGGGCATGCCCCACGCGAGGCGGGAGCGAAGATGATCGCCACCGCCGATGACCTGTTCGGGACCATCGGCGGCGGCAATCTCGAGATGACGGCCCTCACCCGTGCCCGGGAACTGCTCGCCGAAAGGCAGGCGACCCCGGAGATGCTCACCCTGCGGCTCAACGACAAAGCCCCTGCCAAATACGGCAGACAATGCTGCGGCGGAGAGGTCACCATGCTCTTCGAACCCCTGCCCGTGCCCGCCTCGGTGGCGATCTTCGGCATCGGCAACATCGGACTCGAACTCACTCGGATCCTCGCCCGCCACGATCTCGACCTCACGGTCAGCGATTCGCGGCCGGAACAGCTCGAAGCGATCGACGATTTGGAGACCCCGGTGGCGCGGATCCGCTCCGAATTCGCCGTCGTCGGGGAAGAGGTGCTCACTGCGCTGCCGGCCGGCGCGCATGTGGTCATCATGACCCACGACCATGCCGAAGACCTGCACCTGTGCTCCGCGGCGCTGACCCGTGGCGACCTCGGCTCGGTCGGGCTCATCGGTTCGAACGCGAAATGGCAGCGATTCCGCAAGAACCTCGCCGCCGAAGACTTCGAGCCCGAAGCCATCGACACCATCCGCTGCCCGATCGGACTGCCCGACTTGCCGGGCAAAGCACCCGCGACGATCGCCGTGAGCGTCGCCGCGGACCTGCTCGGCCGCATGGGCTGAACACTTTCTGCTGCCTGACATCACTGACTCTAGGAGAACCACTGTGGTCATCTATCGTGCCCGCGTCTTCGATACGCCGGACAACCCATTCGCCGGGGGCCGGCTGCGCTCGGCCTCCGATATCGCACTCGTCGTCGACGACGGACTCATCACCTCACGCACCGACTTCGACACTGCCCGCACTGCGCACCCCGAGGCGCAAGTCGTCGACCTCCGCGATGGTGTGCTCATCCCCGGACTCGTGGACACCCACGTCCACCTGCCGCAGGTGCGAGCCATCGGCCACCTCGGGAAACCGCTGCTCGACTGGCTCGATCAGTGCGCCCTGCCCGAAGAGGCGAAGCTCGGGGATCCTGCCTACGCGGAAGCGGTGGCCGGAGAATTCCTCACGGGACTGATCTCGGCGGGGACCACCTCGGCGATGGTCTTCGGTTCGCACTTCGCCTCGGCCATGGACATCTTCTTCTCCGCCGCTGAAAAGTCGGGGCTGCGCATCACGTCCGGCCTGGTCACGGGCGACCGGAACCTGCCCGATGCGCTGCTCACCGACGTGGAGCGTTCGACCGAAGAGGGCCAGGCGCTCATCGACCGGTGGCACGGGAAGGGGCGGCTGCGGTACGCAGTGACTCCACGGTTCTCGTTCTCTGCAGGACCGGAGTTGCTGGCCGCCGGGGGGCGCCTCGTCGAGGAGAATCCGGGCATCTGGGTGACTTCGCATCTGAACGAGAATGTTGATGAGGTCGCCGGCGTAGCGGAGATCCATCCCGAGGCTCTCGACTACCTCGACACGTATGATCGGGCGGGACTCGTGGGGCGGCGCACTGTGCTTGCGCACAACGTCCATCCGCAGGATCGGGAGCTTGAGCGCATGGCCGAGGCCGGGTCCGTGGCCGCGCACTGTCCGACCTCGAACTCGGCTCTGGCCAGTGGTTTCTTCCCGCTGCGCCGGCATATCGAGGCAGGCGTTCGTGTGGCGCTGGGCACCGATGTCGGGGCGGGCACGGGCTTCAACCTGCTCAAGGAAGGGGTGCAGTCGTACTTCATGCAGCAGCTTGATCCGGCCGGGGGAGTGGCTTTGAACTCCGCGCATCTGCTCCATCTGGCGACCTCGGCCGGAGCTGAGGCGCTCGAACTCGACGAGGTCGGCGTGCTGAGCGAGGGCAAGCGCTTCGACGCCGTCCTCATCTGCCCGGCCGAGGGCCAGCCGCTTGACGTCGGCATCCGCCACGCCGCCGACGACGGGGACGCGCTGGCGAAGATCTTCGCCATGGGCACTCCCGCCGACATCGCCCAAGTCTGGGTCGACGGAAACCCCCTCCACCCCTAATTACTACCTGACGGCGGCCCAGCAACCTCGCGCGAGGTTGCTGGGCCGCCGTCACGTAGTTCTGAGACGAAGGTCTTGACGGGGACTCCGCGAGCTGTTTATGCTGATTTCACGGAATGGAAACACACTTCCACAATACGAAAAACAGCGGAAACTCAAAGGAGAGCTCCATGTCCCAGAACTTCACCTCACCTGAGCGCTACGTCCTCAACTGCTCCACCCTGCTCACCGAACTGCCCGTCCTCGAACGGGCTCAGGCCGCGAAGGACGCCGGTTTCGACGAGGTCGAATTCTGGTGGCCCTTCGACGGGAACCCGACCCCATCCTCGGCGGAGGTCGATGAGTTCATCGCCTCCCTCGAAACCGCGGGAGTCGCTCTCAAGGGGCTGAACTTTTGGGCCGGGAACATGGCCGCGGGTGATCGCGGAATGGTCTCGATCATCGGAGCCGAAGAGGACTTCGCCGCGAACGTCGCCATCGTCGTCGAGATCGGCCGACGCACCGGTTGCCGCGCCTTCAACGCCCTCTTTGGGCTGCGCACCGACGGCCAGGACCCGGCCGGACAGGACGCCACGGCCGCCGCCAACCTCGCGCTCGCCGCCGGAAAGGTCGCCGAGATCGGCGGAACCGTCCTCGTCGAACCCGTCTCCGGAGCCGAGGCCTACCCGCTCAAGCGATATGCCGACGCCGCCGAGGTGGTCGCCAAGGTCCGCGCCGACGGACCCGAGAACATCGCCGTGCTCGCCGACTTCTATCACATGCACGTCAACGGCGACGACGTCGCGGCCGTCATCGAATCCGAAGCCGTGAACTTCGGCCACATCCAGATCGCCGACGCCGACGGCCGTGGAGCACCCGGTACCGGATCGCTGCCGCTGCGCAACTGGACCGACCGCGCTTACGACCTTGGCTACTCCGGATCCGTGGCACTGGAATACAAACAGGACCGCGCGACCGCCTTCGACTGGCTCGACCGCGCCACCCAGACCGCCTGAACCCCACCACCGACGACCCGAAGGAAACCCCACCATGTCCAAGACCATCGCTTTCATCGGACTCGGCATAATGGGCCTGCCCATGGCCAAGAACCTCGTCGCTGCCGGATTCGACGTCCGCGGCTTCAACCGCACCCCGGCCAAGGCCGACGCCCTCGCCGAGGCGGGTGGCAGTGCCGCCGCCGCCATCGCCGAGGCGGTGGCCGGGGCCGATGTCATCATCACCATGGTTCCCGACTCACCCGACGTCGAAGCCGTGCTGACCGGTGACGACGGTATCCTCGCCCACGCTTCGGCCGGGGCCACCTGGATCGACTTCTCCACCATCCGTCCCGATGTGGCCACCGAACTGGCGGCCAAGGCCAAGGAAGCCGGTCTCAAACCCCTCGACGCTCCCGTCTCCGGAGGCGAACCCGGAGCCATCGACGGAGTCCTGTCGATCATGGTCGGCGGCGACCAGGCCGACTTCGATGCAGTGGCCGATGTCTTCGACGCTGTCGGCAAGACCATCGTCCTCGTCGGCCCCTCGGGGGCAGGCCAGACCGTCAAAGCAGCGAACCAGCTCATGGTCGCCGGCAACATCGGACTGCTGGCCGAAGCCGTCGTGTTCCTCGAAGCCTATGGAGTCGAAACGAGTGCGGCACTGCAGGTCCTCGGCGGCGGACTCGCCGGATCCAAGGTCCTCGACCAGAAGGGACAGAAGATGCTTGACCGCTCCTTCGATCCCGGATTCCGGCTCGAACTCCACCACAAGGACATGGGCATCGTCACCGCCGCCGCCCGCGAAGCAGGAGTCGCCATCCCGCTCGGCGCCACCGTCGCCCAGCTCGTCGCTGCCACCGTGCAGCAGGGCAACGGCGGACTCGACCACTCGGGTCTCTTCACCGTCATCGAAGCCCTCTCGGGAAAGAACGAGAACTGAAGCACCGCCTCGGCGAGGCGATCCCACCACAAACCGAGCCGGCGACAGCGTCGTCGCCGGCTCCAGAACAAAGGACGAACAATGACACGTATGCGCGCAGTCGACGCGATAGTGCTCATCCTCGAAAAAGAAGGCGCCACCGAGACCTTCGGGCTGCCGGGAGCGGCGATCAACCCGCTGTATTCGGCCATGAAGGCCCACGGCGGAATCCGCCACACCCTGGCCCGCCACGTCGAGGGAGCCTCGCATATGGCCGACGGATTCACCCGCTCGGCACCGGGCAACATCGGAGTCTGCCTGGGCACCTCGGGGCCGGCCGGCACCGATATGATCACGGGCCTCTACGCCGCGGCCGCCGACTCCCAGCCGATCCTGTGCATCACCGGCCAGGCGCCCGTCGCAGTGCTCGACAAGGAAGATTTCCAGGCCGTCGACATCGCCTCGATCGCGGCACCGGTGACGAAGATGGCCAAGGCCGTGCTCGAAGCCGGACAGGTGCCCGGCGTCTTCCAGACCGCGTTCCAGCTCATGCGCTCGGCCCGACCCGGCCCCGTGCTCATCGACCTGCCCATCGACGTGCAGCAGACCGAGATCGAATTCGACATCGACGCCTACGAACCGCTGGCGCCGGCAAAGCCCACAGCCACGCCCGCGCAGGCAGAGAAGATCCTCGACCTCATCGCCGAGGCGGAGCACCCGATCATCATCGCCGGCGGCGGAATCTTGGGCGCCGATGCCGCCGACCGGCTCGTCGAATTCGCCGAACTCACCTCCATCCCGGTCTCACCGACCCTCATGGGGTGGGGTGCGATCCCCGACGACCATCCGCTGGCCGCGGGCATGGTCGGCATCCAGACGCATGTGCGCTACGGCAACGCATCCTTCCTCGAATCCGACCTCGTCATCGGCATCGGCAACCGCTGGGCCAACCGCCACACCGGTGACCTCGACGTGTACCGCAAGGGCCGAAAGTTCGTCCACATCGACATCGAACCCACCCAGATCGGACGCGTCTTCGCCCCCGACTTCGGGGTCGCCTCCGACGCAGGAGCCGCTCTCGATGCGCTGCTGGCCGCCGCACGGTCTCGGTCGGGCAGGCTGCCGGACTTCACCGGCTGGGCCGGGGAATGCACGGCGCGGAAGTCGACCGAACACAGGAAGACGAACTTCAGCGAGGTGCCGATCAAGCCGCAGCGCGTCTACCAGGAGATGAACCGGGCCTTCGGCCGCGACGTCACCTACGTCTCGACGATCGGGCTCAGCCAGATCGCCGGCGCCCAGATGCTGCACGTCTATCGGCCCCGGCACTGGATCAATGCCGGACAGGCCGGACCTTTGGGGTGGACCGGACCGGCCGCGCTCGGCGTGGCCAAGGGCAAGCCCGGCGAGACCGTCGTGGCGCTGTCCGGCGACTATGACTTCCAGTTCATGATCGAAGAGCTCGCAGTCGGCGCCCAACACCAGATCCCCTACGTCCACGTCGTCGTCAACAACTCCTACCTCGGACTCATCCGTCAGTCCCAGCGCGGATTCGACATGGATTATGAGGTCTCGCTGGCCTTCGAGAACATCAACACCGCCGGCTCCGCGTCGTCCGGATACGGTGTCGACCATGTGGCCGTGGCCCAGGGACTCGGGTGCAAGGCGCTGCGGGTCGAAGACCCCGAACTCATCGGGGAGGGGCTGCGCGTGGCCAAGGAGCTCATGGACGAACACCAGGTTCCGGTTGTCGTCGAGGTCATCCTCGAACGCGTCACGAACATCTCGATGGGTGCGGCCCTCGACGCGATCAACGAATTCGAGACCCTCGCCCAGACTCCGGCCGACGCTCCGACGGCGCTGAGCCTGATGAGCGAACTGGCTGCGGCGAAATAGGCTGGGCCGAATCGTCTGAGGGCTGGGCCGAACCGATTGCGGGCTGGGCCGAACCGATTGCGGGCTGGGCCGAATCGCCCGAGCCGAGTAGGCTAGAACGGTATACCGAAACTTCATTCACCGGCCTTCCGGGGCGGGCGACCGAGGAGGAACATGAGCAACGACGCCGACTTCGACCTGATCATCCACGCCGCGAAGGCCCTGCTGCCCGAGGGCATCGAACCGGTGACGGTCGGGGTCAGGGACGGGAAGATCGCCGCGATCTCCCGCGGTGGACAGGATCTGGGCGCGACCGCCTCGGCGGGGGCAGAAGTCATCGAGATTGAGGATGATCAGGTGCTGCTGCCCGGTCTCGTCGACTCCCACGTCCACGTCAACGATCCCGGTCGCGCCGAATGGGAGGGCTTCGCCAGCGCCACCCGCGCGGCCGCGGCCGGGGGAGTGACGACGATCGTCGACATGCCGCTGAACTCGCTGCCACCGACGGTCGACGTCGCAGCCCTGGAGACGAAACGGGCGGTCGCCGAGCCCAAGGCCTTCGTCGACGTCGGCTTCTGGGGTGGGGCGATCCCCGGCAACACCGCGGACCTGCGGCCCCTGCACGACGCCGGCGTCTTCGGGTTCAAATGCTTCCTCGAAGACTCCGGAGTTGAGGAGTTCCCGCCGCTGGAACCGGCCGAGATGACTGCGGATATGGCCGAGATCGCCTCCTTCGACGGAATGCTCATCGTCCACGCCGAGGATCACGAGGTGATGACCTCGGCACCGAAGAACTCGGGTCCGAAGTTCGCCGACTTCCTCGCCACGCGCCCCCGCGAGGCCGAGAACGTCGCGATCGGCCGCGTCATCGACGCCGCACGGGAGACCGGAGCCCGGGCGCACATCCTGCACCTGTCCTCGGCGGATGCGCTGGAGCAGATCGCCGCGGCCAAGGCCGAGGGGATCAAGCTCACCGTCGAGACCTGCCCGCACTACCTCGTCTTCACCGCCGAGGAGATCCCGGACGGGGCGACGACGCACAAGTGCTGCCCGCCGATCCGTGAGGAATCGAACCGGGAGGCGCTGTGGCAGGGCCTCATCGACGGCACGATCGACTGCATCGTCTCCGACCACTCACCGTCGACGGCCGAGCTCAAACTGCTCGACACCGGCGACTTCGGCGCCGCATGGGGCGGGATCTCGTCGCTGCAGCTGGGACTCTCGCTCGTGTGGACCGAGGCCGCGAAACGCGGAATCGAGCTCGCCGAGGTGGTCCGCTGGATGTCCGCGGCACCGGCGGCCGTGGCCCGGGTCGCGGGCAAGGGAACGATCGCCGAGGGCAACGACGCGGACTTCGCCGTCTTCGCCCCTGACGAAGAGTGGACGGTGCGGGCCACGGAGCTCTGGCACCGCAACCAGATCAGTGCGTATGACACCCGCACCGTCCGCGGTCGGGTGACGCAGACCGTGCTGCGCGGAGCCCCGGTCGATTTCGAGACCCCGAACGGCCGCCTCCTCACCGCCCGCTGATTAATTACTACCTGACGGCGGCCCAGCAACCTCGCGCGAGGTATCTGGGCCGCCGTCAGGTAGTTCTGGGAAGAAGTTATCCACAGATTGCGTTCGACTATTGTCTATTGATGTCAGATGATGCAATTTGGTGTCATGTATCTGTGTATGACGACCGACAAGCTCTACCGGCTGGGGTTCACCAAGGACGAGGTCAGGCGCGGAGAGCGATGCTGCCTCACACGCATCGCCCGCGGACGCTATGTGGCGACGGGGTCGTGCGACGATGCGCGACACGAAACCATCTGGGCGGCCCTGAGCGAAGCGGACTTCGAGGAGTTCGGCCATCAAGGCGATATGCGTGATGAGATCGAACCATTGAGGGTCCTCATCCGCACTCGTGCGGAGAAGATCCACACCGCATCCGGCCGGTGGCGAGTGACGAAGGGGCGCGAAGTCTTCTCGCATCTGTCGGCGGCTCTCATCCACGGTCTGCCGATCGCCTATCCGGCCGAGACGCGGGTGGAGGTGTTCCGGCCGAACGTCAGCCGCAAATACCGGCACCTCTATGTGCGCAACCGCGTGGTTCCGTCGGCGCATCGGAAGATGGTCGGCATCTATGCGGTGACGACGATCGAGCGCACGCTCATCGACATCGCCCGCGACTATGGTCCGGACCTGTCAGTGCCGATGTTCGACGAGGTGATCCGCCGAAGTCGCACCGCGCGCTTCCGTATCGAGGCGGTGCTGGCGGAATGTCCCGAATCCCGCGGGGACGCGGCGGTGCTACGCGCCCTGGACCTCACCGACGGCCGCCGCGAGGCGCCCTCGGAGTCGATTGCCGCGGTGCGCTTCTTCGAGCACGGAATCACGGGCTTCGAGCCGCAGGTGGAGTTCTTCGGGCACCTCGGTGAGGTCATCGCACGTGTTGACTTCTGCAATCACGATGCCCGACTCATCATCGAGATCGATGGACTCGAGAAGTACACGATGGACGGACGTTCACCGCGTGAGAGCCTCGCTGCAGAGAAGGCACGCGAAGCCGCACTCGAAGCCAAGGGCTATAAGATCATCCGCCTGACCTTCGGCGACCTGTTCCGCACCGCGCCGTTCGAACGCATCCTCGGTGAGCTCGCCTCGCGTCTGCGCACCGGATGAGAACTAGAACTACCTGACGGCGGCCCAGATACCTCGCGCGAGGTATCTGGGCCGCCGTCAGGTAGTAATTAGGGGAGGAGGTGGGTGCGGAGGCGGGCGACGTGACCGCGGGCGTCGACGTTGTACTCGGCGTAGGTCAGGGTTCCGTCGGCGCCGATGACGAAGGTCGAGCGCTGAGTGCCCTGGAACGTGTGCTCGCCGATCGTCTTCTGCCCATAGCTGCCATAGGCCCGGGCCACAGCGGCGCCGGGATCGGACAGCAGCGAGAACGTCAGTCCCTCCTCGGCGGCGAATTCCTTGAGCGATTCGGTGTCATCGGGGGAGACGCCGAGGACCTCGAAGCCGGCGGCCGCCAACGCCGAGAGATTGTCCCGGAAATCGCAGGCCTCCGTCGTGCAGCCCGGCGATGCGGCCTTCGGGTAGAAGTAGAGGATGACGCTGCGGCCGGCATAGTCGGCCTTCGACACAGTCCGTCCCTCCGCGTCGGTGAGCGTGAAGTCGGGAGCGATGTCTCCGACCGTGAGCCTGGTCTGAGTGGTGATGGTCATGGTGCGTCCTTTCGTCGTTGAAATGGAGTGTCAGACAGCCGCGAGTGCGCACGCCTGCGCGGCCGTGTCCTCGATGAGCGCTTCGGCGCGTTCGGACAGTGTGGCCAGGTCCGCCGGTCCCGGTGCGATCGACAGCGCCGCCGTGATTCCGGCGTCCCGGCATTCCGCGGCGGACAGTCCGACCCGACCGGCGATGACGATCACCCTCGCCGAGGCGGGGGCGTGGTCCCGTACGGCCGCGACGACCTTCCCGCCCAAGGATTGGGAATCGAAGGATCCCTCTCCGGTGAGCACGAAGTCCGCGTCGGCCAGGGCCGCGGTCAGTCCCACGGCCTCGGCGACCATCGTCGAGCCGGGCACCACCTCGGCGCCGAGCAGCTTCGTCAGCGCCAGCGGGATCCCGCCAGCGGCCCCGAATCCCGGCGTCGCCGCCAGGGCCTCGGCGTCGGCAGAGGTGCCGGTGAGCACTTCGGCCAAGTGACCGAGCCCGGAATCGAGCACGTCCACCGAGTTCGCGTCCGCTCCCTTCTGCGGACCGAAGACCGCGGCGGCCCCGCGGGGTCCGGTGAGCGGATTGTCGACGTCGACGGCGATCCGCCACCGCACCGCTGTGGCCCGCTGGTCGAGCCCCGTGGTGTCGACCGCGGAGATCGCGGCCAGCCCACCGCCGCCGGGTGCGACGGGATCGCCGTTCGCATCGGAGAAGCGGGCGCCGAGGGCGGCCAGTATTCCGGTCCCGCCGTCCGTGCTCGCCGAACCGCCGATGCACAGCAGGATCTCCTCGACCCCGAGGTCGAGGGCCGCGGCCGTGATGCGACCGACGCCGAAGGTGTCGGCGCGCTCGGGCTGCAGTTCGACGTCCGAGACCTGTGGCAGGCCGTTGGCCTGGGCCGCTTCGATGACCGCGGTCTTCCCGTCGGGGGAGAGGCCGAAGGCCGCCGAGGTGGTCCTGCCCAGGGCATCGACCGTGTCGACTGTGCGCGGCTGAGTTCCCCACACGGCAAGCAGTGCGTCGAGCGTGCCCTCCCCGCCGTCGGCGAAGGGCAGCTCGGTGACCCGCGCTTCGGGGAACACCGCCCGAACTCCGCGGGCCATGGCGGCCGCGGCGGCAGGAGCGGAGGCTGAGCCCTTGAAGGAGTCAGGGGCGCAGACGAATGACGGGGTCTGATCTGTCGTTTTCAGGCTCATGCACTCATTCAACCTCATCGTCGATGACCGGGTGTGCGGCAGTTGCCACATGAACAGTATCCACCATACGGAAGAAAGTTTCCACAAAAATGTGTGAGCAATTTGACATTGCCGATGGCGCCCAGCAGACTCGGATCAGTTGTTCGGAAATGGTATTCCGAACGGTGAAAGTCATTCAGCGCCTGCCTAGGAGGTCACCGTGGACCTGGCCGAGTTCAATCGACTCCCGGCCGATGACGCCCGCGGAGTTCTGCGTCCCTGCCTCGATGTCGACCGGTGGATCGACGCGATCGTCGATGCCCGCCCCCTGACCGACCTCGACTCCGCGACGGCCGCGTCCCGATCCGCTGCACCGCTGACCACCGCCGAGATCGACGCGGCCATGTCCCACCATCCGCGCATCGGTGAGAAGGCGAAGGGCGAGAGCGCCGAGGCGGCCCACTCGAGCCGTGAACAGGCCGGACTCGGCACCCTGGAAGCAGATGTGCAGTCCCAGCTGGCCGAGGGCAACGCCGCCTACGAAGCCCGCTTCGACCGCGTCTTCCTCATCCGCGCCGCCGGGCGCGCACCCGAAGAGATCCTGTCCGAACTGCAGCGCCGCATGGACAATACCGAAGAGGATGAGACCGCCGAGGTCGGCGAACAGCTCATCCAGATCGCCGAACTGAGACTCGAAGGAATCCTCGCATGAGCTTCATCACCGCCCACGCACTCGACTCGATGGTCGGCACCCCGGCCGCCGACCTCGAAGTCACTCTCTACTCCGGTGACGAGGTCATCGTCTCGGCCCGCACCGACGACAACGGAAGAGTCTCCGACTTCGGCCCCGACCACCTTGAGCCGGGAGACTACCGGATCGTCTTCGGCACCGGCGACTACTTCGAAGCCCGGGAGATCGACCACTTCCACCCCGTTGTCACCATCGACTTCACCGTTCAGGCAGGGCAGGAGCACTATCACATTCCGCTGCTGCTCAGCCCCTTCGCTTACAGCACCTACCGCGGCAGCTGAGCCGCTCACATAATCGCAATCAGGGGAAGCAGGCCCCCTGCAGGATCTCCATCCTCAACAAACCGCCGAAGCCGACCGGTCCGTTCCGGCAGGCCTCGCCAATCGAATGGTCACGGTGTGCGCAGGCTCGCACGCCGACGAACTGGAGGAAGAAAATGAGCAAGGTCCGACTGACATCGAACCAGTACGGCAAGGCGGAGAACCGACTGATGCGGGTCTACCGCGATTCTGACCGCCATGAGATCCGCGATCTCAACGTCACCTCGCAGCTGTGGGGCGACTTCGAGACCGCACATACCGAAGGCAACAACGAACACGTCGTCGCCACCGACACCCAGAAGAACACGGTCTTCGCGAAGGCCAAGGAACTGGGCGTGAGCTCGCCCGAACAGTTCCTCATGGGCCTGGCCGACCACTTCACCTCAAGCTTCGACTGGGTCACCGGCGGACGCTGGGAGGCCGAAGAATACGGCTGGGACCGGATCAACGACCACAAGCACTCGTTCTTCAAGTCCGCACCCGAGGTCCGCACCGCCGTCTTCACCCGCGACGGCGACAAGGACACGCTGATCTCCGGCTTCAACGGACTCACCGTGCTCAAGACCACGGAATCCGGCTTCGTCGGCTACCCGAAGGACAAATACACGACTCTGCCGGAGACCGAGGACCGGATACTGGCCACCGATATCGCCACCCGCTGGATCTACAACACCACCGACCTCGACTTCGAAGCCGTGTACCGCCGAGTCAAGGAGATCATCCTCGACTCCTTCACCGATCACTTCTCCCACGCCCTGCAGCACACGCTGTACCAGATGGGCGAGAAGGTCATCGAGGCCGTGCCGGAGATCGACGAGATCCGCTTCTCCTGCCCGAACAAGCATCACTTCCTCTACGACATCGAACGCTTCGGACTCGAGAATCCGAACGAGGTCTTCATCGTCGCCGACCGCCCCTACGGCCTCATCGAAGCCACCTTCACCCGTGACGGCGTCGACGAGAACAAGGATGCCTGGGCACAGATCGCCGGCTTCTGCTGAGATCTGACCATCACCTGCTGAGACAGGACTTTCCATCTCCGGGCTCCCGGGGTACTGTTCCGGGAGCCCGGACCCCGTGAGAAGGAAACCCCCGTTATGACACAGGACACAACCTCGGCGAGTTCGAGGGGAATCACCGACGAAGAAGTCGATGAATGGATCGAGTCCTGGGAGGGGCTCGTCGACGCGCGCGGAACCCAGCGCGCGGGCGAGATCATGGAGGCGCTGCGTGCACGCGCGGCCACGAACTCCGTCGCCCAACCCAAGGTCACCACCACTGACTACGTCAACACGATCCCCGTCGACCAGGAGCCGTTCTATCCCGGCGAGGAGAAGGTCGAACGCCGCTTCCGCAGGTGGCTGCGCTGGAACGCCGCGATGCTCGTCCACCGGGCGCAGCGGCCCGAGATCTCCGTGGGCGGTCACATCTCCACCTACGCCGGAGCCGCCACCCTCTACGAAATCGGGTTCAACAATTTCTTCCGCGGCCAGGACCATCCCGGCGGCGGCGATCAGATCTTCTTCCAAGGCCATGCCTCACCGGGAATGTACGCTCGAGCCTTCCTCGAAGGCCGCCTCACCGAGGCTGACCTCGACGGATTCCGCCAGGAGGTCTCACGCGCACCGCACGGACTGAGCTCGTATCCGCACCCGCGGCTGATGCCGGAATTCTGGCAGTTCCCGACCGTGTCGATGGGTCTGGGTCCGATCAACGCGATCTACCAGGCGCAGATGAACCGCTACCTGCACAACCGCGGCATCACCGACACCTCGGACCAGCGAGTGTGGGCGTTCCTCGGCGACGGCGAGATGGACGAACCCGAATCGCGCGGCGCCCTGCAGCTGGCCGCGAACGAAGGGCTGGACAACCTCACCTTCGTCATCAACTGCAACCTCCAGCGCCTCGACGGACCCGTGCGCGGAAACGGAAAGATCGTCCAGGAGCTCGAAGCCACATTCACCGGCGCCGGCTGGGACGTCATCAAGGTGCTGTGGGGCCGCGAATGGGACGACCTGCTGGCCAAGGACCGCACCGGCGACCTCGTGAAGATCATGAATGAGACCCTCGACGGCGACTACCAGACCTTCAAGGCCGAATCCGGCGGATTCATCCGCGACAACTTCTTCGGCCGGACCCCCGCGACGAAGGGCCTCGTCGACCACCTGACCGATGACGACATCTGGAACCTCAAGCGCGGCGGCCACGACTATCACAAGGTCTTCGCCGCCTACCAGAAGGCCGTGAACACCAAGGGCAAGCCGACCGTCATCCTCGTCCAGACCGTCAAGGGCTACGGACTGGGCACGACGTTCGAGTCCCGCAACGCCACCCACCAGATGAAGAAGTTCACCGCCGCCGACGTCAAGGCCTTCCGTGATCGGATGGACATCCCGATCAGCGACAAGGTCATCGACGAAGACCCGTACGCGGTGCCGTACTACCACCCGGGCAAGGACTCCGAGGAGATCCAGTACATGCTCGACCGCCGGCGTCAGCTCGGCGGATTCCTGCCGACGCGCAAACCGGAGAACAACCGGATCACCCTGCCTGCGCCGAGTGACAAGGCGTTCTCGCAGACGAAGAAGGGCTCCGGGCAGCAGATGGCGGCCTCGACGATGGCCTTCGTCCGGCTGCTCAAGGACCTCATGCGCGAGAAGGGACTGGGCGAGCGGATCGTGCCCATCATCCCCGATGAGGCCCGCACCTTCGGAATCGACGCGTTCTTCCCGACCGCGAAGATCTACAACCCGAACGGGCAGAACTACCTCGCCGTCGACCGCGAGATGTTCCTCTCGTACAAAGAAGCCGTGAGCGGTCAGCTCCTCCACGTGGGCATCAACGAAGCCGGTGCCGCAGCCGGCTTCACCGCCGCCGGAACCGCGTACTCCACCCACGGCGAACCGATGATCCCGATCTACGTGTTCTACTCGATGTTCGGGTTCCAGCGCACCGGCGACGCCTTCTGGGCCGCCGGCGACCAGATGACCCGCGGGTTCATCATCGGCGCCACCGCCGGACGGACGACCCTGACCGGCGAAGGACTGCAGCACGCCGACGGACACTCACCGGTGCTCGCGGCCACGAACCCGGCCGTGCGCGTCTACGACCCGGCCTACGGCTACGAGATCGGTCACATCGTCCGCGACGGTCTGCACCGCATGTACGGCGAGCACGACCTCGGCGAAGACGCGCGCAACGTCATGTACTACCTCACCGTGTACAACGAGCCGATGCTCCAGCCCGCTGAGCCGGAGGACGTCGACGTCGAGGGCATCCTCAAGGGAATCCATCGCGTCGCCGAGGCGGCTGCGGGCGACCGTCCGCAAGCGCAGCTGCTCGCCTCCGGTGTGGCAGTGCCCTGGGCGCTCGAAGCCCGGGAGCTGCTCTCAGCCGACTGGGGCGTCGACGCCGCCGTATGGTCGGTGACCTCGTGGGCGCAGCTGCGCCGTGACGGTCTCGAATGCGAAGCCGCGGAACTCAACGCGGCCGCAGGCGACGACGAAGCCGCGGATCGCGTGCCCTATGTGCGGCAGAAGCTGGAAGGTCACCCGGGGCCGATCGTGGCCACGAGCGATTTCGACTCGACCCAGCCGGACCTCATCCGGCCGTTCCTCGACCACGATTTCGCGACGCTGGGCGCCGACGGGTTCGGCTTCTCCGATACCCGTGCGGCCGCTCGCCGGCACTTCAAGATCGACGCGCACTCGATGGTCGTGCGCACCCTGCAGCTGCTCGCCAAGCGCGGTGAGATCGACGGGTCCATCCCCGCCGAGGCGGCTCGACGTTATCGCCTCAACGACGTCAACGCCGGAACCTCGGGAACGGCCGGCGGAGACTCCTGACCAGGTTCAGGAGCGCAGGGTCAGCGGCCGCTCTGCATCTCTGCGGAGATGCGGGCGGCCGCTTCTTTGAGCAGCGGCACGGCGCGATCGGCAAATGACTGGTCGACGCGGCTGATCGGCCCTGATACGGAGATCGCCAAGGGGGCGGGGGAGTCGGGGATGGCCATGGCGAAGCAGCGCACTCCGAGCTCCTGCTCCTGTTCGTCGATGGCATAGCCGCGCTCGCGGATGAGCTCGAGCTCGGCTTCGAGACCGTCGATCGTCCCGATGCTGTACTCCGTGGGAGTGGGCATTCCGGCGGTGGTGGCGATATGCCGCACCTGCTCGGAATCGAGGCCCGCGAGGATGGCCTTGCCGACCCCGGTGGCGTGCATATGGGCACGGCGTCCCACCTCGGTGAACATCCTCATCTGCCGTTCCGACGCGACCTGATCGACGTAGACGACCATGTCTCCGTCCATCGTCGCCACGTTCGCCGATTCCCCGAGTTCGGCGACGAGTTCGCGCAGATAGGGCCGGGCAATTGCGCCGAGCTGAGATCCGGCGATATCTCCGAGGCGGACCAGCCCGGGTCCGAGCGCATACCCGCGATCGGGCAGCTGCCGGACTACGCCGAGATTGACCAGGGTGTTGAGCAGACGGTGGATCGTCGGCAGCGGCAGATTGACGTCCGCGGCGATATGGCTCAGCGTCGCGGAGCCTGCGGAGTTCGCGATGCACTCAAGCAGTCCGAACGCACGTTCGACGGACTGCACGCCGCCCTTCGACTGGCGGATCGCCGGGGTGTCCTTGCTGCTCATCGATGTTCCTTAATCTGTGGGGAGTCTCGGCAGTGAAACTGCGTTCAGTCTAGCCCTGAAATGGAATAAACTTTCCGAATTCACTCACACGGTCTAGAATTTCCACTAGGCAAAAGTTGCTATCCATAATACGGAAAGACGATATCAAGGAGGATATTGCCCATGGTTGCCACCAGCCCCGGATATTCCATCACTCTGCGCGTCGGCACTGAGGTCGGGAAGGCCTCGACCTCCGACCTCGTCGCCGCGGCCGCCGCCACCGGCGCGTCAGTCACCGCCCTCGACGTCGTCGAATCCACTCCGCACTCGGTCATCATCGACGTCAGCGCCGACACCCGCGATGTCGCCCACGCCGACGAAGTCTCCGACGCCCTCAATGCCCTGACGGGAGTCGAGGTCCACAAGGTCTCTGACCGGACTTTCCTCCTCCACCTCGGCGGGAAGCTCGAATCCACTCCGAAGGTGCCCCTGCGCAACCGCGACGACCTCTCCCGCGCCTACACCCCCGGAGTGGCCCGCGTGTGCAAGGCGATCGCGGAGAACAGAGAGGATGCGCGCCGCCTGACGATCAAACGCAACACCGTCGCAGTGGTCACCGACGGCACCGCGGTGCTCGGCCTCGGCGACATCGGCCCCGAGGCGGCCATGCCGGTGATGGAGGGCAAGGCCGTGCTGTTCAAGCAGTTCGCCGACGTCGACGCCTGGCCGGTGGCGCTCGATACGAAGGACACCGAGGAGATCATCTCCATCTGCAAGGCCATCGCCCCGGCCTACGGCGGAATCAACCTCGAGGACATCGCGGCTCCGCGATGCTTCGAGATCGAGGCCCGCCTGCGCGAAGAACTCGATATCCCCGTCTTCCACGATGACCAGCACGGAACCGGCGTCGTCACCCTCGCCGCACTGAAGAACGCGCTCAAGGTCGTGGGCAAGAAGCTCGAGGATCTGCGGATCGTCGTCTCCGGAGTCGGCGCGGCCGGCAACGCCATCATCCGTCTCCTGCAGGTCGCCGGGGCCACGAACATCATCGCCTGCGGACGTGATGGGGCGATCGGTCCGGACTCGACGGTCGACACCGACCACAAGAAGTGGCTGCAGGCGAACACGAACCCCGAAGGCTTCGCGGGCAGCCTGAAGGAAGCCGTCGTCGGTGCCGACGTGTTCATCGGCGTCTCCGCCCCGAACGTGCTGAACGGCGACGACATCGCAGCGATGAACAAGGACGCCCTGGTCTTCGCCATGGCCAATCCCGACCCCGAGGTCGACCCCGCCGAGGCGGCGAAGCACGCAGCCGTCGTGGCCACCGGCCGCAGCGACTTCCCGAACCAGATCAACAACGTGCTCGCGTTCCCCGGAATCTTCCGCGGACTCCTCGACGCCGAAGCCCGCGACGTCGACGAGAACATCATGGTCGCCGCGGCCGACGCCATCGCCTCGTGCATACCCGAGGACGAACTCCACCCCGGCTACGTCATCCCCTCCGTGTTCGACCCGGAGGTCGCGACGAAGGTCGCCGAGGCGGTCGCCCAGGTCTCGTCCTGAAACCTCAGAGAGTCTCCGTGCCTGGGGGTGGGGAATGAGAGACAATGTGGCCAGGCCCGGCACCGCCGCCTCGCCGTCGAACCCCGTGCAGAGAAAGAGAATGTGAAAGTGGAACGATCAACACTGGCCGATATCGACTCACTGCTGGGAGACACGGACGAGCTTCTGGCAACCGCATACCCCGGAGACCGCGATGTCCGCCAACCCGTGCACACCGTCTACGTCCCCGGCCACCGTACGAGTGCGAACCTGCCTCATCAGTGGGGACAGCAGGCGCTCGAATGCGTCGAGGCCCATGGCGGAATGCTGCAGCTGGCCGAACGCGTCATCACCGCCGCCCGGAAGGAATCCGGTCCCGCAGTCCCCGGCCAGGTGGCGAGCATTCATCAGGTGGCCAGAGAGGCCGAACTCCTCGCCGAGGCGGTCACCGCCAAGCTCGAACGCGAACCGATCGAGGACCTGCGTCTGGACTTCGAAGACGGCTTCGGCGACCAGGGCGATGAGACCGAGGACCGGTGGGTCGTCCAGGCCGCCCGCGATGCGGTGGCCGGCCGCACCGAGAAGGGCGCCCCCGGCTTCGTGGGCATCCGGTTCAAATGCATGGAGAAGCCGACCCGGGAGCGCGGTCTGCGCACTCTCGACCTGTTCCTGTCCGAGCTCATCAAGGCGGGCGGCGGACTGCCGGAGAACCTCGTGCTCACGTTGCCGAAGGTCAGCACCGTCGACCAAGTGAGGGCGATGGTGCTCGCCGCACGTGCGCTGGAAGCCGAGCACAGCCTCGGCGAGGGGACGATCACGTTCGAGATCCAGGTCGAGACTCCGCAGATCGTCCTCGCCGCGGACGGCACCGTTCCGCTGGCGGCGGCGCTGCAGGCGGGGGCCGGGCGTGTGACCTCGTTGCACTACGGAACGTATGACTATTCGGCGTCGATGGGCGTAGCCGCGGCCTACCAGGCGATGGATCATCCGGTCGCGGACTTCGCGAAGAACCAGATGATGCTCGCCGTCGCCGGCACCGGAGTCCACCTCTCCGACGGGTCGACGAACATCCTCCCGCTCGGCGAACCCGCAGAGGTCCACCATGCGTGGGCCCTGCACGCCGGACTCGTCCGCCGCCACCTCAAGCGGGGGATCTACCAGGGCTGGGACCTGCACCCGCACCAGTTGCCGACCCGGTTCTTAGCGACCTTCGCGTTCTACCGCGAAGGCGGGGCACGGGCGGCGCAGCGCCTGCACGACTACGTGTTCAAGGCCGATTCGACCGTCCTCGACGAACCCGCCACCGCGAAGGCTCTCGCCCGCTACCTCGACCGGGGGCTCGTCTGCGGAGCCCACACCGAGGAGTTCGTGACCTCGCGGACGAACCTCAGCCTCACCCAACTCGGGCAGCTCGCCCGCAGCGGCTCGCTCGACTGAGCAGACTGACCACAGACCGAAGGAGATCCCACCCATGACGACGACCGACCCGTACACCTACTGGGCCCCGACCGGCGGTCACCCGCCGCAGTCCGATCTGCTCACCGACCGCGCACTCGTCACCGAGGCCTACACGGTCATCCCGCGCGGAGTGATGCGCGACATCGTCACCTCGAACCTGCCCGAGTGGACCGGGACCCGGTCGTGGGTGCTCAGCAAGCCCGTGGCCGGGGGAGCGGTGACGTTCTCGCAGACAATCCTCGAAGTCGCCCCTGGCGGAGGCTCAGAGGCACCGGAACCGCAGCCCGAGGTCGAGGGATTCCTCTTCGTCATGGCCGGAACGCTCGAGGTCACCCATGAGGGCACCGCGCACACGCTGACCCCCGGCGGGTTCGCGTTCCTGCCCGCAGGTTCGACGTGGTCGGCGAAGTCCACCGGCACCGAGGCGGCCCGCTTCCACTGGGTGCGCAAACGCTACCAGCCCGTGGCGGGACTGACCCCTGAAGCGAAGTTCGGCAACGAAGCCGATGTCGAACCGTCACCGATGCCGGGAACCGACGGACGCTGGCGCACGACCCGTCCGCTCGATCCGGACGACCTCGCCTACGACATGCACGTCAACATCGTCACCTTCGAAGCCGGAGCGGTCATCCCGTTCGCGGAGACGCATGAGATGGAGCACGGCCTCTACGTGCTCGAGGGCAAAGCCGTCTACCGTCTCAACGGCGACTGGGTCGAGGTGCAGGAAGGCGACTTCATCTCCATGCGCGCCTTCTGCCCGCAGGCTTGCTACGCCGGCGGTCCCGGACGCTTCCGCTACCTGCTGTACAAGGACGTCAACCGTCAGGTCGAGCTCTGAGGCCCTGAGACAAGAAGCGGCCTGCCGGAAGTGATTCCGGCAGGCCGCTTCTTATGTCTGCGCTGAGTCAGATGAGGCGCTGAGTCAGATGAGCTGCAGGGTCCGCGAGGTGTACTCGGAGACCTCCTTGAGCAGCGTCTCGTCGTCGACGAGGTCGCGACCCAGCGAGGGGATCATGTCCTTGAAGGTCTTCTCCCAACCTGCGTACTCACGCGGGAAGCAGGTCTTGAGCAGATCGATCATGATCGGCACCGCGGTCGAGGCACCCGGTGAAGCACCGAGCAGGGTTGCCAGCGAACCATCGGCGGACGAGATGAGTTCGGTGCCGAACTGGAGGACGCCGCCCTTCTTCGGATCCTTCTTCATCACCTGCACGCGCTGACCGGCCTGGATGAGTTCCCAGTCGGCGGGGTCGACGGAGGGGATGAAGGTCTGCAGGGCCTCGAAGCGGGCCTTCTTCGTTGCGGCGAGCTCACCGAGGAGGTACGTGACGAGGTCCGTGTTGTCCTTGGCGACATTGAGCATCGTGCCGATGTTGTTTCCGCGCACGGACAGCGGCAGATCGGTGAAGCGGCCCTTCTTGAGGAACTTCGGCGAGAAGCCGGCGTAGGGGCCGAACATCAGGTAGTCCTGGCCGTCGACGACACGGGTGTCGAGGTGCGGCACCGACATCGGGGGAGCATCCTGAGCGGCCTGGCCGTACACCTTCGCCTGGTGGCGGGCGACGAGATCCTGGTTCGCGGTGCGCAGGAAGTAGCCGGAGACCGGGAAGCCGCCGTAGCCGCGTCCCTCCGGGATGCCGGACTTCTGCAGCAGCGGCAGTGCACCGCCGCCGGCGCCGACGAAGACGAACTTCGCGCCCACCTGGTGGGTCTCGTGCGAGAGCAGATCCTTCACGGTGAGAGTCCAGCCGTCCGAGGAACGGTCGAGGTCGGTGACCTGGTGGCTGGTGCGCACGGTCGCGCCCTTGGCGGCGACGTAGCTGAGCAGCTGAGACGACAGAGAGCCGAAGTCGACGTCGGTGCCCTGCTTGATGCGCGAGATGCCGTTGACCTGCCCGGGACCGCGGCCGGAGAACATCAGCGGCAGCCATTCGGCCTGAGTGTCCGCGTCCTCGGTGTATTCCATGTCCGCGAACAGCGGATTGCGCACCATCGTCTCGTAGCGGTTCTTGATGTAGTCACGTCCCTTGTCGCCGCGTCCGTAGCTGACGTGGGCGATGGGATTGATGAAGGTCGTCGGATCGGTGATGACACCGGTGTCGACGAGGTGCGACCAGTACTGGCGCGAGTGGTGGAACTGCTGGTTGATGTTCGAGGCCTTTTCCAGGTCGATCTGACCGTTGGAGTCCTCAGGGGTGTAGTTGAGTTCGCAGAGTGCGGCGTGGCCGGTGCCGGCGTTGTTCCAGGGGTCGGAGCTCTCCGTTGCCACATAGTCGAGCTTCTCGTAGACACGGATGTCCCAATCGGGCTGAAGTTCGGTCAGCATGGCGCCCAGAGTGGCGCTCATGATGCCGCCGCCGATCAAGACGACGTCGACTTTTTCCTGCGGTGAGGGCATTTGGACTCTCATTCCTCGTCTCTGACTACATGTATTCGTCTCTCAGGGTACTCTCCGGCATCGGCCCACCTGTAACCCGGGAGGAGGGAACGAAGCGTCGCGAGAGCATTCTCACAGCGGATGGACGTCCGCCCTGCTCGCCTTTATCCGACCATTCGGACGCTTTGGCAAGACAGTCTGTGTTGCCCGCCACAAGATATGCAACTATGGGCACATGTCCAAACGTTTCCAGCTCCGTGACGCGCTCGCCGAATTCCCTCCCTACGTTCCCGGCAAGCCTCCCGTCGCATCCCCCGGCCTGACCCCGTACAAACTGTCGTCGAACGAGAACCACCTGCCGCCGCTGCCGGGTGTCGTCGAATCGGTGGCATCCGCCTCTGCGATTCCGGGGAACTACCCCGATCCCACCGCAGCCGCGCTCGTGGCCGATATCGCCTCCCACCTCGATGTCGAACCCGCCGAGGTGGTCCCCGGCGCCGGGGCCTCCGAGGTCCTCACGGCGCTGACGAACATCACCCTCGAAGCGGGCACGTCCGTGGTCTATCCGTGGCCGTCGTTCGAGATGTACCCGATCCTCGCCTCGGCGCGGGGCGCGGAGAAGCGCCCCGTCGCTCTGCTGGAAGACGGTCGGCACGACTTCGCCGGGCTGGCCGCGGCGATCGATGACACGACCCGCCTCGTGCTGCTGTGCTCGCCGAACAATCCGACCGGTCCGACGATCACCGATGCCGAACTCGAGGGATTGCTCGCCGAGGTGCCCGAGTCTGTCATCGTCGTCCTCGACGAGGCGTACCTCGAATTCGCCACCGAGGCCGCCGACTCCCTCGCCGCCTACCGCAAGCACTCGAACCTCGTGCTCGCCCGCACCTTCTCGAAGGCGCACGGCCTGGCAGGTCTGCGCGTGGGCTTCGGCATCGCCGACGCCGAGATCGCCTCGGCGATGCGACAGGTCATCGCGCCGTTCTCCGTCACCGCCGGTGCCCAGGCCGCGGCTCGGGAATCCCTGGCACGCGTCGACGAGGTGGCCGTGCGCGCCAAGGAGATCGCCGCGGTGCGCGACCGGTTCGCTCATGATCTGCGGGACCTGGGTCTGTCCGTGCCCGATGCTCAGGGCAACTATGTGTGGATTGCGCTCGACCCCGAGGCGGCCGTCGCCTTCGAAGGCGAGTGCGCGAAGCAGGCCGTGGCCGTGCGTCGACTGCAGGGCGGCGTGCGCGTGAGCATCGGACCCGATGAGGCACTCGACCGTGTGCTCAAGGTCGCCGCGTCCCTGTGACGATGAGCGCGGAGACGACGGTGGGCACGGAACTGGACGGACTTGCGGCCGAACTGAGCTCGGGCGCCCTGGTCACCGATCGGGATGTCATCGACTCCTACTCGTCGGACAAAGCCCTGTTCTGTCCGGCGGGGACCGCCTCGGCGCTCGTTCGTGCTGCCGACGTCGATGATGTGGTCGCGGTGATGCGGTTCGCCACCGCGCATCGGATCCCGGTGGTCACTCAGGGTGCCAGGACGGGACTGTCGGGGGCGGCGAACGCCACGGACGGCGCGATCCTGCTCAACGTCGCGAAGCTGAACGCGATCGTCGATATCGACGAGGTCGACCAGACCTGCCGGATCCAGCCCGGAGTCATCAACCAGGACCTCAAGACCGCGCTGGCCGAGCATGGTCTGTCGTATCCGCCGGATCCGGGGTCGGTGGCGATCTCGACGATCGGCGGGAACGTCGCGACGAACGCCGGTGGCATGTGCTGTGTGAAGTACGGAGTGACGAGGGACTATGTGCGGGGTCTGACCGTGGTCCTCGCCGACGGGACAGTGACCCGGTTGGGTCGGCAGACGGCGAAGGGGGTGGCCGGTCTCGACCTGGCAGGTCTGTTCGTCGGGTCCGAGGGGACTCTGGGCGTCATCGTCGAGATCACGCTCGGGCTCAAACCGCTGTTGGCGCCGCCGGTGACCGGGGTCGGGATCTTTCCCGATATGGAGTCGGCCGGGCGTACGGTGACGGAGTTCATGGCTTCCGGGGCGGCCCCGTCGATGTTGGAGCTCATGGACGGAGGCACCGTGGGCATGATCAATGCCTATGGTGATTTCGGACTGCCCGACGGGGCCGGTGCGCTGTTGTTGGTGCAGTCGGATGCTCCGGGGCAGGCCGGTGTGACCGAGCTGGAATCGTTCGAGGCGATCGCGTGGGCGCAGGGCGCCGATGAGGTGTTCTTCTCCGATGATCCGGCGGATTCGGAGATGTTGGTCGCGGCTCGTCGGGCGGTGTCTCCGGCGATGGAGAAGTACGTGTCGGGGCTTGGTGGGGGAGAGCTCATCGATGATGTGTGCGTTCCTCGGTCCCGCCTCGGCGAGTTCTTCGCCAGGTTGGACGAGATCGCGGGTGGGCATTCGGTGGAGGTGTCCACGGCCGGGCATGCCGGGGATGGGAACATGCATCCGAGTGTGCTCTTCGATGCTCACGATCCGGCGAGTGTGGCCGAGGCGAAGGAGACGTTCGCTGCGATCATGCAGCTGGGGCTCGACCTGGGTGGGACGATCACGGGTGAGCACGGCGTCGGGTATCTGAAGAAGGACTGGCTGGTGCGCGAACTCGATGCGGGTGCGCGGGCGCTGCAGACCTCGATCAAGGCGGCGGTCGATCCGTTGGGGATCCTCAACCCGGGGAAGATGCTCGGCTGAGACCTCGGGTGACCGAACTCAGCCCGGCCGACGCATGTCGAAGCGCTGATCCGAGCTGATCCCGAAGTAGGCGGTCGGTCCGCCGCCGCGCAGCACCGGATCGGCGGCGGCTGTGTCGACGATCCCGTCGGTGAGCAGGGATTCGTCGAGATGGACTCCCACCACTTCGCCCACGGTGAACCATGAGCCGGAGCTCTCCCCGTCCGCGGTGCGCAGGTCGATGATTTGGGTGACTCGGCATTCGAAGGTCGCCGGTGAGGCTGCCACGCGTGGCGCAGAGATCTCCACGGACTCGGCCTCCTCGATTCCTGCGGTGGAGAACTCGTCGACTTTCGCGGTGGTCGACGTGGCGTTCATCGCCTCGGCGAGGGTCCGAGTGACGAGGTTCCAGGTGAACTCCCCGGTCTCCCGGCAGTTGGCAACGGTGTCCTTCCACGCGTTGCTGGAGAAGCCCACGAGCGGTGGAGAGTAGTTCAGCGCATTGAAGAACGAATAGGGCGCGAGATTGCGGCGGCCCTCGGCATCGACTGTGCCGATCCAGCCGATGGGCCGCGGCGCGACGATGGCGTTGAAGGGGTCGTGCGGCAGACGGTGGCCTTCGGACGGGCGATAGAAATGAGTCACCCGACTATTCAAGCAGGTATGACGGAGTGTTGCGCACGATGACGGATCGCCGCTGCCTCGACGGCGGACGTGCCTATCGTCTGTGACATGACCATCACCCAGCTCCCCATCCTCGACCTCAGCCTGGCCGAAGACCCCGCGACCGCCGAGGCGTTCCGTGCAGACCTGCGCCGTATCACCCATGAGATCGGCTTCTTCTACCTCACCGGCCACGGAATCCCCGACGCCGACTTCACCCGCATCATCGATGTCGCCGATCGCTTCTTCGCTCTGCCCGAGGCCGAGAAGCTCGCGATCGAGAACACGAACTCTCCGCACTTCCGCGGCTACACCCGCACCGGAGGCGAACGCACCCAGGGGCGCGTCGACTGGCGGGAGCAGATCGACATCGGCCCCGAACGCGCACCCGTGGCCGAGCCGGTCAACGACTTCGACCACCTCACCGGCCCCAACCAGTACCCGGAATCGCTGCCCGAGCTGCGCGAGGCCACGGAATCCTGGCACGGGCAGCTGAGCGAGGTCGGCGCTCGTCTCCTCGAACAGTGGGCGCTGAGCCTCGGTCAGGCGGGCGATCATTTCGCGTCCGCCTTCGCCGAGGATGCCGAATCCTTCATCAAGATCGTCCGCTACCCCGAAGCCGAATCCGAGTCCGTCACCCAGGGTGTGGGCGAACACCGGGACGCCGGCACGCTCACCCTGCTCTACCCGCAGCCGGGCACCACCGGCCTGCAGGTGCTCACCGATGACGGTTGGATCGATGCGGATCCGATCGAGAACACCTTCGTCGTCAACATCGGCAAACTCCTCGAAGTCGCCACGAACGGCTACCTCAAGGCCACCGTCCACCGTGTCCTGCCGACCGGACCCGGGCAGGACCGCATCTCCATCCCGTTCTTCTTCAACCCGGCTCTGAACGCTCGTCTGCCCGAGGTCGAATTGCCCGCCGAACTCGCCGCCGATTCCCGCGGTGTGACTCAGGACGAACGCGACGCCCTCCACGCCGTCTATGGAGAGAACGCCTTCCTCTCCCGGTTGCGCTCCCACCCGAACGTCGCCGAGAAGTTCTATCCCGAACTCGTGGGCGCTCAGGTCTGAGCTCACGGGCCCGGGTGCTCAGCGCCTGAGGAGGCCGCCGAGCTTCGCGATGTCGTCTGGACGCACCCGGCAGCAGCCGCCGATGATCCGCGCGCCGAGGCTGATCCACTCCGCCACCGGCCACGAAGCGATGCCGGCTTCCGCACCGTCGCGCCAGGTCAGAGTGGTCGCGTCGTAGATCTCGCCCGAGTTCGGATAGGCGATGAGCGGCAGGTCCGTGTGCCGGGACAGTTCTTTCAGAGCCGGAGTGACGAGAGATGGACGCACACAGTTGACCCCGATCGCCTGCACTCTCGCCGAGGCGGCCGCCGCCTCCGCGAACTCCGCCAAGGTGCTGCCGTCGGGCAGGGTCGGGGATCTCGTGTCCGTGCCGGTCTGTAGAGTCACGGTCACCCAGGAAGGGAGACCGGTCTCGTCTGCCAGGTCGATGATCGCTGCGATCTCGTCGAGGCGCGGCTGGGTTTCGATGGCGAGCAGGTCCGCTCCCGCCTCGGTGAGGGCGTCGATGCGCGGACGATGGAAGGCGGTGTAGTCGGCAGAGGTCAGGCGGTAGTCGCCGGTGTATTCGGCACCGTCGCCGAGTGCTGCGCCGTAGGGGCCGACGGAGCCTGCGATGAGCGGCGGGGTGGCGGCCGGCCCGGCGCCGGCCGCTTCCGAGCGCGCGTGCGCGTTCCCTGCACAGCGCGCGATTCCCACACTGTCGGCGATGATTTTGTGTCCCTCATCGTCGCTGATTCCCACATCGGCGAATCCGCGCGGCGTCGCCTGGTAACTCGCAGTCGTAAGGATGCGGGCACCGGCAGCAACGAAGGCAGTGTGCACCTCGAGCAGGGTGCCGGGATCACGGCGGATGAGCTCGGCCGACCACAGTGCGTGGTCGAGGTCGATGCCGCGATCCTCGGCGGCGCTGCCCAGCCCGCCGTCGATGACGATGGGAGCGGCCGCCTCGGCGAGGGTGAGCATCTGGGTGAACGTCATGGACTTAGTTAAGCTTGTCTGGTGACTGCAGACGAAACTTCGGCGGCATTCGAGACCGCCCCCATCAACGACCGATCGAACTTCGGATTCGAGGTGGGCACCCGCATGGACACGGGCGGACGCACCGGGGTCATCCACACCCCGCACGGCGATATCCAGACCCCGGCGTTCATCCCGGTCGGCACGAAGGCCACAGTCAAGGCCGTGCGCCCCGACGAGGTCGCCGAACTCGGCGGGCAGGCGGTGCTCTCGAACGCCTACCACCTCTACCTGCAGCCGGGATCGGACCTCATCGACGAGGCCGGCGGCCTGGGAAAGTTCATGAACTGGCCGGGACCCACCTTCACCGACTCCGGCGGATTCCAGGTGATGAGCCTGGGCTCGGGGTTCAAGAAGGTCATCTCGATGGAGGCGACGGGGGAGCAGAACGATGAACTCGTCGCCGTCGGCAAGGAGCGGCTGTCGAACGTCGACGATGACGGGGTGACGTTTAAGTCCCATCTCGATGGGTCGATGCACCGCTTCACTCCGGAGATCTCGATGCGTGTGCAGCACGAATTGGGCGCCGACATCATGTTCGCCTTCGACGAGCTGACCACTCTGGTCAACACCCGCGGCTACCAGGAGGAATCCTTGGAGCGGACCCGTCTGTGGGCGATCCGGTGCATCGAAGAGCACTTCCGCCTTACCGAGGAACGGTCGCACCGTCCCTACCAGGCGCTCTTCGGGGTGCTGCAGGGCGCGCAGTACGAGGACCTGCGGCGCAAGGCCGCCCGGGATCTCGGGGCCATGGACTTCGACGGCTTCGGCATCGGTGGTGCCCTGGAGAAGGAGAACCTCGGCATCATCATCCGCTGGGTGTGCGAGGAGCTGCCGGAGAACAAGCCGCGCCACCTGCTGGGCATCTCCGAACCCGATGACCTGTTCGAAGCGATCAAGACCGGCGCGGACACTTTCGACTGCGTCTCGCCTTCCCGCGTGGCCCGCAATGCTGCGATCTACACTCGCGACGGCCGGTTTAACCTAACCGGTGCGAAGTACCGCCGCGACTTCGGACCGCTCGACCCCGACTGCTCGTGCTACACATGCCAGAACTACTCACGGGCGTACCTCCGGCACCTGTACAAGGCGAAGGAGATGCTCTTCTCCACCCTGTGCACCATCCACAACGAACACTTCGTCGTCTCACTCGTCGACGAGATTCGGCAGTCGATGATCGACGGCCGCTTCGACGAGCTCGAGGCTGAGGTCCTCGGCCGCTACTACGCGAAGAAGTAGCCGCGCTGTCGGCGGCCGCTGCGGTCGCCCGCCGGTCCGTACCGGTCAGTCATCGACTTCTGATCAGCACATCGAGTTTGATCCCGATGCGCTGTCCAAAAGTAGATGCAGCCGAGGACGAAACTCGATGACACTCGTCGGTAACCGTTTTCCGTTCGAGGCCGACCACTATGCGTCCGGTGCATCAGTTCGCGAACAGATGTGTGGCACCAAATGTGGCCATCGGCGTACGTAATGTGGTGAGAAGTGTACGGAATGTGACCCGGTGCGGGTGCCCGGCGGCCCTACCCGACCTCCGAGGCCCGCTCCGGCGCCCCTACGCGGGGTCCGCTTCGAGCTCGTAGCTGGGTTCGTGGCGCTTGACGAGCTTGATGACGCGGTAGGTCACGGGCAGGAAGATGACCTCGACGGCGACCTTGTAGACGAAGCCGACGATGATGTAGTTGAGGAAGTCGAGCCCCGGGATGACTCCGGCGAAGGCGATGACGCAGAACAGCAAGGTGTCGACGAACTCGCCGACGCCGGTCGAGGTGAGCAGACGCGCCCACAGCTTCGACTCGCCCATCCGCTTCTTCACGGCCACGAGCACCCAGGAATTGAGCAGCTGGCCGACGAAGTATCCGACGAGGGAGGCTGCGACGATGCGCGGGTAGAAGCCGAGGACGGCGGCGAAGGCGTCCTGATTCTCGTAGCCGGGACCCGGAGGCGAGATGAGCACGAGCCAGAAGACGAAGGTGGCCATGATCTGCAGGGCGAAACCGGTGATCACGGCCTTCCGTGCGGCTTTGAAACCGTAGACCTCGCTGATCACATCACCGAGGATGTACGCGATGGGGAAGAGGAAAGCGCCGCCGTCGGTGACGATCGGACCGAAGCCGATGACCTTCGTGGCAGAGATGTTCGAGATGATGAGCACCGCGCAGAACACGGCCAGGAAGACCGCATAGTAGCGGCCCCGGGAGGAAGCGAATGCTGCGAAGCGTGCAGCCGAGGAGGTATGCGCCGGATCGCTGGTACGACCCGGCTGCCCAGACTCGGATTCGGAGCGTCCGGGCTCAGCCTCAGGACTCTTCTGCGACAACGGTGATTTCCTTTCCTCCGGTGACCGTGAGCAGCTGCTCGTACGTCAGAGGCACCATCGAATTCGGTGTCCCCGCGCCGGCCCAGAGAACAGGATAGTCCTTCAGCGACACATCGACATAGGTCGGAATCGGGCCCGGATGACCGCAGGGAGCGACCCCGCCGATGACCTGCCCGGTGGCTTCGCGCACGAGTTCCTTCGACGCCCGATCGAGGGAGTCGACGCCGATGAGTTCGGCGACATGTGCGGTGTCGACCCGGTGGGCGCCCGAGGCCATGATGAGCACGGGCTCCCCGCCGGAGGAGAAGATCAGGCTGTTCGCGATCGCCCCGACCTCGATGCCCAGGGCCTCGGCCGCTGCGGCTGCCGTCGGCGTCGAGTCGTCGAATACCTCGATGCGCGGATCGATGCCCGCGGCCGTGAGATCGGCGGCGACCGCCTCGTGGTTGGGGTGGTCCCACTTCGCCGAGGCGGCTCCGGGCTCGGCCTCGGCCGTGGCTTCGTCGTCTTCGTCGTCCACTTCGGTGACGGGTTCGGCAAGACCGCGACGGCGCAGCAGCGGGGCGACATCCGGGCGGGTGCCGAAGAAGCGTTCGATCGCCGACATCGGGTCGACCGAATAGCCGGGGGCGAGGATGGCTTCGCGGAAGGCATCGCCGGCCTCCCGGTTGAGTCCGCCCTGCTCTTCGAACCATTCGCTCACCCAGGCGGCGATGACCTCGGAGTAGAGGTAGGAGTAGTAGCCGGCCGCATACCCGGAGGCGAAGATGTGCCCGAAGTACGTCGACCGGTAGCGAGGCGGAACGAGCGGGGAGAACCCGGACGCAGCGAGCACCTCGGATTCGAAGGACAGCACCTCGGTGATGTGCTCCCCGGCCTCGAGCGAATGCCAGGACAGATCGAGCATGGCCGCGGCGAGGTATTCGATCGTGTCGAAGCCCTGCCCGAACTTCTCACTGGCGACGAGCGCATCGACGAGTTCGGCCGGCATCGGCTCACCCGTGTCGACGTGCTTGGCGAAGTGGGGGAGGACCTGCGGGTGGAAGCGCCACATCTCGTTGAGCTGGGACGGGAACTCGACATAGTCGCGAGGGACTGCGGTGCCCGCCGTCGACGGGTAGGTGGAGTTCGCGAAGAGGCCGTGGAGGACATGGCCGAATTCGTGGAAGAACGTCGTCAGCTCGGTCGGATTGAGCAGGGTGGGCCGACCCGGACCGGGCTTGGCGAGGTTGAGCGAGAGAGTGACGACGGGCAGCAGCCCGGTCAGCCGGGAGGCGGGAACCAGCTGGTCCATCCAGGCTCCGCCGCGCTTCGTGTCCCGGGAGTACGGGTCGATGAGCACGAGTCCCAGGTGTCGCTCGTTGGCGTCCGTGACCTCGTAGACGCGGACGTCCTCGTGCCAGGCGGTGACGCCTTCATAGGGGGCGAACGTGATTCCGTACAGTCCGGTGGCGGCGCGGAAGACCCCCTCGGTGAGGACGGTGTCGAACTCGAAGTACTTGGCCACCTCGTCGGGGTCGATGCCAAATTCGTCGGCGCGGTACTTCGCGAGATAGTACTTCACGTCTTCGGCCGCGACCGTCTCCAGGCCGTAGCGCTCCTTGACCTGTGCAAGCTCCGCATCGAGTTGGGCGTTCGCGGGGTTGATGAGGGAAGAGACGATATCGGCTGCGGCATCGGGATTGCCGGCGGTCTGATTGTCGATGGCGAACGACGAGTAGGAGGGGTATCCGAGCAGATGCGCCTTCAGCGCACGCAGGGCCGTGGTGTCGGCCACCTGGGTGCGGGTGTCGCCGTCGCCGCCGCGGGATCCGCGCGCCATCGAATTGTTCAGCACGTGCCGACGAGTCTGCGCTGTGCTCAATGATTCGAGCACGCCCTGCTGGGTGAAGTTGTTCAGCGGCAGCAGGTAGCCGTCGACGCCGCGCTCGGCAGCCCGATTCGCCGCTGCCGCGATCTGATCGTCGTTCATTCCGGCCAGGGAATCGGCTTCGCTGACATGGACGGCCAGCTCACGTGTATCGAGCTGCAGAGCCCGGGAGAAGGAGTTCTCCAGCGTGGTCAGTTCGGCCGCGATCGTGGCCATCTGCTCTCGTTCCTCTTCGCCGAGGCGGGCTCCCGCACGGACGAAGAGTTCGATGGTCAGTTCGTGCTGACGTTTGTCCTCGGGGTTGAGGTCGGAGACCGAAACCTGTTCGATGCGGTGGAAGAGGTCCACGTTCAGCAGGATCTCGGTCTGGGTAGCGGACAGGAGTTCCCAGGTCTCGCCGATGGCGTCGGTCAGCTCGGGACGCAGATGATTCGACTCGATGGCTGCGGCGACGGAGGCGATCCGGGTCATCGGAACGGACGCGGATTCGAACCTCACCGTAGTGGAGAAGAACGTGGACTCCGCTTCATCGGCGATGATGGCAGCCACCTCGGCGCGGGCGAAATCGGTCGCCGTGTGAACCGCGGTCAGCAGCGTCTCCGCGGTGACCGCGGAGAAGTCGGGCAGCGAATAGTCGGTCTGTGGGTCGAGGAACGCTTCCCAGACATCGATGCCGTTCGGATCTGCGCTCATTCTCGACGATTCACTTTCGTAGCGGTTGGGGTCTCGCTCCGATCCTAACGTGAGTCAGCCGACCAGTGCATGATCGCTGGTTACACTGGTTTCCATGGGCACTGGTCGGGGCAAGTCCCTCACACTCAACAGCGCGTTCCAGCTCGGTTTCACGGGCGCCTTGGGCGTGGGGTTGGCGATCGTGGTGATGACGGCGTTGCAGTCCGTGGCGACCGTGATCATCTACATCGGTTTGGCGCTGTTCCTCGCGCTCGGTCTCGAGCCGATCGTGCAGTGGTTCGTCGATCGCAAGGTGCCGCGGTCACTGTCGGTGCTCATCGTCGTCGTGGCCTTCATCCTCATCGTCGTCGGCGTCGTGCTGCTCATCGCGCCGGCCGTGATCAGTCAGATCCAGACGTTCGTCGCGGATCTGCCAGGGATCGTGGCGAACCTCGCGACGACCGGGTGGGTGACGGAGCTCGAGGAGCAATTCACCGGCGCGATCGACATCGACGCGGTGTTCGCCAACGTTGCGGATTGGGCTTCGGACCCGAAGAATGTGCTCTCCCTCGGCGGCGGCGTGGTGTCGATCGGGGCGGGGATCCTCAGCTTCCTCACCGGCGTGATCATTGTCGTCATCCTCACCATCTACTTCGCCGTGTCCATGCCGACGATCAAATCCGCGATGTTCTCCCTGGTCGCGGCCTCATCACGGCCAACAGTCGAATCCGTCACCGAGGAGGTCACCCGATCCATCGGGCGCTACGTCCTCGGTCAGGTGTCCTTGGGAGTCATCAACGGCGTGTGCTCGGCGATCTTCCTGACCATCATTGGTGCCCCGCTGCCGGCGCTGTTGGCGTTCGTGGCGTTCCTCGGCTCGCTCATTCCCCTGGTCGGTCCGATTACCGGCTCGATCATCATCACCGCGTCCTGTCTGATGGTCTCGCCCGGGCTGGGCATCACGGCCGGAATCTACTACCTCGTGTACATGCAGGTCGAGGCGTATCTGCTCAGCCCGCGGATCATGAACAAGGCCGTCGACGTGCCCGGTGCCCTCGTCATCATCGCCGCGATCGCCGGCGGAACCCTCGGCGGTGTGCTCGGTGCGGTGGTCGCGGTGCCGGTGGCCGCCTCGGCGCTCATCATCATCCGCAAGGTCGTCGTCCCGGCGCAGGCGAAGAAGTAGGAGCGGCTGGCCGAACCTCAGTCCTGGTCGTCGTGGCTGCCGGAATCAATGCGGGTGACGAGGGCGTGGATGATGAGCTTGACGATGAAGTACACGGCGAAATAGGCGACTGCCGCGAATACGAGGTTGATGAGCAGGTTCCCGTCACCGCCGAGGCGGGGCAGCGCGATGAAGATGGCTGCGGTGATCGCCGCAAGATACGGGATCAGTCGGAGGACGGGGGATTCGGGCTCGCTCATGGGGCTGAGTCTAGCAACGGGGTACCGGAGCTTCGATGCGGAGTCTAAGGTGGTGCCCATGACTGAAGCCGTCTGGATGGCCCAGCGCGACGATGCCGTCCCCGAGGATGTGGAACGGCTGCTCGCCACCGTGCCGGAATGGTTCGGCAGACCCGAATCCAACGCCGAATACATCGACGACTCCCGGACCATGGAGACGTGGACCGTGCGCGACGACAGCGGCCGAGTCGTCGGGGTCACTCTTGTCTCACACCATTTCCCGCAGACCAGCGAAATCCATTTCACCGTCGTCGACCGCTCCGTCCACGGCGGGGGAGTCGGGACCGCGATGATCGAGGCCATCACCGAGGATGTGCGTGCCCGTGGGGCGAAGCTGCTCGAGGTGAAGACTCTCGGACCGTCGAAGGAGGATCCGAACTATGCGCGGACCCGTCACTTCTACGAGAAGATGGGCTTCCTGCCTCTGGAGGAGACTGACCTGTGGGGTGCTGATACGCCGTGCCTGATCCTGGTGAAGCCGGTGGCAGACTCCGCTACGTAGTCGAATATTCGATGCGGAGACCGAGTGATGAATGACTTCTCGAGAGCCAAGGTCCGAGCCGTCGTCTTCGACGTCGGTGAGACTCTTGTCGACGAGACTCGGATGTGGGCCGATCATGCGGAACGTGCTGGAGTGACGTCGTTGACGTTCTTCGCTGTGCTTGGGGCGCTGATCGAACGAGGAGACGATCACAGCGGGATCTGGACTGAGCTGGGACTACGTCCACCTGCTGAACTGACTCAAACTGAACCTGTCGATCTGTACCCCGACGCAATCGACTGTATTGAGACCATTCGGGCGACGGGCACGATAGTGGGAATCGCCGGAAACCAACCTTCCGGACTCGCTCGACGATTGAGCCGTCTGAAGGTCCCCGTCGACTTCATAGCTTCTTCGTCCGAGTGGGGAGTAAAGAAGCCGTCGAGAGGGTTCTTTGCTCGGGTGATCGATGCTGCAGCAGTGCCCGAAAGCGAGATACTCTATGTCGGCGATCGGGTAGATAACGACATCGCACCAGCCAACTCAATGGGCATTCGGACAGCATTCCTGATGAGAGGCCCATGGGCACATATTCAGCGGCATCGTCCTGAAGCAGAGTTTGCCGATCTGAAACTCGATTCACTGGAACAGCTGCGCGACATATTCGTTGACGCGGCGAAACCTCCGAATGTGGTATGCGGCGACGGTGGAGATGTCAGCTGAAGCTCTCGATCTTGTCTACCCCTTCACCGGTCGCTGGTTGGTCCAGAACAGCCCCGCCGACCAGGTGCCCAGCCACGGCACGACCCGTTTCGCGACCTCGTACGCGATCGACTTCGTGCCGGTCGATGCCTCGGGACGGTCAGCCGTGTTCGGACTCGGCTCGCTGTTTCGCCCGGAACCGCCGGAGCAATTCATCGGTTTCGGCCGCAGCGTGCTCGCACCCGTCGCCGGCGTTGTTGTCGCCGTCCACGACTCAGCGACCGATCATCCTGCCTATCGGGGACTGCCTTCGCTCGGCTATGCGATGACTCAACGCAGACGGGCCGATGCCGGATGGCTCGCGCTCGCAGGGAACCACATCATGATCCGGACCGGAACCGCCGTTGTGGCCCTCTGCCACCTCCAACAGGGAAGCGTCCAATTCCAGGTCGGACAGACTGTCCAAATAGGTGAGAAGCTCGGGCGCTGCGGGAACTCAGGCAACAGCACCGAGCCCCATCTGCATGTCCAAGCGATCAGCAGTCTTGACATCGCCCGCGCAGACGCTGTGCCGATTCGCTTCAGCGGAACTCTCCCGCCCGCTGGTGACATCGTCGATCGGCGACCCTCCGAACTCCATCAACGACTATTGTCCGCACCCCGGTTCCGACTTATGGTGAGAGGACACGGACACATCCGCTCCGCGCCTCCGGCCGCCATCGGACGAGGCACGTGAAGTGGGGTGGATGGACGCACACGAAGGAGTGTCATGGCAGTCTACTCAGCACCCGGTACCGACGGCGCGCTTGTCACGTTCAAGCCCCGTTATGAGAACTACATCGGAGGAGAGTGGGTGCCGCCGAAGGATGGCAACTACTTCGAGAACATCACCCCGGTCACCGGGCAGGTATTCACCGAGATCCCCAGCTCCACCGCAGACGATGTCGAGACCGCACTCGATGCCGCATGGGCCGCCGCACCGGCCTGGGGCAAGACCCCGGTCGCCGAACGTGCGAACATCCTGCTCAAGATCGCTGACCGCATCGAATCCAACCTCGAGATGCTCGCCGTCGCCGAGACATGGGACAACGGCAAGGGAATCCGCGAACCGCTGGCCGCGGACCTGCCGCTGGCCGTCGACCACTTCCGCTACTTCGCCTCCGCCATCCGGGCGCAGGAAGGCGGCATCTCACAGATCGACGATGACACCGTCGCCTACCACTTTCACGAGCCCCTCGGCGTGGTCGGACAGATCATTCCCTGGAACTTCCCCCTGCTCATGGCCACATGGAAGCTCGCTCCGGCGCTCGCCGCCGGAAACTGCGTCGTCCTCAAACCCGCGGAGCAGACTCCCGCATCGATCCTCGTCCTCGCCGAACTCATCGGCGACCTGCTGCCTCCCGGCGTTCTCAACATCATCAACGGATTCGGCGTCGAAGCCGGCAAACCGCTCGCGTCGAACAAACGCATCCGCAAGATCGCCTTCACCGGTGAGACCACGACCGGCCGCCTGATCATGCAGTACGCCTCGCAGAACATCATCCCGGTCACCCTGGAACTCGGCGGCAAGTCGCCGAACATCTTCTTCGACGACGTCATGGCCGCCGACGACAGCTATCGAGACAAGGCACTCGAAGGCTTCGCGATGTTCGCTCTCAACCAGGGCGAGGTCTGCACCTGTCCGTCGCGTGCGCTCGTCCAGGAATCGATCTTCGACGACTTCGTCGCCGCCGGCGTCGAACGCGTCCGATCGATCAAACAGGGCAACCCGCTCGACACCGACACCCAAGTCGGAGCGCAGGCCTCGAACGACCAGTTCGAGAAGATCATGTCCTACCTCAAGATCGGCAAGGACGAAGGCGCCGAGGCGCTCATCGGCGGCGACAAGGCCGAACTCGATGGCGACCTCGCCGGTGGCTTCTACATCCAGCCGACGATCTTCAAAGGCACGAACAAGATGCGCATCTTCCAGGAGGAGATCTTCGGACCCGTCGTGGCGCTGACCTCGTTCTCCGACTACGACGACGCCATCGGCATCGCCAACGACACCCTCTACGGCCTCGGCGCCGGAGTCTGGGCACGCACCGGCAACACCGCCTACCGCGCCGGTCGCGACATCCAGGCTGGCCGCGTCTGGGTGAATAACTATCACGCCTACCCGGCCCACGCCGCGTTCGGCGGATACAAGTCCTCGGGCATCGGACGCGAGAACCACAAGATGATGCTCGACCACTACCAGCAGACGAAGAACCTGCTGGTCAGCTACTCCGAAAATGCACAAGGATTCTTCTGATGAGTGATTTAGCCGAAACAGCAGCTCTCGAGTCGACACCGACGATCGAGGGCGAAGAGAAATCGCGAGTGGCGATGACTCAGGCCGCCATCGACCTGCTCGCCAGCCTCGTCGACAAACACGGACAGCTCATGTTCCACCAGTCCGGCGGCTGTTGTGACGGCTCGTCGCCCATGTGCTTCCCCGAAGGCGACTTCCTCACCTCGGAAGCCGATGTGCTGCTCGGACACTTCGAACTGCCCATCGACGACGCCGACAAAGCCGGACTGGACTTCTGGATGTCGACGGAACAGTTCGAGTACTGGAAGCACACGCATCTGACGATCGATGTGGTGCCGGGCCGGGGGAGCGGCTTCAGCGTCGAATCACCGACGGGAAACCGCTTCATCATCCGCTCGACGCTCATGGACGTCGCCTGAGCTGAAGCGCCCTGCCGGTCACCGAGTGACAGACGGGCTGAGTGCCGAGGAACGCATGCGCACATGCGTTCCTCGGCACTCAGTGCGTTTTTCGACGTTGCCTATTTCAGTTTCTCGGGCTCGCCGAGGGAGAGCATCAGCCGGTTCGCCCAGTTGAAGAAGGCAGCGCAGCTGAGGGCGTCGATGATGTCGCCGTCGCCCAGCCCAGCCGCACGCAGCTGATCGACGTGCCGCGCACCGAAGGTCTGCGGAGTCAGCGTCAGTGCCACCGAGGCATCGACGACGGCATCCCACACCTGATCGCCGAGGCGGGACTCCGTGCCGATTCCTTCGTCGAGGAGGCGCTGCACGAGGTCCCGGCGCCCGGATTCCTCGGTGGCCCGATCGGCGTGGACCGAGGCGCAGAACAGGCATCCGTTGAGACGGGAGGCCGCGGTCGCGGCGAGTTCGCGCTCGGCCCTACCGAGCCCGTCGGTGGTGTTGAAGAAGATGTCGAAGTCGGTCAGGGTCCGTGCCTTGAGCGCGGCAGGATCCCTCGCGAGCAGCCGGAAGTAGGGGTTCTTCGCCCGTCCCGCTTCGATGAGGGCGTCCCGTTGGTCATCGCTCAGGTCTGCCTCGGCGACGGGGGCGATCCACGGCACCCAGCCGAGCCCGCCCTGCTGGAACAGTTCGGGACGGTTGAGATTCGGATACGTCTTCACCCGGTCCCCGACGGACTGCAGTGCCTCTTCCACCCTCGCCGAGGCGGGGCCGTCGTCCACGTCGTGCGTGGACGGGGCTGCGTCGTCCGGGGATTCAACCGTGGACGACGTCGCGGTGAGTGCGGCGAGTCCGGTGCTGATGCGGATCTGGAAGTTGAGGAACGAAACCAGCTGAGCCAGCGTGACGATGCCGTCCTCGTCCCAACCTGCCTCGAGCAGCAGCGCCAGGTGGTCCGGACGGCTGTCGCGCGGATGGAGGACGAGCAGATGCGCGAACTCGAGCCCGGCCACCAGCTTCTCACCGAGTCTCTCCGCCGTCGCCTTCGCAACAGAGAGCCAGGGCCCGGGAACGTTTTCGCCCGCCAGAGCCTGGGACTCGAAGTCTCCGTACGGTCCACGTCTGGCCGATTCCGCGGCGGTCGCCTCGTCGAGGAGTTCGGCGACTGCCCAGGACGCGGACTCGTCTTCGTCGCGCAGCAGATCCCGGTAGAACTCCTCGGCCCGCGCGGAACCGAGCAGGCCCGCGGTGAATGCGGCGACCGCATAACGGTCGCGGAAGCTCACGCCCTTCGGATCGGCGGGTTCGAGCAGAGCCTCGAAGCTCAGCTGAGCATTCTCCTTCGCCTGTGCCCGGTGATCACGCAGGCCATCGAGAGGATCATTCGCCGCGATTCCGGCGAGGAGGTTGATGATATCGGCCATCTCAGTGCACCCGCTCCTTCGTCACGGAGAAACCAAGGGCCGGGGCCACCTCGGTGGCCAGCAGTTCGATCGACCGCAGAGCGGTCTCGTTCGTCGCCGGAACCGAATGCACCTGGAAGCTGACGTCTGTGGCCCGATCGAGGACGCGGTCATGGTGCAGGCGTTCGCTCACCTGCTCAGGAGTGCCGAGGTAGGTGTCGGTGGCGTTGAGGAGCTCATCGAGGCTGAGACCGGATGTGTCATAGCCGACGAGGCGGTCGGCCTCAGCCCGCAGAGCCGGTTCGGTGATCTCACGCAGCCGGGGCAGGTCTTCGGCATCGGCGACCACGGCGGTGCGGGAAGCGAGGATCCGCGGTTCGACCCCGTCCGGCAGCTGGGAGAGATAGGTGTCGATGACCGGCAGCTGCACCTCGTCGAGGCGTGCCGCCGGGTTGTCCTGGGGACGCGGCTGAGTCCTGGAGAGCATGAGTCCGTCACCGGCAGCGCCGGCCGCACCGGCACCGCCGGCGGAGAACGTCGCCTGCCACAGGCGTCGTTCGAGACTCGGACGCTCCGCGTCGGGAACGGGATAGAGACTGTGATCGGTGGGAAGCCGGTCGCCTGAGAACAGGGTGCGCAGTGTTGCGAGGTTGTCGGCGAAGACCTCGCGACGGTCATCGAAGCTCGTGCCGAAGGCTGGGAAGGACTTCGGATTCCCGCCGGAGCCCAGACCGATCTGGAGGCGACCGGCGGAGAGTTCGTCGAGGACGGCGGCGTCTTCGGCCACGCGCACGGCATTCTCCATCGGCAGGGTGATGATCGCGGTGCCCAAGTCGATCCGGGAGGTGCGGGCGGCGGCATGGGAGAGGAAGACGAGCGGGGACGGCAGCCCGCCCTCTGCCGCGGAGAAGTGGTGCTGGGCGACCCATGCCGAATGGAAGCCGAACTCCTCGGCCGTCTCGATCTGTTCGAGGGCGAAGCGGTAGCGCTGAGCTGCCGGGGCGTCCTCGAGCAGGCGAGTGAAGAATCCGAGCTTTGGTCCGGTCGCCTGGGTGTCGGTCGGTTGAGGGGTCATGGTTCTCAGCTTTCTGCTGCTGCGGTGAGCAGGGTCGGGGTTGCGGGTCGAGTGTTCGCAGGCGCTGCATCGGCCGACAGCGTTGCGGGACGGGGGATCGCCTCGAGCAGAGTGCGAGTGTAGGCGGAACGCGGGCGAGTGAAGATCTCTTCGGTCGCGCCATCGTCGACAAGGTGTCCGTGCGACATCACGGACACCGTATCAGCGATCTGGCGGACGACGGCGAGGTCATGGGTGATGAAGACGTAGGTCAGGCCGAGCTCCCTCTGCAGCTCATCGAGCAGGGTCAGGATCTGCGCCTGCACGGTCACGTCGAGAGCCGAGACCGCCTCGTCGAAGACGACGAGTTCGGGTTCGACGATGAGGGCACGGGCGATCGCCACTCGCTGCAGCTGCCCGCCGGAGAGTTCGGCGGGACGCCGGTCGAGGAAGTCGGTCGGCAGCGCCACTCGATCCATGGCCTCGGCGACGAGTCGAGGGCGGGAGGTGCGGTCACCGAGGCGGAAGTTGCGCAGAGGTTCGGTCAGGGTCGAGCGGATCGAATGCTTGGGATCAAGAGCGGAGAACGGGTTCTGATGGACCAGTTGGACGGAGCTCCGGAACTCCCGCAGACGCTGACGTGAGGGACGACCGCGTCCGAGTTCCGCGGCGTCGAAATCGCCGATGCGCACTTGCCCGGACTGGGGTGTGAGGAACCCGCTCAGGGCCTTGCCCGTGGTCGTCTTGCCCGAACCGGATTCGCCGACGAGTCCGTGCGTGGTCCCGCGCGCCACCGTGAAATCCACACCTTCGACGCCGGTGATCTGATCACCCGTGCGGTCGAAGATGTGGGTGAGTGATTCGACGGAGACGAACGGGGTGTCAGTCCGCGTGGTCGCCTCGGTGCGGTCCGGACGTGCCTTCGTCTGCAGCGCAGGGGCATCGGCTATGAGGCGGGAGGTGTACTCGGTGGCCGGGTCGGAGAAGACACGGCCGGCGTGTCCCGATTCGACGATGCGTCCGCCCTGCATGACCACGACCTCGTCGGCGCGCTCGCCGGCGACGGCGAGATCGTGGGTGATGAAGAGGACGCCCATCCCGGTCTCGGCGCGCAGCTCGTCGAGGAGGTCGAGGACCTGCTTCTGGACGGTGACGTCGAGGGCGGAAGTGGGTTCATCGGCGATGAGCAGGCGCGGACGCAGCGCGATGGCGGCGGCAATGAGCACCCGCTGCCGCATCCCGCCCGAGAGCTCGTGCGGGAACTGATCGGCCCGCTTCTCCGGCTGGTCGATGCCGACCCGGTCCAGCAGCTCGATGACCTGAGCACGAGCCTCTGCCCGGTTGGCTCGGCGGTGGATGCGCAGCGCCTCGGCGACGGATTTCCCGATCGTCTGCAGCGGATTGAGCGAGGACCCCGGGTCCTGTGGGACATAGCCGATCTGGGAACCGCGCACACCGCGCCACCCGGAGGTGCCCAGGCTGAGCAGATCGAGATCGCCGAGGCGTATCCGCCCGTTCGCGACCCTGGCCGATGGCGGGAGCAGGCCGATGGCCGCGTTCGCCGTCGTCGACTTCCCCGAACCGGATTCCCCGACCACGGCGGTCATCGAACCGGGACGGACCACGAGGTCGAGTTCGCTCACGGCAGGTGCCGCGGAGCCGCCTCGGCGGGTGTATTCGACGGAGAGACCGTCGATGCGCAGCAGTGAGGAGTCGGTCATGATGTCACCTTTCGCAGGGTGTTGCCGATCTGGTGGGTGGCGAGCACGATGGCCATGACCACGAGGCCGGGCAGCACGGTCAGCCACCACGCGGTGGCGACGAAGTTGCGGCCCTCGGCGATGATGAGGCCCCATTCCGGGGTGGGCGGCGGAGTGCCGTATCCGAGGAATCCGAGAGTGGAGATCTGGAGGATCGCCGAACCGACCTGGAGCACCGCCAGTGAGAGCACGGGAGAGACCGAATTCGGCAGGATATGGCGGACCAGGACGGAGAAGAAGGTGCCGCCGGATCCGTAGGCCGCGGCCACGTAGTCGCTCGTGTTGATCTGCACCGCCTGGGACCTGGCCAGTCGTGCGAACTGGGCGATGGCGGTGACTCCGACGGCGATGGCCGCGTTGATCGTTCCGAAACCGAGGACGACGACGATCGAGAGACTGAGCAGGATCGCGGGGATGGACAGCAGCACATCGATCAGGCGCATGAGCACATCGTCGACGAACCCGCGCCGGGTGCCGGCGATGAGTCCGATCGTGGTGCCGACGATCAGCCCGACCCCGACGGCCACGAGCGCGGCCAGCAGGGACTGGGAGGCGCCGTAGACGACGCGGGTGAAGGCATCGCGGCCGGTCTGGTCGGTGCCGAACCAATGCTCGAGGCTCGGGGCCAGAAGGGCGGGGGTGTCTCCGCCGTCGTTGGGATCGAAGTGGGTGAAGAGACCGGGGAACAGCGCCCAGGCGATGGCGATGAGCAGCACCAGCGCCGAGGCGATCGTGGCCGGGGTGAGTGCCGCATGTACCCGGCCGCTGCGTGCGCGGGAGCGCGGGCGGTCGTTGCCGTTCGGGTGGGTGTCCTGAGCGTGGGTGGAGACTGTGCTCATGCGTTCTTCTCCTTCGACTCGTCGGTCCAGTCGAGGTCGACGCCGACGCTGGCCGCGGTCGCCGTCAGCGCCCGACGGGTGGATTCGTCGTGGCTGCGCAGGCCCGACCTCGCCGAGGCGGTGCTGCGTTTCGTCCGCAGTCGGACGTCGATGACGGGGTAGAGGAGGTCGACGACGAGGTTGATGATGACGTAGCCGAAGGTGGCGATGACGACGACGGCCAGCAGGATCGGATTGTCCCGGTGGGTCACGGCCTGGGCGGTGATGAGCCCGATGCCGTTGCGACCGAACACGGTCTCGGTGACGACGGCACCGGCGACGAGCTCACCGAAGACGAGCCCGATGATCGTCAGTCCCGGCAGCACCGCATTGCGGGCGACGGTGTGGACGAGGATCCACAGTTCGGAAGCGCCCTTCGCGGTGGTGACCTTGACGAATCCGGAAGCCTGCACCTCGGTGATGGAGCGGATGAGCACCTGGGCGATCGGGGCCGACAGCGGAACCGCCACGGTCAGGGTCGGCAGCACGAGCGCCTCGGCGGGGCCGGGATCGACGACGGAGACGAACCCGAGCTGGAAGGAGAAGACCTGGATGAGCAGGATTCCGAGCCAGAACACGGGGATCGAGATGAAGAGGCTGGGCACCGAGTCGAGGACCCGACGCACTCGCGCGGCCGGCCCGGTGGCCGGACCGAAGGTCGCGAAGACGGCGATGATGACGGCGAGGACGAGTGCGGTGACGAACCCGGAGGCAGCGAGCACCGCGGTCGAGGGCAGTGCTGCTGTGATGATCGTCGACACGGCGGCACCGGTCTGCACCGAATAGCCGAAGTTCCCGGTGAGGAACCCGGTGAGACTCGTGAGGTAGCGGCCGAACCAGGACTCGTCGGCACCGGTGGCGTTTCGGATCTCGGCGATCTGATCGGGGGAGAGGCCGAGGGCCGGATCGGCGAAGCGGGCCGTGACGCCGTCACCGGGGATGAGGCTGAGCAGGATGAATGCCGCGGTGAACGCGAGCAGCAGCACGAGGACCGCTTGGCCCAGGCGCAGGATGAGGTAGCGGGTGTCGAGGATCATTTCTCTCCTGCCAGCCAGGTGCTGTAGAAGTCGGGCCGTCCCACGGGTTCGGTGGCGAAGCCGTGGACGCGGCGGCGGAAGGCGAAGACCTGCGGCTCTTCGAAGAACGGCAGCACATAGGCCTGGTCGACGAGGTAGTTCTGGACCGCCTCGGCGGCTTTTTGGCGCTTCTCCTGGTTCGGTTCGGAGGCCAGCGTCTCGAGGAGTTCGTCGACCTTCGCATCGACCGAATCGTCGTCGGCGTCGGCCCGGCCGACTCCGTTGAGGAAGACATCGCGGTTGACTGAGGAGTAGTTCGAACGCAGGTTGTCGAAGTCGGCGCGGGCGACCATCGAATGGTAGATCTGCACGGTGTCGAGTTCGAGGGCGTCGAGGGTCTGCTTCGATTGGTCGCCGGGATTGATCGACAGGCGCACGCCCACGCGGCGCAGCTGCTGTTGGATGAGGGTCTGGACCTCGTTCGACCGCGGCTGCGGCAGGGCGATATTCACCGTCAGCGCCAACGGCTGGCCGTCCTTGACGCGGTAGCCGTGTCCGTTGCGCTCACTCCACCCGGCCTCGTCGAGGAGGCGGTTGGCCCTGTCCGGGTCGAAGTCCCAGGATCCCGACTGGTCGACATACCCCATGGCGCCCTTGGCCAGCAGACCGGTGGCCAGCGGGTAGTTCGGGGTGAAGAGCTTGTCGACGATCTCCTGCCGATCGATGGCGGCGATGAGCGCTCGCCGGACGTCGATATCGGCAAGCAGGTCATGGCGGAACCGGAAGTTGATGCTGTTGTTGATTCCGTTCGTCGCCTTCGCATAGAGGCGCAGCCCCTGTTCGGTGACACGCGACTCATCCGGTGCCTGGACATCGCGGACGCCGTCTGCCTGCCCGGAGAGCACGGCTCCGATGCGCACGGAGTATTCGTTGTTCGTCAGATAATCGATGCCGTCGAGGTGGGCCCGGCCCTGATGCTTCAGGTGCGGGGGCGCCCAGTCGTAGTCCTCGCGGGCACGGACGGAGAGTTTCGTGCCGATGGTCTCGGCCGTGATGTGGAAGGGCCCGCAGGTGTGGATCTGCGTGGCTCCGCCCGGGCCGAAGCCTTCGGCATCGAGGTCGAGAGTGGAATCGGCGAGCAGGCCCGCGTTCATCGTCGACGTCGCTTGGGCGAAACCGGGGGAGGGTGCCGAGAAGTGGAACCGGACCCGATTCCCGTCGAGGACTTCGCTGCGTTCGTAGTTCGAGATCTGCTCGGACACCGGCAGTGTGCGTGATTCGTCGCCGCGGCCGAAGAGGTCGAAGTTCTTCGCCACATTCTCCGGTGTCAGCGGTGAACCGTCCGAGTAGGTCACGCCCTTGCGGATGGTGAAGGTGTAGGTCGTGGCCTCGGCGTCGGTCTCCGGCAGGTCGGTGGCCAGCCACGGATGGAGCTCGAGGGTCTCGGGATCCTGCCACAGCAGGCGTGCCGAGATGTTGTTCATGATTCCGCCGTTCGGGTAGAAGCCGACCGACGGCGGGTAGAGCAGGGTCCAGGTCTGGGGTTCGAAGTAGGTGAGCACTCCGCCGCGGACGGGTTCGCCTTCGGCCAAGGAACCGGAGTCGTGGGGAGTGCAGGCGGTGAGGGTGAGCAGAGTGCCGAAACCGAGACCGAGGCTCAGTACCGAGCGGCGGTCGAGGCGGCGGTCAGTCAGGCGCTGAGTCAGACGCGCTGAGGTGGAGAGACGGTGATCCGTCATGGGACGTCCTTCGGGCAAGAGGAATGGAACAGAGGGAACTGAGCCGGATAGTTCAACAATATGCGGACATTGCGGGCGCCATTGGCGGCTGGCAGGGGCAGTGTCCGGTATGGGGCCCGAAGTGGATGTGCATGCCCTGAGTAAAACGCATCCGTGCAATCCGCGTCAATCCGGGGCTTAATATTGAGACATGTTGAACACATCGAGTTTCGATCATCTGGTCATCGCCGTGCCCGACCTTGAGGAATATGTTGAGCAATCGTCGGCTCGTCTGGGGGTGAGAGCGATCGACGGCGGGGCCCATCCGGGATTGGGGACAGCCAATGCGCTGCTCGGACTCGAGCTCGGCGACGACCTCACCGAGTCGCTCGGGCTCAAGCCGGAGAACGGTGCGAACCCACTCACGTACCTCGAGATCCTCGGCCCCGATCCCGAGCAGGACCCAGCGCTCGCGGCAGGGCGCTTGGCCGGGATCACCGCACCGACCGTGCAGCGGTGGGCGATCCGTCCGGACGATTTCGACGGAGTCGTCACGGCCGCTGCGCGTGCACGGGAACCGCGCGTCGACCTCGGCGAGGTCCATGACATGACCAGACGCCGACCGGACGGGGAGGTGCTCGATTGGCGCCTGACCAGGCGCACCCCGCTGCCGTGGTCGGGAATCCAGCCGTTCCTCATCGATTGGAAGGACTCCGAGCATCCGGCGAGCCAGAAGATGCCGCGGGTCCGTCTCGAGCAGCTGTGGGCCGCGAGTGATCAGCCGGCTGCGGTCGGCTCGATCCTCGACTTCTTCGGCATCGCTCTCGACATCATTGCCCCAGGCCGCCAAGAGGGGGAGACTGAGGGCCTACACGCTCATCTGAAAGGTCCGGGTGGATCATGGACGCTCTGAACACCATTCCCGCGCAGCTCGACCACCTCATCATCACGGTGCCCGACCTCGAGGCCGGGGTCGCCGCCGTCGAAGAGGCCACCGGGGTGCGTGCGATTCCCGGCGGCTCGCACCCGGGGCGGGGGACCGCGAACTTCCTCCTCGGGCTCGCCCCGACGGGCTGGCCGGAGGGAGCGCACACCTACCTCGAGATCCTCGGCCCCGACCCGCAGCAGGAGAAGCCCGCTGACGGCACCCTTCCGCTCGACGCACATCTGGCCACCGAGCCGACCCTGCAGACCTGGGCCATCCACCCGCCGGCGTTCCTCGCGAAGGTCGCGGCCGCGAACACCGCGGGCATCGACTTCGGCGAGGTCCAGGACATGGCCCGCGATACTGCCGAAGGCGACCGTCTCGAGTGGCGGCTGACCACGCGTTCTCCGCTGCCGCACGAGGGTGCGCAGCCGTTCCTCATCGACTGGGGCGAATCCGTCCATCCCGCCGAGGCGGCCCTGCCCACCCTTGAGCTGCTCGAATTCCGTGTGGAATCGCCCGAGCCCGAGGCGGCGCGGCAGGTGCTCGAGGTGCTCGGAGCCGGTGACACCACGGTGGTCGAGGGGTCGAACTGCCGTCTGCGTGCCAGATTGCGCGGACCCGGCGGCATCCTCGATTTCTGATCACTCGCCGAGAAACGGGCTGCGTGTCGAGAAACGCGTGCGCACACCCGTTTCTCGACACGCAACCCGTTTCTCGATGAATCGGCAGGAGATAGACTCACAGGCGTGCTCAGTCGAACCCGTCTTGTCTCCCGTCCACGCCTCCGCACCCTGACCTCGCTTGCCGCTGTCTCGCTGACCGTCGGACTGAGCGCCTGCGCGCCCGCCGCCGACGAAGAGACCCGGCCGACCCCGAAAGCGGCCGAAACGCAGGCCGCCTCGCCGGGCCCGAGCGGCTCAGCCACCGAAACCAGCGAGCCCACCGAGACCTCGAGCATCGACGACGCGGGAGCCGCCGGGGTGAGCGAAGGCGATATCGACACCCACGGCAGCGGCGAATGGGACCGGCCGAAGGACGAGACCGGACCCAACCGCGACGACGGCAAGACCTTCAAGGTCGCCCTGCGTGTCGAAGACAACCTGCCCATCGACGTCGATGAGGCAGGCGACTTCATTATCAAGACCCTCCAGGACGAACGCGGCTGGCAGGACATGGACGATGTCTCCATCGAACTCGTCGACGAAGGCCAGGACACGATGATCTCCATCGCCAGCCCCGACGCGGTCGACGAGATGTGCCTGCCGCTGCGCACCCTGGGCAAGCTCTCGTGCCGCAACGGCCCCAACGTCATCCTCAACGCCAAGCGCTGGGTGTCTGCCACGGACGAATTCGACGACATCGTCCAGTACCGGCAGTACCTCATCAACCACGAGGTCGGTCACGCGCTCGGCCACGGACACGAGTCGTGCCCGGGGCCTGGCGAGACCGCTCCGCTCATGCAGCAGCAGACGAAGGGTCTGCAGGGGTGCAAGCCGAACGGGTGGCCCTCGAAGGGCTGACCGCGCGCTGGCCGGTCACTGCGTGTGACGGCGACCTCAACCTCCTCGGGAATAACGGCGGCCGCTGCCCTGTTGATTGAGTCGTATACGCTCAACTCTGAAAGAGGAGGTCAGCTTTGGCCACATTCTTCGGACCCGCAGGCTCGGGCGGAGACTCGTTCGACGAGTTCCTCGCTCGTTTCCTCCAGGGACAGACCGGAGCCCGCCGAGGCCGTTCCGTCGACATCAACCGACTGCTGAGCAAGCGCAGCCATGAGGTCATCGAAGCGGCCGCGGAGTTCGCAGGCCGCCACGGCCAGTCCGAGGTCGACGCACTCCATATCCTGCGCACCATGGTCGATTCCGAACCCGGAATCTCCGCCGTGCGCCAGGCAGGCGCCGACCCCGAGGCCATCGCCCACGCGATCGAAGAGCGCCTTCCGGCTGCAACCGACACCGAGGCGGATTCCACGCCCACTCTGACCGGTTCGGCCCAGCGCGCCCTGCTCGACGCCTACCAGGTGGCGAGAGCCTTCGGGTCGACCTACATCGATCCGGAGCACATGTTCTTCGCCTTCGTGCTCAATCAGGAGATGCCCGCCGGTCGGATCCTCGCCCAGGCGGGAGTCACCCAGGCCGCGCTCCAGGCCGGAGCCGAGGCCGCAGAAGCCGCAGGCATGCACCCCGGCCAGGATGCCGAGGGCGAGGACGGTCAGGAATCCGTGCTGGAGAAGTTCGGCACCGACCTCACCGAACTCGCAGCCGAAGGCAAGCTCGATCCCGTCATCGGCCGTGCAGAGGAGATCGAGCAGACGATCGAGATCCTCGCCCGCCGGACGAAGAACAACCCTGTCCTCCTCGGCGAAGCCGGCGTCGGCAAGACCGCGGTCGCCGAAGGCCTCGCCCAGGCCATCCACTCGGGTGACGTGCCCAAGCAGCTGCAGGGCAAACGCATTATCGCCCTCGACATGCCCGGAATGCTCGCCGGCACCCGCTACCGCGGTGACTTCGAGGAGCGCCTGACCGGAGCTCTGAACGAGATTGCGGACGACGGAGACATGATCGTCTTCGTCGACGAACTCCACACCCTCGTCGGCGCCGGGGGCAACGGCGAAGCGAACTCGATGGACGCCGGAAACATCCTCAAACCGCGACTGGCCCGCGGCGATCTGCACATGATCGGCGCGACCACGCTCAAGGAGTACCGCACCATCGAGAAGGATTCGGCTCTCGAACGCCGCTTCCAGCCGGTGACCGTGGGTGAACCGAGCGTCGAGGATGCGGTGACGATCATCGACGGACTCAAGGATCGCTACGCGGAGTTCCACGAGGTGACCTACACCGCCGAGGCGGTCCGTGCCGCCGTGGAGCTGTCGAACCGCTACATCACCGACCGGTTCCTGCCGGACAAGGCCATCGACCTCATCGATCAGGCCGGCGCCCGGATGTCGCTGAGGCGCGGACCCGCGGTCGATATCGAGGCCCTCAAGCTCAACCTCTCCGAACTCGAGGCGGAGAAGAAATCCGCAATCGAGGTCGAGGACTACGAGCGCGCCGGCCGCGTCCGCGACGAGATCAACGAGGTGACCGCACGGATCGAATCCGCCGAGAACCCGGATGCCGAGGCCGCGAAGACCGCTGCCGCCGAAGCGATCATCGGTGAGCAGGAGATCGCGCATGTGGTCTCCCGTGCCACCGGAATCCCGGCGGAACGGATGACGCAGACTCAGAAGGCTCGTCTGGCGAACATGGAAGAGGTCCTCCACGACCGTGTGGTCGGACAGGACGAAGCCGTGACCGCCGTGTCGCGCGCCATCCGCCGCAGCCAGACCGGTATGGCCGATCCCGACCGTCCCATCGGCAGCTTCCTCTTCCTCGGCCCCACTGGCGTCGGAAAGACCGAGCTGGCGAAGGCTCTGGCGCAGACCCTGTTCGACGACGAATCGGCCATGATCCGATTCGATATGAGCGAGTTCGGCGAACGCCACACGGTGTCGCGTCTCGTCGGTGCCCCTCCCGGCTACGTCGGCTACGACGAGGCCGGTCAGCTGACGGAGAAGGTCCGCCGTCGCCCGTATTCGGTCATCCTCCTCGACGAGGTCGAGAAGGCTCATCCGGATGCGTTCAACCTGCTGCTGCAGGTCCTCGACGACGGTCGGCTCACCGATGGTCAGGGCCGGACGGTCGATTTCCGCAACACCGTGATCATCATGACCTCGAACCTCGGTTCCGAGTTCATGTCCGGCACTCCGCTGGGCTTCGCCTCCGGTGCAGCCGGGGACGCGGAGAAGGACCTCAAGGCCAAGGTCATGGGTCGGCTGAAGGAGTTCATGCGGCCGGAGTTCATCAACCGCATCGACGACACCGTGATGTTCTCGCGGCTCGACCGCGAGCAGCTGCGCTCCATCGTCGGTCATCAGCTCGCCGCGTCGAAGCAGCGTCTCGAGGCTCAGGGCATCGCCCTCGACGTCTCGGCCGAGGCTCTCGACTGGCTGGCTGATGAAGGCTACGAACCCGAGTTCGGTGCCCGTCCGCTGCGTCGCACGATCCAGCGTGAGCTCGACGACCGCATCGCCGATCTCCTCGTCACCGAGTCGGTCGAAGATGGCGGCACCGTGCGTGCCACCGTCGTTGACGGCGCACTCAAGGTCGTGGCCGGGACCCGCCCGGAGCCGATCATCGCCTGATCACCGAGGCGGCCGGCACCGGCCGCCGACACAGAGCCCGGGGCCGAGGACGTTGATCCTCCGCCCCGGGCTCTTTGCGTGCCGGAGTCCGTCAGGCCGTTGTCTTCTCCTCCGGCTGCGGTTCGTTCGCGCCGAGGAGGCGGTTGAGGACGAGGCGTTCGCCGAGCGTCCACGTGGTCGTCGTCGCCAGATAGAGTGCCGCGGCCAAGGGCACGAAGAGAGCGAAGATCGCGGTGAGGAAGGGCATGAAGCTCAGGGTCTTCATCACCCCGGACAGATCCGGCATCGCCGGAGCATCGGCACCGTTCTTCGCCGGGGGAGCGGTCGGGGTCTCAGGCACGGCCGGGGTGAGCAGGTGCCTGGAGAATGCGGCGACGACGGCGATGAGTACGACGAGGACGAGGTAGACCGTGATCGCAGTCCCGGTCAGGTCGCCGGTGCCGAGCAGCGTGACGAAGCTCGTGTTCAGCGGCAGACCGAAGAGCGTATGCCCGAGCAGCTCATTGGTATGCCCGCCGATCGTCGAATTGATGAAGAGACCATAGACCGCCATGAGCACCGGCATCTGCGCCAGCACCGGCAGGCATCCGGCGAAGGGGGAGGCGTTCTCCTCCTTGTACAGCTCCATGAGCTTCTGCTGCATGAGTTCCGGCTTGTCTTTGTACTTCTTCTGCAGCTCAGTGATCTTCGGTGCCAGGCGCTTGCGAGTGATGCCGGCCCTGACCTGGGACACCCCGACGGGGATGAGCACGGCACGCACCAGAACGGTGAGCACGATGACGGCCAGGGCGGCGCTGAAGCCGCCGGCGAGGGGTGCGAGAATGTCGCTGATTCCCGTGACCACCGTGTAGGCGGCCTCGACGAGCAGACGGATGGGCAGGAATTCGTAGATGTTCACAGGTGAGTGTCCTTCGGACAGGGCGCACTGCGGCGCGAGGGAATGGGCCGTCTGAGGCCATCACCGTGACGATCACCCGCGCCGAGGCGGGGAGACGTTCCGTGCGGAAGGGTCGTTCAGGCGATGGCGTGAACGACGACAGAGGGAGCTCTGGGCAGAGCCGTACCCGGAGTGCCGGGTTCCTCCGGCATGCGGAATTCGCGGATGCTTCGGCGCGAGTCCGGCAGAGACGGCGGACGTGCGGCCAGTGAGAGCACGCGCAGCAGAGCGATACTTGCCCAGGCGGCGATCGGCGTCAGCAGGGCCGCGCCGAGGAGAGCCAGGACGATGAGGTGAGTAGGGGACTGGGGCACGACCGAGTCGAGGTCGGAAGAGAGCACGACGACGAGCAGCTGCAGAGTCAGCCACATATTCGCCATCATCTCGTCCTCCTCACTAGTGCGTCGATGCTAGCACGCGGGCCTGTGCGGGCCGGTCAGAGAAGCAGAGCTCGTCCGCTCACAGCGGCAGGCGTCTGCGCGGAGCGGATTCGGGTTCCGCGCACTCACCGCCGCTGCCAGGGTGGACGCATGTTCACTCACACCACTTCACCACACAGCCGACCATCCATATTCTCCGACTCCGACGAGACCGCGGCGGTCACTGCGATTCCCGAATCCCAACGCATGCTCTACGCCTACCGATCCGTCGTCTTCAACGGCGAGCTGCGGGACGAGAACGGAATGGAGATCATCTCCCGCCTCGTCCTCCTCTCCGCCGAGGATCCGCACACCGATATCCACCTGTGGATCAACTCTCCGGGCGGATCCGTGCCGATGATGCACGCGATCGCCGACACCATCGCCGCCCTGCCCAACGACGTGGTCACGATCGCCTTCGGGTGGGCCGCCTCGGCGGGGCAGTTCGTGCTCATGATGGGCACGCCGGGTAAGCGCCTGGCCCTGCCCCACGCCCGCATCCTCCTCCACCAGGGCTCGGGTGGGATCGGCGGAGCCGCCGCCGACATCGAACTCCAGGGCGACGACCTCCGAGCGGTCCGAGACTCGGTCCTGCACCGAATCGCGGAGGCGACAGGGAATCCTTTTGAACGCATCTTCGAGGACTCCCTGCGAGACCGGTGGTTCACCGCCGAGGAGGCGATCGAGTACGGACTCATCGATCGTGTCATCGATTCCCCGGCCGATCTGCACGCACAGATCGGAGGCGGACGATGAGCCAGTACACGATTCCCAACGTCGTCGACCGCTCCGGTGGCAGCGAGAAGATCGTCGACGTCTATTCGCACCTGCTCGGCAACCGCATCGTCTACCTCGGCGTGCCCATCGACGACGGAGTGGCGAACACGATCATCGCTCAGCTGCTCCACCTCGATTCGAGCAGCCGAGACCTGCCGATCAGCATGTACATCAACTCCCCGGGCGGATCCCTGACCGCGATGACCGCGATCTTCGACGCGATGCACCACATCGGCGCACCCGTGGCCACCACCTGCGTCGGGCAGGCTGCAGCCGATGCGGCCGTACTCCTGGCCGCCGGAGATCCCGGCCAGCGGGCCATGCTCGCTCACGCCCGCGCCGTGCTGCGACAGCCCCACGCCGAAGGTGCGCGCGGCACGATTCCCGATCTCATCGTCGCCGCAGACGAGATCGTCCGCCAGCGTCGCGAGGTCGAAGAGATGCTGGCCGGCAGCACCGGACGGACTCCGGAGCAGATCCATCGCGACTTCGATCGCGACCTCGTCCTCGACGCGAAGGGGGCGCAGGAGTTCGGACTCGTCGACGTCATCCTCTGACGCTCTGCTCCCTCCGGGGTGGTCGGAAGCTCAGGCTGCCAGAGCGAGCCGCACCTGACCAGCCGCTGGCGGTGCGGGTGCGGTTGGCGCTATGCCGGTCGCGGACAGCAGTGTGGTGGCAGGGATCCCGGAGCTCATGCCGAATGCCGCGAGCACGAGGATCTGCGGCAGCTGGAGACCGAGGACTTCGGCCACGGCCTCGATGACCTCCGACGACGGGTCCTTGAGGCCACGTTCGATCTCGGAGAGGAACTGAGTCGAGACGCCGGATCGCTGGGAGACCTGAGCCAGGGTGAGCCCCATTTCGGTGCGGCGCAGACGGAGAGCGCGGCCGAGCGCCTCACGCCACAACGGCGGCGGTGTCTGGCTGTGCGGGAGCATGTCGGTCATGGGGTGAGCCTACGGTTCGCAGGGCCGCCTCGGCGAGGGTTTCTGCTGTCAGCAGATGCGGCAGATCGACGTGAAGTGGCTCACAGGCGTTGCGCAATCAGGCGTGAGTTAAGTTAGGCTGTCCTACGTTAATGTCGAGGGGCCGTTTCCGGCTCCGACCTCTGTCGAAAGGACAGGAATGCCAGTTCCTCACAGCCGCCGGGCAGTCATCACGGGAGCACTCGTCGCGCTCTCGCTCACCGCGACCGCCTGCGGGCAGGGATCGCAGGCCGCGGAGGAGTCCGGGTCTGCGAACTTCGAGACCGTGAAGATCAAGCACGCACTCGGCGAAGCAGTCATCGAGTCCGAACCCGAACGCGTCGTCACTCTCGGTCAGGGATCGACTGAGACCGCGATCGCCTTGGGCAAGACTCCGGTCGGCATGGAGGAATACGCCTGGGGATCCGACGACACCGGTTATATGCCGTGGATCTACGAAGCGGTGAAGGACAAGGGCGAGGAGCTGCCCGAGCAGTTCCAGGGCGATACGGAACTCGATGTCGAGGCCATTGCCGAACTCGAGCCCGATGTCATTCTTGCCCCCTGGTCGGGAATCACGGCCGAGCAGTATAAGCAGCTCGACGCCATCGCCCCGACCGTGGCCTACCCGAAGCAGCCGTGGACCATCGAGTGGGACGAGCAGATCACCACGATCGGCAAGGCGCTCGGTCAGGAAGAGGAATCCGAAGGGCTCGTCGACGACATCAAGACACAGCTGAAAGAGGCCAAGCGGGACGAATACAAGGACCTCACGTTCTCCTTCATCTACAACTCCGGTCCCGGCACCCTCGGCGTCTTCTATCCCACCGAGCAGCGCGTGGCGATGGTCTCCGCGCTCGGACTGACACCGGATCCGATCATCGACGAGCTGAAGAAGGAGTACGACGAGCCGGGAACGGATTCCGCGCTCATCGGTCTGGAGAACGCAGACAAGCTCAACGACTCGGACCTCATCTTCACCTTCTACTCCGATGAGAAGAACAGGAAGGAGATCGAATCGCAGGGACTGTACGCGAACATTCCGGCGATCAAGTCCGGTGCCGTCGTGGCGCCGAAGGACCAGCCCTTCGTCACCGGATCCTCGATCATCAACCCGCTCACCGTCCCGTGGACGCTGGAGCGCTATGTGCCGATGATCGACAAGGCCGTGAAGAAGCTCGACAAGTAAGTCGACTGCGAAGAACCGGCCGAATCAGGCCATCAAGCTGGGCGCTCTCAATCGAGGGCGCTCAGCTTCTTCCATTCATCCCAGGAATAGACCCAGTCCGAGATGTCGCTGTCATTGGTCGACAGGCTCACGTTTGAACCGGTGACCTCGACGGGATCGCCGAAGATCGCGGAGTCGTAGTACTCCTTCGCGCGTTCAGTGGTGAGGTTGATGCAGCCGTGCGAGACGTTCTGAGAACCCTGGACGCCGGCTGACCACGGAGCGGCGTGGATGAATTCGCCGTTGTTGTGGATGCGCACCGCCCACTGGACATCGGTCTCGTAGTCCCACTGCTCGGAGGTCATCGTGTAATCGGCGGCCTTCGACATCACCACATGAGTGCCGTTGTACGAGGGGGACTTCGGTGCACCGAGGGAAGCAGGGAAGTCCATGACCTGCTTGCCGTCACGAGTGACGGTCATGCGGTGGGACTTCACATCGGCCTTGACGACCTGTTTGCGTCCGATCTCGAAATCGAGGGTGAGGTCGTTCTGACCCACGCTGTTCTCACCGGTCGGCACGTCCTTGAGCGGAATGTCGACGGAGACCTTCGAATGAGCCGGCCAGAACTCCTTCGGGCGGAAATGCAGTCGGGACTGCGGATCGTCATAGAGCCAGCCCCACGAGCCTTCGACTTCGCGTTCCTTGCCGTCCTCGTCGGTGACCTTGACCGAGAGACGGCGTTCGACATCGTCACGGAAGTCCTCGGACACGGTGGAGCCGAAGTTGAGCATGATGGGTGCGGCGACGCCGACCGTCTGGTCGTCGGCGAGTGTTGTGCGCACGGACATCGGTTGCCCGTCGCTGGCGCCGACGGTGATCGTTGCGTCGAGGTCGACTTCTTCGCCGTCGGCAGTGGTGGCGGTGGCCTTCACGGTGTATTCGCTGTCGGCGACGAGGCCGTAAGTCGAGATCCAGGCGGCGGACTCATCCGGGGCGGAGACCGCCTCGGCGTCGTTTTCCTTCTCTGAATCGCTGCCCTTCGACCCATCGTCGGTGGGCTCGGATTCGGTGGAGCTCGGTGTCGACGAACCAGCCTGAGCGTCCTCATCGGTCTCAAGCGCGGTGCCGGAAGCGTCGAAGAATGTGCCGGGATCGTGCGCGATCCGGGGGTGGGCCTCCTCGGTGACGGAGATGTCACTGAGGTCGGCGTTCTCGACGGAGATGCCGATCCGCTCGCCGGCCTCGAGGTCGATCTCGTCACCGGACTCGGTCACTTCGCCGAAGTCCCCAGCGCCGGGCATCGCGGTGGCCGCATCGGTGGACTGGCTCGGCTTCGCAGTGGAGGTCGCATCCTCACTGGTCTCGGACGTCGCCGTCGATTCGGACGCGGATTCTGCGGCCTCAGTGGTGATGGCCCCGACACGGAATACGGGATCCTTAGCCGCCTCGGCGGTCTTGTTCGCGCCATTGCGGGTCGCATTGGGATCGTCACTCGACGGGGTGCACGCCGTGAGCAGGGCCAGTGCCGAAAGGGCGGCAATGGCCCCTTGGATCTTCGTGGACAACAGGGAAACCTCGTTAAAACACAGGGATGAGAACTGCGAATAATGGTAATGAAGCAAAATCACGAAAGTATTAACGAATTCGCTTCTCGGCCCTGATTTCGGCGTTCGGAGCGCCACAGAGCCAGAGCTGACCTGGGCAGACGGGGGATAAGGGGAGTTGTGGAATTGTGATGTTGGGGAATAGAGGACTCCCCGTGCACCCGACAGAGCTCGCTTACCCTTGCTGCCTTCCGGCCCTGGGGGAGTTCACAAGATGACGCCGCACGGGGAGCCAGCAATCAGTCTAGTCGAGAGCGACCTCGGTGGACAAAACGAGTGGGCGGGGCCACATGGTTGTTGATTGCTGCGGGGCTCAGCCGTTGTTGAGGCGGCCCTGCTCGATCCATTCCTGTTCCTTCTGGATCCATTCGTTGTCTTCGGGGAAGTCCTCGGGCCCGTTGATGCGACGCACTTCGATCTGGGATCCGGCCTCCAGAGGTGCTTTCTTCGCCCAGTGGATGGCTTCGTCCAGGGAGGCGACCTCGACGATCCAGAATCCGTTGAATAGTTCGCGAAGGTCCCCGTAAGCACCAGAGGTGGCCGTGGGCTCCTCGCTGGAGAAGTCGACGACAGCGCCTTCGGACGGGTCGGCGAGACCTGCGCCGTCGGCCATGACGCCGGCGTTGATCATCGATTCGTTGTAGGCGCCCATAGCGGCGATCATCTCGTTGAAATCGGCTTCGGCCATCCGTTCGACGGCGGCCTGGTCGACGGTGCGCATGATGAGCATGAATTTCATGAGGACTCCTCGGTCGGGGGTGTGCCTGAGCGGGGTCGGTTGAGACCGCTTCGTGCACTGCCTACGGCAAGCCTATGTCGATCCATCCGAGATGCGGGATGCTCCACGGCTCACTCGGAGCAGATGCCAAGCTCCGGCGGCTGAGGTCGCCTGTTCACCTGTGAGAAGTGGGATGCTTCACACTCGGCCACCGCGATTTCGCATTGTCGTCATGACTCGGATAAGCTGATTCGCGGAGGATTCGCCTAGTGGCCTATGGCGCTCGCCTGGAACGCGGGTTGGGTTAACGCCCTCAGGGGTTCGAATCCCCTATCCTCCGCCACGGAAGTCCCGGTCTCGCAGTCAATGCGGGCCGGGACTTCGTCGATTCATCGATTCCTGGGCACTGCCGCGGGAACGCAAATCAGATGACGGTTCGTGGCGAAGTGCGTCATTGTGACGGCGTGCGTCGGTCCGCGAAATCTGTCCGCCACGTGTGGTCTGCGTCTCAGTAGTCTGGCACGGCACACCTGCACACATCACGAGCGACCTAAGGGAACTGGCCCGATGACGTCGCAGCAACCGGTCCGGTGCGGACGCCGCAAACGCAAGCAGCCCGCAGTCAGCGGACACGGTGCTCATGCCAGTTTCGATGGGAAGGGACTCACAATGACGAACATCCACGCCAACCCGATCTACACCGGTGAGCCCGAAGACCTGAAGTTCGCCTACTGGGTGCCCAACGTCTCCGGCGGCCTGGTCGTGTCGAACATCGAACAGCGCACCGACTGGGGCTACGACTACAACGTCAAGCTCGCTCAGACCGCCGAGGCGGTCGGCTACGAATACGCGCTCAGCCAGGTCCGCTACCTCTCCAGCTACGGCGCGGCCCAGCAGCACGAATCGACCTCCACGTCACTCGCGCTCGCCCTGGCCACCGAGAAGCTCAAGGTCATCGCCGCCATCCACCCGGGCATCTGGGAACCGGCCGTGCTCGCGAAGTTCATCCTCACCGCCGACCAGTTCACGAAGGGCCGGGCCGCCATCAACGTCGTCTCCGGCTGGTTCAAGGACGAATACACCCGCCTCGGCCTGCCGTGGCTCGAACACGGCGAACGGTACCGCCGATCCGCCGAGTTCATGGACGTCGCCCGCAAACTCTTCACCGAGGAGAATGTCGAGTACCGGGGCAATTTCTACACCGTCGACGACTTCACCCTCCGCCCCGGCCCCTACCCGGTCGAAGGCCGCCCCCACCCGGAGATCTTCCAAGGCGGAAACTCCTCGGCCGCTCGCATCAACGGCGGCAAGCACGCCGACTGGTACTTCTCCAACGGCAAGGACTTCGACGGCTTCCGCGAACAGTACGACGACGTCACCGAGGTGGCCCGAGCGCACAATCGGAAAGTCCGTTTCGGACTCAACGGATTCGCCATCGTCCGCGACACCGAAGCCGAAGCCCGCGAACAGCTGCGCGAGATCATCGCCAAAGCCGATGAAGGCGCCGTCGAAGGATTCCGCAAGTCCGTCCAACAGGCCGGAGCCTCGACTCACGATAAGAAGGGCATGTGGACGGATTCGAGCTTCGAAGACCTCGTCCAGTACAACGACGGCTTCCGCACCCAGCTCATCGGCACTCCCGAACAGGTCGCCGACCGCATCATCGAATACAAGAAGATCGGCGTCGACCTCATCCTCACCGGCTTCCTCCACTTCCAGGAGGAACTCGAGGCGTTCGGCAAGACCGTCATCCCGATCGTGCGCGAGAAGGAAGTCGAACTTGTCAACCGAGGGCTGCTCACCCCTGCGGGAGTCTGAACCAGCAGGAGAGTCCCTCAAGCCACGCGAAACTCGAAAAAGTCGTCACCAGCGGCGACTTTTTCGAGTTTCGCGTTGACTGAGCTCGGTCTGCCGCGGTCAGGCCACGCTGAACGATGCGGACTTGAGCTTGAGCTTCGTCCGCAGCTGATCGCCGGTGAGGCTCTCGGTCTTTCCCTTCACCGAGGTGGCTTTCACCGTCTTCACCAGCCCCGAGCCGGTCTTCGTCACCGTCGCAGACCGCACGTCAGTCAGACCGAACGCCTTGGCCATATCGGCCTGCTTGGCCGTCACCGACCACGAGGCGTTCGGGTTCTGCGCCGACGCATACTTCGACGGCGAGTCATCGACCGAGACCAGGTAGGGCACAGCCGAACCCCACACCTCGGCAGCCGAATGCGTCTTCGACCCGGCTGACGATGAGTAGACGGCATCGATGAGTCCGCCCTTGTACGTGACGACACGCGCCGATTTCACCGTCGACCCGCTGGAGGTCTGTGTCGCAGTCACGGCTTTGCGCCATGGCCCTGAGTCGGCAGCATTCTCGCGAGTCCACCCGAGGAAGCGCTGCGAAGCCACCTCGTCGTAGACGTTGCACCCGCAAGCCGGCTTCACGGCACCGAGATTGCGGTAAGCGTAGGTGCGAGAGGCGATGGCCTGACTGCGCAGGGCTTCGGACTGCCACGAGGCCGGCATCTCAGCGATTCCCGGCAGATACTCCTTGTTGAGCCCCAGCACGTTGACGACATTGAGCGAACCCTTCAGCTGTCCGATCTCGATCCGCCCGTGCCGGTAGGTGCCGGTCGCTCCGTCCTGTGCACCGCTGACCGATACCGTCGTCGCCGAGGAGCCCTTCCAATACCGGGTGCCCTGCCATTCGATGGTGAGCTTGGACCCGGAATAGCTCTTCGCCCCGACTGTCACCTTGACCGAACCGGACGAGGTCCGCTCGATCGTGACCTTCGATCCCGATTCGATGGTCTTCGACCCGGCCTTGACGCGCAGACGCCCGGAACGCGGGGTGATCGTCACGGACTTCTTCCCGGTCAGCAGCTGCACCTTGAGGCTGGCATCGGCGTTCTTCGACCTCGTCGTGACCTTCGCACCCGTGTAGTAGTGCTGCAGGATCTGCGTCGAGGACTTTCCGGCCGCCGCCATCCCGCGTGCTCCGTACTGGCTCATCCCGACCCCGTGGCCGAAGCCTGACCCCTTGATCGCGAACGACGACGGTGCTTTCGTCACCTGCACCTTCGCCCCGGACTTCGCCGTCCACACGATCTTTCCGTTTTGGAACTTCTGCCGGGTCTCGGATCCGGAACGGTACTCATTGCTCGTCGGATACCCCAAGGGGCCGCGTTCCCATCCGGACCTCTTCCATGCAGTGCGGATCGCACCCAGAGTCGCATGGGCGCCCGTAGCCTTCGTCCAATGGATGCTGCCGTGCTTGAACGACTGATAGCAGCCCTTCTGGATCAGCGTGCACCGCTTGGGGCCGGTCGCAGGACCGAGCTTGCCCGTATTTCCGCCGAGCGACTTGTGCATCGCCCCGATCGGACCCGAGGTCGCATAGGCGGCATGTGCCGGAGGCGCTGTGGAGCAGAGAACGAAGAGGAGCGAGATGAGCAGCGCCGCGAGGGCAGGAATCGTCGCCTTGACGAACAGGGAGGGTGGCATGAGTTGATCATAAGCGCGGCTGTCAATACTCAGATGACGAACAGAAGAACTCCCCGAAACGATCGTTTCGGGGAGTTCGTCGCCGAGGTGGGCCCACCTCGGCGGGGGAGGTATCGTTCCAGCTCAGCTCAGCTTTTCGGCGATCGCCTTGTTGAAGGCATCGAGGTCGCCGGGGTTGCGAGAGGTGATGAGGTTGCCGTCGACGACCACCTCGGTGTCGGCCCAGTCGGCTCCGGCGTTGATGAGGTCGGTCTTCGTCGAGATGAAGGACGTCAGCTTCCTTCCCTTGGCCACACCCGCCTCGGCGAGGATCCATGGCGCATGGCAGATGGCCGCGACCGGCTTATCGGCGGCGAAGAACGCATTGACGAGGTTGACGGCGTCCTCATTCAGGCGCAGGGCGTCGGCGTTGAGAGTGCCGCCGGGCAGGACGAGGGCGTCGAAGTCATCGACCGAGGCCTCGGCGACGGGAACGTCGACGTCGAAGGTCTGCGCATGCTCCCAATCGCCTTCCATCGCCTGCAGCGTTCCCTCTGAGGGGGAGACGATGACGGTCGTCGCCCCGGCCTCGTCGAGAGCGGTGCGGGGACTGGTGAGTTCGATCTGCTCGACGCCGCTGGTGAGGAGGAATGCGATCTTCTTGTCAGAGAGTGCCATGATGGTGCTCCTTGTCAGTTGTGATCTGTGAGGTTGGCGAATCTGACATGGGCCCGGCTGGCCGGAACGTCGAGGCCGACGTGCGGTTGGACCGACACCCACTCTGGGCCCAACAACGAAGAATACCGAGTTGTTCCAGACTGCGACGAACGCATTCCCCTGGCCGAGGTGACCAGGGGAGTGCGAGTCGGGGATACGAGACGCTCGAGGGGTACGTTTCGCAGGCCCGGCGGGCGGCTCAGATGTTCGGGAACTCGAGGCTGTAGCCGATGCCGGACTGCGACGCCGAGGTGATCTTCACAGTGCCGTAGTGATTCTTGCCGGCAGCAGTGACGGTGCAGTTCTGCGAGCCGCTGTGGGAGAAGATGCGCAGGTCGGAGTAGCAGTCGACGGTGTCGACCGTGGTGCCCTGCTTGGCGTAGGCGTTCTTGATGTCCGCCTCGAGAACGTCGGCGGGGATCTTGCCGTTGCCGTCGGCGTCGAGTTCGACTCCGTCTTCGCCGATGCGCGGACCCTGGTATCCGCTGTCGCCGGTCGTGCCGCTCGACGACGATGATCCGTTCGAGGACGATCCGCTCGACGAGGACGTTCCGGTCGAGGTAGAAGAAACACTCGACGAGGATGCGCTGGACGAATCCGTGGATCCGCCGCTGCCGGTAGTGCCGTTATCGGTGGTGCCGTTGTCCGTCGTGCCCGTCGAACCCGAACCGGCGGAGCCGGAATCCGAAGTGGAGCCCGAATCCGATGCCGGTTCTTCGGCGGTCGTCTCGGTGTCCTCGGTCTGCTGCTCCTGCTGGCCGTCCTGGCCCTGTTCCTGTCCCTGGCCTTCCGGGCCGAAGGTGATGTTCATATCGCAGGCCGAGAGCGTCAGGGTCGCGGCAACGGCTCCGGCAACGGTGATGGTCTTGAGAAGTGTCTGTGCCTTCATGATCTGCTCCTGGTCTCGTGTGTAAGAGGCTGTCGGTGTTTCGTACAAGACAAGCCTCTCAGCGCGGAGCCGTGACCTGGGCCGATTCGTGTTCGGATCCGGTGACGCATGTTCCAGGACGGACACATCGGCCTATTCTGGGACTGTGATCGGCGTTCGTGACGAGAATTCTTCGCCGCTGATGTCGAGAACACTCGTCCGGCTGCGTCCCAGTGATGTCAGCGAGCACAACCCGTGCGAGCGACACGAGACAAGGAGACCATCATGGCCAAGTACCTCATGCTCAAGCACTATCGGATGCCCGCGCAGTACATGGACTACGCGCCGATGGACCAGTGGAGTCCCGAGGAGGTCGACGCGCACGTGGCGTATATGAACGCCTTCGCCGACAAGCTCAAGGAATCCGGCGAATTCGTCGACGCCCAGGCGCTGTCCCCGGAGGGCACCTTCGTCCAGTCCGGCGGACCGGGCAAGCCTCCGGTCACCGACGGCCCCTTCCCCGAGACGAAGGACCTCATCGCCGGCTGGATGGCCATCGACGTCGACAGCTACGACCGCGCCCTCGAACTCGCCGGTGAGCTGTCCGCCGCACCGGGCAAGGGAGGAGAGCCGATCAACGAATGGCTCGAACTGCGCCCCTTCCTCGACCACGCACCCAGCGTGGACGAATGATCAGGGACGCGAACGGAGTCCGCGATGACCGATCCGGATCCCCTCGCCGAGGCGGAGCTGCGTGAGCTCGTCCCCGCCGTGATCGGCATCCTCGTCAGTCGTGGAGCAGACTTCGCGACCGCCGAGGATGCCGTTCAGGACGCGCTCATCGAAGCCCTGCGATCGTGGCGGTCCGACCCGCCCCGTGACCGGCGGGGCTGGCTCGTGACGGTGGCGTGGCGGAAGTTCCTCGACATCGTGCGATCTGAAGGATCGCGGATGAAACGCGAGGAACGGGTCATGGCCGCCACTCTCGCCGAGCCCGGAACCTCGTCCGAACCCGGGACGGACGGCGTCCCGAACGCCGATGACACCCTCGACCTCTACATCCTCTGCGCCCATCCCGACCTCAGCCCCGCCTCGGCGGTGGCCCTGACCCTGCGGGCGGTGGGCGGACTGACGACGAAGCAGATCGCCGCAGCCTATATGGTGCCCGAGTCGACGATGGCCCAGCGCATCAGCCGGGCGAAATCCACAATCGCAGGGTCCCGGCTCAACCGACCCGGCGACCTGTCCTCGGTGCTCACCACCCTCTACCTCGTGTTCAACGAAGGACACTCGGGCGAGGTCGACCTCGTCGCCGAGGCGATCCGACTGACCCGCAGCCTGCGGACCGTGATCGACTCCGCCGAGGTGGACGGACTGCTCGCCCTCATGCTCCTCCACCACGCCCGCCGCGACGCCCGTTTCGGCGCCGACGGTCGCCTCATCGCGCTGGCCGATCAGGACCGCACCCTGTGGGATCGACGACTCATCGTCGAGGGCATCGAAATCCTGCAGGCAGCGCTTGGTCGGGACGAACTCGGCCAATATCAGGCACAGGCCGCCATCGCGGCACTCCACGCCGATGCGCAGACGGTCGAGGACACCGACTGGGTGCAGATCGTGGAGTGGTACGACGAACTGCTGGCCCTGCGCGATACGCCGATTGTGCGACTCAACCGTGCCGTGGCCATCGGGGAGGCCGACGGTCCAAGGGCGGGCCTGGCCGAACTTCGTGCCCTCGATGAGGGGCTGCCCCGGTACTTCGCCGTCGAAGCGCACCTGCGCGAGCGGGCAGGGGAGTCACAGCGGGCCGCCGACCTCTACGCACGGGCCGCCGAACGGGCCGGCAGCCTTGCCGAACGCGACCATCTCAACCGGCAGGCGGCACGCGTTCGGTCGGGGCAGGGGCACCTGCCGTGACCGAGACGACGGTGATCACGGTCTCGATCGGCCGCCTCGGTGAGCGAGGTTGATCACTCCTGTCGGCAGAAGACATTCGTACGCACCGATGGCGGACTACGATCGACGGGAGCGCTCAGCTCACCACCCCATCTCAGCGATCCCGTCACCGGGGTCCGTTCCCGATGTCGAAAGAGGCCGAACCCGTTTGAGCCACCTGCAGGAGTTCTTCCGCATCCCACCGGGCGAACGCGACCATATTCCCGCGTTCCGCATCGCCCTGGGAGTCGCTATCCCACTCCTCGTGCTGCTCGGAATCGACCGCCTCGACCTCGCCGTCTATGCCGCCTTCGGCGCCTTCACCGGCATCTACGCACGCTTCGAATCCCCACGATCGCGGACCAGACGACAGTCGATCGCAGCCGCCGTCCTCGTCGTCTGCGTGGGCATCGGCGCCCTGCTCAGCAGCCTCGGAGCTTCGGTCTGGGTGCTCGTCGTCATCACCTCGCTCGTGTCCGGTGCGGGTGCGGCCATCGCCTTGCGCTTCCGGCTCAAACCCGGCGGGTCGATCTTCTTCATCTTCGCCACGGGAGCCGTCGGATCCATTCCGGGCGGCGCATCGGTGCCGGTGGCAATGGGTGTGGCGGCCGCCTCGGCGCTGGTGTGCATCGGTCTCGGAGCGCTCGCCCACTATGCCGGCGAACGCATGCCTCCGGATAAGGAGACCTATGTGCGGGTCGGGCTGTCACCGGTGGGCAAGTCCGATCTGGCCGCCCACGCCGCCCGATTCACGATCGCCCCGCTCATCGCCGGAGTTCTCGGCACCCTGCTCATCGATGTGCTGCCGCTGCTGTCCCACAGCTATTGGGCGATGGTCGCTGCGGTCGCACCGATCACCCCGCCCGGTCGGTCGGCCCGTCTCAAACGCGGCGTCCACCGTGTGGTCGGAACGCTGCTGGGCGTGATCGTCACCGCGTTCCTGCTGTCGTTCCCTACCGAGGCGTGGCAGCTGGTGGTCTGGGTGATCCTGCTGCAGTTCCTCGCCGAGATCTACGTGCTGCGCAACTATTCGGTGGCTCTGCTCTTCATCACTCCGTTGGCACTGCTCATGACCCAGATCGGCAGCCCGCACCCGGTTCCGGAGCTGCTGGCCTCCCGTGCCATCGAAACCGTCATCGGCGCCGTCGTCGGCATGATCGTCGTCATCGTCGGCTTCCGCAGTGTGAAGAGGACGCGCGCCGAAATCGATGCCTCGCCGCATGCCGATGACGACGACTGACCCTAGGAGGACACCATGACCACCAGCACCGAGGTGCTCGCCACCCTGGCCTCGCTCGAGGACGAGAAGATCCGCGCCGTCAACGCCCGCCACGGCGACGACCACGCGGTCAACCTGACGAAGCTGCGGGCTGTGGCGAAGGACCTGAAGAAGAACGACGAACTCGCCGGCGAGCTCTGGGCAACTGGTGACACTGCGGCCCGCCTCGTCGCGATCCTCATCATGCGCCCGAAGGCCTGGAGCGAAGCACAGCTCGATGAGATGCTGCGTGACTCCCGACTCCCGAAGGTCCACGGCTGGCTGGTCAGCTACATCGTCAAGAAGTCGCCCCACGCCGAGGCGCTGCGTCAGTCGTGGATGGACGATCCCGATCCGGTCGTCGCTTCCGCCGGCTGGGCACTGACGAGCGAACGGGTCAATAAGAAACCCGAAGGCCTAGACTTGTCCGGTTTGCTGGACACGATCGAGGCCGAGATGGCCGAGGCCCCCGAACGTCTGCAGTGGGCGATGAACGAGACGTTGTCCTATATCGGCATCGAGAACCCGGATCTGCGGAAACGTGCCATCGACATCGGTGAGCGCCTCGGCGTGCTCCGCGACTACCCGACTTCGCCCGGCTGCACCTCGCCCTTCGCCCCGACCTGGATCACGGAGATGGTGTCCCGCAACGCGGCGAAGTGAGCCGCGGCGCTGCTCCTATAGTGCCGGGTGACGGGTGTGGTGGTCCGTGACCTGCTGGAAGGCGTGACCGGCGGCCAGGACCAAGGGTTCGGCGAAGTCACCGCCGACGAACTGTGCAGCCAGGGGAGTGCCCCGGTCGGTGAACCCTGCGGGCAGAGTGATCGACGGCATTCCGCAGTTGTCGATCGGAGCCGTCGGCACGGTCACCGCAGCGAACAGCTTCTGGTCGGATCCCAGATTCGCCATCTGGGCGATCGTCGGTGAGGCGACGCCGATGCCCGGCAGCAGGAGCAGATCGATATCGGCCATGAGAGCGCGCATGCGGCCGGTGAAGTCCCGACGTGATTCGAGCAGACGGTGGTAGTCGACGGCGGAGAGTCCGCGCCCGATATCGATGAGACCGGACAGGTCGGGACCGTATTCGTCCGCTCGGGCCGGGTACGTCTTCGAGTGGACGCCGGCGGTCTCGACTCCGCACAGGGCCGTCCACTCCTGGGCCGCGGCCTCCATGTTGGGTGTCTCGACATCGAGGACCCGCCACCCCATTCCGGTGATCGTCTCGACGGTGTCTTCGAGCATCGCGTTCGTCGCGGCGTCGAAGTGCTCTTCGGCCAGGGTGCGGTCGAATCCGACGACCGGGGCCCGGTCGACGTGCAGCACATTGGGGTAGTCAGGCACCGGTTCGAGTGACGAGGTGGGATCGGCCGGATCGTGGCCGGCGATGGCCCGCAGCACGATCGCGGCATCACGGGAGCTGCGGGTCATCGGCCCGATGTGATCGAGGCTGGGAGCGAGTGCGAAGATGCCGTGGCGGGAGACCCGGCCCCAGGTCGGTTTGAGTCCCGTGACGCCATTGGCTGAGGACGGAAGGCGGATCGAGCCGCCGGTGTCCGAACCGAGAGAGGCGAAGCAGAGTCCGGCCGCGGTGGCCACACCGGATCCCGAGGAGGAGACGCCCGACCAGGTGTCGGCATCCCACGGATTGACCGGGGTCGGAAGGTCCGGATGGTGACCGGTGAACGCCCCTTCGGTCAGGCGCAGTTTGCCGAGGATGACGGCTCCGGCGGTTCGCAGTCGAGCGACGACGGTGGCATCGAAGTCGGGGCGGAAGTCCGCATGGATCGTGGTGCCTGCACCGGTCGGTGCGTCGTGGGTGTTCGCGAGGTCCTTCACCGCCACGGGGACACCGTGCAGATCGCCGAGCCAGTTCCCGCGGGACAGGAGCGCATCGGCGCGGTCGGCCTCGGCGAGGGCGGATTCGGCCATGACCGTGGCGAAGGCCTGCAGTCGGGGTTCGAGTCGCTCGATGCGTTCGAGCATCGCCTCGGTGACCTCACGGGAGGACAATTGCCTGGTGCGGATGAGAGTTGAGACTTCGTGGAGTTCGAGGAACGGGATCTCGGTGCTCGTCGGTGTGGTCATCATGCCTCCCTGCATCGGTTTCCATCACCCTAGCCGATCTTCTCACCAGGGGGAACAGTGATCTACGGGGTTATGCTCCGGCCAGTTCCCGCAATGCTTGGATGTGTGCCTCGAGGCGGCTGTTCCCGTCTTTGCTGATCGAGACCCAGGTGCGCGGGCGTTTGCCCACGTACCCCTTCTTCACCTCGATCATTCCGGCCTTCTCGAGTGCGGTGATGTGCCGGGAGAGCACGGAATCGGAGACGCCGAGGCTGTCGCGCAGCAGTTTGAACTCGGCCTTGTCCCGGTTCTTCAGGCTCGAGACGATGCCGAGCCTCGTGGGGTTGTTCAGCTCCGGTTCGAGCCGGGTCAGAGAATCTCCGAGGTGGGGGATTGCCTCGTCTTCGGTGTGCGCGTCCTCTGGTTCGGTCGCGGAGTTCTGTTTCGCAGTCATCGTCGGTCCCTCCTCAGCGGCGCAGGGCCAGCAGGGAGAAGACCGGGGCGGCGACCCATAGTAGTCCTGCGGCGATGAACGGGATCGGACCGCCGGCTGCGAACGAATCGGCCATGACGCCGACGATGAACGCGATGATGATGACGCCCAGCCATGTCAGCAGGAGGGCGGTGGAGCGGCGGCTCCAGGACAGGGCCTTGACGAGATAGACGACCAGGGCGGGAATGATCCAGCTCAGTCCGGCTCCGGCGATGATGAGCTGGGTGGTGTTGTCGTCGATGGTGCCGACGGCCATGAGTCCGACGGAGAGCCCGGCGGAGAGGACGAAGAGCAGTGTGACCAGAGGCCACGCATCGCCGCTGCGCGCCTGGGACTGGTTCGCTTCGACCTGGCTGAGGAGATCTGCAGCCTGCTGCGGGGTGGGGTTCGCGTCCATGTCGGTTCCTTTGAATGAGGTTGATCTGTGGAAGTAGTTCCACAGTACCAACTACTTTCCATATTGGAAAGTACTTTCACCAAAAACTCCCCCATTACTACCTGACGGCGGCCAGCTCCGTGGCTTCCTCCAAGTGTGCGTCTGTGACTTCGCCGGTGACGATGAGGGGATCGAAAGCGAGCTTCCAGCCCAGGCCCGTCGTGATCTGCTTCATAGCAGTCTCGGCGCCGGTCGTGTCGTAGCCGCCGTGGATCCAATAGGAGAACGGTCTGCCGGCGGTCGGTTCGCGCACCGCGTCATAGGTGGTGTCGAAGAAGTGCTTGAGGGCACCGGAGATATAGCCGAAGTTCGCGGTCGTGCCGAGCACATAGGCATCCGCGGCGAGCACATCAGCAACACTTGCCTCCAGCGCCGGGCGGATGGTGACGTCGATGTCGCCGAGCTCGGGCATTCGCAGTCCGGACTCGGCCGCCTCGGCGATTCGTACCGTCGCAGCGGACGGGGAATGATGAACGAGCAGAACGTTGACCATGGCCCCACCCTAGCCCCGGCCGGTGCCTTCCGTCAGCTGCCATGTCTACAGTGGAGCCATGGCAGTCATCTTCGACCCCCTGCGCGGACGTGTGCGTCCGGAAGCCAGCCACCCCGATGCCGCGATCATCGACGTGCTCACCGAGACCTATTCCGACGCGGACTGGGCGGTGCTCACCGGGGCGGGAATGAGCACGGACTCAGGCGTGCCCGACTACCGCGGACCGGATTCCCCGCCGCGGAATCCGATGACGATCCAGACTTTCCTCTCCCACCCCGATCAGCGCGCCAGGTACTGGGCGCGATCGTGGATGGGCTGGCCGCGGATGCGCGGCACCCAACCGAACCAAGCCCACCTCGCCCTGGCCGAGCTGCCGGTGGCCGGGATCATCACCCAGAATGTCGATGGCCTCCACCAATCCGCCGCCGAGGCGGTCGCCGCCGAACGCGGAAACGATTCCGGAGCGCCGGCGCCGAGTCCCGTCATCGATCTCCACGGCAGCCTCGACCGGGTGATCTGCCTGAGCAACGGACACCTGTTCGACCGTGATCTCGTGCAGCGGAGACTGAGTGAGCTCAATCCGGATTTCGCCGAGGAAGTCGGCATCGACCCGATCGACGTCGAAACCGCACCCGATGGCGACGTCGAACTCGAGGACACCGCCGGTTTCATCGTCCTCGACTGCCCCGAATGCGGTGGACTGCTCAAACCCGATGTCGTCTACTTCGGTGATTCCGTCCCCGCGGCCAGGGTCCAACAGGCCAATCGGATCGCTGACGAGGCCGCCGGCATCGTGGTGCTCGGTTCCTCTCTGGCGGTGCTGTCCGGTCTGCGATTCGTCAGGACGGCGGCAAAAGAGGGCAAACCCGTCGTCATCGTCACCGACGGGCCGACCCGAGGTGACGAATTCGCCGATTACCGGTCGATCTCCCGCGTCGCCGACTTCGTCACGACCTGGGCCCGCCGGTGAAGTGACAGGCCGGCGAAGCGACCGGGCGGTGAGATGACGAAGCGTCCAGGCGAGTCCAAGCCGGAGATGGAAGACTGGCGGGTATGAAAGACAATCTGGCACGCGCCGAACGACTGCGACTCGTCGACTCCGCCCGCCGCGCGGGTGAAGACGCCCCCACACTGTGCGAGGGATGGAACGTCAGGGATCTTGCCACTCACCTCGTCATCCGGGAACGCCACCCGCAGGCCGCCGCTGGCATCTTCATCCCGAAGTTCTCCGACCGTCTGCAGGCGAAGGAAGACGAGTACGCCGAGATGCCGTTCAGCCGGCTGCTCGGACTCGTCGCCGCACCGCCGAAATGGACTCCGGGTGCCCTGCCGGGAGTGGAGTCGGTGATGAACACGACCGAGTTCCTCGTCCACCATGAAGACATCCGCCGGGCCGCGATCGAATGGATTCCGCGCCGGCTGTCGCAGGCAGAGACCGCGACCGTCTGGGCACAGACGAAGGTGGCGCTTCTGCCCTACGCGGCGAAAGCGAAGGGTCCCGTGACGATCGAAGCTCCGGGCTTCGGTGCCCGCACAGCGGGGAAGAAGGGCGGCGGTGAGGCCGCGACGATCACCGGGGCACCGCTTGAACTGCTTCTCTACCTCATGGGACGAGAGGACCATGCGCTCGTCGACGTGCGCTGATCGGTGGCACCCACCTGCGCTGAGATCGGAGGCAGGGGAGTGTCGGGAAAACCCCCTCCAGGTCGGGGGATTGGTCCCTGTCGGCGTCCGGTGAAGTCTTCCTAGGCTGGTGTCAACAGCCGTTACCAAGGAGGTCAGCACCATGAACGCAGCACCCACCCCGACTCCGGATCAGTTCGACCATCCCTCCGCGGGACAGTACGCTCACCCGTCCACCGGACAGTACGAAGCACCGCAGAGCTACCAGAGCCAGAACCGCTATGGCCAGCGCGCCGAGGAGGATCCGGGCAAGGTGCTCGGCATCGTCTCGCTCGTGGCGACCCTGTCGACCTTCCTCGGATTCAACTTCATCGGACCCGTCATCGGCATCATCACCGGTCACATGGCGCGCAAGCGCTCACAGGAAGCCGGGTACGGAGACAACGAGATGGGCAAATGGGGCTTCATCTTAGGCCTCGGCTTCCTCGGACTCCTCGTCCTCGGATGGGCACTCGGAATCTCCTTCGGCATCGTCGGCGGCCTGGCCAGCCTCATGGCCGGCTGACCGCGAGAAGAAGACAACACCGACAGAGAAACGGCAGAGGGCCGACCCGGTTGGGTCGGCCCTCTGCCGTTGTCGGAAGCCCGTGTCAGACGAATTCAGTATCCGACCCAGGCTCCGCGTTCCTGGTCGAGGACCCGCGGATGCAGCAGCGTCGAGGCCTCGACCTTGCCCACAGAATCGCGATCACGGTCCGGTGGGAACGTCGTCGAGGCGGCGAGCACCTCGGCAGTGGCGAATTTCAACCCGTCTGGTGCATCATCGGGCACGGACACCTCGGGACCGTCTCCGTCGAGATCGGCGAGGAAGTATCCCCAATCACCGAAGCTGGGGACATCGACGTGATACGGAGTCGTCGACAGTCCCGCCTCGGCGACGGCCTCACCGATGCCCCAATAGGCTTCAGGGGCGAAATAGGGGGAGCCGGCCTGGACGACGAGGCGCGCCTCCGGGGACATCACCTGGCGGATGAGTCCGTAGAACTCGATACTGTAGAGCTTCGACGTCGCGACATCGTCGGGGTCGGGAAGATCGGCGATGACCGCGTCGTAGGCCGAATGCTTAGCCTCCCGCAGCCACGTGAAGGCATCGGCGGCGATCGTTCTCACCCGCGGATCGTCGAGGGAGCCGTCGTTGAACGCGGTGAAGTGCTCCGAGGTCTTCGCCAGTTCGAGGACCGCGGGGTCGAGGTCGACGAGCGTGACGGACTCGACGTCGGGATACTTGAGGATCTCACGCACGGCCAGGCCATCACCGCCGCCGAGGACGAGGACGTTGCGGCGCGGACCGTCCAGCAGCGGATGGACGAGGCTTTCGTGATAGCGGTACTCATCGGCCGAGGCGAACTGCAGATCCCCGTTGAGGAACAGCCGCGTATCACCGGTCCGCTTCGCCTCGGTGAGCACGATCTCCTGGTAGTCCGACCGCTGCGAATACACGATCGGATCCCGGTAGAGACGCTGGCGGGTGGTGACCTCGATATCGTCGGTGTACACCCACACCACAGTGAGCCCGCCGAGGATGAGCACAAGTAGCGTTGCCAACATGAGTTGGGCGGCGCGGCTGAGTTCAGAGCGGAAGAGCCAGAGGACGATGAGGATGCCCACCAGCGCATTCGTCATCCCCACTGCCAGCGCACCGCGCGGCAATCCGAGCAGCGGCAGCAGGAGGAACGGGAAGGCGAGCCCGCCGATGAGTCCGCCCACATAGTCGGCGGCGAAGAGGTCGGCCACCGCGCTCGAGGCCTTCTGCGCCCGAATACGCTGGACGAGCTCCATGAGCAGCGGGATTTCCGCGCCGATGAGCGCGCCGATGACGAACGCGAGGGCCACCATGGCCACGGTGTAGACATCGGCGAAGGCGAAGGCGAGATAGAGCAGAATGACCGACAGCCCGCCGATGATGCCCAGGGCCGCCTCGATGAGTGCGAAGGAGACGGCGGCGAACCCAGTCAGCCGTTTCGTCGCCAGCGATCCGATGCCCATCGCGAAGACCATGACGGACAGGACGATGGAGGCCTGGACGATGGTGTCGCCGAGCAGATAGGAGCCCAGGGCCACGAGCGCGAGCTCGTAGACCATTCCGCAGCTCGCGCAGATGAACACGGCGAGCAGGACGAAGAATCGGGCTGGCCCCGGACGCATCGGCAAAGTGATCGGTCGGGCCGCCTCGGTGGTGGTGTCGGTCGGTGCGGTCCCGGCCGAGTGCCGACCGGATTCGTCAGCGGTGCTCAAAGGAGGGCTGCGGCCATGATGCCCGCGATGCCCAGGTGGGCGGTGGCGTTGACCCAGACCTCGGGGTGCATCTGTGGGGAGTTGATGATGTCGCCGGTCTTGCCCGGGGTGAGCAGGCCGATGAGCACGAAGCTCACTCCCATGAGGATGATGCCGAGGATGCCGAAGACGAGGGTGGACAGGATGCCTGCGGCCAGGTCATCGGAGCTCGCGCGGATGGCTGCGATGACGATGATCGCGACTCCGGCCAGGTCGGAGGCGACGAGGACCGCGGCATTGCGCGACTTCTGCTCCCACAGGATGACGTGGAGCTTGCCCGGGGTGAGCAGGTCGACGACGAAGTAGCCGATGACCATGAGGAGGAGTCCGCAGCCCGCATAGGAGAGGACGACTCCGGTCTCGTAGATGAGGTAATTCAGGAGCATGTCTGCCTTTCGCTGTGCCTGATCGTGCCTATTTTCCGGTGCCCGGTCCGCCGCCGCGGAAGCCGGAGCCGTCGCCGTAGTTCGATCCGCCGCCGGTGAAGAACGGGAGGAAGAAGAATCCGCCGCCTCCGGAGCGGGACGAGTCGCAGCCGACGTAGTCGTAGCTGCTGCCGTTCTTCTCGTAATCGCCCTCACCGGGATTCGAGACGTATTGGCCGTTGCTGAGGTCGTAGTCACCGCAGTTCGACGACCCGGACGAGCCGCAGCCTTGGAACATGTTGCCGATGACGATGAGGATGACGACGAAGAAGATGATCGTTCCGCAGCCGATGCGGCGCGGCTTCCGCCCCGATCCGCCGCCGGGCCGCTGCGGTCCGCTGGGACGTTGGGGGCCGGATGGACCGGAGTTTTCGCGGTCGAAGTTGAAAGAGCCGCCGCCCATCGAGACGTTCGGTCCCTGGCTCATGTCGACCTCCTCAATTCGGAGCTGCTGTGCACGATCTCTCCATGCTGCGGGTAGCAGTGCCACGACTGCCAGGCGATCCGGTCGGGACCTGCTGCGGTCAGCGACAGTGCCGTCAGTGCGCCGGGCTGTCCGGGGAACGCGACCGAGAGGTGGTCGTCTGCGGTGAGGGCACGGTCGGCACCGGCGGCGAGCACCTCGGCGGCGGCCCTCGGGAAGTCCCCGGTCACGTGGGTGCGAGTCGCGGTGAATCGGTGTTCGGTGAATCCGGCCCACCGACCGTGGCGGATGTTCTCGTGGTCCCACTGCGGTCGTGACGGCGACGGACCGTCGGCATCTTCACCGAGGCAGGCGAAGGTTTCGATGAACGCATCCTCGCCCAGGATCGCCTGGTGGGAGGAGCCGATGACGGTCAGTGTCAGGGTGAGGTGCGGTGCCGCCTCGGCGAGGGTGGACTCTGTGTCAGTGGGTGCGGCTACCGTGGGCACATCGATGCGGCGGGCAGCCAGCGGGGCGATCCGGCCGTGGTCGAGGCTCAGCCGCAGCGCCTCGGCACTGGTGTCGGTGAAGGGGACGTCGAGCGGGCGGGGGAGGGTGAGCATCAGCTGCCGGAGTAGATGGTGAAGGAACCGGTCGGGATGGTCTCTCCCGTGCTCACTTCCCAACGTCCGTGGTCGAAGCGTTCGAAGGCGAGCAGACGGCCGTCGCCGGATTCGTAGTCGACATAGTCGACCCCGCCCTTCTCGTTCAGTCCCGTGGTGCCTTCGGACCGGTAGGAGGCGGTGCCGTGCTCGACGAGGTCGTAGTCGGTGCCGTCGATGGTGATGGTCCGGGCCTTCGGTTCGATGTCGAGGTCGGGGCGGTCGCGCCAGCGGGCGACCTGCACGTCGGGATCGCGTTCGACGCTCAGCCACATGCGGGTCGCCGAGGCGTCGGCCTGGAAGAAGTGCTCGGCCCAGTCGTAGCCGCCCTCTGAGATGCGCAGAGTGCCGCGGACGAAGAACTTCTCATTGCCGAATTCGAGGAGATCGCCGGCCTTGATCGCCTCGGGGTCACCGCCGGTGTTCTGGTCGGGGGCGAAAGGATCGCGCGGGGCGGCTGGCTGCTGTGCCTGCTCCTGTTTCCGAGCCTTGTTGGCGCGAGAGCGGATGACGAGCACGGTCACGAGGACGACGATGATGAAGACGAGGACGGCGATGAGGAGTTCTGTGGGCACGGCGGTCTGCTTCGTTTCGGTGGCCGGACGGGTCACCGCCCACTCTAGTCGACCGGAATGTCACGCGCGGCTGTGATCGTCCTTCTTCTCCAGAGCGGTCATCGTGTCGGCGATGAAGAACCCGAGGTCCCGGTTGAGTGCGAGCATCGGTTCGTTGTCCGTCGCCGTATACGTCTGCACCCATTCCGCCGAGGCGGTCGCCGCGACCGCGGGCAGCTGACGCAGGTTCGCGACCTTGAGGGCCCGACCGATCCCGCGTCCGCGATAGGCGCGGTCGACGAGTGTGTCCTCCTGGATGACGATCTGCGGATCGTGCGAGGAGACCATGATCTCCGTATAGCCGACGGCGACTTCGCCCACGTGCGCCATCGAGCTGACCAAGGTCCAACCCTGTTCTTCCATCCGCTCCTCGTGGCTGCGGATCGCCGCGGTGCTGGCATGGGTGGCGGTGCGGGTGAGCTCACCGACGGGCACGTCCTCGTCCATCTGCTCCCGCAGCTGGGTCCAGGACTCCAACACCTCCTCGGGGCAGGCTCCGATCCATGAGGTGACCGAGAAGTCCGGGTCCTCCCTGATCACTGGCACGACCGTCGAGGCTCCCGAATCCTTGTACCGATTCGCATCGGCGTCCAGATAGGTGGGAAGGTCGAGCAGCAGCCGGTGCTCTTCGTTGCCGATGCTCATCCCGTGCGCCTGTGCGAAGGCGACTCCGGCCGGGCAGTAGGTCTCGGTCTGTACGATCGCCGAGGATCGGTCACCGTTCACAAGGAACTGTGCGGCTGCCTCTGCGAGGGCGGTGCCGATCTTGCGGCGTCGATGGGGAGGGAGGACCCCGAGTTCGACGGTGGCGGTGCAATCCGTTATCAGGTTGATCTCGGCGCCGCCGACAGGTTCGTCGTTGAGGTGGGCGATGAGGGCAATGTCTTCTTTGTCGATGCGCGGCCGGGCGAATTGGGCCACCGTGGTGTCGGGGCTGCGCCACCACGCTGCGGAGCGTTCGCACGTGTAGGCGATGCGCATGAGGTCGTTCCACCCGATGAGCGCGTCCTCATCGTCGGCAGCGATGCGAGTGATCTGAATCTCAGACATGGTGAAAGTCGATCACGGGAGGTACCGGTTTTCAAGGATGCCGGTGCCCGGGATCAGGACTCTCGGGGCTCGTCGGGGTTGTCGGTGCTGGGATCCTCGGGTTGGGTCCGGCCCTCAGCGGAACCGCGGTCGGGCGGGTCGGTGGGGTCCGCCTCGGCGTGGGGATCGTGTTTGGGCAGGCGGGATCCGATATGCGAACCGGGGGTGTTCATCACCCGGTAGACGAGGAAGGCACCGATGCCGAAGACGACGATGATGCATAGGGTGAGGAAGATGACTGCGCCGAGTCCGGGCTGCATCATTTCGCCATTCGACGGCGGTCGAAGTAGTTTGCGAAGCGGGCCTTGAAGGACCCCATCCCGATCGATCCGCCCACGTGTACGAGGGGGCGACGGCCGTTCGGCACCGCGTTGACCACGGATTTCACACTGCCCCAGGTCTTCGACAGCTGATCCACGTTGACCGCCCAGTCATCCGGGATGACGACGACGACCGAGCCCATTCCGGCGACGATCTCGACTTCGATGACCTCGAGATCGGTCTCGACCTCGAGGAAGTTCAGTTCGATGTTCGACATCGAGGGTTCGCAGCGGATGTAGGGCGGGACAGCCCATCTGGCGCGGCGGAGCTCGGACTCCCAGCCGGCTTTGATGACGAGCGGGTCGAAGCGGTCATGGCCTTGGACCTCCATCGCACGGCCGGCGGCTGGAGCGATCGCCGAGGAAGGGCGGAAGCGATCGGAGGGCAGTTCGGTGGTGAGGTCGGAGAGAACTTCGTCGAGGTCGATGGGGAACTTCGCGGATTGGACCTTCTCCATCCGCTCGTCGAGCTCGTCGACAGTGATCCGACCGTCGCCGGCGGCTTCGCGCAGCATCTCGATCGCCTCATCGCGTTCCTTGTGGCCGATGCGGAAGGTCTTCGCGGGATCGTTCTCGTCGGGGGAGGGGGTGGCTGAGCTCATGATCTCTATCGTGCCTGATCGGGAAGTCAGCGACAACGGCGGGACTCCGGGGGCCGTGTCTCGTGTCAGTCGTTGGCATTAGGCTAGGAGACGTGTCCACCGCACTGTACAGAAGATACCGCCCAGAGACCTTCGACGAGGTCATCGGTCAGGAGCATGTGACCGATCCGCTGAAGGCCGCCATCGAACGTGGCCGCATCAACCATGCCTACCTGTTCTCCGGCCCGCGCGGGTGTGGAAAGACCACCTCGGCGCGGATCCTGGCCCGGTGCCTCAACTGTGAGCAGGGGCCGACTCCGGTGCCGTGCGGGGAATGCCCGAGCTGTCGGGATCTGGCCAACGGCGGACCCGGTTCGCTCGACGTCGTCGAGATCGACGCGGCCAGCCACAACGGCGTCGATGACGCTCGCGACCTGCGTGAGCGTGCCGTCTACGCGCCCGCGCGTGACCGGTACAAGGTGTTCATCCTCGACGAGGCACATATGGTCACCTCGCAGGGCTTCAATGCTCTGCTCAAGATCGTCGAAGAGCCACCGCCGCACATCAAATTCGTCTTCGCCACGACCGAGCCCGAGAAGGTCATCGGCACGATTCGTTCGCGGACCCACCACTATCCGTTCCGCCTGGTGCCGCCGGAGGCCCTGGGCAACTATCTCGAAGAGCTGTGCACGCGTGAAGGCGTGCAGGTGGCCAAGGGCGTGCTGCCGCTGGTCGTCCGGGCCGGCGGAGGTTCGGTGCGTGACACACTGTCGGTCCTCGACCAGCTCATAGCCGGTTCCGGGCCGGACGGGGTCGACTACGGTCGGGCCATCGCGCTGCTTGGATACACTCCGGATTCGCTGCTGTCGGACATCGTCGATGCGTTCTCCGCCGGTGATGGTGCCGGGGTGTATCGCGCGGTCGAGCGGGTCATCGAATCCGGTCAGGATCCGCGGCGCTTCGTCGAAGATCTGTTGGAGCGCTTCCGCGATCTCATCGTCATCAATGCCGCCCCAGAGGCGGCCCATGCCTTCCTGCCCGAAGTGCCGCCGGATCGTCTGGAGCGGCTGACCCTGCAGGCCAACGGCTTCGGGCAGGGTGAGCTCTCCCGTGCCGCGGACCTTCTGAATGTGGGACTGACGGAGATGTCGGGTGCCACTTCGCCGAGGCTGCAGCTCGAGCTCATCTGTGCCCGTATTCTGCTGCCCGGCTCGGGTCGCAGCCGGGATGCTGTGCTCAGCAGGGTCGAGCGGATGGAACGTCGCATCGGCATGTCGGCCACGGGTGTGGCCGCGAACGTACCGCCTGCGCAGGTCTCGGATCAGGGGGCTGCGGCCGGTGGGGCCGGTCAGGGGCAGGCACCTGCTGCCGGTCAGGGACAGTCGACCGGTCAGCCGTCATCCGGTGGAGCGTCTGCCAGTGGGGCAGGCCGCGGAGCCGGGGCACCGGCCGCGAACGCAGCCGCCGGACAGAACCAGAGCGCCGCTCATGACGACTTCGACGACATCGCGGCCATGGCCGCAGCCGCCGAGTCGATGCTCAATGAGCCTGCTGGGCAGCCAGTGCATCAGGATCAGTCGGGTCAGCAGGAGCAGCAGAGGCAGTCGGGTCAGCCAGAGCAGCCGGGTCAGCAAGGGCACCGGACTCAACCGGAACCGTCGTCGCAGGACGCGTCTCAGGCTCGGCCGGACCAGCGGGCTCAGTCGGATCGGCAGGGGCAGCCTACCCAATACGATCAACAGGCTCGGCAGGAACAGCGAACTCAGCAGGAGCCGCCGTCGCGGCACGAGCCGCAGGCTCAGCCCGTACCAGCGAACGACGGTCAGCAGTCTGCCGAAGACGCTCCGGCCGCAGGTGAGCGCCCGTCAGCGCAGAATCAGCAGCCGTCGTCCGAACCCTCGTCGTCGACAGGTCGTGCGCCGGAAACCGCGCCGCAGCCTGAGCAGAACAACCAGCAGATGCCAGATCCAGCTGGTGCCCCGTCGCACGGCTCCCCACGGGATTCTGCGCCGGTGAACCAGCCTCAGCGTCAGGCGGCGGAGCAGTCTCAGAACCAGTCCGGTCCGGCGCCGACGTCTGCGGCGCCCAAGGGACCAGAAGAAGATTCGCAGTCAGAGCAGGCAGCGGCACCGGAAGCCACCTCGGTGGCAGGATCCGGTGACATCGGCGGCGAGATCGAAGCCATCCGCCGAGCATGGCCGAGCATCCTCGCCTCGGTGGAGAAGCGCAGCCGTCTGACTCGCGCGATCATCGCAGCCAATGCGATCCCACAGTCGTTCTCCGACGGGGTCGTCTACCTCGGCTTCAACAACGCCGGTTCTGTGCAGGGATTCCAGCAGCGCGACCACGCGGCCAAACTCGCCGCGGCGATCAACGATGTCCTCGGCATCCAGGCTCGAATCGACATCGGCGATGTCGGCCGGATCGGCGGCGGGAGTGCCGGAGGCGGAAACCAGGGCAAAGGTTCCTCGGCTCCGTCCATGAACGACTCCGGAGGCAACCACGGCCCGGCGTCGAGTCAGCGCCGCCCGAGCCCGCAGGAAGTTGCCGCAGTCGTCGGCACCCGTGAAGTCGATAAGCCGCAGGTCGACCACGAGAAGTTCTGGGAACCGAGCGGTCCGACCCAGGGTCCTTGGTCCTCCGACGACGAGGAGGGAGAACAGCCGGGCCAACCGACTGAACCCACGACACAAGGCAACACCGCTGGTGCGGCCGAGCAAGCTGATGAGGGATCCGCCACTGCTGAGCAGTCCGGCGGCGCCGGCGCGAGCACGAACTCACCGCAAGATGATGCGGGCCCGGCAACTGAGGCTGCGCCCGATTCCTCGACCCCTCAGGCTCCCGCGTCGGACTCATCCGTGCCTGAAACTCAAGCGTGGAACGCTCCTGAACCGAGCGTCCCTGAACATGACGCCTCAGAATCAGCCGTCCCAGACGTCGTTGTCCCCGACCTCTCCGACGACGACTTCTTCGGTCCACCGGCAGACGCCGGAACCGAACCAGCCCATACCGGAACCGATTCGGCAGGTACTGCACCGGCCGACGAATTCGGCCATACTGATCCTTCCCCTCAGCAAGGATCAGCGTCTGCGGGTTCGTCCGGGTACACCGACAATTCGCCGATGGAGTACGTCGAACCGCGGTGGGAGGAACCGAATTGGAACGACGGTCCTTCACCGATAGACGCCTCACCGACGGGCACTGCGTCGACAGGCACCGACTCGAGCGACGTCGATGAGACGAGCGCCGGCAGCGGAGCCGTCGATGTCGGAGCCGTCGTCGTACCACCACCGGACGACGATCTCGACTACCCCGACCTTTCCGACGGTCCCAGCAGCTTCGGGGGAGGCGCCTTCGAACAGCCGGCACCAGCCGTGCAGTCTCCGCCGCCGACATCGGCTCATGGGGGAGAGAAGCCGTTCAAGTCGCGCTTCGCAGCCCTCGCCGAGAAGCACGGTGTCAACACCACCCCGCCCGCCGGATCCGGATACGGATCTGGACCACAGGGCAACCCTGCGGGCGGGTCAGCATCGGGAGCCGCCTCGGCGCCGGGATCGAACCCCTACCCGCAGCGGTCGGGATCGGACGAGGACGAGTATGATCCGGAAACGGACCTCGACGTCTCCGAAGCGCCGCAGATGGGCGTCGACGTGATCGCACGGGTCCTCGGCGGCGAAATCATTGACGAAAGAGAAGTATGAGCGCTGTATACGAAGGTGCCCTTCAGGACTTGGTCGAAGAGTTCGGCAAGCTTCCGGGCATCGGGCCGAAATCGGCCCAGCGTCTGGCGTTCCACATCCTGCAGACGGACTCGCAGGACGTCAATGCTTTGGCACAGGCGCTCACCGACGTGAAGAAACGGGTGCGGTTCTGCGAGATCTGCGGAAACGTCTCCGAAGAAGCCGAGTGCACGGTGTGCCAGGATCCGCGCCGCGACCGATCGATGATCTGTGTGGTCGAAGAGCCCAAGGACGTTGTCGCGATCGAACGAACCCGGGAATACCGGGGGCTTTATCACGTCCTCGGCGGAGCCATCGACCCGATGGCAGGGGTCGGGCCTGACAATCTGCGGATCAAGGAACTCATGACCCGCCTGCAGGACGGCGAGGTCAAGGAGACCGTCATCGCCACCGACCCGAACCTCGAAGGCGAAGCCACCGCCACTTACCTCGTCCGGCTGCTCGGATCACTCGGAGTGACCGTCACCCGTCTGGCCTCGGGGCTGCCCGTCGGCGGCGACCTCGAATACGCCGACGAAGTCACCCTCGGTCGAGCATTCTCCGGTCGTCGCGAAATCGACTGACCGCCTCGGCGAGGGGGTGAGATCCGGTGTTCACAGCCCCGGAGTATAACGATTTCTGAACAGGGGCTGAACGGCCGTTGATCAACCTCCGTCTCGCCCATGTGCGCGGCGATCGAGCGGGGTGCGGACAAGTGACATTCGGCCCGGTCAGGCGGTGTCTGAATGGCGGTCGAAGGTGAACCGAAATGACCTACCTCATACAATGGTTCAGGTGCCGGGAGCCCGACACGGCTGAAATCCTGATCGATGCAGCACGAGACCTCCATGTTTGGAACCATGGAATCGATCGCCTGGCACGGAACTTATCAGCGATAAGGAAGATACTGCAGTGAGCATAGTCGTCCAGAAGTTCGGTGGGTCCTCGGTAGCCGATGCGGAATCGGTCAAGCGAGTGGCCAAACGAATTGTCGAGTACCGTCAAGCCGGTCACGAAGTAGTTGTCGTGGTGTCGGCCATGGGTGACAGTACCGATGATCTCATCGACTTAGCCCAACAGGTTTCCCCCATGCCACCCGCCCGCGAACTCGACATGCTGCTGACCGCCGGTGAGCGCATCTCGATGGCGGTCCTGGCCATGGCGATCGCCAACCTCGGCTTCGAAGCCCAATCATTCACCGGTTCCCAGGCCGGAGTCATCACCGATGAGCAGTTCGGCAAGGCCCGAATCATCGACGTCACTCCCGGTCGCATCCGGTCCTCCCTCGACGAGGGATACGTCGCCATCGTCGCGGGATTCCAGGGTGTCAGCCAGACCGCGAAGAACATCACCACTCTCGGCCGCGGCGGCTCCGACACCACGGCTGTGGCACTGGCCGCCTCGCTCGATGCCGATGTGTGCGAGATCTACACCGACGTCGACGGCGTCTTCACCGCCGACCCGCGCATCGTGCCCACGGCTCGCAAGATCGACGAGATCGGCTACGAAGAGATGATGGAGATGGCCGCCTCGGGCGCCAAGGTCCTCATGCTCCGCTGTGTCGAATACGCCCGCCGTTACAACGTGCCGGTGCACGTGCGGTCCTCATTCTCTCGCAACCAAGGAACCTGGGTGACCGATTCACCCATCCCCGAAGCCTTCCGCCAGGGCCGGGGATCATCGACCCCGGCAGCGGAACCAGAAACGGAGCCCACCATGGAACAGGCAATCATCTCCGGCGTCGCTCATGACCGCTCGGAAGCCAAGGTCACGATCGTCGGTGTTCCCGATGTCCCCGGCAAAGCCGCCGAGATCTTCAAGACTCTGGCGAAGCAGGAAGCCAACATCGACATGATCGTCCAGAACATCTCGACCCGTGAGCCGGGGAAGACGGACATCTCCTTCACCCTGCCCATGGACGACGGCGCCAAGGCGCTCGAGGCCCTGGACGCGGTCAAGGCTGACATCGGCTTCGACCAGGTCCGCTACGACGACCAGATCGGAAAGCTCTCCGTCGTCGGCGCCGGAATGCGCTCCCACCCGGGCGTGACCGCGACCCTGTTCGAAGCGCTCAGCGAAGCCCAGGTCAACATCGACATGATCTCCACCTCGGAGATCCGCATCAGCGTCGTCACCCGAGCAGATCTGCTCGACGACGCGGTCCGTGCCGCCCATGCCGCGTACGGACTCGACAGCGAAGACAACGAAGCAGTGGTGTACGGAGGTACCGGACGATGAGCGTCAATATCGGAGTAGTCGGTGCAACCGGCCAGGTCGGCGGAGTCATGCTCGACCTCCTGGCCGATGATCCAGGATTCGAAATCGGTTCCCTGAGGCTCTTCGCCTCGGCCCGTTCGGCCGGGAAGACGATCGACTTCAAGGGCCAGTCCATCACCGTCGAAGACGCCGCCGAGGCGGACCCGAGCGGACTCGACATCGCTCTGTTCTCCGCCGGTGGAGCGACCTCGAAGGCGCAGGCCGAGCGTTTCGCAGCCGCCGGCGCCATCGTCGTCGACAACTCCTCGGCGTGGCGTTCGGACCCGGAGGTCCCGCTCGTCGTCAGCGAGGTCAACCCCGATGCCCTCGACGAGCCGCCCAAGGGCATCATCGCGAACCCGAACTGCACGACTATGGCCGCCATGCCCGTGCTCAAGGCTCTCCATGACAAGGCCGGACTCAGCCGTCTGATCGTCGCCACCTACCAGGCCGTGTCAGGTTCGGGTCTGTCCGGAGTCGAGGAACTCGCCGGTCAGCTCGAAGCCGGCATTCCCGACGCCCGCAAGCTCACCACCGACGGAAACGCGGTGAACCTGCCTGAGCCGAACAACTACGTCGAACCGATTGCATTCAACGTCCTGCCGATGGCCGGATCGGTCGTCGACGACGGGCAGAACGAAACCGATGAAGAGAAGAAGCTGCGCAATGAGAGCCGGAAGATCCTCGGCCTGCCCGACCTCCTGGTCGCCGGCACCTGCGTGCGCGTACCTGTCTTCACCGGACACAGTCTGAGCATCCACGCCGAATTCGACTCCGACATCAGCCCCGAGCAGGCCACAGAGATCCTGTCGCAGGCTCCCGGAGTCTCCCTCGACGAGGTTCCGACCCCGCTCAAGGCTGCGGGCCAGAACTCCAGCTACGTCGGTCGCATCCGTGCCGACCAGTCGGCGCCGGAAGGCAAGGGGCTCGTCCTCTTCGTCTCCAACGACAACCTGCGCAAGGGTGCGGCACTGAACACCGTGCAGATCGCCGCACTGCTGGCTGCCAAGCTCGAAGCGAAGGCCGCCTGAGCAACGACAGCTCGATGACCAACCGCCCGGAAGCACAGGCTTCCGGGCGGTTCGTCTTCTCCGGCAATACATGTCGGGACATATAAAAGCGTTGCTATATATAAATATTTATATTAGTGGCGAGCCTCTGATCTGAGTATCGTCGACGGTGTTGCTTGAACCTCGATGCCTTGGAAAGGCTCCTCATGACCTCGTCGCGCATACTTCTCACCTCCGCTGCCATTGCCTCCTCGGCGACGTTGGTCCTCAGCGGCTGTGGTGGACAGGCCTCCGAAGCCGACACGGGGGCACTGCGCGTCGTGACCTCGACCAACGTCTACGCCGATATCGTCTCCGAGGTAGCCGGCGACTTCGCCGATGTCAGCCCGATCATCGACGACCCGAACCAGGATCCGCACTCCTATGAGGCGACCACTCAGGATCGCCTCAAACTGTCGAAGGCCGACCTTGTGGTTCAGAACGGCGGAGGCTACGACGCATTCATGACCGGGATGCTCGACGCCTCCGGTGCCGAAGTCGACATCATCGATACCGTCTCGATCTCCGGTCTGCCCGGATCCGAAGGCCTTGGCAACGAACCCCACGACCATGATCACGGTGACGGCCATGACGACGAGGAAGCTTACGGCGGTGGGCACACTCTCGAAGACGAGGAGGGCCATGATCATGAGCACGCGGATGAGGGCCACGAGGAAGAGGGTCACGAAGGCCACGATCACGGATCATTCAACGAACACCTGTGGTATTCGGTCCCGACGATGACGAAGCTCGTCGACGAGGCGGCGACCCACCTCGGCGAGGCCTTGCCCGAACATCAGGGTGAGTTCGATGCGAATGCGAAGGACTACAAGGCACAGCTGTCCGCGCTGCAGGACGATATCGATGCGGTGAAGAAGGAGCATGGCGGAGAGAAGGTCGCCGCGACCGAGCCGATTCCGCTGTGGCTGTTCGACGATATGGGGCTGGAGAACGTGACATCGATGGAGTTCCTCGCCGCTGTCGAAGAGGGCAATGATGTGCCGCCGCTGGTGCTCAAGGCCGCGGAGAAGCAGATCTCCGATGGCGATGCCGTGCTGCTTGGATACAATACTCAAGCGGCAGGTCCGCAGGCAGAGGCCCTGAAGTCCACCGCGGAGGACTCCGACGTCCCGGTCGTCGACCTGGCCGAGACCATGCCTTCGGGAACGCACTACGCCGACTGGATGGGCGGCTACATCACCGATATCTCAACCGCACTCGAAGGACACAAGCACTGACTATGGCCAAGGAATCCGACGCTTCCGCACCGGCAGCAGCACGGGAGCCGGTGATTCGACTGCGCGATGCCGAACTGCGGTTCGGCCCGCGCGTGCTCTGGCACGATCTCGACCTCGACGTCGCGCCGGGGGAGTTCCTCGCCGTGCTCGGCCCCAACGGCACCGGCAAGACCTCGCTGCTCAAGGTGCTGCTGGGACAGAACTCGCTGTCGGCGGGCACCGCTGAAGTCGGCGGTCGGCAGGTGCATAAGGGCAACCCCGACATCGGCTACATTCCGCAGCAGCGCGGAATCGACCCGCACACGCCGATGCGCGGCCGCGATCTGGTGCGCATGGGCATCGACGGGCACCGCTGGGGGATGGGTCTGCTGTCCCGAGGGCGGAAGAAGAAGGTCGAAGACCTCTTGGCCTCCGTCGGCGCCACCGACTACGCCGATGCCCCCGCCGGCACGGTCTCCGGCGGTGAGCTGCAGAGGCTGCGTGTGGCTCAGTCCTTGGCCAACGATCCCACTGTGCTGCTCTGCGACGAGCCGCTGCTGTCTCTGGACCTGCACCATCAGCAGGTGGTGGCTGCGCTGCTGCACGAGCAGCGGGTCAAGCGCGATGCCGCCGTCGTCTTCGTCACTCACGAGATCAACCCGATCCTGCCGCATGTCGACCGGGTCCTCTATATTGTCGGCGGTCACTTCCTCATCGGCACCCCCGCCGAGGTGATGACCTCCGAATCGCTGTCCCGCCTCTACGGCTCCCCGGTCGAAGTGGTCCGGGTCGGCGGTCGCCTCGTCGTCGTCGGCGGGGAGGAGGAGTGCGTCGATCACCACAACCTGCCCGATGACTCCTTCGACCTCGACGGGACGGTGGTGAGCCGATGAGCGTGCCCGAGATCTTTGCCAACCTCTTCACCTTCGAGGACTACGGCGAACTGGTCGCGCTGCTGGCCAATTCGCTCATCGCCGCGGCGCTCCTGGGCGTCGTCGGGGGTCTCATCAGCGTCTTCGTCATGGCCCGCGACATTCCCTTCGCCGTCCACGGAGTCTCCGAACTCTCCTTCGCCGGAGCCGCCTTCGCCCTGCTCATCGGCTTCGACGTCGTGACCGGCTCGATCGTCGGGTCCATCGTCGCCGCTCTCATCATCGGCATCGGCGGGGCCAAGGATTCGGAGAAGAACGCGATCATCGGTGTTCTCATGCCCTTCGGGCTGGGCTTGGCAATCCTCTTCCTCGCCCTCTACGACGGGCGAGCGGCCAGCAAGTTCGGGCTGCTCACCGGCCAGATCGTCGCGATCACTCCCGGTCAGATCCTTACCCTCATCATCTGTGCCCTCGCGGTGCTCGTGGTGTTGGCGATCGTGTGGCGTCCGCTCATGTTCTCCAGCCTCGACCCCGAGGTGGCCCGGGCCAAGGGTGTGCCGGTCAGTGCGCTCACCATCATCTTCATGCTCACCCTCGGACTCGCCGTGGCGCTGAGCGTGCAGGTCGTCGGGGTCCTCCTCGTCCTCGCGCTGCTCATCACCCCTGCCGCCGCGGCGACTCAGCTCTCGGCCTCGCCGGTGTGGGTGCCGGTGCTCAGCGTGATCTTCGCCGTCACCGCTTCGGTCGGCGGCATCCTCATCGCTCTGGGTTCGCCGGTGGTGCCGATCAGCCCGTTCGTCACGACGATCTCGTTCCTCATCTACATCATTTGCCGCCTCGTCGGCCGTCGCCGGATGAAATCCCTGCACCGTCGCCGCGCCCACCGCGCCGCAGAAGAGCACAACACCCCCATCCCCACCCCCTAATTGCTACCTGACGGCGGCCCAGCAACCTCGCGCGAGTTTGCTGGGCCGCCGTCGGGTAGCAAGAGAGAGCGGATAGAGTTGGGGGAATGAAGAAGCGCGCTCTCCTCGCCGGTGCTCTTGCTGCCCCCGCGGCCGCCGGAATCTGGGGTGCGGTCATCGAACCGCACCTCTTCGCCATCCGCCGCCGCACTCTGCCGATCCTGCCGGCCGGAGCCGAGTCCATCCGGATCCTCCACGTCGCCGATCTGCACTTGGCCTCTTGGCAGAAACATCGTGCCTCCTGGGTCAAAGCGCTCACCCGCCTCGAACCGGACGTCGTCGTCAACACCGGCGACAACCTCTCGGCCGATATCGTGCCGACGGTCCTCGACGTTTTCTCCGGTCTGCTCGAGACCCCCGGCGTCTTCGTCCTGGGGTCGAACGACTTCTTCTCCCCGCAGGCGAAGAATCCTGCGAAGTATCTGCGCTCACCGTCCCAGGTCAAACACCGGGTGAACCCCGACCTCGACGTCAAGGCCCTCGTCCGCGGGTTCGAGGAACCGACGGCCGCTTCGGGCTCGGCTGCCGGAAGTCAGGGATGGCATTTCCTCGACAACACCGAGGCGGCCCTGACGATCAAGGGCACCCGCATCCACTTCTCCGGGCTCGGCGACGCCCATATCGACCGTGACCGGATCCGCTGGAGCGGGGGAGAACCCGGCGAAGGCGAACTCGAACACCCGCGGTTCGACCCCGAGGCGGGGCTCAGAATCGGCGTCACACATGCCCCGTATTCGCGGACCTTGGAGGCGTTCGCCTCGGCGGGGGCGGATCTCATCATGGCCGGACACACGCACGGCGGACAGATCCGTGTGCCCTTCTGGGGTGCGCCGGTGACGAACTGCGATCTCGATCGGACACGCGCCCGCGGAGTTTTCCCGTACCGGCAGAGTCTCGTCGCCATCTCCGCGGGACTCGGCTTCTCACCGTACTCACCAGTGCGTTTTGCCTGCCGACCGGAAGTCAGCGTCCTGGAACTCGTTGCACAGGCGTAGCTCGTTCAGCGGTTTCTGAAGATTTGCACAAGGCGAATTCGTTAAACTGGCTACCATGGTGTCTCCTGAGTCAAACGCCCCACCCACAAAAATGGGCGCGTTCATGCAGTTCGTGGCCGTCAGTGCGGTGGCGGGAATCGTCGCTGCCGGCCTGGCCATTCCCGGAGTCGGTGTTGCGACAGCCAGCGCGAACAGCGCTGTCGAGATCTTCGATTCACTTCCCGCGACCTTGGAGATCAAGGACCTGGGAGAGAAGTCGACGATGCTTGCCTCCGACGGGTCGGAGCTTGCGGAATTCTACTGGCAGAACCGCCAGGAGGTCCCGCTGGATGAGATCTCGCAGGATATGCAGAACGCAACGATCGCTGTCGAGGACTACCGGTACTTCGAGCACGGCGGCGTCGACATCGAGGGCATCGCCCGTGCAGCGGTGCACAATATGGTGTCCTCGACGACTCAGGGAGGATCGACGCTGACCCAGCAGTACGTGAAGAACGTGCTGGCAGAGAACGCCCATGCCGAGGATAACGCCGAAGGTGTGGAAGCGGCGAAGGAATCCGAAGGCACCGCAGGCTATGCGCGTAAGCTGCGTGAGGCCAAACTCGCTGTCGCGGTTGAGAAGAAGTACGACAAGAAGGAAATTCTCAACCGCTACATGAACATCAACAACTACTCGGGCTCCCCGAACGTCTACGGCGTCGAAGCGGCCGCCTACCGGTACTGGGGCATCCACGCCAAGGATCTCAACATCCAACAGTCGGCGATGCTCGCCGGAATCGTGCAGAACCCGTCGGCGTTCAACCCGCAGCGGTTCCCCGATCAGGTGCTCAAACGTCGCAACACCGTGCTCGGGCAGATGCTCAAATACGACCACATCACGCAGAAGGAATACGACAAAGCGGTCAAGACCGACCTCGACCTCGACCTGCACGAGACCCCGAACGGCTGTTCGGCAGCCAAGAGCAAGGCCGAATTCTTCTGCAACTACGTGCAGAACGTCATCATGAATGACGAGACCTTCGGCGACACCGCCGACGAACGACTGGCCTTCCTCCAGCGTGGCGGCTTGAAGATCAAGACCAGCCTCAACCCGGATATCCAGAAGATCGCGGACAAGGAGATCAAGAAGCGCGTTCCCGTCGGTGACCCCTCGGGTGCCGGCCATGCGCTGGTGACCATCGAACCGGGCACCGGTGAAGTGATCGCCATGGCCGAGAACCGTGAATACACCGCGGGAGAGGTCAAGAAGAAGGACAAGAACAAGAAGACCTCGATCAACTACACCGTCGACAAGAAGCACAATGGCGGCGGCGGTTTCCAGGTCGGTTCGACGTGGAAGCCCTTCGTCCTGACAGCTTGGCTGAAGGAAGGCAAGAGCCTCAACACGACGGTGAATGCGACGAAGCGCAACTTCCCGGCCAGCTCCTGGAAGTACGAGGGTTGTCCGAACATGGGCGGTGACTGGGACCCGAACAACGCCGGAGACGGTGAAGGCAAGGGCTCGATGACCGCGCTCGAAGCCACGAAGAAGTCCGTCAACACGGGTTACGCGGCTATGGGCAACCAGCTGAACATGTGCGACATCATGGACACCGCGATGGACCTCGGTATCCGCTATGGCAGCGGTGAGGCACTCGACTACAAGGACAAGTCCGGCTTCATCCAGGCTCTGTCTCCGTCGTCGATTCTCGGCACGACCGAGACCACGCCGATCGCCATGGCCGCGGCGTTCGCCACCTTCGCGAACGAAGGAGAATTCTGTGGACCGAAGCCGATCATCGAGATCAAGGACCGCAAGGGCGAGAAGCTCGACCTGCCTGGCGAAGGCTGCAAGAAGGTGCTCGACAAGGAAGTTGCTAAGGGCGTCGCCTACGCTCTGACTCAGACGTTCAACGGCGGTACGACGAGCTCGCTGAAGATCGGAGTGCCGGCGGGCGCCAAGACCGGTACGACGAACTTCGAGGTCGGTCACACGTGGCTGCTCGGGTTCACCAAGACGCTGTCGACTGCGGTCTGGACCGGTGATCCAGGCGGTACTCGCGACTGGCGCACGAATGGTGCCGGTGCCGTCAGAGGCCACATCTACGGTGCGACCATCTCCGGTAAGACCTGGCAGTCGTACATGAGCCAAGCGGTCAAGGAGACCAAGGGCAACACCGGCTTCCCGAGGCCCAGCAGCAAGTACTTCTCCGGAGGCGGCTCCGGCGGTGGCGGCGGTTCGTCCACCGGCGGAGGAGGCGGCGGCACCGGCGGCGGTGGCGGCGGCGGAAGCCAAGGCAACGGCGGCACCGGCGGCGGTGGCGGCGGCAACTCCGGCAACAACGGAGGCGGCGGCGGAAACGGCGGCGGCAATGGCAACAACGGCGGCGGCAATGGCAACAACGGCGGTGGAAACGGCGGCGACGGCGGCGGTGAGGCCCCCGGCCTCGGCGGCAACTGAGCCGCTGACCTGTCGACCGCGACCGGCCGATAGAACCCGTCGGACACCATGACAGCGAAGGCGGGGAGGACCAGATCCTCCCCGCCTTCGCTGTACCGTCTGCCGGTGTGCCTGCACCCGCTCGACCATGGTCGCACTGCCGTCTCGGAACGCAGGTGCTCGGCCTGCCCGGTCTGGGCTAGTGTGGGGAACGGACCAGCGTCGTCGCTCACAAGGAATGGCCGGCACACCGGATCACCTCCGGACCGCCTCGGCGGCGCACCAACATACGAGGAGAATCATGACCAAGTGGGAATACGTCACCGTGCCGCTCATCGTCCATGCGACGAAGCAGATCCTCGACCAGTGGGGCGAGGACGGATACGAACTCGTGCAGGTCGTCCCCGGCCCCGACAACAACGGACTCGTGGCCTACCTCAAACGCCCCAAAGAGTGATCTGAACCGGCAGGACCACTGACACCTCACCCCCACCGAAAGAAGAACAATGTCGAAGACCCTTGAGCGCCTGAACGAACTCGGCCTCGAACTGCCGGAGATCGCCACACCAGCCGGCGCCTACGTCCCCGCCCTGCGCACCGGCAATTACGTCTATACCTCGGGCCAGCTGCCCGTCGTCGACGGCAAGCTGCCTGCGACCGGTCACCTGGGCACGGACGTCGACCTCGACACCGGTTACCAGCTGGCACGCACCGCCGGGCTCAACGCTCTGGCCGCCATCGCCGGAGTCATCGGCGATCTCGACAAGATCGTGCGCGTCGTCAAGGTCACCGGTTTCGTCAACTCCGCCGACGACTTCACCCAGCAGCCGGCCGTCATCAACGGCGTGTCCGAGCTCTACGGTGAGATCTTCGGAGACCGTGGGCAGCACGCCCGCAGCGCGGTCGGTGTGAACACTCTGCCCCTGGGCACCCCCGTCGAGGTCGAGGTCATCGTCGAGGTCTCAGGCGATGCCGCTTAGCGGACGTACTCTTCCCGTTTCGTCGGAACTGCGGTGGCTGCTTGACCACTGGCAGTCCGACGGACGGTGGCCCGTCCCGGAGGCCCCGCGCCCCACCTCGGCGATCGTGCTGATCCGGGACTCCGCGGACGGGCTGGAACTCTTCATCACCCGGCAGCTCGACGCCCGCGGCGTCGAGGACCGCAATCGGTGGGCATTCCCCACCAGCAGCCTGCGCCCGGGCGATGTGCGGAAGCTGCCTCTGGCCGGATGGAATTCGGCCCGGTGCGCACGTGCGCTGAGCATCGAGAACAAATCCCGCGCCCTCCACCACTTCTCCGCGGCCGCCCGCATCACCTTCGCGGCCACCGGAATTCTGCTCGCCGAGGATGTCGACCGGGAGATCGTGGCCGCACCGCAGACGGACTGGCGCACCACCCGATCGCGGCTGTTCTCGAACGAAGTGACCTGGTCGCAGGTCCTGCGCGACCGAGATCTGCGGCTGCGCCCCGACCTGTGCAAACCGTGGCTGCGCTGGATCAACACCCCCACCCAGCTGCACAGGTTCGACACCACCTACTTCATCGCCACCGTGCCCTTCGGCCAGGACGTCGACTTCCTGTCACCGAACGAGACCTCCGCCGGGTGGAAACGTCCCGGCCAAGTCCTCGCCGAGGTGGGAGGGGACCCCGACCGCATCGGCGCGGCCGCCCGCATCATCGTCGAAAGCCTCACCGAGGTTCCGACCGTGGGCGCGGCCATGGCGCAGATCCGCAACGTCCACCCGCTGCGTCCGGAGATCATCGACGACGGTGATTGGAAGGTCGTCATCCACACGGGCAAGGACCCCCACAGCAAGGGCAGCCTGCGCGACCGGGCCGTGGCCGTCGGCGAGACCGACAACGACCAGAACCCCGGTTTTCTGTCCTTCAGCGGTGACGATGATGAGGAAACGACAGACGAGGAGAACGACGACTCATGAGAATCCGTGCGAACAATCCCGGCCCGATGACCCTGACCGGAACGAACACCTACGTGCTCACCAGCCAGGATGACACCTCTGCGGTCCTCATCGACCCCGGCCCGGAGATGGCCGAACACCGGCAGGCCTTCCTCGCCGAGGTGGCCGACCGTGATCTGACGGCCATCGTGCTCACTCACCAGCACGCCGACCATTCCGAGATGCTCGGAAGCATCGAACAGTGGGCCCCCGAGGTGCCCGTCTACGCCGTGCTCGGGCGATTCGCCCGCCATACCGACCCGGTGGCCGACGGCGACGAGATCGCCTTCGGCTCCACCCCGGCCGACGTGCTGCGCGTCGTCGCCACCCCCGGACACACGAGCGACAGCATCAGCCTCATCCACGCCGGAGCCCTCTACAGCGGCGACACGATCCTGGGAGAGGGGACGACGATCGTCACCCATCCGGAAGGCTCGCTGCGCGACTACCTGAACTCCCTCGACCGGTTGCGGGAACTGCTCGACGACGGCGAGTTCGCGATCATCGAACCGGCCCACGGTGAGCGGATCGACGCTCCCGCCGAGGTGATCGACTACTACCGCTCACACCGGCTCGAACGCATCGAACAGGTCAAAGCGGCACTCGAACAGGGAGCGAGCACCGCCTCGGAGGTCTGTGACATCGTCTACCACGACGTCGACCCGAGCGTGCGACCGGCGGCCGAACAGATCGTCAAGGCGCAGCTGGCCTATCTCGACGCCCTGCCCGCCGACGATGCCTGAACGAGGCTCGCCGCCCGAACGTGAAGGACGCCCCAGCCGAATCGGCTGGGGCGTCCTTGCATCGCGGCGATTCACCCGGCCACAGCGGCCGGACGTCGCTGGGAGGGTCAGCGGGCGCGGTTGCGCATACGGTCCATGTCGAGGATGACGACGGAGCGAGCTTCGAGGCGGATGAAGCCGCGGGCGGCGAAGTCGGCCAGTGCCTTGTTCACGGTCTCACGGGAAGCACCGACGAGCTGAGCCAGCTCTTCCTGGGTGAGGTCGTGAGCGACGAGCACACCGTCGGGAGCCGGCTTCGAGAAGCGGGCGGCCAGGTCGAGCAGCGCCTTGGCGACGCGGCCGGGCACGTCGGAGAAGACGAGGTCGCCGACGGTCTCGTTCGTCCGGCGCAGACGCTGGGCGAGAGCTTTGAGCAGGTTCATTGCGGCCTGCGGGCGCTCATTGAGCCAGGTGGTGAGGTCGTCGTGCTTGAGGCTGAGCAGCTCGGACTGGGACACAGCGGTGACGGAGGTCGAACGTGGGCCCGGATCGAAGAGGCTGAGCTCACCGATGATCTCGCCGGGGCCGACCACGGACAGCAGGTTCTCGCGGCCATCGGAGGACTCGCGGCCGATCTTGAGCTTGCCCGAGGAGACGATGTAGAGCTCGTCACCGGCATCGCCCTCATGGAAGAGCACGGTTCCCCGACGGAGGCTCCGCGGGTTCATGAACTTCATCAATGCACTGGTGGCTTCATCGTCCAGACCTGCGAAGAGCGTCGCGCCCCGCACCACTTCAATATCCACTGGTTCCTCCTTGTCGTGATAATCACACATAAATCTACCTGGTCATCTGCATCGATACCAGCAAAGACGCGGGAGTGTGGCCCATCAGTATGAAAACGCCTTCCGCGTCGCCCGACACTACTCCCGCCCACACCATTCCCGCAGACGGCCAGTTCCGGGCGCATGAGCACGATTCGAGGGTGTGACCGGCATGACTGCGGAATGACAGGGCACGGATTAGGATGGTGAGTCGTGTTGACTGTGGCAGAGAAGAGCGCGCGGAAATTCGCGAAGGAGACCCCGCTGGGCCGGACACGCCGGGCCCGCAAGATCCATCGCGTCCTCGCCGAGGTGTACCCGAACGCGAAATGCGAACTCGATTTCGAGACCCCGTTCCAGCTGCTCATCGCCACCGTCCTCTCCGCTCAGACCACCGATATCCGCGTCAATTCGGTGACCCCGAGCCTCTTCGCCGCCTTCCCCGACGCCCACGCCCTGGCCGTGGCCAACCTCGTCGAGGTCGAGGAGCACATCCGCTCCACCGGGTTCTACCGGGCGAAGGCCCGCAACATCGTCAAACTCGCGAACGAACTCGTCGACGAGTACGACGGCGAGGTGCCGAACAAGCTCGACAAGCTCGTCAAGCTCGCCGGAGTCGGGCGCAAGACCGCGAACGTCGTCCTCGGCAACGCCTTCGACACCCCGGGGCTGACCGTTGACACCCATATGGGCCGGCTGGCCCGCCGCTTCGGTTGGACGGAGGAGACCGATCCGGTCAAGGCCGAACACGAGATCGCGGCGCTGTTCCCGAAGAGGGACCTCACCATGCTCTCGCATCGGGTGATCTTCCACGGCCGGCGCATCTGCCATTCCCGCAAGCCCGCCTGCGGCGCCTGCCCGCTGAGTGCGCTGTGCCCTTCGTTCGGCATCGGGGAGCTCGACCCGGAGAAGGCCCGCGCCATGCTCCGTTTCGAAATGGCGCCCTTGGCCACCCCCGCCGAGGAGGCCGCCTCCGAGGACGGACAGTGAGCACCGAAATCCCCGACATTCCACCCGAATCGGCGACGATCGCCGATGGTGTCCTGCGCGGTCAGCTCGAAGACTTCGCCACCTCGCACGGGTCCCCGCTGTGGCTGCGCCGGCAGAAGGATTCGGCAAAGGATGCCGCTCGTGACGCCGCCGTGCTCATGCTCTTCGGACGTGGGGGAGAAGCGCGCACCGAGGCGGGGCGCTCAGAGGCATCACGCCTGGCCGAAATCGGTGTCGCCGATGTCGACATCGTGCTGCTCCAAAGGGCTGCGACCCTGCGTCACCATCCCGGTCAGGTCGCCTTCCCCGGAGGCGGCCGTGATCCCGAAGACCATTCCATGGCGGCCGCGGCGCTGCGTGAAGCGGAGGAGGAAGCGGGAATCTCCCCGGAGACCGTCGAAGTGCTCGGTGAGATGGACCCGCTCTACATCCCGGTCTCGAAGTTCGAGGTGACGCCGGTGGTCGGCTACTGGCGTCAGCCGGGCCGCGTGCAGGTGATGGATCAGCGGGAGTCCTACTCCGTCTATCGGGTGGCCATCGCCGACCTCGTCGCCCCTGCCAATCGCGGCACCTTTGCGCGCCCCGATCTGAAGTTCTCGACCCCGGCCTTCGACGTCGGAGTCCTCAAGGTCTGGGGCTTCACCGCCGGCATCCTCGACTTCGCCCTCGACCACCTCGGCTGGGCCCGCGAATGGGACGAGAACGCTCCTATCGCGATCGACTTCTGAACTCGATCACCGAGGCGTCCGCAGCTATTCAGCGACGTCCGGCCTTCGCGTTGAACAGCACTGCGGCCCATACCGCTGTCACGGCGAGAATGAGCAGACACCAGCCGACGGCGAGATAGAGTGAGGCGCCCATATCGGTGCCGATGAGCAATGCTCGCAGGGCGTCGATGATCGGAGTGATCGGCTGGTTGTCGGCGAACACCTCCAACCACCTCGGCATGGTCTCGACGGGCACGAATGCGCTGGAGACGTAGGGGAGGAAGAGGAGGATGAAACCGTACCCGTTTGCGGATTCGGGAGATTTTGCGGCGAGGCCGATGGCGGCGAAGAGATACGTGATCGCCAGAATGTAGAGAGCGACGAGTCCGATGGTCGCCAGCCACTCTCCGACTCCTGCGGAGGGTCGGAACCCGATGGCGACGGCGACGAGGAGGACGACGGAGGTCGCGAACAGATTCCTTGCAAGGCTCGCCACAACGTGGCCGGTGATGACAGCAGACGCTCGCACGGGCATCGTCCGCAGCCGGTCGACGAACCCGGAGGTCATATCCGAGGCCACCGAGAGCGAAGTCGAAGCGGCACCGAAGCCGGCGCAGGTGAGGACGATTCCTGGGACGACGTAGTCGACGTATCCGCCATCGGGATCGAGGGCGCCGCCGAAGACGAAGGTGAACATGAGCATGAGCATGACCGGCAGAGCGACGGCCATGAGCAGTGATTCGACGTCTCGAACAGCGTGACGCAGGCTTCTGCCGATGAAGGTCGCATCGGCGGAGAATCCGTGAGGGCGTGTCCGGGTCGTCCGGCGGGGGAGGTCGGCTGCGTTCGGTGCTGCTGCTGTCGCGGACGTGGTGGTCGGGTGACTGTGTGACATTGCGGTGTCCTCTCTGGACGGTGATGATGCACGGCGGCGCGGGCAGAGGTGCGGGTGGTCAGTGAGGCTTGTCGGCCGAGGTGAAGGCGAGGAAGACATCATCGAGGCTGGGACTGTGCAGGGACACTGAGGCCCGGGACGATCGACCGACCCACGGCTCGATCGCCGAGGCGAGGCCGTCGACGGTGCCGTCTGTGGGAATCTCATCCAGCTGGGTCCCGTCGCTTCCGCGGATGGACACGGTGTCTTCGCCGATGCGTGCCTTGAGCTCTGCCGGTGTGCCCAGGCCCGCCATGCGTCCGCTGTCGAGCAACCCGATCCGATCGGCCAGGGCATCGGCTTCGTCGAGGTACTGCGTGGTGAGGAACACCGTCGCGCCGCCTCGGGAGAGCTCGCCGACCTCGTTCCACAGCTCCTGCCGGGAGCGGGTGTCCAGACCGGTGGTGGGTTCATCGAGAATGAGCACCTCGACCGGGACGACCAGACTGAGCGCCAGGTCGAGGCGGCGACGCATGCCGCCGGAGAGCGCGGCGACCCGAGCGGACAAGAAGGCTGTGAGACTGAGCTTCTCGGCCAGCTCCCGGCTTCTCGCCTTCGCGGCGCGACGGCTCAGTCCGGAGAGGCGGCCGAGGAGGACGAGATTCTCCTCGGCCGTGAGGTGGGCGTCGACGGCCGCAGACTGACCGGTGACTGCGAAGCGACGTTTCGCCTCGGCGGGTGATTCGCACACATCGACATCCATGACCCGAACCGATCCGGTGTCCGGGCGGACGAGGGTGGTGAGGATATTGATGCAGGTGGTCTTTCCTGTGCCGTTGGAGCCGAGGAGGGCGAAGACTTCGCCCCTGCGGACATGGAAGTCGAGCCCGTCGAGGACGGACTTCGCACCGAAGCGCTTGCCCACGCCAGTGAACGAGATGGCGGCAGTTCGGGTGTCATCCGTGGCGGTGCCCTCCGCCGGGAGCGGCAATGGAGCGGTTGGATGAGAAGCGGTGCTGATGGAGCCGTCGGTGGTCATGATGGGGTCCTCTCACAGGTCGGAATCACCGAGCAGGTTTCTGTATACGTCAGAAACTGTATATGACACTAACACGCAATATATGGCATACACAATATAAGATGGCGACATGAGTTCTGACGACACGATCGAGCAGCTCCCCAGCGGAATCGCGCTGGCGTGGGGAGTCGCGGCGACACCGCAGCGAGGACCGAAGCGGGAGATGAGCGTCGAGAAGATCGTCGACGCCGCCATCGAGATCGCTGACAGCGACGGCATCCAGGCGGTGTCGATGTCCGCGGTCGCAAAGCGCCTCGGGTACACGCCGATGTCGCTCTATCGATACGTGAGCTCGAAGGACGATCTGCTCCTGCTCATGCAGGAGGAGGCGACCGGTCTGCCGCCGGAGGCGGACGGGGAAGTTCTCAGTTGGAGGGCTCGCCTCAGCGAGCTCTACCAGGCCCAGTCACTGATCTATGTCCGACAGCCCTGGCTGCTGTCGATGCCGATCACCGGCAGCCCGATCACCCCGAACAGCTCGGCGTGGCTGGAGGCCGGCCTCGAGGCGCTCTCGGATACCGGTCTGTCGGAAGAGGAGCGGATCGCCGTCTCCCTGCTCGTCACCGGTGTCGCCCGCTGGAAGGGAATGATCGCCGCAGGCTATGAGGAGCAGAGTCGAACGACCGGCTTGGATGCCGCCGAGGTGGCGTCCCGGGAGCAGCGGCTCTTCGACGCGGTCATCACCGAGGATGGATATCCGTTCCTCAGAAGGGCGATCGATGCGGGGGTCTTCACCTCGGAGTCCGATCCCTTCGACTTCGGACTCGAACGCGGCTTCGACGGAGTGGAGGCCTTCATCGACGGGGTCGAGCGCAGGCGGAGCGGCGCCGAATCCGGGACGGCGGACGGCTCGGGCGCGACAGCCCCGGCCGACTCCTCCGGCGACGCTGCCGGGGAAGCGGCTGATGGGAAGGCCACGATCGCTGATGATGACCCCGATGTCATCGCCGATAAGAAGCTGCGAGAGGCCCAGAAAGCCGTCAGGCAGGCGCAGAAGGTGCTGGCCGAAGCGCGCAAGCGGGAACGTCAGGTGCGACGTGAAGCCAAGGAGCGGGTGGCGAAGCGGCGCTGACTGCGAATGCGCCGAGTGAGAAAGTGACAAGCGGCGCCGGACACGATGTCCGGCGCCGCTTCATTGTCTCGCTGTCGAGGACCGAGCGGGTCCTGTCAGTAGTGGTTCAGTAACGGGGTCCCGAGGGGTTCTTCACCGCACGCTTGACCGAGGCCACGAGCGATTTGGCCGAGCCGATCGCGGTGCCGGGTACCGGGTTGCCCTTCTTGAACAGCGGGAGGGCGACAAGCACGAGGATGATCGCGATGACGGCGAGGATGCCGAAGACGATGAGGAAGCTTCCCCACCACGGCCAGCCCAGACCCTCATGGAATGCGGCCGCACCGGCGAAGATCACCATGAACGAGGACAGGAAGAGCAGGAAGAGCGCGACGACGGCCAGTCCCGCACCGATGCCCAGGTTCTTCGCACCGGCAGTGGCTTCGGCCTTGGCAAGGGCAATCTCTTCTTCGGCGATCGCCTTGGAATCGTCGCTGATGCCTTTGATCAGTTCGCTGATGGACCGTTCGGCCATGAGAGCTCCTAAATCGAGAACGAGGACAATCTAACTTAAGAGTAGTCTGAACGCGCCCTTCGGCCAAAGGCGAATCGGCGGGGAATCGGGAAAACCCGTCGGATCCCGACGACGGCCGCTATGCGGCAGGGTCGTCTGTCACCGACGGGTCAACCGAGTCCGGCCTCAGGGCGAGAGGCTCAGGCTCCTGCGACGGACTTCTCGATCTGGTCCATCACCGAGGCGTCGGCGAGGGTCGACGTATTGCCGACCTCCCGGTTCTCGGCGACGTCCTTGAGCAGACGGCGCATGATCTTGCCGGAGCGTGTCTTGGGCAGGTCCGTGACGATGTGGACCTTCTTCGGCTTCGCGATGGGGCCGATGTCCTTGCCCACATGCTGACGCAGCTCTTCGGCGGTCTCAGGAGAATCCTCGACGCCGCCTACGACGATGACGAACGCAATGACGGCCTGACCCGATGTGTCGTCGGCAGCGCCGACCACGGCCGCCTCGGCGACCTTGGAATGGGCGACGAGCGAGGATTCGATCTCCGCGGTGGACAGGCGGTGACCGGACACGTTCATCACGTCGTCCACTCGACCGAGGAACCAGATGTCCCCGTCCTCATCGCGGCGGGCGCCGTCGCCGGCGAAGTACGTGTTTTCGAACCGTGACCAGTAGGTCTCCTTGAAGCGCTCCGGGTCTTTCCAGATTCCGCGCAGCATCGACGGCCACGGGCGGCGGATGACGAGCAGTCCGCCTTCGGGGCCCGCCGGGTTCTCGCCCGAATCATCGACGACGTCGACGGAGATGCCGGGGATCGGACGCTGGGACGAACCGGGCTTGGTCGACAGGACGCCGGGCAGGGGAGCGATCATGTGGGCCCCGGTCTCGGTCTGCCACCAGGTGTCGACGATCGGGCAGCGCTCACCGCCGATGACGCGGTGGTACCAGCGCCAGGCCTCGGGGTTGATCGGTTCGCCGACGCTGCCGAGCAGGCGCAGGCTGGACAGGTCGTACTTCGCGGGGATCTCCTCGCCCCACTTCATGCATGTGCGGATCGCAGTCGGGGCGGCATAGAGGATCGTGGCCTTGTACTTCTCGATGATCTCCCACCAACGGCCCTGATGCGGGGTGTCGGGGGTGCCTTCGTAGATGATCTGAGTCGTGCCGGCGGCCAGCGGGCCATAGGTGACATAGGAGTGACCGGTGACCCAACCGACGTCGGCGGTGCACCAGAAGACATCCGTTTCGGGTTTGATGTCGAAGACGGCCTTCATCGAGTACAGCACCTGGGTCAGGTAGCCGCCGGTGGTGTGGAGGATGCCCTTGGGCTTCCCTGTCGTACCGGAGGTGTAGAGGATGAACAGCGGGTGCTCCGAGTCGAAGAACTCGCATTCGTGTTCGTCGCTGGCCTGGCCGACGGAATCCTCCCACCACTGGTCGCGGCCCTCGACCCAGTCGACGTCCTGACCGGTGCGCTTGACGACGAGGACGTGCTCAACCGGGGTGTCTCCCTGGGAGATCGCTTCATCGACGGCGGGCTTGAGGCTCGTGGGCTTGGCGCGACGGTAGCTGCCGTCGGCGGTGATGACGACGCGGGCTTCGGCGTCGATGATGCGCGAGTGCAGAGCATCGGCGGAGAATCCGCCGAAGACGACGGAATGTGCCGCACCGAGGCGGGCACATGCGAGCATCGAGATCACGGCTTCGGGGATCATCGGCAGGTAGATGGCGACTCGGTCTCCGCTCTTGACGCCGAGATCGGTCAGCGTGTTCGCCGCCTTCGACACCTCGGCGAGGAGTTCGGCATAGGTGAAGCTGCGCGAGTCGCCGGGTTCGCCTTCGAAGTTGATGGCCACCCGGTCGCCGTTGCCGGCGAGGACATGACGGTCGAGGCAGTTATAGGCGATGTTGAGCTTGCCGCCGACGAACCATTTGGCGAAGGGCGGGTTGGTCCAATCGAGGACCTCGCCGAAGTCTTCGTGCCAATCGACGAGCTCACGGGACTGCTCAGCCCAGAAGCTCAGATAGTCTGCCTCGGCGCGTTCGTATTCGTCTGCCTTGACGTTGGCGTTCGCGGCGAACTGCTCAGGCGGGGCAAACGTCTCGGTCTGCTCGGCAGCGGTTTCGGTCATGCTTTCCCTCCGACTTCCTTGGTGGATCGAAAATTCTAGTTGCACTGTATACCTGTGCTCGAGGGCAGTGGAGGGCAGTTTCACTCGATGAGCGGGGAAATCGGGGGTAGCCGCTGCACAGTTACTGTGGTATGGCTCACATGGTTTCGGCGGTCTTGGGGAGACCGAAGGGCCGCCTCGGCGGGAGAATGAGGAGTTATCGACGTGCCTGAGAATGGGCATATGAGTGCACAGGAGGCCTGTGTTCTGCAAGGATGGGGTCAGAGTCTGTCGGGATCTGTCCCGCGCGGACACGGAAACACAGTTACCTTTCCCCGAGATCGACTGGAGTCAGCGATGAGTTCGCCGCAGCATCCAACCGGGTCCGGGCCACAGCCGTGGCAGGATCAGCCCCCGCAGTACCCTGGCCAGAACGCGCAGCAGCCCGGCGGTCAGCCGCCGGCCTACGGTTCGGGACCGGGACAGTTCGGCTCGGCGCCCGGGCCGGCCTACGGTTCCGCACCGGGACCCTACGGATCGGCACCGCGTCAGCCCGCCGCGCAGGGACCCTATGGTTCGGCTCCGGCCCAGTACGGGTCGGGACCCGGGCCTTACGGTTCTGCCCCAGGGCAATACGGCTCGGCACCGGGACCGTATGGTTCAGCTCCGGGGCAGGGGCAGTTCGGTCAGGCACCTGCGCCGAAGCAGAAGACCGGCCCGGGAATCCTCGGACCGCTGACTCTGCGCGACCTCTTCCTCCTTTTTGCCGGTCTGCTCGCCTTCATCGCCCTGTTCGTGCCCTACCGCGGCTACAGCTACGGCTTCGGACGCGAGACGACGACCCTGTGGCATTGGAATGTCGCGGACATGGGCGCGCTCGTGTTCGGGGTGCTCACGATCCTGCTCATCGTGGCGGCTGTGCTCGTCAACAAACTGGGCAACAGTCGGCTGCGGGTCGGATCCCTCAGCCTCGACCAGTTCATCTCCGTACTCTCGGCGATCGCCTTCACCTATGTGTTCATCGACCTGCTCACCTCGGCGGTCTACTGGCATGTGGGCTCGTACCTGACGTTCTTTGCTGCGCTCATTGCGTTCTTCGCCGGTGTGTTCACGATGCTGCCGTTCTTCGCCAAAGAATTCGCCGGCCGCGAGGACATCGAAACCCATCCGAAGGCTCGCCCCGTCGCCAAGCACACCCAGCATCCGGCACCGGTGGCCAATGTGCCCGGTGCTGCCGGCCCTGGCGCCGGTGCGCCCGGATTCGCACCCTATGGCGCGGTTCCTGCGGGGCCGGGTCAGGAAGGACCCGGACAGCCGGCTCAGTTCGGTGCGCCCGGACAGCAGGACCAGTTCGTTGGGTCGGGACAGTCGGGTCAGCCTGCACAGTCGGGCCAGCCGGGTGCCGACCAGTACGGACAGTCCGCTCAGTACGGAGCTCCGGGACAGCAGGACCAGTTCGCCGCTCCCGAACAGCCGGCTCAGCCGTCCGAGCAGTTCGGTCAGCCCTCCGACCAGGAGGCTCAGCCCAGCCCCTATGCTCCGCCGCAGGATCAGGAAGCCGAGCGTTCGGCCAGCTCCTTCGCCGCCCCCGCTGCCGGCGCATCGGCCGCGGGCGCCGCACCCACATCCGCAGGCGCGACCTCGGACCACGACGCCGCTGACGGACCGGTGCACAGCACCGGTGACGGCCAGACCTACCTGGGCCGTCACGATTCGGAGGCCCCGCAGCATTCGCAGAGCGAACCGACTCAGGCATTCGGTGTGGGCGCCGGCCAGCCGCAGGCAGATGCGACCGACGGCCAGCCCAGTGCGAGCGGCGATCAGCCGACCACGACCGATAACCAGTCTGCGGGAGCCGATGCCCAGCCCTCAGAGTCGGACGACTCGTCACATTCGGGTGCCGTGGCCGCTGCCGCGGGCGCCGGAGTGATCGGTGCCGGTGTGGCCGGTGTCGCTGCTGTGCATTCGGACTCCGAACGTCGCCGGGGCCGCCACGCCGCTCCCGAATCGGAGACCGGTGCAGAACCGACCGACCCAACGTCGACTGCTCCGCAGGACGAAGTGAACGAGGAAACGTCTGCGGACAAGTCCGCGGCCGCCTCGGTGAGGGAAGACGAAGCCCCGACGGTGGTGTCACCGGCGGAGAGCAGCGACCTCGTCTCCAAGGTCAACTCAAAGACCTCGGACACGAACGCCGCAGAAAGCCCGAACGCCGCCGAAGGCGCGAACGTTGCCGGTGCGGCCTCGGCTGCACAGTCCTCGACCGATGCCGATGGGGCTTCGACCGACGCCGATCAGGCGTCGGCAGGTGACGCATCTGCGGACGCGACTTCGGCAGATGCGGCCTCGAACGCTTCGCCAGCGGAATCCTCGGCAGCGAACAACGAGGCCACGGCACAGGGTCCGGACGACGATGCGAACGTCCGCTCCACCGAAGCCACCGTCGTCAGCACCCCGGCCGAGGACAAGGTCGTGGCCGACGACAAGCCCACGGCCGATGACAAGGCAACCGCGGATGACGATGAGCAGGCGACCGCTGTGATGGAGCCGGCGACCGGTGGGGAGCGGACGACCGCTCCCGAAAGCGAAGAGCCGACTCAGTACGTTCCCGTCGCCGACTATGCCAACCGTCCCGAGACCGACGCGCGTTCGGACAGGTCGAACGAGGAGACCATGGCGCAGACGGCCGTCGACAGCCAGCCGGTGCCCGCCGATGCCGGTCAGAACCGGTCCGGCGATGCTCAGAGCGACGGTCGGAACGCCGATCAGAACAATGGTCAGGCCGAGAACCAGGACGGTGGACGCCCCATCATCCAAGCGTTCTGGTTCGCCGTCCCCGAGCCGCGCGAAGCTGTGGACGAGACCACCGGAATGCCGGTGTTCACGATCTACCCCGGCGACTGGTACCTCAGCCTCGAGGACAACGGATCCTGGTTCAAGGTCCGCGACTCCGACGGCAGCACCACGGGTCTCCTGCGCAACATCGAAGGAATCCAGCGCGGCTGATTCGGCTGGCAGCCACTCGCACGTCAATGCTGTGGACAGGCCTCGGTCGACTCGGTGCCACCGGCACCAGGTGAGGTCACCGACAGGCCGGTCCACCGTGGCTGGCCTGGACTGAGGCTGCAGACCATAACAAGGGGCGCCTCCTGTGACTCAAACTCACAGGAGGCGCCCCTTCGCCGTTCCCTCCACAGGACAGTGCTCCGGTCTGGCCTTCGTCCGCCGGCCGAGTCCAGGCTCGGTGCATGCAGGTAGCCCTCATCACCGACCTCGGTGCGATCACCGAAGAATGCGCCCGAGTCGCCGAAAGCATCGGCATCTCACTGACCGTCCTGCCTCCCGACTCCGGAGGCTGGCAGTCCGCGTCGCTCATCCTCCTCGGCGAAGACGTCCGCGAGGCCCCAGCCACCGACAAGGCGGACAAGATCCTCGTCGTCCTCGACGATGACGAACCCTCCTCGACCTGGGCGAGAGCAGCCCACCTCGGCGTCGACCAGCTCGCCATGCTGCCCGCCGCAGCGGAATGGCTGAGCGGGCGGATGATCGCGGCTGTCGAACCGCCGAGCGCACCCGGAACCACGGTCGGCGTCGTTGCCGGCTGCGGAGGAGCGGGAGCCTCCGTGCTCGCATGCGCACTCGCCCGACGGGCCGGAGCCGACTACAGCACCGTCCTCGTCGACGCCGACCCACTCGGTGGTGGAGTCGACCTCGTCCTCGGCGCCGAAGCGGTGCCCGGGCCCAGGTGGACCGACCTCAGCGCCTCCCGCGGACAGCTGCGCCCCTCCACCTTGGCCGATGCGCTGCCCCGCCACGACGGACTCGCTCTGCTGTCCTGGGGTCGGGACGACACCGTCGACCTCGACCCGGACGTCTTCGACGACTTCCTCGCCGCGGCCGGTCAGGCCTTCGACCTCGTCATCGTCGACCTTCCCCGCCATGCCCCGCCCCAATGGACCAGGCGCTGCCATCATGTCCTCCTCGTCTCCCCGGCCCGGGTGCGATCTGCCGTCGCCTCCTCCCAAGTGGCCAAACGCCTCTCCCAGGCTCACCCGGACGTGCGCCTCGTGGTCCGCGAAACCGGGGCCGGCGGACTCGACGCCGACCTCCTCGCCGACTCCATCGGTCTGAGCCTGGCCGGAAGCATCCGTGATGATCGGGGCCTGTCCGCCGCCGTCGATCGCGGCGAGGGAATTCCGGGCGGAGCGCACCTCGGCCGCCTCGTCGACCGATTGCTGGGGGAGTGGGTGGAATGAGCGAATGGCTCGACGCCTCCCTGGTCGCCGACGTCCGCAAAACGCTGCTCGACAACCCGGGACCGGTGACCACGTCCGCCGTCGCCGAGGCGGTCCAACGCACCGGACGCGTGCTCGGTTCCTCCGCCCTGCTCGAACTCGTCACCCGGCTGTCCGCGCAGCTGTCCGGAGCCGGGCCCCTGCAATCCGTGCTCGAGGTGCCCGGCACCACGGACGTGTTCGTCAACGGACCGCGAGAGATCTTCGCCGACACCGGTGACGGACCCCGGCTGCTCGACCTCACGCTCGGGTCCGAGGAGGACGTGCGGTCCTTGGCGGTGCGGTTGGCAGCCCTCGGCGGACGCCGCCTCGACGATTCGAGTCCCTATGTCGATGTGCGCCTGCCCGACGGGGTGCGGATGAACGCGATCGTCCCACCGATCTCCGGGGAGACGACGACGATCAGCTTCCGCGTGCCCAAACGGGCCGGATTCCCCTTTTCCCAGCTCTGCGCCGAAGGGTTCGTCCCCGACGAGATCAGCCCCCTCATCGCCGAGGCGGTCACCTCCCGGGCGAACATCCTCATCTCCGGCGGGACGGGCACGGGAAAGACTGTCCTCCTCGGCGCTCTGCTGTCCCTGGTGGAGACGATCCAGCGCATCGTCATCGTCGAGGACTCCCGCGAACTCATCGTCACCCACCCCCACACCGTCCAACTCGCCGCCCGCCAGGCCAATGTCGAAGGCGGCGGCGAAGTGACCCTGACCGACCTCGTTCGCAACGCCCTGCGGATGCGGCCCGACCGCCTCGTCGTCGGGGAGTGCCGCGGCGCCGAGGTCCGGGACATGCTCACCGCGCTCAACACCGGTCATGAGGGTGGGTGCGCGACGATCCACGCGAACACCGCCGAGGCTGTGCCGAGCCGGGTGGCCGCGCTCGGTGCGCTGGCGCAGATGAGCCCGGACGCCGTGTATTCGCAGTTCTCCACTGCAATCGACCTCGTCATCCATCTGCGTCGCACCGGTTCCGAACGGGGAATCACGGAACTGGCGATCCCGACGAGGACCGGAGCCGAGGGAGTCGTCATGGAACCGGTGTGGGGCCGCCCGTCACCATCGACGACGGGCACCGTCAATCGACGTGCCCTGGCTCGGTTCGAAGCCGTGCTCGAACAGAAATCCGCCCGATGATCGTTCTCACCGCCGTCCTCATCGCGGCCGGGATCATCCTCGCCGCACCCCCGGATCCGGGGTCGAGACTGCGGGAGCTCCTCCACCGCGGCGAAGGCGGCGAACCGGCGCGGAAAGGAGTGCGTGCCTTCTTTCGCCGAGGCGGCCACACCGCCGATGATCAGGCCGAACGGCTGTGGGCGATCGCCGCCGTCGAGAACTGCGCCCACCTGCTCAAGGTGGGGATGACTCCGCAGGCGGTGATGACCACACTGAGTCGGCACAATGACGCATTGGCCCCGATCTCACGCGCGATCTCGTTGGGTGAGGAACCCGGACGCGCCATCGCCACCCGCAGCAGCGCCTTGTCTGAAACCGCCGCTCATGTGCTGTCCGGAATGGCCGCCGTGTGGACGGTGTCCGAACGCTCCGGAGCCCCCGCCGCGGAGATGATCCTCCGCTATGCGGCAGCTCAGAGAGACGCACTCGATGCCGAACGCGAACGCCGCATCGCCATGGCCGGACCGAGGTCGACGGTGCGGGTGCTCAGCTGGCTGCCGCTCATCGGCGTCGGACTCGGCCTGCTCATCGGCGTCCGTCCTCTGGAGCTCATCAGCGGGCTGCCGGGACAGCTGAGCATCGGGGCCGGCCTCCTTCTGTATGGGGCCGGCCGATGGTGGATGCGGACGATGATGCTGCGGGCGCAGAGGTGACCATGATTCCCCTGCTCATCGGTGTCTGTGTCGGGCTCGGCGTGCTGCTGTGGTCGGGAACGACCCGCGGGAGACTGCAGAGCCTCCTCGGCGAGAGCAGGACCGATCCCACCGACACCGAGGCGGCCGCACCGGAGGCGGGAACGGCCGGATCGGGCACAGAGCGGGCGGTGGCCGATGATCAGTTGGCGTTCGACCTTGACCTCGTGGCGATCTGCCTGACCTCGGGCCTGCCGATTCCCGTGGCGCTGACCCTGACCGCCGAGGCGACCGACGACCGATCGGGTCTGCAGAGGATCGCGCGTGCGATGACGATCGGGGGACGCAGACTCGCCGACGACGACCGGCTGCTGCCGGTGCTCGAGGTCTTCGAGTTCTCCGAACACACGGGTGTCGGCCCGGCACCTCTCATCGAGTCCGTGGCCGAGGAGCTGCGAGCCTCCTCCCGCCGTCGTCGGCAGGAGGCCGCCGCCTCATTGGGAGTGCAGCTGGTGCTGCCCTTGGGTGTGTGCATTCTGCCGGCGTTCCTGCTGCTCTCGGTCGTGCCGGTCGTGATCTCGCTGCTCTCCGACCTCACGACCGTGTTCTTCTGAGGTGTGCGCGACCGCGGCACGCGGCGGTTTTCACCCGGCCCGGAAGCGGCGGTGACCTGGTTTTCAGGCTCGACCGATAGGCTCGGGACATGGCACCGGTCACACCCTTCAATCAGCTGTCCAATGTCGAACAAGCCGAGAACTACGCCGAGAACCTCTTCATCGGTCGATCCGTGCGTCTGCGCCCCTTGAGGGAGGATGATCTGCCCTACCTCGAACAGTGGTGGTTCGATCCCTCGATCGTGGTCCTGCAGAATCACACGGTTCTGCCGCGGCCGGAAGGGGGAGTGTCCGAACAGTTCTCGCAGTGGAGCGCGAACACGTCGAGCGAGGCAGTCGGCTTCAGCATCGAACTGACCGAAACCGAAGAGTTCGTCGGTCACGTCACGCTCTACGGACGCAACCCCATCAATCAGTCCGCCACTCTGGCGATCGTGCTCGGCCCCGAATTCCACGGCCGCGGATACGGTTCGGACGCCGTGCGACTGGCCGTGAAATACGGGTTCCTCCAGCTGGGACTCAACCGCATCGAGCTGCAGACCTGGGCGTTCAACACCCGCGGGATCGCCTCCTATACAAAGGCGGGATTCGTCGAAGAAGGCCGTCGACGCGAAGCCGTGTTCTTCAACGGCCGTCGTCACGACGAAGTGATCATGGCCATCCTCAAAAACGACTGGGCCGGCAACACCTGATGCGTCGGCAGCACTGACTCCTTCGCAGTTTCCTGTGGACGGACTCTCCACTCGACCACCGTGATCCTGTGGACCCAGAACCCGTTTCCACAGGCGCGAAACCGAGTCTGGACACGTCGGTGCGCTCACTCCCAGGATGAAGGTCCGCTCGCAGAGTGCGAACGGGATTTCAGCCAAGGAGGAGAGCATGGCCACCACATCACCGCCCCCGGAGATCGATGATCCGCCGACGCGGCAGATCGAACCCGTCGAGGATCACCAGGTGATCGAAGAGTTCTGGGAGCCCGACACCGGAGCGACCACCGCCGAATATGCGATCACCACTCTGGCCGCGTGCGGATTCGCCGCTCTGCTCGTCGTGGTTCTCAAATCCGAACCGATCAAGGAACTCATCACCGGGGTCATCTCCTCGGCGCTCGGGTTGGGAAGCTGAGCCGTCTCATGGCACGCGGACGCTCCCGTCAGCGGCAGCGAGGAAAGGACGGCGATTTGGGAACGGCGACGGCGGAATTCGCCGTCGTCATGCCGGCCGTCGTGCTTCTCATCGTCCTGCTCACGGGAGCAGCCGCGGTCGGCTTCTCCCAGCTGCGAGCCTTCGACGCGGCACGGTCCGCGGCCCGTGAGATCGCCCGTGGCGAACCCCAGGCGGCAGTCGTGTCCGAAGCGAAGAAGCACGCCGGTGACTCCTCGACGGTTCGCGTCCGAGCCGACGGCGGATATTCGGTCGTCACGGTCACGATCGAACTGCCGGCCGCGATCTTCTTCCTCGACACCGTCGATGCGAATGCCACCGCGCGATTCGAAGGCGACAGGAGCGGGCCGTCATGACGAACATCGTCGTGGGGCTCTGCTCGATCGTGTTCGTCCTCGTCGCCGCCATCGGCAGCCTCGGCCAGGCCTTCGTCGCCCACAGTCGGGCGCAGAGCGCTGCGGACCTGGCTGCGCTCGCCGCCGCGGACGCCGTGCGGGGACTGGCCACCGGAGAACCGTGTGAGATGGCGAAGGAAGTCGCGAAGCGCAATGGCGGTCACCTCGAGGACTGCCGTGCTTCGCTCAGCGAACAGTCCGCCTATGTCGTCATCGAAGTCGACATCCCCGGGCCTCTGCCGAAGGTCAGAGAGGAGGCTGTCGCTGGGAAATGAGGGGGACCGCTACCGGAGAACGGTGCGCAGCAGCCGCAGCGCAGCGTCCTTCTCCAGCGGTTCGTTCCCGTTGCCGCACTTCGGCGACTGCACACACGACGGGCACCCCTCGATGCACTCACATGCTGCAATGGCATCCCGGGTCGCACCCAGCCACTCCTCGATGACCTCGCTGCCGCGTTCGGCGAATCCCGCACCACCGGTCAGGCCGTCGTAGACGAACACCGTCGCCAGTCCGGTGTCGGCATGCAGTGCGGTCGACACTCCGCCGATGTCCCAGCGGTCACAGCCGGCGAAGAGCGGCAGCAGACCGATCGATGCGTGCTCGGCGGCATGGACGGCGCCGGGCAGGTCGCCGGAGACGACTTCTGCCTCGTCGAGGACGCTCTGCGGGATCGTCCACCACACGGCCTTCGTCCGCAGAGTGCGCTCCGGCAGGTCCAGTTCGTGTTCGGCGATGATCGCTCCACCGCGCTTGGCTCGCATCCGGTAGGCCACGACCTGATCCTTGACGTCGACGGTGCCGCTGCACACCGCCACTCCGGAGGCCAGAACGCGCTGTGCATCGGTGTCGACGATCGAGATCTCAGTCTGCGAGCGCGGCTGAGTCGTGTAGTCGACCTCGGCACGTTCGACGGCGACGATGCGGTCCTCGAGGTCGAGATCGAGGACGGTGAAATCGATGCCCTGATGCGTATACACCGCTCCCGGATGGGCGCCCGTGTGGGCACCCGATTCGTCGACAGTGCCCAGCAGAGTGCCGGTGCTCGCCTCGACCAGGCTGAACTGTCCACCGCCGGAACCGCGGATATCGGACAGGTCGGTGGCCGGTTGGTCTTTGGCCCAGAACCATCCGGTTGGTCGTGCCCGCAGCAACTTCGCCTCCACGAGGTCGTCGATGACCTCGGACGAATTGTCCGGGAAGTGCACGAGGTCGGCTGACTTCAGCGGCACTTCGGCGGCAGCCGCACAGAGGTGGCCCGAGAGCACATGCGGATTGCCCGGATGGATGATGCCGGCGTCGACGGGGGAGTCGAAGATGACTTCGGGATGATGGACGACGTACGTATCGAGCGGATCATCGCGGGCGATGAACACGGCCATCCACCGCTGCCCGGCCCTGCCGGCGCGCCCCGCCTGCTGCCACAGGGACGCCAGAGTTCCCGGCCAGCCGGAGATGATGACGAGGTCGAGCCCGGAGATGTCGATGCCCAACTCCAGGGCATTCGTCGACGCCACGGCCAGCAGCTGGCCCGACCGCAGAGCGGTCTCGAGCATCCTGCGCTCTTCGGCCAGATACCCGCCCCGGTACGCTGCGACCTTGCCGGTCAGGGTCTCGTCCACCTGTCCCACCTGGTCGCGGACGGTCTGCGCGAGGGCTTCGGTGCCGCGGCGGGAGGCAATGAACGTGATCGACCGAAAGCCCGCGCACATCGAATCGGTGATGACATCGGCTGCCTCGACCAGACCGCTGCGCCGGTCCCCGCCCGGAGACACCGGGGGTTCCCACAGCGCAAAGCTGCCGGCCGCCCGCGGCGACGAATCCTCGGTCACCGCATGTGCGGGCCGACCGGTCAGCTTCGCAAAAGCCACGTCCGGGTCAGCCATCGTCGCCGAGGCTCCGATGACGACCGGGGACGCGCCATAGTGGGCGGCGATGCGCAGCAGGCGGCGCAGGATGAGCGCGACATGGGACCCGAACACTCCGCGGTACCGGTGGGCCTCATCGATGACGATGAAGCGGAGGTTCTTGAACATCCGAGCGAAGCGCTCGTGCTGGGGCAGAACGCTGCGGTGGAGCATGTCCGGGTTGGTGAAGATGATGTTCGCATGCCGTCTCGCCCAGTCCTTCGAGACCTGCGAGGTGTCCCCGTCATAGCTGGCCGGCCGCATGCCCTGGAAGACGAACCGTTCGAGTTTGTCCAGCTGATCGGCGGCCAGCGCCTTCGTCGGCGCGATGTAGATCGCCGAGGCGGTGCGCAGCTTCCCGCGAGTCGATTGGATCGCTTCGAGCACCGGCAGCCAGAATCCCAACGACTTGCCCGACGCGGTGGGGGTGGCGATGACGACGTCGGAACCGTCCCTGGCTGTCTGTGCCGCTTCGAGCTGGTGCTGCCACAGAGCGTCGACGCCGATGGCATGGCAGGCGTGCTTGAGTTCCTCGTCGATCCAGTCCGGCCATTCCGCGTCCCGTTCGAACCGTTGCGGGATATCGCGGACATGGACGATCCGCTCATCCCGGGCACCGAAACCGGTGACGATATCGAGAAGAGCAGAGGAGGCCATGAGTCAATTATGGCGCAGTCGCTAGGATTCTTCTGTGACTGATCTGCCGTTGGCCCACCTGGGCGAGACCCTCTACCGTTCCGGATACACCGAACCGCGGCTGCGCCAGTTCTGGGGTGCCGCGACCTCGGAGGCGCTGCTGCGCAACAACGCCGCACCCGCCATCCACCACTGCGCCCGGACGCTGGCGGACCAGTCGGCGACGGCCGCCGACCGCGCACTGGCCGGTGCCGCGCTGCTCTTCCACTTCCACCGCACCATCCCGGTCACCGAGGTCCGTGCCCTGTTGGGGGAGTCATTCGACACCGCCGCCGAGGCGGGGCTGATCACCGTGGACGACGACGAGGTGACCGCCCCGTTCGCGCTGACCCCCTATGAACTTCCCGTCGGTGTCCCGCGCGGCTTCCGTCCCGGGGACGAGAACCTCTACCTCGTCGCCGATCACGGCACCCTGACCAACCCGGATGTTCTCGACGGCAAGTTCGTGCTCGGACTCGGCGGTGCCGGCCGGACGTTGGTGTCCATCACCCCGCGCGACCATGTCGGCGTGGCCGCCGATATCGGCACCGGCTGCGGAATCCAAGCCCTGCTGCTGGCACGCCATAGCGACCGGGTCATCGCCACCGACATCTCCCACCGAGCCCTGCGCCTGGCGGAACTCTCGGCCGGACTCAACGGTGTGACGACGATCGAATTCCGGCACGGGTCTCTCCTCGAACCGCTGAGCGATCCCGTCGATCTGCTCGTGTCGAATCCGCCGTTCGTCATCACCCCACGCAGCACGGACACCACCTTCGAGTACCGAGACGGCGGCATGACCGGGGACCGACTGGTTCGGGAACTCTTCACCCGGATCCCTGCGCACCTCACCGCGGGCGGACGCAGCGTCTGCCTCGGAAACTGGGAAGCCGCCTCGGGGACGGACGATGGACCGGAGACCTGGGTCGACGATGCGGATACATCGGTGTTCGTCATCGAACGCGAGGCCCTTGACCCCATCGCCTACGCGGAAACGTGGATCCGCGACGGCGGGATCCCTCGTGCCAGCACCGCCTGGAACGAGGCGGCATCTGCCTGGATCGACGACTTCGCCACCAGAGGTGTGGACGAAATCGTGTTCGGGTACGTGTTGATGAGCCGTTCCGATAACGATGTGCCAACGATTGAATCTGCAGACTCCGCGGGCAGCCAAGACACGTCGAGCCTCGCCGGCGGGCCGTCGGGGGAGGGAGTATTCAAAACCCGGGTGAGAGTCACCTCGGCGCCGGCGAACAATTCGCACGGACTCGCAGAGTTCCTCACCACGATCATTGCGATCCGATCCTGGCTGGCCGCGGCCGGACCGGAGGAGATCGCCGAGACCGCATTCACCCGTTCGCCCGACCTCGTCGAACATCGCCATTTCGTTCCCGGCGCACCGGAACCCACCTCGATCACCTTGGAACAGGGGATCGGCTTCGGGCAGGTCTTCGACCTCGATACGGCGTTGGCCGGATTCGTGTCCGTCGCGGATGGGACACTGACGCTGAGGCAGACGGCCGGGGCCCTGGCCCAGCTTCTCGAGGTCGATCCCACGGCTTTGGAAGATCAGCTCGTGGCGCAGGTCAGAGCCCTGTGCGCGGCGGGTGCACTGCTGCCCGACAGCGGCTCTGTCGAGGCCTCGACGACTCGGACGACCGTGGAATAGGGATAGGATCGGAAACCGTTGACCCCGTGTCCGAGCTGAGATCGGACGTGGTCCGGGCAGCCTCCGGGCCGCGAGGGTCGATGAGGTTCGTGCCCGAACAACAGTGTTACATTGGGCCGGATCGTCCATTGAAGCGGGCATCTGATGCCGTGAGAGGAATGTGAAAGCGTGACCACAACCGAGAAGAAGCCCCGTCGCCTCGTCATCGTCGAGTCTCCGACGAAGGCGCGCACGATTGTGGGATACCTCGGCGACGGTTATGACGTCGAGGCCTCCGTCGGTCATATCCGCGACCTGCCTACCCCCTCGGAGCTGCCCGCCGATATGAAGAAGGGGCCGTACGGAAAGTTCGCTGTCGACGTCGACAACAACTTCGATCCCTACTACCGGATCGATCCGGGCAAGAAGAAGAAGGTCACCGAACTCAAGCGTCTGCTCAAGGACGCCGACGAACTCTATTTGGCAACGGATGAGGACCGCGAGGGAGAGGCCATCGCTTGGCATCTGCTCGAAGTCCTCAAGCCGAAGATCCCGGTCAAGCGCATGGTCTTCCACGAGATCACGCCTGAGGCGATCGAACGTGCCCTGGAGAACACCCGCGAAATCGACACCTCGCTCGTCGATGCGCAGGAGACCCGCCGCATCCTCGACCGTCTCTACGGCTACGAGGTCTCACCCGTGCTGTGGCGCAAGATCCGTGCCGGACTCTCGGCCGGACGCGTCCAGTCCGTGGCCACCAGACTCGTTGTCGAACGCGAACGCGAACGCATGGCTTTCGTGCCCGCCGACTACTGGGACCTCGACATCGACCTCGGTCTGCCGGACGGGACGAACCCGTTCGCTGCGAACCTCACCACCCTCGACGGGTCCCGAGTGGCTTCCGGTCGTGACTTCAATGACAAGGGCGAGCTGAAGAACACCTCGGCGACGATCGTCGACCAGGCACGCGCGGAATCCCTGGCCACTGAGCTCAACGGCAGTGCGAAGAATGCACTGACGGTGACCGCGGTGGAGTCGAAGCCGTACTCCCGCCGCCCGGCCGCTCCGTTCACGACTTCGACCCTGCAGCAGGAAGCCGGACGCAAACTGCGCATGAGCGCCCGTCAGGCGATGCGCACCGCCCAGTCGCTGTACGAACACGGCTACATCACCTATATGCGTACCGACTCCTCGGCGCTGTCGGGTCAGGCCATCTCTGCTGCGCGCAAGCAGGTGACCGAACTCTACGGCCCCGAATTCGTTCCGCAGTCACCGCGCCAGTACGCGAGCAAGCAGAAATCGGCACAGGAAGCCCACGAGGCGATCCGCCCTGCCGGTGACTCCTTCCGCACCCCGGCGCAGGTGTCCAAGCAGCTCAACGGCGACGAATTCCGTCTCTACGACCTCATCTGGAAGCGCACCGTCGCCAGCCAGATGTCCGATGCGAAGGGCAAGACCGCGACCATCAAGGTCAGTGCGGCACTCGCTGACGGGCACGAAGCCGGATTCAGCGCCAGCGGCACTGTCATCACCTTCCGCGGTTTCCTCGCCGCGTATGAAGAAGGGCAGGATGCGTCTCGCTACGACACGAAGTCCGGGGAGTCGCGACTGCCGCAGGTCGAAGAGGGCCAGTCGCTGTCGGTCGTCAAGGCCGAAGCCGACGGACACACCACCGCTCCGCCGCCGCGTTTCACCGAAGCCAGCCTGGTCAAGCAGCTCGAGGAGCTCGGCATCGGCCGTCCCTCGACGTATGCTGCGACGATCTCCGTCATCCAGGACCGCGGCTATGTGACCACTCGCGGCAACGCACTGGTGCCCAGCTGGTTGGCGTTCTCCGTCGTCCGTCTGCTCGAAGAGCACTTCACCGGTCTCGTCGACTACGCGTTCACCGCCGACCTCGAAGCCGAGCTCGACCGGATCGCGATGGGCGAAGAGGACCGCAACGACTGGTTGGCCGGGTTCTACTTCGGAGACAAGAATCAGGACCGTGAGGGACTCAAAGCCATCGTCGACGACCTCGGCGATATCGATGCCCGCGAGGTCAACACCGTCGCCATCAGCGAAGGTGTGAACCTGCGCGTTGGCCGCTACGGTCCTTACCTCGAAGTCACCTCGGAGAAGGAAGGCGAGGACCCGAAGCGCGTCTCCGTCCCCGACGATCTGGCACCCGATGAGTTGACGGCGGCGAAAGCGGCCGAACTCATCGAATCCCAGGGCGACGGCGACCGTGAGCTCGGTGTCGACCCGGAGACCGGACACACCATTGTGGCGAAGAACGGTCGTTTCGGACCCTATGTCTCCGAGGTGCTGCCCGAGCCCGAGGCGAAGCCGAAGCGTGGAGCCAAGAAGCCGAAGCCGCGCACCGGTTCACTGTTCAAGTCGATGGACCTCAACTCGATCGACCTCGAGACCGCGCTCAAGCTGCTCAGCCTTCCGCGTGTGGTCGGCCAGGACGAAGAGGGCACGGACATCACCGCGCAGAACGGCCGCTACGGACCGTACCTGAAGAAGGGCACGGACTCCCGCTCGCTGACGGATGAGGAGCAGATCTTCAACATCACCCTCGAGGAGGCGCTGAAGATCTATTCCGAGCCGAAGCAGCGCGGCGGTCGTCGTGCCGCAGCACCGCTGAAGGAACTCGGTGAGGATCCGGAGACGAAGAAGCCCGTCGTCGTCAAGGACGGTCGCTTCGGCCCATATGTCACCGATGGTGAGACGAATGCGACTCTGCGCAAGGACGACTCCGTCGAAGCCGTGACCCTCGAACGTGCCGCAACTCTGCTGGCTGAGAAGCGCGCGAAGGGACCGGCGAAGAAGAAGACGACGCGCAAGGCTCCGGCGAAGAAGGCACCCGCCAAGAAGACGACGGCAACCAAGACGACAGCCGCGAAGAAGACCACTGCGTCCAAGTCGACAGCGGCGAAGAGCACCGCTGCGAAGAAGACGACGGCCACTAAATCGACGGCGTCGAAGACCACTGCTGCGAAGAAGACGAGCACGGCCAAACCGAAGACTCCCTGAGTCGACGGCCGCCGAGCCCGCAGCATTCACTTTCGCCCCCTGCCTGAAGCATCAGGCAGGGGGCGAAAGTGTATCCAGAGTCTGTCTCTTCGCTTGACCTCGTTCTAAGCGCGCGATGAATCCGCGAAGTCGGTGAGCGCCTGGCCGTCGAGGCGATAGGTCTCCCACTCGTTCTGCGGCTTCGCTCCCAGCGATTCGTAGAAACCGATCGACGGTGTGTTCCATTTGAGCACGCACCATTCGAGCCGGGTCAGTCCACGCTCCTGGCAGATCTGCGCCAGCCGGCCGAGCAGTGCCTTTCCGGCTCCCGAGCCCCGATGCTCGGGGGCGACGAAGAGGTCCTCGAGCCAGATGCCGTTCTTGCCCGTCCAAGTGGAGAACGAATGGAACCAGATTGCGATGCCGATGACCTCGCCGGCGGACTCGGCCACGAGGCCGAAGGTATTCGCATGGCCACCCTCGGGGAACATCACGGCCGCGAAGTCCGCCTCGGTGGCCTCGACGGCATCCGGTTCCTTCTCGTAGACGGCCAGGGCATGGACGAGGCGCAGGATGTCGGGCAGATCCGCGGGCTCTGCTTCACGAACGGTGACGGTCATGGTGTGTCCTCAGAGTCGGTGTTTGTCTGCGTGGGCGGCCACCTCGGCCAGCTCCTCGGCGGTGGGGGACTGGGGTGTTTCCGGATGCGCGTCGGAGTAGAAGGCGGCGAACGCCTCGGCGACGGAATCGATCGTCACCTCGGGGTGGATCTCGCTGATCGATCCGCCCGTAGACGGATCCCATTCGATGCCGAGGGCGGCTTCGACATCGGTGAGCACCGCACGGATCGGATCCGGATCCTCGATGACGACGGACGACGAAAACAGCCACGCCCCGGAGACCACACGCTGCGCGGTGCCGATCGCCTTGATCCGCCCGGCCACATTGACGCTGTGTTCGCCCGGGCAGTATTCGCCGGGAATCTCGCCGAGGCGGGCGTCGATGCCCAGCCCCCGCAGCACCTCGACATAATCCTCACCGAAACCGGTGAACCGTGCGTTGGTGTTCGTGATGAACGAATCACTCGGTTCGATGTGATCGATGACCAGAGATCCCGGATGGTAGGCAGCCGCACGCCCGCCGAGGCTGCGCAGAGCAGGCGTGAAACCGTGGTCCCGGGCCGCTTCGATGGCGGTGGCGAAGCCGGGCAGGAAACGATCACGGGCACCGAAGGCCAGAGTCGGGGCAGGCCGGTACATCCGCAGAGTCGCCCCGCGACGTCCGGCCTTGACCGAATCGAGGAGGACGCGGGCGAACGCGAGTTCTTCCACCGGTCCCAAACCGTCTGCGGCCACCGTGGTCATCGCCAGTCTGTCTGTGTGCACGAGTTCAAGGGTAGAGGATCGGCAGGCTCTGACCGGGTTCGGGTTGTCGCAGATCGCACTCGTTTCCAAGAGATATGTCAGTTCGGGCAGATAGTGTAGGGCTGTGAGCATGTTGACGACTACAGGACACCGACTGCCCGGAGCCCCCGGCCGCCTGGTCACCGAGACCGCCGCCTGGGGTGCACTGATCGTTCTTGTCGCGATCAGCTATGTCGTGGCAGGAACCAGCGGACTCGTCGCGACGGTGGGCGGACGCGCCTTCACCGCCATGGGGGAGTCGCTGAGCGCCGGAGGATTCGACAACCAGATGGGCAGCCTGTCGCTGCTCATCGTCTTCGCCCTCTCCTGCGCCGGCCTCTTCATCCCCTCCAAGGTCTTCGCCTCACGACCTCCGGGGGTGCGCAAGACCGCTCTGTCGATCTCCGCGATCATCGAAGCCGCGGTCCTCGTCGTCCTCAGCCTCGCTCCCAGTGCCTGGCTGACCTGGGTCGCGGCCCTGTTCCTCGGCGCCGTGGTGGGACTGCTCATGAGCATCAACCCGTTCAGACATGAGAAGCCGTGGCGTCGTGTCGGCATTCCCGCGGCCGTCCTCGTGTTCGTCTCCTGCGCTTTCCAGATCCTCGGCGGCTCCGCTGCGGGAACCCAGGCGCTCGGATGGGTGTCACTGCTGGTGGGCATCGGCATGGCCGCCGGTTCCGTGATCATCTTCCTCGCCCCCGAACGCGCCCTGCACGCGGAGTCCGCGACGACCGGGCAGTTCCCCGAACTCAAAGCCCGGGTGGCCCGCCCCGCCGAATCGATTTCGAATCCGTGGGTGTGCATCGGCCTCTTCGCCGTCCTCGGCGCCACCTTCATGCTCGCTCAGCCGACGGCGATCGGCCACGGCTACGGTCAAGCTGGCTTCGCGGTCATCATCGCCTGCTGTCTCGTCGGATGGGCAATCGGATTCGAGATGGGTCCGACCTTCGCTCCCGGAATGTCCCGTCCGCGCGTGTCCACCTTCGGTCTGCTCGTCTCCGGTGTGCTGCTGCTGGCCACCGGAAGCATCAACGAACTCTCCGGCAAGGTCGTGCTCTCGGCCGCGATCGCGTTCCTCGTCGGCATCGGCGTGCGCGCTCAGCCCTATGACTTCTCCCGCCGCTACGGTGCCGTCGCCGGTGCCGGCCTGGCATTGGTGATCAACGCACTCGACCTCGGCGGCACGGTCGAAGTCGGTTCGAGCCCGGACTGGGTTCTGGCCCCCAGCGACGTCGCGTTCCTCATCTTCGGCATCGCCGCTCTCGTCGCCGGAGTCATCGGACTCTTCACGTTCGACCCCCACAAACTGCAGGGTCTGTCCGTCGACATCGTCCACGGATTCCGTCCGCCCAGCCAGCCCGAGACCGCGGCAGGCGGGCTCGGAAACTCGGCTGAGCGCCTCGGCGCCGGGTTCTTCATCGCCATCGAAGGCGGAGACGGTTCGGGCAAGACCACGCAGATCAAACGCATCTCCGCCGCCCTGGCCGATGACGGTTATCACGTGGAGTCCACGCGCGAACCCGGCGGCACCGAACTGGGCACGAAGATTCGTTCAGTCCTCTTCGACTCCGATCCGCCGAGCCCGCGTACCGAAGCCCTGCTCTTCGCCGCCGACCGCGCCCACCATGTGGCGTCCCTGGTCGATCCCAGCCTCGACGCCGGAAACATCGTCATCACCGACCGATATATCGATTCGACGATCGCCTACCAGTCGGCCGGCCGCAGCTTCGACGAGAAGACGATCCTCGCGCTCAGCCGGTGGGCCACCCAGGGGCTCGTGCCGAACCTGACGATCGTCCTCGACATCGAACCCGAGGTCGCCGCCGAGCGGATGGGCAAGCGCGGCGACAGCAACTACCTCGACCAGGAGAACCAGCAGTTCCACCAGCGGGTGCGCCAGACCTACCTGTCCCGTGCCCACAAGGAACTCGACCGGTACGTCGTCCTCGACGCTTCGGTCGACGCCGATGAGCTCACCGAACAGATCCTCGCAGCCATCCGCGCCCGCCTTCCGCAGACGCTGGTCAAACGCGACACCGGCACCGAGGCGGCCCCCGCCTCAACGTCGACGGCTGAGGCCGACAACGGTCCGGAACGCAGTTCCGTGCCGATCGCTGCCGTAGCCGCCGGGACCGTGCCCGACGACGGCACGGCCGAGGCAGACGACGGTTCCGACGACGCCCACTCCGGCGACAGCTCTGCAGACTCGGTCGATGCCCGCGAGACTGAAGACGACGCCGTCGATGGCAGCGAAGCAATAGGCGAAGCAGCCGCTGATGCAACAGACACCGACGATATCGACGATGCGGTGCACGAACGCGGACCGCGCTTCGTCCCGGCCTCCAGCGATCGGTTCGTTCCCTCTGCGATCACCGACGCCGAGGCCGAGATCTCCGGTGCGGTTCCCACCGAACGCGTCGACCTCGGGGCCGATCTGCGGGAGGATCCGGCCGCCTCGGCGAATGTGGAACGCTCCGCCGCTTCCGCATCCCCGGCATCCGCGGATGAGAATGCGGACCGGGATTCGGAAGGCGATGAGGAGGAACTTCCGTCCTTCTTGGAACCGAAGGGCTCGCATCGTTCAGATGAGGCCCCGAACCGTTCCGACGAGGACGCGGCGACCACGGTGCTGCCGGCCAGCGGGACCGCCTCGGAGGCGCTCGTCGACGACAGCGACGAGGCCGATGGGGTGCCGACGGACCGAATCGCCACGGACGAGAATGCTGAGACTCGGATCGTCAACCGCGTCGACCCCGAAGACGCCGAAACTCGCGTTGTCCACCGTGCCGATCCACCTGCCGAAACCGGCCCGGATGACGCAGCAGGCGACTCGGTCGACGGCGGGGACGCGGAGACCACGGTTCTGCCAGCCCGCACCTCCCGCGAGATGAGCCGTGAACGACTGCAGGCTCAGGCCGAGATCGAACGGCAGGCTCGGGAGCGCTTGCGCCGGCAGCGCGAACGCAGCAACCGTCGCTTCACCAACCGGGAGGATTCCTGAAGTGAGCGTCTTCGACGAACTCGTCGGCCAGGATGACGTCATCACCCAGCTCGGCTATGCGCTCGACAACCCGGCGGCGATGACCCATGCGTGGCTGTTCACCGGACCGCCCGGGTCGGGCCGATCGAATGCGGCACGCGCCTTCGCCGCCGCGCTCATCTCCGGGGGCACTGAATCGAATGACGTGACCGCCCGAGTGCTGTCGGGTCATCACGAGTCCCTGACGATCATGTCGACGCAGAAATCGGTCATATCGATCGAAGAGGTCCGTGAACTCGTGTCCAAGGCACAGGCGTCGCCCGTGAACTCGAAATGGCGCGTCGTCATCATCGAAGATGCCGACCGGATGATGGAGCGCACCGCGAACGTGCTGCTCAAAGCCATCGAAGAGCCGCCTCCGGGAACCGTGTGGCTGCTGTGCGCGCCGAGTCCGATCGATGTGCTCACCACCATCCGGTCGCGGTGTCGTCCTGTGCGACTGCGCATCCCCTCTCGGGATGCCGTGGCACAGCTGCTGATGCAGCGCGACAACGTCTCGGAAGATCGCGCACACTGGGCTGCCGCAGTGGCCCAGAACCACATCGGGCGCGCGAAATACCTCGCACTCAACGAATCGGCTGATGCCGAACGTAAACAGATTCTCGCGATCCCCGGCAAACTCACCTCCGTGGGGGCGACGATCCGTTTGGCCGGCCGCATCGTCGACAACGCTGCCGAAACCGCGAAGTCACGAGTCGAAGAGCGCAACGCCGCCGAGCGGACTCAGCTGCTGACCACCTTGGGTGTCGAAGGGGAGAAGACGATTCCGCCGTCGGCCAGAGCGCAGATCAGGAAGCTCGAGGAGGAGCAGAAGCGCCGCTCGGTGCGGGCCCGCAACGATGAGCTCGACCGGATCTTCCTCGAACTCATGAGCCTCTACCGCGACATCCTCATGTACCAGCTGGGGATCCGTGACGGGTGGATCAACGCGGGCGAAGTCGACCTCATCGCCGAACAGGCGAACCGGGATGGTCCCGACACCACGCTGCTGCGCATCGACGCCATCACCGAGGCCCGCCAGCGTCTGCAGACGAACATGTCGCCGGTGCTCATCGTCGAAGCAGCCTTCGTGCTGCTGTCGAACCCCTGGCTGCAGGAAGACCGCACCGGCGCGATCTAAGTTCCGGGGCCCGACAGCTGCTGGGGGAGCAGCAGGCCCCTCAGCTCTCCGTGAGGAGCTCTGCGACGAGTGCCGCGGTGAGTTCGATGCGGCGGGGAATCCAGATCTGCAGAGCATGTTCGGTGCGGGCGTGGGATCCTCCGCCGACTGTGCCGAGACCATCAAGAGTCGGTGTTCCGACTCCGGCGGTGAAGTTGCCGTCAGATCCGCCGCCGACTGCGACCGACCGCAGCGGTGGATGTCCGAGTCGTCCGGCCAGACGTTGGGCTCGGGCATAGAGGCCCATGGCCATGTCCTCTTCGAGCGGTGCGCGGTTGATGCCACCCTTGAGTTCGATCTTGGCACCGGCCACGGTGGGCGACAGCGCACGCAGAGCGTCATCGATGCGCACCTGCTCTTTCGCCGAGGCTGCTCTGGAGTCGATGCCGACGACGGCTTTGGCAGGCACGGTGTTCGTGGTCGATCCGCTGGTCATCACGGTCGGAACGACGGAGGTGCCGACCGCGGGCTTGTGCAGTGCGGCGATTTCGATGACCTGGTTGGCCACTTCGATGGTGGCGTTGATTCCCTTCTCCGGTTCGACTCCGGCGTGCGATGCCAGACCGGTGACGTGGAGCTGATAGATCGCCACTCCTTTGCGAGCGATCTTGACGGCACCATGCGCGGCGCCGCTTTCGAACACGAGAGCGGCCTTCGCCCCGCGGGCTTCGTCTTCGATGATCTGCCGAGAGCCCGGGGAGCCGAGTTCCTCATCGGCAGTGATGAGGAGGCTGACACCATCGAGGCTGCCGAGTTCGGCACGGACCTTCGCCAAGGCGTAGATCGCGATGAGCAGTCCGCCCTTCATATCATCGGCGCCGGGTCCGCGGACCACCCCGTCCTTGACCGAGTACGGGAAGTCGGCGAGCGTGCCGGTGGGCCAGACAGTGTCGTGGTGACCGATGAGCACGACCTTGCGCGGGCCGGTGCCGAAGCGCCACAGCACATGCGGGTGGCCGTCGGTCTCGATGATCTGAGGCGCGGCACCGAGCATCCCGGTGCCGATGCGCGAGACGAGCCGGGCGCTGCGGGCCAATAAAGAGAGGTCGTTGGAGAACGACTCGCATTCGATGAGCGCTTGGAAATCACTCATGAAGTCGTCGGAGTCGAACTCTGCCATGGATGTCTCACCCTCGTGTCTGTGCCAACTGTCCTTTCAAGGTTAGCGGGTGCGCGACTGTTGCTGTGCGGCACCCGCTCGACGGCGGGCCGGACGCCCGGATGTCGCCCGTCAGTAAGGGGGTGACGAAGCTCTCTGTCTCTACCGCCCAGCAGGGCGATCGCCGTTTTGACCGCTGGCAGAGAAGTTGGCTAAAGTTGGTTCGGTTGCCGCCTTAGCTCAGTCGGCAGAGCGATTCACTCGTAATGAATAGGTCGCGGGTTCGATTCCCGCAGGCGGCTCGGCAACAGCCCCTCTGATCAGCAGAAATGATGATCAGAGGGGCATTTTGCATCCGTCGTGTCTGCGCCGAGGACGCGAGACTCTCAGACGCTCAGCGCTTCTTCACGGGCTTGAACGACGTCGAGCACTTCCACGTCGTCTTGCCCTTCTTTGCCGTCACGGTCACGGAAACCTTCTTGCCCGGTGTCGCTCCGGAGATGTAGTACTTCAGTGAGGCCTTGCCCTTCTTCGATGCGGTGGCCTTCTTCTTCGTCTTCGTCGTCTTGTAGTGAGCGATGGTCTCAACCTTGGCCTTCGGCCCGACCTTCGAGACGTTGACCCAGGTGTTCGAGTACTGGCGGGGCTTCGAGTTAGACATCTTCACTGCGCATTTCTTCGTCGCAGCTTCGGCAGGTGCCGCGTCGACGGCGATGGGGCCGGCGAGCAGGCCGGCCGCAAGGGTCAGCGCCATCAGCTTCGAGCCCATCTTCGTGCGGGCAGGGGTGGTCAAGGACATGATTCTCCAGGGGGTCAGAAATGATGAGTCGAGCCATCTTAACCACACCTGCTGTCTTTCGGTGCCGCCGAAATGACTCGGCCGGAGAACTGTTATCAGTTCGAGAGGTCAGTGGGGGCTGTCGTCTCAATCCGCGCCTCTCCGATCCGCGGTCGCGCCATGCTCCGAACGGGACCAGCGTGTGTTGCTCGTCACCCGAAACCGGGGCACAATGGGACGTGCGAATGTTACTGAACGATCGATCAGATCTCAGGGTCGATCTTCCATCCAGTCTGTGAGGAATTCATGAGCGAAGCGTTCATCTACGACGCGGTGCGCACCCCACGCGGTAAGAACCGCGGCGGGGCGCTGCACAGCGTCAAACCCATCGATCTCGTGACCGGGCTCATCGACGCTCTCCGCGAGCGCAACCCCGATCTCGACGACAAGGCCATCGACGACATCGTCCTCGGCGTCGTCTCTCCAGTCGGCGAACAGGGCAGCGACATCGCCCGTGTCGCCGCGATCGCCGCCGGCCTCGACGAGTCCGTCGCCGGCGTTCAGGTCAACCGCTTCTGCGCCTCCGGGCTCGAAGCCGTCAACATCGCCGCCCAGAAGGTCGGCTCCGGATTCGAGAACCTCGTCCTCGCCGGTGGCGTCGAATCGATGTCCCGTGTGCCGCTGGGATCCGACGGCGGAGCCTGGGCGCAGGATCCGGCGACGAACTATGACACGTACTTCGTGCCCCAGGGAATCGGTGCCGACCTCATCGCCACCACCGAGGGCTTCAGCCGTGCAGACGTGGACGCCTTCGCCGCCGAATCGCAGAAGCGAGCCGCCGCGGCCTGGGAGAACAGCCTCTTCGAAAATTCGATCATCCCGGTCAAGGACATCAACGGCATCACCGTGCTCGACCGCGATGAGCACATGCGTCCCGGATCGACCGTCGAATCGCTGTCTCAGCTGCCACCAGCCTTCGCCAAGCTCGCCGCTCAGACCGGGTTCGACGAGGTGGCCCTGCAGAAGTACCACTGGATCGAAGCCATCGACCACGTCCACACCGCCGCGAACTCCTCCGGAATCGTCGACGGAGCTGCGCTCGTCATCCTCGGCGACGAGGAAGTCGGTCAGAAGATGGGGATGAAGCCCCGCGCCCGGATCGTCTCCACCGCAGTCACTGGGTCCGAACCCACCATCATGCTCACCGGTCCGACTCCGGCGACGAAGAAGGCCCTTGACAAAGCCGGCATGACCGTCGATGACATCGATCTGTTCGAACTCAACGAGGCATTCGCCGCCGTCGTGCTCAAGTGGATGAAGGATCTCAACATCCCCCACGAGAAGGTCAACGTCAACGGCGGAGCCATCGCCATGGGCCACCCGCTGGGAGCCACCGGCGCCATGATTCTGGGCACTGTTCTCGACGAACTCGAGCGCCGCGACCTTAAGCGTGGACTCGTCACCCTGTGCATCGGCGCAGGCATGGGCATCGCGACGATCATCGAAAGGGTCTGACATGACGAACACTGAAACCACAGCTGCCGACTACCAGCGCAACACCGATGCCGATGGCATCGTCACCGTCGTCATCGACGAGCCCGGTGCCAAGGTCAACACCATGAACGACTACTTCGCGGCCGCCCTCGAGGCGACCGTGGAATGGCTCGAAGCCAATGTCGACGACATCACCGGCGTCATCCTCACCTCCCCGAAGAAGACCTTCTTCGCCGGTGGCAACCTCAACAAGCTGCGTGAAGCCGACCCGGCCAATGCCGCAGAGGAATTCGAGGCTGTCGAACACCTCAAGAAGGTGCTGCGCCGACTCGAGACCTTCGGCAAACCCGTTGTCGCCGCCCTCGGCGGCGCGGCCCTGGGCGGCGGACTCGAACTCGCTCTGGCCGCCCACCATCGGATCGCGGCCGACGACAACCCGAGCGCCCGCTTCGGCTTCCCCGAGGTCTCACTCGGCCTGCTGCCAGGAGGGGGCGGAGTCGCCCGGTCGGTGCGCATGCTCGGCATCCAGACCGCCCTGCAGAAGGCCATCCTGCCGTCGACGAAGTTCAAGGCCGCCGACGCCCAGGCGCTCGGCCTCATCGACGAACTCGCTCCTGCGGCCGAACTCGAGTCCAAGGCCAAGGCCTGGATCAAAGCCAACCCCGAGGCTGTGCAGCCGTGGGACGTCAAGGGCTTCAAGATCCCGGGTGGCTCGCCGTCCTCGCCGAAGATCGGCGCGATGCTTCCCGCTCTGCCGTCCTTGCTGCGCAAGCAGGGCAAGGGTGCACCGATGCCGGCTCCGCGAGCCGTGGTCGCAGCAGCCGTCGAAGGCGCGCTGGTCGACATCGACACCGCGCTGACGGTCGAATCCCGCTACTTCGTCAACGTCACCCATACTCCGGTGGCGAAGAACATGATCAAGGCGTTCTTCTTCGACCTCGGCCACATCAACTCCGGCGGCTCGCGCCCTGACGGCTTCGAACCCCGTCAGGTAAAGAAGCTCGGCGTGATCGGCGCCGGAATGATGGGGGCGGCGATCGCCTACAGCGCTGCGAAGTCGGGCATCGAGGTCGTCCTCAAGGACGTCGAGCTCGCCAACGCGGAGAAGGGCAAGGCCTACGCCGCCAAGCGTGAGGAATCGGCCCTGGCCAAGGGCAAGACCACCGAGGCGAAGTCGCAGGCTGTCCTCGACCGGATCACCCCGAGCGCCTCGGCCGAGGATTTCGCCGGTGTCGACTTCGTCATCGAAGCGGTCTTCGAGTCCGTCGATCTCAAGCAGAAGGTGTTCCAGGAGATCCAGGACATCGTCGAGCCTGATGCGGTCCTCGGTTCGAACACCTCGACCCTGCCGATCACCGACCTGGCGAAGGGCGTCACCCGGGACAAGGACTTCATCGGCGTCCACTTCTTCTCGCCGGCTGACAAGATGCCGCTGGTCGAGATCATCTGCGGCGAGAACACCTCCGATGAGGTCCTCGCGCGCACCTTCGATCTCGTGCAGCAGATCCGGAAGACTCCGATCGTCGTCAACGACTCGCGCGGATTCTTCACCTCCCGCGTCATCGGCACCTTCATCGCCGAGGCGGTCGCCGCCGTGGGCGAGGGAGTGGAACCGGCCAGCGTGGAACAGGCGGCCCTGCAGGCCGGGTACCCCACGGGTGCCCTGCAGCTGCTCGACGAGCTGACGCTGACCCTGTCGCAGAAGATCAACCAGGAGACCCGCGACGCGGTTGAGGCCGCGGGCGGCACCTGGATAGCCCACCCCTCCGAAGCCGTCTTCGACTGGATGGTCGAGCAGGGACGGACCGGACGCAAGGACGGCGCCGGCTTCTACGACTACGACGAGAACGGCAAACGCACCACGCTGTGGCAGGGTGTGCGCGAGAAGTACGAATCGGGATCGAATGATCAGCCCTTCGCCGACCTCCAGGAGCGGATGCTCTTCGCCGAGGCGATCGAAACGGTCAAGTGCCTCGACGAGGGCGTGCTCACCTCGGTTCCGGATGCGAACATCGGTTCGATCTTCGGCATCGGATTCCCCGCCTGGACCGGCGGCGTCCTCCAGTACATCAACCAGTACGAAGGCGGACTGCAGGGCTTCGTCGAACGCGCGAACGAACTCGCCGCGAAGTACGGCGAGCACTTCACCCCGCCGGCATCGCTGGTCGAGCGCGCGAAGACCGGGGAGACCTACGAGTAAATCGCAGGTCAGCTGTGCCGTTCCCGCCCTGACGATCGCCGAGGCGGGACGGCACCTGGAATAGCCAGATGGCCTTCCGGTGTTGTCCGATGACACTGAAATCTCAGTGTCACTGACATCTACCGGAAGGCCATTGCTATGCGCGCTGCCGTCTATGACGCCTACACCGAGAACTTCGACGACATCACGGTTCGGGACCTGCCCGACCCGAAGGTGCCGCCGGCCTCGGTGCTTATCGAAGTCAGAGCGGCAGGGGTCAACCCTGTCGATTGGAAGCTCGTCGGCGGGCACCTCGACCCGGTCATGCCCACACAGTTTCCCGTCACCCCGGGCTGGGATGTCGCCGGAGTCGTCGTCGGTCTCGGATTCGACACCCCGGAATTCTCGATCGGGGACGAAGTCGTCGCCTATGCCCGTAAGGACGTGCTGGGCGGAGGAACCTTCGCAGAGAAGGTTGCGGTCCCGGTCCATGCGGTGGCTCCGAAGCCGAAGAGCCTCAGCTGGGAACAGGCCGGCGGTCTGCCGCTGGCCGGCGGCACCGCTCTGCGCACCCTCGAGTCCCTCGGTGACCTGGAAGGCAGGACCGTGCTCGTCCACGGAGCGTCCGGGGGAGTGGGCAGCTTCGCCGTGCAGATCGCCCGAGCCGCCGGCGCCCGCGTCATCGGCACCGCTTCGGAAGCCAACCACGAGTACCTGCGTGGGCTCGGCGCCGAACCCGTGACCTACGGCGACGGTCTGGTCGAGCGCGTCCTCGAGGTCGCCGACGGCAAGGTCGACGGGGTCGCGGACTTCGTCGGGGGAGTCCTCGAAGACACCCTGGCCGTGCTCGCCGAGGGCGGCAGCCACGCCTCGGTGGCCGATCCCAGCGTCGCCGAACACGGCGGACGCTACATCTGGGTACGTCCCGACGGATCCGAGACGGCCAGGCTCGGTCTCCTCGTCGACGAAGGCAAGCTGACCGTCGAGGTTGCCGGAACCTTTGGTCTCGACGAAGTGCCCCAGGCGTTCAAGGACAGCGCCGCTGGCCACGTGCGCGGCAAACTCGTCATCGTCCCCTGACCATTGGGTGACCATCCTCGGTGGTCGAAAGATCGCCGAGGCGGGGCTCGGCTGATCCGGTCAGGTTCAGTTGAGCCCCAGCGCCGCGGCTGCCGCGGCGCGCAATTCGACCTCGACTACCTCGGCGCTGGAGCGGCGAGCCTGGTGCGGGGTCGAATTCATCATTCCGAACGCCGCGTGCACGCGCACCGTGGATTCCTCGAGCGTCCAGGTCGGATGTGCGGCTTCGACGACCTCGGCCCACCGGCTGACATAGGCGCGCTGCAGACGGCGCACGGTCCGCCGCGATTCGTCCGGCAGTGCCTCGAGGTCACGGTCCTGGATGCGGATGAGTTCGGGCTCGCTCATGGCGAAGTCGACGTGGAAGTCGATGAGGCGACGAAGGGTCTGGGCCGCCTCGGTGGGGGAGATCCCCGTATCGGTGTCACAGGCTGCGGAGACGATCTCCTCGCCACCGGACTGCAGATAGGCGGAGATGCCGACGAGCAGCTCTTCGAGCACGGCCTCCTTCGATGAGAAGTGCCGATAGACCGCCGGTGCCGAGATTCCCGCGCCCTTGCCCAGGTCGTCGAGGCGGACCCCGTGAAAGCCGTGCCGGGCATAGAGCGTCTTCGCGACCTCGAGCAGCTGTTCGCGTCTGGCTGCCTTCGCAGCTGCCCGTGCCGTCGGTTTGGTCTCGTCTGAGATCGCCATCCGGCGTCCTTCCCTGAGCCTCGTCCCCACTGTCTCGGAACCCGTCGGTGCGGTCGAGCTCATACGTTGTCAGTTTTGCTTGTGAGCAGTATCATAGCAGTCAGTTAACAGTTATTAACTGAAATGAGGATGGAATGAGAGCAGTGGGAACTGCGGTCAGTCCGGCGACGGGGCAAGTCAACTCCGAGGCCCACGCCGAGCTCATCGCTGAACTCCGGGAGCGCATCGCGGCCACGGCCCGCGGCGGTTCCGAGAAGTCGAGACAGCGCCATATCGATCGCGGAAAGCTTCTGCCCCGAGACCGCGTCGAACAACTCCTCGACCCCGGCACCCCCTTCCTGGAACTCTCACCGCTGGCCGCCAACGGCATGTACGACGACGCCAGCCCGGGAGCCGGAATCATCACCGGCATCGGCCGGGTCGCCGGACGCGAATGCGTGATCGTGGCCAACGACGCCACCGTCAAGGGCGGCACCTACTACCCGGTGACCGTGAAGAAGCACCTGCGCGCTCAGGAAGTCGCGAAAGAGAACAACCTCCCGTGCATCTACCTCGTCGACTCCGGCGGTGCGAACCTGCCGAACCAGGACGACGTCTTCCCCGATCGTGAGCACTTCGGCCGCATCTTCTTCAACCAGGCCACACTCTCGGCGGCCGGAATCCCGCAGCTGGCCGCCGTCATGGGCTCATGTACCGCCGGCGGCGCCTATGTCCCGGCCATGGCCGACGAATCGATCATCGTCTCCGAGCAGGGGACGATCTTCCTCGGCGGCCCGCCCCTGGTCAAAGCCGCCACGGGTGAGGAAGTCACCGCCGAAGAGCTCGGCGGCGGAGCGCTGCACTCCCGCGTCTCCGGCGTCACCGACCACCTCGCAGCCAATGACCCCCACGCGCTGGAGATCATGCGCGACATCGTCTCCACCCTCGGGCCGAAGGGTAATGCGAACTGGGACGTCATCGAACCCCGCCTGCCCGCGCACTCCCCGGACGAACTGACCTCCGTGGTGCCCGTGGACTCACGCACACCGTATGACGTCCGCGAAGTCATCGCCCGCCTCGTCGACGGATCCGAGTTCCACGAGTTCAAAGCCGAATACGGCACGAGCCTCGTCACCGGATTCGCTCACCTCGACGGACACCCCGTCGGCATCATCGCCAACAACGGCATCCTCTTCGGCGAATCCGCGCAGAAGGGCGCCCACTTCATCGAACTCTGCGACCAGCGCAGCGTGCCTTTGGTGTTCCTGCAGAACATCTCCGGCTTCATGGTCGGCCGCGACTACGAAGCCGGCGGCATCGCCAAGCACGGAGCGAAGATGGTCAACGCCGTCGCCACCGCCCGCGTGCCCAAGTTCACCGTCGTCATCGGCGGTTCCTTCGGTGCCGGAAACTACTCGATGTGCGGCCGCGCGTACTCCCCGCGGTTCCTGTGGATGTGGCCCAATGCCCGCATCTCCGTGATGGGCGGCGAACAGGCCGCCAGCGTGCTCTCCACCGTCAGGCGCGACCAGCTCGAGGCGCGCGGAGAAGAATGGAGCACGGAGGACGAAGACACCTTCAAACAGCCCATCCGCGACCAGTACGAAGCCCAGGGCAACCCGTATTACTCGACGGCACGTCTGTGGGATGACGGAATCATCGAACCCGGTGACACCCGCCAGGTGCTGGCCATGGCCCTCGAACTCTCCCGCTTCGGACCGATGGAGCGCCCGCTGAATGCCAGCGGTTACGGCGTCTTCAGAATGTGAGCCCCTCCATGACGACATCCACTATGTTCACAACCGTCCTCATCGCCAACCGCGGCGAGATCGCCCTGCGCGTCATCCGCACCTGCCGCCGTCTCGGCATCCGCACCGTCGCCGTCTACTCCGATGCCGACGCCCACGCCGCCCACGTCAAAGCCGCGGACACAGCGGTCCACCTGGGGCCCGCCGCCGCCTCAGAGTCCTACCTGCGCATCGACAAGGTCATCGCCGCAGCACAGGCCACGGGAGCCGAAGCCATCCACCCCGGCTACGGATTCCTGTCGGAGAACGCCGAATTCTCCGCCGCCTGCGCCGACGCGGGAATCGTATTCCTCGGCCCCGGAGCCGAGGCGATTCGGACGATGGGTGACAAGATCACGGCGAAGCAGGCGGTGTCCTCGCGCGGTGTGCCTCTCGTTCCCGGTACGAAGGACGCCGCGATGAGCGACGAGGCCCTCATCGCTGCCTCGGACGACATCGGCTTCCCCGTGCTCATCAAGCCCTCCGCCGGCGGCGGAGGCAAGGGCATGCACGCGGTCTTCGAACCCGAGAAGCTGGCGGAGTCGCTGAAGACCGCCCGCCGTGAAGCCGCGAGCTCCTTCGGCGACGACACCCTGTTCCTCGAACGCCTCGTCGCCACCCCGCGCCATATCGAAGTCCAGATCATGGCCGATGCGCACGGCAACGTCATCCACCTCGGCGAACGCGAATGCTCCCTGCAGCGTCGCCATCAGAAGGTCATCGAGGAGGCCCCGTCCGCACTCCTCGACGAGGCGACCCGAGCACGGATCGGTCAGGCCGCCTGCGAGACCGCGAAGTCCGTCGGCTACGTCGGCGCCGGAACCGTCGAGTTCATCGTCGGCGCCGACCGCCCTGACGAGTTCTTCTTCATGGAGATGAACACCCGTCTGCAGGTCGAACATCCCGTCACCGAGGAGGTCACCGGGGTCGATCTCGTCGAACTCCAGCTGCTCGTCGGCACCGGTGCACCGCTGCCGCTGACCCAGGACGACATCACGTTGACGGGGCACTCGATCGAGGCCCGCATCTACGCCGAGGATCCCTCGCGCGGATTCCTGCCCACCGGCGGTCGTGCCCTCGACGTCGTCTTCCCGCAGGGGGAGGGCATTCGCGTCGACGCCGGACTCGAAGCCGGGCAGACCATCGCCTCGGACTACGACCCGATGATCGCGAAGCTCATCGTCCGCGCCGATGACCGTGCCCAGGCCATCGCCCGCCTCGATTCGGCGCTCGCCGCCTCTGCGGTACCGGGAATCGTGACGAACATCGACTTCCTGCGCACCCTCATGAGCCTGCCCGAGGTCGTCGCGGGTGACCTCGACACCTCACTCATCGACAACCTCAGCGAGGAGCAGCTGGCGCACCCCGCCGGTGAGCTCCACGCGCAGCTGGCGGCGGCAGCCGTCACGGTCACCGGGGGAGCGGCAGGCACTACCCTGACCGGGCCGGTCACGGCCGCCGAGCTCTCAGCGAATCGGCCGACCGCCTCGGTGTGGGCCGGACCGAGCGCCTGGCGCACCTCGCGTCCGGACTTCCGTCCCACGGTCACCCTGGCCGGCGGCGGGCAGAGCCGCGAGGTCGACGTCCGTGCAGGAGCCGTCGACGTCGATGCCGACGGTCTGTGGCACGTCACGCTCGACGGGATCCAGCACACCGCCCGGATCTTCTCCGACGCCCGTGACCGCAGCATCTGGGTGAGCACCGACTCCGGAATCCACGTCTTCACCCGACCGTTGGCGGACTCGTCGCTGACGCCGGGACTCGAGGGCGCCGAGGTGCTCGCACCGATGCCCGGCTCCGTCGTCGACATCAAGGTCGAGACCGGGGACTCAGTGGAACAGGGCGATGCGATCGTCGTCGTCGAGGCGATGAAGATGGAACACGTGCTCACCGCACCCGCCGCCGGAATCGTCAACGTCGTCGCCGTCGCAGGCGCCCAGGTCGCACTCGACGAGGTGCTCGCCACCGTCGTCGACGAAGCCGCAGCCGAGGCCACCGAATAGTCACCAGCCACTCACACCACAACCACGCCACAACCACGCCACAAGCGGGAGGAAACAATGGAAACCTTTGTTCCGGGCATGCTGCCCGAAGAATACGAAGACCTGCGCCAGGGCGTCGCGAAGTTCGCCGACGAAGAGGTCGCACCTGTCTCGGCCGAACTCGACGCCAAGCACGAGTTCCCCTACGACCTCGTTGCGAAGATGGGCGAGATGGGACTCTTCGGCCTGCCCTTCGACGAAGAGTACGGCGGAATGGGCGGCGACTACTTCGCCCTGTGCCTGGCCATCGAAGAACTCGGCCGGGTCAACCAGTCCCTGGCCATCACCCTCGAAGCCGGAGTCTCGCTCGGAGCGATGCCGATCTACCGCTTCGGCACCGAAGAGCAGAAGAAGGAATGGCTGCCGAAGCTCACCGACGCCTCGGGCCTGGCCGCCTTCGGCCTGACCGAACCCGAGGCCGGATCGGATGCCGGCGGCACCCGGACCAAGGCCACGCTGGCGGGCGGGACTTGGACGATCAACGGCAGCAAGTGCTTCATCACGAACTCCGGCACCGACATCACCCGCCTGGTCACCGCCACCGCCGTGACCGGAACCCGAACGTCGAAGTCGGGCCGCGAAGTGCCTGAGATCTCGACGATCATGATCCCGACCGGCACCCCCGGCTTCACCGCCGAACCGGCCTATGACAAGGTCGGCTGGAACTCCTCGGACACGCACCCGCTCACCTTCGACAACGTGCAGGTGCCCGAAGCGAACCTGCTCGGCGAACGCGGTCGCGGCTACGCGAACTTCCTGCGCATCCTCGACGAGGGCCGCATCGCCGTCGGCGCCCTGTCCGTCGGTGCCGCCCAGGGCTGTGTCGACGAATCCGTGAAGTACGCGAAGGAGCGCCAGGCCTTCGGCAAGCCGATCGCCGACTTCCAGGGCATCTCCTTCAAGATCGCCCGTATGGAGGCCCGCGTCGTCGCCGCCCGGTCGGCGTACTACCTCGCGGCCTCGCGGATGCTCGCCGGACTGCCGTTCAAGAAGGAAGCCGCCATCGCGAAGATGATCGCCGGCGAAGCGGCCATGGACAACGCGCGCGACGCCACCCAGATCCACGGCGGCTACGGCTTCATGAACGAATACCTCGTCGCCCGCCACTACCGCGACTCGAAGATCCTCGAAGTCGGCGAAGGCACCACCGAGGTCCAGCTCATGCTCATCGCCCGCGAACTCGGACTCTGAGCTCAGTTCACATCCTGACTTGAGTGTGGGTGCCGACCTTCCGTCGGTCACCCATGCCGACATCGCCCGCCGAGGCGGTCCCGCGCCTCCGTACGGACGTGCAGGGCCGCCTCGGCGGGCGATATTCTGGTCCGATAACACCGTGAGGTGAGACGGCGACCGAAGGGGAAGTGGGAGCACATGGATCTCAGCATGGTGGCATCGGTGGCAACGACGACGTGGATCGTCATCGAATACATCGTGAAGATCATCGCGGTCGGTGTGGTGCCGGAGAACCGTCGCCCGTCATCGTCCTCGGCCTGGCTGCTGCTCATCCTGTTCGTGCCGATCGTCGGAATTCCCGCATTCCTGCTGCTCGGCAGCCCCTATATCAATCAGCGCCGCGCCCGGATCCAGGCCGAAGCGAACGAACTCATGCACGAAGGTGCCGATGACCTGCCCGATGTGCCGCCGTCGCTGGTCGCCGAGCCGGAATTCGTCTCCGTCGCCCAGCTGGGACGGGCACTGACCGCACTGCCGATGGTCACCGGCGACAGCCATGGAGTGATCGCGGACTACGAAGAATCGATCGAGCGGATGGCTGAACTCGTCGACGAAGCCGCAGAGTACGTCCACGTCGAGATCTACATTATGGCGTGGGATCAGACGACGGACGTGTTCTTCCGGGCGCTGGAGCGGGCCTCGGCACGCGGAGTCGAAGTCCGCGTCCTCTTCGACCACATCGGGTCGCGGAAGTATCCGGGATTCCATCGGCTGGGAAAGCGCCTGAACGCCGCGGGAATCGAGTGGCACCTGATGCTGCCGTTCATTCCGTGGCGCGGCAAAGCCCGTCGCATCGACTTGCGCAATCACCGCAAGCTGCTCGTCATCGACGGCAGGCGGGCGATGATGGGCTCGCAGAACATGATCGACTCGAGCTACCTCAACAGGAAGAACTCGCAGATCGGCCGGAACTGGCACGACATCATGGTCGAGCTCTCCGGGCCCATCGTCGCTGGGATCGAAGCGGCGTTCTCCACCGACTGGTACTCCGAATCGGGGCAGGCGCTGGGCATCCGCCCTTACGAACGCGACGGCAATGAGCCCGAGGTCGGCGGAGCGACGAGCGCCATGCAGCTGATTCCCTCCGGGCCCGGATTCACGACGTCTCCGAACCTCAAGGTCTTCACGTCGATGATGTATCTGGCGCAGAAGCGTCTGGCCATCGTCAGTCCCTACTTCGTGCCCGACGAATCGCTGCTGGCCGCAGTGGAGACCGCGGCCCGGCGTGGGGTCGACGTGGAGCTCTACGTCAGCGAGCAGGCCGACCAGTACATGGTCGACCGGGCACAGTCGTCGTACTACCGATCGCTGCTCGAGGCAGGGGTGCGGATCTTCCTGTACCCGAAACCCGCTGTGCTGCACACGAAGTGCTTCATCGTCGACGACATCTATGCCGTGATGGGCTCCTCGAACATGGACATGCGCTCCTTCGGCCTCAACTACGAGATCAGCCTGCTGACCACGGGAGGGGATTTAGTTGATGACATCATCGACGTCGTCGCCGACTACCAGGACGTCAGCCGCGAACTCACCCTCGAGGAATGGGAGAAGCGGCCATGGCCCCGCCGGTATATGGAGTCCGTCATGCGCCTGACCTCTTCGCTGCAGTAGCCGGGCAGCTGGGGCCGCGTGTGCGGCGGGTGCGGGTTCTGCGGTGAGGGGCAGGCGCTCGCATTGCGGCGCGGGCGGTGCAGCGCGGGGCGCTCGAGGCGCCTGACTCGTAGCGAGACCTCCTCTCGCCCCGATGCTCTCCGATGTACGGGCTGTTGAAGCGCTCGGGTGCAGTGTACTGACACATCGAGAAACGGGCTGAGTGTCGAGAAACGGGTTGCGGCAAGGCTGCTTCACCGAGAAACGGGCTCAGCGTCGAGAAACGCGTGGGCACCCCCGTGTCTCGACGCTCAGCCCGTTTTTCGCTGATTCGCGGTCTCGATAGCTCGCTTGATCGCGGCGAAAATACGGGGCCTGAAGAGGTCTCCGAAGCTCAGGTTGAAGACGGTGAAGCCTGCATTGAGCAGATCCATATTGCGCTGATGGCTCGTTTTGGACGCTTCATCGGGACCGTCAGGGCTGAGGTAGAACTTGCCGACACCATGGACTTCCACTGCGACGGCTGCACACTTGTGCCGAAAGTCATTTCGGCCGATGAATCTGCCTGACTCTGTGAAGGTCTCGACCTGCGGGACCATCCCAGTGATTCCGAACCGGTGGAATTTCACCGCACATACCGCCTCGGCAGGGGATTCATACTCAGCACTCGAGAGCTCGACAGCCAATAGGGCTCTTCTGCGTCCCCGCTTCCCTTTCACCAGCCGCTCTGTGATGTCCGACCGGTCGACCTTTCCCGCACGGAGCGCTTGAGAGATGAGCGGCACGGAAACCTCGAGCGAACGGTCAAGGGAAACATCGGCCAAGGTCCTGGGCAGAGTAGTGACCGGATAAGCGAACTCGGATGAGATCTCTTCCGGTGGAAGTCTTCGCGAGTACATCAGCACGTCATCGTAGTTGCGGGTAGGGGAGTCCCTGGAGATTTCGACTTTCGATGATTCGATCAAGGCCGGGTCGAGACGGTGGATGAGCGCAGCCGATACATGAGAGAACACATCTCCCGGTCGAAGAGAATCGAGGCGGCATGCGATCTGGACCCGCAGTTCCTCGGCTTCGTCTCGCAGATCTCCGAAAACAGTCGGGAACGAAGTGTCGTGATCCGTAGAAAGACCGCGGATGGGTCCGTGATGGTCATCGTCACAGGCCCTGCGGATCACGAAGTGGCCCTTCCTGACTCTGCGCAGGCAGCATCGTTCCGCTTCGGCCATCTGTTTGCGGGTCATACCGAGTTCACGGAGCTGCCGCGTCGTCAGCACTTGGAACATTCATCAAGCATGAACCAAATACGCAATAAATGCAATGAAAAAAGATCAAATGGCATCAAACCGCATATTCAGCATTGGGTAATCGGGTTCCGGAGAGTCTGGCGTGGGTGCTCTCCTGTGCTGGGGCGGCCGCGGGCCGCGGAGCGGTCGCCGGGGCAGCTTCATCGAGAAACGGGCTGAGTGTCGAAAAACGCGTGGGCACACCCGTGTCTCGACACTCAGCCCGTTTTTCGGCGAATCGACGTGTGCCTCAACCCGTTTGTCGCCAGGTGGAGGCTGCAGGCGCCAGCTTCTCGCCGCTGGGAGGCTGTATGTCCGGCGCCGCAGGTGCGGGGCTGCCTCAGGCGGAGCCGGTGGGGTCGGGGCCGAGCTCTCCGCGGTTCTCCAGGGGCACATCGAGCAGCTCGTGGACTCCGTCGACGATCTCGTTGGGTCGGAACGGGAAGCGGCGGACATCCTCGGCGGTGGAGATTCCCGACAGCACGAGCACGGTGTGCATGCCCGCTTCCATACCCGCGATGATGTCGGTGTCCATGCGGTCGCCGATCATCGCGGTGCTCATCGAATGGGCGCCGATCCTGTTCAGGGCCGAGCGGAACATCATCGGGTTCGGCTTGCCCACCACGTAGGGCTCGCGGTTCGTCGCCTTCGTGATGAGGGCGGCGATGGCGCCGGTGGCCGGCAGGACGCCCTCGGGGGAGGGGCCGGTGGCGTCCGGGTTCGTGACGATGAACCGGGAGCCGGCATCGATGAGGCGGATGGCCTTCGTAATCGCCTCGAATGAATAGGAATGGGTCTCGCCGACGACGACGAAGTCCGGGTCGTGCTCGGTCATGACGAACCCGGCCTCGTGGATCGCCGTGGTCAGCCCCGCCTCGCCGACGACGTAGGCCGTTCCGCGCTCGACCTGATTGGACAGGAAATCCGCGGTGGCCATCGCCGAGGTCCAGATGTTCGACTCGGGGACGTCGAGCCCGTTCGAGCGCAGCCGGGCGGAGAGGTCGCGAGCGGTGTAGATGGAGTTGTTTGTCAGCACCAGGTAGGGGATATCGGCCTGGCGCCACTGGGCGAGCAGCTCTGCGGCTCCCGGCAGAGGATTGTTCTCCTTGACCAGGACGCCGTCCATGTCGGTCAGCCAGCAGTCGATCGAATCGCGATCCATGTCTCTCCTCGAGCTCGGGGTGGGCCGAAGCGGCTGCTTCCAGCCTAGTCGGGTTGGACGCAAGTGTGCTGAGAAGTCCGATCCGATGATGCCGTATCCCTTGACGTCGTGACCGAGAAGTGTATTGTAGTAATCACTTAATTAAGGGGATGCTTAAATGAGTATGGATCTCGTCTTCGCGGCGTTGGCCGACCCGACTCGTCGGGCGATCATCGATCGGCTGCGCGAAGGAGACAAGAGTGCGGGTGAGCTTGCGGAGCCGCTGCCGATCAGCCGTTCCGCGGTCTCCCAGCACCTCAAGGTGCTCGAGACGGCAGGGCTCATCACGCGGTCGAAATCCGCGCAGCAGCGCATCGTCTCGCTCAATGCTGATGCTCTCACCGAGGCGACCGGCTGGCTGCAGTCGGCCCACGACGAATGGCAGCAGCGCTTCGACAACCTCGACCGCATCCTCGCCGAGGAGGTGCCCACCGACCCTGCAACGACCGATCCGTCGGCCGCGGACTGAACCGCGGCACCGACATCGACAAAACGACGAACCGAACGACGCCGACATCAAATACGACTCAGCATCATGCACGACTCAAGGAGGAGAACAGCGATGAACGCCGAGAGCACAGTAATCGACCCCATCAGCGCAGAGGCGGGGGAGCCCGGATTCACCATCGTCCGCGAATTCGCCGCACCGCGCGCCCGCGTCTGGGAAGCCTGGACGAATCCGGACGTCATGGCCCGCTGGTTTCACCCCGAAACGCTGGTGACCCCACGCGAATCCGTATCCGTCGACCTGAGGGTCGGCGGCGAATACACCTACACGATGCGGATCCCCGACACGGGCCAGGAATTCCCGACCGCCGGGAAGTACCTCCACATCGACGAACCGGCCCGCCTCGACTTCACGTGGGGGAGTCCCGGTGACGTTGATAACGCTCCGCGCATGAGCGTCGCACTCGAGGAGATCGACGCCGACCACACCCGCATGACCTTCACTCTCATCGGTCTGCCCAACGACTCGGGCTCGGACGCAAGCGCGTACGACGGATGGTCATCGGCCTTCAACGAACTCGACACCGAACTCAGCGCCTAGTCGAACTGCTTCCACTGGACCCCTGCGACCCGGGGTCGCAGGGATCCGGTGAATGGCGATAAACTCAAATCACGACTAGTGAGGAGCGTTACATGAGCGACAAGGTCATTGCACAACGAGGTCTGTGGCTGGACGAGATGGAAGTCGGCGCCACCTATAAGCACGCACCGGGCCGCACCATCACCGAGGCGGACAACACCCTGTTCACGGCCGTGTCCATGAATACCCAGGCCCTGCACCTCGACGCAGCATGGTCGGCCACCGAGCCCTTCGGTGAGCGCCTCGTCAACTCGATGTTCACCCTGGCCACCCTCATCGGTCTGTCCGTGTCCCAGCTGACGCAGGGGACGACTGTCGGCAACCTCGGCTTCTCCGAGGTCAGCTTCCCGGCACCGATGTTCCACGGCGACACCCTCTACGCGGAGACGACGATCCTCGACAAACGCAATTCGAAGTCGCGTCCCGGCCAGGGCATCGTCACCTTCGAACACCGCGGCTACAACCAGGACGGCAAGCTCGTTGCGAAGGCCGTCCGCCAGGCGATGATGTTCGACTCCAGCCACGAGTCCGCAACCACGAAGTCCGCAGCTGACACCGCCGACCAGTCCGAATCCGGAAAGTGAGCACCCACATGGCACTCGAGTTCAAACCCGCCTGGCTCTTCGTCCCCGGCGACCGCCCCGACCGCTACACGAAAGCGGCCGAACGCTCTGACATCGTCATCCTCGACCTCGAAGATGCCGTCAATGAGGCCGACAAAGCCGCGGCGCGAGAGTCCGTCGTCGACTTCCCGCTCGACCCCACCCGTACGGTCGTGCGGGTGAACTCCCACGATTCGGGCCACCTCGGCGAGGACCTGAAGATGCTTGCGCGCACCGAGTACACGGCCGTGATGCTGCCGAAGGCAGAGCTTGCAACGGATCTGTCGATCCTGTCCGGATTCCAGGTCATCGCACTCATCGAAACCGCGCTCGGGGCCGTCAACGTCGCCGAGATCGCCGCCGCCCCGAATGTCTTCGCGCTGATGTGGGGATCAGAGGATCTCATCGCCGACCTCGGCGGAGGCTCGTCGCGTAAGGACGACGGTGACTACCGGGACGTGGCCAAGCAGGTGCGCAGCCAGACCCTCCTCGCCGCCCGGGCCCACCGCAAATTCGCCCTCGACTCGATCTGGGCCGACATCCCGAACCTCGAAGGACTGGCAGCCGAAGCCGAAGACGCCGTGCAGTCCGGATTCTCCGGCAAGGTCTCCATCCACCCCAATCACGTGCCCGTCGTCCGCGACGCCTTCCGTCCCAGCGACGAACAGCTGAAATGGGCGCAGTCCGTGCTCGATCTGGCGAAGACGGAGAAGGGTGCGTTTTCCTTCGAGGGCAAGATGATCGACGCCCCGCTGCTCAAGCACGCCGAACTCATCGTCGCCCGCGCGAGCTGAGGGGCACCGCCTCGTGAACGCCGCCGACGCGCTCGTCGCCGACCAGATCCGCGCCGTCCTCACCGCCGCCGAGGCGGGGGACGGGACCGCGCCCATCGTCGAGGCCGGAGACCCGGTCCTGCGCACCGACACCCGCCCCTTCGACGGGCAGGTCGATGACGCCGAACTCGAGCAGCTCGCCGAGGTGATGCGAGCAACCATGCTCGCAGCGCCTGGCGTCGGCCTCGCCGCCCCGCAGGTGGGCATCGCCCTGTCGATGTTCGTCGCCGAGGATCCCGGCGCCCGCGATCCCGAAGTCGCGAAAGTCAGGCAGCGGGAACCGATGCCGCTGCGAGTCGTCCTCAACGCGGGTTACGAACGCGCCGGTGGTGAGGACGTCGCCTTCTATGAGGGATGCTTGTCGATCCCCGGCTACCAGGCCGTCGTCGCCCGTCCGCGCAAAATCGCCTTGACCGGCCGTGACCTGCAAGGCAACCCCATCGCCGAGGAGGTCAGCGGCTGGTCGGCGCGCATCGTCGCCCACGAGACCGACCACCTGTCCGGGATCCTCTTCCTCGACAAAGCCGAGATGCGGTCCCTGGCGACGAACGAATCCGTGGCGAAGTTCTGGCACCACCCCTCGACGCAGAAGGCCGCCGCCGAACTCGGCTTCTCTTTGCCTTCGGGCATGGTGATGTGAACTTCCGCCGCGGTCGCCGGTCCGGACGCCGCCGGGACTGTTGACCGCTCTCATCTGCGTCACAGGCGGGCATGTTTCGATGAGGACATGCGACTTCCCGACATCCCCCTTCGTCATCACCGAACCGTCCGCACCGCTGCCGCACTCGGTACCGGTGCCCTCGCACTGGTGCGCCGCCGCGACGTCTCTGCCGAACGCCAGACCGGCCTGAGAGCGGGAAACGCCCTGGCCAATGCGGGCCTGACCTGGTTGACCGGGTCGAGCGCCTTCCTCGGACGGGTCGGTGGATCGAGCGGCCTCAACGAGTTCCTCGAGGTCTTCACCAGCAGAGACAGCGGACCCGTCCGATATGCTTCCACTCCTGCGCACATCTCTGACGTCGGAGCACTCGACAGCGATGCCGACGCGGATACCTGGTGGGACGAGCACGCGAGCGTGACGTCACCGGCGTTCCTCAATGCGGTCACCGCGGCAGCAGCGGGAGCGGCTTCCTGGGCGCTCTGGCCGCTGACGGAGCGGTTGGCGGAGAAAGTCGATGAGAAACTTCCGAGCGGAGTCGGCCGCGGTCTCAACGCCGTCGTCAACGGCGGAATCGTCGCGTTGACAGCCGTTCTCATCGACAAGGTCGAGAGCTGGGCCGACGACGTCGAGGACCTCGACTACGCACCGGTCGAGATCGAACTGCCCACCCACATCCGGGAGTCCGTGAACCTCCTGCTGTCACAGCCGCATCCCATAGGGCAGACCACCGCTGAGGCTGTGTCCGAGCAGCTCGACACCGCCCGCTTCGTCGTCTGGGTCAACTACCCGCGTACTGAGTATCCGGGAAACGAACCGATCACGCTGGCCCCCGACCAGCTGGCCGAGGTCATCGGTGACGAGGACATCGAGCGCATCGATGTCTATCCCTCTGCTTCATCCCCGCGCGTGGTCCCGGGAACGCAGACATACCCAGTCGTCGGCATCAGAGACACCATGGATAAGGAGCCGGGGGCGACATCTGTGATGGAACTGAGCCTGAGCATCGTCAACGGCTATCTCGACGGAATCTCGTTCAGCGCTCCCGATTCCGAGGTCAGAGTCTCCGATGATCTTCCTGCTGATTCTGTGCCGGGAACGCTTCACCCCGAGGGGCTCGAACAGGAGTCAGACGATGCGGGCTATTGGAGCAGCTTCGAGATCATCGACGAGGAAGAACAGTCGACCATGCTGGCGACGTGGCCCGCGCCCGATCAGCTGACCTTTCGAACCGATGGCAACTGACCGAACCGCCGGTGCCGGGAATAACCTGAGCGTGTCATCGTTATACGGATTATGAGCGATCTTCATACCCTCACCCTCGGCGCCGGCTGCTTCTGGTGCCTCGACGCCGTCTACCAGCGGACCACCGGCGTGAGAGAAGTGATCTCCGGCTACACCGGCGGCCACACCGACAACCCCGGCTACCGCGAGGTCTGCTCCGGCATGACCGGCCACGCCGAAGCCCTGCAGGTGACCTTCGACGCCGACATCGTCCCCGAAGAGGTCATCCTCGGCCTGTTCTTCACCGGCCACGACCCCACGAGCCTCAATCGTCAGGGCTACGACGTCGGCACCCAGTACCGGTCGGCCATGTTCTACCGTGACGAAACCGAGAAGCAGCATTTCGCCGAAGCCATCGAATCCGCGCAGTCCCTGTTCGACGATCCGATCGTCACTACCCTCGAACCCCTCGCCACGTTCTATCCCGCCGAGGATGTTCACCAGGACTTCTACACCCAGAACCCCGGCAACGGCTACTGCCGTGTCATCATCGACCCGAAACTCAGCAAGGCACGCACCGCGTTCGCCGAATGGGTGAGCTGATGGGCAGCCACAAGAAGGACAAGTGCAAGAAGTCCAAACACAAGCACCACAAACGGTCCAAGGACGCGAGCGGCGACGCCTGCGAAGTGACCAAAGACCGCGTGCGCGCCCACTTCCTCGACGGCAACACCGGCCCGTGGGCGAAGGATCTCGCCGCGCAAGACGCACGGACCGCTCGCTCGGCGCGGAGTGAGAAGAACACCGACCTCGCCGAGGATGCCGCCTCCTCGGCGAAGGCCGGCACCGCGACCATCGCGTCCACCCGCCGCGGACCCGACTACTCGGTCCCGTCATCGATCGACATCGTCGCCGATCCCGTCCTCCACGCCCTGAGCACAAGGCGGTCGATCTCGAAGGTCGACCCGGAGACCCCGAACGACTCCGATCTGCTCGAGATCATCCGTTCGATCTCCTCGGTCGCTGACCACAAGGCCCTGCGCTCCTGGCGCTTCCTCATCATCCGCGGAGACGACCGGTACCGCCTCGGCGAGGCCCTCGACGAAGCCGCCGGAGTGGTCCGCAAACCGGGAGAGACCAACACGAAGCCGCTGCGAGCAGAACTCCTGCTCGCCCTCGTCTCCTCACCGGTCAAGCACGACAAGGTTCCCGAATGGGAGCAGCACGCCACCGCCGCCGGTGCCGGACACCTTCTCGAACTCGCCCTGTGGCAAGCAGGCTGGGGAGTGATGTGGCGGTCGGGAACCCTGACGAACACCGAATCGGTGCGCCGCCTCCACCGCCTTGACGACCACGAACTGCTCATGGGCTGGTTCTACATCGGAGCCGTTCCCGAACGCTACCGACAGCGCCTGACCACGAGCACCCGCCCTCTGCCGAAACCCGAACAGTTCCTCGATACCCTGTGAGCACACCCGACACCGAGACTCCAGAAACCCGCCGCCTGCCCAAGGAGATCTACGTCCTCGTGGCAGCGGCCTTCATCGTGGCCCTGGGGTACGGCATCATCGCTCCCGTCCTGCCGCAGTTCGCGGCGAGCTTCAATTTCGGAGTCACCGCCGCAACCATCGTCGTCTCCTCGTTCGCGTTCTTCCGGTTCGTGTTCTCACCCTCGTCGGGCCGCCTCGTCGATGCCTTCGGCGAACGCCGCATCTACATCACCGGCCTCCTCATCGTCGCCGCCTCCACCGCGGCCGTCGCCTTCGCCCAGAGCTACTGGCAGCTGCTGATATTCCGCGGACTCGGCGGCATCGGCTCGACGATGTTCAGCGTCTCCGCGATGGCGCTCATCGTCCGCCTCGCCCCGATCGACGCCCGTGCGAAAGCCTCGTCGACCTATGCGACTGCGTTCCTTGTCGGCAATATCGCCGGCCCCGTCCTCGGCGGAGCGATGGCCGGATGGGGGATGCGCATCCCGTTCGTCATCTACGCCGTCGGTCTGCTCATCGCCGCCATCGTCGTCCGCGTCTTCCTCGGCTCCACCGCCTCATTCGGCTCCTCCACGAAGTCCGGGCGTGCCCGCCTGGAGGCGGAGAAGGACAAGGAGCAGCAGGAAGTCATGTCCTTCCGGGAAGCCTGGAAGGATTCGGCCTACCGCTCCGCGCTCATCTCCGCTTTCGTCCAAGGCTGGTCGGCGATGGGCATCCGCGTGGCCATCTACCCGCTCTTCGCCATCCAGGCACTCAAGGCCGATACGGCCGTGGCCGGACTGGCTCTGACCATGTTCGCCATCGGCAATGCCTCGGCGGTCACGGTCGTGGGGCGCTTCGCGGACACCGTCGGGCGCAAGCCCTTCATCCAATGGGGTCTGTTCGTCCTCGGCGTGACGACCGCGGCGTTGGCCTTCATCGACTCGATCTGGCTGTTCTTCGCCTTCTCGGTCATCGCCGGAGTCGGATCCGGCCTGGCCAATCCCGCGCAACAGGCCACCGTCGCCGATGTCATCGGCCGCGAACGCAAGGGCGGCCGAGTGCTCGCCCGCTACCAGATGGCCCTCGACGGCGGAGCGATCCTCGGCCCGATCATCGCCGGAGCCGTCGTCGACCACTTCGACTACTCGTGGGCGTTCCTGCTCACCGGTGTCCTCGGCATCATCGCCGCCGGTCTGTGGTTCTTCGGCCGCGAGACCCGACCGAGGCAGCCGGCTTCGACTCAGTGACGCAGGTGCGGCTGGGCGCGCCCCGGTTCTGATTCCGAGAAGTCAGGTTTTCCTCATGGGCGGCTCAGCGGACACTCACTAGGATGGCTCTGTCGGCGTTCTGCGTCGTCGCCCTGTCTACGACAAAGAAAGTCCCCTTCTGTGAGTTTCCTGACTCGACTGAGCTTGAAGAACCGGGCGCTCATCGCGCTGATCTCCGTCGTTGCCGTCATCTTCGGCGTCATCGGAGCCGGTGCCCTCAAGCAAGAGCTCTTCCCATCCCTCGACAACCCACAGGCCACGGTCACCGCCTCCTACGAGGGGGCGACCCCCGAGGCCGTCGAATCCGAAGTCACCGACCCCCTCGAAGGGGCGCTGACCGCACTGCCCGAAGTCGAGGACATGACCTCGACATCCTCGGCGGGCAGTTCGCAGATCACCGTGGGCACGAAGTACGGCGACGACTCCGATGACGTCGTCCGTGCTCTGCAGCGCGCGGTCTCCCAAGTGCAGCCGACCCTGCCCGACGGGGTCGAACCGAACGTCATGATGATGGGCACCGACGATATTCCGGTGCTCGCCCTCTCCGTGACCTCCGACGCCGATGAAGACCAGCTGGCCGCGAATCTCGAGGACATGGTCGAACCGGAGCTGAAGAAGGTCGACGGAGTCTCCCAGGTGCAGATCGCCGGTGCGAAGACCAAACAGGTCGAGATCAGCATCCGTCGTGACGATCTCGAGGACGAAGGAGCCAACCTCGACGAGGTGGCCGGAATCCTCCAATCCAACGGCGTCCCCACCTCGGCGGGTGAGCTCAAGGGCGCCGACGGCACGGCCCCGGTCGAGGTCGGCACGCGCATCCGCTCGATCGATGCGATCAAGGACCTCGTCATCTCCGGCAAGGACGGACCGATCCAGGTCTCCGACGTCGCCGACGTCAAGCTCGTCGACGAGCCCGTCGAATCGATCTCGCGCACCAACGGACAGCCGTCGCTGTCCGTGTCGGTGATGAAGGAATCCGACGCGAACACCGTCGACGTCTCACACGCGGTGGCCGACAAGCTGCCCGAACTCGAGAAGATGATGGGCGACAACACGGAGTTCGTCTCCGCGTTCGACCAGGCTCCGTTCATCGAGCAGTCCATCCACGACCTGCTCAACGAGGGTGGGCTGGGCCTGATCTTCGCGGTCCTCGTCATCCTCGTCTTCCTGCTGTCGGTGCGGGCGACGATCATCACCGCCATCTCCATCCCGCTCTCCCTCCTCATCGCCATGGTCGGGCTGTGGATGGGCGGAGAGACCCTCAACATGCTCACCCTCGGCGCGCTGACAATCTCCGTCGGCCGCGTCGTCGACGACTCCATCGTCGTCATCGAGGCGATCCGCAGACGCCATGCCTCCGGCGGCGACAAATTCTCGAACATCCTCGCCGCCGTCTCCGAGGTCGCCGGGGCCATCACTGCCTCGACTCTGACCACAGTGGCCGTGTTCCTGCCACTGGCGTTCGTGACCGGCCAGACGGGCGAGATGTTCCGACCTTTCGCCCTGACCGCGACGATCGCTCTGCTCTCGTCCCTGTTCGTGGCGCTGACGATCGTGCCCGTCCTCGCCTACTGGTTCCTGCGTCAGCGTGAGGCGAAGGTCAAGCTCACCCGTGCGGAGAAGGCGGAGATCCGTCGCAGCCGCAAGTCGATGCTGTCGCAGTGGCGGGCCGAGAAGAAGGCAGCGAAGAAGGCCGACAAGAAGCGCGACATCGTCGCCGCCGGTGCTGAAGCCGAGGACACCGGTCCCCGCGAAAGTGCCGTGGCCTCCACTCGTTCCGAGTCGGCCGGAGTCGCCGCGGACGGTCCGCGCTACGGTGAATCCGAAGACGGCACGGAAGCCGTCGACGAGCTCGCCGGAATGCATTCGCCGGTGACGCGTCTGCAGAAGACCTATATGCCGGTCATCGGGTTCTCGACCAAGCACCCGATCGTCATGATCCTCGTCGCCGTGCTCGTCCTTGCGGGCACCGGAGCGATGATTCCGCAGCTGAAGACCGAACTCTTCGGCGACACCGGGCAGGATTCCCTGCAGATCTCGCAGACCTTCGACCCGGGCACCGACCTCGATGAGGCCTCGAAGCAGGCGGAGAAGGTCGAGGACATCCTCGCTGATACCGCTGATGTCGACAACTACCAGCTGTCCCTGGGCGGTACGACGTTCGGCTTCACCGATGACTCGTCCCTGACGGGCACGTATATCGTCAACACGAAGTCCGGAGTCTCCGCTCAGTCGATCTCCGCCGACCTGCAGAAGCAGTTCGACGACCTCGATGGTGCCGGTGATGTCGAGGTGGCAAGCCAGAGTTCGACGCCCGGTGCGCAGACGATCGACGTCACTCTCACGGCGACCGATCCCGAGGAGCTCGAGGACGCGACGAAGAAGGTCAGCGACAAGCTCGAGGGCGTGTCCTCAGCACAGTCGGTGACCAGCGATATCGCTGCGGTCCAGCCTGTGATCGAAGTCAAGGTCGATCATGAGAAGGCCGCCGAGGAGAACCTCACCGAGGCATCCATCGGCCAGTATGTGCAGCGGGCCATGCACGGTCAGCAGATCGGTGAGGTCGTCATCGACGATGTCTCGCATTCGGTGCTGCTCTTCGACCGCAATGCCGACACCGTGGAGAAGCTGCGCGAACTCAAGATCCCGGGCAAGCCGGAAGAAACGGCGCCCGCTGGCGGAGCCGGTGCGGCAGGCGCTGCCGGAGGAGCCGGCGGTGCCGGTGGTTCAGGTGACGCCGGCGCGGCCGGTGGAGCAGGAGCTGCCGGTGGAGCCGGAGGTTCGGGCGACGCAGGTGCAGCCGGAGGAGCAGGTGGCGCCGGTGGCGCAGCCGGCGGAGATCCGAATGCGGGTGCTCCCGTGACTTCGGAGCCGCGCTTCATCGAGCTCGATGAGGTCGCCGACGTCAAGGAGGTCAAGACCGCTCCGACCATCCGCCACACGGATTCACAGCGCTCGACCACCGTGTCCGTGACTCCAGAGGGCGACGACCTCGGTGCAGTCTCGACCGAGGTGCAGTCCGCACTCGACGAGGTGGACCTGCCCGATACGGTGTCCGTCGACACCGGCGGTGCCACTCAGGAGCAGAACGAGGCGTTCTCCCAGCTGGGACTGGCGATGCTCGCGGCGATCCTCATCGTCTTCGTCATCATGGTCGCCACGTTCAAGTCGCTGCTGCAGCCGCTGATCCTGCTGGTCTCGATTCCGTTCGCGGCCACTGGTTCGGTAGCGCTCTCGCTCATCACCAACACCCCGCTGGGGCTGACGTCGATGATCGGTCTGCTCATGCTCATCGGCATCGTGGTCACGAACGCGATCGTGCTCATCGACCTCATCAACCACTTCCGCGTTCGCGGGGTCGACCTGCGCACATCCGTCGTCCACGGCGCCCGGCTGCGTTATCGTCCGATTCTCATGACCGCGGCCGCCACGATCTTCGCGCTGCTGCCGATGGCCCTCGGGCTCACCGGCGGGGGAGTGTTCATCTCGAAGCCGTTGGCGATCGTCGTCATCGGCGGCCTGGTCAGCTCGACGCTGCTCACGCTCATCCTCGTGCCGGTGCTCTACCTGCTGCTCGAAGGAGTGAAGGAACGCCGGGCCGAGAAGAAGTACGTGAAGAACATGGCCCGCGGAGAGGTCCTCGACGCCGCCGAAGCCCGGGCGAACCAGCGGGAGACCGCCACGGTGCCCGCCGGTGCGGGAGCCGCAGCCGCCGGTTTCGGTGAACCTCGGACACGGACAGAGGGGGAGGCCCCCACCGAGGAGGCCGCACCGACTGCGGACCCGAGGTCCACGGATTCGGGCAGCACCGCCTCGGCGTCGGATGAATCGACGGACGCCGACCACGGAGGCGGCGGGCGGGAGGCCGACGCGGAGCGAGGCAGCGGGCAGGAAACGGACTTCACCCTGCGCAGCCAGAACCCGCGCCGCGACGACGGGGACGGTGAACCCAAACACTGATCCGTCCCGGCTAGAGTTGAGTCCATGACGACCGAGCTCGAACCACAGGAGAGAAAGCGCCTGTGGTTCGAGCTCGGCCTCATTGCGGCCCTGTCGCTGGGCCAGTCGGCCGTCTATGCAATCGTGCGCCTGGCCGATATCGCCACCCGTGGGCCGATCAGCGACGCCCAGGCGAAGCTCAATACCTCGATCTCACCCCGGCCGGGTTTCGACCTCATCTACCAGCTTCTCGACATCGGCTTCACCCTCGTTCCCGTCGCCCTCGCGATCTACCTGCTCAGCCGAGACCGGCCGGCGCAGCCGCTGTCGACCCGACTCGGAGTCGACGGGCACCGAGGGCGCGACCTCGGCCACGGTGTCCTCATCTTCCTCGTGATCGGCATCGGCACCCTCGGGGTGTACGCGGGCGGCAGGGCACTGGGGATCACGGCCGAGATCCAGCCGTCCAACCTCGGCGATCATTGGTGGACGATTCCCGTCCTGCTGCTCTCGGCCGCGAAGAACGGGATCGTCGAAGAGGTCATCATCTTCGGTTTCGGGTGGCTGCGACTGCGGCAGCTGGGGTTCGGGCCCTGGCCTATCATCATCTCCCTGGCTCTCTTCCGCGCCAGCTACCACCTCTATCAGGGCATCGGCCCGTTCATCGGCAACGTCGCCATGGGCATCATCTTCGGCTGGTATTTCCTGCGCAAGGGCAGACTCATGCCGCTGGTGTGGGCGCATGTCATCATCGACGCCGTCGGATTCCTCGCCCCGGGAGTGCTCGCCCTCGTCGACTTCGGCTGAGGCCAGGAGCCCCAGGCTGAGACCAGGACCCGAAGCCGGGACAGGCGAATGGGACACTCACTCGACCTGCTGGGTTCACCGGCAGTTCACCGACGGGTAGTTCCAGGGCCGCTTGCCGGTGACAGTCTCGACCGGGTGAGCCCTCCCGGTTCCGCCCTCTGTGCCGGGCGGGCCCCGGACTGGGAAGATACCCGATACAAGGAGAGAATCTATGCGAACCTTTCTGCCGATGGCCGACCATGTGCGTGGCAAGCGCAGCCCCGTCACGTGCGCACTGAAGTGCGACAACGCCTGCCTCAAGGCCACCTGCAACACATCGGCAAATGGGTATTTCCGCGATATCGTCAATGCGAAGCTCAGCCGTCGCGCGGTTCTCGGTGCCTCTGCTGCCGGTGCCTTGGCCATCGCAGTGACCACCGCACCGAGTCCGACCGCACGCTCTGCCGCCGCAGCCACCGCAGCCACCGCAGGCAGTCTGGCCTTCACCGCCATCGACCCGGTCCAGCATGAGGTCGACGAATTCGTCGTCCCCGAAGGCTACTCCTGGCATCCGATCGTCCGCTGGGGAGACCCCTTGTTCCCCGACTCTCCGAAATTTGACCCGGAGAATCAGAGCCCAGAGGCGCAGCGCCGCCAGTTCGGCTACAACAACGACTTCCTGTCCATCCAGATCGACCCCGATGACTCCAACCGGGCCGTGCTCTTCGCCAACCAGGAATACACGAACGACGCCATCATGTACCCCGAGGACATGGACGGAGCCGATCAGCGGGCGATCAGCCGTGAAGCCCACGGACTGACCGTTGCCGAACTCATTCGCACGGACGAGAAGTCGACGTGGACGATCGATGTCAACGGAAAGAAGAACCGCCGGTTCCTCATCGACACCGAATACGAGTTCACCGGTCCCGCCGCCGGTTCCGATCTGCTGCGGACGAAGGACTATCCGAACGGTGACAAGGCGCAGGGCACTCTCGGCAACTGCTCGGGCGGGCTCACGCCCTGGGGCACTCTGGTGTCCGGTGAGGAGAACTTCAACTCGTACTTCAAGGCGCAGGGCACCTCGGCGGCCGATAAGCGCTACGGTCTCGACAGCGAAGACTCGGCCAACGGGTGGGAAGCCGATGTCGACCGATTCGATACGAACAACCCGGGCTACGCGAACGAAGCGAATCGCTTCGGCTGGATCGTCGAAGTCGACCCCTGGGACCCGAACTCCACCCCTCATAAGCACACGAACATGGGCCGCTTCAAACACGAAGGGGCGAACATCACGATCTCCGATTCGGGCCACGCCGTGGCCTATATGGGAGACGATGAGAAGTTCGACTACCTCTACAAGTTCGTCTCGAAGGACACCTACGTCGAGGGCGACCGCGAACACAACAAGACGCTGCTGACCGACGGCGACCTCTACGTCGCGAAGTTCACCGGCAACTCACCGAAGTCCGAGATCGACGGCAGCGGTGAGGTGCCCGCCGACGGCGAGTTCGACGGCAGCGGACAGTGGCTTCCGCTGGTCAAGGACGGCAAGTCGCAGGTGTCCGGATTCTCCGTCGAAGAGGTCCTCGTCAACACCCGACTGGCCGCCGACAAGGTCGGACCGACGAAGATGGACCGCTGCGAAGACGTCGAACCGAACCCGGTCAACGGCCGCATCTACGTCGCCTGCACGAACAACTCCGACCGCGGCACCGACGGGAAGGCCGCCGCAGATGAGGCCAATCCGCGCACGGAGAACCGCGACGGGCACATCGTCGAAATCACCGAGCGCTCCGGCGATCATACGGGCACCGAATTCGACTGGACGCTGCTGTTGGTCTGCGGAGACCCGAAGCAGGGCGACGCCACCTACTTCTCCGGCTTCCCCGCCGATCAGGTCTCACCGATCTCCTGCCCGGACAATGTGGCCTTCGACACCGCCGGAAACCTGTGGATCTCCACCGACGGTGCTCCCGACGGCATCGGCTACTGCGACGGGCTGTTCAAGGTCACGATCGACGGTGACCAGCGCGGTCGGGTCGAACAGTTCCTGTCCGTGCCTCGCGAAGCCGAGGTCTGCGGACCACTCGTCCATGACGAGTATGAGTCAGCTTTCGTTGCGGTCCAGCACCCAGGTGAGGACGGCTCTTATGCCGATCAGCACTCGCAGTTCCCCGACTATGTCGACGCGACCGATGTCGATAAGGGAGTGGCCGCGATGCCGCGGCCCACGGTCGTGCAGGTCATCAAGGGCGACGGCGGATCGGCACCGGATCCGACTGAACCGCCGAAGGACCAGGACTCCGACGCCGACGGCACAGATGAAGGGGCCAAGGACTCGGATGAGAACGGCAGCTCAGATGGTGCCGGAACGGGTGAGGACACCGATGCCAAGGGCGACAGGACCGGAACGGACGCCGACAGCTCCGGATCGACTGCCGGGTCGCAGGACGGCGCGAAGGATGCCGCGGCAGCTGGTGCGGCCGCGAGCGCCGGAAGCGACGGCGGCTCAGGTTCAGGCAGCTCCGGCGGATCCGGCTCGGGCGGCGGTTCTTCGGACGGCGGTGAACTGCCGTGGACCGGCACTGACAGCACTCTGCCGCTGCTCGGCGGCGGAGCAGGTCTCCTCGCCGCCGGCGGTGCGATGGCGACGGCCGCTCATCTGCGTCGGAAGAAAGCAGACGGGACGGAAAGCGAGCAGGGATCGCCGATGGAGACTCAGGGCGACTGATGACTCCACGACCATAAGCTGAAGAAGGCCAGAGGCGACACTGCCTCTGGCCTTCTTCGACTCCGCAGAGTACGCGGACTCTGATGTGCTCAGATGGTGACGGGGCCGTTCTCCGTGTTGAAGCTCACCGACATGATGCCCGGCGTCCCGTGGGGTGCGGACCAGTCGATGTTGATCTCCGAGATCGGCTTGGCATCCTGAGTGCCCAGCCAATCGCGCAGACGATCGCGGTCCCCGGCGATCTGCAGGGTGTCGATAGCGACGCCCTCATTCGTCTTGTACGTCGAAGGATGCTGCGAGGAATCGGCGGACCACTTGATGAAGAACGGCAGCTGGGGGTCGGCGATGAGCCCCTTGACGCCGATCTGCAGCCACCTGAGTTCCAAACCGGACTCCGGCGTGCGGTTTCCATCGACGGCCTTGCGTTCGAGGCGGGCCTCGACGGCAGTGAGATCTTCGACCGAGACGCACCAGCCCATCCAGCCGCCGCCGAGCTCGGAACGAGCCCGGACCGCCTGGCCGAACGGTGTCGAGAGAGCGGCCGGATGCTCCAAGGCTTCCACGACTTCGAGGTAATGGCCGTTCGCTAGGGGGAAGATGAGGTTTCTGGTGCCGAATCGAGGATGCACACCGCCGTCGTAGGGAACCACTCCGAGCTTCTCCGCGATCCGCTCGGCGGTCGCACGGTAGCCGTCAGGTTCACTGGCGTATGACACATGATCGAGTTTCATGACTCGACAATCGCATAACCTGGCTCACACTGCCCCTTAGGGTCACCTAAGAAATCGTGATCATTGTCACGCCCAAGCGGTGCCCCAGGCGTTCTCCCGCACGGCGTCCCGCGCGACGGTCGAGGCCAAAACGAAACCGCCCGGATGATGATATCCGGGCGGTCGTGAACCAGAGCTGAATCCTCAGCGCATGGAGAGGGGAAGGCTCAGTGACCCTCGGCCTTGAAACGTTCGATGGAGGCGTTGATCTCCGCCTCGGCGGCTTCGCGACCGGCCCAGCTCGAACCCTTGACGTACTTGCCGGGCTCGAGGTCCTTGTACCGGTTGAAGAAGTGTTCGATCGAGTCGAGCATGAACTGGTCCACATCCGAGATATCGGTGTAGGAATCCCAGCGGGGATCTCCAGCAGGAACGGCGAGGACCTTGTCATCGCCGCCGGCCTCGTCTTCCATCTGGAACATGCCGATGGGGCGGATGTCGATGAGCACACCGGGGAACAGCGGCTCGGGCAGCAGCACGAGCACATCGAGAGGGTCGCCGTCGTTTCCGAGCGTGTCCTCGATGAAGCCGTAATCTGCGGGGTACTGCATCGAGGTATAGAGGTAGCGATCGAGCTTGACCCGACCGGTCTCATGATCGACTTCGTACTTGTTGCGGGACCCCTGGGGGATCTCGATTGTGGCCAACAGTTCCATAGTGCTCCTTCACGTTAGGGGTGCATCACTAGAATAGATGGTACAAGTCCCCGTCACCGCCCACCGACGGCGACCACCTCACGGTCGTCGAGGAATGAGAGTCTGCGTTTGAACGACACCGATGCGCCGCAGAACCCGTCGGACTCCGGCTCCCCGCGCCGCGACCGCAGAGAGGGCAGATCGCGACGGAAGAAGGGCGGTGCGATCACCGCCGGCGTCATTGTGCTGGCTCTCGGTGCCTATGCCGCGGTCGACGCCTATGACCTCGTGCCCGGACTGCCGAGCGTGCTGACCACCGAACCCCAGGTCGAGGTCCAGACCGTGCCCACCCCGCAGGCGAACGCCCAGCAGGTGCCCGCCCCCGCCTCGGCGGTCGACGATTCCGCTCCCGTGCCCACGCAGATCCCGAAGACGATCGACGCTGTGCTCAAGGACTCGAAGGTCAAGGGCTTCGGCCTCGAAGTCCGCGACGGACTCAGCGACGATGTCCTCTACGCGAAGGACGAGACGAAGCCGCGCACTCCCGCCTCCGTGACGAAGGTGCTCACTGCGGCCGCCTCCCTGTCCGCGATCGGCGGGGAGAAGCGCCTGGCGACGACGACGGACTTCGACGCGGACACGAACACCCTGACCCTCACCGGAGGTGGGGACGTGCTCCTGTCCGCCGGAGATTCGGACCCCGGCTCGGTCAACGGGCACGCTGGCCTGCGGACCCTGGCCGAGGACACCGCGGCCGCCCTCAAGGACCAGAACGTCACCGAGGTGGCGCTCAGCCTGGATACGAGCCGGTACGTCGGCGAGGACTTCGATTCCGGCTGGGAACGGGTCGATATCGCCAAGGGCGTGATCACCCCGATCCAGCCGATCATGGTCGACACCGCCTACGTCGGGTCGAAGAACGCCGAATGGCGCGGCCGCAGCGAACACCCGGCCAAGGACGCGTTCTCGATCTTCGAGAAGGAACTGAAGAAGACCGGAATCACCGTCACCGAGGCGGCCGCCGAGTCCGATTCCGAGGAGCCGTCCGATTCCGAGAATTCGTCCGAATCCGCGGACCCGAAGGAACTCGCCCGGGTGGAATCGGCGACGATCTCCGAGATCGTCGAATACGCACTCGTGCACAGCGACAATGTCGTCGCCGAAGTGCTCGGCAACGAGGTCGCCATCGCCCAGGGCAAGGACGGCAGCCTCGAAAACGGTCCCGACGCCGTGCTCGAAGCCCTCGGCGAATCTGTCGATCTCGGGCGCACACATCTCGTCGACACTTCGGGTCTGTCCTATGACAACCGGATCGCCCCGCACGATCTCACGACCGTCCTGCAGGCCTCGGTCGTCGCCGATGACTCACTGGCCGGACTCGTCAGCTACTTCCCCGTCGGCGGACTGACAGGCACCCTGCACGACCGGTTCCTCGATGAGAAGAACGCCTCCGGAGTCGTGCACGCGAAGACCGGAACGCTGTCCACCGTGACCTCCCTGGCCGGGGGAGTGCTCGACGCGGAGGGACGCTACCTCGTATTCTCCATCCAGATCGACGACGTGGATAAGGACAAGATCTTGGAAGCCAGAAAGACCGTGGACGATATCGTCACCGCACTCGCGAACTGCGGCTGCCGATGATCATCGACGAGGGATTCGCCGCCCGCACCGCCCGTGAGCTCGTCTCCGCAGCGAAGGTCCCCGAACCAGGCGTCCTCGATGAGCTCGTCGAAGGGATGAAGGACAACGCCCTGACCGCTCAGGACCTCGTGCTCGATTCGTTCCTGCTGCCGCCGGATCACGCCGATGATGTGCGCGGCCGGCTCGCTGCCGGTTCGGTGCTCGTCCTCGACCAGGTCAGCTGGGTCAAGGCCAATGCCCAGTCCGTCAACGGAATGCTCGACGAGGCGGCCCTGCCCGCCCCGGTCAGCCCCGCCACCGCGATGGCCGGTGCCGTCGAGGTCGCCGGGGTGCTCTCTCTGCTGTCGACTCGTGTGCTCGGCCAGTTCGACCCCTTCGCAGTGGAGACGGGACGGCTGATGTTCGTCGCCCCCGCCGTGCTCATCGCCGAGAAGGCCATGGACGTCGACCCGCGTGACTTCCGCATGTGGGTGGCCCTCCACGAAGCCACCCACCAAGTGCAGTTCGCGACCGCACCCTGGCTGCGCGAGCATATGCGCACTCTGCTCTCCGGAGCCGTGTCGACCCGGCTGACGATGCCCGGGGTCGGCGGGATCGTCGACCTCTTCGCCACCTTCGGACGCATCATCAAGGGTGAGGCCAGCATCGTCGACCTCATACGCGACGAGAAGATGCGCGCCGCTCTCGACGAAGCCACTGCGATCCTGTCCCTGCTCGAAGGCCACGCCGATGTTGTCATGGACGAAGTGGGCGCCGGAGTGATCCCGAGCGTGCGCAAACTGCGCCGCAGGTTCGAGGCCCGCCGTGACGCCAGCCAAGGCGGGTTCCTCACCAACCTGCTCGGGATGGACCTCAAACTCGCGCAGTATCGCGACGGGGCCAAGTTCGTCCGCGCCGTCCGCCGTGAGGTCGGGCAGAAGGGCTTCTCCCGCATCTATGCGGAACCTGCGAACCTTCCGCGCACGGCAGAGATCCACGACCCGCAGCTCTGGCTCGATCGTGTCCACGGCTGAGGGTTCCTCGCCGAGGCGGCCGACCCTCGACCCGGCCAGCGGAGCCATTCGCAACGCCGTGCGCGCAGCTCTCGCCGCCGCAGACGAGACCACGGCAGGATCGTCCGATGCCGTCCCCGCCGTCACTGAACCGTCAGTCCCGGGGCTCATCGTCGCGGTGTCCGGGGGAGCGGATTCGATGGCGCTGCTCCATGCGGTCGCATTCCTCCACCGGCGCGGTGAGATCCGCGCCCGAGCCGTCACCGTCGACCACGGACTCCAGACCGTCACCGCCGAGGTGGCCGAACGGGTCGCCGCCACCTCAGAATCATGGGGAGCGCCCGCCGAAGTGGCGACGGTGAGTATCGACGCCGGCGAAGAAGGGCTCGAAGCCGCGGCACGAACCGCCCGCTATGCCGCCCTCGAAACCGCACGAGTCGAGGCTGGGGCCGACTGGATCCTCACCGCCCACACCCGCAGCGACCAAGCCGAGACCGTTCTGCTCGGCCTCATGCGCGGATCGGGCACCAGGTCCCTGGCCGGGATGAGCCCGGTCTCCGGACACCTCATGCGCCCGCTGCTCGGCCTCGACAGGGACCAGACGGAAGCGTCCTGCAGGGCCCAGGGCATTGAGATCTGGAATGACCCGATGAACGCCGACACCGCGTATTCCAGAGTCCGGGCCCGGCAGCTGCTTGCCGGACTCGAAACCGAACTCGGCCAGCCGATCACCGCGAATCTCGCCCGCACCGCCGACCTGTGCCGGGCGGACGCGGATTTCATCGATGCCCGCGCCGAGGCGGCCGGGCAGTGGATCCGGGGAGCCGCCTCAGTGCCGGTGGAGGATTTCACTGCTCTCGACGATGCCGTGCTCAGCCGAGTCGTGCGCGACTGGGTGATCTCACTCGGCGTGCCCGGACAGAACCTCGGCGCGAAGCGCGTCGCCGAACTCTGTGCACTCATCCGCGACCGCAAGCGGGGCCGTTTGTCCCTGCCCGGGGACACGGAGGTCGTTATCTCCGACAGTCACGCCGTGTTCCAGCTCGCGGCGAAAGCGCGCTGAGCCTCAGCCCAGACGAGCACCGCCTGCCAGTACTCCGCCGGAGGCGACGAGCCGACCCGCCTTGAACACATCGCGGTCCTGCGGGCAGTCCATGATCGCCGAGGTGACCGTATCCGAGGCGACGAGCACGAAGTCGGCGGGAGCACCCACACCCAGACCGAACCGGGCATCGTCGGCCAGCGATGAGCCGTCGGGACGGGCACCGGCCATGACCTGGGCGCCTCCGCGGGAGGCGATATCGAGACAGCCTTCGATATCGGAATCGGCACGGAACCCGTTCGTGAACGCCAGCTGCCAGGTCCGACGCAGCAGATCACCGTCACCGTACGGGCTCCAGTAGTCCCGCTGCCCGTCCTCGCCGAGCCCGAGAGCCATGCGGCGCTCACGGATGAGCGCCTGCGGCAGCACACCCTTGGCCGGAGCGACCGTCGTCAGGACCACTCCCGCCTCGGTGAGGGCGTCGAGGACCTTCGCGACCTCGGTTTCCGGGTTCGTGTTGAGGGCGAATGCGTGGGAGACCGTGACCTGTCCGGCCATGCCCGCAGCTGCGGTGCGGGCCGCGATCTCTTCGAGCGAGAACAGCCCTGCGGTGCCCGCCTCGTGGAGGTGGATGTCGATGCCCTTGCCGTGCTTGTCCGCCAGAGCGAACACGGTGTCGAGGTGTGCGACCGGATCTCGGTCATAGAGCAGCGGATCGAGTCCGCCGACGAGGTCTGCGCCCTCGGCCAGAGCCGCATCGAGCAGTTCGCGGACACCCTGTTCCCGCACGATCCCTGCCTGTGGGAAGGCGACGATCTGGAAGTCGAGGACATCGGCATGAGCTTCGAGCGCGGCCTTGACCCCGTGGAAGCGTTCGAGTCCGCAGTCGGCGTCGACCTGAGCATGCGAGCGGATGCGCGTGCCTCCGGACGCGACGATCTTCCCAATCGCATACGCTGCCTGATCGGCGATGCTGCGCTCGCCGCCTCGCCAGTTCTCCCGATCGTTCTTGATGAAGCCGTGCAGAGTGCCGTCGGCGGTATGCGGGCGGAACGTCTGGCCCATCCGATTCGAATCCAGATGAGCATGGGCGTCGCCGAGGCTGGGCAGCAGGATCCGTCCCGCCCCGTCGATGACCTCAGCCCCGGTCGGTGCAGACCCGGTTCGCGGTTGGGTTGAGTCGTGGGCGGCATCTTCGGCGGGGGAGATGCGAGAGAATCGTCCCTCGGTGATCTCGACATCGACGGCGGGAGTATCCGGGGTGCGCGGGAAGAGGCGCACGTTCTTCACAACGGTCATGGGCTCAGCCTACGACCGCAGGACGGTATACCATCGGAACTTGTGCTCGATTGTGCGCTCGGGAGGCCCGTGGCCCGCGTGTACCACAGCAACAGCAGTCTGAAAGGATGAGGCCATGACGACTTCGCCCGAGCAGGGGTTCCGACGCTCCCGCGGCCTCGACGTTCTGGCCCTGGCCTGCCTCGTCCTCATCGGCGCCTCACTGCGCCCGGCCGCCTCCTCCCTGGGGCCCGTGCTCTCCGAGGTCAAAGACGGATTCTCCCTGGCCGAATGGCAGACAGGTCTGCTCACGGCACTGCCGGGACTCGTCTTCGCCATCTGCGGCATCATCGCCGTACCCGTGCTCAAACGACTCGGTCTATTCACGGCCCTGGCCATGAGCGCCGCCTTCATCGTCGCCGGCGTCGGTCTGCGCGCGGTCGTCACCGAATGGGTGGCCTTCGCTCTGCTCACGGTCCTCGCCCTGGCCGGAATGTCGATCGGCAATGTCATCCTGCCCGTCTACGTCAAGTCCCGCTTCCCACACCGGCCCACCTTGGGCGCGACGACGTTCACCGTCTCGCTGGGACTCGGTTCGATGCTGCCCTCGCTGTTCACTGCACCCCTGGCTGAAGCCTTCGGCGGGTGGCGCGTCGGCCTCGGCTTCTGGGTGGTGCTGCCTTTCTCCGCACTCATCACCTGGTCGGTGCTGCGGACCCTGAAGTCCGTGCCCGTCCTCTCCGGACAGGCGGCGGAGCCCGGGGGCGAACGGGTGGAAGCGCCGCCTCGGCGAGCGGTCTTCACCTCACCCAAGGCTCGGTATATGGCGATATTCTTCGGCCTCCAATCGGCCAACGCCTATGTCCAGTTCGGTTGGCTGCCGCAGATCTACCGCGATGCCGGGCTCGACCCCTTCCTCGCCGGAATCATGCTCACCATTGTGACCTTCGGCGGACTGCCCGGCGGATTCCTCGCCCCGCAGATCATCGTTCGCAACATCGCCCCGCGAGCCTTCCTCGTCTCCTTCGGCGTCAGCGCCGTCATCGGCTATACGGGACTGCTGCTCAGCCCGGCCACCGTCCCCTGGCTGTGGGCGGTCCTGCTCGGCTACGGCGGGTTCGCGTTCCCCGCTGCGCTCGCCCTGATCACCTCTCGCACCCGCGAAGTCTCTGTCACGGCCTCGACCTCGGCTTTCGTCCAGTCCACGGGCTACGTGCTCGCCGCGCTGTGCCCGTTGGCGGTGGGCGGACTGCTCGGCCTCAGCGGCGGTTGGCAGGTGCCGCTGTGGTTCATGGTCATCATCTCCGCGCTCATGGCGATCACCGGCTGGCTGTCGGCAGGTCCGGGGAATGTCGACGACGAACTGGCACCGACTTCCGGGCACGGTGGCACCGGTGAGGCAAAGTGACCCATAATGGAATCTCAAGGACCCGCTTCTGAGGAGAATCGACACTCGTGGACATCAACGATCTCGGCAATGACATCGAAAAAGTACTCGTTTCGGAAGAGCAGATAGCCGCACGACTCGTTGAATTGGCCGCCGCCATCGATGAAGACTACAAGGACAAGGACATCCTCCTCGTCGGCGTCCTCAAGGGTGCGGTCATGGTCATGGCCGACCTCGCCCGTGCCCTGCACTCACCGGTGACGATGGACTGGATGGCAGTGTCCTCCTACGGATCGGGCACGAAGTCCTCCGGCGTCGTGCGGATCCTCAAGGACCTCGATACCGACCTCACCGACCGTCACGTCCTCATCGTCGAAGACATCATCGACTCCGGCCTCACCCTGTCCTGGCTGATCCAGAACCTGCGCACCCGCGGAGCCGCAACCGTCGAGATCTGCACAATGCTGCGCAAGCCCGAAGCCGTCAAGGTCGATATCGACGTCAAATACGTCGGCTTCGATGTGCCCAACGAATTCGTCATCGGCTACGGACTGGACTACGCGGAGAAGTACCGCAACGTGCCGTTCGTCGCGACCCTGGCTCAACACGTCTACAGCTGAGCCTGACCGCACCGCTTTTTACGCCCGCGGCGAACCCGGGCCGGGTCCGGGGTCTGTGACGGAATAGATTCGGCACGCATTCGGGCTATAGGGGTGCGAAGTACTAGGCTGTGGGGGATGTTCCCAGGCAGCCTCGGTAGCCTGAAACGGTTGCCCACATCTTTTTCCTGAGAGGACTTATGGCCGAGTCGAACAAACGTCGCCCCCTGCTGAACAAGGCGACGAAGGGCCCATTGGTCTGGATCGTCCTGGCACTGCTCGTCGTATCGATCGGTGCTCTGCTGTTCAGCCAGTCCGGGTTCAGCCAGATCGACACCGAACAGGGTCTGCAGCTGCTCAAGGACGACAAGGTCGAACAGGCCAAGATCGTCGACAAGGACCAACGCGTCGACCTCACTCTCAAAGACGACTTCAAGGTCGAGGACAAGGACTTCGGCAAGAAGGTCCAGTTCTTCTACGTCGAACAGCGCGGCGAGCAGGTCGTCAAGGCCGTCGACTCCGCCAGCCCGGACAAGGGCTTCACCGATGAGGTTCCCAAGCAGTCGTGGCTGATGTCGCTGCTGGGCACGCTCATCCCGTTCGTCATCATCTTCGTCGTCTTCTGGTTCCTCATCTCGCAGATGTCGGGCGGGAAGATGATGAACTTCGGCAAGTCGAAGGCGAAGCTCGTCAACAAGGAGAACCCGGACGTCACTTTCAAGGACGTCGCCGGAGTCGACGAGGCCCTCGAAGAGCTCGAAGAGATCAAGGAGTTCCTCGCCGAACCGGAGAAGTTCAAGGCCGTGGGAGCGAAGATCCCCAAGGGTGTGCTCCTCTACGGTCAGCCCGGTACGGGCAAGACCCTGCTGGCCAAGGCCGTTGCCGGTGAGGCCGGAGTCCCGTTCTACTCGATCTCCGGTTCCGACTTCGTCGAGATGTACGTCGGAGTCGGTGCCTCCCGTGTGCGTGACCTGTTCGAACAGGCGAAGTCGAACGCCCCGTGCATCATCTTCATCGACGAGATCGACGCCGTCGGACGCCAGCGCGGTGCAGGAATGGGCGGCGGACACGATGAGCGCGAACAGACGCTCAACCAGCTGCTCGTCGAGATGGACGGATTCGACGTCAAGACCAACGTCATCCTCATCGCAGCGACCAACCGTCCCGACGTCCTCGACCCGGCGCTGCTGCGCCCGGGCCGCTTCGACCGGCAGATCCCCGTCGAAGCCCCGGACATGAAGGGCCGCAAGCACATCCTCGAGGTCCACGCTGCCGACAAGCCGCTGGCCGACGAAGTCGACCTCGGTCAGGTCGCGAAGCGGACCCCCGGATTCTCCGGTGCCGACCTGGCGAACGTCCTCAACGAGGCGGCCCTGCTCACCGCGCGTGAGAACGCGAAGGTCATCGACAACCGGATCCTCGACGAAGCCATTGACCGAGTCATCGCCGGCCCGCAGAAGCGGACCCGGCTGATGAACGACAAGGAACGCCTCGTCACCGCCTACCACGAGGGCGGTCACGCCCTCGTCGCCGCGGCCATGAACCAGACCGACCCGGTCACGAAGGTCACGATCCTCCCACGCGGACGGGCTCTGGGCTACACGATGGTCTTGCCCAGCGAGGACAAGTACTCGACGACGCGCAACGAGCTGCTCGACCAGCTCGCCTACGCCATGGGTGGGCGCGTGGCCGAGGAGATCGTCTTCCACGATCCGACCACCGGCGCCAGCAACGACATCGAGAAGGCGACGAACATCGCCCGGAAGATGGTCACTCAGTACGGAATGAGCGAGAAGCTGGGCATGGTGAAGATCGGCGACGACCAGTCCGAGCCCTTCGCCGGGCGCGGCTACGGCGGCGGCGACGAATACGGGGACTCGACTCTGTCCTCGATCGATCGCGAAGTCCGCGGCCTCATAGACTCCGCACACGCCGACGCCTACTGGGCGCTGACGCACAACCGCGATGTCCTCGACAACCTCGCCTACCAGCTGCTTGAGCGCGAAACGCTGGATCAGGCCGCCCTCACGGAGATCTTCGCCCCCGTCGTCAAACGCCCCACCCGCGAAGTGTGGCTGGCCCACGATGATCGTCCCGTATCCGAACGCGGCCCCATCGACCCGCCGGCACCGCTGAGTGAGCGCAACGACGGTGAAGGATCGACCGGGGCCGAGGTGGACACCACCGACATCCCCGGAGGCGGACCCACGGGTGTCAGCGGACCCCACGTCCCGCACAACCCTCCGGGCCCCGAGAACCCCAACGGCCCGACCGGCCCGACGGGCGGCCCCACCGGGGGACCGACCGGAGGACCCGGCACGGGTGGTCCCGGAACCGGGGGACCGACGACGAATGGCACGAACGAAGACAGAGGGAACAACGACTGATGGCCGATATCGAAGAGGTCTCCGCCGGTCTCGGCCCCGCCCCCACAGGGCAGGCGAACAAGGTCGACCAAGCGCGCATCGCCGCTGCCGTGCGTGAGATCCTCATCGCCGTGGGCGAAGACCCCGACCGCGAAGGTCTGCTCGAGACCCCGGACCGAGTGGCCAGGGCCTATGAGGAGATCTTCGCCGGACTCCACCGCGACCCGGCAGAAGTCCTCGGCGTCACCTTCGACATCAGCCACGAGGAACTCGTCCTCGTCCGCGATATCGACCTCTACTCCACCTGCGAACACCACCTCGTACCCTTCCACGGCGTCGCCCACATCGGCTACATCCCGAGCAAGAACGGCAAGGTCACAGGGCTGTCGAAACTGGCCCGCCTCGTCGAGATCTATGCTCGTCGCCCGCAGGTGCAGGAACGCCTGACCTCGCAGATCGCCGATGCGCTCGTCGAGCATCTCGACCCACAGGGCGTCATCGTCGTCGTCGAAGCCGAACACCTGTGCATGACCATGCGCGGCGTCCGCAAACCCGGAGCCTCGACGATCACCTCGGCCGTGCGCGGGCAGCTGCGCGAAAGCGCCTCCCGAGCAGAAGCGATGAGTCTCATCCTCGGCCGCTGAGGCCGGAACACGGATCCCACAGCGATGGACGATGCAGCAGTGAAGACGACGCAGATCATGGGCGTCCTCAACGTCACCCCCGATTCCTTCTCCGACGGCGGACTGTGGTTCGACCACGACCGGGCTGTCGCCCACGGGCTCGAACTCATGGCCAACGGCGCCGACATCATCGACGTCGGAGGGGAGTCGACGCGTCCTGGATCGGCTCGCGTCGACGAAGCCGAAGAGCTGCGCCGAGTCATCCCGGTCGTCCGTGAGCTCGCTGCCGCCGGAGCCGTCATCAGCGTCGACACGATGCGTGCCAGTGTTGCCGCAGAATCCCTGGAGGTTGGTGCGCACATCATCAATGACGTCTCCGCCGGGCAGTCGGATCCGACTATGCTCAGCGTCGCCGCAGAATCCGGGGCCCCCATCGTGCTCATGCACTGGCGCGGCTACCTCGATCAGGCCTCGGCCACCTTCCACTACGACGATGTCGTCGCCGAGGTGATCGCCGAACTGCGCACCCGCATCGACGAAGCCATCGCCGTCGGCGTCGACCCTGCGAACATCATCGTCGACCCCGGCCTCGGATTCTCGAAGAACGCCGAACACAACTGGCAGCTGCTAGGCGCGCTCGACGAATTCTCCGCTCTCGACCACAGGCTCCTCGTCGCAGCCAGCCGGAAGCGCTTCATCGCGTCCCTGCTCACCCCCGACGACCCGAAACAGGCCGAACAGGCGGCGAAGGATCAAGCCACGGCCACGATCTCCGCGATCTCCGCACAGGCCGGAGCCTGGGCGGTCCGCGTCCACGATCCGGCCACCTCGGCGGTCGCCTGCAAGGTCGTCGCCGCGGTCAGGGAACACTCCTCAGCAGCGAACCCCGCAGCGAACATCGACAACGAGGGAACCGAACGATGACCGGCACCGAGGCGGCCCCCGACCGCATCGAACTGCGCGGACTCACGGTCCGCGGCAACCACGGCGTCTTCGACTTCGAGAAGCGCGAAGGCCAGGACTTCGTCATCGACGTCACCCTCCACACCTCGGTCGCACGCGCCGCAGCCACCGACGATCTCGCCGAGACGATCCACTACGGCGAACTCGCCGAAGATGTTGCGGGAATCGTCGAGAACAACACCTTCGACCTCATCGAAACCCTGGCCGAACGCATCGCCGACCACTGCCTGAGCCTGTGCGAGCACGTCGAAGTCGTCGTCCACAAACCCTCGGCACCGATCCAACGGACCTTCGACGATGTGCGCATCCGCGTCGAACGCAGCCGCACCACCGCCTCGGCGGGGGAGACCGTCAATCCCGCGACCTCCGCGCCTGACACGGACAGCGCGAAGGACGGGGGGACCGAAGCCTATCTCAACCTCGGGGCGAACATCGGCGATGCTGCGGACACCCTCGACCAGGCAGTGGCGGCCCTCGACCGTCACCCGGACATCACTGTCACCCGCCGGTCCTCACTCTTCCGCACCGCACCTTGGGGCGGAGTCGAACAGGACGACTTCCTCAACCTCGGAGTGCTCGTGACCACCACGCTGCCGGCACTCGAACTGCTCTCGGTGGCGCAGGGGATCGAAGTCGCCTGCGGGCGCACGCGCGAACTCCGGTGGGGACCGCGCACCCTCGACATCGACCTCATCCGCTTCGGAACCGAGGACGAGGAGCTGCGCAGCCAGACCCCGCGACTGACGCTGCCGCACCCACGCGCCCACGAACGCGCCTTCGTCCTCGCTCCGTGGGCCGAGCTCGTCGGAGACACACTCATCGACACCCCGCAGGGGCGCCGCCCCATCAGCGCGGTTCTGGCCGAACTCGACGACCAGGACATCGACCGAATCACCTCTGGAGAACCGACCGCGATCTGAGAGACTGGGAACCATGCAGAGAACCTCCTCGTCCACCCTCGCAGTCTGGGCCGTCATCGGCACGGTTCTCGCGGTCGTGGCCGACGTGGTGCTCGAAAGCCAAGGGTTCTCACTGCCCGGCCTGCCATGGTTCGCAGTCATCGGCATGCTCGTGCTCTCCGCTATCCTTCTGCTGCTCGGTTGGCCCATCAAGAAATGGAACGACGGGGACCGGACGAAGGAGATCGACCCGCTCCAAGCGGCGAGAGTCGCGATCATGGCCAAGGCCAGCGCCCTGACCGGGGCCGGTCTCTCCGGCTGGTACCTCGGCAACGCGGGGTACTACTTCCTGTCCGCGCCGGGGATCCGCAACGACATCGCCGCAGGTATGCTTGTCGCAATGATCTCCGCCGCCGTGCTCATGATCGTCGGTATGATCGTCGAGGGATTCTGCGAGATCCCACCCCAAGACCCGCCGGGAGCTGAAACAGCATGAACCGCGACCTCTCCTTCTCCATCGGAGCCGATGTGCCCTTCAACCGGATCAGCCCGAAGTACGGGCTGAAAGAGGTCCTCGCCTCACTGACGCTGCTCGTCCCGCTGTTCATCGCCGCCCTGGTCTTCGCGATCATCTTCACCTCCGAGGTGCCCTGGCTGCACGTGATCTGGATCGCCGTCCTGGCGTACGGCATCATCTCGACGATCATCATCCTCCGCCAGGCCCGCGCCATCGGCTATGCCGAACGTGAGGACGACCTGCTCGTCCGCCGCGGGATCATGTTCCACCGCGCCACCGTCGTGCCCTACGGCCGACTCCAGTTCGTCGACGTCGACGCCGGCCCCATCGACCGCATGTTCGGCCTGGCCACCGTCAAACTCCACACGGCCTCCGCCGCGACCGACGCGACGATCCCCGGTCTGCCCCGTGCCGAAGCCGATCGCCTGCGCGACAGCCTCGCCGGACTCGGCCAGGCCAATCTCGCCGGACTGTGACCATGAGCGACGAACCCTCGCCCGACAACCCGAACGCCAGCACCGAGGCGGCCGCACCGGAGGTCTGGCACCGCGTCCATCCGCTGACGCCGATTCTCGAGAGCCTCGGCGTTCTCGTCGGTATCTTCGTCGCCGCGGCCTACGGTCTGCAGAACTTCTTCCAGAGCGCCGTCGAAGACCTCGCGTCCGGCCGTTCCGTCAACCTCACCTTCGCCGAATGGCTGGGCGCCCATCCGCTGGTGATCCTCGCCGTCGTCGGCGGAATCATCCTCGTCCTCCTGCTCACCGCTCTCTTCAGCTGGCTGGCGTGGCGAGTCATGGGCTATCGCGTCGACGCCGAAGCGATCTACTATCGGCGCGGACTGCTGTCGAAGAAGCTGCGCAAGGCCCGACTCGACCGCGTGCAGTCCATCGATCTGCAGCAGAAGCTGCTGCCGCGACTGCTCGGCATGGCCGAACTCGTCTTCGACGTCGCCGGCGGCACCGACTCGAACATCTCCCTGAAGTATCTGTCGAAGAAGCGGGCCGAAGAGCTGCGCGACGAACTTCTCTCCGCCGTCCGCTCCCGCAGACAGGGACACACCCGCACCGAGGCGACTCCCGGCATCCCCGGATCCGCTTCGTCCGCGTCCGGTCCGGTCGGTGACGGGTCGGTCGGTTCCGAGGTTGCGGCCGACGGTGCGGCAGCGGATCTCGGTGCGGACTCGTCCGGGGTCACCGGCCCGGCCGACGGCGCCTCGGGGCCCGGTGGGCAGTCCGGAACCGATCTGTCGGTTCCGGAACGAGGCGGGGACAGCCTCGGTGTGCGGCTGACGAAGCGACTGGGCACCCTTGCCGATGAAGTCTCCGAAGAAGCCGAATCCAGCCTCGGCGACCTGCTCGCCCCATACAATCTCAATCCGCGGGTGGGCGACGAGGGTGAGATCATCCGCGTGCCCGTCCACCGGGTCGTCGTCTCCTCCCTGCTCAAGGCCGAGACCCTGGTGTCCGTGGCCGTCGTCATCATCGTCGTCATCACGGCGATCGTGCTCTTGGCCTTCGGAATCAAAGAGGCGTTCTTCCCGATCCTCGTCGGTGTCCTGCCCGGTGTCTTCATGGCGTTCTCCGTGTTCCGGAAGAACCTCGACAATGCGAACTTCGTCGTCCGCCTCGGCGAGAACGGACTGGCGGTCAACCACGGACTCTTCTCCACCTCGCGCAAGGTCATTCCGCTCGACCGCATCCAGGCAGTGGCCCTGCACCAGCCCCTGCTGTGGCGGTGGGCCGGATGGTGGGAGGCCCAATTCAATATCGCCAGTGACGGCGGGAAGACCGAGTCGAACCTGCTGCTGCCCGTCGGCGACATCGACCAGGCACTGCTCATGGTCGGTCTCTCACTGCCGGATCCGCAGCTGCCCGAGGGCATCGGCGCCGACACCTTGGTGCGCTCGGCGATGTACGACCGGAAGTCTGCCGACCCGAACGCAGCCGCGGCCGAAGAGCTGTTCCACCCGCAGCCGCGATCGTCGCGACTGGTCGACCCGTTCGTATGGAAACGACGGGCCTATGCGCTCACCGATTCGATGCTCGTGCTGCGCCTGGGCATCCTCGACCGTCGCGTCGACTTCGTGCCGCATGTGCGCGTCCAATCCCTGCGCTACTATCAGGGACCGCTGATGCGGGCGCTCAACCTGGGGTCGGTGGCCGTGCATTCGACGGCCGGACCCATCACCCCGCTCGTGAAGCACCAGAGCATGGACGGAGCCAAACGCTTCTTCAACGAACATGCCGAACGCACTCGGATCGCCCGCCAGACCTTCGACGCGGCGGCGAAGAGTGCCCACACTAACCGAACACAGACCCTTGAGGAGGACGAAGGATGAACCAGGGCGACGCACCGAGGCTGGGCATCGGAATCATCGGCTGTGGCCGAGTCGGAGCCACCATCGGAGCCGCCTGGAGGCAGGCCGGGCACGCGATCATCGGAGTCAGCGCCACCTCGGAGGCGAGCCTCGAACGGGCCGAAGAGATGCTGCACGGAGTGCCCGTCCTCGACCCCGACGAGATCACCGAACGCGCCGAACTCGTCCTCATCGCCGTCCCCGATGACGAGATCGCACCATTGGTGACAGGACTGGCGAACCTCGGACACATCCACGCCGGACAGATCCTCATGCACTGCTCCGGCCGGTACGGAACGGACGTCCTCGAAGCCGGGACCAGCCTCGGCGCTCTGCCCATCGCCCTGCACCCGTCCCTGACGTTCACCGGAACCGAGGTCGATCTCAGCCGACTGCGGCAGGCGACGATCGCGGTCACCGCACCCGCACCGATCCGCCCGGTGGGGGAGGCCCTCGTCGTCGAACTCGGTGCCGAACCGATCGACATCGCCGAGGCGGACCGTCCCCTCTACCACGCGGCAATCACGCATGCTTCGAATCATTCGATCACGATCCTCGCTGAAGCCATGGAACTGCTCAGCGAGGCGGGGGTCGCCGATCCCTCGGCCGTCCTCCACGCCCTCGTCGATGCCAGTGTCGCCAACACCATGCAGAACGGGCCCAAGGCGCTGACCGGCCCGATCAGTCGCGGTGACGTCGGAACCGTCGAAGCGCACCTGGCGGCGCTGAGCGAGTTCAGCCTCAGTCGGTCGAACCCGTCCGTGCGCAACAGCTATATCGCACTCGCCCGATCGACGGCCGCGAAGGCGCTGGCAATGGGACGGATCACAGAAGCCCAGGCACAGCAGATTCTGACTGCTCTGGACTGACCGCCGAATTACCCCGTACGGCCCGTCCACGGTAGCCTTGAAGCATGGCGAATACCGACTCGAAGACACCTGAGAACGCAGACCTTTCACCCGAACACCTCGATCCGGAACAGATCCGGATCCGTAAGGACAAGCGCCAGCGTCTCCTCGATGACGGAACCGACGCCTACCCGGTCACGGTGCCCCGCACCCACAGCCTCGCCGAGGTCCACGCCGCCCACGACGGACTCGAAACGGGGGAGGAGACCGACGACGTCGTCGGCGTCATCGGCCGCGTAGTCTTCGTCCGCACCACCGGCAAACTCTGCTTCGTCACACTGCAGGCCGGTGACGGCACCCGCCTGCAGGGCATGCTCTCGCTGCGCGAAGTCGGGCAGGAACGCCTCGATGACTTCAAGACCGATGTCGACCTCGGCGACTTCCTGTTCCTGCACGGACGAGTCATCAAGTCCAAGCGCGGTGAGCTCTCCGTGCTCGCGGACTCCTGGACCATGGCATCGAAGGCCATCCGCCCGCTGCCCGGACTGCACACCGAACTCGCCGAGGACACTCGCGTCCGCCAGCGCTACCTCGACCTCATCACCCGCGAACAGGCCCGGGAGACCATGCTCACCCGCGCAAAGGTGATGTCCTCACTGCGGAAGACCTTCGCAGACCAGGAATTCGTCGAGATCGAGACGCCGATGCTGCAGACCATGCACGGCGGTGCCGCCGCGCGTCCGTTCAAGACGCATATGAACGCCTACGACATCGACATGTACCTGCGCATCGCCCCGGAGCTGTTCCTCAAGCGGGCGATCGTCGGCGGAATCGAGAACGTCTTCGAGATCAACCGCAACTTCCGCAATGAGGGCGCTGACTCCACTCACTCCCCGGAATTCGCGATGCTCGAGGCCTACCAGTCCTTCGGCGACTACCACTCGATCGCCGATCTGACGAAGACCCTGATCCAGAACGCCGCTCAGGAAGCCACCGGATCGCTCGTCGTCACACTCGACGACGGCACCGAATACGACTTCGGCGGAGACTGGCCGGTCGTGAGCATGTACGACTCCCTGTCCGAGGAATCCGGCGTCGAGGTGACCCCGGAGACCGGTCTGGACGTGCTCGACAAGATCGCCGCAGACAACAACGTCGACCTGGGCGGAGTCTTCCGCTCACACGGAAAGTACGTCGAAGAGCTGTGGGAGCACTTCTACCAGGACAAGCTGTGGGCTCCGACCTTCGTCACCGATTTCCCCGTCGACACCTCACCTCTGGTGCGTGAGCACCGGACGAAGAAGGGCGTCGTGGAGAAGTGGGATCTGTACGTCCGCGGCTTCGAGCTGGCTACCGGCTATTCGGAGCTCGTCGACCCGATCATCCAGCGTCAGCGCTTCGAAGCCCAGGCTGCCGACGCCGCCCGCGGTGACGATGAGGCGATGGGCCTCGACGAGGACTTCCTCATGGCGATGGAGCACGGAATGCCGCCGACCGGCGGAATGGGAATGGGACTCGACCGTCTGCTCATGGCACTGACGGGTCTGGGAATCCGCGAAACCATTCTGTTCCCATTCACTAAGCCTTTGGCTTCTTCGCAGGAGGACTCGGCTCAGGAGGGCTGATTACGATGTTGGATATCCTCAAAGCGCTGCTCCCGTCGATCTGTGTGGGATTGCTGTTCTGGTATGTGTTCCGGAATATCATCCGCGCAGATCGCAATGAACGCGAACAGGTTGATAAATACTATTCAGAGATTGAAGTTAGCGAAGTCGACGATAATCCCGAAACGGATGTTAAGATGACATCGACAAAATCCTCTGATTACGAAAAGAGTGAACATGGCAAGGGAAATGCGCCTCGTTCTCACGGATGATTTCGACGGAAGCGAAGCGGCGGAAACCGTTCGCTTCAGCCTCGACCAGGCAACGTATGAACTCGAGCTCTCAACCGAGAATGCCGAAAAGCTCCGCGAAACGTTCGCCCCATTCATCGCCAAAGCACGTCGTGTAGCCAACACCGGTGGCCGTGGCCGCCGTGCGGGTTCGTCAGGTCCCAAGCGGGACACGGCGAAGATCCGCGAGTGGGCCCAGAACAACGGATACCAGCTCGGTGACCGCGGACGGATCCCACTGGAGATCGTCGAAGCATACGAAGCAGCGGAGAAGTAAGAGGCTCATTCGAAAGCCGATAACTTCCGATTAGACCCGAGGGGTCAGCGAATTGAATCGCTGGCCCCTCGGGTCTTTTATATGCGTTCCCGGCATTATCAAATGCCTCTTCGAACGATGTAGCAGAACATCAGTGATCAAACAACACAGACAATTGCCAGACACTGAGTAGTTGAAGATCATATCGATCAATGATCCGGCAAATGATTCGATGATGTGAGTCACGAATCAAGGGAGCCTGAAGTGTGTGCGAGGAAACTCTGCTGAGTATCGAGCCGATTATGTTGGTGGTTCAGTCGTTCGGGTTGAGTTGAGCCTTTGCCGCGTCCAAATACTCCGGTACTTCCGTCTGCAATGCGAAAAGACCTAATTCGACAGGCGACATCGAGTAGAGCTCGCCACAGTGCTCGGCGAATCTGGGCCAGACCCGACCACCGGCTTCCACATATCGCGCAGTCGTCGCTTCGAACGCCGAAGCCGAAACGCTGGAGTGGTGGAATATGAAATCGCGGGCCGGATCGCCGATCGAGGCCGTCGTCCAGTCGAGGATGCTCAGGTTCACGGGTCCGTCCATGAGCTGATGCGCCGGATACACCTCGCCGTGGGTCACGGTCGTGAACGTCGGCCAATAGCTGTCGTCGTCGAGCCACGCGGTCCACCGCCGGAGCAGGTGCGGTGCCACGTCGAACTCCGATGCGACCTGATCGATATCGTCTCGCTTGCGCTGCCGGATCTCGGCGGGGGAGTACTCCGAGATCCCGGAGCCACGGACAGCTTCCGGGGCGACGGTGTGGAGTTCGGCGAGGAATGATCCGAGCGACGCAGCGTATTCGGGGGACTCGACATCGAAATGCCACTGCGGCTGTCCACTGTCATCGATCGTCAGTCCGGGAGTTCCCGGCAGCAGCGGGTACGCGATGAGCTCCTCGGTGTGTATCTGCCAATCGGGGACCGCGATGCTCAGGTGCGGTGCGATGGCTCTCAGGAAACGGTCCTCGACGGCGGCACGGGCGGACACATCCGGACGCCGAGGTATCCGAAGCACCCACGAATCTCCGTCGACCGCCTCGGCGATGGCGACCTGGAAATCGAGGCCAAGCTCGTTGATGACGATGGAATCGGCAATGATGTGAAGGCCATGGGCCCGGGCCAGCTCTGTGATGGTCGATTGGTCGGTGGACATGTCGGCAACCTCTCTGTCTGCGCCGCGTGACTCTCGAGTCTAGAGAATTTCGCCCACAGCCAAACGCTTTCGGCTCATGGCGAAACGTGCAATAGAACCGCGGTCGTGGTGGTTAGGCTCAGAAGAATCAGAAGACCGAGGAGGATGAATATGTTCGAGCGGTTCACCGACCGAGCACGACGCGTTGTGGTGCTCGCGCAGGAAGAAGCGAAACTTCTCAAACACAACTACATCGGCACCGAGCACATTCTGCTCGGCCTCATCCACGAGGGTGAAGGTCTGGCAGCGAAGGCTCTGGAGGGCATGGACATCTCCCTCGAGCAGGTGCGCGACCAGGTTCAGGAGATCATCGGTCAGGGTCAGCAGGCTCCGAGCGGCCACATTCCCTTCACCCCGCGGGCGAAGAAGGTCCTCGAGCTCAGCCTCCGTGAAGCACTGCAGCTGGGTCACAGCTACATCGGCACCGAGCACATTCTGCTCGGCCTCATCCGTGAGGGCGAAGGCGTTGCCGCGCAGGTGCTCGTCAAGCTCGGCGCGGACCTCGGACGCGTCCGTCAGGAAGTCATCAAGCTGCTGTCGGGCTACCAGGGCAAGGAACCCGTGTCCGCCGGCGGTCGCGAAGAGGGAACCCCCTCGGGATCGCTCGTGCTCGACCAGTTCGGCACCAACCTCACCGCTGAAGCCCGCGAGGCCAAGCTCGACCCGGTCATCGGCCGCCACGAGCAGATGCAGCGCGTGATGCAGATCCTCTCGCGCCGCACGAAGAACAACCCGGTCCTCATCGGTGAACCCGGCGTCGGCAAGACCGCTGTCGTCGAAGGACTCGCACAAGCCATCGTCAACGGCGAAGTGCCCGAGATCCTCACCGACAAGCAGCTCTACACCCTCGACCTCGGTTCGCTGGTCGCGGGCTCCCGCTACCGCGGTGACTTCGAAGAGCGCCTGAAGAAGGTGCTCAAGGAGATCCGCACCCGCGGCGACATCATCCTCTTCATCGACGAGATCCACACCCTGGTGGGTGCGGGAGCCGCCGAAGGTGCGATCGATGCCGCTTCGATCCTCAAGCCCATGCTGGCTCGCGGAGAGCTGCAGACCATCGGTGCGACCACTCTGGACGAGTACCGCAAGCACATCGAGAAGGATGCCGCTCTTGAGCGCCGGTTCCAGCCGATCCAGGTTCCCGAACCGTCGCTGGCGCATTCGATCGAGATCCTCAAGGGTCTGCGCGATAAATACGAAGCGCACCACAAGGTCACCGTCACCGACGGTGCCCTGGCTGCCGCCGTGAACATGTCCGATCGCTACATCAACGACCGGTACCTGCCGGACAAGGCGATCGACCTCATCGACGAAGCCGGTGCCAAGCTGCGCATCTCGCGTCTGTCGGTTCCCCAGGAGGTCCGTGACCTGGAGGAGAAGATCCTCGAGGCCCGCCACCGCAAGGAAGCCGCCATCGATGCTCAGGACTTCGAACTGGCAGCCTCGGAGCGCGACTCCGAGATGAAGCTGCAGAAGGAGAAGGAAGAGCAGACCGAGGCTTGGCGCAAGTCCGGCACCGACACCTCCAAGGTCGTCGACGCCGATCTCATCGCCGAAGTGCTCGCCTCTGCCACCGGTATTCCGATCTTCAAGCTCACCGAGGAAGAGTCCTCGCGTCTGCTGCGGATGGAAGACGAGCTGCACAAGCGCGTCATCGGTCAGGACGACGCAGTCAAGGCGATCTCGCGGGCGATCCGTCGTACCCGCGCAGGACTGAAGGATCCGAAGCGTCCCTCCGGTTCGTTCATCTTCGCCGGCCCCACGGGCGTCGGCAAGACCGAGCTGGCCAAGGCACTCTCGGAGTTCCTCTTCGGTGATGAGGATTCGCTCATCAGCCTCGATATGTCCGAATACTCGGAGAAGCACACGGTCTCGCGACTGTTCGGTTCGCCTCCGGGATACGTCGGCTACGAAGAGGGCGGTCAGCTCACGGAGAAGGTCCGCCGCAAGCCGTTCTCGGTCGTCCTCTTCGACGAGGTGGAGAAGGCCCACTCGGACATCTTCAACTCGCTGCTGCAGATCCTCGAAGACGGTCGCCTGACCGACTCGCAGGGTCGTGAGGTGGACTTCAAGAACACCATCATCATCATGACGACCAACCTCGGTACGCGTGATGTCTCGAGTGGACTCCAGCTCGGATTCCAGGTCGAGGGTGACACGAAGACCAACTACGACCGGATGAAGCAGCGGGTCAACGAAGAGCTCAAGCAGCACTTCCGTCCCGAGTTCCTCAACCGTGTCGATGACACGATCGTGTTCCCGCAGCTGAGCATGACCGAGATCATCAAGATCGTCGATCTCTTCCTCGAACGCCTCGACGTCCGCCTGGCCGATCAGGGCATGAAGGTCGAAGTCACGTCCGAGGCGAAGGATCTGCTCGCCGAGCGCGGCTACGATCCCGTCCTGGGTGCCCGTCCGCTGCGTCGGACCATCCAGCTCGAGATCGAGGACACGCTGTCGGAGAAGATCCTGTTCAAGGAGATCGGACGCGGCCAGACCATCAAGGTCGACGTCAAGGGTGAAGGAAAGGACGCTGAGTTCACCTTCGAAGGCATCGAAACCGAGAGCCTGAAGCCCGCGGAGGACGCCGACAGCGAACTCGCAGGTCTGGGTTCGTCCGGTTCGAGCGGATCCTCGGAGACATCGGCCTGATCGTTCGTCACCTTCTCGGATGACAATTAAGAGTCCGGGGAGTCGGCAGCAGCCGGCTCCCCGGACTCTTTCGTGTCCGCCCCTGATGATGGTGTTGAATGTCGGTATGAGCACTGATGAAGGCACCTTCGATCACGGACGGATCTCCGCGGACCACCACTCCAAACACGAACTCCCCGGAGGCCTGTACCTGCGACGGGCCAGGACCGGTGATGTCAAAGGAATCGAAGCCCTGGTCGCCCCGCTGGCCGAACAGCGGATCCTGCTCGCCAAGGACACAGTGACGTACTTCGAATCGCTGCAGGAGTTCTGGCTGGTCGTCGACCCACAGCCCGATGGTTCTGAGATCCTCGCCGGCTGTGGCGCCCTGCATATCATCTGGTCGGACCTCGCCGAGGCCCGCACTGTCGCCTCCTCACCGGACTATCGAGGCAGGGGAGTGGGCAAGGCGATCATCCGACAGCTGCTCGCCGATGCCCGTGAGATCGGTGTCGACCGGGTGTTCTGCCTGACCTTCGAAACTGGATTCTTCGGATCGCTCGGGTTCGAGCCGATCAAGGGCATCCCCGTCTCACCCGAGGTCTACGTCGAGCTGCTTCACTCCACCGATGAGGGCGTCGCAGAGTTCCTCGACCTGGCCCGGGTCAAACCGAACACCCTGGGCAACTCGCGGATGATCAAATACCTCTGAGGCAGATACTGGTCGAACCTCTCACCGGTTCGGCAGTGCCAAACGGCCGTCGATCTGTTGTGCCAGTCCGTCGGTGACGAGATCGGTGATGAGCCGAGAGATCCTGTCCTTGTCGGCACTGAGTTCACGCACTCGTGCCACCGCTGCGGCCGTCGATTCCGCCAGAGATTCGGCGAGCGTGGGATCGAAATCAGTCACCGAGGTGGTGAAGACGTCGAGGCTGACGCCGTGCCGGTCATCCCCGGCGGCATGTGCGGCCTTGAGGACGTCCATGATCGCTCCGCGCAGCTGTCGATCCGTGCCCGCCCACTTCTGAGTCTTCGGCTTCGTCGCCGAGGCGGGCCTGCCCAATTGGTTCCACGTGCAGATGTCCTGGAGCGGGCAGGCAGGGCAGTCGGGATTGCGTGCCGTGCAGACGAGGGCCCCGAACTCCATGACTCCGGCATTCCACTCCACATGCTTGTCCTCGGGAACGAAGCCCGACGCCCAAGCGGTCTCCTTCCGGCCGGGTGAGGTGGTGGGGCGCTCTCGGCCCGCGAAGAGACGGATGAGGACTCGACGCACGTTCGTGTCCAGGACGGTCGTCTTGCGGCCGAAGGCGAAGGAGGAGACCGCAGCTGCGGTGTATGAACCGATGCCCGGCAGGCGTTCGAGTTCTTCGGTCGTCTCGGGGACCTGGTTGTCCAGGTCCGCTGCGATGACTTCGGCGGCTTCCTGCAGCCGGAGGGCCCGGCGCGGGTATCCCAGCCGGTCCCAGGCGTGGAGGACTTCGGCAGTCGATGCGGCAGCGAGGTCAGCTGGTGTCGGCCACCTGTCCATCCAGGCACGCCACCTGGGCTCCACCCTGGATACAGGGGTCTGCTGGGACATGATCTCGCTGACGAGGATCGCCCAGGCGCTTGTGTTCGGATGCCTCCAGGGCAGGTCACGGGCGGCTTCTTCGAACCAGGTGATGATGGTGTCCTGGACTCGTCTGAGTTCAGGTTCGGCCACCTCGGGGAAGGCGGCTGACGACCCGGAGGATTTCGTTTCGGGACCGGCTCGGTGTGTCATTTGGATGCTCATTCGCTTCGGCCTAGGCTCAAAGCGATGACTCCTTCCAATCGTGGTTCGCAGCCGAACAGAGCTGCCGGGCAGCCTCGCCAGTCTAGCGGGAAGCTGCCTGCTCACGTGTACCGCAGACGCCGCATCACACTCGGTGTGCTCAGCCTCGTCGTCGTAGGACTCCTGGTCCTCGGAATCGTCGGCATCGTCAAGGCCATCGGTGGTGGCAGCGACGGCTCGGACAAGGTCGCAGCAGAGGAGACGACCCCGGCGGAGACGACGACCGCGGCACCGGTGCCGGATGAGAAGGCAGCGAGCGGAAAGTGCCCCGAGGACAAGGTCTCACTCAAGGCAAAGGTCGATCCGAAATCCGTGAAGGACGGGAAAGAACCCGAATTCGGCATGGTCATCGAGAACAGGCACACCGCAACGTGCCTCATCGAGGTCGGCACCGAAAAGCAGGAATTCATCGTCGAAAAGGGCGGTGACGTCGTGTGGTCGTCGGAGTACTGTGCAGCAGCGAAAGACGAGAATGCAGAGGCCTCCACCGAGTTCGCTCCTGAGTCGGAGAAGACCGCAAAGCTCAAGTGGAACCGGATCAAGGTCGACAAAAACTGCAACCGCACCGACGATGACTTCGCCCCCGGCGACTATGAGCTCATCGTGAAGCTCGACGACAAGAAGAGCGAACCGACGAAGTTCACGCTCGAAAAGGATGCCGCCACCAAGGCCAAGGAGAAGAAGGCCGCGGAGGAGAAGAAGAAAGCGGACGAGGAGAAGAAGTCGGCGGAGGATTCAGGCGAGACGGATTCCTCGGGTGATCAGAAGTCAGAGGAGCCGCAGGACTGAGTCCTCAGGCGCCTCGGTAGGACCCGACTCCCCACGAGTTTCCATCGTGGTCGCGGAAGTCGAATTCGCGGCCGCCGTGTTCCTGAGTCGCAACCGGTCGGACGATCGCATGTCCCAGGTCAACAATCTCCTGGTAGAGCCGGTCGACTTCGCGTTCGGTGTCGACGACGACATAGATCGAGCCACCGCCCACCGCGTCGAGCGCCGACCCGTCGTTGCGGACCGAGCCGAACATGATTCCGCCGGTGTCGCCGAGCGCGAATTCGGCATGATCGACGAGTGCAGGATCCTGCTCATTGCGCACGATCAGTCTTTCGGTGAATCCGAGCGTGATCAGCAGTTCGATCGTCGCTGCCGCATCGGTGGTCCGGAATGCTGGAAAAACTGTCGTGGTCATGACACCAGGATGCTTCAAAACCGTGCGAAAGTCCCGAACTTTCTCAAATCTCACCCCGAACTGCCTGTTTCGTCAGCATCAGTTCGACCGCCCCAGCGATGTGCTCGCACTCCTCGACTTTCATCTTCTCCGGTGCCGCCACGTTGGTCATCGCTCCCTTAGCCACGACCGCGTGAGTGATGCCGAGGCGTTTGGCTTCGTTGAGGCGTTGGCCCAGGTTGGGGACGTTTCGGATCTCGCCGGACAGACTGACCTCGCCGATCGCGACGAGTTGGCGAGCCAGTGATTTGCCGAGCATTGCGGAGGCCAGGGACATGCAGATCGCCAAGTCGCTGGCCGGTTCCGACAGCTTCGCCCCACCGACCGTGGCGGTGAAGACATCGCTCTTGGCGAGGTTCGCCTGTGCGACGTTCTGGCTGAGCACGGCCAACATCATCGCCACACGGGAGGAGTCGACTCCGGAGACGGACCGGCGGGACTGACCCCCGGCGGATTCGGTGATGAGCGATTGGACTTCGACGAGCAGCGGACGCTTGCCCTCCTGCGTCACCGTCAGGCACGTTCCCGGCGGGTTCGCGCCGCTGCGGGAGAGGAACAGCCCCGACGGATCCTCCAGGCTCTTGATCCCGTTCTCCTCCATATCGAAGCAGCCGACATCGTCGGTGGGGCCGAAGCGGTTCTTCACCGCTCGCAGCATGCGCAGACGCGAATGCCTCTCACCTTCGAAGGTGCACACGACATCGACGAGGTGTTCGAGGAGGCGCGGGCCGGCGATGGTGCCGTCCTTCGTGATGTGGCCGACGAGCACTGTCGGCAGAGACCGGGCCTTGGCCTCTCGGATGAGGGCGGAGGCGACTTCGCGGACCTGGGTGACTCCGCCGGGGATGCCTTCGACCTCGGAGGAGGCCAGCGTCTGGATCGAGTCGACGACGAGCAGCTCCGGCTGTTCGGATTCGATCATTCCCAGCACCGATCCCAGATCGGTCTCGGCGGCGAGGAGAAGCGAGTCGGCCAGAGCGTTGATCCGTTCTGCACGCAGGCGAACCTGCCCGGCAGATTCCTCACCGGTGACGTAGAGGACCTTGACCCCGAACATCGCGATCTTCGCGGCGACGTCGAGAAGCAGCGTCGACTTGCCGACTCCGGGTTCTCCCGAGAGCAGGACGACGGCTCCGGGGACGATGCCACCGCCGAGAACCCGATCGAACTCGGGGACGAACGTCGACCTCGCCTGCGCGAGCGTCGAGTCGATCTCGCTGATCGGCTTCGCCGCATTGGACTTCTTGACCTTCGTCTTCACTTTCGACGAGTTCGCACCCTTTTCCTCAAGAGTGCCCCAGGCCTGGCATTCGGGACAGCGTCCCAACCATTTGACCGTCGCATAGCCGCATTCCGAGCACGTGAAAGACATACCGCAATTCTGGCACGGGCCACTGACATGGGAGTCCGGATAGCTTTGACAAAGGCGAAGGGGCGCCCGACGATGAGTTCGTCGGGCGCCCCTTGCGTCCAGAGTGCGGCAGTTCGGTCAGTCGAGCGCGGTGAGGATTCGGGGACCATCCTCGGTGATGGCGATCGTGTTCTCCGAATGCGCACCATTCGAACCGTCGGCCAGACGCAGGGTCCAGCCGTCCTTGTCGACGGTGAGCTTCTTCGACGTGAACGACCACCACGGTTCGATCGCCAGGGTCAGTCCGGGCTTGAGGACGAGCCCGCGACCGCCCTTGCCGCGGTTGGGCACGTGCGGATCCTCGTGCATCGTGTGGCCGAGGCCGTGCCCGCCGAAGTCGAGGTTGACGGGGATGCGGTGGGAATCGGCGACGTCACCGATGGCCTTGGAGATATCGCCGAGGCGGTTCCCGGCTTGGGCGGCACCGATTCCGGCTTCGAGGCCGGCCCACGTGGTGTCGATGAGGCGCTGGTCCTCTTCGCTGCCGTTGCCGACGACGGTGGAGCGTGCGGCGTCGGCGACCCAGCCGTCGATGGATACGGCGAAGTCGAGGGTGAGCAGATCGCCGTCCTTCAGCACATAGCTGTGCGGTTTGCCGTGCAGGACGCCGTCATTGACGGACAGGCAGATGACATTGCGGAAGGGGCCGGAGCCGAAGGACGGGGCGTAATCCCAGTAGCAGGACTTCGCGCCGGCATCGTCGATGAGCTTCCGTGCGGTCTTCTCCAGGTGCATGATGTCCATGCCCGGTTCTGCGATCGAGGTCAGCTCGGCCAAGGTCTTCGCGATGAAACGGCCGGTCACCGCCATCTTGTCGATCTCGGCGGGCGTCTTCAGCTCAATCACAGGTGGTCTCCTTCAGCAAGGTGCAGGGTTCAACGGCGTTCACAGGTCCAGACACGATTTTAGTACTCGGCGGTCCCGAAGTCGCGGTCGCACCCGGATCTGTGGGCAAGGAGACAGGTCAGTGAGAGGCAGAGAATTCTCGCAGTTGCTCGAATTTCCTGCAAGAAGACTTGTGCTGTTGTTCCCCGATACGTAGGGTGCGGGGCATGAGGTACATCATCATGGCGTTCAGCGCGGGCATGAGCCTCGCGGTCTGGGTGCTGGCAGGAGAAGAGGACCTCCGGACAGGCGGACCCTGGATTCTTTCGCTCATCGTATTTCCCGCCTGCGCATTGCTCTGTCTCGCTTTCACTCTCCGCGACTACAAGCGACGGGAATCGGCAGAGGGAGGGCGTGCTGACGCGGCAGTGAAGGAGCGTTCGGACGCGCCAGACCATGCAACTGAGGGCGACGTGCACTCCAGCTCCCTCAGCTGAGGCTGGTGTCCGATTCCTGTGGTCGCGCGACGAACCAGCAGATCGGCCCGCCGACCGGCAACTCCAAGGCGTGATCCGGCGGCACTCGGGCGCTGTGAACGGAGATAGCATGTTGCTGCTACGTTCTGCTGGAACGTAAGTTCCGGCTATGGCAAGGAGGCCACATGTCTGCTGTCATCAGCACCCCCGTCCACTCACCACTCTTGGCGATCGAACGCACCGCGGGTGATCAGCGATGACGGCCCGCCTGCCTCGCCCGAAGGTGAGTCTCGCCGAACTGCTTCCCTGGGCCGCACAGCGGAATCCGGACAAGACCGCACTCATCACTGATGAGACGACGATGACCTATCGGGAACTCAACGAAAGTTCGAACGCTGTGGCTGTGGTGCTGCGTTCCCGCGGCGTCAAGGACGGGGCGGTCGTCTCCCTGTTCGGCCAGAACAGTTGGCGTTGGCTGGTGACCTACCACGGCATCCTCAAAGCCGGGGGAGTGGTCAACCCGGTCAATGTCATGCTCAGCGGTCACGAACTCAAGTACGTGCTCAATGACTGCGAAGCGATCGGACTGTTCCTCGGTGGTGCGGAGAAGGAACGGGTCGGCGCTGCCATCGAAGGCCTCGAACAGCTCGACTTCGCCATCACCTTCGACGATCAGTGGGACAAGATGATCGAAGGCGCCTCCACCGAGGATGTCGAACTGCCGGATCGCCAGCCGACGGATCTCGGCAGCATCGGCTACACCTCAGGCACCACAGGGCATCCGAAGGGCGCGATGCAGAGCCTGCAGAGCGTGCTCCTCAACTGCTCCTACACGGCCACGATGCATGGCAAACTCGACTCCGAGGTCTCCTTCTCAGCGCTTCCCCTGGCGCACGTGTACGGCAACGTCGCCGTCAACGGAACTCTGTTGGCCGGCGGCACGGCCGTCCTCAAAGAACGATTCGACCCGAAGGATGCGCTGCAGACCGTTGCAGATAAGAGCGTGACGGTCATCGAGGGCGTCCCGGCGATGTATTCGATGATGATCGCCTCCTCGGCGGCCGAAACGACGGATTTCGGCACGGTCCGACTCTCCACCGTCGGCGGACAGACTTTCTCACCGATCATCATCGAGAAATGGGAGAAGCTCACCGGGGCTCCGCTGCTCGATCTGTGGGGCATGACTGAACTGTCCGGGCTGGGCACGACACATTCGGCATTGGCCCCTTCGACTCCCGGCTCGATCGGCGTATCGCTGCCGACGCTCGATATCGCCATCGCCCCGATCGACGGAGGAACAGGTGCGGTGCCGCAGGGCGAGCCGGGCGAAGTCGTCGTCAGAGGACCGCTGGTCATGCTCGGCTACTACGGTCGGCCCGAAGCCACGGCCGAGACCATCGACGCCGATGGCTGGCTGCACACCGGCGATGTCGGCTACCTTGACGAGACCGGGCACATCTTCATCGTCGACCGACTCAAGGACGTGATCTTCACCGGCGGATACAACGTCTATCCGGCTGAGATCGAACGCGTCGTCGCCCAGCATCCCGACGTGGCCATGGTCGCCGTCGGACGCGAACCCGATGACGTCAAGGGCGAGATCGCAGTCGCCCATGTGGTCGTCCGCGAGGGAACTGCTCCCACCGCCGAGGACATCCTCGAATTCTGCAAGGACCAACTCGCCGCGTATAAGCGACCCAGAGAGGTGCGGTTCCGGGAATCTCTGCCGACGACCTCGTCAGGCAAGCTGATGCGCCGCAAGCTCAGCGAATGATCGTGTGACCACAGCAAGCGGGCGTCGGCCACTGACCGACGCCCGCTTGCTGTACCCCTACCTGGTCAGAGGAACTCCACTCCCTGCGCCAGCGGCAGTTCGCCGGAGTAGTTGATCGTGTTCGTGGCCGGGCGCATATAGGCCTTCCACGAATCCGAACCGGACTCCCGTCCGCCGCCGGTCTCCTTCTCACCACCGAAGGCACCGCCGATCTCAGCACCCGAGGTGCCGATGTTGACGTTGGCGATTCCGCAGTCGGAGCGGGACAGGAACTTCTCGGACTCGGCGAGTTCGGCGGTGAAGATCGCCGAGGACAGTCCCTGCGGAACATCGTTATGGATCTTCAGTGCCTCATCGAGATCCGAATACGTGATGACGTAGAGGATCGGCGCGAACGTCTCGTCCTTGACCACCGCAGTCTGGCTGGGCATCCGCACCACGGCAGGCTCGACGTAGTGGGCGTCCGGGCGCTCATCGGCGAGCACCCTGCCGCCTCCGCACAGGACCTCGCCGCCCTCTGCCTCTGCCTGCTTGAGAGCCGCCTGCATTCCGTCGTACGACGCCGAATTGATGAGCGGTCCCACGAGCACTCCGTCCTCGGTGGGCGAGCCGATGCTCAGTGTCTTATATGCGGCGACGACCTTGTCGACGAACTCATCGGCGATGGATTCGTGCACGATGAGCCGCCGCAGAGTCGTGCACCTCTGACCGGCGGTGCCGGCTGCTGCGAAGACCACTCCACGCAGTGCCAGATCGATGTCGGCACTCGGGGCGACGATGGCGGCATTGTTGCCGCCGAGTTCGAGCAGGATCTTACCGAAGCGCTCGGCTACGACCGGTCCGACCTCGCGTCCCATCCGGACCGATCCCGTCGCCGAGACCAAGGCCACGCGTTCATCGCGGACCATGACATCGCCGATGTCCCGGCCACCGATGAGGACAGGTGCGAGGTTCTCCGGAGCCCCCACCTCGGCGGCGGCCCGGGCCAGCAAGGACTGTGCCCCCAGGGCTGCGAGCACGGCGTTCTCCGACGGCTTCCACACGACCGCATCACCGGCCACCAGGGCCAGCGCGGTGTTCCAGGAATATACGGCCACGGGGAAGTTGAACGCGGAGATGACCCCGACGACGCCGAGGGGGTGCCACGTCTCCATGAGCCTGTGACCGGGTCGTTCGCTGGGCATGGTCTTGCCCCACAGTTGCCGGGACTGACCGAGTGCGAATTCGCAGACATCGATCATCTCCTGCACCTCACCGGCCGCCTCCGACGGTGTCTTGCCGGCTTCGACGGTGATGATCTTCGCCAGGTCCTCCTTGTGCTCGCCGAGCAGCTGTCCCCACCGCTGCGCCAGCTGGCCGCGGACGGGCGCGGGCACGTCCCTCCAGGTCTCGAACGCGGTCTGGGCTGCGGCGATCTTGTCGCTCGCCGTCTGCGCTGTGTCCGCGGCGATCGTGCCGAGGTTCTGTCCAGTGATGGGGGAGCGGGCAGACAGGCTCGCCGAGGCGGCCGACCCCTCGAGTACGGAGGTGTCCACTCCGCAGGCGCTCAGTCCTGAGGTGAGGAGGTCGGTGATGGTCTGATCGGTGGGCAGTGCGGTCATTTCTGTCCTTTCGTCATCTGCTGTGTCGATCGGCGGCGTGGCCGGTCGGTGGTGACTAATGGTTGTTGGGGAGGTCGGGTGGGAGGAGAGGGTGTGCGAGGACTCAGATCACGTTGAGCTCCTTGCGGAGTCCGGTGGTGGTGAAGCGCCGTTTGTCCAAGGGCGACACATCGACGAAGGGAGTGCGTCCGGTCATGATGTCCGCGACGACCTCCCCGACGGCTGGACCCATGAGGAAGCCGTGGCCGGAGAACCCGCAGGCGTAGAAGAATCCCGGGAGTTCTTCAGCCTCACCGATGAGCGCATTGTGGTCGGGCGTCATCTCATAGAGTCCCGCCCACCCGTGCTTCGCTTCGACGTCGCCGAGTTCCGGGGTGCGGGCTTCGATGTGCTCGGCCAGGGTGGCCAGCCAGTTCGGGTCGCGTTTGTCGTTGAAGGACCAGTCATCGACCTCATCGGGGCAGCCGAACAGCAGTCCGGCCCCTTCCGGGTGCACGTAGTAGCTGGTGGTGAAGTCGATCGTGAAGGGCATCCGCGAGGTGTCGAAATCGACGGGATCGGAGACCATGATCTCCCGCCGCAGGGGCTTCACCGGAAGGTCGACCCCGGCCATGTCCCCGATGGGTCCGGACCAGGCTCCCGCAGCGACGACAACCTGTTCGCAGTTGATCGTGCCCTGATTCGTGATCACCGAGGTGGCTCTGCGACCCGTCCCACCGCCGGTGTCGAAACCGGTGACCTCACAGTGCTTGACCACCGTGACTCCGCGCTCGCGGGCGGCGGTGACGAAGCCTGCGACGACGGCCTCGGGGGTGCAGTGACCGTCGCCGGGGTTGTACGCCCCGGCCACGAGCCCTTCGGTGTTGACGAACGGGGCCAGCTCGGCCACCTCGGCGAGGGTGAGCATCCGCGAATCCAAGCCCATCCTCTGTTGGAGTGCCACGTTCTCGGCGAAGGTCCTGGCGCACTCGTCTGAGTCGAGGAGGAACAGGTAGCCGTTGCTGACGAGATCGATGTCGTTGCCGAAATCGGCCTCGAAGTTCCGCAGCACCTCGAGCCCGCGGGCGGCCAAGGCGATGTTGACCTCGTCGGAGAACTGGCAACGCACCCCTCCGGCGGCCTTCGACGTCGATCCGGCTCCGGGAGTGTCGCGTTCGACGATGACGATGTCCTCGACTCCGCGTTCGGCCAGGTGAAAGGCGATGGCAGCTCCCATGACGCCGGCGCCGATGATGACGACGGAGGCTTCGGTGGGCAGAGGCCCGGTCGTGCTAGCGGACCCGTCGGTGTCGGGTGCGGTGGTCGATGCGGTTGGAGATTCCACGGTTCACCTCGCTGTCTGCTGTCGGGGCGACCCCCATTGGTCGCCCCGACAGCGGAGAATGCCGACGACGATGTCGGCGTCTGTGTCTTGACTTCATTGTGGTTGCCATCACACTTAAGGGCAAGGGAGAGTTTGTGAACACTGCTTTCAGGAAACCTAAAGACAGGGGGTGGCTGCCATGACGTGGACGCTGGGACAGCTGCGCACATTCGTCGCTGTGGCCGAGCTCGGATCGATGACACGGGCGGCCGACCATCTCGGCTACAGCGTCGGGGCCGTGTCACAGCACATGGCCGCGCTGCGGAAAGTCGTTGATTCCGATCTGTTCAGGCGGCGTGGTCGCGGACTCGTCCTCGCCGAAGCCGGGCGAACTCTGCTGCCCAGGGCCCGGAGTATCCTCGCCGCTCAGCAGCAGGCGGAGATGGCGATGCTTGGGCGGGACTTCCGCAGTGAAGCGATCGTCACCCTCGGCGTCTTCGGCTCCGCCTCGACGACGGCGTTGCCAAAGGTAGTGCGGGAATTGGCTCAGCGCTATCCGCATATCGAGGTCCGGGCGCGGGAGATCAACGTCGAGACCATGTCGGCGGCCGTCATCGACGGCGTCATCGATTTGGGGATAGGTATCAACTATCCGGCCGCGCCGCTGCCACCCATGCGCGGGCTGCGCTGGGAGGCCGTGGCGGACGAGGACTTCGGCATCGTCGTCCCCGCGGGGACGTCCCGACCCAGCGATGCCGAACTGGCCGAGGCCGACTGGATCCTCCCACCGGCCGAGGAACTCTTCGGCCGCGCGATGCGGTTGGCCACCTCGGCGCTGGGAATCAATGCGAAGGAGACCCACATCGTCACGGACACCGCGGTCGCGTTGGCACTCGCCGGAACGGGGCTCGGCCTGACCTTGGCGACGCCGATCATGATGTCGTTGGGCGGGCCCGATGTCGACCTCCATCCCGTTGCCGAGGCGGGCGGACGCGAGATCATCGTGTTGACCTCCCCGGACCCCAGCGATCCCGTCCGAGCCGTCGCCGAGGTGGTCACCGAACTCTTCGCATGAGGTTCCGGCCTAGGATGTGGGCATGAGCTTCGACCATCAGTGGAACAAGGTACGCAGGGCCAACCCTGACCATTCGGCGAACTACGCACAGCGGTGGCGTGATCTCGCGGCTGCCGGGCATGACATCGGCGGTGAGGCCCGGTTCGTCAATGCCATGGCTCCGCGGGGTTCGCGCATCCTCGACGCCGGCTGCGGTACCGGACGGGCCGGCGGACTGCTCATCGACGAAGGGCACACGGTCTTCGGTGTCGACCTCGACGAATTCCTCATCTCCGTCGCCGAGGAGGACTTCCCCAGCGGTGAATGGCACACAGGCGACCTGGCCGACTTCGATTTTGCCGGTGCCGGGATCAATGAGATCGACGTGGCGTTCTGCGCCGGAAACGTCCTGTCTTTCCTCGATCCTTCCTCCCGTCGGCAGACCTTGGGCAACATCAAGTCAACGCTCAAACATGGCGGACGTTTCGTCGCCGGCTTCGGTGCCGGTCGAGGCTACGACTTCGACGATTTCATCGAAGACGTCAAAGCCACGGGGATGTTCATCGACCAGAAGTTCTCCACCTGGGAACTCCGCCCGTTCGAGGCTGACAGCGACTTCATCGTCCTCATCGCCGAAAGGCTGTGAGCCGCGCGGATGGACGTCGGCGCTTATGACGATGAGCTCCTCGCTGCGATCTACGATGATGACAATCCCGACGGGGCTGATCACGACTACTTTCGGTCAGTGGCCGACGAGATATCGGCCGCGTCCATCACCGATCTCGGCTGCGGAACGGGAATCCTCACAGTCACTCTCGCCGGACCCGGTCGCATTGTAGCCGGCATCGACCCAGCGGCTGCGATGCTCGCCCGGGCCGAATCCCGTCCCGGGGGAGACTGCGTCGAATGGCGATTGGGCACCTCTGAACTCATCGATCGCGAAGCCAATGACCTGATCATCATGAGCGGGAATGTGGCGATGCATATTCTCGGAGAAGTTTGGTCTTCTGCGCTTCGAGACATTGCGCGTGGCTTGAAACCCGGCGGCAGACTCGTCTTCGAATCCCGCAATCCGCTGGCGGAGGCGTGGACCAAGTGGAACTCATCGCGAGAGGTGAGGAATACGGCAGTGGGGAAACTGCGGGAGACTGAGACCGTCTCGGAACCAGACTCGAACGGAATCGTGACGATGACCTGTTCAAATGACTTCATCGATGCTGGCCGAATCGTCGAAACCACTCAGCGTCTGCAGTTTCGCTCCTTCGATACGTTGGTTCGAGATCTGACCGCCGCCGGTCTGCGGGTCGTTAATGTGTGGAGATCATGGGACCGGACGCCGTTCACTGGAAAGGCCTCGGAGCCGCTGATGGTGATTGAAGCAGTCAAGAACCCCGGCTGACCCGGTCACCCCAGACGACGGCGGCGGCCATGATTGCCGAATACCGGTCGATTCGGGCGACAGAGCGAACTAGGCTGAAGTCGAACCACTCACAAAACAGCTGAAGGAGAGACCACTATGATCTTCATCGTCGTGAAGTATGACGTGAAACCCGAAAGCGTCGAGAAGTTCCCCGAAGCCGTTCGGACCTTCACCGAAGCGACCCGCGCCGAACCCGGCAACTTCTTCTTCGAATGGTCGAAGAGCTTGGAGAACCCGAACGAGTTCGTCCTCGTCGAGGCGTTCACGGACGAAGGTGCAGAACCGCACGTCACCAGCGATCACTTCGCCGCTGGCCTCGAAGCCATGCGCCCGCACCTGGCTTCGACCCCGAAGATCATCTCCCGCAAGATCGACGGTGAAGGCTGGGACGAGATGGGCGAACTCAAGATCGACTGATCGACTTTTAGGCCTTCAACTCGGAACGATTGGGCGAATAGACTTCTGTTATGGCGACCAAAGCGCAGAACATCGCATCGATCGAGAAGGCCCTAGGCGAACCATGGGCTGACACCCGTGCTCGCCTCGAAGCGGCCGGGGGAGCGTCGGCGAGTCACAAAGAACTCGCCGACGCTCTCTATCCCCAGTTCGACGGCAAAGTCGACAACCATGGCTGGTGGGTCCAAGGCGCAGTCGTCGCCTATGAGCAGGAGATCGGCCGGCGCGTGCCCGGCCAGCGCGCAGACGGCACCTTCGACGTGGCCGTGTCCCGCACGATCCCCGGCGACCGTTCCGAACTCATCGAAAAGTTCGCCTCCCTGGTCGGCGACACCCTCAACGAGGTGGCCCTCGACGGTGATCCCCGCACCTCAGAGACGGCGAAGCGCTCCTTCTGGCGAGCGAACCTCGACGGCGGCATCAAGGTCGAAGCCGCTGCCGAGACGAAGAGCGAAGACAAGACCCTCTTCGTCCTCACCGCATCGAAACTGCCCAGCCCCGAGGCTCTCGAAGAATGGCGGGCCTTCGGCAAGGATCTGCTCAAGCGGCTCTGACGGTCCCGCTTCGTTTCGGGCGATATCGTTTCAGCCGATGATCGGGTTCCAGACTCCGAGCACATGAGCTGCTCCGATTGCGACCCCGCAGACCGCCAGGCTGACCAACACCGCCACGACATCCCGTCCCGCGAAAGTCGAGCGCCTGCGCCACGTGCGCCCTGGTCGACCGAATGCCCGACCCTCCATCGCCATCGCCAAGGTCGTTGCCCGGCGGATCGACACCACGAGCAGGACGAAGACTCCGCTGAAGAGGCTGGCTGTGCGCCGCAGAAGCGAACCGCCGGCGACTCCTCTGGCACGCCTGGCCATCGCCAGCACCTGCCACTCACTGACCAGAAGCCCGAGCAGACGTGAGGCCGCCAGGATGGAGACAACGACGACCTCGGGCAGCCGCAGATGCTGGATCAGCGAATCCGCGAGATCACGCGGATCGATCGTCGACGCGAGCACGATGAGCGGAATCGCCAAGGCAAGGGCGCGGACGAAGATCGCCGCGGCCGCCGCCAACGAACCCGTGGTGAACAGGACCGGACCGAAGTCGACGACCACATCCCCGGTCTTCTCCGCCAGGAGTGCAGTGCCCCAGGCGGCAAGCAGAGCTCCTGCGGGCAGGAACCACAGCCGCTTGGCTGCAGCCACGAGATCGAGTCCCGTCGCCGGCAGAACCAGCAGTGCCGCCAGCAGCACGACTCCGGCAGAGACCAGATCAATGCTCAACAGAGCTCCGACCATGAGGATGAGCGCCACAGCGATCTTCGTCAGAGGATTGCACCGACCCAAAGCAGTGGAACGCACCACGGGGATGAGCTGCCCAGGATCCTGAACGGCGACCTCGGGGGAGGGACGAGTGCGCTGATCGAGACTCTCACTCACTGCGATCACCCGCCCTGACGCGGGAATCCGAATCGCTGGTGCCGATTCGTACTAAACGACTGCGGTCACCGAGTTCGAGGAGATCGGCCCCGATGGCCTCGAGGAACGCATGATCATGGCTGACCGCGACCACTGCGGAGCCGTGCTCCAAGGCATCGAGGAACATCTCGACCAGACCCGCCCAGGTCAGTGCGTCCTGACCGAAGGTCGGCTCATCGACGACGAGCACCCTAGGCCGGGGAGCCAACATTGCCGCCACCGACAGACGGCGCTTCTCCCCGCCGGAGAGACTCTGCGGATGTGCATGCGCCAATCCGGTGAGTCCGAGCCCCTCAAGAAGCTCGTCCACCCTGGCCTGTGACTCCGTGGCAGACCACCCGGCCAGGCGGGGACCCAGCTCGAGTTCGGCTGCCACGCTCGAGGTGAGGAACTGATGGGCCGGCTCCTGGAAGACCATGCCGATGCGCGCCGCCAGCTGCTTCGACGGCCAGGCGAACGGACGGGCACGTTTGGCCCCTTCCCGTAGGGCCGCCTCGGCGAGGACCTGCCCCGAGAATTCAGGCAGAAGACCCGCCAAGGTCAGGGCCGTGGTCGACTTGCCGGCCCCGTTCGCGCCGACGATTCCGAGCGCCTGACCGGCACACAGACTCAGCTCCAGATCGGTCGCGGCAGGGGTGGCCATGCGCGGTCGAGCAACGCTGAGCCCATCGGTGCGCAGCAGAACCTCGCCGAGGCGGCCCGACGTCCTGCCGATTCCGTCGCTTCCGCCTCGGCGCGGGGTGGGGGAGTGCCGCGGCATCCAGATTCCGCAGTCGATGAGTACGTCGGTCAGATCGGGATCGGAGAAGATCTGCGCGGGCGGACCTTGGGCGACGATCCCTTCGCCGCCGAGGACGATGACCCGGTCGACGTGATCGATCCACAGCTCGACCCGGTGTTCGACGACAAGCACGGTCGCCGCGGTATCGGCCTGCACGGTGAGCACGGCATCGCGGACCTCGGTCGCCGAGGCGGGATCGATATTGGCGGTCGGTTCGTCGAGGACGATGACCTCGGGAGCCATCGCATGGATCCCGGCCAGAGCCAGCCGCTGCTTCTGCCCGCCGGACAAAGCCGCACTCGGATGGTCCGGAGGCAGATCGAGTCCCAGCGCTCGCAGGGACTTCAGCGTCTGGGCCTCGATTGTCTCGGCCGGGAGTCCGAGGTTCTCCATCCCGAACGCCACATCATCACCGATGCGGGAGAAGATCACCTGCGAATCGGGATCTTGGAGGACCAGCCCGGTGCTGCCTCGGCGAGGATCCGGTTTCTCGCCGCCGACGAGGAGTTCACCGGTGGCCTCACCTGATTCCTCGGGAAGGACGCCTGCGACAGCGTGAAGGATTGTCGATTTGCCGGCTCCGGAAGCGCCGAGCAGCAGCACTTTCTCACCGGCGGCGATCTGCAGATTGAGCGGACCGACCGCAGGCTGATCACGGTCGGCGTGAGTCCACGAGAAGCCGGAAGCAGTGATCGGCAGTGCCATCAGCGCAGACGGCCGGAAGCGAAGGAGCTCAGCGCTCCGGTGGCCGCGATCGCCCGGTAGGCGAACCACGCGCCGATTCCGGAGATGACGAGGCCGGAGACGATCGCGCATACGGCGTAGATCGCCTGGAAGTCGAACTGCCATTCGGCGTTGTACATGATGTTCTCGCTCACGGCCATGAACGCCGCGGCCAGCATCCCCGAGGCCGCGGTGACCCACAGGGTGAAGCGCTTGTAACCGAAGGCGGCGAAGACGAGTTCGGCACCGAGGCCCTGCAGCAGTCCCGAGAGCAGCACTGTTGCTCCGAAGTGGGATCCGAGGACGGCCTCGACGATGGCGGCGATGAGTTCGCACATCAGCGCAGCACCGGGTTTGCGGATGATCGCCGCAGCCAACGGACCGGCAAGCACCCAGAGTCCGGCGATGAGACCGATCGACGGCGGGAAGGCCTGGAAGGCGAGTTCGAGAACCTTCCAACTCAGCGCCAACACCCAGAACACGAGTCCGACGGCGATGCCGAGGACAGCGGTGGTGACATAGTCGACCACCCGCCACTTCCTGGATTTCGGTGCCGCGGTGAAAGCGCGTGCGGAGGTGGGGGTGGTTTTCGGTGCGGTGGTATTCGGCATTGTGCCTCCTCTTTTCAAGGAGGGGTGAAGAGTCTCGACTTCCTTCGGCGGTGCTAACCGCATCAGGTTCGAGGGTCTGCAGCTTCTTCTGCACTCTCAGCGCCCCTGACGGCGCTCCCCTGTCGTAGCCTCCACTGTACAACAGGGGAGCGAGGCGCTTCGTCGGGCCGGTCGGTTCGTTGAGGCCCGTCGGCTGCCGGACTCAGCTGATCAGCTCGGGACCACCATGACCGGTCCTTCGGCGTGGTTGAGGACTCCGCGCGAGACGGATCCCAGCAGGGCGCTGCGGACCGGTCCGCGACCGCGCGTACCCATCACCGTGAGCTGTGCGCGCGAGCTGATCTCGACGAGGGTCTCGGTGGGATCGCCGACCGGCACCGAGGTGGTCACCTTCAGATCCGGGAACTGCTCGGACAAGGTCGCGGCTTCCCTCTCCAGTCCTTCGGTCAGCTGCTTCTGCCGACGGGAGGTGACCTCGGCGCTGAGCTCGAGGTCGGGATACCAGTAGAGCCATTCTTCACCGGCCGGCAGCACCGCGACGAGTTCGAGCTCCGACTTGCGTGCGTCGGCTGTGGCAGCTGCCGTGAACATGGCGACCCGTCCGGCGTCGGAGCCGTCGACGGCGACGACCACTGGTCCGTTGTCGGCGGACGCCGGCGTCGATCGTTCGGGAACGACGATCGTCGGGCAGTGCGAGTGCGCCGGCAGGGCCGTGGATACGGATCCGAGGACGCGGCCCATGAAACCGCCGCGACCGCGGGCGCCGACGATGACGACTTCGGCACCGGCACTGAGCGTGACGAGCGCACCGGCGGAGTTGCCGGGTGCAGTGCGGAAGGACTTCTCACCGTTGTAGTCGCGCAGAAGTTCGACCGCCTCGGCGAGGGTCTTCTCTGCTGCCGTCTTCGCCTTGTCATCCTCGGGTTCGCTGGGGATGGAGGCCATATTCGGGTAGATCATCGTCGGCAGCTCATAGGCGGTGACGACGGTGAGAACGGTTTTGCGGCGTTCGGCCTCAATGGCGCCGTAGCGGACGGCTTGGGCAGCGAGTTCGGAGCCGTCGAAGCCGACGAGGACGCCGAGTTCTTGGTTCAGGCCGGATTCGGACGAATTGTTTTGAGCAGACATCTCGCACCTCTCGATCGGGGCCTGTCCAACCCGGCGCGGACGACGGCCCCGACTGGCGGTATCGTCCGCGTCAGCTCCAGTCTACCAATGCAGTTCTACAGGCCGTAGAAAAGTCACGTCGCGAGAAGCCCGGTCTCACCCGTCGGAGCCTGTGTCTAAGTGCCTGCGTCTCGGGGCTTATGTCTCAGACGCGGAAGCCCAGGTGGGCCAGCGCAATGCGCAGAATGTGGTCCTGGCCGTAGCAGAGCTCGCCCACGATATCGGGACGCAGGGTCTCCTCGGGAGTCAGCCAATCGAGGCTGAGCGCATCGGCTCGCGGAGTGCATTCGCCGCGGACCTCCATGATGAAGCACATGGCGATCGCATGCTGGCGCGGATCGTGGAGGAGGGCGGAACCCTCGGTGGGGAAGTATTCGGCGATGTGGAACGGGGCGATCGCGGGCGGAATGACCGGCAGCGCCATCGGGCCGAGGTCGTTCTCTGCGTGACGCACCAGCGCCGTGCGGATGGTCTCGTGGAAGCGGATCCGGCCACCCACGACCTCTCGTCCCAAGGTTCCGTCCTCGAGGCTGCGCAGCAGGAGGCCGATGCGCTCGACGTTGCCTGTCTCGCCCACCCGTACGGGGATGGCGTTGACGTAGGGGATCGGCATGCGCCTGCGCAGCTGCGCGTATTCCGCGTCGTCGAACCAGTTCTCGTCGAAATCCAAGGCTGTCCGGGTCATGACCCCATATTCCCACAACCACCCTCACGGCAGAAGAGCTTGGAGGGCCTGGTGGTGAACTGGAACACGTATCGGGTAAAGTATCTTGATGTCGAGATAAATTTCCGACCGCTCATCATCACGAGAAGTGACGTGGCCTACAGTTGTGTCAGCACTCTCTGACCGGAACCGGTCAAGGACGTATGAAGGGGTAACCATGATCAATCATGAAGTCCGTACCTACAAGAGCTCAGAGAACCTGGCTCGCGAAGATCAGCTCGCCTGGAAGATCGCCGAGGTCGCATCCGATCCGACTCCGGTCGACTCCGACGTCACCGAGATGGTCATCAACCGCATCATCGACAACGCCGCCGTTGCTGCCGCCTCGGTGCGCCGCTCCGCTCCGACCCACGCTCGCGAGCAGGCCCAGACCCACGCGTTCAACCCCGGTGCCAACATCTTCGGCCTGCCGGTGAGCGACCGCTTCTCACCGGAATGGGCCGCTTGGGCCAACGGTGTGGCCGTGCGCGAACTCGACTTCCACGACACCTTCCTCGCCGCCGAGTACTCGCACCCCGGTGACAACATCCCGGCCGTTCTCGCAGTCGCCCAGCACAAGGGCATCGGCGGCAAGGATCTCATCAACGGCATCGCCACCGGCTACGAGATCCAGGTCGACCTCGTCAAGGGAATGTGCCTGCACGAGCACAAGATCGACCACGTCGCCCACCTCGGCCCCTCGGCCGCAGCCGGCATCGGCGCACTGCTCCACCTGCCCACCGAGGTCACCTTCCAGGCCGTCCAGCAGGCACTGCACGTGACCACCGCGACCCGTCAGTCGCGCAAGGGTGAGATCTCGTCGTGGAAGGCCCACGCTCCGGCCTTCGCCGGCAAGATGGCCGTCGAATCCGTCGACCGTGCGATGCGCGGCGAAGGTGCACCGAACCCGATCTACGAGGGTGAGGACGGCTTCATCGCCTGGATCCTCTCCGGCCCCGAAGCCCGCTACACCATCCCGCTGCCCGGCAAGGGCGAAGCGAAGCGCGCAATCCTCGACACCTACACCAAGGAGCACTCGGCTGAGTACCAGGCGCAGGCCCTGATCGACCTCGCCCGCAAGCTCGGCGGACAGATCGAAGACCTCTCGAAGATCAAGCGCATCGTCATCCACACCTCGCATCACACCCACTATGTCATCGGCACCGGCGCGAACGATCCGCAGAAGATGGATCCGAAGGCCAGCCGCGAGACCCTCGACCACTCGATCATGTACATCTTCGCTGTGGCCATGCAGGACCAGGGCTGGCACCACGAGCACTCGTACGCTCCCGAGCGCGCCGGCCGTCCCGACACCGTCGAGCTGTGGCACAAGATCGAGACCACCGAGGATCCCGAGTGGACCCGCCGCTACCACTCGATCGACCCGAACGAGAAGGCCTTCGGCGGACGCGTGGAGATCGAATTCGAAGACGGCTCTACCCTCGTCGACGAAATTGCCGTCGCCGACGCCCACCCCTTCGGTGCGCGTCCCTTCGCCCGTGCGAACTACATCGAGAAGTTCAAGACCCTGGCCGAGGGCATCGTCTCCGACTCGGAGCAGGCTCGCTTCATTGACCTGGCCGAGAACCTCGAGAGCCTCGACGCCAAGGGCGTCGGCGAACTCAGCTTCGTCGTCGACGGACTCGAGCACAGCGGATCGAAGGGCATCTTCTGATGCTCGGCGCACAGGCAACCCCCGCCGAGCGCCGCGCCAAGTTCCGCGAGCTGCTCGCCGGCGACCAGATCGTCCAGTTCCCCGGCGCCATCAACCCGATCAACGCTCAGATCATCGAGCAGACCGGCTTCGAAGGCGTCTACATCTCCGGCGGAGCGTTCTCCGCGGCCATGGGTCTGCCCGACATCGGGCTGACCACCCTCACCGAGGTGGCCGACCACGGACGCAATATCGCCCGAGTGACGAACCTGCCGACCTTCATCGACGCCGACACCGGATGGGGCGAAGCCATGAACGTGGCCCGCACCGTCCAGGAATTCGAGGACGCCGGAATCTCCGGAATGCACCTGGAGGACCAGGTCAATCCGAAACGCTGCGGCCACCTCGACGGCAAGGAGGTCGTGACCACGGCCGAGATGTCCAAGCGCATCAAGGCCGCCGTCAAGGGACGCAGGGACGAGAACTTCGTCATCTGCGCCCGCACTGACTCCCGTGCAGGCGAAGGCCTCGACGCCGCCATCGACCGGGCGAAGGCCTACGCCGATGCGGGTGCGGACATGATCTTCCCCGAAGCGATGCGAGATCTCGGAGAGTTCGAGAAATTCGCGTCCAGCGTCGATGTGCCGATCCTGGCGAACATGACGGAATTCGGAAAGAGCGAACTGTTCACCACCGAACAGCTGGCGAATGTCGGAGTCAAGCTTGTGATCTACCCGGTCACGACTCTGCGCATCGCCATGGGTGCGATCAAATCGGGCCTGCAGACCATTCGGGACAAGGGCACTCAGGTGGACCTGCTCGAGGGCATGCAGACACGTGCGGACCTGTATGACACGATCGACTACGCGGCGTACAACGATTTTGACTCCGCAGTCTTCAACTTCTCACAGGAGGGTCACCAGTGACCGAAGAAATCAAGAAGGGCCTCGCCGGTGTCGTGGTCGACACCACCGCAGTGTCCAAAGTGGTCCAGGAGACCAACTCGCTGACCTATCGCGGCTACCCCGTGCAGGAGCTCGCCGCCAAGCGCAGCTTCGAGGACGTCGCCTACCTCATCTGGAACGGCGAACTGCCCACCGAGGCGCAGCTGAAGGAATTCCAGGAGCGCGAGCGCGCTCAGCGTGCCGTCGATGACAAGCTCGCCCAGCTCATCCTCGACCTGCCCAAGGACTGCCACCCGATGCACGTCGTGCAGACGGCCGTGGCCTACCTGGGCGCTGTCGACCCCGAGGCCGACACCGAAGGCCCCGAGGCGAACCTGGCCAAGGCCGAGCGTCTCTACGCCCAGCTGCCGACGATCGTGGCCATCGACCACCGTCGCCGTCACGGCCTCGACCCCGTCGCACCCACGAAGGACCTCGGCTACGCCGCGAACTTCTTCAAGATGGTCTTCGACGAGGTTCCCGCAGACGAGGTCGTGCGCTGCTTCGACGTGTCGATGATCCTCTACGCCGAGCACTCGTTCAACGCCTCGACATTCACCAGCCGCGTCATCACCTCGACGACGTCCGACCTGTACTCGGCAGTCGCCGGTGCCGTCGGCGCACTCAAGGGCCCGCTGCACGGCGGAGCCAACGAGGCCGTCATGGCGATGCTCGAAGAGGTCGGCACCGCCGACAAGGCTTCGGCCTGGATCGACGATGCGCTCGCCAAGAAGGCGAAGATCATGGGCTTCGGCCACCGCGTGTACAAGAACGGCGATTCGCGCGTTCCCACCATGCGCAAGGCCTTCGAAGATATGGTCGCCGTCAAGGGTGCGAACGATCTGCTCGACCTGTACAACGCCTTCGAAGAGGACTTCGTCGGACGCAAGGGCATCTACCCGAACCTCGACTACCCGTCGGGCCCGGCCTACCACCTCATGGGCTTCGACACCGAGCAGTTCACCCCGATCTTCGTGATGGCCCGCATCACCGGTTGGACTGCTCACATCTTCGAGCAGCAGGCGAACAACGCTCTCATCCGTCCTCTCAGCGCCTACGACGGTGAGGACCAGCGCGAGGTTCCCGACAACCGGGGCTGACCTCTCGAAAGGCAGAACACACATGGGACCAGACGGTTCATACCGTCCGGTCGATCTCGAGGGTTTCGACTTCACCGTCTCCGGTGGGGTCGGAACCCTCGTCATTGATCGGACCGAAAAGCGCAATGCGATCTCCCGGCCGATGTGGCGGGCGCTGCCGCAGATCATCGCGAACGTCGACGCCGACGATTCGATCGGTGCGCTCGTGATCACCGGGGCCGGCGGGCACTTCTCCGCCGGTTCGGACATCGCCGACCTCAATGTGCCGCTCGACGACTTCTGGGAACTCAACTCCACCGCCGAGGCGGCCCTCGCGAACTCGCAGACCCCGACGATCGCAGCAATCACCGGCAACTGCGTGGGCGGGGGAACGGAGATCGCCGCGGCCTGCGATATCCGCATCGCCGCTCCCGGTTCGATCTTCGGCGTCACCGCGGCCAAACTCGGGCTCGTCTACCCGGCCGGCCCCACGAAGCGCCTGGCTCAGATCCTCGGCGATGCCTGGGCGAGGTACCTGCTGATCACGGCCTCGATCGTGAAGTTCGAGAAGATGGCCGAACTCGGCTTCTTCCACGAAGTCTCCGACACCCCGTTGGAGGCCGCACAGGCACTGGGGGAGCGGATCGTGGGACTGTCCCGACTCAGTCAGGTCGGAGCCAAAGCGATCCTCGACGGTGAGCTGGCCGAAGGCACCCAACCGCCTCGGTGGCTCGATGAGGCCTACCGGGCAGAGATCACCCGCGGTCAGGAAGCGTTCTTCGCCAAGGAACCGCCGGACTTCGGCTTCGCCAAATCTGCTTGGCAGAACGGTTCCGAAGTCCGTGAGCACGGAGCCCCGCAGAGAGGATAAACTGAGCGAATGCGCCTAGCAGTCCTCGATATCGGCTCCAACAGCGTCCACCTCCTGGTCGTCGACGCCCACGTCGGAGCACCGCCCCTGCCGGCCACCTCGCACAAGGAGGTGCTCCGACTCGCTGAGTATCTCAACGATGACGGATCGATCGACGCCGACGGGCAGGAACGACTGCGCTCCTTCATCGCCGATGCCGTCGAGATCGCCGAAGACCAAGGCGCAGAGCAGATCCTCGCATTCGCCACCTCGGCGGTCAGGGAAGCTCCGAACGGGGTCAGCCTCATCGAATCGATCAACGCTCAGCTCGGGGTCACCCTCAACGTCATGACCGGCCGCGACGAAGCCCGCGTGACCTTCCTCGCCGCCCGCCGTTGGTTCGGATGGTCGGCCGGAAAGATCCTACTGCTCGACATCGGCGGCGGTTCACTGGAGATCGCGGCAGGTCAGGACGAATACCCGCAGGCGGCAGTGTCGATCCCACTCGGCGCCGGACGCACCTATTCGGACTTCCTACCGGACCCGGTGCCCGCCGCAGAAGACATCCACCGACTGCGCAAGCATGCCCGGGCGCAGATCGGACGTATCGCCGGCGACATCAACCGGGTCGGAGTGCCCGACCAGATCGTCGGTTCGTCGAAGACCTTCCGCTCCCTGGCGCGCATCGCCGGTGCCGCTCCGAGCGGAGACGGAATCTATGCTCCCAGGAAGCTCTTCCGCCGCGATCTCGAAGGCATCATCGACACCCTCGCTTCGCGCACCCCCGAAGAGCGGGCGAACCTGCCCGGAGTCTCCGAAGCCCGTGCCGGTCAGGTGTTGGCCGGAGCGATCGTCGCCGAGGCGGCCTTCACGATCTTCGACATCGGCGTGATGAACATCTCCCCATGGGCGCTGCGCGAAGGCATCATCATGCGCAAACTCGACCTCCTCGACTCGGCCGAGCAGTCCTCGGCGATGCGCATGGAGACCGTCTCCGCCCTCGACTGAGCCGCCCCTCGCAGCCCCCGCAGCGGCTGTCGGTCACACCGCGCTGCGGCTGCCGATCGCGGCAAGCTCCTGCTACCGGTCGGTATCGCTGTTCAGAATTGCCTGCTAGTTTTTGATTATTCTCCGCAGTGCGCCCTCGGCATCAACCGCTGGGGTGACAATGGTGAATGACAATAACGTCTGAAAGAAAGTGCGCTTCTGCCGATGCGAAATGGTGAGCTGTCCCCGAACTTCCGTGACCGGGCACTCGAGACACTGAAGAAGACGAGCGCGGCCGACCCGCTCGACGTCTTCGTCGTCGGTGGGGGAGTGACCGGAGCAGGATCGGCATTCGACGCAGCTACCCGCGGGCTCAAGGTCGGTGTCGTCGATGCGAAGGACTGGGCCTCGGGAACCTCATCCCGCTCGTCGAAGCTCATGCACGGCGGACTCCGCTACCTCGAGATGCTCGACTTCAAACTCGTCGCCGAGGCGCTGAAGGAACGCGATCTGCTGCTCCAGCACACCGCTCCTCACCTCGTCGAACCCGTCGCTTTCGTGTTCCCCTTCGAACACCGCCTCATCGACCGGGCGTTCATCGGATCCGGCGTGCTTCTCTACGACACGATGGCCACCCGGCCGGGCCGCAAACGCGCTGTGCCGATGCACCGTCACCTGGGAAAAAAGGCCCTGGCCTCCCACTTCCCGGGTCTGGCCGACGACGCCGCCGTCGGAGCCCTCGAATACTACGATGCGAAGGTCGACGACGCCCGCTTCGTCATGACCCTCGTCCGCTCGGCAGTGAGCTACGGAGCCGCTGCCGCCAACCACGTCTCCGTCATCGGCTACCTCCACGACGGCGACCAGGTCACGGGCGTCCATGCTCGAGACGAGATCAGCGGTGAGGAATTCGACATCCACGCCCGCCGCACCCTCCTCGCCGGAGGCGTCTGGACCGAAGAGCAGCAGGATCTGGCGAAAGCCGATGCCGGGCTCAAGGTGCTCGCCTCCAAGGGCGTGCACATCACCGTGGCCGAGGACAAGATCAAGGCCGACCCGAATACCGGAATCATCTCGAAGACGGAGAAATCCGTCCTCTTCGTCATCCCCTGGGAAGGCTACTGGGTCATCGGCACCACCGACACCCCGTGGAACGAAGACGTCGACGCCCCGGTGGCGACCTCGAAGGACATCGACTACCTGATCGAACACGCCAACGCGATCCTCGCCGACAAACTCACCCGCGACGACGTCATCGGCGTCTACTCCGGACTGCGCCCGCTGCTCCAGCCGGTGGTCAAGGAAGGGCAGGCCTCGACGAAGGTCTCCCGCGAACACACCGTGATGGAGGTCGAACCGGCCCTGGCCGCGATCGCCGGCGGCAAGTTCACCACCTACCGGGTGATGGCCGAAGACGCCGTCGACTTCGTCCTCGGCGACGATGCGAAGGACCGCCGGTCACTCACCGAATCCGTGCCGCTGCTCGGCGCCCAGGGAGTGGGTGCGCTGCGCCGCGGCCAGTCCGGGATCGCGGAGAAATACGGATGGGACGAAGACCGCGTCAAACGGCTCATCCGTCGCTACGGCACCCTCATCGAGGATCTGCTCGACCTCGTCGATGAGGATCCCGAACTCGGTCAGCCGCTGGAAGGCGCCGAACGCTACCTGCGCGTCGAAGCCCACTACGCGGCCGCCGCAGAGGGGGCCGTCCACCTCGGCGACATCCTCGAGAGGCGGATGCGGCTGAACTACGAATCCCCGGACCGAGGCAAGAGCGCCGCCGATGCGGTCGCAGCCATCGTCGCATCCGTCCTCGGATGGGACGCCGAGCGTCAATCGGCCGAGGTCGAGGATTTCAACGCTCACGTCGACGCCCAGGTCGCGGCCGAGTCCACCGACGACGACGCCTCGGCGGCGGCCCTGGTCGGGGAGACTCTCCACTGAACCGTGCACAGCGAAGTGCGGGACCACAACCGAATATCGACAACTGAAAATCGACCGACCCCGGAGCACCCTCCGGGTCGACCATCGACCGGAATACCCACCGGAAATACAAACAATAGGAGTTTGTGAGATATGGGCACTATCTTCCTCTATGAGATCGCCGGTACTGCGATGCTCATGCTGCTCGGTGTCGGCGTCGTCGCCAACGTCGTTCTCGGCAAAACCAAAGGCAATGGCGGCGGCTGGCTGCTGATCTCCTTCGGCTGGGGGCTGGCGGTCTTCGCCGGTGTCTACGTCGCCTATAAGACCGGAGCACACCTCAACCCGGCTGTGACCTTCGGAATCCTCTCCAGCGGGGCGAGCGAATATGCCGAGGGCATCCCCGTCAACTTCGCCAACACCGTGGCCTACCTCGCCGCCGAACTCATCGGTGCGATGATCGGTGCCTTCCTCGCCTGGGCCGTGTACAAGAAGCACTACGACGAGGAGAAGGACGCCGGGAACATCCTCGGCACCTTCTCGACCGGGCCGGAGATCCGCTCCTACGGCTGGAACTTCGTCACCGAGGTTGTGGCCACCTTCGTGCTCGTCATCGTCATCCTGCTCTTCGGCGGAACACCGGACAAACTCGGACCGCTGGCAGTTGCACTGATCGTCGTCGCCATCGGCGCCTCCCTGGGCGGACCGACCGGCTACGCCATCAACCCCGCCCGTGACCTCGGGCCGCGCATCATGCACGCTCTGCTGCCGATCCCGAACAAGGGCAGCTCGGACTGGGCCTATTCGTGGGTGCCGGTCTTCGGACCGCTCGTCGGTGCCGTCCTCGCCGGCCTGGTCTCGCAGGCCTTCATCTGAGTACGATCACAGACAACAGACAAGTGAGTACGATCACTCACAACCACACGGACACAGGAGTCAGAATGAGTCAGGAAAAGTTCATCCTCGCCATCGACCAGGGCACCACCTCGTCGCGGGCGATCGTCTTCAATCATGACGGGCAGATCGTGTCGTCCGGCCAGCTCGAGCACGAGCAGATCTTCCCTCGCGCCGGCTGGGTCGAACACGATCCGGTCGAGATCATCAAGAACACCAACGAGGCGATCGGTCAGGCCCTGACCCGGGCGAACATCAACCGCCACCAGCTCGAGGGCGTGGGCATCACGAACCAGCGTGAGACCACCGTCATCTGGAACAAGAACACTGGTGAACCCGTCTACAACGCCATCGTGTGGCAGGACGCGCGCACCCAGAAGGTCTGCGACGAACTCGCCGGGGACGAAGGACCGGACAAGTACAAGGACCGTGTGGGGCTGCCTCTGGCCACCTACTTCGCCGGTCCGAAGGCCAAGTGGATCTTCGACAACGTCGACGGGGTCAAGGAAGCCGCCGCGGCCGGGGACCTGCTCTTCGGCACCATGGACACCTGGGTGATCTGGAATCTCACCGGCGGGGTCAACGGCGGAATCCACGTCACCGACGTCACGAACGCTTCGCGGACGATGCTGATGAACATCGACACCCTCGACTGGAACCCCGATATCGCTGCAGATATGGGCATCCCCGTCGAGATGCTGCCCGAGATCAAGTCCTGCTCGGAGGTCTATGGGTACGGGGCGAAGAACGGACTCATCATCGACACCCCGATCTGCGGCATCCTCGGTGATCAGCAGGCAGCGACGTTCGGTCAGGCCTGCTTCGAGAAGGGGCAGGCGAAGAACACCTACGGCACCGGCAACTTCATGCTCATCAACACCGGCAATGAGCCTGTGGCCAGCAAGAACGGTCTGCTCACGACGGTTGCGTACAAGATCGGCGAAGACGACGCCGTCTACGCGCTCGAAGGCTCGGTGGCCGTCACCGGTTCGCTCGTGCAGTGGCTGCGCGACAACTTCGGCATCATCAACGACGCCCCCGAGGTCGAGACCCTGGCCAAGAAGGTCGACGACAACGGCGGCTGCTATATCGTGCCCGCGTTCTCCGGACTCTTCGCTCCGCACTGGGAGTCCGACGCCCGCGGCGTGATGGTGGGTCTGACACGGTATGTGAACAAGAACCACATCGCCCGTGCCGCCCTGGAGTCCGTGGCCTTCCAGTCTCGCGAGGTGCTTGACTCGATGAACCTCGACTCCGGTGTCGAGCTCACCGAGCTCAAGGTCGACGGCGGCATGGTCGCGAACGAAACGCTCATGCAGTTCCAGGCTGACCTCCTCGGCGTGCCCGTCATCCGTCCCGAGGTCATCGAGACCACGGCACTGGGTGCGGCATATGCGGCAGGCATCGCCGTGAAGTTCTGGAACGGTGAGGAAGACGTGCGAAACAACTGGCGCGAGGACAAGCGCTGGAACCCGTCGATGGACGACGAGAAGGTCGAGCGCGTCTACCGCCTCTGGAACAAGGCAGTCGAACGTTCCAAGGGCTGGGTCGACGAGGACACCGAGACCCTCTACGGCTGAATTACTACCTGACGGCGGCCCAGCAACCTT
>NZ_BCSJ01000017.1 GCF_001570805.1 Brevibacterium epidermidis NBRC 14811 | reverse complement strand
GGCCCAGCAACCTTGCGCGAGGTTGCTGGGCCGCCGTCAGGTAGTTCTGGGGCGGGAAGTCCGCGTTAAACTGGAAGAGATGAGTAAGAAATCGAAGTCCCAGCGGAAGGTGTTGACCACCAAGAATTCTGCGCGCTCGAATTCGAAGCGCCACCGGGAGTACTTCGACAGACACGACGTGTATGAGAAAGACGCCCATCACGTCTCCGACAACCGGATCAGGCTCGGCCTCTCCAGCTCCTCCGTCTCACCCATGACCGTCGAGGAGACCTTCACCCAAGCAGCCAAGCACGGCTATGACGGTATCGAGATCATGATCACCCACAACACCGAGACCCGCGACGTCGACCTCATCAACGGGCTCTCTCGCGACACCGGACTCGACGTCATCTCCCTGCACGCCCCGACCCTGCTGTTCCTGCCGCGCGTGCTGCACAAGGACCACTGGGAGAAGCTGCGGATCACCGCGAACCTCGCCAAAGAGGTGGGCGCCGACACCGTCGTCCTCCACCCGCCGTTCCGCTGGCAGGGCGAATACGCCCTCGGCTTCGTCGACGGCGTCCGCCAGGTCGCCCAGGAGACCGGTGTGAGACTGGCCGTCGAGAACATGTACCCCTGGCGGGCCGGCCTACGCGAGATCCAGGTCTACTACCCCGACTGGAACCCCCTGGACGAGGACTACGATGACCTCACCTTCGACTTCTCGCACGCCTCCACCGCCGGCATGAACGCCTTGGAGACGGTGGGCGAGATCTTCGACAAACTCCGCCACGTCCACCTCACCGACGGAGCCGGTTCACTCAAGGACGAACACCTGGTTCCCGGCGAAGGCACCATGCCCGTCGCGGAGACACTGCAGTACCTGGCCAAATACAACTGGCAAGGCGACGTCGTCGTCGAGGTCAACACCCGTTTCGTCCGCAAGCAGTCGTCCCGCGAGAAGATGCTCGCCGACTCCATCGCCTTCGCCCGTGAGCACCTCGGCCTCGACGAGGATGTTCCCCGGCGCTACTCCCACAGCCACACTCGCACCTCCGAGCACAAGCCCGCGCGGTCCGAAAAAACCGACGACGAGAGCTGACCCCGCGCCGACCGTGACGTCGCGAGTCCATCCACCCGACCTCGCACGAGCACGCACGGATTCGCGGACATCCACCGACCACCACACCCCAAACATCGAAAGGATGGCGCGCTTTGACCACAATCGCCTCCATCGGAACCGGCAACATGGGCACGGCCCTGATCCAGGGAATCCTCACTGCCGACGCGGGCATCACCGTCCGCGCGACGACGAATTCGACCGCCTCGGCGCAGCGTCTCAGCAGTGATCTGGCCACCGCCACAGTCACCTCGCTGGAGGACGATGCCGACGCGAACAGGAAAGCCGTGTCCGGAGCCGATTTCGTCTTCCTCGGCGTGAAGCCGTGGATGATGGCCGAGACCCTGCGCGACCTCGCCGACGACCTCGACCCGTCGTCCGTGCTCGTGTCCATGGCCGCCGGCGTTGCCGCCGCGGACCTCGCAAAGCTCGCCCCCGAGAATCCGATCGTGCGGATCATGCCGAACACGCCCAGTGCCATCGGCCACGGCGTCATCGCACTGGCCCCGACCGCCGAGGTGACCGCCGCCAGCGTGGACACACTGAAGTCGCTGCTGTCGGGCGCCGGCCTCGTCGTCGATCTCGACGAATCCCAGATCCCCGCCATGACCGGAATCTCCGGGTCCGGAGTCGCGTACTTCTTCCTCCTCGCCGAAGCCATGATCGCCGCCGGCGTCAAGCAGGGCCTGAGCGAGGACGCCGCCCGCCATATGGTCGTGGCCACTGCCGACGGCGCCGGCCGACTCCTCACCGAGAAGCCCGACCCTGCCGCTCAGCGGCAGGCCGTGAGCAGCAAGGGCGGAACGACCTTGGCCGGTCTCCAGCAGTTCCTCGACGCCGGGATCTTCGATATCGCCGAGGCGGCCGCGCAGGCTGCGGCGGACCGTTCCGTGGAGATGGAACGGGAGAACTCCGAAGTCATCAACGGCTGAGCCGAGCCTCCCCGCTCAGGGGAGGACGTGTGAAGAACGGGCGATCGACACGGCCTCATGTCGGGTCCGTGCCGAGAGCTTGACCATCGCTGTGTTGAGATAGGACTTCACTGTCGACTCGCGCAGTGACAGCGCCTCGGCGATTCGGGCATTCGGCCAGCCCAGGGCGACGTGCGAGAGGATGTCTGTCTCTCTCGGTGACAGCCTGACCGCAGGCACCGGCGTCTGGAAGTTCTCGGGATTGTGTCCGGAGAGGATATCGGCCAGGCGCGCCTCGATGCCGGTGAGCTTCTCCCGGGTCTCCTCATCGACGACGCCGGAGCGGATGGCCCGCAGCTCCGCATAGGTGTGTCGCAGAGCTTCGCGACCCGATGGATCCAGATCCGGGTAGAGCGGTTCCTCCTTGACCGGGACGTGCGGTGCCTGCCGGTAGCCGAGTCGACCGAGATCGACCGAGAGCTGTCGCACCCGCCGGACGAGATCGCCCGTCTGCGGAGCGGCCGCGTCGTAGTCCGCGCGGTGGCCGCAGTAGACCATGCCCGTGACCTCACCGCCGTGCAGGGTGGGGACAGCGACGAGGACACGGATGCCCTCGCCGAGCACCTCCTCATCGTAGTGATGGGTGATGAGAGGGTCGATCTCGTAGTCGCGGGTCAGCTGCGGAGTGCCTTCGGTCATGGCCCGTCCGCCGAGACCCCGCCCGGTGCTGACGATGAGGGACGACAGCAGGTCCTTGCCGGCGCCGGCGACGGCTTCGACCGCAACCGACCCCTCTTCGACCATGCCTCCGAAGACGACGTCGCCTGTGCCGCTCTGATGCAGGGAGTCGACGGCTTCGACGAACAGGCGGCGGGTCTCGACCTTGAGAGCCCGCGCTTCTTTGGCGTGCGCATTCATGTGAATAAGCTACCAACTTTCGGTGGTATTCCCCAGCGCATGCTCAACGTTACCTTTGGGTCATGTGATTCAGGACACTGATGTTCTGTCGACTCAAAGGAGAAAGAATGACTGACCCTGTCAACACCGGTGTTGACTTCCTCAAGGAGGAGGAAGACCCGGAATTCAAGGCCCTCAAACGCAAGCGATTCTCAGTGGTGATCCCGCTGTCGATCGCGTTCCTCGTCTGGTACTTCCTCTACGTCATCCTCAGCACGTACGCGCACGACTTCATGTCGACGAAGGTCGTGGGGGAGATCAACGTCGGACTCGTATTCGGGCTGCTGCAGTTCGTGACGACCTTCGCGATCACGATGTTCTACGTCTCGTTCGCCAATAAGAAGCTCGACCCTCCCGCGGAAGCGATCCGTGAACGACTGCAGGCCGAAACGGAAGGAACCCGCTCATGAGCACATTGGCAATCGGAGACTTCGTCGCTTCGGGAGTCGACCTCCTCAGTACCGCGACCACCGAGGTCGAGAACAACCCGGTCCTCAACATCACGATCTTCGCCGCATTCGTCGCGGTCACGATGTTCATCGTTCTGCGGGCCAGCCGCAACAACAGTTCCGCCTCGGACTACTACGCCGGCGGCCGGTCCTTCACCGGACCGCAGAACGGCTTCGCCATCTCAGGCGACTACCTGTCTGCCGCATCCTTCCTCGGCATCTGCGGCGCGATCGCCGTCAACGGTTACGACGGATTCCTCTATTCGATCGGCTTCCTCGTCGCCTGGCTCGTCGCTTTGCTCATCGTCGCCGAACTCATGCGCAACACCGGCAAGTTCACCATGGCAGATGTGCTGTCGTTCCGACTCAAGCAGCGCCCCGTGCGCATGGCGGCAGCCCTGTCGACGCTGGCGGTCTGCTTCTTCTACCTGCTCGCGCAGATGGCCGGAGCCGGCGGACTCGTGTCGCTGCTCATGGGCATCGACGGCAAGGTCGGCCAGTCACTGGTCATCGCCGTCGTCGGCGCGCTGATGATCATCTACGTCCTCGTCGGCGGAATGAAGGGCACCACCTGGGTGCAGATCGTCAAGGCGATTCTGCTCATCGCCGGTGCCTTCGCGATGACCATCTGGGTGCTCGCGCTCAACGGCTTCAACCTCTCGACTCTGCTGTCGTCCGCCGTGGACAACGCCGCCGAAGGAGTGGGGGAAGCCGTCCTCAACCCGGGTCTGCAGTACGGTGAGAATCCGCTCGACTTCATCTCACTGGCCCTGGCGCTCGTGCTGGGCACGGCGGGTCTGCCTCACGTCCTCATGCGCTTCTACACCGTCCCCACGGCGAAGGAAGCCCGCCGTTCGGTCGTATGGGCGATCTGGCTCATCGGTGCCTTCTACCTCTTCACTCTCGTGCTCGGCTACGGTGCGGCCGCACTCGTCGGCGCCGATACGATCAAGAACGCTCCGGGCGGCGTGAACTCAGCGGCCCCGCTGCTGGCGCTCCAGCTCGGCGGGCCGCTGCTCATGGGCTTCATCTCCGCGGTCGCATTCGCCACGATCCTCGCCGTGGTGGCGGGCCTGGCGATCACGGCGGCGGCTTCGTTCGCCCACGACATCTACGCCAACGTCATCAAGAAGGGCAAGGTCGAGGACTCCGAGGCGGAGGTCAAGATCGCCCGCCGCACAGTGATCGTCATCGGTGCGGTCGCAATCATCGGCGGCATCGGTGTGCAGGGGCAGAACATCGCCTTCCTCGTGGCACTGGCCTTCGCCGTCGCCGCCAGCGCGAACCTGCCCACGATCGTGTACTCGCTGTTCTGGAAGCGCTTCACCACTCGCGGTGCCGTGTGGTCGATCTACGGCGGCCTGATCTCGGCGATGGTGCTCATCGCGTTCTCGCCGGTCGTCTCAGGTTCCGAGACCGCCATGATCCCCGGTGCTGACTTCGCGATCTTCCCGCTGTCGAACCCGGGCATCATCTCGATTCCGCTCGGCTTCATCCTCGGCTGGATCGCCTCGATCACCGACAAGACAGTGGAGAGTCCCGAGCTCGCCGCCGAGATGGACGTCCGCGCTCACACCGGATTCGGCGCCGAGGAGGCTGTCGACCACTGATCCATCTGCCGACCGCGTGTTCACAGTGCAGACGAGCCGATTCGGTTCAGCGCGAATGCACCGTGGACACGCGGTTGTGGATTCAACTGAATTTGGCCCCGTCGGAGTCCCAGCAGGCCATGCGGCTGAGGAGCCGAGGAGGCCATGCGCAATTGCCCTCTGCGGCGAGGGACGGGTCCCAATCGAGCCTCAGGCAAGTGCAGAACCGTCCATCACTCGAACGTTGTGCACTGTTGAAAGTCCGCCGACTCGGACTCCATGTCGGTGTGGACGCCCAGTCCCAATCCACAGGCTGGTGAGGAGCCCTTGCCTGAGTCTCACGGGCATCGACAGTCTTGCCGCATGTATAACGTGGTCCGCACCAGTGAACTCCGAGCGCGCGGGGTGCAGAGCAGGTGCATCCGCGATGCCATCGGCTGTTGCCTGCTGGCACTCACTCAAGGGATGTATTCGATCGTCGTTCGATGTTCGAATCCCCGGCACTCGGCAATTGCGGAGTTCGTCACGGACGAAGCGTGGATCAAGAGAGTCGCCGAGCTGACAGATCAACAGTCGGGGCTGCTTCGCTTCGAACTCCTCGACATGTTCGAAAAGCTGCGGGTGGCTTCGTATCCGCACTACGGGGTCGACGATGTGATCTGGCGAGTCTCCGCTGGGTTCATCCATGACTTTCAGTTGTTTCGCCCGCCTCGAGGGAAGGTCTTCATCGCTCATCCGACGAGGCGGCACTCCAGTGCCGATGTTGTTCGGACCTCGAAATCCGTCCCTGAAGCGGACGTCGTCAGGATAGGCAAGATGTCGCTGACATCGCCGATTCGCACGGCGTTCGACCTCATCGGCCAGCTGGGTGAACCGGAGGGCTTCGCGGCGCTGGAGACATGTCTGCGCAGGTCAGTATTCGGTTCCGACGCTGGGGCTGACGAAGCGGCTCGATTCGGATACCCGCCGGACACGCAGGCTTTGGCAGAGCGGCGTATTGCCGAGGACTTCATGCCTGTGCTCCTCCGCCTGTCAAAAGGCCAGTCGAGAGCGCAGCGTTTGTTGTCTGCGGTCGGGCCGCTGTCGGAGAGTTACGCAGAGAGTCGCTTCAAGTACAACCTTGCACAGCTGAGACTGACTGGATTCAGACAGCAGACAAGGATCTGGGACGGGCGCGCATTCCTCACCCGTGTGGATTTTCTGCACAGGGAGTCGAGGACGATCGTTCTCGTCGACGGCTTCTCCAAATATGCCGACAACGGAGTTCGGCTGGTGCGGAAGGAAGTCCGTCAGTACAACCGGCTGCTGGAGCTGGGGTATCGAATCGTCCGGCTGAACTTCAACGAAGTGATCAATCTTGAAGAATGTGCAACAAAACTCTTCGGGCAAGCGCCACACCTGAGGGCGTTCATTGCCCCAAGACAGCGATCCGGTGTCCGGTAACGGCAGACTGACAACCGTGCCTAAACGGCGCTGTCCGACCCGACCGGTGCACCGACGGCTTCAAAATGCAGATGCACTTGTCTAGTGCACTGCATACACGCTTTGAACACGCAGTTGTCGAATGGACCTGAGGTGAGAAGCTGTAGACTGGTTCGAGCCGCCGACCAAGGCATGTCTGCAACGGGTCTTAACTGGGCAGATGTCTGCTTAACGGCGGCGACGCGCGGGCGTAGCTTAATGGTAAAGCTTCGGCTTCCCAAGCCGATGACGCGGGTTCGATTCCCGTCGCCCGCTCTCTTTGCGTCTTGATGGAGTCACCTTGTGCCGTGATGAGGTTACGGCTATCTCACGCCGAGGCGGTGACGCGATTGCGGTGCTCCGACGGTTTCAAAGTGCAATTGCACTGATCTAGTTCACTGCATACACACTTTGAACCCGTGATTGGGGAGGATGCCTACGGGCGGCCGGCGAAGCGGCCGAGCAGCTCGACGTGCCCGGCGACGATGAGCAGGTCCTGTTTGCCCACCCGGGTCGTCGGGTCGGCATAGGTGAAGTCGCGGCCGGGGCTCTTGATGCCGACGATCGTGACTCCGTACTTGTCGCGGACACCGGACTCGCTGAGCGTGAAGCCCTGGATCTCCCTTGGCGGGCGCATCTTCACCACGGCGAAATGGCCCTCGTCGAACTCGATGTACTCCATCATCCGGGAGCTGACCAGGTGGGCGACGCGGCGGCCCGCATCCGACTCCGGATAGAGAACATGGTGGGCGCCGATGCGGTGGAGGATCTTGCCGTGCGACGGCGAGATCGCCTTCGCCCACACCTGCGTCACGCCCAGGTCGACGAGGTTGGCGGTCGTGAGCACGCTGTCTTCGATCGAGGTTCCGATGCCGACGACGGCAGTCGAGAAGTCACCGGCACCCACCTGACGCAGCGCGTCGATGTTCGTCGAGTCGGCCTCGACGACGTGCGTGAGTTTGCCGCTCCAGTCCTTGACGAGTTCGGGATTGTGCTCGATGGCCATGACCTCGCGACCCAGTCTTGCCAGAGTGGCCGCCGTCGAGGACCCGAAGCGTCCCAGTCCGATGACCAGGATTGAAGAGTGTTCGTTAGCCAACGACCGGCCTTTCTTCGGGGTAGCGGTACAGGCGCACCGAATCCTGCATAGACAGTGCAGCCGCCAGTGTAATCGTACCGAGTCGACCGATGAGCATGATCACCGACAGAACATAGAGTCCCGCGTTCGGCGAGGTCGCCGACACCCCGGAACTCAGACCCACGGTGCCGAAGGCCGAGATCACCTCGAACAGCACCCGATCGAGTGGCTCCGCACTGATCTGCAGCATCGTCAGGGTGCCGATGAAGACGATCATCGCACCAGTGAGCAGGATCGAGATCGACAGCTTGATCGTCGACGACGTCAGCCGCCGACCGAAGACGTGCACGTCCTGCAGGCCTCTGGCCTCGGCGTACGCGGCGAGGACGAGCACAGCAACCGTCGTCACCTTGATTCCGCCGGCCGTCGACGACGAACCGCCGCCGATGAACATCATGAGGTCCATGAGCAGGTGAGAGGCCTGGCTCATGTCCGCGATCTCCATCGTCGCGAACCCGCCGGATCGGGGCATGACCGCCATGAACAGGACTTCGACGAAGGTATGACCTGCGTTCTTGTCGCCCAAGGTCGCCGGGTTCGCCGACTCGAACAGCGCCAACAGCAGCAGCCCGATGGCCAGAACCGTCGTCGTGGTCGTCAGCGTGAGCTTCGTATGCAGATCCCACCGGCTGGGCCGGTTCCAGAACATCGCGACCATGAGCACGACCGGGAATCCCAGCGAACCGACGAACACACCGGCCATGAGCAGGGACAGAATCCACGGATCCGAGGCGAAGTATGCGGCCCCGCCCTCGTGGATGGTGAACCCGGCATTGTTGAACGCAGAGATCGAGTAGAACACCGAATACCAGACGGAGTCGCCGAGTGATTCCCCGCGGATGAGGAACCGCGGGAACAGCAGCACCGCGAGGATCGACTCTGCAGTGAAGATCGTGATGACCACGGTTTTGAGCAGCGAACCGACCTGGCCCAGATTGAGCGCTGAGGTGGCCTGCTGAGCAATCAGTCGCTGTCGCACTCCCAGCCGCCTGGAGACCGCCATGCCCAGCACCGAGGCGAGGGTGAGGATTCCGAGACCGCCGACCTGGATGCCTGCGGTGATGACCGAGATCCCGAAGTCCGACCAGTACTGTTCCGTGACGACGGGAGTCAGCCCGGTCACGCACACGGCCGAGACCGCCACGAACACGGAGTTCGCGATATGCGTGGCCTGATCGACTGAACCGGGATCGCGCATGCTCGCCGGCAGCATCAGCAGGATCGCGAACGCCGCGACGACGGCGACGAAGGACCCGATCGCCAGACGCGCCGGTGAAGCCACGGCGAGGTCGTCGACGAAGTCTCGGACCCACCGTCCCGGCTTCAGCAGCCGGTCGTAGCGCGGCGAGGAATTCTTGGACACAAGCACCATGGTAGAGCCGGTGGCCCCGGAATCGGCGCAAGTGAGCTGCGCCATATAGCATGGTGGGCATGGCCGAAAATGATGTGTATGTCGTCTGGGACGACGCAGTGACCGGTTACAACTTCGGTCCCAGCCACCCCATGCACCCGCTCAGGCTCGACCTGACAGCGAAGCTCGCCATGGACTTCGGACTCTTCGACGCAGAGAACGTCCACGTCAACCCCATCGGGGAGATCGACGAGGCGAAGCTCGCCCGACTCCACGACCCCGACTTTATCGCCGCAGTCAGGCAGGCCGGCACCGCGGAGGGCCTCGACGAGCAGGATGCGACCAAGTATGGAATCGGCACCGAGGATGTCCCCGGGTTCGAGAACATGCACTCCGCCTCGGCGATGCTGTTCCAAGGCGGCGTCAACGCCGCGAACGCGATCATCTCCGGAGATTACCTGCGCGCGGTGAACTTCTGCGGCGGAATGCACCATGCGATGCCGGGCAAGGCCAGCGGATTCTGCGTCTACAACGATGCTGCCGGAGCGATCACCGAATTCCTCGACGCCGGATACGAGCGCATCGTCTACCTCGACACCGACGCCCACCACGGTGACGGTGTCGAGACCTTCTTCTGGGACGATCCCCGCGTACTCACGATTTCGATCCACGAATCGGGGAAATTCCTCTTCCCAGGCACCGGATTCCCCGCGGACATCGGGGGACTGAAGGCGGCCGCCTCGGCGATGAATATCGCCCTGCCCCCGCGAGCGGGGGACGCGGAATGGCTGCGCGCCTTCGATGCCACCGTCCCACAGGTCGTCGCCGCCTTCGAACCACAGGTCATCGTCTCCCAGCACGGCTGCGACGGACACCGCGCGGACCCGCTGACCCATATGCGCCTGAGCGTGGACGCCATGCGGATCGCCGCCGAACGCATCCGCGACCTCGCTGTCGATCATGCCGACGGACGCTGGCTGTCCGTCGGGGGAGGGGGATACGCGATCATCGACGTCGTGCCCCGCGCCTGGACGAACCTGCTGGCCATTGCCGCCGGACGCGATATCGACCCCGCTGCGCGGATCCCGGGACGATGGGCAGCTTATGCGCAGACGAAGACCGGACGGGAAGCGCCGCTGTCGATGACCGACGGATTCGACGGCTCCTTCGAACCCTGGTCGAAGGGCTTCGACCCCGAAGCCGAACTCGACCGAGCCGTGATGGGCACGCGGAAGAACATCTTCCCCTTCTTCGCACTCGACCCCTACTTCGACTGACCTGAGCCGAACCCGATCCCCGCGCCCTCGCGGATCGTCCGGTGCCGCCGTTGTGGATCTGGACACAGTTTTGGGAAAGCAGGCGGCCAAGCGATAGAATTGCACGGTTAGTTCAATGGGTGGGCACCTGAAGTTCACCCTCCACCGACAAGCACAAGGGGTACCCGAGTGGGCTCAGTCATCAAGAAGCGCCGCAAGCGTATGTCGAAGAAGAAGCACCGCAAGCAGCTTCGCAAGACACGTCACCAGCGTCGCAACAAGAAGTAAGACCCGACGGTCCTACGCCCCCGCTCGAGTGATTTCTCGGCGGGGTTTGTTGCACCCGATGAGGAGTGAGCCATGGTCGACTTGACCTTTCTCACGCGTGTCGACTGCCATCTGTGCGCTCAAGCGCTGCAGACCGTCACCGAGGTGGCCGCAGGCAGAGACGTGAACGTGACCGAGATCGACATCGACACCGATGACGATCTGGCCGCACAGTACGGCTGGGATGTCCCGGTCGTCCTCCTCAACGGGCGACAACACAGTTTCCATCGAGTCGATGAGAAACGGCTGTCCAAGGCGCTCGACGCCTTGGGTGCATGAGATCGATTGAAGGAGTGAGGCGGATTCGTGGGCGAGATTCTGTCCGCCAGCAGGATTGAGGGTGTCGTTCGCAAGGACGTACCCGAACGCGTCATATCCCGACTCCCGATCTATCTGCAGACCGTCGAGACCATTGCCGCCACCGGCCAGGACACAGTTTCGTCGGAGGACCTTGCCGCACGCAGCGGTGTGTCCCCGTCGATCCTGCGCAAAGACCTGTCCCAGCTGGGGCGATCGGGAACCCGCGGTGTCGGCTACTCCTGTCCGGAACTGGCCGCGACTCTGCGGACGTTCCTCGGCCTCGACCGGGACCGCCGCGTCGCCATCATCGGCGCCGGACGTCTCGGTTCGGCGCTGGCCGACTACGCCGGATTCCGGCGCCGCGGTCTGCGCCTGACTGCCGTCTTCGACATCGACGAGGAGAAGATCGGCACCTCCATCGGTGCCCTGACCGTCTCCTCACTGGACGACCTGCCCGCCTGGTCCGAGCACATCGACCTGGTGGTCATGGCCGTCCCCGCAGCCGCGGCACCCGCGGCGGCCCAGAAGGCCGTCGAAGCAGGTGTGCGCGGCATTCTCAATTTCTCACCCACCGTGCTCGACGCACCGGATACCGTTCGTGTCCACCAAGTCGACTTGGCCAGTGAGCTGCAAGTACTCGCATACTATTCGGCGCTGGACACGGCACCGCTCAACCCTGGTTTTGAGGAGCACAGGAATTGACTCTCTTGGTTCTCGGCATTTCACATCAGTCGGCTCCGATCGACATGCTCGACCGAATGGCCTTCGGCGCCGGTGAGGTCGGCATTCTGCGCAGGGACGCTCTGGCCGGAGAGAATGTCGAAGGACTCGCGGTGCTCTCGACGTGCAACCGCCTCGAACTCATCGCCGACGTCTCGGCCTTCCACGGCGGTCTGGCCGACCTCGGCAACGCGCTCGTGTCCTCGATCGACAAAGAGTGGTCTGATATCGCCGGGCACTTCTATGCCCACTACGACAACCAGGCCATGGAGCACCTGCTCAAGGTTGCCTGCGGCCTCGACTCGATGGCCATCGGCGAGGCCCAGATCCTCGGCCAGCTCCGGTCGGCATTCACGGATTCGCAGTCGGACAAGGCCCTGACCTCCGAACTCTCCCAGGCGCTTCAGCAGGCGCTGCGTGTGGGCAAGCGCGCCCACTCGGAGACCGACCTCGGTGACGTCGCTCGGTCCCTCTTCGGTGCCGGAATCGAAGCCTCGGCCGCTCATATCGGATCCCTGCGCGCCGCCAATGCACTGGTCATCGGCGCCGGAGCCATGTCGGGACTCGTAGTGTCCGGACTGCACAAAGAGGGCGTCGCCCACATCACCGTGCTCAACCGCACCCTCGACAAGGCCGAACGCCTCGTCGCCGAGGTGGGCGGACGCGCCCGTGAACTCACCCCGCGCATCATGGCCGAAGAGATCGCCGATGCCGACCTCATCGTCTCCTGCACCGGTGCCCGCGGAGTCGTCGTCAGCCGCGACGACATCGTCGCCGGCCTCGCACAGAACCACAAGGGCGCCGCGAACAAGGCCTTCATCGATCTCGCCCTTCCGCACGACATCGACCCCAGCGTCCGCGAGTTCGAAAACGTCGCCCTCTTCGGCCTCGGGGAGATCCGCGAACTTCTGCGCGGCTCCGACAAGGAAAGCGATTCGAAGGTCTCCGGCACCATCGATGAAGTCCGCACCATCATCTCCGCCGAACTGGAGAACATCGCCACCGGAAACAAGGAACGATCCGTCGCTCCGACCGTGACCGCTCTGCGTTCCCACGCCAAAGACGTGCTCGCCTCGGAGACCCAGCGTCTGGAGAAGAAGCTCGGTGACTCCGTCGACGAGAAAGCGTTCGCAGAGATCCGCAAATCTCTGCACCGGGTGGCAGAGAAGCTCATCCACACCCCGACCGTGAAGGTCAAGGAACTCGCTGTGACCGAATCCGAAGTCGACTATGCCCAGGCACTCATGCAGCTCTTCGACCTGCCCGTGAACAAGACCGCTCATGCCAAGACCTCTCCGGAGACGAAGGTCGCCACGGCAGCCAGCGTGCACCACGTCGAGGCCGACGGCGTCCGCCCGGTCGCCGATCACACCCTCGACATCGTCGAACCCGAACACTTCAGCGGCCGCACCGTGCGTCTGGGCACCCGCCGGTCCCAGCTGGCGCGTTCCCAGTCCACGGCGATCGCCCACCAGATCGCGGCACTGACCGGCTGGCGCGTCGAGATCGTCGAGGTCGTCACCGAGGGCGATGTCAACATGTCGCCCCTGGCCGGCTTCGGCGGCACCGGAGTCTTCGTCTCCGCCGTCCGCCAAGCCCTCCATCAGGGCAAGATCGACCTGGCCGTGCACTCGCTCAAGGACCTGCCCACCACCCCCGAGGCGGGAATCCAGATGGCAGCCATCCCGCCGCGGGTCGACCCGGCCGATGTCCTCATCGGCCGTGACGGACTGAGCCTCAATGACCTGCCCGCCGGGTCCGTCATCGGCACCGGTTCGCCGCGTCGTGCCGTGCAGCTGCGCGCCGCACGTCCCGATATCGAGGTTCGTGGTGTGCGTGGAAACGTCGACACCCGCATCGCACACGTCCGCGACGGCCGTCTCGACGCCGTCGTCCTCGCCGCCGCCGGCGTCCGTCGCATCGGGCGTCTGGCCGAAGCCACCGATTCGCTCAACTTCGATGTCATGCTCCCGGCACCGGGCCAGGGAGCCCTGGCGGTGGAGACCCGCAGCGCCGACAGCGCCTTCGCGACCACCGTGGACATCCTCGACGGCGACGCCGAGGTGCGGGCCGCTCTGCGTCAGATCCACGATCAGACCACCGACCTCGCCGTGACCTGTGAACGGGCGATCCTCTCCCGCGCCGAAGCCGGCTGCTCGGCACCCATCGGCGCGTTGGCGAAGATCGAAGGCAGCGAATTCATCGTCGATGCCGTGATGGCCGATGACGACGGCAAGCTCGCACGTACGCGTCAGAGCACCGCGCTGCCTGAACTCCTCGACGTCGACTGGAGCACCGACAATGCTCAGCAGCTGTCGGTGACCGCGAAGGAACTGGCTCGTGTCGCCGACGAACTCGGCACCGCCGCAGCCGAGGACCTCTTGGGCCGACTCGGCATCGACCCGGCCGCCAGCGCCGATCACCTCACCCCCGTCAAGGTTCAGGAGCAGGGATGATCAACCAACCGACAACGGGCCAGGTGCAGCCGCGCCGACTCCTGCCGGCAGCGCCACGCGTCGTCTTCATCGGCAGCGGACCCGGCGAATCGGGTCTGATGACGATGCGCGGAGCCGAGATCCTCGCCACCGCCGAGACCGTCGTCTACGACGCCGATGTCCATTCCGAGATCGTCACCGCCTATGTGCCGCAGGCCGCGACGCTCATCGACGCCGCCGACCTCGGAGTCGCCGCCTCGACCCGCGGCCGTCGCATGGCCGAACTCGCCCGCCCGGACAACACCGTGGTGCGGCTGAGCTCGGACGACGGAATCATCTTCACCACCACGACCGCGGAAGCCGCCGTCTGCCGCAAGGAACAGGTCGAGGTCGAAATCGTGCCCGGAGTCGGACTCTCCGCCTCGACGGCGGCCTTTACCGGAACCGCGCTGACCACCAACCGCGTCCGTTCCGTGCGCTTCATCGAAGCCGGACCGCAGACCCATGTCGACGTCTCTCGCCACCGCAATACCACCCATGTGCTCACCGGCAGCGCCTCCGCCCACGAACAGGCGATCGAGGCTCTGCTGGCAGACGGGTGGGACGAGGATACGAAGGTCCTCCTCGGGTGGGGAATCTCCACCATCGAACAGACGAGTGTGGAGACGACCTTGAAGCAGGCGCTGTCCATGGCGCAATCAGGAACTGATCGTATGGTGGTGATCATGGGGCAGGGAGTGGAATCCAGAGGAGAACTCAGTTGGTTCGAATCCAAACCGCTCTTCGGCTGGCAGGTGCTCATTCCTCGTACGAAGGAACAGGGAACCTCCACAGCAGAGGCCCTGGCAGAACTCGGCGCCGTCGGCACCGTCGTGCCGACCATCGCCGTTCAGCCGCCGCGCACACCGACCCAGATGGAGAAGGCGATCCGCGGCCTCGTCGACGGATCCTACGAATGGGTCGGATTCACTTCGGTCAACGCCGTGCGCGCCGTGCGCATGTGGTTCGAAGACTTCGGGCTCGACTCCCGGTCGATGGCCGGAGTCAAGGTCGCAGCCGTCGGCGGTCGCACTGCCGCAGCACTCGTCGACTGGGGAATCACCCCGGACCTCATCCCCGACGGGGAGCATTCGGCACGAGGACTGGCCGCAGCGTGGCCGGACTATGTCGATGACATCGACCCGATGAACACGGTGCTCCTGCCGCGTGCAGATATCGCCACCGAGGTGCTCGTGGCCGGTCTGTTGGAGAAGGGGTGGGACCCCGACGACGTCACCGCCTACCGCACCGTGCGTGCCTCCCCGCCGCCGGCGCCGATCCGCGAATCGATCAAGGCCGGAGACTTCGACGCCTTCCTCTTCACCTCCTCATCGACGGTGCGCAACCTCGTCGGCATCGCCGGCAAACCCGCCCCCACCTCGGTGATCTGCTGCATCGGACCGGCGACGGCGAACACAGCAGCCGAACACGGACTGCGCGTCGACGTCCTCGCCGAGGAAGCCAACCTCACCTCGCTCATCGACGGTCTCGTCGAATTCGCACTCACTCAGCGCGCCGAAGACGTGGAAGCCGGGATCTCCCCGCAGCGTCCGAGTCAGAAGCGCCGCAGAAGGAAGGCCTGACATGTCACTGGTTCCCGGAACCGTCCGTCCCCGTCGACTGCGGTCGACCCCGGCCCTGCGCCGCCTCGTCTCCGAAGTGCGACTCCACCCCTCTGAGCTCATCCTGCCGATGTTCGTCAAGGAGGGGCTGCGCGAACCGCTGCCCCTGGGCGGAATGCCCGGAGTCGTCCAGCACACGCTGGATTCCCTGCTCGAAGCCGCCCGTGAAGCGGTCGCGGCCGGAGTCGGCGGACTCATGCTCTTCGGCATCCCCGAACACAAGGACGAGATCGGCTCACAGGCCGACGACCCCGAAGGCATCCTCAACCGGGCACTGTCGCTGCTGGCCCGCGAGCTCGGCGATGACACCGTGATCATGGCGGACTTGTGCCTCGACGAATTCACCTCCCACGGCCACTGCGGAGTCCTCGACCAAGCCGGGGGAGTCGACAATGACGCCACCCTCGATCGCTACGCCTCGATGGCACTGGCCCAGGCCCGCGCCGGGGCCGAAGTGCTCGGACTGTCGGGAATGATGGACGGCCAGGTCGCCTACTGCCGCGAAGCCCTCGACGCCGCTGGATTCACCGACACCGTGATCATGGGCTACACCGCGAAGTACGCCTCCGCGTTCTACGGCCCCTTCCGCGAAGCCGTCGACTCCGAACTCAAGGGCGACCGCAAGACCTACCAGCAGGATCCGGCGAACGGACGTGAGGCGCTGCGTGAACTCGGCCTCGACCTCGCCGAAGGTGCTGACATCGTCATGGTCAAGCCGGGACTGCCGTATCTCGATGTGCTCGCCGAGGTGGCCCAGGAATCCATCGTGCCCGTGTGGACCTACCAGGTGTCCGGGGAATACGCGATGATCGAATTCGCGGCCGCCGCCGGAGCCATCGACCGGGAGAAGGCGATCGACGAATCCCTCATCGCCTTCAAACGTGCAGGCTCCGACGCGATCCTCACCTACTGGGCCACCGAGGTCGCCCAACGCCTCCAAACAGAGGCCGCAGGTCACCTGTCGAACAGCAACGCAGTCGGAGGCCGATGATGACCGAGCCTCGCTGGCTGTCGGCCGTCGACCAGAAAGCCTGGCGCAGCTACCTCACCGGCTCTCAGCTGCTCAGCACGCAGCTGGACAAGGAGCTGCGTGAGAAGCACGGAATCGGCCTGCCCGAATACGAGATCCTCGTGCGTCTGTCCGAGCACGAGAACCGGACGATGCGGATGGCGCTGCTGGCCACAGACACGACAATGTCGCGGTCACGGCTGACCCACAGCGTCGCCCGAATGGAGAAGCGCGGACTGCTCGAACGCTCCGCCATCCCCGAGGATGGCCGCGGCGTCAACTGCGTGATGACCGAAGCCGGATGGCAGCTGCTGCAGTCCGCCGCCCCCGATCACGTCTCCGGAGTCCGCAGCCACCTCGTCGATCTCCTCGATCCCGAGGAGATGGAGATATTGGGCCGGATCTTCACCAGGGTATCCGACCACATGACAGACACCGACGGCTCCTGAGCCGCCCCCACGCGTAACTGAGAACGATCCCGGGACGAAACCCGACCCGCGAAGAATCAGAGGAGAACCATGACGACAGCAGAGACGAACGGTCACACCACCGATCGGTCCGCCGCCCTCTTCACCCGCGCCGAGGCGGTCATCCCCGGCGGAGTGAACTCCCCGGTCCGCGCGTTCAAGGCCGTCGGCGGCACCCCCCGCTTCATCACCGAGGCGACCGGTGCGTGGCTGCGCGACGCCGACGGCAACGACTACATCGACCTCATCGGATCCTGGGGTCCGATGATCATGGGCCACTCCCGCCCCGAGGTCGTCGCCGCCGTTCAGGAAGCCGCCGTCAAGGGATTCTCCTTCGGCACCCCGTCGACCGGTGAGGTCGAACTCGCTGAGGAGATCGTGCGCCGCGTCGACCCCGTCGACCAGGTGCGCCTCGTGTCCTCGGGCACCGAGGCGACGATGTCGGCGATTCGCCTGGCCCGCGGCTACACGGGACGGTCCAAGGTCGTGAAGTTCGCCGGCTGCTACCACGGTCACGTCGACTCGCTGCTGGCCCAGGCCGGCTCGGGACTGGCCACGTTCTCCCTGCCCGACACCCCCGGAGTCACCGGAGCCCAGGCGCAGGACACGATCGTCGTCGACTACAACGACGCTGCCGGTCTCGAAGCCGTGTTCGCCGAACACGGTGAGGACATCGCCTGCGTCATCACCGAGGCCAGCCCCGGCAACATGGGTGTCGTGCCTCCCCGCGACGGCTTCACGAACACGATCCGCCGCCTGACCAAGGCGCACGGTGCGCTGATGATCAGCGACGAGGTGATGACCGGCTTCCGCGTCTCCACAGCCGGTTGGTACGGCTACGAGTCCGAGACCCTCGGCTACCCCGAAGGTCCGGCCGACCTGTTCACCTTCGGCAAGGTCATGGGCGGCGGCTTCCCGGCAGCGGCCTTCGGCGGTCGCGCCGACATCATGGCATACCTCGCCCCCTCCGGCCCCGTCTACCAGGCCGGAACACTCTCGGGCAATCCTGTGGCCACCGCTGCCGGACTGGCCACACTCAAGCTGACGACAGAACTCGATGTGTACTCGCACATCGGCCGTGCCGCGGACAAACTTCGCCCGGCCATCGCCTCGGCGCTGGAGGCCGAAGGCGTCGCCCACGTCATCCAGTCGGCGAACTCGATGTTCTCCGTCTTCTTCACCGACACCGATGTGACGAACTACGACTGTGCCCGGGCTCAGAACGTCGACCGGTACACCGCATTCTTCAACGCCATGCTCGATCAGGGCATCCATATGCCCCCGAGCGCGTTCGAAGCCTGGTTCCTCTCCTATGCCCACACCGATGAGATCCTCGACCGGATCATCAGCGCCCTGCCCGCGGCGGCCAAGGCCGCGGCAGCGGTTCCGGAGGCCGGGAAGGCGCAGTCATGACCACCATCCACCTCGTCCGACACGGCGAAGTCGACAACCCCGACGGCATCCTCTACGGTCGCCTGCCGCATTTCGGTCTCACCGAGCGCGGACATGAGATGGCCGCTCGTGTGGCTCAGCACTTCGCGTCGGCTCAGAACCGGCCGGTCGAGCTCGTCGCCTCTCCGCTGCTGCGGACACAGCAGACGATCGCACCCCTGTCCGAGGCACTCGGGCTGCCGGTGTTCGACGACGATCGAGTCATCGAAGCGGCGAACTCCTTCGAGGGACAGAAGCTCAACGCCAGGCGCCTCGCCGAGCCGCGGAACTTCGTGCGACTGTACAACCCGCTCACTCCGTCCTGGGGAGAGCCGTACAAACAGATCGTGCTGCGCATGCGGGCCGCGATGGCCAGTCTGCGCGCCAAGCTCGACCTCCACGGTCCTGACGCCGAGGGCGTCATCGTCTCCCACCAGCTGCCGATCTGGATGACCCGCCTGTCGGGGGAGGGGCGCTCGCTCGTCCACGACCCGCGCAGGCGTGAATGTGACCTGGCTTCTATCACCAGTTTCACATTCGATTCCTCCACACTGGTGTCCGTGAGTTACGAGAGCATCTGCGCGGATCTGCAGCCGGGCACCGCGGTGGCGGGAGCATGAGTTTCGGACGTCAGCCGCTCAACCGTCGGGCCCTCTTCACCTCGGCAATCGCCGTTGGCACCGCCGTGGTCCTCAGCGCCTGCAGCGAGAACGACGAACTGGCCGATCAGGCCGGATCCGATCAGGGGTACGTCTCCGGTTCGGGAGTCGTCTCACGTGTGCCCGCCGAGGACCGTGGCGAACCCCTCGACCTGAGCTTCGAGACCCTCGACGGCAAGTCGATGTCACTGGCAGACCTGCGTCCCACCCCGGTCGTCGTCAACCTCTGGTACGCGGCCTGCCCGCCGTGCCGGAAGGAAGCCCCGGACCTGAAGTCAGTGTCCGAGGAACTCGGGGACAAGGCACAGTTCCTCGGCGTCAACGTCCGCGACCAAGAGGCGGCGGCCAACGCGTTCATCCAGAGCTTCCAGGTGCCGTACCCGAATATGCTCGATTCGAACGGTGAGATGGTCTCCCTGCTCTCCGGCGTCCTACCCCCGCAGGCCACCCCCTCGACGGTGATCCTCGACGCGAAGGGTCGGGCCGCGGCCCGAGTCGTCGGAGAAGTCGACGCGTCGACGCTCAAGGGACTCGTCGAGGACGTGCTGGCCGAGTGAGTGGCCTCGGGGCGGACTTCGCCCAGACCGTTCTCTCGGGACCGCTGCTGCTGGCTGCCGGCGCGGCGGCCCTGGCCGGACTCGTCTCGTTCGCCTCACCCTGCGTGCTGCCGCTGGTACCCGGCTACGTCGGATACGTCACGGGTCTCTCCGGATCCTCGCTGAAGGACAAGCAGACGTGGCGAGTGGTCGTGGGCATCACCCTGTTCGTCCTCGGCTTCACGGTCGTCTTCGTGCTGTTGGGAACCAGCTTCTCCGCGCTCGGGGCGCTGTTCTCCCAATGGCAGTCGATCATCCTCCGCGTCCTCGGCGTCATCGTCATCCTCGCCGGCTTCGTATTCATGGGCGGATTCGGCCTGCTCCAGAACGAGCACCGCATCCGCGCCAGACCGAAGGCCGGACTCTGGGGCGCACCGGTGCTCGGCGCGACCTTCGCCCTCGGCTGGGCTCCCTGCGTGGGACCGACCCTGTCGGCCGTGCTGAGCATGTCGGTGAGCTTCGGCGGTGACGGAATGATCTGGCGCGGAGCACTGCTGGCCTTCGTCTACTGTCTGGGCTTGGGCATCCCGTTCATCCTCCTGGCGCTGGCGATCCACAAGGGCGCCGGACGACTCGAGTGGGTGCGGAAACATCAGACCGCGATCGTGCGTGCCGGGGGCATCATGCTCATCATCCTCGGCGTGCTCATGGCCAGCGGCGTATGGAACATGTGGATGACCTCTCTGCAAGGTCTCATCAATGGATTCGAAGTGGTGATCTAGTGGCGGGCTCAACCGAAGGCTCGGAGACGACGCAGCCGAAATGGGGTGCGACATCGACGGCGAAGCAGGGGGACAAGCCTGCCGCGAAGTCGACCGTGACGCAGCCCCAGCTCGGGTTCCTCGGCATGTGCCGGTGGGCCTGGACTCAGCTGACGACGATGCGCGTGGCCCTGATCCTCCTGCTCATCCTCGCCCTCGCCTCGATCCCCGGGTCTCTGCTGCCGCAGAGGATCCAGGACCCGGGCCGCGTCAACACCTTCCTGGACAACAACGGTGCCTGGGGGCAGTTCCTCGACACCATCCAGATGTTCGACGTGTACTCCTCCGTGTGGTTCTCCGCGATCTACCTGCTGCTGATGGTCTCGCTCATCGGCTGCATCATCCCGCGGTCGAAGCAGCACTGGAAGGCGATGCGCTCGTCCCCGCCCAAAGCACCGAGGCGGTTGTCCCGGATGCCCGGTTACGCCTCCTTCGCCTCGGCGCAGGGAGACGCAGAGACCCGTGAGGACGCGGACGAGGAGTTCCTCGATGCCGCCGAGGCCCGGCTGAAGAAGTCCGGTTACCGGATCAACCGGCAGTCCGATCACATCGCCGCCGAACGCGGCTACCTCCGCGAGACCGGCAACCTCGTCTTTCACATCGCGCTGCTCATGGCGACCCTGACGATGGCGATCGGATCGCTGTTCGGCTACGAAGGTCAGCGCATCCTCGTCGAGGGTGAGACGTTCTCGAATTCGCTGGTCTCCTATGACTCCTTCGAACCCGGCTCCTACTACGATGCGGACAATCTGCCGGACTTCCGGCTCAAACTCGATTCCTTCACCTCCACCTTCGACGATCAGGCGGCGGGCAACCAGTTCGGTCAGCCGCGCAGCTTCGATGCGAAGGTGACGACGACTGCGGACGGGAAGACCGAATCGCACCTGCTCAAGGTCAACGAGCCGGTGCGCGTGGGCGGCGTCGGCGTCTACCTGACCGGAAACGGCTACGCCCCCGAGGTGACCGTGCGTGATGCGAAGGGCGATATCGTCCAGTCCGGTCCGCAGGTGTTCATCCCGGACGGCGGAGACCCCGGATACACCTCCGAAGGCGTCATCAAGGTCCCGGACTCGGCCGGCACGCAGATGGGGTTCGTCGGCGTGTTCCTGCCCACCGCTGCACAGAATCAGGACGGGGAGCTGATCTCGAGCTTCGCCGAGCTGCGCAACCCGTACCTCGTGATGAGCGGGTACACCGGCGACCTCGGCCTCGACTCCGGAGTCCCGCAGTCCGTGTACTCGCTCGACGCCGACAAGATGACGGAGATGACCGACGAGTCGGGCAATCCGCTCGTCATCCAGCTCGCCGAGGGGGACACGCAGAAGCTGCCCAACGGCGGTTCGGTGACCTTCGACGGAGTCAAGAAGTACATCGCCGTCGACATCTCCCAGGACCCGACGCAGGCGCTCATGCTCATCAGTGCGATCCTCGTTCTGGCAGGGCTCGGCCTGTCCCTGTTCATTCCGCGCCGTCGCGTCTGGGTGCGGATCAAGAACGGCGACGCCGAGGTGGCCGCCCTGGCGCGTGGTGAGGATCCGATGGTCGAACGCGCAGTAGAGGACCTGGTCAAAGACCTGCGCGACACGGACCCCGATGAGGGCGAGCACGGCGAGGACGACGAAAGATGAACCCGAAGTACTACGCGGAGTAGAATAGCCGCGGAGTGCGCGTCGCCTTCGGTCTCCGCACGGAGTCGGACGGAGCGCGCAGACAGAGAACAGCATGCGATAGAAGAGCACTTCAGTGGTGCGGAGGATGAATGGACGTCAACACAGACCTCGCAATGTGGTCGAACCAGTTGATCATCTCGGCGATGATCGTCTACGCCGTCGCCATGATCTTCTACGCCTTCGACCTCTTCGGTGCGCGTGAGCTGAAAACCTCGGAGACCGAGGTCGCCACCTCCGCCAAGGCCAGCACCGTGCGCCGGACGAACCGGAAGACGGCGTCGACCGCCGTTCTCGACCGGCCGGGCGACGACGATTCCGCGACGGTGAAGTCGTCGAAGAAGAACCGGCATCGCGGTGCCCGCATCGGCACCTCGCTGCTCGTGCTCGCCATGCTCCTCCACGTCGGGGGAGTGCTCACTCGTGCGCTGTCCGTGGCCCGTGTGCCGTGGGGCAACATGATGGAGTACGTCCTGTCTGCCACTGCGATCACCGTCATCGTCTACCTCGTCGTGCTGATGAAGAAAGACGTGCGGTACCTGGGAACGTTCGTCTCCGGCGGAGTTCTCCTGTGCCTGGGACTGGCGATCACCGTCTTCTACACCCCGGCCGCCAAGCTCATCCCGGCTCTGGATTCGTACTGGATCGCCATCCACGTGCCGATCGCGATCCTCTCGACCTCTCTGCTCTACATCTCTGCGATCCTCGCGGTCTTCCAGATCCTGAAGAGCGTGCATGAGACCAAGGACCCGAAGTGGCTGCGGTTCCTCCACCGGCTGCCCTCGAGCACTGACCTCGAGCGGATCTCCTACCGGATTGCGGCTGTCGGCTTCATCACCTGGACCTTCACCCTCATCGCCGGCGCCATCTGGGCAGAGGTTGCCTGGAGCCGCTACTGGGGTTGGGACTCGAAGGAGATCTGGACGTTCGTCGTCTGGGTCATCTACGCCGCGTACCTGCACGCCCGTGCGACCCGCGGTTGGGGCCCGACGAAGGTCGCCGTGCTCAACCTCATCGGCATCGCCTCGGTGATCTTCAACTTCACCGTCGTCAACATGTACTTCAACGGACTGCACTCGTACTCCGGCCTCGACTGACGCAAATGTCCGGCCCGCGGTAGCGGCCCGGGCTCAGCCGCGCTGAGGGAGTTCAGTCGCGCTTAAGGCACTGTTTCAGGTGGGCAGCACGGTTTTGAAACCGGGCTGTCCACCTCAAACAGTGCCGTTTGCGTACTGTCTAAATGTGGTGATGGCCCGTGCGAGAAGGCGTCGGAAGCGTGTTGTGGTGCGGGCTTCTCTGAAGTCGCCACGTTCTTCGGTGAGCAGTTCAGAACAAGGAGTACCAATTCGCCGATTCGCAGCGCTGTACGGCCGCCGGGGCGTCCCACGGCTTCGCTTGATCGCAACGATGCTACGCCGCAGTGGTGTCAACGATGTCGCCGAATAGCGGCGGTATTGCCTAGCTGCGGCATTACGCGAGAGAGGGACGGACGGCTGCGAGCCGAATTGTGCTTGGCGACTCAGAGGCGAGACCAGTCAGCTGCTCAGGAAGACGGGTCGCGAGAGAGCGGTCAGTTGGAGCGGCCGCGGCCGTCGCCCTTGGTTCCCCGGTCATCGGAGTCGGCAGAGGAGTCTGCGGGACCGCTGTCGTCATCCGACTTCGCGGTGTCTTCGCTCGGGGAGTTCTCGTCGTCGTGGTCCTGAGCCGGAGGCGCGTGTTTGCCGAGCTTGAGTTCGCGATCGACCTGACGCAGATAGTCAGGGTCGTCATCGGGAGCAACCTGCCCGCGGGGGCGTGTGCCGCGGGTGGGCTTGTCTTCGGAACCGCGTCCGAACAGGTACCAGAGGATGAACCCGAGGACGGGGATGAAGAGGATGATGAGTGCCCACGCAGGTTTGGGCAGGACTCGAATCAGACCCCGATCACGCAACAGGCAATCGAAGAGTCCGTACAATGTCACCGCAGCCGCCAGGACGATCGCGGCAATGAGTAGTCGAGCCATGCATCAAGGATAGTCCACCAACCTGAGCGCGGCCTCCAGCGGGCGGTGACAAGACTGTCACGATCGGCGGCTAAAATGAGTTCAATGCGCACCTTCTGGCTCTACACACTCGCTCGCTTCGGCCTCATCATCGCCGCGGGCCTCGTTCTGTTCCCGTTCCTCGGCCTCAACCTGGTCATGGCGATCGCCGCCATCATCATCGGCGCACTGCTGAGCTACCTGCTCCTGGGCAAGATGCGTGCCAAAGCCGCAACCGAAATCGAAGCGAAGGTCGCCAAGCGGGCGTCCAAGCCCAAGCGCGTCGGTGCCGACGAAGCGGCTGAGGACGAGATCGTCGAAGAGCGTCTCGGAGAAGACGGCGACCAGTCGAAGTGAACTGAGGCGGACGCGCTTCAGAGCGCCAGGCCGAGGCCCATCAGCGCGGAGAAGGCCAAACCGGTCAGCCCAGTGGACTTGATCGGCGGAATCAGCCCAGGACCCGTCGTGCCGCTGAGCACCGTCTTGAGCGGATTGAGCGCCGGGACGAGGGCGAGGATCGCCAGGGCCACGGCGGGATGACCGTCGAGGATCGCCAGCGCCAGCAGCGCGAACGGCAGCAGCACGAGCACCGCATAGGCGATGCGTGCGGCATTGTCACCCATCTTCACAGCCAAGGTGATCTTGTCGGCTTCGATGTCGGTGGGGATGTCGCGGAGGTTGTTGACCATGAGCACAGCAGAGGCCAGGGATCCGATCGCGACTGCTCCGGCCCAACCGCTGAGGGTGAGATGACCGACCTGCATCCACATCGTGCCCAAAGTCGCCACGAGCCCGAAGAACACGAAGACGAAGACCTCGCCGAGGCCCATATAGCCATACGGCCGCCTGCCGCCGGTGTAGAACCAGGCGGCGGCGACTGCGGCGGCTCCGACGAGGAGGAACCACCATGCCTGCGAGATGAGGACGAGGACGATGCCGGCGACCCCGGCCAGGCCGAAGAAGATGAAGGCGGCTCGTTTGACCGCGTGAGGTTCTGCCGCCCCGGTCGCCGTCAGGCGGACGGGGCCGACTCGTTCGTCGTCGGTGCCGCGGATTCCGTCGGAGTAGTCATTGGCGTAGTTCGAGCCGATCTGCAGGCAGAGTGAGACGAGGAGGGCGAGAAACCCGCGCAGCAGGATCTGTCCGAAGCTGACGTGGTCGTCCTTGCCGGAGATGTCGTCGAGGATGAAGGCGGTGAATCCGCCGAGGGAACCGATGGCGGCTCCGGTTCCGATGAGGACGGGTGCGAGAGCCAGGGGCAGAGTTCGCAGTCGAGCTCCAGAAATCCACTGGGCGGCATCAGCCATAGGTCTCGCTCACCTTCCTGTCGGTTTGTGGAGCCGTCTTATATTACCGGTAGTTCACCAGTATGGGTATTTGCATCACACGCCATGAGATCGGCGGCGATCCGGGCCGCAGCCCTGCGATCGGGTTTGCCGATCGACCGGTTCGGAATCTCGGCGACCGGGAAGACGAGCTGCGGCAGCAGCTGCCCCGTCATCCCATGGTCGAGGGCATTGAGCCTCTGTGCCGATTCTCGCGGATTCTCCGCTCCGACTCCACCGCCGTCGGCAGTCCGGACGAGTGCGACGATCCGTTTGCCCCATTCCTCGTCGGGTACCCAGGTCACGAGCATCTCGGCGATTCCCGCTTTCTGCCAGCTCGGCAGCAGTCCGGTCTCCAGGGCGTGCGGAGAGACGTTCGTGCCTCCGGAGACGATGATGTCATCGGCCCGACCGAGGACACTGAGCACGCCGGAATCGACCCTGCCCAGATCGCTGGTGTGCATGATCCGCCGTCCCGCCTCGTCGACGGTGAGAGCGGGGGAGTCGACCGGTGTGATCGTCCCGTCGGCGGCGATCTCGACGTAGCCGTCGGCCACGACGGGGCCGGTCAGGTCGATCGTGCCCGCCTCGGTGATGGTCACGTCGACCCCGTCGAAGGGCACCCCGTCATAGACGCAGCCGCCCGCCGTCTCGCTCATCCCGTAGGTCCGCACGATCGCCAGCCCCGCGGCCTCGGCGCGGTCGAGCAGTGACGGTGAGATCGCTGCTCCGCCGAGGAGGATGTGCGAGATCCGTCCGGCTGCCTCGGTGGCGGCGCTGTCCTCGAGGATCCGGTGGAGTTGGGTGGGCACGATCGAGGTGTACGTCGGTCGGTCGCCCGCCCGTTCCACCAGGGGGGTGACCTCGGAGGTGAAGGACTGTGCGGTGAACCTCGCCGAGGCGGCCCTGACCGGGGCACGGCCCGCCAAGCGGGCGCGCAGCTCCACTTGGAAGCCGGCGATGTGGTTGACCGGCAGGCACAGGTGCCAGTCGCCGGGCCCGGAGAGGAACCGTTCGGTCGCCCGCGCCGAGGTGGTCAGCGCATGAGCGGACAGCGCCACAGCCTTCGCCGTCCCCGTCGACCCGGAGGTGAAGAGGATGAGCGCCGGGGCTGGGTCCTGACCGGCCCACACGCTGGGAGCCACCTCGGTGACTGCGCCGTCCCGATCGGACGGGAGGATGAGGATCGACGTCCCGTTCAGTGCCCGACCGATGGCCTCGGGCAGCTCGGCGGGGTGCAGTTCGCGTGCAGTCATGCGCAGAGCCGGTTCAGTAGTACCAGGGGAACGGCGACCAGTCGGGGTCGCGTTTTTCGAGGAAGGCGTCGCGTCCTTCGACGGCTTCGTCGGTCATATAGCCAAGTCGGGTGGCTTCTCCGGCGAAGACCTGCTGGCCGACGAGCCCGTCGTCGACGAGGTTGAAGGCGAACTTGAGCATGCGCTGCGCGTTCGGTGACTTGCCCAGGATCTCCCGCGCCATCTGGAGGGCCGCGGTCTCGAGATCGGCATGGTCGACGACTTCATTGACGGCTCCCATATCGGCCATCTCCTGCGCGGAGTAGGTGCGGCCCAGGAAGAAGATCTCACGGGCCTTCTTCTGCCCGACCATCTTTGCCAGGTAGGCGGAACCGTAGCCGGCGTCGTAGGAGCCGACATCGGCATCGGTCTGCTTGAACTTCGCATGCTGGCGCGAGGCGATCGTCATATCGCAGACGACGTGGAGGCTGTGGCCTCCGCCGGCTGCCCAGCCGGGGACGACGGCGATGACGACCTTCGGCATGGTGCGGATCAGGCGCTGGACCTCAAGGATGTGGAGGCGTCCGGCGCGGGCCGGGTCGACGCTCTCACGGGTCTCACCGGAGGCGTACTGGTAGCCGGAGCGGCCGCGGATGCGCTGGTCGCCGCCGGAGCAGAACGCCCAGCCGCCGTCCTTCTCGCTCGGTCCGTTGCCGGTGAGCAGGACGGCGCCGACGTCGGAGGTCTGGCGAGCGTGGTCGAGGGCACGGTAGAGCTCGTCGACCGTGTGCGGACGGAAGGCGTTGCGGACCTCGGGGCGGTCGAAGGCGATGCGCACACAGCCGATGTCCTTGCCGGTGGCGGGGTCGATGGCCCGGTGGTAAGTGATATCGGTGAAGTCGAAGCCGGAGACTTCACGCCAGGCAGTGGGGTCGAAGATTTCTGAAACCGTCATGGCCCCCAGCCTAGCGCTTGGCACCACTTGCACGGGCCGGACCCGGGTGGTGGATGGTGCAGTTCCGAACGGCAGGAAGTCGTGGCAGGGGAGGCGAGCGCTAGTCTGGTCGTATGGCCGATACAGCCCGTTCGCACTCCGGTGCACCCGAACCTGCGTCCCTCTCCTCAGCTCCGCTCGATCTGCCCGCACGCTTCGACGAGGTCATCGAGGACCTGCACGTCGTGCGACTGCCGATGGTCACCCGATTCAGAGGGATCACCGAGCGAGAAGTGGCGCTCTTCTCCGGTCCTGCAGGGTGGGCGGAGTTCTCCCCGTTCGTCGAATACGGCACCGAGGAAGCCAGCCGGTGGCTGCGCGCCTCCCTCGAATTCTCCGGGCTGATCCCGCAGCCCATCGCCCTCGCCGAGGCGGCCCCCTCCAATGCCCACGCGCGCGGTTCCGCCCCGGCGGCGGTGGCTAACGGTGAGACCGTCGCCGTCAACGGCACGCTGCCCGCCTGTCCGCCGGACCAGGTCGAATCGATCCTGTCCCGTTACGGTCGAGTCGGCACCGTCAAAGCGAAGGTCGCCGAACACGGTTTCGCCTCCCTGGAGGAAGACCTGGCGCGCCTGCGGGAGTTCCGCAGACTCTTCCCCGACACGACGCTGCGCCTGGACGCAAACGCCGGTTATACGCAGGCCGAAGCCGTCGAGGCCTGTGAGGCCTTCGCCGACTTCGACCTCCAATACTTCGAACAGCCGGTGCCGGCAGTCGAGCAGCTCGCGGACCTGCGCGAGGAACTCGCCCGACGCGGACTGCCGATCGTCATCGCCGCCGACGAATCCATCCGCAAAGCCGAGGACCCGCTGCGTGTGGCCGAACTCGGGGCCGCCGAAGTCATCATCGTCAAAGTCCAGCCGTTGGGTGGAATCGGTGCGGCCCTCGACGTCATCAGTGCCTCGGGGCTGCCCGCAGTCGTGTCCTCGGCGCTCGAGTCTTCCGTCGGACTGGCCGCCGGTGCCGAACTGGCGGCCAAGCTGCCGCGCACCGACCGCAGTCGGGACATCCTCGGTGACCGGGTGGCCTGTGGCCTGGGGACGGGACGTCTCTTCACCGCCGATATCGTCGCCGACCACGAGGCGCTGACTCCGGTCGACGGGGCCATCCCGGTGACGCGAATCGTCCCGGACCCTGACCGCCTGCAGCAGCTGGCGGTGGATCCGGGACGATTCGAGTGGTGGGCTCAGCGGGTGCAGAGCTGTTGGAGTGCCCTGCGCGGCGAGAACCTGCGCGGCTGAGCTCAGTCTGCCCGCGGCTGAACCTGGTCAGCCCGCTTTCGTCACGGATTCGACGAAAGCGTCAGCGGCCTTCGTCACAGTCGCTTCTTCGACATCGGCGAGGTTGGTGACGGAGACGAGGTTGTTTTCGGCCCGGGCGGTGACGATGCGAATCTCCGTAGCGGTCTGTCCTCCGGTTTCGACGGCCGCGACGACTCCGGCGGTTTCATCGGCCCCGGCGACCTCAGCATCGAAGGTCGAGTATTTCAGCGACATCTCCATGCCCGCGGTCGTCATCTTCACGTCACTGCACTCTTCGGCGATCTTCGCTGTGCCGTCGAGCTGTGACTGTGCGTCGTCGGCGCTGTCGAAGCTGGACAGGCCGGCGGACAGGACATTGTCGCTCGAGGCTCCGGCCACAGTGGTGCCGCCCGAGGCGATATTCGAATTGATCAGGTCGAGAGTGATGTCCTTGCACTTGGCAGGCTCGAATTCCGAGCTCTCCAGCGCCTTGGCCATCTCACCATTGGCATCTCCGGCACCGTCGACGGCCTTGAACGACTGTCCATCGACCTGCGTCGATTCGAGGACCTCCTTGAGCTGAGCTTCGTCGAGCTACTTGACCTCCGGCTGCGCCTCGGCCGCCGCTGACTCACCGCCGCCGTCAGCCTGCTCCGGTTTGTCTCCTCCACCCGTGCAGCCGACGAGTGAGAGTCCGGCGAAAAGAGCGATGGCTGGGAGTATGCGTTTCATGGTTGACCTCTCGAGTCAGCGTTCTGAAGAATCAGCGGCCGACGATTCGCGACCGCTCTCAATATAAACGCCAGCGGGATCGCCTGCGGTTTCTGTCTGTGACGGATCTGGAACATCGGCTGTGGACCGTCCTCCGCCGACCGCCGCAGCACCGTCGATTGCCGCCGCACCGTGACCGCGGTCGGCTGTCGAACCGACCGGCGCCGAGGCGATCCTGACCGTGGTCACCTCGTCCTGTCCCAGCGTGGCGAAGTGCGCGGTGTGCTTGCCGGGGATGATCGGATCGTGCATGGCCGCGGCCAACCGACCGGTGAAGGTCAGCCGTCCCTTCTTGTCCGCCTTCTGCTGGTAGGCGTTGTCTCCGCTGGGGCCGGACACGCTGATGTCGTAGCGTCGTCCGGGGTCGAAGAGCCCGGGAGTGCGGACACGGAAGCTGCCGGTGCCGCTCAGGGAGAAGCCTGCGGCGCTGACGGCGTCGAAGCGCACGACCTGCGCGCGACGACGGGAGATCTCCACCCTCCACCCGTGGATGTCGAAGAGGGCATGACCGGTGAGGAAGGTGAACTCTCCGCCGTCGGCCACGCGATCGGTGTGTCCGCGATCCGAGCTCGCATAGTCGCGCCGTTTGGCGAGCGTCTTCAGCCAGGCTCCGAGCTCCCGTTCCCAGCTCGTCCAATTGTGCAGACCGCTGGTGCGCGGAAACCAGGAATGGCGGATGCCGAGGGCGTTGAGACGGGCGGAGAAGCGCTCGCCCTGGGAGCTGATCATCGTCTCCAGCAGGTCACGGTCCTTCGCCCCTTCGAGGCTGCCCGATCCGGCACTGAACCACAGGTCGAGGCCGCGGAGATTCTCGGCCAGAGCATAGGGCGAATTCGCCAGCCATTCGCTGCGGTCCTGCCCGGGATCGCCGAACAGGCTGAGCGACCGCGCGCCTTCGCGCATCGCGATGATGTCGAATGCCGGCACCGTCGACAGCGGATCCAGAGGAGAGGAGAACGCTGCGGCCGATCCGTACCTGTCTGGATGCCAGGCCGCGTACTTCATCGCCCCGTAGCCGCCCATCGACAGCCCCGCCAACAGCTGGCTGCCGGGTGCCCAGTCGACGGAGAAGTTCGCTTTGAGGAAGGCGGGGATCTCCTCGGTGTGGAAGCGCGGCCAGTCGTGGACCTCGCTGCCGACGGCCAGGCGCGAATACGTTCCCGCTCCGCCGTCGGGCATGACGACGAGGTACGGGGAATCGAGGGTGAGCTCCTCGGCGGAACCGAAATCCGTCCATGAGCGGAAGTCGTCGCCGCCTCCGTGGAAGAGGTGGATGACGGGGCTGACCTCGGCGGGAATCCCCGGCAACAGCACCCGCACGCCGACGGTGCGGCCGAGTGCGGGGGAGTAGAGGAAGAATTCGCGCAGCCTCGGCGAGAGTTTCCGTTTGTCTCGGATATGCCAAGTCCGGGCGTCCTTTCCGCGGGGTTCGGGCCCGAGGAAGGACGTGGTCTGGTCGCGAGCGGGATAGCGTCCGCGCCGGGAGCGGGCCGCGGTCAGAGTGCGGATGGCCCGTGCTCCCATCGCGATGATCAACGAGCGGCGCATTTTTCGAGGTTAGAGGGCAGAGGTGAACCACAGGTGGTCAGGTGGTTGAATATCAGGTGATGTCGAATTCGAGCGCGGTGGCGCAGCAGATTGCCCGAAGCCTGGTCCATGCCGGGGTCAGTGATGTCGTCTTCGCCCCCGGTTCGCGGTCGGCTCCCTTGGTCTATGCCCTGGCTCCCCTCGCCGAGGCGGGACTCATCCGCACTCATGTGCGCGTCGATGAGCGTGATGCCGCCTTCCTCGCCCTCGGCCTGGCCCGCGGCCTGCGTGCCCGCGGCAGTGACTCCGCCGTGGCGGTCGTGACGACGTCCGGATCGGCCGTGGCCAATCTCCACCCGGCCGTCCTCGAAGCTTCGTACGGACACCTGCCGGTGCTCGCGCTCACCGCGGACCGCCCCGCCCGGCTGCGCGGCACGGGGGCCAACCAGACCATCGACGACCAGTCGCAGGTGCTCAGCGACGTTCGTGCCCGCTTCGATATCCCTGCCGGTGATACCGCCGAGGCGGTCGCCCGATCGGTGTCAGACGCCGTGGCCACGGCGTTGGGGCAGAGTGATGGAACCCTCGCCGAGGTGGCAGGCCCCGTCCAGTTCAATGTGCAGTTCGACGTGCCCTTGGTTCCCACCCCGGAGGAGTTGGGCGCATGGAAGGACGAGATCGGCGAGTTGGCTGAAATCGGGGTCGAGCATCGTGGTGCCGAGACCGGCGCTTCAAGCACCGGGCCTCGCTTCGGAGAAGCAGATCGCGGCGGTGCGGGAACCGGCTCGCGGGCATCCGTCGGTGTCACTATCACAGAAGGGACGGTCATCGTCGCCGGAGACGCCGGCGGGTATTCGGCCGGATCTCTGAGTGCACTCGCCGCTGATCATCATCTTCCCGTGCTTGCCGAACCCTCGAGTGCGCTGGCCCGCACCACTGCCGGTCTGTCGGGCTCCTCAATCTCTGGCACCGTCGAACTCACGACGGTCGTGCCCGCCCATGCCCGAGTACTCAGCGATCACCCCGAGCTGCGAGAGCCGATCCGCACCGTCATCGTCCATGGAAAACCGACCCTGACCAGGCCCGTCGCCGCACTGCTCGCCGACGAAACGGTGAACGTACAGCACGTCCCCGACAACATCGATGCGCTTGATCTGACCGTCACTGTAGCGAGAACCCCTGCCGACGATGTGACGGCGGTGGACGAGGCACAGGGCGTCCCCGCCTCCGGGTCGGACTGGGTGTGCGCATGGATCGACGCCGGGACATCCCTCGTAGCAGCCGCACGAGCAGAGCAGTCTGCGGAACGACCCGCGGCACGAGCCGCGGACGAGCACTCGGGAGCCGCCTCGGCGAGGGAATTCCAGTCGACGGCACGAAAGATCACCGAACACCTCGCTGCCCAGGACATCACCCTCTTCGTCGCCAGTTCGAACTCGGTTCGCTACCTCAGCGACGCCACCGACATCCGCGCTCGCATCCACGCGTCAAGAGGTCTGGCGGGAATCGACGGACTGATCTCGACCGCCACAGGGCTGTCTCTGGGGTTGGGGGAGCCGGTCGTCCTGCTCATCGGCGATATCGCCATGCTCCACGACATCGGCGGACTGCTCGCCCCGAACGCCGAGGAGGTCGGTGACGTGACGATCGTCGTGCTCAACGACGACGGGGGAGCGATCTTCTCCGGACTCGAACACTCGCAGGCCCACCTCGAAGGATTCCTGGAGCGCTATTTCACTGTCCCGCACGGCCGCGGCTTCGCCGAGCTCGCTGCAGGGTACGGATGGGATCATGTTGAGGTGACCAGCGTTGAGGAATTCGAAGAGGCTCTCGGCCGCATCGACGGACAGCGAGACGCCGGTGCCCGTCGCATCATCGAGGTGACGGCACCGCACTAGGCGACGGAACTTTCACCGGTCTTCCGACAGCAGGGGAGGTGCAGTGAGCGCGAAAAGTCAGTCGCGGTCGAGACCGAGCGCCCGACGCATCGGAGCGAGCTTCGCATTCGTCTCGGCCACCTCGGTGGCGGGATCCGAATCGGGCATGATCCCGGCCCCGGCGAACAGCCGGATCCGGTTGCGGTCCTCGAGCTGACCGCAGCGCAGGGCGATGCCGAACTGGCCGTTGCCGCGTCCGTCCATCCACCCGACGGGACCGGAGTAGCGGCCACGGTCGAGGGGTTCGAGCTCATCGACATGCGCCACTGCGCTCGCCTGCGGGTACCCGCCGACGGCGGCCGTCGGGTGGACGGCAGCGGCGACATCGAGGGCATTGAGGTCGGAATCGGCGGCCAGGGTCGCCTGCGCGTCCGACGCCGAATGGATGACATTGGCCAGCGGCAGCAGGTGGGGGCGCTCATCGACGGTGACATCCTCGGAGACCGAACCCAGACTGCGCTGCAGCGAGGCGATGGCGAAGGCATGCTCGGTGCTGTCCTTGTGGGCGCTCAGCAGCTTCCGTGCCGCCGGCATCTCCTCCATCGGGTTCTTCTCCACCCGGTAGGTCCCGGCCAGCACCCGTGAGGTCACCTTGTTGTCCTCGACCCCGATGAGCAGCTCCGGAGTCGACCCGATGAGACCGGCGATGTCGAAGGTCCAGCAGCTCGGGTAGCTGCGGTTGAGCGCACCGAGCACCGCACGCACGTCGATGTCCTCATCGGTGGTGACGACCTCGTCGCGGGCGAGGACGATCTTGCGCAGAGTCGGATCATCAGAGAACGCATCCACCTCCGCCGAGGTGTCGATCGGGGTGAGCATGTCAGCGACCTGCTCGACGAGCCGCGACCACTTCTCCGGACCGAGATCCCCGACCTCGGCGCGGGCCGTCTGCACGCGCTGCAGAGGTTCTGCCTGGAGGATCGGCGGCAGGGGAGGCACCTCGGCTGTCGAGATCGAGCTCAGCCACACGCGGCCACCGCGGCGACCGAGGACGAACTCGGGGACGTGGATGATCGAATCGACCGCGGATTCGCCCGAATACGCGACCGTGGCGAAGCACACGAGCCCGGATCCGAGCAGATCGACCTCATCTTCGACCTCGGCCACCTCGGTGATGGCCTTCCACGCATCGGAGAGCTCAGTGAACCGCTCGGGCCCGCGCGCTCGGATGCGCAGGGTGCGGCCGAAGCCGATGAGACCGGAGGTGTCACGGACCCAGCAGGAGAAGCCATCGGTCGGCAGCAGCTCGAGCGTCTGCTCCACTGTCGTGGGCAGACCGGATTCGAAGGGGAAGCCGGGCCCGGGATCGACGTCGTCGACGAAACGGGACCGCACATGCAGGCGCGGAGGGGCGGAGAGGATGTCGGAAATGCCGAAAGTCGTAGTCATGTCGCCTCGATTCTAGACGAGGATCGTGAGTGCCAGGGATCCGGATTCGCCCTCTCGGATGAGGTGTTGAGAGAATATGGTCATGAACCGTGCCAAGCTGGACAAACAGCCCGCCGACGTCGCGTCGATGTTCGATGATGTCGCCTCCCGCTACGACCTCACGAACGACGTCCTCACCTTCGGAATCGCCCGCGCCTGGAGGCGCACCGTCGCCCATTCCGTGGCCGCGGGGCCCGGCGAACGCGTGCTCGACTTGGCCGCCGGCACGGGCACCTCGTCGATGACGTTCACCCACCACGGCGCCGAGGTGGTGGCCGGGGACATCTCCACCGGAATGCTCGCCGAGGGGCGCCGTCGGCACCCGCAGATCGACTTCATCTACGCCGATGCGATGGACCTGCCCTTCGCCGATTCGAGCTTCGACGTCGTCACGATCTCCTTCGGCATCCGCAACGTCCACGACGTCGATCTGGCGCTCACCGAGATGCTGCGCGTGCTCAAGCCCGGTGGGCGCCTCGTCATCTGCGAATTCTCCACTCCGACGCTCGACGCCTTTAGCCTCGTCTACAAGGAATACCTGATGAGGGCGCTGCCGGCCGTGGCACGTGCCGTGTCCTCGAACCCCGAAGCCTACGTCTATCTGGCCGAGTCGATCCGTGACTGGCCGAACCAGGACGCCTTCGCCCACCAGATCCTCGACGCCGGGTTCGACCAGGTCAAGTACCGCAACCTCACCGGCGGAATCGTCGCCGTCCACCATGCCCTCAAGCCCGCCGAGGCGAACGACACCACGGAGCCGGCCCAGCCTTGACGATGAATGAGTTCGATGCCGAAGTCGTCGTCGTCGGTGCCGGTCCGGCCGGCTCGGCGATCGGTGCCTACCTCGCCCAGGCCGGGCACGAGGTCATCATCCTGGAGAAGTCCGGATTCCCGCGCGACAAGATCTGCGGCGATGCCCTGACCCCGCGCGCGGTCAAGGAGGCTGGCTATCTGGGAATGGAGCTGCCGGAATCCGACGGCTGGCACAGGAACAAGGGACTGCGCCTCATCGGCGGCGGCCACCGGCTCGAACTCGACTGGCCCGAGATCGACGGCACCCCGAACTACGGGGTCACTCGTCCGCGCATGAGCATGGACGAAGCCTTCGCCCGCCACGCCCAACGCAGCGGAGCCCGGCTCTTCGAGCAGGTTCGCGCGATGTCCCCGGACGTCGGTGACGACGGGTGGATCCGCGGCGTCCATGCTTCCGGAACCGACTACCGGGGCCGCCGAGTGGGACCCGAAGCTCATTTCAAGGCCCCGATCGTCATCGCGGCCGACGGAGTCTCCTCCCGCCTGGCCGTGGCCATGGGCTTGGAGAAGCGCGACGATCGTCCGATGGGCATCGCCGCCCGCGCCTATCACACGACGCCGCGGCACGCCGATGACTACATCGAATCCTGGGTGGAGATGCGGTCGACGAATGCGGCCGGGGAATCCGAGACTCTGCCCGGATACGGATGGATCTTCCCCCTCGGCGACGGCACTGTGAATATCGGTGCCGGGCTGCTCGACTCCTCACCCCAGTTCAAGTCCGTGGATCTGCGCGGAATGATGAACCAGTGGATCGCTGATATGGGCCATGAGTGGGGCATCGACGAGACCACCTCTCTGGGTCCGATCAAATCCGCGGCTCTGCCGATGGCCTTCAACCGCACACCGCACTTCCACCGCGGTCTGCTTCTCGTCGGCGACTCCGGCGGAATGGTCAATCCGTTCAACGGCGAGGGCATCGACTATGCGCTGGAATCCGGGCGTATCGCCGCCGAAGTGATCTCCACCTATTCGCGCTACCCGCAGGCCGTGATGCGTCGTCGCTTGGAGGAGTACCCGGCTCTGCTCGGAGACTCCCTGGGCGGCTACTTCACCCTGGGTCGCGTTTTCGCCTCGATCATCGGCCATCCTGCGCTCATGCAGTTCGGAATCAAGTACGGTATGGGTGTTGACGTTGTGATGGAGTTCGTCGTCAAATTGTTGGCGAACCTCTACCGCGACCCGAAGGTCTCCGAGGCCGATCTCATCGACAGGATCATTTCGGCCCTGACCCGAATCGTCCCGGCCACCAGCAATGTCTGAGCGAACGGAAGACGCTGAGACCACAGTGAAGAATTCTGAGCGCAAGGACGAGGACAACGGCATGCCGACACCGACTACGACGAATGACGAGGACATGAGCCACCCAGCCTCTCCGGCCACCTTCACCGGTGACGACGCCCAGCTCGCGGCAGAGATCTCGACTCAGTTGGAAACCGTGGAGGCTCGTCTCTACGAGGTCACCGAACAGACGCGGAGACTGCCGGACGAGACCTCGAAGCACCTGCTGGCCGCCGGCGGAAAACGCGCCCGCCCCAACCTCGTGCTGCTCACCGCCCGCCTTGGCGATGCGGACAACGACGACATCATCGATGCGGCCGTCGCCGTCGAACTCATCCACCTCGCCTCGCTGTACCACGACGACGTCATGGACGATGCTCCCGTGCGCCGCGGAGCCAAGGCCGCTCATGAGGTGTGGGGCAACTCGGTGGCGATCCTCACCGGAGATCTGCTGTTCTCCAAGGCCTCCGGCGTCACCGCGAAGCTCGGCCCCGAGGCCGTGCGCATCCAGGCCGAGACCTTCGAACGACTCGTCCTCGGTCAGCTCAACGAGTTCGCGGGCCCTCCCGCGGGTGCCGACGAGATCGAACACTACATTCAGGTGCTCGCCGACAAGACCGGCTCGCTCATCGCGACCTCGGCGCGCTTCGGCGTCATGTTCTCGGGAGCCGATTCGGCGCTGGCCGAACCCGTCCGGGTCTTCGGCGAACGCGTCGGTGTGGCCTTCCAGCTCGCCGACGACATCATCGATCTGACCACGACATCATCGGAGTCAGGGAAGACTCCGGGCACGGATCTGCGCGAACGCGTTCCCACCCTGCCCGTGCTCTATGTGCGCGCCGCCGCGGCTGAGGGTGATGAGTCCGCCGCCGAGGTGGTCCGACTGCTCGACGCCGACCTCGATTCCGATGAGGCCCTGGAAGCTGCGCGTGCAGCACTGGCCGCCCATCCCGTGACCGAGCGGGCCCGCACCGAGGCGGCCCGCTGGGCCGAGGAGTCCAAGGCCGCGTTGGCACCGCTGCCCGACGGCCGGGTGAAGGAGGCGCTGTTCGCCTTCGCCGATTCCGTCGTCTCCCGCAGCTCCTGATCTCGTTCCCTCTGCCATCTCTCTCCTGATTCACCGCCGTTTCGGCATGAGCGCAAAGGACCTACCGCGATGACGCACACCCAGGCTTCGGCACCGGTGAGGACTCCACAGAGGCTCGGTGCCGCCGATTGGATCGGGCTGGGTGTGCTCGCACTGCTGCTCGTGGTGGGCCTGAGCTGGTCGAAATGGCTGCCGTACTGGGACAAGGCATGGACGCTGAGCAAGACCTCGCTGTGGGACGGTGCTCCTCTCTTCGACGCCGCAGGGGAGACGGTGTCGTTCTCGGGCGCGTGGGACTTCACACTTGTGTACTTCACCGCCGTGTGGAAAGCGCTGCTCGTGGCGCTGCTCGTCGCGGCGGCCGTCGATGCCCTGGTGCCGCGTGACTGGCTGCTGAGGCTGCTCAACCGGCGCAGCCACACCGGCCAGTCCCTCGTCGGGGCGGCGCTGTCGATGCCGTCGATGATGTGCACCTGCTGTGCGGCCCCGGTGGCCGCGGGGCTGCGGGATTCGGGTGTGCGCCGTTCTGCCGCTCTGGCCTACTGGGTGGGCAATCCGATGCTCAACCCCGCGGTCCTCATCTTTCTGGCTCTCGTCCTGCCGTGGCAGTACATGGCGGTGCGCATCGTCTTCGCGCTGCTCATCGCCGTTGGCGCCGCTGCTCTCATCGGACGGTGGGTGAGCGGTCCCGCCGATGCGGCACCCGAGTCCGGGGCCGCCTCGGCGAATCTGCTGACTCTGCCCGTGCGCTATCTGCGGTCCTTGGCCAGGTTCACCCTCATCCTCGTTCCCGAACACCTTGCGCTCGTGTTCGTCATCGGACTCATTGCACCGTGGCTGACCGGGGTCTTCGGACTCGAAGCCCAGTTGGGAGCCGGTGCCGTCCTCATCGTGGCGGTCGCCGCGACCCTGCTGGTCATCCCCACCGGCGGAGAGATCCCGATCATCCTCACCCTCGTGCCTCTCGGCGTCGGAGCCGGTGTCACAGGTGCTCTGCTCATCGCCCTGCCGGCGCTGAGTATCCCCTCGATGGTCATGGTCGGGAAGGCCATGGGGTGGAAGTCGACGGCCGCGATGGGCACGGCCGTGGCCGTGGCCGCGGTGCTTGCCGGGGGAGTGCTGGCCCTGCTCAGCTGAACCGCGGACCGCGGGACCGCCTCGGCGAGGTCTATGTCGTCAGGCGACGCACGGTGAGGTACGAGCCGAGGGCGAAGACTGCGCTCAGTCCCAGTGCCCACAGGGCCAGTCCGACCGCCTGCGCATCGACGAGTGCCGCCCAGACCTCGGGCCAGGCTTGATTGACGTTGACCCATGCGGCGCCGGCCAGCAGCGCCAGGGCGATGGCGATGAGGGAGCTCGTGAGGATGAGCGTGCCGAAGCGTTTATAGACGATCGCAAACCAGAAGCCGAGGATGTAGCACAGGATCGTGAGCACGAAGTAGACGAATCCTGCGCCGAGCGGTCCGTGTTCCCACACCCATGGCAGGTAGGAGACATAGCCGTTCATGCCGTAGCCGTCGGTGGCTTGCTCGATGAACCCCATGACGACGAAGACGGCGGACATGCCCACGGCGCTGATCGCGGCGGCCAGGAAGGAGCCGAGGCAGAACTCCCTGCGGGTGAGGCTCATGGCTTGCGAGAAGTAGAAGGTGAGGTTCACCGCTTGGGCTCCGACGATGGCGAAGTACCACAGCGGTGCCTGTGAACTTCCGCTGTACATCGGACCGTCCACGCCCGCAGAGGCGATGATCCAGTGGATGATGAGAGTGATGAGCCATGCGCCGGTGAGGATCAGGAGGGGCATCCAGATGAAGGTCTGCCGGTTCGTGAACTGCAGGCGGACGACGCCGAGGATGCGGCTCTTCGGTCGTGAGGTTCGGGCTTCGGGCGGGTGGTCGATGAGGGCGGTCATGATTGCAGGCTCCTTGAGTCGGTCTCCGCTGCCGTCGGATCGGCGAGGTCCGCTTGAGTGCTGCGGACGACGAGCTGCTGCAGCGAGACGGGAGTGAGGTCGAGGTTGGCATCGGAGATGAGTTCGCGATCGGCATTGCTGAGGTGACCGAGCATCGTCACCGAGGCGACTCGGCCGAGTGATTCGCGGTGGATGACCTCGCGACCGACGACGAGCCGATTGATCGCGTCGGCATCCCCGACGACGTTGACCGCGCGGCCGCGGACCTCCTCGGTGGTCTCATCCATGATGATCCGACCGCGGTCGATGACGATGACCTTCTCGATGAGATCGGCGACTTCGTCGATGAGGTGGCTCGAGAGCACGATGGTGCGCGGGAATTCTGCGTAGTCGGCGATGAGGCGGTCGTAGAAGATCTGTCGGGCAACGGCGTCGAAGCCGAGGTAGGGCTCGTCGAAGAAGGTGATCTCGGCTCGGGAGGCGAGGCCGATGATGACACCGACGGCCGACTGCTGACCGCGGGAGAGCTTCTTGATCGGGGTCTTCAGAGGCAGAGCGAAGTCGTCGACGAGTTGGTCGGCGAATTCCTGGTCCCAGTTCGGGAAGAAGAGGCTGGCGTTGGTCAGGGCGTGGCGGGCGTTGGAGTCGTCCGGGTACTTCTGGCTCTCGCGGACGAAGCACATGCGACTGAGCACGCGGGCGTTCTCATAGGGGTCCTCCCCGAAGACCTTGACGTCGCCGCTGGTCGCGAAGTTCTGGGCGGTGAGGATGGACATGAGTGTGGTCTTGCCGGCGCCGTTGCGTCCGAGCAGTCCGTAGATCGAATCCTCGTCGATGCTCACGCTGACATCGTCGAGTGCGGTGGCGGTCTTATACGTCTTGGTGAGGTGGCGGACCTCGACGACGGAGTTCATGGGTCATCCCTTCGCTGCGGTCGGATCGAGTGCGGTGGTCAGATGGAGTTCTCGGGAGCGCTCTTCGATGAGCGCGATCACGTCCTCGGACCCCAAGCCGAGGCGGTTGGCCTCGCCCAACAGGGGACTGATGAAGTTCTCGGAGAAAGTGGTGCGGTGTTCGTTGATGAGCAGAGCTCGGGCGCCTTCGGTGACGAACATTCCGATGCCGCGGCGCTTCTCCAACACTCCTTTGTCGACGAGTCGGTTGATGCCTTTGGCGGCGGTGGCCGGGTTGATGGAGTAGAACGATGCGAGCTCGTTCGTCGATGGTGCTCGGGAGAGCTCGGGCAGGGTGCCGTTGAGGATCGAGTCCTCGACCTTCTCGGCGATCTGAGTGAACAGGGGTTTGGTTTCGTCGATCACGGTCGGCTCCATGTGGGTCGGTTAGTTACTTAACCAATGAACCATGGTGCCAAGGATAGTGTCAAGGGGGTTCCGGGATATTTCCGCAGTCAATCCTGGAATTACTACCTGACGGCGGCCCAGCAACCTCGCGCGAGGTATCTGGGCCGCCGTCAGGTAGTAATGGAGGGGTGCTGCGGGGTCGGGGCAGGGTCAGGAGCGGCGTCGGCTGTGGCGGATCATGTCCGTGCACAGCAGGACCACGGCGATCCAGATGACGAAGAAGCCGACCCAGCGGGTCGTCGACATCATCTCTCCGAGCACCGTGACGCCGAGCGTGAATTGGATGGTCGGGGTGAGGTATTGGAGCATGCCCACCCAGGACAGGGGGATGCGGCGGGCGGCGGCGCTGAAGAGGATGAGCGGGATCGCGGTGGCCGGACCGGTGACGATGATGACCACGACGTGCCAACCGCCGAAGCCGGTGAATGTCTGCAGTCCCAGCGAGCCGAGGACGATGAGGTAGATCGCCGAAGGCACGGCGAGGACGAGGCTTTCGACCGCCATGCCCTCGAGCGCGCCCACTCGGCTGCCGACTTTGTTCTTCACCAGTCCGTAGAGGCCGAAGGACAGGGCGACGGTGAACGCGAGGTAGGGGACGCGGCCGAGGCCGATGCCGACGATGATGACGGCGAGCAGACCGAAGCCCACGGCAGTCCACTGCAGTGGCCGCAGCTTCTCGCCGAGGAAGACGACGCCGAGGCCGATGGAGATGAGGGGGTTGAGGTAGTAGCCGAGTGAGATCTCGACGAGTTGGTTGGTTTCGACCCCGTAGATGAACGTCGTCCAGTTGATGGCGATGAGCACGGATGCCAGAAGCAGGAGGCCGAAGAGGCGCGGTGAGCGCAGAATCTGCCAGGTGCGGAGGAACCCGCCGGTGAAGACGAGCAGGATGGCACAGAAGCCGAGTGACCAGATGACGCGGTGGGAGACGAGTTCGAGGGCGCCGGTGGGAGCAGCGGCCGCGAAGAGCAGCGGCATCACACCCCACAGCAGGTAGGCGGAGAATCCGTTGATCAGACCGGCACGGCGAATCGCGCTATCATCGGGGGCAGGGTTCTGGCTCACAGGCTTCAGTCTAATGAGACCGCGTCGTCGGGGGAGTAGGCGGGACCGCCGGTGAGACGGCGTCATATTGAGAGCTGACGTCCCGCTGGTCGGGCCGCGGCGGTGCGAGTTTGGTCACGTCATTGTAAGGATGACCTACATTGACGATAGACTCGATGGGACTGAACAGAGAGGTGTGAGAATGACTCGTCCCTTCCGGGTGGCCATCGTCGGCGCCGGTCCTGCTGGGATCTACGCGGCCGATCTCATGACGAAGGCGGAACGTGATTTCGATCTGAGCATCGATCTCTTCGACCGTCTGCCGACTCCCTTCGGACTCGTCCGCTACGGAGTCGCCCCCGACCACCCCCGGATCAAGGGCATCATCAATGCCCTGATCAAGGTCCTCGACCGAGGCGACATCCGCCTGTTCTCCAATGTCGAGTACGGAGTCGACCTCCACCTCGAAGAGCTCACCGACCGCTATGACGCGGTGGTCTTCTCCACCGGGTGCTTCGTCGATGCCGCACTTGATCTGCCCGGCATCGACCTGCCCGGATCCTACGGTGCCGCTGACTTCGTCAACTGGTACGACTCGCATCCCGATGTCTCGCAGTCCTGGCCGCTGGACGCCGAACGCGTCGCCGTCATCGGCAACGGCAACGTCGCCCTCGACGTCGCCCGTGTTCTGGCGAAGCAGGCCGACGATATGCACACCACGGAGATCCCCGACCACGTGTACGAGGGGCTGAAGTCCTCGAAGGTCACCGACGTCCACATCTTCGGCCGCCGCGGACCCGCTCAGGCGAAGTTCACCCCGCTGGAGCTGCGCGAACTCGGTGCCGTCAAGGACGTCGACCTCATCGTCTACCCGGAGGACTTCGAGTTCGACGAAGGATCGATGCAGGCGATCGAGTCGAGCAACCAGGTCAAACAGGTCGCGAAGACGCTCACGGACTTCACGATGCGCGAACCCACCGGAGCGAAGCGACGTCTCCACCTGCACTTCCTGCACGCACCGGTCGCCATCCTCGGCGAGGACAAGGTGACGGGACTGCGTACCGAACGCATGGAACTCGACGGCTCCGCAGGTGTCAACGGCACCGGCAGCTTCCACGATTGGGAGATCGATGCGGTCTACCGTGCCGTCGGTTATGCGGGCACTCAGCTGCCGCAGCTGCCCTTCGACGACCGCAAACGTGTGATCCCGAACCACGAAGGCCGTGTCGTCGACACCGATGATCAGTCGACTGCCGCCGACGCCGATGTCGTCCAGGGCGTGTACACCACCGGGTGGATCAAGCGCGGACCCGTCGGGCTCATCGGCCACACGAAGGGCGATGCGCTCGAGACCATCGGCCACATCCTCGACGACCGCGCCGCCGGGGTGCTCACCGACCCGGTGTACCCGGACGAATCGGCCATCGTCGAACTCCTCGAATCCAAGGGCGTTGATTTCGTCGATTGGGAGGGCTACCACCGCGTCGAATCCGCCGAGAAGGCCGCCGGCGAGGTCGAAGGCCGTGAGCGGATCAAACTCGCCACCCGTGAGGAGATGCTCGCCGAGGCGCGCGGACACGTCACCGCCGAATCCGTCGGTCAGTCCTCCGCCAGTCACTGAGACCGAAGCGTCACCACCTCAGCCTGAGCGTCACAACGCCCCGGCAGTGACTTCTCCTCCCGTTGCACAGGGAGGACGAGTCGCTGCCGGGGCGTTCTGCGTCTACCGCGTAGAGTCTGACCATGGAACTCGGTGCACATCAGGCACCGAGAGACACCGAACGTCCATGAGAGTCTACCGTCGGCAGGCAGGGGAGAGCGCGTGAAGAACGAATCGCAGCTCAAAACGATCGTCGAACGCGCTTATGTCGAACGGCTTGACGCCTGGCAGCTGGCGGCCGTGCGGATCAAGCACTGGCTGACCGAACAGCAGAAGGGGCTGCTCAAGGACAAGGACATCTCCCGCCTCGACGTCGACGGCCATCGGATCAAGGACGCGGCACGCACCCTGGCGAAGCTGACGGAGAAGACCGAAGACGATCCGCAGCTGACCATCACCAGCACCGAGGATGTCGAAGACCAGATCCGCGACATCGTCGGTATCAAGGTGCTGTGCAAATCACCGCGTGATCAGTCGATGATGTTCGCCGCGCTGCGTGATCCCGACCAGCTCGGAAGCTTCGAACTCATCGAGTGGAAGGACTACACGGACCCGCCGAAGGCCAGCGGCTACCGTGCCTGCCACGTCACCCTGCGCATTCCGTCTGACCAAGGGGCACCGGTCTTCGCCGAGATCCAGGTCAAGACCCGGCTCCAGGACGCCTGGAGCGAACTGACCCATGAGGACATGTACAAACCCGGCGCGGCGATGAAGCCGAGCAAGCTGCACGGCGAATTCGCCCGCGCCATGGCGAATATGCTCGCCACTGTCGATGACATGGCCGATACCCTGGCCGTCGAGCTCACCGCGCTGACGAACCCGGAACCCGTCGTCGAAATCGACGAGCTGCGAGAGCAGGATTCGGGCATCGACGTCCGGGTCCGTGCGACCGGCCCGAAGTACGCGCTCGCCGTCGATGGCTCGGGACGACAGGGTCTCATCCCCGCGTTCGCGATCCGTCGGCTCAGCGGCCAGAAGGGCACGATCAAGGTCAATGACTTCATCCACCTCGACGATCGCCTCCGGGCCAGTGTCGAGGAGGACTCGAAGGGCCTGTATTACATTCCGCTCGAGCTCCCCGAACACTGACCCGGGCTTCACTGACCCGACCCTCGCCGAGGCGGTTCAGACGGTGACCTGGACCGTTTCCAATACTTCCTGGCGCGCGGCGACGAGATTGGCCAGGGAAGCGCGCACTTCCGGGTAGTCGCGTGTCTTCAGCCCGCAGTCCGGATTGATCCACAGACGATGCGCAGGCACATGTTTCAACGCCGCCTCGATGAGTTCGCGCAGCTCCTCAACGCTCGGCACACGTGGGGAGTGGATGTCATAGATTCCGGGGCCGATGCCGCGGGCGAAGCCGAAGCCGTCGATATCGTCGAGGACCTCCATCCGTGACCGGGCCGCCTCGATGCTGGTGACATCGGCGTCGAGGGCATCGATCGCGTCGATGATCTCTCCGAACTCCGAATAGCACAGGTGCGTGTGGATCTGCGTCTGCGGGGAGACGTGGGCATTGACCAGGCGGAAGGCGCGCACCGACCAGTCGAGGTACTCGGCTCGGTTACGGCCGCGCAGCGGAAGCAGCTCCCGCAGAGCCGGCTCGTCGACCTGGATGATGCCGATGCCCGCCGCTTCGAGGTCCGCAACCTCATCTGCCAGTGCCAAACCGATCTGGTCGGCGGAGACCCGCAGGTCGACATCGTCGCGGACGAATGACCACGCCAGGATCGTCACCGGACCGGTGAGCATGCCCTTGACCGGACGTGGAGTGCGGGAGGCGGCGTAGCGTGACCAGCCGGCGGTGATCGGCGCGGGACGGGACACGTCTCCGAAGAGGATCGGCGGGCGAGTGCATCTCGACCCGTAGGACTGCACCCATCCGTGCTCGGTGGTCGTGAAGCCGTCGAGGTGTTCGGCGAAGTACTGGACCATGTCGTTGCGTTCCGGTTCCCCGTGGACGAGGATGTCGAGACCCAGCTCCTCCTGCAGGCCGATGACCCGGTCGATCTCGGCCCGCATCGCCTGCTCATATGCGGCGTCATCGAGACGCCCGGCGCGGTGATCGGCCCGTGCTCGGCGTACCTCGGCCGTCTGCGGGAAGGAGCCGATGGTCGTCGTCGGCAGATCTGGGATCCCCAGTGACTCTTGGGCGGCGATCCGTGTGGCGGCATCGGTGCGGAAGCCGTCGTTGGTTGCCTCGGCGGCGGTGCGGGCAGCCACCTCGGTGTTGTGGACCCGGGTCGACGAAGCGCGTGTGCGCCGGACACGATCGGCTCGGTTGAATGCCGCCGGACGAGCTTCGACTCCGTCTGTGAGAGCCGCGGCCAGGGCCTCGACCTCGGTCACCTTCTCCTCGGCGAAGGACAGCCAGGAGGCGACGTCGACGGGCAGCGAAGTCTCCTGGGCGATCGTATAGGGCACGTGCAGCAGTGAGGTGGACGTGGACACGCTCACCGACTCCCGACCCAGACCGGTGAGCACGTCGAGGCTGGAGACCAGGTCATCGGCCCAGACATTGCGTCCGTCGACGACCCCGGCGACGAGGTGGACCGAGCTGGGCACTGTCGCTGCCACCCTGCGCGGGTAGTCAGGATCGATCCGACGCGTCGCGGCGGACAGGTCGACACCCAGGGCATCGATGCCGGATTCGGCGAGTGCCGGCAGACCATTGTCGAGGCTTCCGTAGGGGGTAGTGACGAACAGCTGCGGACGATCGGGCGCGGTTGTCAGCGTCGCATAGCTGCGTCGGGCCGCCTCGGCGAGTCGGGCATCCGTGATGCCGGGGATGTCGGCGACGAGGGCCGGCTCATCGAGCTGCACCCAATCGATGCTGGCGTCACCCAGGGCCGTGAGGATGTCTCGAAAGACGAGGGTGAGCTCGTCGAGACGGTCGAGCGGCAGCGTCGTGGCACCGGGGGAGGATTTGGTCAGTGCCAGCAGGGTGACGGGTCCGACGAGGACCGGCCTGACGAGGTGGCCGGCGGCCTTCGCCTCGGCGGCGAGGGAGAGAAGCTGCTGCGGGTGGGCGGTGAAGGTCGTGGAATCAGCGAGCGCGGGGACGAGGTAGTGGTAGTTCGTGTCGAACCATTTCGTCATCTCCAGCGGAGCGCGCTGCGCCGTTCCGCGAGCGAGAGCGAAGTAGTGCTCGAGGCTGCCGGCAGAATCCGCATCGGTGTTGGCACCCGTGGCAGAGGGGATGAGTCCGACGGCCAGGGCTGTGTCGAGGACGTGATCGTAGTGGCTGTAGCTGGCGGGGATCGCATAGTCCTCGCTCAGTCCCAGCTGGGCCAGGCGGCGGTAGGTGTCGATGCGCAGGGTGTGCACGGAGCGGGTGAAGTCCGCGGCATCGATGCGGCCGGCCCAATAGGCTTCCAGAGCCTTCTTCTGTTCGCGGCGGGCGCCGATGCGCGGGTAGCCGGTGATGGTGGCGGTCGGGAATGGGGTGGTCATGCGTGGTTCTCCTTCGTTGTTGTGTGATCGGTCGATGGCGGCCAGCGCCGAGGCGGAGGCTGGGGTGGGAATGAGCTCACGGAGATCCCTTTCTGGTCGAGTGCGGTGAGCAGGTCTTCGGTCGTGTTCTGGTCATTGAAGGTGTAGAAGTGCAGTCCGTCGGCGTCGTGTTCGAGGATCGCCGCGGTGTGTTCGGCGGTGATGTCGAGGCCGATCCGCCTCGCCGAGGCGGGGTCGGAGATTCCGTCGAAGCGTGCAAGCAGACCGTCGGGGACGGGCAGGCCGGAGAGCCGGGACATCGTGTGCAGACGACGGGGATCGGTGATCGGCAGGATGCCGGGGATGATCGGGATGATGATGCCGGCGTGTTCGGCACGTCTGCGCAGCCGGGAGTACGCGGTGGGGTCGAAGAAGAGCTGGGTGATGGCGAAATCGGCGCCGTTGCGCTGTTTGGCTGCGAGCACGTCGAGGTCTTCTTCGGGACCGGTCGACTCCGGGTGCCCCGAGGGGTAGGCGGCGACGCCGATGCCGAGGCGACCGGCGGCCAGGCAGGCGACATTGTCGTTCTCAATACGGCGGAGGAGGCTGACGAGAGCATCGGCGTGGGGGAGATGCCCTGCCGGGAGTGAAGTCTGTCCGGCGGGGATGTCGCCGCGGATGGCGAGGAATCCGCGCACACCGACGCCGAGGAGGTGGTCGATCCAGCCGAGCAGTTCGGCTTCTGTTCCGGCGGTGCACGCGAGGTGGGCCAACGGCCGCAGAGTGGTCGTGGCGGTGACCTCGGCGATGAAGTCAGCGGTGCCCTGCAGCCAGTTGCTGGTGGCTGAGGAGGTGACGGCCAGATAGTCGGGACCGAGCGAATCGAGGAACTTCAGCAGTCTCGGCATCCGCGCGGCTTGGGCCGGCGACCGGGGTGGGATGACTTCGAAGGACAGCGCTCGCCGCAACCGGCGACGGCCGACGGGCAGCCGATCGGGTGCGTTGTCCGGGGCGGAGGCCGAGAGCCGCGGGGTGACGAAAGTGGATGACATGTCGTCATCCTGGCTGGTGACAGCCGGCCAGAGCCTCGGCGGCCGATGATCTGTGTCACACCCCGTCATAAGCGGGTCAAGGAGCGTCCCCGGACGTCAGAAGGGGACGTGTTCCGACATATTCGTCAGGTGAGCCGACGGCTGAGTTCTCCGAGGCCGCAACGTCTCGGGCAATAAAGACGCCGGCCCGGTGCGCACTGCTGAGTGCGCACCGGGCCGGCGTGGGGTGATGGCGATCAGCGGTAATTCGTGAACTGCAGGTCCACCTCGAGGTCCTGTCCCTTGAGCAGGGCGATGACCTCCTGAAGGTCGTCACGCTTCTTCGAGCTCACACGCAGCTCGTCGCCCTGGATCTGAGCCTTGACGCCCTTGGGGCCTTCGTCGCGGATGATCTTCGAGATCTTCTTCGCATTGTCCTTGTCGATGCCCTCCTTGAGGGATGCGTCGATGCGGTACTCCTTGCCGGAGGGGTAGGGTTCGCCGTCCTCGAGCGACTTCAGCGAGATTCCGCGCTTGACCAGCTTCGACTGGAAGACGTCGAGGATGGCCTTGACCCGGTCCTCGCTGTTGGCTTTCATCTGCACGGCTTCGCCGCTCCAAGCGATCGACGCATCGGTGCCGCGGAAGTCGTAGCGGGAGTTGATCTCCTTCGCAGCCTGGTTGAGTGCGTTGTCGGCTTCCTGACGGTCGACCTTGCTGACGATGTCGAATGAGGATTCGCTGGCCATGAATGCTCCTTTGTCTGCGATCGGTGGTGCCCGTCGAAAACGGGCGTGGCTGTTGCCTCCGAGTCTAGTCGAGGCCCCGAATTGTGATCTGTGTCTACCGAGTTGGTGATTCGGGTCCGCGCCTTGTATTCTTTTCAGGTGCTCATCGAGCGCCACCTGCGGCAGATTGCCCGAGCGGCCAAAGGGAGCTGACTGTAAATCAGCCGGCATTGCCTTCGAAGGTTCGAATCCTTCATCTGCCACGCAGAACGGAGAAGCTCCGTGACCGAAAGGTCACGGAGCTTCTCTCTTTTCCACCCCAGATCCCTTGCCCCGCGTCATTGTCGGCGCCTACCGTTTGAGAACGTAGATGAACTCCGCCGAGGAGGGGCGAGCCGATGAGCGATGATACTGACGATGCGCAGTCGCCTCGGCGTTTGAATTCGCTCGAGGATCGCAATGCCGTCGTCGAATCCGCCCTCGACAAGGCCATCAAACGCGGTGATTTTGACGATCTGCCGGGTCTCGGCAAACCGCTGTCCGGGCTGCACAGCTCCTCTGATCCCGATTGGTGGATCAAGCAGAAGATGGATTCCGAAGGCATCAGCGGCGTCGCTCCGGCAGCGTTCCAGTTGCGCAAGGAGAACGCCGTCCTCGAAGACACCGTCGACGCCTTCTCCACCGAATCCGACGTCCGCGACTACCTCGCCGGTTTCAACGCCCGGGTGCGGGAGGCGGTGATGGATCTGCGCGACGGCCCACCCGTGTTCACCCCGCCCCGCGACGTCGAGAAGGAAGTCGCCGCATGGCGGCAGCGGCGGAGCGCGAAGAAGAACGACACCGGCACCGAGGCGGCCCCAGAGGAGGAGTTCACCGACACGGAATCGGTGGGTTCACCTCGGCGATGGTGGCATCGCTTCCGCCGTTGATGAGGGAACGTCGGGTGCGCGCACGTTCGAACTCCCTCCGGCGAAGACGACCGCGATCGCGGTGCACACGAGGCCGAGCACGGCCAACGGAAGGTCGAGTCCGTAACTGGAGATCGCCAGGGATTGGAAGACGAACAGGGCGACGGCGATGACGGTGACGGCATCGGAGGGCCACCTCGGTGAGAGGATCGGCTGTGGGCTCTCCCAACGTTTCGTGACCGTCGAGATCGCCCACACGACGAGCAGGACGGCGACGACGAAGATCGGACGGCTCAGCCACCAGGCTCCGGTGCCAGGATCGGGCATCGGCAACCACAGCAGCTGGACTCCGGTGAGCAGGACGATCGCCGGCACATGCCACAGGTAGACGGACATGAGTCGGCTGCCGAGGAAGAACACGTTGGCTTGGGCGGGTCGAGTCTCCATGATCGCCGTCAGCGGCCGGTGGAGCAGCGTCAGCAGGGCTGCCTGGATGACGGCGAGGACGGCCAGCGGCAGGGTCGGCGGCCACTGATTCGTGAGCATGCTCGCCGAATATTCGCCGAGGATGACGAGCAGTCCCAGGCAGGCGAATCCGGCGACGATCATGACGAGATTCCACCAGCGGACGCGGGAGAACCAGCCGTCGCGCAGACAGAAGCCGATCTGCTGAGCGAAGAGCCAGACGAAGGCGACGTTGGGCAGACCGAAGAGTTCGTCACCGATGCCGTAGCCGTCGGCGGGGATCCGACCGAGCCCGAGGCCCTGGATGCCGACGACCAAGCGGACGACGTCGACGAAGAACGCTCCCGCGAAGAGGACGACGAGGGCCAGCCACGGATTGCGTTCATGCCAGCGGATCATCCACGGCGCCAGGGCCTGGGCGAGGGCGTATGCAGCGAGGAACCACAGGACGGAGCCGACGGGGACGGCGATGGCGTCGGCCAGATCGGGGTCGATGCCGAGTAACCGGACGGTGGTGAGAGCGGCAGTGAGGACGATGAAGAGCGGCAGCGCCGGAAGTGCGAGACGACGCAAGCGGGTGCGGACGAACGTCGAGGCGGATTCGCCGCGGCGCTGGGCCGATTCCCAGCCGACCTTGGCCGCGAAACCGCCGACGACGAAGAACATCGGCATGATCTCGGCGATCCAGGTGGCCGGGGCGAACCAGCGTTCGCCGGAGACCGGGTTGACGATGAAGGGGGAGCCGTCGGGATTGCGGCCGACCCCGACGAGCAGGAGGTGGACGAACACGACGACGAGCACGCAGACGACTCGGGCGAGGTCGAGGGTGAGATCGCGGTGGCGGGGGATCGAAGTGGTCACATGAATCAGCGTATGAGCGGTGTTCGCCGAATTCTGCGGAATCGGGTTCCAGATCGGTTGCATGACGAATCTGGCTTAGCTGGTCGACTATCTGTGTGGGACATCGCGCTCGGTGGGGCATAGGCTGAAGCCATGAGTTTTCAGCAGTTCCTCCACGAGCGGGGCATCGTCGAACGCCCCAGAGTCGGAAGCCGCCCACTGGTGATCGCCCATCGCGGCTATTCCGCGGTTGTTCCCGAGAACAGCCTTGCCGCGGTCGATGCCGCACGCGCCCTCGGCGTCGACTTCATCGAGGTCGATACCTCGACCAGCGCCGACGGTGTTCCCGTCATCCTCCACGACCCGGATCTCGACAGAACCACGAACCGGAAGGGGCCGGTCGTCAATCTCACCGCCGAAGAGCTGTCGTTCGTCGATGCCGGCTCTTGGATGGGTCCGGGATTCAACGGAGTCCGCATCCCGACACTGTCGGCCGTGATGAGGGACATCCAGCACCGAGGCGGCGAACTCCTTCTCGAGCTCAAGGGGGAGTGGTCGTCGGGTGCGGTGTCGAGAATCTCCGAGCTGGTGGTGGAGACCGGGATCGCCGATCGGATGGTCGTCCAGTCGTTCAATTTCGAGACGCTTGAGACCTGCCGAGACATGCTGCCGATGGTGGCTCGCTTCCTTCTGCGCATGGTCCCCAAGCCCGAGGACATCGAGGTCGCCCGGGATCTCGGGGCGGTGGCGATCAATCCTTCGTACAAGGGTTTCTCCATGCGCAAATCGGTCGTCACCGAGATCATGGACAACGACCTCGGTGTCTTCGTCTGGACTGCCGATGAGATGAACGAATGGCGGGAACTCCTCGGTGCCGAGGTCGACGGAATCATCACGAACCACCCCGGTCGCCTGCAGGGATTTCTTGCGGGCCGATTCGACCCGGTGAAATAGGCGTTTTCGCTGGTGACAGCGGTGCGGGTCGGGGTGCGGTGGCAGGTTTCACCGAAGAACCAGTGTCGTGTGAGTGACGTCACTGGTACCCGATTTGCCCAGAGCGCGCGAACCCGTGTAAATTCTTACCTGTTGCCCCGATAGCTCAGTCGGCAGAGCATCTCCATGGTAAGGAGAAGGTCAAGGGTTCGATTCCCTTTCGGGGCTCTCGTGCCGCCTAGAATGCGGCGCTGGGGCGGGGTAGCTCAGCTGGTTAGAGCGCACGACTCATAATCGTGAGGTCGGGGGATCGAGTCCCCCTCCCGCTACCAAACAAGACCCTCACCTGGGACGGATCCCGGAGTGGGGGTCTTTTCTTGTTCCCGTGCACCTCAGGTATGGTCATCGTCCGGTTCGGCAACTACTCTCGAAGAGACTGTTCGACCGACGTGGGAGATCGACGATGATCAACACAGAACTGTCCGACTGGCTCCTCGACTCCGACCCGTCCCTGCGATGGCAGGTCGAACGTGATCTCCTCAGCGCAGAGGACACGATCTGGCAGGGAACCCGCGCTCGAGTGGAGCACGAAGGCTTCGGTGCAGAGCTGCTGTCCCACCAGGACCCGGACGGGCAATGGGCAGGCGGGGCCTACTTCCCCTCCGACTTCACCTTCGACGATGACCGAGCCCAGCCGTGGACGGCCACGACATGGGTGCTCAAGGAACTGCGCGAATGGGGGCTGGCCGCCTCGGCGTTGGAAGGCACGGCAGAGAAGCTCGAATCGGCCCGCTGGGAATACGAGGATTTGCCCTACTGGGGTGGCGAAGTCGATGTCTGCATCAACTCGTGGACCCTGTCGAACGGCCTGTGGCTGGGTGCCGATGTCGACGACCTCGTCGATTGGTTCATCGACCACCAGCTGCCCGACGGCGGGTGGAACTGCGAATGGGTCGAAGGTTCGACGGTCGCGTCCTACCACTCCACTCTCAACGCGCTGGTGGGACTCCTCGACTACCAGAGGACCACAGGCGACAGCGGACGAGTTGCGGAAGCCCGCGCCAGGGGAGAGGAATACCTGCTGTTGCGGGACCTGTTCCGCAAGCTCAGCACCGGGGAGCCCTTTGAACGCCGCGCCCTCGCGCTCTTCCACCCTCGTCGGTGGTTCTACGGGATCCTGCCTGCACTCGACTACTTCCGCGAAGCGTCGAGCATCGACGGCACTGCCGCCGATTCCCGAATGACCGCGGCCGTCGAGTTGATCCGGTCGCGCAGGGGCGACGACGGGCGTTGGAACCAGGAGCACCGCCTCGACGGGGACGTCTGGTTCCACGCCGATGTTCCCGCCGGCGAACTGTCGAAATGGGTGACCCTGCAGGCCCAGCGGGTCCTCGACTGGTGGGACAGATCAGAGAACGTCTCGACGAACTGAGCAGAGCTGCCTCGGTGATCAGTCCTTGAAGTCGAAGTCTTCCTTGTCGATGCCGGGGAACATAAGTTCGTACTTGACCATCTTGTCCTTGTGGTCGACGATCTTCACCGTGCCGAAGTACTTCTTCCTGCCTTTGTAGGCGTCCTTGTCTTTGACGGAGACCTGGCACGATTTGAAGCCGTACCATTCATTGAGCTCCATATCGGAATCGCATTTGGCTTCCTTGACCTTCAAATCGAGCTTGTTCTCGAAGAGGTCGATGAGGTCGGCTTCGATCGATGAGGCCGGCACGACTCCGTTGCCCTTCTTGTCGATCTTCATGCCGTCATCGCTGGCCCAGTTCGTCGTCTTCGCAGCATCGGCGAACGGGTCGGTCGATTTCGTATCGGTCGGCTCCGCCTCGGCGGATTCAGGCTCTTCCGACTCGACGGCACCTCCGCCGAAGCCGCCCTTCTCGGTCTGCGCCGCTTCGGACTTCTGACCCTCGGCGGGTTCGTCCCCTCCGGAGCCTCCGCAGGCCGTCAGGGACAGGGCGAGTACGGTTCCAGCGGCGGCCGTCAGCAGGCGGGGCATCCAAGTGGACCGGCGAATCGGGGTCATCGTGTTTCTCCTTCGCGCTCAGGCGATCACAAGCGTTGTCGATACACCTTGATTCTGCCATGGCCGACTGCCGGAAACCCCGGCTCGGTGTGCAGATCCGGCGACACCTGTGGCGATTCGGACACATCCGGGCCGGGGCACGTTGCAGGCGAAGGCACGTGAGACTCCGAGGTAACAGGCTCCGCCTACTCCGCGGCGGGGGAGTTGACGGCCTTCGCGAGGGCCTCGAACGCGCGGATCGTCGGGAACAGCTTCCCCGCATCCTGCGGCAGCCCCCAGCTCGAGAGCTTCACACCGAGGACGTTGGCACCCGGGTTCATATAGATCATCTGCCCGTGGATGCCGAGAGCGAGGAAGGCATGCGAATCCGGGAACGGGAACCAGAACTGGTTGTGATATGCCCCGCCCGGCATCCGGTTGTCTCCGGGACCATCGGCGAATGCCTGACGCACATCCTCGGTGGTGGTGAGCGTATCGCCGATCCATGTCGTCGGAGCCACCTGCTGCCCGGTCAGCGACAGACCTCGGTTGGTGTAGACAAAGCCGAACCGGGCGAGATCGCGCAGCGTCGTGTTGATGCCGCCGTCGAACATCCCGACCCCGTACTGATCGGTGGCGATGATCGCATCCTGTTCGGCACCGATCCGCGACCACAGCACCCGCGACATGAGCGACTGCATGCGCTCACCGGCGATCTTCTCGCACACCCACCCGAGCACATCGGTCTCGCACGACCGGTATTCGAAGACCCCGCCGTGCTCGGACTTCGCCTCGAGCGTGGTGAGGAACTCATACATGCCGATGCCCGGGTTCTCCCGCTTCGCCTCGGACCAGCCGATCGACTCCTCGATCTGCCTGACCTCGGACTTCGGGTCGAGGTAGTCCTCGGAGAAGCGGATGCCCGAACGCATATCGAGGATATGGCGCACGGTCGCCCCGGCGTAGCCGGACTCGGCGAGCTCGGGCACATAGTCGGTGATCAGGCGGTTCGGGTCGAGGTCACCGGAACCGACGAGGACACCGGCGACGGTGCCGACGAGCGACTTGGACACCGACATGAGCAGATGCTCGGTCGACGCGCTCATCTCCCCGAAGTACTCCTCGGTGAGCACGGTCCCGTTGTGCATGAACATCCACGCATCGGTGTCGGTGGACTCGATGACGCTGCGAACGCTGCGCGCTTCCGAATACTCCGTCGCGGGAACCTCGACCTCGCCGAGGTCCTGCAGATCGGCGGGCAGCTCGGCCACCGGACCGGTGCCCCGGGAGATCGGCGTCGTGGGAAGGACCCGTGCGACGTTCTGGAACGACCAACGCACATTGTCCGGGTCCTGCCAATTGTCCCGGTCGATTCCGGCCGCCGGATCGACAGGCGCCGATGGGGTCACTGCCTGGTCTGCCGGGGGAGTGGCCGCGGTCTGCTCCGGTGACGGTTCGATCACTCTTCACCTCTGATTCTCGCATCGGTCTGTCCGCGGAACGGGTCCGCGGACGGCGGGCGGGCGCCGCCTCGGGTCGTGTTGAGACTATCACCGAGGCGGCTCTGCCCTACGTGGAAAAGCGGGCTCAGTCGCCCTTGGCCCCGGGTCCGCCCAAGGCCGGTGCCGGATCGTCCGGGACGACCGGAACCCCGGCATACATGGCCCGAATCGAATCGATGAAGTGCTTGGCGCGGATGCTCAGCGCATCGGAACCGCCGACGTTCGTCTGCAGCGGATTCTTCGTCACCAGCACTCCGAGGTCCGCACCCTTCCACCGATAGTCCCCGGCACCGAAGATGCGCAGGAAGAAGACTTCGCTGCCGTTCTGCAGCGGGTGCCAGTCCAGGGCCGCACGTTTGTACGTCAGTGTTCCGTACTGATCGAGATAATACTGGCCGGTCAGCGGCGAATGCGTGATGTACTCGGTGATCGGAGCCGTCTCCTTGATGATCATCTGGCTCCACTCGTCAGCTCCGGAGAGCTCCTCCCATCGTTCGTTGATCTCCTGGACGTCGAGGTCGAATTCGACGTCGAGGTATTCGAGAAGGTGGAACAGGAACAGCGGCACATCGGCGTAGGCGCCGGCCGTGACGTTCGTGATCGCCGAGGCCCCGGAGATGCGCGGATTGAGCTCGCCGAGGTAGCAGTCGTCGGTGTCGAGATCGACGAGGACGTCGACCTCGAAGAACCCCCGATAACCGCGCTTGCGCAGACCTTCGCCCATCTTGCGCACGAGCTCTCGGGTCTGTGCCCGCTGCTCGGCATTGAGCACATCGGGCTTCATCTCGTTGCCGCACCAACCGCCCTTGTACGGGGTGAGCTCGGCGAAGCCGGCCAGCTCGGTCAGATACGGGCCGACGAGGACGCCGCTGGAGGTGATGACCGCCTCGACGGCGACGGGGGTGTTGTTGATCCGCTTCATCACCTTCAGCTGCTCGCCGATGATGTCGTCCTTGTGCGTCTCCCAACCGGCGGCATCGGAGATGAAGAACGTCGTCTTCCCCGAATCACCATAGGGAGTCTGCACGACGAGATCCGAGCCCAGCCCCGCCTCGGCGGCGCGATCATTGAGCTCTTCATAGGTATCAGCGGTGGTCAGCACATTCGGGACGGAGAACGCGCCGGCCTCATTGCCGAGCTTCGTCGTCTCGATCTTCGAATCGAGCTGATTGCGCAGCGCCGCCGACGGCAGGATGAGGTCGTAGCCGAGTTCCCGGCAGATCCGCTCCGTCTCCTCGTCGAAGAAGACCATCGCCACCTTGACGCGCTCACCGTGGGGGACATTGCGCGTCATATGCGCTCGCACCTCCGCGTTGAGGAGCAGCCAATTGTTGATCGCCTCACCGGACTCGAACTCGACATAGGGCTTGTACCGCGGGGAGAAGACGCGCGGATGACCGCCGTCCCAGCCGTCGTAATAGGTGATGTACGAGAAGTTGCGCACCCACCGGTCGAGACCCAGCAGGTTGAACGGGGTGGCGCCGACGAAATAGATCGGGGTCTGATTCGTGCGGAAGAAGTGTCGGACCTCGGAGACGTTGCGCAGCGGTCGGCGCAGCTGGACTCGGTCGGCTTCCTTGCCGGCATAGGCGGCATCGGTGGCCACAGCCACCTCGACCTGTTCCGGGGCGTCATTGGCAGCCGCCGGTGCCGGACCGGAACCGGCGGCAGCGGCTGACGGGGCTGCGGGGGCACCGGGACCGGGGGAATGCGGTGAGGGGACCGCGACAGCATCTTTGACTCGTGCGCCGGGATTCGCCGTCTGTGCCTCGGGACTCTGCGGGCCGGCGTTGGGGGATTCGTTCGTCATCGCACTACTCCTTACCGAATGTGATGTGGACAACATATACCAGTTTCGAAGCCATGGGCCCGATGGTGCATCAATTGTGTGAACCGGATGCGAACGCGTGATCAATTCTTCGCCGGTGAGCGTTGCCTACAGGCCGTGCTTTAGGCTGGTGTCGATACTGACCCCAGTGGAAGAGAGAGCGCATATGCCGGTGAATACGGAGAAGCAGGGGGCCACGTTCACCCTGCCTCAGCCCTATGAGGTCTCCAGGGAGGCGATCGCGGAATTCGCGCTCGCCACGGGAGCGAGGGCCGATTACCATTTCGACACCGAGGCGGCCACCGCACTGGGCTACCGGGACGTCGTCGCTCCGACCACCTTCGCCGTGATCATCGCGCAGAAATCGGAAGCCGCCTATATCTCCGACCCTGATTCGGGCATCGACTTCTCGAAGGTCGTCCACGGCTCCGAGCAGTTCTCGTTCACCCGCCCCATCGTCGCCGGTGACGTCCTGTCCGCCGTGACCCATGTCGATGGAGTCCGAGCCGCCGGCAGCAACGCCATGATCACCACCCGCACCGAGATCACCGACGTCGCGCAGCAGCCCGTCGTCACCGTGACCTCGACCATCGTCGTGAGAGGAGACGGAGAATGAGCGCCATCGACTTCTCCACACTGACCATCGGAGACACCGTCGTGGAATCCGAGATCCCGCTGTCGCGTGCGTCCCTGGTCGACTACGCCGCAGCCTCGGGCGATCACAATCCGATCCACTGGAACGAGCGCTTTGCCCGCGAAGTCGGTCTCGACGATGTCATCGCCCACGGAATGCTCTCGATGGCGGCGGTCATCGCGCCGGTGGCCGAATGGCTCGGCGACCCAGGAGCGATCGTCGACTACCGGACCCGCTTCTCCGCACCCGTCGTCGTCCCCGATCCCGAAACCGGATCGCCGGCGACTCCGACGACCTCGCTCAAGCTCACCGCCACGGTCGGCGCCGTCGACCCTGCCGTCGGCACGGCCCGCATCGACATCACTGTGAAGTCCGGTGAGGCCGATGTCCTCAGCCGCACCCAGGTTCGGGTCTCCGCGTGACCGCAGTCCACCCGCAAGAACTGTCCGCGTTCACCACCTTCCGTCTCGGCGGACCGGCCCCGCAGGTCACCGTCGCGAACACTCGCGACGAACTGCTCGACTTCTGTACCGCCCATCCGCTCGGACTCAGCGGTGAGGAGCGGTCCGAAGTGCTGTTCATCGGCGGCGGATCGAATCTGCTCATCGCCGATGCCGGGTTCGACGGCGCGGTCTGCGTGGTCCGAACCTCCGGAGTCGAGACCACCGAGACCACGACGACCGACACCCGGGTCACAGCCGAGGCGGGGGAGGACTGGGACGCATTCGTCGCCCACACGCTCGACCTCGGTCTCTCGGGGCTCGAAGCGCTGTCCGGGATCCCCGGATCGGTTGGTGCGACCCCGATCCAGAACGTCGGCGCCTACGGCACGGAGGTCGGCGAACTCATCTCGTCGGTCGAGGTCTTCGATCGTGTGGCCGGTCAGATCCGCCACCTCACCGCCGTCGAACTCGAATTCGGCTACCGCACCTCTGCGCTCAAGCGCGCCCAGATCGCGGCCGGAACCCCACAGTTCGTCGTGCTCTCTGTGACTTTCGACCTCCAGCGCAGCGACGAATCGCTGCCGGTGCGCTACGCCCAGCTCGCCTCGACCCTCGACGTCGAGATCGGCACCCGCGTCCCGGCGGCGCGCGTGCGTGAGAACGTCATCGCGCTGCGCCGGTCGAAGGGCATGGTCCTCGACGCGGCCGACCACGACTCCTGGTCGGCAGGGTCGTTCTTCACCAACCCCATCGTCGACGACGCTGAGATCCTGCCCGCCGAGGCTCCTCGCTACCCGGTGACGGATCCGCTGAGCGGAGCGAAGATCGAGGGGAAGACGAAGACCTCGGCGGCCTGGCTGATCGAGCACGCCGGATTCTCCAAGGGCTTCAGCATCGGAGAGGGACGAGCCTCCCTGTCGACCAAACACACCCTGGCGCTGACGAACCGGGGACACGCGAGCGCAGCCGATGTGATCGATCTCGCCTCGACCGTCGTCGCCGGCGTCGAGGACGCCTTCGGCATCACCCTCGAACCCGAACCGACCTTCATCGGCTGCTCCATCGACGACGGGCAACATCCTTAGACTGGTGGCCGTGTCATCACGTCGGAGAATCACTGCACTCGTCATCACCCTGGCGGCGGTTGCGCTTGTGACCCTGCCCTGGGCGCTGTTCACCTCGCGGGCCGATCTCACCTTCGGCCCGCATGAGGCGCAGTACCGTATCACCGCGGACTCCCGGCTCACCGTCGACTTCGGCCCCTTGGGCAAAGTTCTCGTCCCCACCGAGGATGTCATCCCCCTCGGTCTGGGCGTGCACGTCGACATCGGTGAGATCCCCGTGTCCGGTGAGTCCGCCGACGACGAGCGACCCGCAGCCGACCCCGATGCGGTGGCGGACCCCGGTGGGGGATCCGTCGATGCCCTCGGCGGCGACATCGCCTCCTACGCCTCGCTGTTCTCGGCCCCGCAGGCGCAGATCGACGAGGTCATCGACGGACTCAGCCAAGAGATCCTCACCCGGTGGGCCCTGGCCGTCTGCGTCATCACCGGCGGACTCGTCGGACTGGCCCTCTTCCTCGGACCCACCCGGGTCGACACCATCATCCGCGCCTTCGTCGGCAAGGAGCTCCTCGGCATCGGGCTGGTGCTCGTCCTCGTCCTCACCGGACTGGGCACCGTCGTGCTCAACCGTCCGCAGCCGATCTCACCCGATCCCGCGTTCGAGGGCACGCCCCTGGCCGGATCCCAGGTCACGGGCCGCCTCGGTGGGATCATCGACACCGCGTTCGGTGCGGTGCAGGACTTCGCCGCCGACAACGACGCCTTCTATGACGATGTCCTCGAAACCCTGCGGGCGCAGTGGAACGACCGTCCGATCACCGGCAACTGGACCGACCGGGGACTCGTCCCGCCGGCGGGAGTCGGTGCACCCGCCGACAGCGGCGGTGAGGGCGAAGGACAGAAGGGCGTGACGACGTTCGTCTTCGGCTCCGATATCCACTGCAACATCGGAATGGCCCGCGTCGTCGGTGCGGTCGCGGGCATGAGCCGGGCCGATGCCTATATCGACGGCGGAGACATCTCCATGACGGGCACATCGGCAGAGAACTACTGCCTCGACGTCCTCGACGACGAACTGCCGGAGAAGCTGCCGCGCATGATCGTCAAGGGCAACCACGATTCGATGGGCACGACCCAGCACGCGAAGACCCGCGGTTGGAAGGTCCTCGAGGACTCGACTGCAGAGATGGCCGGGGTGAAGTTCTTCGGCGCCGCGGATCCACGTCGCACAGTGTTCGGGTCCGGTCCGCAGCTGGAGACGGACCTCACCGCCGATCAGTACGCGCAGCGACTGCGGGACGAAGCCTGCGAAGCCGATTTCGACATCATGCTCATCCACGACCCAGCCGTCGGCGGACCGAGTCTCCGTTCGGGCTGCACCGACTACGCTCTCAGCGGACACTGGCACCGCCGGGTCGGACCGGAGAACTTCGGCTCCGGAACCCGCTATGTCAACTCGACGACCGGGGGAGCGCTGGCGAATGCGCTGACACCGGGACCGCTGAAGATGAACGCGGAACTGAGCATCATCCGCGTCGACAACGAGACGAAGCGCCCCATCGACGTGCAGATCATCACCGTCACACCGGACAAAAAGGTGCAGATCGACCCGTGGATGCGGTTCCCCGAACCCAGGCCTCTCGTCGGCCAGCCGCCGGTCGACGAACCCGGTCGCTGAGTGAGCGTCGACACGTTCGAGACGCTGCTTCGAGGCTCGGTTCGACGAACGGCCGTCGGGCACGGTATGCTCGTTTCTCGTGGTCGGACACCACAGGGATCGACAAGATCGCTCAGGTCCGATCAGAGGGGTGTGGCGCAATTGGTAGCGCAACGGTCTCCAAAACCGTAGGTTGCAGGTTCGAGTCCTGTCACCCCTGCGCAGTTGACTCTGCCGAAGTCTCATCGGCCAGGCGCCGTCCTCGACAGGCACGAACAATTGTGAAGCCAAACGAAACCGACCGAGTGAGGATGTGTGAGCGACACACCGGCAAAGAAGACTGGCAGCGCACGCGACAGTGCCTCCGGTCCTAAGAAGCTCGGATTCTTCGGACGAATCCTGCAGTTCTTCCGCGAAGTTGTGGCAGAGCTCAAGAAGGTCGTCACTCCGACCCGGAAGCAGCTGCTCAACTACACGCTCGTCGTGCTGGGCTTCATCCTGTTCATGATGCTTCTGGTCATGGGCCTCGACCTGGTCTTCGGCAAGCTCGTCGGATGGGTATTCGGCGGAGCTCCACTGTGGCCCCTGTGGTGATACGGCCTCAGCCGTGACCCACCCCAAGCTCAAACTTCACTCCCAAACGGGAATCACAAAACGCGAAGCGAGGAATTGATCGGTGTCGGATACCAACTCACCTGAGCAGGAGACCCCTGAGACCCAGGACGTCACTCCCGAGGAGTCGGGTGCCGCTGTGGTGCCCGAAACCGAAGAGACGGCCAACGACGCCGAGGCGACCGCCGCCGAGACTGCTGACGTCGAGTCCGCAGACGAAGCCGTTGACGCCGATTCCGCAGAAGCTGCCGAATCCGCTGACGCGGCCGACGGCGAGCAGGACGACGCCGCTGAAGGCGACGCCGCCGATGAAGTCGACCCGGCCGAGGAGTTCAAGGCCGAGCTGCGCATGCAGGAGGGTGACTGGTACGTCATCCACTCCTACGCCGGCTACGAGAACCGCGTGAAGCAGAACCTCGAGAACCGCACCATCAGCCTCAACCTCGAAGAGTTCATCTTCGAAGCGCAGGTTCCGATGGAAGACGTCGTCGAGATCAAGAACGGACAGCGCAAGCAGGTCCGCCGTGTGCGCATCCCCGGCTACGTGCTCGTCCGCATGGAACTGACCGACGAGTCGTGGGGCGCCGTCCGCCACACCCCGGGTGTCACCGGATTCGTCGGCAACGCCTACGACCCCACCCCGCTGTCGATCGACGAGGTCTTCTCGATGCTCGCCCCGATCTTCGAAGAGCGCCAGGCCGAAGCCGCCGCTGCCGAAGGCCCCGCTGCCGAGGCCGCTGCGAAGTCCGCCCCGATCACCGAGGTGGAGTTCGAGGTCGGCGAGTCCGTGCTCGTCAAGGAGGGCTCGTTCGAGGGTCACCCCGCAACGATCCAGGAGATCCGTCCGGAGTCGCAGAAGCTCACCGTGCTGCTGTCGATCTTCGAGCGCGATGTTCCCGTCGAGCTCGGCTTCGACCAGGTCTCGAAGCTCTGACGACCGCATAGCTGTACTGATTGCCTCGGTGCGATCATGGCCGAAGGGGCCCGGATGTTTCCGGGTCCCTTCGGCGTTCCCCGGTTCGGCGGCATCAGGATGACCACGTCTGCGCGGGGAGGGGGCGGCCGCCTCGGCGAGATTTCGATCCGGTGATGCGCTTCACGGCATTTGCCCGCAGGCGTGGGCGCATGGAATACTGGTGTGGTTTGATCGCGGCCCTTATCGGAAGGCCGCAGTCGAACGATGTGCTGTATATGTCTGGCACATCGAAACCTCAAGATTAAGGACCGTACATGCCTCCCAAGAAAAAGGTAGCCGGCCTCGTCAAGCTCCAGATTCAGGCAGGTGCCGCTAACCCGGCTCCTCCGATCGGTCCGGCGCTTGCCCAGCACGGCGTCAACATCATGGAATTCTGCAAGGCCTACAACGCCGCCACAGAATCCCAGCGTGGAAACATCGTTCCCGTCGAGATCACCGTGTTCGAAGACCGTTCGTTCACCTTCGTTCTCAAGACCCCGCCGGCCGCGGAACTCATCAAGAAGGCCGCTGGAGTCAAGTCGGGTTCGGCCACTCCTCACACCGTCAAGGTTGCTCACCTGAGCGCCGACCAGGTGCGTGAGATCGCCACCACGAAGATGCCCGACCTGAACGCCAACACCCTGGATCAGGCCGACCGCATCGTTGCCGGAACCGCGCGTTCCATGGGCATCACCACCGACATCGAGGTCTGAGACCTCACCCCACTCAGTGGCAGGGCCCACGCAGCCCACACCACGACTGCAAGGAGTAAAGCAGATGGCAAAGCGTTCGAAGGCCTATCAGGCCGCGGCTGAGAAGATCGCCGCAGATGTGAACTACGAACCGGCTCAGGCAATCGCCCTGGCCAAAGAGACCAACGTGGCGAAGTACGACGCCACCGTCGAGGTCGCTCTCCGCCTGGGTGTTGACCCCCGCAAGGCGGACCAGATGGTGCGCGGCACCGTCAACCTTCCGCATGGTACCGGTAAGACCGCTCGGGTCCTGGTGTTCGCTGCCGGCGACCGTGCAGAAGCTGCCCGTGAAGCAGGTGCTGACTACGTCGGCTCCGATGACCTGCTGGAGAAGGTGGCCGGAGGGTTCACCGACTTCGATGCCGCTGTTGCGACCCCCGACATGATGGGCAAGGTCGGTCGTCTCGGTAAGGTGCTGGGTCCCCGTGGCCTGATGCCGAACCCGAAGACCGGCACCGTGACCATGGATGTCGCAAAGGCCGTGACTGACATCAAGGGCGGAAAGATCGAATTCCGCGTCGACAAGCACTCGAACCTGCACTTCATCATCGGAAAGGTCTCCTTCTCCGAGGAAGCTCTGCAGGCGAACTTCGATGCTGCGATCGACGAGATCCTGCGTCTGAAGCCGTCCTCGTCGAAGGGCCGCTACATCAGCAAGGCCACGATCACGACCTCGAACGGCCCCGCCGTTCCGGTCGACCACTCGGGTCTGCGCGTCTGATCGATGCATAGACAGAGGGCGGGAGCGAACATTCGCTCCCGCCCTCTTCTTTTCCCCAATTGCTACCTGACGGCGGCCCAGCAACCTCGCGCGAGGTATCTGGGCCGCCGTCAGGTAGTTCTGGGAGGGTGGGGCCTTGTTCAGGGACGGGTTCGCGATTAGATTATGAGCAGTCTCTTTTCCGACACCCGCCGATGGAGGTGGACCGTCCGCCATGAATTCGACGCTGCTGCTCGAAGACACCTATCAGCGTGCCGTTCGACGCGCACATGAGCGTCTGGCCGGACCATCGGAGACAAGCCTCCACCTGCCCTCGTCAGGACCCGGGGTGCGTGCCTCTGTCTTGGAATCATGGGACCGGTCTCTGGCCCGGCTGCGCGATCCCGACAGCGTCCAGGTTCAGGTCGCATACGAAGCCGACCGACTCGCCGAGGTGCGCCGACGCCATCCCTTCCATGCGATCATGCCGCTGCTGCGATCCCACCTCATCGAACCCGCCAAAGACGCCGGACTCCTTGCCGCGCTCGGCGACGAACAGGGCCGGCTGCTGTGGGTCGAGGGGGAGCGGGGCGTACGCAACCGCGCCGAAGCCATGGGCTTCGTCTCCGGCTCGGACTGGTCAGAAGAGGTCATGGGCACCTCCGCCCCCGCGCTGGCTCTGCGCTCGGGCCAGCCCGTGCAGGTCAGCCGTGCCGAGCATTTCGCCCCCGACGTCCATTCCTGGAGCTGCAGCGCGGTTCCCGTCACGCACCCGCTGACCGGGCAGGTCATCGGGATCATCGACGTCACCGGGGGAGACGACGCCGTGTCCTCCATCGTGTTGCCGCTGCTGTCATCGACGGCCAAGGCCGCCGGTGCCCAGCTGTCCCAACTCTTCACCCCGCAGCAGATGAACACCGGCGCCGAGGCGGCCGGAACCAGACTGACCGTGCTCGGTCCCAGCCCCGCCTTGGAAGGCCCCGACGGAACGCGGATTCCCCTGACCCGCCGTCATGCCGAAATCCTGTTGCTGCTGCACCGGTTTCCCGACGGCATCAGTGGTGCCGGACTGGTGGAGCGGCTGTGGACGGTCGGCGGTAGCGAAGTCACGGTCCGGGCGGAGATCAATCGTCTGCGCAGAACGATCGGCAGCCTCGGCGATCTGCGCATCGAAGCCCGCCCCTACCAGCTGTGTGGTGACGTCGATTCGGATCTCGAGCGGACCGTTCAGGCACTGGCCAGCGGTGACGCGGATTCGGCCCTCGAGCAGTTCACGGGATCCGTCCTGCCGGACTCCGACGCGCCGGGAGTGCGCGAGATCGGAGCGGAGGTCGATGCGCTCATGCGCGCGACCCTGCTGCAGGACGGAACCTGGCAACAGCTGTGGCGGTTTGCGAACCTGCCGGACTTCCGCGACGACGTCGAAGTCCTCATGACCGTGCTGCGCCTGGCCCCGCCCGAGGCCGCCGAGCGCAACGCCGCGGTCGTGCGCCTGGAGGCGCTGGGTCTCTGACCTCGGCGAACCCATACTGGTTCGGCGTACGGGACGGTGCGGTCGCCTCGGCGATGTGATGCAACCCACATGCAACGTTGCGCTCGGTAGCGTCGTGGTCACACGGAGATAATCCGGCGGAATCAGACGCATCAAAGGAGTTGCAATGACTGTCTACGCACAGCCTGGTCAGGACGGGTCGCTCGTCACTTTCAAGTCCCGCTACGAGAACTTCATCGGCGGTCAGTGGGTGCCGCCGGTCAAGGGCAACTATTTCGAGAATCCCAGCCCGGTCACCGGAAAGACCTTCACGGAGGTCCCGGCCAGCACCGCTGAGGACATCGAGCTCGCACTCGACGCCGCGCACAAGGCGGCTCCGGCCTGGGGCAAGACCTCGGTCGCCGAACGGGCGAACATCCTCAACAAGATCGCCGACCGACTCGAGGAGAACCTCGAGATGGTCGCCGTCGCCGAGACCTGGGACAACGGCAAGGCGATCCGCGAACCCCTCAACGCCGATCTGCCGCTGGCGGTCGACCACTTCCGCTACTTCGCCGGAGCGATCCGGGCGCAGGAGGGCGGACTCTCGCAGATCGACGAGGATACCGTGGCGTACCACTTCCATGAGCCGCTCGGTGTGGTCGGTCAGATCATCCCCTGGAACTTCCCGATCCTCATGGGTGTGTGGAAGATCGCGCCGGCACTGGCCGCGGGCAATGCGATCGTGCTCAAGCCCGCCGAGCAGACTCCGGCGTCGATCCTCGTCCTCGTCGAACTCATCGCCGACCTGCTGCCCGAGGGCGTGCTCAACGTCGTCAACGGCTTCGGTCTGGAAGCCGGTAAGCCGCTGGCGTCGAACAAGCGGATCTCGAAGATCGCGTTCACGGGTGAGACGACGACCGGTCGTCTGATCATGCAGTATGCCTCGCAGAACATCATCCCCGTGACGCTTGAGCTCGGCGGAAAGTCGCCGAACATCTTCTTCGAGGATGTGCTGGCCAAGGACGACGCGTACGCGGACAAGGCCCAGGAGGGCTTCACGATGTTCGCTCTCAACCAGGGCGAGGTCTGCACCTGCCCATCGCGTGCGCTCATCCAGGAATCGATCGCCGATCCCTTCCTCGAGAAGGTCGTGGCCAGGACGCAGAAGATCGTCCAGGGCAACCCGCTCGACACCGACACGATGATGGGTGCGCAGGCTTCGAACGACCAGTTCGAGAAGATCATGTCCTACCTCGACATCGGTCGTCAGGAAGGCGCCGAGGTGCTCACGGGCGGCGGTAAGGCCGAACTCGATGGGGATCTGGCCGGCGGCTTCTACGTGCAGCCGACGATCTTCAAGGGCACGAACAAGATGCGCATCTTCCAGGAGGAGATCTTCGGGCCCGTCGTCTCGGTCGCGACGTTCTCCGATTATGCCGACGCGTTGGCCACGGCCAATGACACGCTCTACGGCCTCGGCGCCGGAGTCTGGTCACGCGACGGCAACACCGCCTACCGGGCCGGTCGTGAGATCCAGGCCGGACGCGTGTGGGTGAACAACTACCACGCCTACCCAGCACATGCTGCCTTCGGCGGGTACAAGGCATCGGGCATCGGACGCGAGAACCACAAGATGATGCTCGACCACTACCAGCAGACGAAGAACCTGCTCGTCAGCTACTCGGAGAACGCCCAAGGCTTCTTCTGATCCCAATTGCTACCCGACGGCGGCGCAGCAACCTCGCGCCAGGTATCTGGGCCGCCGTCAGGTAGTACCAACCAAAGTTCAAACCCCGCATCGCCTCATCAACCATCATCACAAAGGAGCGAATGATGTCCGCAATGAAAGCTGCAGTGGTCGAGGGCTTCGGCCAGGAACTCGTCGTCGGAGACAATGCGATTCCCGAACCCGGCCCGGGTCAGGCTTTGGTCAAACTCATCGCCTCCGGTGTCTGCCACACCGACCTCCATGCTGCGCACGGTGACTGGCCGGTCAAGCCGAAGGTGCCGCTGATCCCGGGACATGAAGGAGTCGGCGTCGTCGAGAAGGTCGGCGAAGGCGTCACCGATGTCGAGGTCGGACAGATGATCGGCAACGCATGGCTGTGGAGCGCGTGCGGAACCTGTGAGCACTGCCGTCAGGGCTGGGAGACCCTCTGCGAATCGCAGGTCAACGGCGGCTACGGCATCGACGGCTCCTTCGGCGAGTACATGCTCGTCGACACGAAGTTCGCTGCCATCATCCCCGACGGTGCCGATCCCTATGAGATCGCCCCGGTCCTGTGCGCCGGCGTCACCGTGTACAAGGGACTCAAACGCACCGAGGTGAAGCCGGGCCAGTGGGTCGTCATCTCCGGAATCGGCGGACTCGGCCACATCGCCGTCCAGTACGCAGTCGCCATGGGCATGCGCGTCGTGGCCGTCGATGTCGCCGACGACAAGCTGGCGCTGGCGAAGAAGCACGGTGCCGAGATCACCGTCAACGCCTTCGCCGAGGATCCGGCCGAGATCATCCAGGACAAGATCGGCGGCTCCCACGGAGTCCTCGTCACCGCCGTCCACCCGGCCGCGTTCGGTCAGGCGATCGGAATGACTCGCCGAGGCGGCACTATCGTCTTCAACGGACTGCCGCCCGGCGATTTCCCGGCCCCGATCTTCGACATCGTGCTCAAGGGTCTGACGATCCGCGGTTCGATCGTCGGCACCCGGCAGGACATGGTCGAGGCGCTCGAGTTCTATGCCGCCGGCAAGATCCACCCGACGTTCACGAAGCGTCCGCTCGAGGACATCAACGCGATCTTCGATGAGATGATCCACGGCAAGATCGACGGGCGCGTCGTCATCGAATACTGACGAACAAGCACACCCGCGCCCTAGGACTACCTGACGGCGGCGCAGCAACCTCGCGCCAGGTTGCTGCGCCGCCGTCAGGTAGTGTGGGAGGGGTCTCGGTGGTCGGATTGGACTTGCCGGGAAAGACTTAGCTAGACTTGAACTACCCAAGACCGTCGGTCTCTGTGGAATCATCAGGATTCGCCATCGAATCCCGGTGCCCGCAGACGAAGACTCCTAGTGAGTGACCCACGCAGGTGAGCTCGAGATTCTTCCGTCAGGTTCCGTATGGAATCAGACGGCCAAGCGTTTCACGCCTTCCTGCGTGGAGCGCTTTTTCTGTTGTCGGGACAGACCGGACGACTTATGAAAGGAACACCATGGCGAGGCCAGACAAGGCAGCCGCAGTCGAGGAGATCAAACAGCAGTTTGAGAACTCCGACGCTGTGTTGCTGACCGAGTACCGCGGTCTCACCGTCGCGCAGATGAAAGAACTGCGCGTCTCTCTCGGTGAGAACGTCAGCTACGCCGTGGTAAAGAACACGCTGACCAAAATTGCAGCCAAGGAAGCCGGAGTCACCGGTCTCGATGAGCACCTCAATGGGCCCACCGCGATCGCGTTCGTCAACGGTGAACCACCTGAGGCTGCCAAGGCTCTGCGTAACTTTGCCAAGGCGAACGACAAGCTCGTGGTGAAGGGCGGCTACTTCGATGGAGCCGCACTCAGCCCCGAACAGGTCAACCAGCTCGCCGACCTCGAATCCCGCGAAGTGCTGCTTGCAAAGGCAGCTGGTGCTATGAAGGCAAGCCTCCACCAGGCGGCTTACCTCTTCACCGCTCCGCTGGTCAAGGCCGTGCGCACTGTCGATGCACTGCGCGAGAAGCAGGACGACGCTCCTGCATCCGACGCCTGAGCATCACCCCAAACCGAATCGGTCACTGATCGTGACCAAAACAGGAAGGACTAGCCACCATGGCTAAGCTCACCACCGACGAGCTCCTCGAGGCTTTCAAGGAGCTCACCCTCATCGAACTGTCCGAGTTCGTCAAGAAGTTCGAAGAAGAGTTCGACGTCGAGGCTGCCGCTCCGGCCGCCGTTGCCGCTGCTCCTGCTGCCGCTGGTGGCGGAGAAGCCGCTGCTGAAGAGCAGACCGAATTCGACGTCATCCTCGAATCGGCCGGCGAGAAGAAGGTTCCCGTCATCAAGGAAGTTCGTGGACTCACCTCCCTCGGACTCAAGGAAGCCAAGGACCTCGTCGACGGAGCTCCCAAGGCCGTCCTCGAAGGCGCTTCGAAGGAAGACGCCGAGAAGGCCAAGGAGACCCTCGAGGCTGCCGGCGCCACCGTCACCCTCAAGTGATCTTCTGGGCAGCAGCCTGACTGCTGCCTGAGGCTTCGAACCCCCACAGTCCGCTGTGGGGGTTCTTTGCATCCCTCGCCGAAAATTCCGCCCCGGCCGAAAATGCCTTCCCTCGCCGAGGATGCCCACCCCGTTCCGCAGCCATGTGACCGATTCGGAACACCGATCGACAGAGGCTGGGCAGAAGCTGAATTATCCTTGACTGGTGACTGAGACGACGAGCTACGCCCGCGCGCAAGAGCAGCTGCGCGACCGCATTCGCGGTACGTGGGCGCAGCGGCCCCTCTTCATCGACGAGATCATCAGGCCGGGACTGACCGAGAACCAACTCAACGCCATCCGGCATGCCTCTCAGCAGACCGAGGACACCGGTCTCACCCATTTCCTCGCCATCATCCCCAAACTCCAGATCATGGGCCATGGTGATTGGGCGAAGTTCACTTCGGACTTCGCATTCGACATGCACGAGAAGTCGGGGGAGAAGCAGACCCTCGTCCTCTTCAGCGAAGGCGATACCGCCGCCCGCTCGTACGCCTATCTCGTCACCGACAACGGACCCGTCGTTCCCACAGGAGCCCCCGAACTGATGCGGTCGAAATCCGACGACTTCATCCCCGTCGAACTCGCCGTTCCCTACTATCTGCAGGTCCTCGTCGCCGCCGCAGACGGCACCGAACCTCCGCCTGCACCGGATTTCGACACCCGCGACGTCGGCACCCGCAGCGAGGACTACATCGAGCGCTTCGGCCTCGACAACTCCGATCCCGACGCGCTCGTCTTCGGTGCGACGACTGTCGCCGCCCTCGGCGCAAGCCTGTGGCTGCTCGGCCGCCGCAATCGCTATTCCTGGCGGACAGAGCTGACGACGAAGCCGGAACTGGTCAATTCGCATAACCTGAAGAAAGCTGTCACCGAGGCGGCCGCCCCGATCCCCGAACCCGTCCGTCCCGATGACGAGACGTGGGCCCTGTACGACCGAGGCCGACGAATCCAAGAAGCACTGACGGCCCTGACCGCGGCCCACCCGGATTGGGCCGAATCCGCCGACTTCGCCCACCGCAACGGAGTCTTCGTCCTCGTCACCCTGGACCGCTGGGTGCGCCGACAGCTGCGCAGGCGTTCCGGCACGGTCGATGAGGAACCGCGCTTCTGCTTCCTGTTCCCGCACCACCGCAGAGACATCGAGGACCACGTGCTCAAACAGTCCGGCCGCAGTCTCACCGTTGCGCTGTGCGCCGACTGCCGCGAGGAACTGGAGACCGGCCACGACCCGCAGCGGCTGATGGTGCCCAAACGCCCCGGTTCCCGTCGCGCGATCCCGTACTTCCAACGTTCCGACGTCTACGCCCTCTCCGGTTTCGGCAGCTTTCAAGCTCTCGACGAGGCGGTGCTGGACGAGATGAGTCCGCAGCGCTCCGCCGTCGGAAGGAGCCGATGATGGCAGCCACGGGAACCCCGCGACCGATCGGGATCCTCAACTGGATCATCGCCGCCGTCGCCGTTGCCGCAGTGTCGGTCGGCGCCACCCTGCTCAGCGGGCATTTCTTCGACCAGACGAAGGCCGAACGCATCGAGATCGCCGACAGCGGCCGGATCGACGTCGACTCGATCTACACCGATCGCATCGAGGGCGCTCTCGATCCTGACTACGACCCATCCCGCTACCAAGCGATAGCGAAGTCCTTCGCCAAGGATCCCGTCTACTTCGACGGCTACCCCGGATTCGACATCAAGGACGACGAGATCGCAGCGATCAGGACTGCCATCGCAGACGCCGACACCCCGATCTACGTTGCGTTCCTCAACAATTCCGACCTCGACGACGCGGACGGCGAACTCGATCTGCTCGCGGCCCGAATCGTCACTGAGATGGACGACACCGAGGCGGCTGTGCTGGCCGTCGATGCCTCCGGACTCATGGGCGTCGCGGAGAAAGGGGTGTACCGACCCCAGATGGCCTACCTGAGCGGTGAGTTCAAAGAAACAGATTCCCGCAGTGCACTGAAGGGCGTGAAAGCGCTCAGCTCCGCGGAGACCGTCGACCTCGCTTCGAGGCACTCGTATAAGCACGACGACCACGGCAACCCCCTGGTCATCGGACGCGATACCGGCACCGATCCTCACGACCTCGAATACAGCACCGGCGGTGCCGTTGCCGGAGCCGTCTTCGGCATCCTCGTCGGAGGGGGAGCCGGAGTCGGAATCCACTTCATCCGCCGCGCCCTGAAGAAACGGACAGCGAAGCAGTGACTCAACAGGCCCAGACGATCGCCGAGGCGCTCAAGACCGACCCCGTCTACGTGACGAATGCCGCGAAGGGGGAGATCAACGACACGCTGCTGCAGAAGGCGGAGACGAAGATCGACAACCTCGACTTCGATGTCTTCGTCATCGTCACCGGAGACGAAGGTGCCGACCGGGACCTGCTCGAGCAGATCAAGGTCTTCAACGGCGGCGAAGGATCCTTCATCATGATCGACACCAGCACAGACCTCGCCGTCGACTACACCTTCGAAGACCAGCACGACCTGCAGATGCAGGTGATGGACCAGCTGGCCGTCGGCCACGACCAATGGAGCTACAGCACTCCTTCGGAGACGAAGCTGAACATGCTCCTCGACCTCTACGCGGATCCGCAGGAAGCCCCGAAGTTCGAAAGCGGGCAGGAAGCACCGGGCAGCGAAGTGCAGACGGTCGAGGGTCCGAGTTCGACCGCCACGCTGTTCCTCGGGGGAGCAGTTCTGGTTCTCGCACTCGTCGTCGCTCTCATCTGGTTCGCTCGATCTCGGCGGGAACGGGTGAAAGCTGCGCGCACCCGCCGCCGCTTCGAATTGCCGGCACGACTGCTCGATCGGGTCGATGACCTGCAGCGGAAGACCCTGCGGGAGGGACTGAGCGAGGACACGACGGAACTGGCCGCCGAGATCACGCAGCTGCAGACCCAGAACCTCAGCACCGCTGACGCCGAGGGAGCGGAACGGGCCCTCGACGCCTATCAGATGGCCAGGTCCATCGTCGACGACGCCGAAGCCGAACGCATCGACCTCGCTGGAGCCATGGTCCTGCTGCGACAAGCCGGACGTGAGATCGCCGAGGTGAAACTGCACAGAGCGACCAAGCGCGGGGCCCGGAAGTCCGGCGGTTCACGAGCCTCCGGCTCGGCGAAGTCAGCAAAGAACCGGGGCCTCCCGCAGAGCCTGTGCACGGTCAACCCTCTCCACGGAGAAGCACAGTCGAACCAGCTGGTGAGCACGGAGCGCAAGGGACACTTGGCGGGAAAGAGCGTCCGCGTCCCCGTCTGCGCCGGCTGCCTGTCCGATCTGCAATCCGGCCGAGAACTGCAGTGGATCTTCGACGGCGACCGCCCCTATGTCGAAGGCCGCAGCGTCTGGGCGCAGACCCTGTTCGGTGCCATCGGCGGCGATCTCGTCACCGCCCTGCACCGGCAGGGATCCTAGCCCCGGGCCGGTTTCTCGACTGAACCGCTCAGACCAGACGGTGCTCCCGCGGAATCGACCGATCATGGTCACCCGGCATTGAGCGGGCGGGCAGAGCCACCTCGGCGTCTCCCTGATCGACCATCAGCCCCTCGATATCGGCGAGCTGACGAGCGAGGAAACCACGATCCACCGGGACCCCGTGTCCGGGAACGAACGTCTTCGCCTCGGTGAACGACAGCAGGGTGTGCAGGCTCGAGGCCCATTGGCTCAGGGAGGCATCGGCACCGGCCTGAGGCGGAGCAGCCTCCTCGACCAGGTCACCGGCGAAGACGACGCCGAGCTCGGGCAGTCGGACGACGAGATCGGCCGTCGAATGACCACCGAGGACATGGAATTCGACAGGACAGCTGCCGAGGTCGAGGTGCCACACATTGCCGGGGGACGGATCGACGGGGGAGACATCGACGATGAGGTCGCCGGGGTTGTCGGGAAGGCTCGACCGAAAGTCATCCGGGAAGTCACCGCCGGCGACTCCGTCGAGAGCGATCCACGCCGTGGCCTCCTGATCGGCAGCGAACGACGATGATGCGTACACGGCGGTGACTCCGGCAGACACGGCAGCGGCGGCGCCGAAGAAGTGATCCCAGTGATCATGGGTGATCGCGAGTTCCATCGTGCGCGGACGCTCACCTCCGACCCCCTCGCCGAGGCGGCCCGCCCGCTCCACCAGATGTGCGGCGGCCGCGGGGCCGGGCCCCGCATCGACGAGCAGAGTGCGATCAGTGCCGACGATGACTCCGCAGTTGACGGCGGCAGGATCGAAGCTGAGAACATTCACTCGTGTCATGGTCGCAGTCTAGAATGTCTCCTACCGACTGTCAGCGCGACGATGCGCGAAACCCACACCGGGGCGCGAGACGGCGATCATCGACGATCGAGGACAGAGATGGAGATCACTCGGATCAGGGCCGGCCACGGCGATCCGGACGTCATCGAGGAACTGGTGCCGCAGGTGTTGGCCTTCGACACCGTCATCAACCGTGCCTCCGGCTTGGGGGAGGACTTCGACCCGCTGGTCGAAGAAGTCCGTCACCAGCTGATCTCGACGAGTCAGTACCGGACGACTCTGACGTGGATCGGTCGCGTGGCAGGAACGATTGTTGCCCGAGGCAGCGCCGAACTGCGACTGGCCAGCAACACCGATACCGCCGAACTCTGGTGCGGAGTGCATCCCGACCATCGGAGACGCGGGTACGGGACCGCTCTGCTCGAGGTGATGGAGGCCGATCTGGCAGCCGCAGGGAGGACAGCGCTGTCGAGCTACTGCGAGGTTCCCGAATCTGTCAGGACTGCTGATATCCGCGGTGCACACCTAGCCGCTGAAACCGGTGTCGGGACTCTGCCGGCGACACTGCCGGAGGTGGCGTTCCTTCGAAGCCGCGGATACGGACTCGCCCAGATCGAACGCTGCTCGGTCGCTCCGACCGCGACCGCAGCCGAACTCGACCTCGACGCAGACGGCGACTACGTCATCGAAACGTGGCGAGGGCCGGTCCCGGAGGAGCGGCTTGAGCACATAGCCCTGCTCAAACGCCGGATGAGCACGGACACGCCCGGAGCGGAGAAATTCGGGGGAGAGGAGAGCTGGGACGGCGAACGGGTGAGAGCCCTCGACGCAGAGAAGAAGGCGAGAGGCGAAGAGATGGCCACTGCTTTGGCCATCCTCGGCGGGGAACCGGCAGGCTTCACACAGGTCGGGCATTCGGCCGCCAGGCCGACCGTGGGCTGGCAGGGCGGAACCCTGGTGCTGATCGACCATCGCGGACACGGACTCGGAGTGCGGCTCAAGGTGGCCAACCACCGCAGTCTCGCCCAACATTCGTCGGTCGAACGCGTCTACACGTGGAACGCAGCGGAGAACTCGTGGATGCTTGAGATCAATGACCGGGCAGGATTTCAGACGTGGGCCTGGGTGGGTTTGTGGACGAAGAATCTGCGCTGAAAAAACGTCTTGCCAGACTTGACCAGATGCTATAAGCTTGATATTTGCATCGTTCTGCCTGTGATGTGCCTTCATATAGCGGTGGGCACGTCATTTCCACTCAAGTGAACCATGTCGACGCCGGGAGTCGAAATCCGACACACCCGTGAGTATCGCATGAGGGCCACTGCATCGAGTGGGCAGACGAAGTATCAGATGGTGAAGCACTCGGAAGGAACCAATTGGCCGCCGCCAACGACAACACCAGGACCGCTAATCCCCCCAAGAGAATTTCCTTCGCGAAGATTCGCGAGCCCCTCGAGGTTCCCGATCTGCTCGGTCTGCAGACGGACAGCTTCGACTGGCTGATCGGATCGGAAGCGTGGCAGGACCGCGTCGCCGAGGCCATCGAGATCGGGGACGACTCCGTCGCAACCACCTCGGGACTCGAAGACATCTTCGAAGAGATCTCGCCGATCGAAGACTTCGGCGGATCCATGTCGCTGTCGTTCCGTGAGCACCGGTTCGAAGCTCCCAAGTACTCGATCGACGAGTGCAAGGAACGCGATATGACCTACTCGGCGCCGCTGTACGTCACCGCCGAGTTCATGAACAACAACACTGGCGAGATCAAGAGCCAGACCGTGTTCATGGGTGACTTCCCCCTCATGACTGACAAGGGCACGTTCATCGTCAACGGCACCGAGCGCGTCGTCGTCTCCCAGCTCGTGCGTTCGCCCGGCGCCTACTTCGAATCCAGCGTCGACAAGACCACGGACAAGGACATCTTCACCGCGAAGATCATCCCCTCCCGTGGTGCCTGGCTGGAGTTCGAGGTCGACAAGCGCGACCAGGTCGGCGTTCGCCTCGACCGCAAGCGCAAGCAGTCCGTGACCGTTCTGCTCAAGGCCCTCGGCTGGTCCGAAGCGAAGATCCTCGAAGAGTTCGGCGAGTTCGAATCGATCCGCGAGACGATGGCCAAGGACACCGTCACCACGCAGGACGAAGCGCTGCTCGACATCTACAAGAAGCTGCGCCCGGCAGAGCCCGCGACCGCTGAGGCCGCCCGCAACCTGCTCAACAACCTGTACTTCAACCCGAAGCGCTACGACCTGGCCAAGGTCGGCCGCTACAAGGTCAACCGCAAGCTCGGCGTCGAAGCCCCGCTGTCGGACTCGGTGCTCTCCACCGAGGACGTCGTCGCCACCATCCGCTACCTCGTGTCGCTGCACGCCGGAGTGGACACGGCCAAGGGCACCCGCGACGGTGAAGAGACCGAGATCAGCGTCAAGCTCGACGATATCGATCACTTCGGCAACCGCCGCATCCGCGCCGTCGGCGAGCTCATCGAGAACCAGATCCGCACCGGTCTGTCCCGGATGGAGCGCGTCGTGCGTGAGCGCATGACCACCCAGGACGTCGAGGCGATCACCCCGCAGACCCTGATCAACATCCGCCCCGTGGTGGCTGCGATCAAGGAGTTCTTCGGCACCTCGCAGCTCTCGCAGTTCATGGATCAGAACAACCCGCTCGCGGGTCTGACTCACAAGCGCCGTCTCTCCGCACTGGGACCGGGCGGTCTCTCGCGTGACCGTGCCGCCATGGAAGTCCGTGACGTGCACCCCTCGCACTACGGCCGCATGTGCCCGATCGAGACCCCTGAAGGCCCGAACATCGGTCTGATCGGTTCGCTGGCGTCCTATGCCCGCATCAACCCCTTCGGCTTCATCGAGACGCCTTACCGCAAGGTCGTCGACGGTGTTGTCACCGATGAGACGCAGTACCTGACCGCCGATGACGAACTCGAGTTCAACATCGCCCAGGCCAACGCACCGCTGACCGAAGACCAGCGCTTCGCCGAGGTCGAGGTCCTGGCCCGTCCGAAGGGCGGCGGCGGTGAGGCCGAGCTGGTCCAGCATGACCAGATCGACTTCATGGACGTCTCCGCACGTCAGATGGTGTCTGTGGCTTCGGCTCTCATCCCGTTCCTCGAACACGACGACGCCAACCGCGCCCTCATGGGTGCGAACATGCAGCGTCAGGCCGTGCCACTGGTGATGGCCGAATCCCCGGTCGTGGGCACCGGCATGGAATACCGTGCCGCCGTCGACGCCGGCGATGTCATCACCGCTGAGAAGTCCGGTGTCATCACCGAGGTCTCGGCAGATTTCGTCACGGTGCTCGCCGACGACGGAACTCAGCTGACTTACAAGGCGTCGAAGTTCAAGCGTTCGAACCACGGCACCTCGTACAACCAGCGCATCCTCGTCGACGAAGGCGACCGCGTCGAGGCCGGAACCGTCCTCGCTGACGGACCGTCCACCGAGAACGGCGAGATGGCTCTGGGCAAGAACCTCCTCGTGGCGTTCATGTCGTGGGAAGGCTACAACTACGAGGATGCGATCATCCTCTCCCAGCGCCTCGTCCAGGACGATGTGCTCTCCTCGATCCACATCGAGGAGCACGAAGTCGATGCTCGTGACACCAAGCTCGGTGCCGAAGAGATCACTCGGGACATCCCGAACATCTCACCCGACGCTCTGGCCGACCTCGACGATCGCGGAATCATCCGCATCGGCGCAGAGGTCACCGACGGCGACATCCTCGTCGGCAAGGTCACCCCGAAGGGTGAGACCGAGCTGACTCCGGAAGAGCGCCTGCTGCGCGCGATCTTCGGTGAGAAGTCCCGTGAGGTCCGCGACACCTCGCTGCGCGTTCCCCACGGCGAGATCGGCACCGTCATCGGCGTGCGCGTCTTCGACCGTGAGGACGACGACGAGCTCTCGCCCGGTGTCAACCAGATGGTCCGCGTCTACGTGGCTCAGCGCCGCAAGATCACCATCGGTGACAAGATGGCCGGCCGTCACGGCAACAAGGGCGTCATCTCGACGATCCTGCCGGTCGAGGACATGCCGTTCCTCGCCGACGGCACTCCCGTCGACGTCATCCTCAACCCGCACGGTGTTCCCCGTCGTATGAACATCGGCCAGGTCTTCGAAGTCCACCTCGGATGGATCTCGAAGCAGGGCTGGAAGATCGAGGGCAACCCCGAGTGGGCCGCCGAGCTGCCCGAGGCCGCTCGCGAAGCGGAGGCCGGCACCAACCTGGCCACCCCGGTCTTCGACGGTGCGCACGAGCAGGAGCTGCGCGGACTGCTGGATTCGACGACCCCGAACCGCGATGGGGACCGCCTCATCGACTCCTCGGGCAAGGCTCAGCTGTTCGACGGCCGCTCCGGTGAGCCGTTCCCGTACCCGATCTCGGTCGGCTACATGTACATGCTCAAGCTCCACCACCTCGTCGACGACAAGATCCACGCGCGTTCGACCGGACCGTACTCGATGATCACCCAGCAGCCGCTCGGTGGTAAGGCACAGTTCGGTGGTCAGCGCTTCGGTGAGATGGAAGTCTGGGCCCTCGAGGCCTACGGCGCCGCCTACACCCTGCAGGAGCTTCTGACGATCAAGTCCGATGACATCCCAGGCCGTGTGAAGGTCTACGAAGCCATCGTCAAGGGTGAGAACCTGCCCGATCCCGGAATCCCGGAGTCGTTCAAGGTCCTCATCAAGGAGATGCAGTCCCTGTGCCTCAACGTCGAAGTTCTGTCTTCCGACGGAGGCCATGTCGAGATGGGCGAGTCGGAGGACGAGGTCTACCGCGCCGCCGAGGAACTCGGCATCGACCTCTCCCGCCGCGAAGCACAGACCGTAGAAGAAGTCTGAGGACTTCCACTTCAACCGACACAACTTTTTGATGAACGATTCGTTCATCGCCAGGAAAGAGGATTTACGTGCCTGACGTCAATTTCTTTGATGAACTGCGCATCGGTCTTGCCACCACGGACAACATCCGCGGCTGGTCACACGGTGAGGTGAAAAAGCCTGAGACCATCAACTACCGCACCCTGAAGCCGGAGAAGGACGGACTCTTCTGCGAGAAGATCTTCGGTCCCACCCGCGACTGGGAGTGCGCCTGCGGAAAGTACAAGCGAGTCCGCTTCAAGGGCATCATCTGCGAACGCTGCGGCGTCGAGGTGACCCGTGCCAAGGTGCGTCGCGAGCGGATGGGCCACCTCGAGCTCGCCGCTCCCGTGACCCACATCTGGTACTTCAAGGGTGTGCCCTCACGTTTGGGCTACCTGCTGGATCTGGCTCCGAAGGACCTCGAGAAGGTCATCTACTTCGCGGCCTACATGATCACCTCGGTCGACGAGGATTCCCGTCACCGTGATCTGCCCAGCCTGCAGAACAAGATCGACGTCGAGAAGCAGCAGATCGGCACCCGCCGTGACGCCGACATCGACCGTCGTGCCAAGAAGCTCGAAGAGGATCTCGCTGCACTCGAGGCCGAAGGCGGAACCGCCCAGGCCAAGAAGAAGCTGCGCGACACCGCCGAGAAGGAAATGGACAAGCTGCGCAAGAACGCCGACCGTGAGGTCGACCGTATCGAGCAGGTGTGGGACCGGTTCAAGAACCTCAAGGTCAACGACCTCGAAGGTGACGAGAGCCTGTACCGCGAGATGTTCCACCGCTTCGGCCTGTACTTCTCCGGTGCCATGGGCGCCGAGGCGATCCAGAAGCGCCTCATCGACTTCGACCTCGAAGGCGAAGCCGAGAAGCTGCGCGAACTCATCGCCACCGGCAAGGGACAGCGCAAGACCCGTGCGCTCAAGCGCCTCAAGGTCGTCAACGCGTTCCTGACCACCGACAACAACCCCGAGGGCATGGTCCTCGACGTCGTTCCGGTGATCCCGCCGGAGCTGCGCCCGATGGTGCAGCTCGATGGTGGACGCTTCGCGACCTCGGACCTCAACGACCTCTACCGTCGCGTCATCAACCGCAACAACCGCCTCAAGCGTCTGCTCGACCTCGGTGCTCCCGAGATCATCGTCAACAACGAGAAGCGGATGCTGCAGGAGGCCGTTGACTCGCTGTTCGACAACGGTCGTCGCGGACGTCCGGTGACCGGACCGGGCAACCGCCCGCTCAAGTCGCTGTCGGACATGCTCAAGGGCAAGCAGGGACGTTTCCGTCAGAACCTGCTCGGTAAGCGTGTGGACTACTCGGGCCGTTCGGTCATCGTCGTCGGTCCGCAGCTGCACCTGCACCAGTGCGGTCTGCCCAAGACCATGGCGCTGGAGCTGTTCAAGCCCTTCGTGATGAAGCGTCTGGTCGATCTCAACCACGCTCAGAACATCAAGTCGGCCAAGCGCATGGTCGAGCGTCAGCACCCGCAGGTGTGGGATGTCCTCGAAGAGGTCATCACCGAACACCCCGTGCTGCTCAACCGTGCACCGACCCTGCACCGTCTGGGCATCCAGGCGTTCGAGCCGCAGCTCATCGAGGGTAAGGCCATCCAGCTGCACCCGCTCGTCTGCTCGGCGTTCAACGCTGACTTCGACGGTGACCAGATGGCTGTGCACCTGCCGCTGAGCCCCGAGGCGCAGGCCGAGGCCCGCATCCTCATGCTCTCGGCCAACAACATCCTCAAGCCCTCGGACGGCAAGCCCGTGACCATGCCTTCGCAGGATATGATCATCGGTCTGTTCCACCTCACCTCCGAGCGCAAGGGACTGCCCGGCGAAGGACGCGCGTTCTCCGGAATGGGCGAAGCCATCATGGCCTTCGATCGCGGAGAGCTCGACCTCGGTTCGCCGATCACCATCCGCCTCGATGATGTTGTTCCCAGTGAGGGCATGGAGCTTCCCGAAGGCTGGGAGGCCGGCGATCCGCTGGACGTGCAGACCACTCTGGGTCGCGCGACGTTCAACGAGTACCTGCCTGCCGACTACGCGTTCGTGAACTCGACGATCGACAAGAAGGCCCTGAGCCGGATCGTCAACCACCTCGCCGAGGAGTACCCGAAGGTCGAGGTTGCCCACACGCTGGACAACTTCAAGGCCGGCGGCTTCTACTGGGCCACCCGTTCGGGCATCACCATCGCGATGTCGGACGTCGTCTCACCCGAGGCGAAGACCGAGATCATCGACAATGCCGAGGTCATCGACACGAAGGTTCAGCAGCAGTACGAACTGGGTGCGCTGACCGATGACGAGCGCCGCAACGAGCTCGTCAAGCTGTGGACCGAGACGACCGAGAAGGTCGACCAGATCATGCGGACGAACTTCCCCGAGGAGAACTCGGTGCTGCGTCTGGTCGAGTCCGGTGCATCCGGTAACTGGATGCAGGTGCGTCAGCTGGCCGGTATGCGCGGTCTGGTGACGAACCCGCAGGGTGAGATCATCCCGCGTCCGATCGTGTCGAACTACCGTGAGGGACTCGCAGTGCTCGAGTACTTCATCGCTTCGCACGGTGCTCGTAAGGGTCTGGCCGATACCGCTCTGCGTACCGCTGACTCCGGTTACCTGACCCGTCGTCTCGTCGACGTCTCGCAGGATGTCATCGTCCGTGCGGCAGAGGCCGAGTCGAACAAGGGCATCACCCTGCCGATCGCCGAACGCGATCACGAGGGCAACCTGGTTCCGCACGAGTACGCCGAGACCAGCGTCTACGGCCGTCTCAACGTCTCCGATGTCACCGACGCCGAGGGCAATGTGCTCCTTCCGGCCAAGTCCGATGTCACCGGTGCTGTGGTGGACATGCTCGTTGCCAACGGCATCGAAGAGCTCAAGGTCCACTCCGTGCTGACTGCCGATTCCGATGCGCAGATCTCCGCCGAGCACTACGGTCGCTCGATGGCGACCGGTCAGCTCGTCGACATCGGCGAGGCCATCGGCACCGTCGCTGCACAGTCGATCGGTGAGCCCGGTACCCAGCTGACGATGCGTACGTTCCACACCGGTGGTGCCGCCGCATCCACGGGTGATATCACGCAGGGTCTGCCGCGTGTGACCGAGCTCTTCGAAGCTCGCACACCGAAGGGCTTCGCCCCCATCGCCGAGGCGACCGGACGGGCGAAGATCGACGACAGCCGCAAGACCCGCTTCGTCATCATCACCCCCGATGACGGCAGCGACGAGATCGAGCACGCAGTGTCCAAGCGTGCCCGTCTCATGGTCGAGGACGGCCAGCACGTCAAGGCCGGTGAACAGCTCATCGTCGGTGCAGTCGATCCGAAGCAGGTGCTGCGCATCCGCGGTCGCCGTGAGGCCGAGCGCTTCCTCGTCGAGGAAGTCCAGAAGGTCTACCGTTCGCAGGGCGTGGGCATCCACGACAAGCACATCGAGGTCATCGTGCGGCAGATGCTGCGTCGCGTGACCGTGATCGAGTCGGGCGACACGAACCTGCTGCCCGGTGAGCTCGTCGACCGTGGCCGTTACCAGACGGAGAACCGTCGTGTGGTCGCCGAAGGCGGCCAGCCGGCATCGGCTCGTGACGAGCTGATGGGCATCACGAAGGCTTCGCTGGCCACCGATTCGTGGCTGTCGGCCGCATCCTTCCAGGAGACCACCCGCGTCCTCACCGAGGCGGCTATGGAAGGCAAGTCTGATACGCTCATGGGCCTCAAGGAGAACGTCATCCTCGGTAAGCTCATCCCTGCCGGCACCGGCCTGCAGACCCACCGCAATCTCGTGGTGGAGCCGACCGAAGAGGCCAAGGCCGAGATGTTCACGAACAGCTACGGCGACTTCTACGCGGGCATCGGAGCCGATTCCGGTTCTGCCATCCCGCTGGAAGACTACGACTACGGAGCGTTCAGCTGATCTGCTGATCCTTCAGCCGTAAGGCAGACAGGAGGGGCACCCACCAACTGGTGGGTGCCCCTCCTGTCATTCATCTGCGTTTCTGACATCGAGAAACGGGTGGAGTGCCGAAACACGCGGGTGCGCACACGTGTCTCGACACCCCACCCGTTTCTCGGTGAAGCCGGGCTCTCTCAGCCGAAGAGCACCTGTGCCTCTTCCCAGCGGTGCAGCGGCACCGATTTGAGACTGTGCACGGCCGAGGACATCTCCACGGAGACGATGTCCGTGCCCTTGAGGCTGGCCATCTTCCCCCAATGCCCGTGCTGAGCGAGGTCCGCGGCGGCCATGCCCAACCGGGTGGACAGCACACGGTCGTACGCGGTGGGGGAGCCGCCTCGTTGCAGGTGCCCGAGGATCGTGGCTCGGGATTCGATCCCGGTGATCTCTTCGATCTGCGGTGCGAGGTAGTTCGCGATGCCGCCGAGGCGGACCCGACCCCTGCTGTCGACTCCCTGATCGGCGACCTGGGAGTCGAAGCCTTCGGGAACGAAGCCTTCGGCGACGACGACGATCGGGGCACGCCCGCGATCCTTCGCCGAGGTCACCCATTCGGCGATCTGGTCGAAGGAGACAGGGAACTCGGGCATGAGGATCGCATGGGCGCCGGCGGCCATGCCCGCATGCAGAGCGATCCAGCCGACGTTGCGTCCCATGACCTCGATGACCATGCAGCGGTGGTGGGACTCCGCAGTGGTGCGCAGCCGGTCGATCGCTTCCGTGGCGATGGACTGCGCGGTGTCGAACCCGAAGGTGTAGTCCGTGTTGCCGAGGTCGTTGTCGATGGTCTTGGGGACGCCCACGATGTGCAGTCCCTCCTCCTGGACGAGCCTGGAGGCCCCGGCGAGGGTGCCTTCGCCGCCGATGGCGATGAGCGAATCGATGCCGTGGGCGGCCATGACTTCGCGCATGCGTTCGGGACCGCCGTCCTCATAGGGGTGAGTGCGGGAAGTGCCGAGGATGGTGCCGCCTCGTCCGGACAGACCGCGCACGTCGAGCATCGTCATATCGAACATGTCGTCTTCGAGCAGGCCCCGCCAGCCATCGCGGATGCCGACGAACGAGGCATCGTGAGTGCGGATGCCCTTGCGGACGATGCCGCGGATGACAGCATTGAGTCCCGGGCAGTCTCCGCCCGAAGTGAGTACACCGATCTTCATTCCAGTTGCCCCTGATCCTTTGCTCGGTAGCCTTTTGCCAGATGGACGTCGTGCCCGGCCATGAGTGAGAAGCCTTTGAGGACGACAGTTCCGTTCGATCCGTCACCCCGCGCGGACTGGCGGACCTCATTGCCCGCCATGATGTTGATCGTCTCGTCACGGACGCGGACGCCCGGAGGGACGTAGATGTCATTGCCGGCCCACATCGCGTAGGAGACCAATTCGACCGTCACACCGGGGCCCATGACGGCGCACAGGTCGATGTTGTCCCCGCCCATGAGCGCATAGGTGGTGACCTGCGCGGTGCCGGGCGCCACATCGATCTCACGACCGGACATGATGGCCACCGAATTCGTGGGCGGGGCAGAACCCGGTTCGACGGATGGGCTGAGCTCGGTGGCTCCTCGTCGCTGCAGGGCCGAACCCGGGCCGGTGTCCTGTCCGTGCCCGGTCTGCCGGGCGAGTCTCTGGTGCAGCTGGTGACCTTCGGGCAGGTCGTCGATGAGCGGTATGAGATCGTCGAGGAACTTCGCGGAGATGGCGTCATCCTGCCGCTGCGCGGTCTCCTCGGGGTCGAGCCGCCCGTTCGTCACCGCCTCCGTGATCACGGAGAGGACCTCGTCACGGTCCTTGTCGGAGGCACGGATCCTTCGCTGCGGGGGAGGGGAGTCATCATCGGCCATGGCCCCCAGTGTAGCGGGATTCACACGCACTGACCCGGCCCTTCGCCGAGGCGGTCGGACAGGGCAGTCTGTCATGTTCTCATGTCCACAGCCGGGCCACAGCTGAGACCGACGTGGGCCCTAAGCGGGGACGCGAATGTGAACTCCATGAGATACGAGAGCAGCGCCGGGAACCAGCCCGCAGCGCACCCAGGAGCCACGTCCCTCCGATCGACCACGACCGTCGACCTCGTCGTTCCGGTCTATAACGAGGAAGCGACTCTGGCCTCCTCCGTCGAGACGCTTGTCGCCGCCGACACCGGTCCCGGAACCGACGTCACGATCATCATCGCGGACAATGCGAGTACCGACTCGACCCCGAGGACCGCCGCAGCCCTCGCAGCCGCACACCCGAACGTCGAATATGTCCGGCTCGAGCAGAAGGGACGCGGTCGCGCACTGTCCCGGGTGTGGCAGGCCTCGACGGCGGATATCGTCGCCTACACGGATGTCGATCTCGCCACGGACATCAGAGCCCTCGAACCGATGGTCGAGGTGATCCGGTCGGGACTGGCCGATGTGGCCATCGCATCTCGACTGCAGCCGGGTCTCGAGGCCCAACGCGGAGTCAGACGCGAGATCATCTCACGCTGCTACAACCGACTGCTCAAGCTCAGCCTCGGCGTCGGATTCAGCGACGCCCAATGCGGGTTCAAGGCGATGTCGGCGCAGGCGGCACGGGAGCTGCTGCCGGTGGTGGAGGACACCGAATGGTTCTTCGACACTGAACTGCTCGCCCGGGCCGAATGGGCGGGGTACCGTATCCACGAATTCGGCACCGACTGGATCGACGATCCCGATTCCTCCGTCGACGTCCTTGCCACGGCGTGGAAGGACATCAGAGGAATCGTCCGCCTGCGCCGAGGCGGCCCGGTCCACGCCACGTCCGAACCGCCCGCACCGAACACGGGTGCACAGATCCTCCACTTCATCGACGTCGGCCTCATCAGCACCGTCCTCTACGCCACGATCTTCCTCTTCGGCTCCCAAGTCGTCTCTGCCGCAACGGCGAACATCATCGCCCTGCTTCTGTCGACTGTGGCCAACACGGCGCTCAACCGCAGCCACACCTTCGGAGTCCGGTCCCCGCATCGACGGCTGACCGCCCAGGTGAAGGGACTGGCGGCCTTCTGCCTGTGCCTGGCCTTCACCTCGGCAGGGCTGGCGGTCGCCGACGGCTTCACTGGTGCGTGGGCGAGTATCGGCACACTCGCGCTGCTCACTGCCGCGAATCTCGCCGCCACCGTGGTCCGATTCGTGCTCATGCGCACCTGGGTATTCGCTCGGGGAACGCGTCAGGAGGATGCGGCATGAAGCGAAACTGGTATCCGGCGGCGCTGACCGTCCTCACCCTCGGCACGATCGCGGCCTACCTGGTCAACCTCAGCGCCAACGGGTGGGCGAACTCCTTCTACGCGGCGGCCGTCCAAGCCGGCTCGGAGAACTGGGAGGCCTTCCTCTTCGGCTCGCTCGACTCGGCGAATGCGATCACCGTCGACAAACCCCCGGCCGCGCTGTGGCTCATGGCGCTCAGCGCCCGGGTCTTCGGGTTCTCCTCGTTCTCGATGCTCCTGCCGCAGGTTCTCCTGGCCGGAGTCAGCGTCCTGCTCATCGTCCACTCGACGAGGATGGGCTTGCGCTCCCACGTTGGAACCGGAATCGAAAAGGCGGCGGCGTTGGGCGCCGGAGCGCTGTTCGCAGTCTCACCCGTCGCAGCACTGATGTTCCGTTTCAACAATCCGGATGCGCTGCTCGTGACCCTGATGGTCGGTGCGGTCGTCGCGACCCAGCACGCACTCCGCGCGGTGAACAGTCGCCGCAGTGGGACGTCGTCCGGCACCGGCAGGTCAGGCACAGCGCCCACTACGCGCACCGTGGCATTGTGGCTGGTTCTCGCCGGAGTCTGCCTCGGTCTGGGATTTCTGACCAAGCAGTTCCAAGTGCTGCTCATCGTCCCCGGACTCGCCCTGGCGTGGGTGCTCTTCGCCCGCACCTCGTGGCCGAGACGCCTGCTGTGGCTTCTCGTTCCCATCGCATCGATGGTGCTCAGCGCCGGATGGTGGATCGCACTCGTCGAACTCACTCCCGCGGACTCCCGCCCCTACGTCGGAGGCTCGCAGACGAACTCGTTCCTCGAACTCACCTTCGGCTACAACGGGTTCGGTCGCCTCACCGGCAATGAGACCGGTTCCGTCGGCGGCGGTGGCGGAGGGGGCTGGGGTGAGACCGGGCTGACGCGCCTGTTCACCGGCAGCTTCGGCCAACAGGTGTCGTGGTTCCTGCCCACCGCGCTCTTCCTCCTCGTCGTCACCGCAGTTCTGCTCATCCTCGCCGAGGCGGCCCGACGCAGAGCCGTCCCCGCCGTCACCGACGGTGATGGTTCGGACACCATCGACAGGGGCAGCCTTGGTGCCGCTGTGCTCATCTGGGGCGGCTGGCTCATCGTCACGGGCCTCGTCCTGTCGATGATGAACGGAATCGTGCACGAGTACTACACTGTCGCCCTCATCCCCGCGATCGCCGTCGTCATCGCGCTGGGCATCGGCATCCTGCTCAGCCGGTCCGGCATCGTTTCGCGACTTCTGCTCGCGGTGGCGTGGGCGCTGACCGGAGCGTGGCAGTTCGTCGTCAGCTCGGAGATGACCGGGATCCCGGAGGCCCTGCGGTGGAGCGTGCTCGTTATTTCGGTGATCGGAGCGGTGATCCTCATTGCCACGGCCCATCGGCGATTCGGTACGGCGATCACCTCGGCGCTCGTCGCGGTCGCCATCATCGCCGGTGCGGCGATTCCGGCGCAGCTGAGCGTGCGCACGATCGCTGGAACGACTCAGGGCTCGATTGTGACGATCGCCGGCACAGGATCCGGTATGGGCGGAGGCCCCGGCGGTGGAGGCATGCCGCGCGGCGGTGGAGGCATGGGCGGTCTGCTGAGCGGCTCGGAACCCTCGGACGAACTGACCAGCCTCCTCGCAGAGGATACGTCGGCCTATACATGGGTCGCAGCTACAACGGGGGCGAACCAGGCCGCCGGATATCAGCTCGCGCTCGAAGAGCCGGTGATGGCGATCGGCGGCTTCAACGGCACCGATCCGTCACCGACCCTCGAAGAGTTCCAACAGCTCGTGGCCGAAGGCCGGATCCACTACTACATCGGATCGAGCTCGGGCGGCGGACAAGGCCCTGGCGGGACGGACTCCGGTTCCTCCTCGGCGCAGATCGCCGCCTGGGTGGAAGCGAACTTCGAATCGACGACGCTCGACTCCGTCACGCTCTACGATCTCAGCGCCGCTTGAGGGGGATAATCGTTCTATGATTCCGACCGAGAACCCGCCGGCACGCATCCTCATCGTCGATGACGAAGCAAATCTCGCCGAACTCCTCGTCATGGCTTGCCGAGTGCGCGGATGGGACGCCGAGGGAGTCGGCACCGGTCGAGAAGCGGTGGCTCTGGCCAGAAGCGAACACTTCGACGCGATCGTCCTCGATGTCATGCTGCCCGACCTCGACGGTTTCGCCGTCATCGAAAAGATCAGGGGCGAGGGCATCGACACCCCGGTCGTCTTCCTCTCCGCCCGCGACGAGGTCGATGATCGGCTCACGGGGCTGCGCCTCGGCGGGGATGACTATGTGACGAAGCCGTTCAACCTCGATGAGGTCATTGCCCGGATCGAGGCCCGACTGCGCCGCAGCGGACCGGTGGGGTCGACCGACGACGAGGATGTGCTGCGGGTCGGCGACCTCGAACTCGACGAACGCTCCCACGAAGTCACGCGTGCCGGTCAGCAGATCGAACTCACGGCTCGCGAATTCGAAGTGCTGCTGCTGTTCATGCGCAACCCGCGGGCAGTCCTGTCGAAGGCGCAGATCCTCGACCGGGTCTGGGACTACGATTTCGGCGGCAACGGAAACATCGTCGAACTCTACGTCTCCTACCTGCGGAAGAAGATCGACGCACCGTTCCCGGACCTGCCGAATCTCTTCCATACGAAGCGCGGGGCCGGCTACATCCTGCGGGCGGAGCAGTGAGACTGCGACGGTGGCGGCTGCAGACGAGGCTCATCGTCCTCGCCGGTCTCGTTCTGCTGCTCGTCGGCACGGGAATCGGAGCAGCCTCGTGGTTGAGCGTACGCACCTCTCTGATGTCCGACCTCGACGCGCAGCTGACGTCGATGACGTCGCATGCGCGGTCCGGCGGACCCGGCTCCGGCCCCGGTGCGGGACCGCGCACCGACTCGGCGTCGGCGGTCGATTCGGCTCTGCGGTTCCTCTTCCAGCCGGGAGTCGGTGACGGTGCGCTCGCCGTCGTCGACTCCGGCGGCGGGGGAGAAGGGCTCATCGCCGAGGCGGGGCTGAACCGTCCCCGGGCCCTGTCCTCGGACGCGATCGAGGCTCTGCTGGCGGTCGAACCCGGGGTCAGTGAGACCAGCCACGAATCCGTGCGCGTGCCCGGGTTCGGCGCCTACCGGGTCGTGGCCTTCGACGACGACGGAACGACGACCGTCTACGGGGTTCCGCAGGGCAGCGTCGACGCTGCCTTGGATCGCACAGCTTGGACGACCGCATTCGTCGTTCTCATCGGGGTACTCATCACCGCCGGCCTCATGGCTGTCATCATCCACCGCCAGCTGCGCGATCTCAGGGACGTCGCCCACACCGCGCGCGAGGTCGCTGACCTCGAGCTCAGCGCCGGAAAACCTGAGCTCGCGCTGCGTGTGCCGTCGGAACTTGCGGTGCCCGGGACCGAGGTCGGCGATGTCGGCTCCGCGGTCAATCGGATGCTCGACCACGTCGGGACCGCCCTCGACGAGCGCTACCGGGGCACCGAGCAGATGCGCCGGTTCGTCGCCGATGCCTCCCATGAGCTGCGCACGCCGATCGCGACGATCCGCGGCTGGGCCGACCTCACCCGGCCGTACCGCGATGATCTGCCCGCCGAGGTGACCACCTCCTTGGCGAAGATCGATTCTGGAGCGATGCGGATGTCCTCACTGGTCGATGACCTGCTGCTCCTGGCCCGTCTGGAGGCCGGTCGGCAGCCGACGAAGGAGGACACTGTCGATGTGTCATCGATGCTGGTCGAACTCGTCGAAGACGCCCACGTGGTCAACCCCGACCATTCGCTCATCCTCGATGTGCCCCCGGAACCTCTTGAGGTCCGCGGAGCCCTCGACCATGTGCGACGTGTCGTATCGATCGTGCTGACGAACGCCTGCGTGCACACTCCTCCTGGCACGCAGGTAAGCGTCTCGGCCGCGAGTGTGCGGAAGCCGGTGGCAGGGAAGACCCCCAGCGATGTCGTGGCCATCCGCATCGGCGACGACGGTCCCGGCATCCCGCCGGAGATTCGGGACACGGTGTTCGACCGCTTCGTTCGCGGAGACCCCTCACGGACACGCCGATCGGGAGTCGAAGGCGGGTCATCGGGTCTGGGCCTGGCAATCGCCTCAGGCCTCGTCGAACTCATGCACGGCAGCATCACGATGTCGAGCTCAGACGACGGCGCGACCTTCGAACTGCGGCTGCCGACCGCCTGAAGACGACAGCGGGCCCCGAGCGGGTTCTCGAAGGCACAGTTCGGACACAGCCTCGGCTGGGGCCGACGACAGCGCAGGTAGCGAGTATGGAATCACCGTCAACAAAAGGAGATTCCATGAACGAGAACCAACAGCCCGACTCGAATTCAAAACCGAAGCGACGAGTGCCTCTCGTCCCCGCGATCCTTGCCGGTTCGGCGCTGTTCGTCGTCGGGGGACTGGCCGGCGGAGCGGTCGGGGCATCGGCCGTCATGGTCGCAGGTGATTCCAGCACCAGCCAGGGACCGGGCGGACAGAACGGCCCCGGACGGATGGGAGGCGGGCAGAACGGCGGCCAGCCCGACGGCGGCGGAATGCCCGGCGGACAAACGAACGGCGAGCAAGCGAACGGTGCGCAAGCGGACGGTGCGCAAGCGGACGGTGGTCAAACGAACGGCGATGGGACGTCGGGAGGTCAGTCGAACGGTATGCCGGATACGCAGGACGGAAGCAACGGGGACGAGTGACCACGCTGTCCGCACGGAACGAGGCGGATCGGATATGACGATGCCCCCATCGAAATCGATGGGGGCATCGTCGGCAATCAGCGCTGTGCCGCGTCGGCGGGGGAGCACCGAAGTGTCACCTCGGTGAAGCGACCATTCGGATCAGCGCTTGAGATCGTACCGATCGGCCTCGACGAGCTTCGTCCAGACCTTGACGAAGTCGGCGACGAACTTCGCACCGGCGTCATCGGATCCGTAGACCTCGGCGAGGGCGCGCAGTTCGGAGTTCGCACCGAAGAGCAGGTCCACACGGCTGCCGGACCACAGCTTCTCACCGGAGGGCGAGAAGCATTCGTATTCTTCGGCGGTCTCGGAGTCGCCGACCGGCTTCCACGCGTTGCCGAGTTCGAGGAGGTTGACGAAGAAGTCATTCGTCAGCTCGCCCGGACGATCGGTGAGGACGCCGAGTTCGGAGTCTCCGTGGTTCACGCCGAGAACGCGCAGTCCGCCGATGAGGACGGTCAGCTCGGGCGGAGTCAGCCCGAGCAGGCTGGCCTTGTCGAGCAGCAGGTACTCGGCCTTGAGCGGAAGGCCTTCGCTGAGGTAGTTGCGGAAGCCGTCGTGCGTCGGCTCGAGGAAGCCGAAGGAATGCACATCGGTCTGCTCCTGGGTGGCATCTCCACGACCGGTGGACACCGGCACGGTGACATCGTGCCCGGCGGCCTTCGCAGCGGTCTCGACTCCGACGGCACCGGCGATGGCCAGCACGTCGGCGAACGATGCTCCGGTCGACTCGGCGATGCCTTCGAGGACGGGCAGAACCTGCTCCAGCTTCGCGGGCTCGTTGGCTTCCCAGCTGCGCTGCGGCTCGAGGCGGAGACGTCCGCCGTTGATGCCGCCGCGCATGTCCGAGACACGGTGCGACGAGGCTGCGGCCCAGGTCGTCGACACGAGCTGCGAGACGGTCAGCCCGGACTCACGGACAGCAGCCTTGACGGCTTCGAGACCGGACTCGTCGAGCGGGGTTCCAGCCGGGACCGGATCCTGCCAGATGAGCTCCTCGGTCGGAGCTTCGGGACCGAGGTAGCGAGTAGCCGGACCCATGTCACGGTGGGTGAGCTTGAACCAAGCGCGAGCGAAGGCGTCCTCGAAGGCCTTCTGGTCGTCCTTGAAACGACGCGAGATCTCACCGTAGATCGGGTCGAAGCGCAGCGCCAGGTCGGTGGTGAGCATGCGGGGCTCACGACGTTCCGTGCCCTGGGCCATCGGCACCATATCGTCACCGCCGCCGTCCTTGGGACGCCACTGCAGGTGACCGCCTTCGTTCTCGAAGACCTCCCACTCGTAGGCGAAGAGGATGTGGAAGAACTCGTTGTCCCAGCGGGTCGGGTGGTAGGTCCAGGTGACCTCGATGCCGCTGCCGACGGTGTCGTTGCCCTGTCCGGAACCGAAGTCGCTGCGCCAGCCCAGACCCTGCTCTTCGAGAGGAGCAGCCTCGGGATCGGCGCCCTTGTGGGATTCGGGAGCCGCACCGTGGGTCTTGCCGAAGGTGTGTCCGCCGGCGATGAGGGCGACGGTCTCCTCATCGTTCATCGCCATCCGGGCGAAGGTCTCACGGATCTCGAGTGCCGACTTCAGCGGATCGGGCTCGCCCTCGGGGCCTTCCGGGTTGACGTAGATGAGGCCCATGGTCGTCGCGGCCAGCGGCTTCTGCAGCTCGCCGTTGCCCACGTAGCGCTTGTCGGTGCCGAGCCATTCGTTCTCCGAACCCCAGTACACGTCGTTGTCCGGCTCCCACACATCGGCGCGGCCGCCGGCGAAGCCGAAGGGCTTGAAGCCCATCTGCTCGAGGGCGACGTTTCCGGCGAGGATGAACAAGTCGGCCCAGGAGATCTTCTTGCCGTACTTCTTCTTCACCGGCCACAGCAGACGGCGGGCTTTGTCGAGCAGGACGTTGTCGGGCCAGGAGTTCAGCGGAGCGAAGCGCTGCTGTCCCTCGCCTCCGCCGCCTCGGCCGTCCTGCACACGGTAGGTGCCGGCCGAGTGCCAGGCCATGCGGACCATGAATGGACCGTAGTTGCCGAAGTCAGCTGTCCACCATTCCTGGTTCTCCTTCTGCAGCGCTTCGATATCGGCCTTGAGCGCGAAGTAGTCGAGGCTGTTGAATTCGGCTTCGTAGTCGAAATCCGGATCCATGGGATCGCGCGCAGGCTGACCCTTGGCGAGGATCTTGAGGTTGAGGCGGTTGGGCCACCACTGTGCGTTGGCATCGCCCTGGACTGGGTTGACCAGCTGGCCGGAATCCGGCGCCGTCGCCGGCTCCGTGGTGGTGTGGCTGACGGGGCAGCCGCCGGTGGTCGGGTTGGTCATTGTGTTCCTTTCACAGTCGAGCCGCGGTCGACGACTCGGATGACGGGATGGGCCACCCTCTTGAAAAGGGCATAGTCGTGTCCTCGGAAGAAGACGGGTGGTGGTGAACGAAAGCCTGGAGTCACACGGCCGAGAGCTGACCGCCGTCGGTCGACTGAGCACCGGCAGCAGCGCAGTCGGGGCACAGGCCCCAGAACGTCACTTCGGCCTGTTCGATGATGAACCCTGCATCGTGAGACGGAGTCAGGCACGGAGCCTGACCGACCGTGCAGTCGACATCGACGATGAGATTGCACGAGCGGCACACCAGATGATGGTGGTTGTCCCCGATACGACGTTCATAACGAGCCACAGAGCCAGAAGGCTGGATGCAGCGGACGAGCCCCACCTCGGTGAGAGTGTGGAGCGAATCGTAGACGGCCTGGTGGGAGACCGACGGCAGCGATTCGCGGACGGAGCGGATGACGGTCTCGGTGTCCGCATGCGGATGGTCCCGCACGGCATCGAGAACTGCGACCCGCTGTTTCGTCACGCGCAGCGACGTCTGCCGCAGAGCCGCGGCAGCGTCTTCGTCGTGGTCATGCTTCGTCCCGTTCACAGCACCAGAATGCCTGCTTCTTTTGAATGAGTCAAGGAAAGCATCGATGGACGCTCGTCGAGGCGGCCGACCGTGGCCGTTGTCGGTGCGGCTGCGAGTCCGGTGTGGTTCTTCGACAGGTCAGGCATATGTCTCGGATCAGTGTCTTGCGAGGGGGAGGATCTGTGTCTTGAGAGGGGAGGGGCAGTGTCTTCCGAGGTGAGGAGCGTGATCTCAGTGGATATGGCGTTGCTGCGTGATTTCAGCAGTGCGGCGCGATAGAATGGATGATCGCCATTTTGACCAGATGTGCTCGAGAGAGATATTCTGGTAGGCGACTGATTGTGTTATCTGCGTCGTCGATTGATCCTGCCGGGTGTTCTGTGAGGCCCGGAATCCCTGAGAGAAGTCTTCGATGCAGGCCGCCGAGAAGTCGCTGCTGCGCTTCCGTGTCCTTGCGACACACCCGGGCGCAGGGGTCGACGACTCGCGTGGTTACTGGCATCGGGAGCCAAGCTTCACCCGGTGTTCAGTCGGATATGTCCCACGGTTCACAGAGACGACTGCGGTCGTGGCCGGAATTGGGAATTAGGTCTATCGAGAAGCAAATGGAGAACGCTTAGTGCCGACAATCCAACAGCTCGTCCGCAAGGGACGGCATGTCAATACAGCAGGATCAGACGCTCCTGCCCTCAAGGGCAGCCCGCAGCGTCGTGGAGTGTGCACCCGTGTGTACACCACTACCCCCAAGAAGCCGAACTCGGCTCTTCGCAAGGTCGCTCGTGTCAAGCTTTCGAGCCAGATCGAGGTGACCGCCTACATCCCGGGCGAGGGACACAACCTGCAGGAGCACTCGATCGTGCTCGTGCGCGGTGGCCGCGTCAAGGATCTGCCCGGTGTTCGCTACCGGATCGTCCGCGGTTCGCTCGACACCCAGGGCGTCAAGGGTCGCCAGCAGGCCCGCAGCAAGTACGGTGCGAAGAGGGAGAAGAAGTAATGCCACGTAAAGGTCCTGCACCCAAGCGACCGATCGTCGTTGACCCGGTCTTCAGTTCACCGCTCGTCACGCAGCTGATCAACAAGATCCTGCTCGACGGCAAGCGCTCGACCGCAGAGCGGATCGTCTACGGTGCCCTCGAAGGCACCCGCGAGAAGAACGGCAACGATCCCGTTGTCAACCTGAAGAAGGCTCTCGACAACATCCGTCCGTCCCTCGAGGTCCGCTCCCGCCGCGTCGGCGGCGCGACCTACCAGGTGCCGATTGATGTTCGTCCGGCTCGTTCGACCACCCTGGCTCTGCGGTGGCTCGTGGGATACTCCCGCCAGCGTCGTGAGAAGACCATGACCGAACGACTCATGAATGAGATCCTCGACGCCGGCAACGGCCTCGGCGCAGCAGTCAAGCGTCGCGAGGACACTCACAAGATGGCCGAGTCCAACAAGGCCTTCGCCCACTACCGCTGGTAATCGTCTGCTCTGTGCGCCGGTCGGCGGACCTCGTCCGCGAGAGCTGCCGGCCGGCTGTGCAGGGGAGTCGAGCAAATCATCGATTGAGAGAGAGACACCGTGGCACTTGACGTGCTCAGCGACCTGAACAAGGTCCGTAATATCGGCATCATGGCCCACATCGATGCCGGTAAGACAACTACGACCGAACGCATCCTCTTCTACACCGGCGTGAACTACAAGATGGGCGAGACCCACGACGGCGCCGGCACCATGGACTGGATGGACCAGGAGAAGGAACGCGGCATCACGATCACGTCGGCCGCGACGACCTGCTACTGGAACGACAACCAGATCAACATCATCGACACCCCCGGTCACGTTGACTTCACGGTCGAGGTCGAGCGTTCGCTGCGCGTCCTCGACGGTGCCGTCGCAGTGTTCGACGGCAAGGAGGGCGTTGAGCCCCAGTCGGAGACCGTGTGGCGTCAGGCCGACAAGTACGACGTCCCGCGCGTCTGCTTCGTCAACAAGATGGACAAGCTCGGTGCTGACTTCTACTTCACCGTCGACACCATCAAGGAGCGCCTCGGCGCGAAGCCGCTGGTCATCCAGCTGCCGATCGGTGCCGAAAGCGAATTCGCCGGTGTCGTCGACCTGCTTGAGATGACGGCCTATGTCTGGCCCGACGAGACCAAGATGGGTCAGGACATCACCGAGATCGAGATCCCCGAGGATCTCAAGGAAAAGGCTGTTCAGTACCGTGCGCAGCTCGTCGAGGACGTTGCCGAGAGCTCGGAAGAGCTCATGGACAAGTACCTCGAAGGCGAAGAGCTCACGACCGCTGACATCAAGGCCGGCATCCGTGAACTCGTCATCAAGTCCGAGGCCTTCCCGGTCATGTGCGGTTCCGCGTACAAGAACAAGGGCGTGCAGCCCATGCTCAACGCGGTCATCGACTACCTCCCCTCGCCGCTCGACGTGCCTCCGATGATCGGACACAACCCGAGCAACGAAGAAGAGGATCTGACCCGCAAGCCCTCGACGGACGAGCCGTTCTCGGCTCTGGCCTTCAAGGTCGCCTCTCACCCGTTCTTCGGATCGCTGACCTACGTGCGTGTGTACTCCGGTCACGTGAAGTCCGGCGACCAGGTGCTCAACACCACCTCGGGCAAGAAGGAACGCGTCGGCAAGCTCTTCCAGATGCACTCCAACAAGGAGAACCCTGTCGAAGAGGCATTCGCTGGTCACATCTACGCCTTCATCGGTCTCAAGGAGACCACGACGGGCGATACGCTGAGCGACCCGGCCAACCCGATCGCACTCGAATCGATGACCTTCCCGGAGCCTGTGATCTCCGTGGCCATCGAGCCCAAGACCAAGAGCGACCAGGAGAAGCTGTCCTCGGCCATCCAGAAGTTCGTCAAGGAAGACCCGACCTACCAGGTCGAGCTTGACGAGGAGACCGGCCAGACGGTCATCCGCGGAATGGGCGAGCTGCACCTCGACATCCTCGTCGACCGCATGCGTCGCGAGTTCAAGGTCGAGGCGAACGTCGGCAAGCCGCAGGTCGCCTACCGTGAGACCATCCGTCGCACTGTCGAGAAGTACGATTACACCCACAAGAAGCAGACGGGTGGATCGGGACAGTTCGCGAAGGTCCAGGTCACCTTCGAGCCCCTCGAGGTCGAAGGCGATACGATTTACGAGTTCGAGAATGCCATCACGGGCGGACGCGTTCCGCGCGAGTACATTCCGAGCGTCGACGCCGGCATCCAGGACGCCATGCAGTTCGGTGCCCTCGCCGGTTACCCCATGGTCGGTGTCAAGGCCACTCTGGTCGATGGCGCCTACCACGATGTCGACTCTTCGGAGATGGCATTCAAGATCGCCGGTTCGATGGTCTTCAAGGAGGCCGTCCAGCGGGCGAACCCGGTTCTTCTCGAACCGGTCATGGACGTCGAGGTGCGTACCCCTGAGGAATACATGGGTGACGTCATCGGCGACCTGAATTCCCGGCGTGGACAGATTCAGTCGATGGACGATGCTTCCGGTGTGAAGGTCGTCAAGGCTGTGGTCCCGCTCTCGGAGATGTTCGGTTACATCGGTGATCTGCGGTCGAAGACCCAGGGCCGTGCGGTGTACTCGATGACTTTCTCCAGCTATGCGGAGGTCCCGAAGGCTGTTGCCGAGGAGATCATCCAGAAGGTGCGCGGCGGAGAGTAATCTCCGAATTCCGGTCGCCCCGGTGATCAAGAACATGTTCGCCGGAATGAAAGATAACCAACAAAAGGTCTAAGATATGAACCGCATATCTTTTGACAACCACGAGGAGGAACCCAGTGGCAAAGGCTAGTTTCGAACGGACTAAGCCGCACGTCAACATCGGCACCATCGGCCACGTTGACCACGGAAAGACCACCCTGACCGCCGCGATCACCAAGGTCCTGGCGGATCAGTACCCGGATCTCAACGAGGCTCGCGCCTTCGACCAGGTCGACAACGCACCTGAGGAGAAGGAGCGCGGCATCACCATCAACGTCTCGCACGTTGAGTACCAGACGGAGAAGCGTCACTACGCTCACGTCGATGCCCCGGGCCACGCCGACTACGTGAAGAACATGATCACCGGTGCCGCTCAGATGGACGGTGCGATCCTCGTCGTCGCCGCCACCGACGGTCCGATGCCCCAGACCCGTGAGCACGTGCTGCTCGCGCGTCAGGTCGGCGTTCCCTACATCGTGTGCGCGCTGAACAAGTCCGACATGGTCGACGACGAAGAGCTCCTCGAGCTCGTCGAATTCGAGGTTCGCGACCTGCTCTCGAGCCAGGACTTCGACGGAGACAACGCTCCGGTCATCCCGGTGTCCGCTCTCAAGGCGCTGGAAGGCGACGAGAAGTGGGTCAAGAGCGTCCAGGATCTCATGGCTGCCGTCGACGAGAACGTTCCGGAGCCGGAGCGCGACGTTGACAAGCCGTTCCTCATGCCCGTCGAGGACGTCTTCACGATCACCGGTCGTGGAACCGTCGTCACCGGTCGTGTCGAGCGCGGCGTCCTCCTGCCGAACGACGAAATCGAAATCGTCGGCATCAAGGAGAAGTCGTCCAAGACGACCGTCACCGCAATCGAGATGTTCCGCAAGACCCTGCCGGATGCCCGTGCAGGTGAAAACGTCGGTCTGCTCCTCCGCGGCACCAAGCGCGAGGACGTGGAGCGCGGTCAGGTCATCGTGAAGCCGGGTTCGATCACCCCGCACACCAAGTTCGAAGCACAGGTCTACATCCTGAGCAAGGACGAGGGCGGACGTCACAACCCGTTCTACTCGAACTACCGTCCGCAGTTCTACTTCCGGACCACGGACGTCACCGGCGTCATCACGCTGCCCGAGGGCACCGAGATGGTCATGCCCGGCGACAACACCGACATGTCGGTCGAGCTCATCCAGCCGATCGCCATGGAAGACGGCCTCCGCTTCGCTATCCGCGAGGGTGGACGCACCGTCGGCGCCGGTCGAGTCACCAAGATCAACGCCTGATCTGACTCACTGAGTACCACAGGCAAGGGGCCGCAGCTCTTCGGAGCTGCGGCCCCTTCCGCATGCCCGGGCAGAATTCGTCAGTGCCAGGTCGGATGATGCAGGTGGGGGAGTTGCCGAGGGTCGCAGAGTGGAAATTGGCGCAATTGCGGCCGCTGTGATCCTTGAGAGTTCCCTCACAGGCACGGCTCCCGGAATTGCGCGGGTGAAGTGCTATGTGACAAGATAGTGAAGTTGCGTTTTGGGCGTTGACCCCTGCACTGCGGTAGTGATACCGCGAACAGCCCGAAACACTATCGGATCGATGAATCTGCATCATGCGGGTTCGGACCGAGCAGCCAATGAGTAGAAGCGCCGTCGGTGCTTGGGGGAGAAGTGAGAATTTCTCCGTCAGGATTAGCCGACACGCCCGACCTCGGGGGTCGGTCATGGTCAGCCGGCACAGACGGCAGAGTGACTCAAAGCCTCTGCGAGTTGATGGCCGGAAGCAACTAAAGAAAGAGACGACGCCATGGCGGGACAGAAGATCCGCATTCGGCTCAAGTCGTACGACCACGCTGTGATTGACAGTGCTGCGCGAAAGATCGTGGACACCGTCACTCGCGCAGGTGCGACTGTTGTGGGCCCCGTGCCGTTGCCAACGGAGAAGAACGTGTACTGCGTCATCCGTTCGCCGCACAAGTACAAGGACAGCCGTGAGCATTTCGAAATGCGCACGCACAAGCGTCTGATCGACATCGTCGACCCGACGCCGAAGGCAGTCGACTCGCTCATGCGTCTCGACCTCGCTGACGACGTCAACATCGAGATCAAGCTCTAAGGGAGGCAGCAATGGCGAACACTCGTTCATCCGCTCTCCCGACCACCAGCAAGGTCAAGGGCCTGCTGGGAACCAAGCTGGGCATGACCCAGGTCTGGGATGAGCAGAACAACCTCGTGCCGGTGACCGTTGTGGCCACCGGAAACAACGTCGTAACTCAGGTCCGCAACGAGGAAACCGATGGTTACCCCGCTGTGCAGATCGCGTTCGGCGAGATCGATCCTCGCAAGGTCAACAAGCCGACCGCAGGCCACTTCGAGAAGGCCGGTGTGACCCCACGCCGTCACCTCGTCGAACTGCGCACTGCAGATGCTGCTGACTACGAGCTCGGCCAGGAACTCGGCGTCGACACGTTCGAAGCCGGAATCAAGGTCGATGTGACCGCGAAGACCAAGGGCAAGGGCACCGCCGGTGTTATGAAGCGTCACGGCTTCGCCGGCGTCGGCGCCTCCCACGGTCAGCACCGCAACCACCGCAAGCCAGGTTCGATCGGCGGAGCCGCTACACCTGGTCGCGTGTTCAAGGGTATGCGCATGGCCGGCCGTATGGGCGCTGTCAAGCACACCACCCAGAACCTCACGATCCACGCCGTGGACAACGAGAACAACTTCCTGCTCATCAAGGGTGCCGTTCCCGGCCCCAAGGGTGGAGTCGTCCTCGTTCGCTCGGCCGTGAAGGAGGCCTGAACGTAATGACTGATGTCAAGACAGTCGACGTCATCGATGCCGCTGGTGCCAAGGCCGGCTCTGTTGATCTGCCCGCCGAGGTCTTCGGCGTGCCGACCAACGTGCCCCTGATCCACCAGGTCGTCGTGGCACAGCTGGCTGCTGCCCGTCAGGGTACGCACAAGACGAAGACCCGCTCCGAAGTTCGCGGTGGCGGTCGCAAGCCCTACCGCCAGAAGGGAACCGGCAACGCCCGTCAGGGTTCGATCCGCGCTCCTCAGTACAACGGCGGCGGAATCGTGCACGGACCGGTCCCGCGCGACTACTCGCAGCGGACCCCCAAGAAGATGAAGGCCGCCGCTCTGCGCGGAGCCCTGTCTGATCGTGCACGCCTCGATCAGGTCTTCGTGATGAAGAACCTGGTCACCGGCGACGCCCCGTCGACCAAGCAGGCGAAGGCCGCACTGGCCGGCCTGTCCGAGCGCAAGAACACCCTCGTGGTGCTCGACCGTGACGACGAGCTCACCTACCTGAGCGTGCGCAACCTGCCCCACGTCCACGTGCTCACCTCCGATCAGCTCAACACCTATGATGTGCTGCTCGCCGATGACATCGTGTTCACCGAGGCAGCTCTTGCCGCGTTCCTGAGCGGAAACCGCAAATCGGAGGACGCATCATGAGTCTGAACTTCAAGGACCCGCGCGACATCATCGTCGCTCCGGTCGTCTCGGAGAAGACCTACAGCCTGATGGACGAAGGCAAGTACACCTTCCTCGTCGACCAGGACTCGAACAAGACCGAGATCAAGCAAGCCATTGAAACGATCTTCGATGTGCAGGTCGCCAAGGTGAACACCCTGAATCGTCAGGGCAAGCGCCGCCGCACCCGCACCGGTTGGGGAAAGCGCAAGGACACCAAGCGTGCCATTGTCGCCCTCAAGGACGGATCGATCGACATCTTCGGTGGATCGCTCTAAGCGATCCTTCGTCAAAGAAGGACAAGACTCATGGGAATCCGTAAGCACAAGCCGACGACCCCGGGCCGCCGTGGCTCGTCGGTCGCCGACTTCGTCGAAGTGACCCGGTCTACACCGGAGAAGTCGCTTCTGCGCCCGCTGCCCAAGCGCGGCGGCCGCAACAGCCAGGGACGCGTGACCACCCGCCACCAGGGCGGCGGTCACAAGCGTCAGTACCGTGTCATCGACTTCCGCCGCCATGACAAAGATGGCGTTCCGGCGAAGGTCGCACACATCGAATATGACCCGAACCGTACGGCTCGCATCGCTCTGCTGCACTATGCAGACGGAGAGAAGCGCTACATCATCGCCCCGCAGAACCTCAAGCAGGGCGCTCAGGTGGAAGCCGGTCCGGGTGCAGACATCAAGCCGGGCAACAACCTTGCCCTGCGCAACATCCCAGTCGGCACCGTGGTGCACGCAGTTGAAATGCGTCCCGGCGGCGGTGCCAAGATCGCTCGTTCTGCAGGTTCGTCCGTGCAGCTCGTGGCGAAGTACGGACGTTTCGCACAGCTGCGGATGCCTTCGGGCGAAATCCGCAACGTCGATGCGCGCTGCCGTGCGACGGTCGGCGAGGTCGGCAATGCCGAGCAGTCGAACATCAGCTGGGGCAAAGCAGGCCGCATGCGTTGGAAGGGCAAGCGCCCGTCCGTGCGCGGTGTCGTGATGAACCCGATCGACCACCCGCATGGTGGTGGCGAGGGCCGTACTTCGGGTGGTCGTCACCCAGTCAGCCCGTGGGGTCAGTTGGAGGGCCGCACACGCCGGCCGAACAAAGAGAGCGACAAGTACATCGTGCGCCGTCGCCGGACCGGCAAGAAGCGCTGATTGGAGTACTGACTTATGCCTCGTAGCCTCAAAAAGGGTCCTTTCGTCGACGAACACCTCTTCCAGAAGGTGGCTCGTCAGAACGAGAAGAACACCAAAAATGTCATCAAAACATGGTCTCGTCGCTCGATGATCGTCCCGGACTTCCTGGGACACACCATCGCAGTACATGACGGACGCAAGCATGTCCCCGTCTTCATCACTGAGTCGATGGTCGGACACAAGCTCGGCGAGTTCGCACCGACACGGACGTTCCGTGGCCACGAAAAGGACGATCGCAAGGGGCGCCGCCGCTGAGGCGGGGCACTCTTTCGATCCTAGAGAAGAGAGAAGGAAGCGATGGAAGCCAAGGCTAAGGCGCGGTACCTGCGCGTTACGCCTCGCAAGGCTCGGCGCGTCATCGACCTCATTCGTGGTCAGCAGGCGACCGAAGCACTTGCAGTGTTGAAGTTTGCAGAACAGTCGGCATCAGATCCGATTTACAAGCTCGTGGCCTCCGGCATCGCCAATGCGCGTGTCCGGGCCGACGAGGAAGGCGTTGCGTTCGACGAGAACGAACTGGTCATCTCCGAAGCCTTCGTGGACGAGGGGCCGACCATGAAGCGGTTCCGTCCGCGTGCCCAGGGTCGCGCATTTCGCATCGAAAAGCGCACCAGCCACGTGACAGTGGTCCTGGCCAGCGGTGACGACCTGCCTCAGCGCAAGAGCCGGAAGGGGAACCGCTAATGGGCCAGAAGATCAATCCGAATGGATTCCGACTCGGAATCACCACGGATCACAAGTCGAAGTGGTTCGCTGACTCGACCAAGCCGGGGCAGCGCTACAAGGACTACGTGCTCGAAGATGTCAAGATCCGCCAGATGATGAACACCGGCCTCGAACGGGCCGGCATCTCGAAGGTCAACATCGAGCGCACGCGTGACCGTGTCCGCGTCGACATCCACACCGCACGTCCGGGCATCGTCATCGGCCGTCGCGGAGCCGAAGCGGACCGCATCCGCGGTCAGCTCGAGAAGCTCACCGGCAAGCAGATTCAGCTCAACATCCTTGAGGTGAAGAACCCCGAGGTCGACGCACAGCTCGTCGCCCAGGGTGTTGCCGAGCAGCTCGCCAGTCGTGTGGCGTTCCGCCGCGCGATGCGCAAGGCGATCCAGAGCGCCCAGCGCGCAGGTGCCAAGGGCATCCGCGTGCAGTGCTCCGGCCGCCTGGGCGGTGCTGAGATGAGCCGTTCCGAGTTCTACCGCGAAGGACGTGTGCCGCTGCACACCCTGCGCGCGAACATCGACTTCGGCGTTCACGAAGCCCACACCACTTTCGGACGCATCGGCGTCAAGGTGTGGATCTACAAGGGCGACATGACCGACAAGGAGCTTGCCGCTGAGCAGGCCAAGGCTCCTGCTGCTCGTGGCCCGCGTGGCCGTGGGCGCGGTCGTGGAGGCCGCGGACGTGGTCAGGAAGGCGCACCGCGCCGTGGCGACCAGGCCCGTAATACTGAGAACAGTGCCGAAGCCCCCGCGGCTGAGGCCGGATCGGAGGGCTGAGAAATGCTGATCCCTCGTCGAGTGAAATTCCGCAAGCAGCACCACCCCAACCGGGGCGGCGCCGCCAAGGGAGGCACGACGGTGTCCTTCGGTGACTACGGCATCCAGGCTCTCGAGCCGGCCTACATCACCAACCGTCAGATCGAGGCCGCACGTATTGCCATGACGCGCTACATCAAGCGTGGCGGCAAGGTGTGGATCAACATCTACCCTGATCACCCGCTGACGAAGAAGCCTGCCGAAACCCGCATGGGTTCCGGTAAGGGTTCGCCGGAGTGGTGGATCGCCAATGTCAAACCCGGTCGAGTCATGTTCGAACTCGGCGGTGTGTCCGAGGAAGTTGCTCGCGAGGCCCTGCGCCTGGCGATCCACAAGCTTCCGCTGAAGGCCCGTATCGTGGCCCGCGAAGGTGGTGAGTGAGAATGGCTATCGGTTCGAAGAACCTTTCCATCGACGCGCTTGACGGTTACGACAACGAGCGTCTGCAGGAAGAGCTCAAGAAGGCCAAGGCCGAGCTGTTCAACCTGCGTTTCCAGTCGGCCACCGGTCAGCTGGAGAGCCACGGTCGCCTCAAGGCCGTGCGTCGCGACATCGCTCGTATCTACACCGTGCTCAACGAACGGGAGCTGGACATCCGTCCGAACCCCGCTGATGCCAAGGAAGAGAGCAAGTGATGGCGGAGACCACGAATACTGAGGCCACTGCTGCGGAACGCAACTCCCGCAAGACCGCACGTGGTTACGTCGTATCCGACAAGATGGACAAGACTATCGTCGTCGAGGTTGAGGAGCGCATGAAGCACCGCCTCTACGGCAAGGTCCTGCGCAAGTCGGTCAAGTACAAGGTTCACGACGAAGAGAACACCGCCGGCATCGGCGACCTCGTCCTCGTGGCCGAGACGCGGCCGATTTCGGCCGCGAAGCGTTGGCGGCTCGTCGAGATCATCGAACGCGCCAAGTAGTCAACGCCACCCCACCCACCCGGTCCCGCCCGCGGTCTCAACCAGGCCGCGGGCGGCTACCGGGAACGGGGTGAAATGTCAATGAATCCGTTCCGCAAGGCTCGCGCTCAGGCGTGAGAACCAGCGCGACGACAGGAGAAAATAGTGATTCAGCAAGAGTCGCGACTCAAAGTCGCCGACAACACTGGCGCCAAGCAGATCCTGGCAATCAGGATCCTGGGTGGCTCCGGTCGGCGCTACGCCTCGATCGGTGACACCATCGTGGCAACCGTCAAGGATGCAATCCCGGGCGGAAACGTGAAGAAGGGTGACGTCGTCAAGGCTGTCATCGTTCGCACTGCCAAGGAACGTCGCCGTCCCGACGGTTCCTACATCAAGTTCGATGAGAATGCAGCTGTCATCCTCAAGAATGATGAGGAACCACGCGGAACCCGTATCTTCGGACCCGTGGGACGCGAACTCCGCGACAAGAAGTTCATGAAGATCGTCTCCCTGGCACCGGAGGTGTTGTGAGCATGGCGAACAAGCTCAAGATCAAGAAGGGCGACCTCGTCCAGGTCATCGCCGGCGCTCGGCAGTCCCGTGGTGGCGATCGTGGGAAGCAGGGCAAGGTCCTTGCCGTCTACCCCGAACGCAACCGCGTCCTCGTTGAGGGTGTCAACCGCGTGATCAAGCACAAGAAGGCTACGCAGACTCAGGCCGGCGGCACCGCTGGTGGCCGTGAGACCCACGAAGCCCCCATCCACGTGTCCAACGTGGCGCTTGTTGATCCCAAGGACAACAAGCCCACCCGCGTCGGATACCGCGAGGAGAGCGTCGAGCGCGACGGTCGCACCAAGACCATTCGGGTTCGCTTCTCGCGTCGCACCGGGGAGGAGATCTGATGACGGAAACAACCACCAGCCGTCCCGCACCGCGTCTCAAGCAGATTTACCGCGAAGAGATCGTTGCGAAGCTGCAGGAAGAGTTCAACTACGCCAACCCCATGCAGGTTCCCGGACTGACCAAGGTCGTCGTGAACATGGGTGTGGGTGACGCAGCACGCGATTCCAAGATGATCGAAGGCGCGATCAACGACCTGACTCTGATCACCGGTCAGAAGCCCGTCGTGACCCGTGCCCGCAAGTCCATCGCACAGTTCAAGCTGCGCGAGGGACAGCCCATCGGCGCCCACGTCACCATGCGTGGAGCTCGGATGTGGGAGTTCATCGACCGCGTCATCACTCTGGCACTGCCGCGTATCCGCGACTTCCGCGGACTCTCGGATCGTCAGTTCGACGGAAACGGTAACTACACCTTCGGCCTCACGGAGCAGTCCATGTTCCACGAGATCGACCAGGACCGGATCGACCGTGTCCGCGGTATGGATATCACCGTCGTCACCACCGCGGCAACCGACGACGAGGGACGTGCACTGCTGCGTCACCTCGGGTTCCCGTTCAAGCAAAAATAATCGCTACGTTGCAGGTCCAAGCACAGTACGTGGGCGGAAACCGTAACGAGGAAGGGCAAGTGCCCAAATGACAATGACTGATCCAGTCGCAGATATGCTTACGCGTCTGCGCAACGCCAACTCGGCTTATCACGAGGACGTCAGCATGCCGTTCTCGAAGCTCAAGTCGAACATCGCCGAGATCCTCAAGACCGAGGGCTACATCACTGGCTGGAGCGTCGAAGACGCCGAAGTCGGCAAGACGCTGCTCCTGGACCTGAAGTTCGGACCCAACCGGGAACGTTCGATCGCCGGCCTGCGCCGTGTGTCTAAGCCGGGACTGCGCGTGTACGCGAAGTCCACGAACCTGCCCAAGGTTCTCGGCGGACTCGGCATCGCCATCCTGTCGACCTCGTCAGGTCTCCTGACGGACCGTCAGGCCGCCAAGAAGGGTGTGGGTGGGGAAGTCCTCGCCTACGTCTGGTAAAGGAAGGAGAGAAGAACATGTCACGTATTGGCAAGAACCCGATCTCCGTTCCCAGCGGCGTCGAGGTCAAGGTCGACGGCCAGGATGTCGCCGTCAAGGGACCTAAGGGCGAACTGTCCGTCACCATCGCCGAGCCGATCACCGTATCGCTCGAAGACGGTGTCGTCACAGTGGCCCGTCCGGACGAAGAGCGCGAATCGCGTTCGCTGCACGGACTGTCCCGCACGCTCATCAACAACATGATCGTCGGTGTGACCGAAGGCTACTCCAAGGCCCTCGAGATCGTCGGAACCGGTTACCGTGTCCTGGCCAAGGGATCGAACCTCGAGTTCGCCCTCGGCTACAGCCACCCGATCGTCGTCGAACCGCCGGAGGGCATCTCCTTCAGCGTCGACGGTCAGACCAAGGTCGCTGTCCACGGAATCGACAAGCAGCTCGTCGGTGAGACCGCTGCGAACATCCGGAAGCTGCGCAAGCCCGAGCCTTACAAGGGCAAGGGCGTGCGCTACGCCGGCGAAATCGTCCGTCGCAAGGTCGGAAAGGCTGGTAAGTAACGATGGCCTTTGGCAAGAAGGAAAGCTACGGCAAGGGCAGGGCAGCTGCTCGCAAGCGTCGTCACGCTCGTCTGCGCAAGCATGTCAGCGGTACGTCCGAGCGCCCTCGCCTGTCAGTGACTCGCTCCACGCGCCACGTCTTCGTCCAGGTCATCGACGACACCGTCGGCAAGACCCTGGTCTCGGCCTCCACCATGGAAGCCGACCTGCGGACATTCGAAGGCGATAAGACCGGCAAGGCCCGCAAGGTGGGCGAGCTGGTTGCTCAGCGCGCCAAGGACGCCGGAATCGACTCCGTCGTCTTCGACCGTGGAGGCAATGCCTACCACGGCCGTGTGCAGGCAATCGCCGAAGGTGCCCGTGAAGGAGGATTGGCCCTATGAGCACTGAAGAGAACAAGGAACAGCAGGCAACTGCTGAGACCCGCACCGACAACAGCGGTGACCGTTCCTCCCGTGGCCGCGGCCAGGGTGGACAGGGCGGTCAGGGTCGCGGACGCGGCGAAGGCCGTGGACGCGGCGGTCGCAACGACCGTGACGACAAGAACCAGTTCATCGAACACGTCATCACGATCAACCGCGTGTCGAAGGTCGTCAAGGGTGGACGTCGGTTCTCCTTCACGGCTCTCGTCGTGGTCGGAGACGGCGACGGCATGGTCGGCATGGGCTACGGCAAGGCGAAGGAAGTTCCTGCCGCCATCGCCAAGGGTGTCGAGGAAGCGAAGAAGAACTTCTTCCGCGTTCCCCGCATCCAGAAGACCATTCCGCACCCGATCCAGGGCGAGGAAGCCGCAGGCGTCGTCCTGCTGCGTCCGGCCGCTCCTGGTACCGGTGTCATCGCTGGTGGACCCGTTCGTGCGGTCCTCGATGCGGCAGGCGTCCAGGACGTCCTGTCCAAGTCGCTGGGCTCGGCGAACGCGATCAACATCGTGCATGCTGCGATCACCGCACTGAAGGGCCTTGAGCGTCCGGAAGAGGTTGCGGCTCGCCGTGGCCTGCCCGTCGACGAAGTTGCTCCGCACGCACTGCTGCGAGCAGCTGCTGAAAGTGGGGCGAAGTCCTGATGGCAAAGCTCAAGATTACTCAGCGCAAATCCGCAATCGGATACCGTCAGAACCAGCGCGACACGCTGCGTTCGCTCGGTCTCAAGCGGACCAACGACGTTGTGGTGCAGGAAGATCGCCCCGAGATCCGGGGAATGATCAACACTGTCCGCCACATCGTGACTGTGGAAGAGGTCGATTGATATGTCGAACAACGACTCGCTGAAGCTGCACGATCTGCGCCCTGCCCCCGGAGCCAAGACCGCCAAGACCCGCGTCGGTCGTGGTGAGGCTTCGAAGGGTAAGACCGCCGGACGCGGAACCAAGGGCACGAAGGCCCGTTACCAGGTTCCGCACGGCTTCGAGGGCGGCCAGACCCCGATGCACATGCGTCTGCCCAAGCTGCGTGGATTCAAGAACCCCGCCAAGGTGGAGTTCCAGGTTGTCAACCTCGACAAGCTGTCCAGCCTGTTCCCTGAGGGCGGAGACGTCACCGTCTCCGATCTCGTGGAGAAGGGCGCAGTGCGCGCGAACCAGCCCGTCAAGGTTCTCGGCACCGGTGAGATAACCGTGGCTCTGAACATCACTGCAGACAAGTTCTCCGGCTCCGCAGCCGAGAAGATCAAGGCTGCAGGCGGAAGCACCAACGAGGCCTGATCCGTTCCACTGGAACGGGATCCCGGCTTCGACGCTGGTGAGGGGGCGGTCACTTCGGTGACCGCCCCCTTCTGCATCCCCAGGAGGCATACCCCGGGGGAGGGGCGGACAGCGACTGAGACCGCGCCGTTGCCTTCTGGAACACAGCCTGAGAGGAGTCCGCACAGAGCTCCTCCGGTTTCAGCCTGGAGGGCATACCCTGGTAGTCTTTTGCAGGTATTTGTCTCAATCGCCAGGTCGCGACCACGACTCTGACTTTTCATCCCCCAACGAGGAGGACGCTTGATCGGCGCAATCCGGAGGGCCTTCAGAACGCCCGACTTGAGGAACAAACTCCTCTTCACCATGGGCATTCTTGTCATCTTCCGACTCGGCTCGTTCATTCCTTCGCCTGGCATCGATTACACCAAGGTTCAGGAATGCGTGGCCTCGCCTCAGCTCAATGAGGGCGGATTCGCCATGATCAACCTCTTCAGCGGCGGCGCGCTGCTGCAGCTGTCGATCTTCGCCCTGGGCATCATGCCCTATATCACCGCGAGCATCATCGTCCAGCTCCTGCGTGTGGTCATTCCCCGCTTCGAAGCCCTCCACAAGGAAGGCGCCTCAGGTCAGGCGAAGCTGACTCAGTACACCCGCTACCTCACTATCGGCCTTGCGGTCCTCAACTCGACGACCCTCGTGGCGACCGTCCGCTCGGGCGCACTCTTCGGCGACGTCGAGAACTGTCAGGACCTCATCGCCAACGACACCTGGTGGGGCATCGCAGTCCTCGTTCTCACCCTGACCGCAGGCACCGGCCTGATCATGTGGCTGGGCGAGCAGATCACCGAGCACGGAGTGGGCAACGGAATGTCGCTGCTCATCTTCACCTCGGTCGCCTCCGCCTTCCCGTCCTCGCTGGGCGCGATCCTCCGCGAGCAGGGCGTCGACATCTTCCTCATCGTCATGGCCGTCGGCCTCGTCCTCGTCGCCCTCGTCGTCTTCGTCGAGCAGTCGCAGCGCCGTGTCCCCGTCCAGTACGCCAAGCGCATGGTGGGCCGTCGGATGTTCGGCGGAACCTCGACCTACATTCCGATCAAGGTGAATATGGCCGGCGTCATCCCCGTCATCTTCGCCTCCTCCGTGCTCTACCTGCCGAGCCTGATCTCGCAGTTCTTCGATCCCGAGTCGAAGTGGGTCGAATGGATCAACACCTACTTCACTCGCGGCGATCACCCGATCTACATCACCGTGTACGCACTGCTGACGATCTTCTTCGCCTACTTCTACGTGGCCATCACCTTCAACCCGGAAGAAGTCGCGGACAACATGAAGAAGTACGGCGGCTTCATCCCCGGTATCCGTGCCGGCCGCCCGACCGCGGAATACCTGAGCTACGTGCTCAGCCGCATCAACTTCCCCGGCTCGCTCTACCTTGCCTTCGTCGCCCTCATCCCGCTGATCGCACTGGTGCTCATCAACGCCAACCAGAACTTCCCGTTCGGCGGCACCTCCCTGCTGATCGTCGTCGGCGTCGGCCTCGAAACTGTCAAGCAGATCGACGCGCAGATGCAGCAGCGCCACTACGAGGGCCTGCTGCGCTGATTCGACCGGACGCTGACGTACAGCGGACATCCCATTGGAAGGACACCTTATGAGTTCACGCATCATCCTGATCGGCCCTCCCGGCGCCGGCAAGGGCACCCAGGCCGCACGTCTGTCCGAGGCGCTCGGCGTCCCGGCCATCTCGACCGGAGACATCTTCCGGGCGAACGTGAAGGGCGAGACCGAGCTGGGCAAGCTGGCCAAGCGCTACATGGACGCCGGAGAGTACGTGCCCGACGAGGTCACGAACTCCATGGTCGCCGATCGTCTGGCACAGGATGATGCTGCCGAGGGCTTCCTTCTCGACGGATACCCCCGCACCAGCGCACAGGTCGATGAGCTCGACCGTATCCTCGCGGCCGAGGACAAGGCCATCGAACACGTCGTCGAACTCACGGCCGACACCGACGAGGTCGTCGCCCGTCTGCTCGCCCGTGCTCAGACCGAGGGCCGCAGCGATGACAGCGAAGACGTCATCCGCCACCGACTCGATGTCTACGAAGAGCAGACTCAGCCGCTGACCGACATCTACCGCAGCCGCGGTCTGCTGCGCCAGGTCGACGGACTGGGCGAGGTCGAGGACATCACCGAACGCATTCTGTCGACCATTCGATGATCTTCGGACCACGTATCGAGCTGAAGTCTCCCGTAGAGCTTGAGCTCATGCATCGGGCCGGGCAGCTGACACGCCAAGTGCTGTCAGCGGCCCGGTCCGCGGCCGTTCCCGGGGCCACCACCGCCGAGGTGGACGCCGCCGCCGAAGCCGTCATCGACTCCGCTGGCGCCCGCTCGAATTTCAAGGGCTATCAGGGATTCCCTGCTGTCGTGTGCATCTCCGTGAACGAGGAGATCGTCCACGGCATCCCGGGATCTCGTGTCCTGCAAGCCGGAGATATCGTCTCGATCGACGGCGGCGCCATCGTCGAAGGCTTCCACGGGGATTCAGCGCTGACGATGATCGTCGGAGGCGACGAAGCGGGCACCGCCGCCGATCGTGAGCTGTCATCCGCCACCGAGGCGGCCATGTGGGCAGGCATCGCAGCATTTGCGACCGGCACGAAGGTCAGCGACATCGGCGACGCGATCGATGATTTCGTCTCCGAATCCTTCCCACATCTGGGACTCGTCGAAGAGTTCACTGGCCACGGCATCGGCACCTCGATGCACATGGCTCCCGAGGTGCTCAACTACCGTGCACGCTCGAACGGCCCGAAGATCAAGCCCGGAATGTGCCTGGCGATCGAACCGATGCTCACCACCGGCGGTGCGGACACGCGTACGCTCGCCGACGACTGGACCGTCGTCACGGCGGATGGTTCACGAGCAAGCCACTGGGAGCACAGTGTGGCTCGCCATGATGGGGGAGTCTGGGTACTCACCGCCGACGATGGGGGAGCGGCCGGGCTGGCGCCGTTCGGAATCACTCCCGTGCCTCCGAAGGGCGTCTGAGGGGAGAACTCCGGGGACGCGCCCGAGGGGAGAACTCAGGTGACAGGCATCTGTCGTCTCAGGGAAGATCTGCCGACGAAGTAAACTGCGGCGAACGTTCCCGATGCTGCCATCAGCGCGAGGGCGAACATCCACGTCGCGGTCTCGGCAATGGTGAATCCGAAGATCTGGAATGCGCAGAAGGCGATGAAAGCCGTGATGGCTCCCGCCAGCAGTCCGGATGTGCGGGACATCTGGTATGCGCGTTGATCGATTGTGTACTTCTCGTCATCCATGTCGTGGCTCCTCGTCGCTTCGCTGCGATCTCGGTCCTGTCGGCACCGATCCTTGTGTTTTCACGGTAGGATCTGGCCATGACGAGTGTCCACGATGTCCCGAAACGTCGGACAGATGTGGGTGATCGGTATCGGATGACACGGATCGCCTTCGACGTGATCTCTGCTTTCGGGTGTCTGCAGGCAAGCGGACTGCCTGGTCCTGTCATTGTCAATGTGCTGGGTGAACACGGGTATTCGACCTCGAGCGTGCACAATCAACTCGTGCGGATGGTCCAAAGAGGTATCATCAGCAGCGAACGGTTCGGACGAGTCTCCGTCTACCGCTTGAGCGAACATGTCCTCTCGGATTTCGGCGACATCGCAGGCGATCATGTCTTTCCGGACTATGAGGGTCGGTTCCACACCATTGTGTATTCAGTTCCGGAAGCCGAGCGTGGTCTGCGGGATCGCCTGCAGTACATCGCCCGGAGTCTGGGGTACAGGCAGCTGCGACCGGGGATCCTCATCGGCTTCGCTGACCGAAGCTCTCAGCTCATGGCGCGGCTGCCCGAGATGCCCGGTCCCAGCTGGTCCGAGGCGGGCGAGCTGTCACCCGACTCCATCGCGGCGGCCCGCAGGATGACGACTCGGGCCTTCGAACTCGACGCCGCTCTTGACCAGCTGCCTCCACTGGAGCAGCGCATGAGCGCACTGAGCTCTGGTGGTTCAGCACCGGGTACCGGGTGTCCAGAGCTGAGCCTGGGAGCCTTCTTCGACCTCTATTTTGACGTCGCCCGTGCAGTGATGACCCACCCGCTGCTGCCCGAGATCCTCGTCGACGGCAATCAGCCGGCTCTGCGGTTCCGTGCTCTCATGCAGAAGTGCAACCTCGAATACTACCTGCGCTATGACCAGCAGATCCGCGAGTGCGCGGCAGCCAGCTCGTCCTTCGATCTGATCGAGTGGCTGCCGGAGCACTGAGCCGCCGAACTCAGGTGAGGCCCGGACGGAAGGTCAGAGGATCCGGGCGATCCTCTCGACCGCCTCGGTGAGCAGCGGACGGGGGAGGCCGAAGTTGAACCGGATATGACCGGCCCCGACCTCACCGCACAGTCGACCCTCGGTCACGGCCACCTCGGCGCGGGACCTGATGTGATCGGACAGTCCCGACTCCAACCCGTAGCCGCGCAGATCCAACCACGCCAAGTAGGTGCCTTCCGGTTCGATATAGGCGGCATTGGGCAGAAGCGAGCCGACGAGATCGGTGAAGTGGTCGCGGTTGCCCTTGAGATATCCGTTGACCTCGCTCAGCCAGTCGCCTGCACGGGTATATGCCGAAGTGGTCGCGAGGATTCCCGGGTTCGACGCCGCCCCGGAGACGAACTGTCCCTTCTTCGCCCAGACTTCACGATCGTCGGGGGACGTGAGGATGAGCTGTGCGCATTTGAGGCCGGGGATGTTGAAGGCCTTCGACGCAGCCGTCGCTGTCGCGGTGTGGGAGGCGGTCGCCTCGGTGAGCGTGGCATAGGGGATGTGCCGAGCGGGGGCATAGACGACGGGAGCGTGGATCTCATCGGAGAACACCCGGGCGCCGGCCGCCTCGACGACATCGGCGAGGGCCAGCAGCTCGGCCTCGGTGTAGACCTTGCCGATCGGATTGTGCGGATTGCACAGGACGAACGTGGCTCCGGGCGTCAGAGCAGATGCAATGGCGTCGAGGTCGAGGGACCAGCCGGTCTCCGACCGCAGCATCGGGACTTCGATGAGTTCGCGTCCGGTCACGCGCGCGACGTCGAAGAACGGCATATAAGCCGGCGTCGGCAGCACGATCGGAGTGTTATACGGGGTGAGATGGGTGAGCACGCCGAGGAACGCCGCGAGCACATCACTGGCAGGTTCGATGTGCCCGACGGGAATCCGCCAGCCGAACTGCTCGGAGCAGAAGTTCGAGGTGGCTGTCTTGAGGTCGGCGACCAGATCGGCGGGAGCGTAGCCGTAGAGGTCTCGGTCATCGATGGTCTGCAGCGACTGGCGGACGGCGGGAGCGACCCCGAAGTCCATCTCGGCGATGAAGGCGCCGATGGAGCCGGGGAAGGAGGACCACTTGCGGCCGCCCTTCCTGACCAGGGATTCCTCGGTGATGGCATCGAAATCGGACATCTTCGTACTCCTCTTCGGGGACTGCGTCGGGTGCGGTTCTCACGCTAGCAGTCGGGGCGGCGAAGGTGGGGTCCATCCGTCGTCGGAGGTCATCGGAGGTCACGGGAGGGGTGGGCCGCCTCGGCGAAGAAGGGATTGTAAGGGACTTCACGCGCAGAAGCGAACACCGTGTGGAAGATTCTTTCTTCATAGTGTAGGGTTGATGATTGGTCTGTTCTCATTCAACTCACCCTTTTTCAGATGTGGGCGGCTTCTGCCATCCACTTCTTTTCATGTGGTGACGAGGACTGCAGGCCGAGGGGTCACCGACATTGAGTCGGTGATACACGATTACGTCGAACGCGAAGGTTTCGCGGGAATACGAGGTTAGCGAACGATATGGCCAAAAAAGAAGGGGTCATTGAGATCGAAGGCACCGTTGTCGAGGCTCTGCCGAACGCATCGTTCCGGGTTGAGCTGAGCAACGGGCACAAGGTGCTCGCACATATCTCCGGAAAGATGCGTCAGCACTACATCCGCATCCTTCCCGAGGACCGGGTCATCGTGGAGCTGTCTCCATACGATCTCTCGCGCGGACGAATCGTTTACCGCTACAAGTAAGGATCTTCGATCATTCGCGTCCTGTCCTGACGGGCAGGGACCGAAAGAAGGAAAAACGATGAAGGTTAAGCCCAGCGTCAAGAAGATCTGCGAGAACTGCCAGATTACCCGCCGTCACGGCCGGGTCATCGTCATCTGCTCCAACCCGCGCCACAAGCAGCGCCAGGGCTGAGCAGCTCGTTCTGAGCAGATCGAGGCTCCTCTGACAGGAGCCTCAGCAGCACCACACCCGCGCAAACCTCGCCATCTGCGTTCGGCGCCATGAGAAGTGAGAACTTCAGTGGAACAGACGCAGGACGATACCTCCGGTCGGGGGCCGGAGACCTTGGGAGACCAAGGACAGGTTTGCATCAGCACCTCCGAGACAACAACAGGAGACAGTACCCATGGCACGACTTGCCGGAGTCGACATCCCGCGTGAAAAGCGCGTGGAAGTCGCCTTGACTTACATCTATGGTGTGGGCCGCACCCGTGCGCGCCAGACCCTGACCGAAACGGGAATCAGCCCTGATACCCGTGTGAAGGACTTGAGCGACGCAGAGCTCGTCCAGCTGCGTGACTACATCGAGGGCACATTCCAGGTTGAGGGTGACCTCCGTCGTGAGGTGGCCGCCGATATCCGCCGCAAGGTCGAAATCGGAAGCTATGAAGGCCTGCGTCACCGCCGCGGTCTGCCGGTTCGCGGTCAGCGGACCAAGACGAATGCGCGTACCCGCAAGGGACCCAAGCGCACCGTGGCCGGTAAGAAGAAGTAACTCGCTCACCCGGTTGGCTGAGGCCAACCACCTCGATCAGGAGTAGGACAATATGCCTCCCAAGTCACGCGCCGCTACAGTGCGCAAGCCTCGCCGCAAGCTGAAGAAGAATATCGTTGCCGGCCAGGCTCACATCAAATCAACCTTCAACAACACCATCGTGTCGATCACTGATCCGACCGGTGCTGTCATCTCCTGGGCCTCCTCAGGTGAGATCGGCTTCAAGGGTTCGCGCAAGTCGACCCCGTACGCCGCTCAGATGGCTGCTGAATCGGCTGCTCGCCGGGCACAGGAACACGGCCTGAAGAAGGTCGACGTGTTCGTCAAGGGACCGGGCTCGGGCCGCGAGACGGCTATCCGTTCGCTGCAGGCCGCCGGCCTGGAACTGGGAACCATCCAGGATGTCACCCCCGTTCCGTTCAACGGCTGCCGTCCCCCCAAGCGCCGCCGCGGCTGATCCTTCCGTGGAACTGCAACGGATGACGGGTGCAAACCCGCTATCGGTCGCAGAACGGATTCCCAGATAACCCGAACCGTTCTTCATGGCTTTGAAGCCATGACGTGCAGTGCGAACGTCATATAGCGGATGTTCGCTGAAAGGAAGCCCACGTGCTCATTGCACAGCGCCCAACGCTCACGGAAGAAGTCGTCTCCGATAACCGCTCACGGTTCGCCATCGAACCGCTCGAGCCAGGATTCGGCTACACCCTCGGCAACTCGCTTCGCCGGACCCTGCTGTCCTCGATCCCTGGTGCCGCCGTCACGTCCATCCGGATCGACGGAGTGCTCCACGAGTTCAGCACCGTGCCGGGAGTCAAAGAGGATGTCACTGAGTTCATCCTCAACCTGAAGTCCCTGGTCGTATCGTCCGAATTCGACGAACCGGTCGTCGCCTACCTGCGCAAGCAGGGACCTGGCACCGTGACCGCTGCCGATGTCTCTGCTCCTGCTGGGGTCGAGATCCACAATCCGGACCTGCACATCGCCACGCTGAATGGTGAGGGTCGTCTGGACATGGAACTGACCATCGAACGTGGACGCGGATACGTTTCGAGCGCTCAGAACAAGAACGCGGATGCAGAGATCGGCCGTATCCCGGTCGATTCGATCTACTCTCCGGTTCTTAAGGTCACCTACAAGGTCGAAGCCACGCGTGTCGAACAGCGCACTGACTTCGATCGTCTGGTCCTCGACGTCGAAACCAAGCCCTCGATGACCCCGCGCGATGCCATCGCATCTGCGGGTAAGACCCTGGTCGAACTCTTCGGCCTGGCTCGAGAGCTCAACGTCGAAGCCGAAGGCATCGAGATCGGACCCTCGCCTGTGGACGCGGCACTGGCCGCCGACCTGGCGCTGGCGATCGAAGATCTCGACCTGACCGTGCGCTCCTACAACTGCCTCAAGCGCGAAGGCATCCACACCGTCGGTGAGCTCGTTGCTCGCAGCGAAGCCGACCTGATGGATATCCGCAACTTTGGTTCGAAGTCGATCGACGAGGTCAAGGCAAAGCTCAACGAGCTCGGCCTGAGCCTCAAGGACAGTCCTGCCGGGTTCGAAGCCGGTCTCGTTGATGAGGACCAGTCCTACGTCGAAGACGAACAGTACTGATTAAGACCTAGGAGTAACTGACAATGCCAACCCCAACCAAGGGTCCCCGCCTCGGCGGATCGCCCACACACGAGCGCATGATGCTCAACAACCTGGCAGCCCAGCTGTTCGAGCACAAGCAGATCAAGACGACCGTGACGAAGGCCAAGCGCCTGCGTCCGGTTGCCGAGCGCATGATCACGAACGCCAAGAAGGGTGACCTGGCCGCACGTCGTCGCGTGCTCGGCCAGATCTCCGACAAGTCGATCGTGCACGAGCTCTTCACCTCGATCGCCGAAACGATGGCCGAGCGTCCTGGCGGATACACCCGTATCACCAAGATCGGTCCTCGCCCCGGCGACAACGCCCCGATGGCCGTCATCGAACTGGTCCTCGAGCCCTACTCGCCGAAGCAGGCAACCGTGAAGGAAGCCGAGCAGGCTACCGCCGCTGCTGCCGCCCCGGCAGAAGAGGCACCGGTTGAGGCCGAGGTCGTCGACGAGGCTCCGGCCGAAGACGCCGCAGTCGAGGCAGACGCTGTTGAGGCAGACGCCGAGACCGCCGAAGAGTCCTCTGAGGCTGCCGAGGAGAAGTAAGCTCCTCGACTGACGTCCGGCTCGGATCTCCGAGGCTGGAAGTCACACACTTCAGGCGGGCACCCGAGTGGGTGCCCGCCTGAAGTGTATTCATCGCCGGTGTGGGGGCCGGTGGGACGCATGCACCGCGCTGGTGTACGGACCGCCTGGAACGCCTCGGCGGCGCTGGCCACATTTGGTTCCATTCATCAGGTTCGAAACTGATGAATGGAACGAAATGTGGCCGTTAGCGTACGAAACCTGATGCTTGGGACGAAATGTGGTTACTACGGGGCCGGAACGCGAAGAAGGCCGGGGCACTGTCATGCCCCGGCCTTCGTTCAGCTTGCGCTGGCGGCTATTTCACGCCTTGCCTCTCACTTCACTCGGGAGAGTGCCACCGATTCATCGAACTCGACGTCAGAGGCCTCATCGTGCTTGTACGTGAAGCGGCTGACGACGACGGCGACGATGAGGTTGACTGCGAAGCCGGGAATGATCTCGTAGATCGCGTCCGTCATCGGGGTGCTCACCTGGCCCCAGACGAAGGCCACGACCGCACCGGAGAGCAGACCGAACAGGGCACCCCAGTTGCTCAGACGCTTCCAGAACAGCGTGAGCAGAACGATCGGTCCGAACGAGGCACCGAAGCCTGCCCATGCGAAGGCGACGAGATCGAGGATGCTGTTCGACGGCGAAATGGCGAGCACTACCGCGATGATGGCGACGACGAGCACGCCGAGGCGGCCGAGCAGCACATAGGTCTTGTCCTGCAGTGTGCGCGTGGATCCGGCACGCAGGGCGACGATCTTGAACAGGTCCTCGATGAGAGCCGACGAGGTGACGACGAGCTGCGAGGAGATCGTCGACATGATCGCAGCCAGCACCGCGGCCAGCACGAGGCCGGCGATGAACGGGTGGAAGAGGATCTGTGCGAGGTCGAGGAAGACGGTTTCCGCGTCGGCGGGCTCCATGTCCGCGTGCTGCGAGAAGTAGGAGATGCCGACGATGGCGGTGGCGACGGCGCCGAGAGCAGAGATCGCCATCCAGCCGACTCCGATGCGTCGGGCGACGGTGGCGTCGGCAGGAGTGCGCAGAGCCATGAAGCGCACGATGATGTGCGGCTGTCCGAAGTAGCCGAGACCCCAGGCCAGGGCGGAGACGACGGAAGTGATGGTCGCGAAGGTCCAGAAGCCCTCAGAGCCGAAGAGGTTGAGCAGTCCGGGGTCGATCTCCGAGACATTGTTGATCACGGTCGACGGTCCGCCGGCGTTGATGACGGCGACGATCGGCACGGCCACAAGTGCGGCGAACATCAGCAGTCCCTGGGCGACGTCGGTGAGGGTCGCACCGAGGAAGCCGCCGAAGAGGGTGTAGATCATCGTGATCGCGGCGACGAGGAGCATTCCGCCGAGGTAGTTGAACCCGAAGCTCGACTCGAAGAATTTGCCGGCAGCCACCATTCCCGAAGAGACGTAGAAGGTGAAGAAGACGAGGATGATGATGCCGCAGACGATGCGCAGCAGACGGGTCCGATCCTTCAGCCGCTGTTCGAAGAAGCTGGGGATCGTGATCGAATCGCCGGCCTTCTCCGTGAACGCACGCAGTCGAGGAGCGACGATCTTCCAGTTGATCCACGCGCCGATCGTCAGGCCGATGGCGATCCAGGCTTCGATGAGACCGGAGACGTAGATGGCGCCGGGCAGACCCATCAGCAGCCAGCCGGACATGTCCGATGCGCCGGCGCTCAATGCCGCAACGCTGGGCCGGAGTCCACGTCCCGCGAGCATGTAGTCGTCGAGGTTGTTCTTCGTCTTACGATAGGCGAACCAGCCGATGGCCAGCATGCCGATGAAGTAGAGGACGATCGCAATCGTGCGGAAAGTGGTTTCCGTCATCTGAGCTCAGCTCCTTTGATAGGCCGAGCCGACCTTACAGCACAAGAGGTCGAAGGTGTGAATTCCCTGAGCGCCTATCTGCCGTGAGAATACACCGCGGGTCGTCGCCGACGGAAGAGCTAGAACGGTGACAATCGCGGTGCTCGGGGGACCGGAGTCGTGGAGGATCCGACGGTGAATGCGGCGATCGGACGGTCGAACTCCTGACAGTCGGTGTGGCCCCGTGCTCGACCACGGAGGAAGGTCGCCACTTCGTCTCGGACGGTCGGGCTGTCCTTGAGTTCCGAATGGACATCGACGCGCAGCCCGTGCCGGTCGAACGTCAGCCAGGTCCGAAGTAAGACCCGTCCTATCTCTACCTCATCCGCGGCTGTCAGCGCCGGCTGATCGGGGACGGCAAGGACCAGATGATGAGGATGACTTCGCTTCGTACGCGGAAGCACCGCAATTCGTGAACCTCGACCTGAGCTCGCGTACTTGCTTATCGCAGCTCTTGCCAAAGCCACCGGTGCGAGGCTCGCCGATGCCAGGCCGGTGATCCAGGAATGCAGCCATGGGCGATCGAGAGCTGCCGCTGCTCGAGCACCGAGCGCGGGGATGCGCAGACACTCGGCGGTGAGTCCGTCCTGATCGTAAGCCGGGTCGTCGGTGTCGAAGCGCAGCCAGCGCAGAGTCTCGGTGAACACCGATCGGTTGCCATAGGAATGCAGTGCGGCACGACGCAGCCATCCGCGCCAGGCATCGTCGGGGACTTCCACGAGGCGGACCGCTGTCTCGGCCATGGCGTTGCGGCAGATTTCAGTGGCCTCGGCGAATCGGGGGTCCGACCGCTTCAAGGGGCCGCGGTCGACCTGCCGATGGTGCAGATCGGCCACCCCGAACCTCGGCCATGCGCTCCCGTCCGTCAACGCCGATTCCACCCGGGTGGGGCCCGCCGTGGATTCCACGGATGCCATGGATTCCGTGGCGGTCAGGCGCAGCCGGATGTCCAAGGTGGGACCGCGTCCTCGAACGGTGACCGATTCGGTGCGCACCCCCGCCTCGGCGGCGGCGATCATCAGCGACTCCACCCAGCAGCCCATGCCCAGGTGAAGGTCCTCACTGCGCGGGTCCCCGTGCGGCAGCAGGCGAGCGGGGTCGACGCCGACCCGCACCTGCGCGACCTCGGCCGTGCAGTCTGTGATTTCGGGGACCCACGGCTGCGTGTTGTGGGCCGATGGAGCGGAGGCGGCTTCGGTGAGGAGCGACTCGATGAGAGCCGGGGTCAGTGTCAATGGTGCTCCTTGGGTGAGGACGGCGGCAGCTTGCGGTCGACGAACACGAGCCGGTGCATCTCGCTGCCGCCGGAACGGGCGAAGACCGCCGCCGAGGCGGGATTGTCCTCGGCGATGAATGTGACCCGCAGCCGTCGATATCCGTTGGCGACCAGCGCGGAGTTGAGCTCGCGGATGGCGAGGCTGAGCAGGCCCGTTCCCTGATGGCGGGGGTCGGTGCCCTGGATGATGAGCACGGCGTCTCGCAGCGTGCGGCGGTGCCGGAGCAGATCGAGAACGGTGCGAACACCGAGGTGGCCGCCGTGGCGGCGCAGAATCGGCACTGGGTCGGGGATGACGAGTGCGAAGCACCGAGGCGGGGCGTCGTCGGGATCATGCGCACCGGCGATATCGATGATGAGATCCGGATCCATCAGGGCGGACAGGCCCTGCATCTGTGAGCGCAGCTGCGCGGGGGAGATGTCTGTGTAATAGGGCAGAGAGGAGAAAGCCGCGTTGAGCGTCGGCAGCAGCCGGTCGGCGAAGCGACGGAGACCGATTCGAGAGACATGACGGCGACGCAGGCCCAGGCGATGCCATTCGGCGGCGGTGACCGTGGTGGCTCGGTCTGCAGGAATGGACCCGACGGGCACTTCCCACGTGTGTGCGGGACCCCAGGCGTCGAACCCCGCCTCGGCGAATGCTGGCCAAAAGAAGGCGGGATTCCACGCGGTGTCGAAGAAGCCGGGACGATCGACGCCGTCGGTGAGCAGACCGCCGGTGACGTTCGGCAGAGGCGAGACCGGGCCGAAGATCCGTGAGGCTCCCACCTGCTCGGCCCGTTCGACGAGGAATGCAATTAGCTCTTTGAGCGCTTCTGCGTCCACGGCTTCTGCGGCGCCGAAGAACAGAGGCGGAGCAGAAGCGTGAGCGGAGTCCAATTCCGCGGCCAAGGCCGCTGACCGGTGGCACATGACTCTGGCCGCCGCTTCTCCCTGATCGGTGTCGAACAGCCACAGCTCGACGGGTTCGTCGAACCATCCTCGGCCGGCGAACCAGTCGCGGATATCGGCGGCGAAGAGAGGAACATAATGGTCCTCCTCGCCGCGCGCTCGCGCCAGGCGTGGGTCCAGGTCGATGAACTCAGCGAGATCGGCCCGGGAGCTCACCCGCCGCGGTCTCATTCGGAGCTGAGCTTCGTGAATTCGTCGATCATGCCCAATCGGCCGTCCTCGGCCCGGTACTCTCCATTCGTGTATCCCCATTCCTCGGCCGTGAGGATCCGGATGAAGCCGCCTCGGGCCGGAGAGTCCTTGCCGCCGCCGACCAGCCACTTCATGATCTCCCGGTGCTCGGGGGTGCGCGCATAGGCCAGAAGGTCGTCATAGGTGGCGAAAGCGACCATCAGCCCGATCCGGTCGGGGAACTCATAGTAGCTGCGGTGCCACAGGTATCCGGCTGAGGCCTTCAGCCCTTTGGCCACTCGTGGCCACCGTCGCAGCTGGCCGACCATCGCCAGCGGGTTGCGGTAGCGGTTCGCGCCGAGGAAGAACACCTCGCCTCGGGCCTGGGGCGGAGCCTGGGAGAAATCATTCGATCGCATCGTCACCCTCCTGGGTTCTCTGAACGTAGACGTTCTTGATCTTTTTAGTTGCAGTTTCGAACGGCCCGGTGGCGTGGTCGTGGATCTCGACGTGGATCTCCGCGGTGGTAGGGTCCTCCTCCAGACTCTGCGCGAAGTCCCTCGACACCGACGCCAGGTGCCCGAGCACCCCCGCCTGGATCGTCTCGGCCAACTCCTGCCGTGAGGCATCGTCCATGGTCGGGGCCTCTTCCCGCAGCTGGATGTGCAGGGCCGGGCGCTGTTCATGACCGGCGATCTCGCGCAGTTCGATGCGGAAGGATTCGATGAGGTGGGCCTGGGGATTGTCTCGGTAGAGCCCGTTCTCGATGTCGAGGGGATAGATATTGGCTCCCATATACGAGATCGTCGAATCCGCGCGTCCGAACAGCAGCACGAAAGGCAGCTTCATCCCGTTTCCGGCAAACGCCTCTGAACATGCTCGCGCCAGATCCGGATGGCGGCGAGTGAGCGCGACCATGGTGGGGAAGTCGATGAGAGCGGCCTCGTCGCCGATGTTGTAGCGCAACCGCGGACTCATCACCGCAGACGAGTTGATCGTGGCAACCAGTTCACCGTCGTCGGTGGTCTCCAGAAAGGTCTCCAAGGGGTTGTACTGGAAGACCATCGGCACACGCGACTCGTCAGGACCGAGGACATCGGCACGGAAGTCCAGATCATGGGCCAGCGCCCGGCGGATGACGACCGAGAGATCGGATTCGCCGGCCATCCCGATCGTCAGGTCGCTGGCGCCGTACCCGGAGTACACACGGTCGAAACGCACCTCGAGGTAGTCGCGCAGACCTTCGGTCATCGCCTCTCCGCCGACGAACCCGTTGAGTCGGAAGTCGGCCCACTTCTCCGGTTCGGAGTCCATCCGGTCGACGAGATGTTTGAGGAATGGGGGATAGGCGCTGATGAGGTACGTGTGATTCGGTCCGAAGTGCTCCATCGTGTCGAGGATCTTCTCGAGATCCGGGCCCGTGTTCTTCACCATCGCCACTTTGGCCATGGCCAGTCCCGTATTCGTTCCCGTTGCCCAGGCCCCCATCGAGAAGGCGTTGATGCAGAACAGGTCCTTGTGGTCGAAGAGCATCGTGACATAGCCGGCGACGTTCTTATGGACGGTGTCGAGTTCCTTCTTCGACCGCATCCAGTTGAACGGGGTGCCCGAGGATCCCGAGGACTCGTCGACGACGGTGCCGATGCGGTCGATCCGACCGTCCCAGCAGCGATGCTCCTCGCTGTAGCGGCGAACGAACTCGTCCTTCGACGTCGGCGTATAGGCCTCGAGATCCCACCACCGGAATTCGAATCCGGAGCGCGCCAGATAGTCCTGATACGCAGGCACATCGAGGGAAGCCTGCTGGCAGATCATCCACGCATTGAGCTTCGCGAAGGGTTCGAGTCTCGGGCTGTAGTGGCGGGCAGTGAAACGCCAGATCGCGGGGTGTGCCCGGTAGGCGCCGTAGGCGGCGGTGAGCCCGACGTTCGCCAGACGCAACACGGCCTGACGGGCCAGATTCACGGGTCCGCGGGGGATCGGCAGACGTCGGAGCTCGGCTTCCGGTGTGAAGTGGGTCTCTCTCATGCTTTGAGGCTAACCCAGCCTTTGGTCCGGGGATACGGAAAATCGGATGTTGTGTCAGAACTGCATCACACGGTGATGCGAGCCCCGACCATCGCCGAGGCGGCCCACCGTTCGGTAGGCCGCCTCGGTGAGGTGGTGGTTCAGTCGAAGACGACCGTGCGGTGGCCGTCCATAAGGACCCGGCCCTCCGCATGCCAGGCAACGGCCCGGGCGAGCACGGCCGCTTCGACGTCCTGGCCCTGTCGGACGAAGTCGGCGATCGCCTGATTGTGATCGACGCGAGCGACATCCTGTTCGATGATCGGCCCCTCGTCGAGGTCGCTGGTGACATAGTGCGCGGTCGCGCCGATGATCTTCACGCCCCGCGCGTGCGCCTGGTGGTAGGGCTTCGCGCCCTTGAAGCTCGGCAGGAACGAATGGTGGATGTTGATGACCCGACCTTCGAGGCGGTCGCAGAGTTCGGGGGAGAGGATCTGCATGTACCGGGCCAAGACGATGAGTTCGACATCGAGCTCATCGACGAGAGCGGAGAGTCTCGCCTCGGCTTCGGCCTTCGTGTCCTTGGTGATCGGAATATGGTGGAAATCGTGTCCGTGGAATTCGGAGAGCGGACGCAGATCGTCGTGGTTGCCGGCGATGCCGACGATGTCGATGGGCAGCTGACCGGCCGAATGCCGGAACAGCAGAGTGTTGAGGCAGTGCGCGGCCTTGGACACCATGATCAGGGTGCGGGTCTTCTTCTCCACCGGCTGCAGGCTCACGGTCATCGCGAACTGGGGAGCCACCTCGGCGAGGGCGTCCTCCACGGTCCGGACCGTGGTCTGGTCGGACGTCGAGAACTGCAGGCGCAGGAAGAACTGACGGGAATCGGGGGAGGAGAACTGCTGCGATTCGGTGATGTTGCCGCCGAGCCCTGCGAGCACTCCGGTCACGGCATGGACGATGCCGGTCGAATCGGGGCAGGTGACTCTCAGAATCCATTCGCAGTTCATGGTCTTGATCCTAATCGGTGGCTGCGGATTCCACCCATCCGGTGTCGGCATCCGGATGGCGGTCGCGGCCCCGGAGCCAGGCGGCGTCGCTGTTAGCATGGTGGCGGGTGACGGCCGCATTCTGCGTGCTGCCTCGCTCCCATCATCGGATGCCACAGGAGAGTACTCATGACCGAAAATTCGATGCAGGCTTCGCTTGCCGACATCGACCCGCAGATTGCGGAAGTCCTCGACCTCGAGCTGGGTCGCCAGCGTTCGACGCTCGAGATGATCGCCTCGGAGAATTTCGTCCCCCGCGCCGTGCTGGAAGCACAGGGGTCGGTGCTGACGAACAAGTACGCCGAGGGCTATCCCGGCAAGCGCTACTACGGCGGCTGCGAATACGTCGACGTGGCAGAGAACCTCGCCATCGACCGCGCCAAGAGCCTCTTCGGCGCCGACTACGCGAACGTCCAGCCTCATTCCGGCGCCTCGGCCAACGCCGCAGTCATGCACGCCCTGGCTCGTCAGGGTGACAAGATGCTCGGTCTGTCCCTGGCCCACGGCGGTCACCTCACCCACGGCATGAAGATCAACTTCTCCGGTCGCCTCTACGATGTCGCCTCCTATGAGGTCGACCCCGACACCTACCGCATCGATATGGACAAGGTGCGCGAGAAGGCCCTCGAACACCGCCCCGAGGTCATCGTCGCCGGCTGGTCGGCCTACCCCCGTCAGCTGGACTTCCAGGCCTTCCGCGATATCTCGGACGAGGTCGGTGCGAAGCTGTGGGTCGATATGGCCCACTTCGCCGGACTCGTCGCCGCCGGCCTGCACCCGAACCCCGTGCCCTTCGCCGATGTCGTGTCCTCGACGGTCCACAAGACCATCGGCGGGCCTCGCTCCGGCTTCATCCTCGGCAAGGAGGAGTACGCGAAGAAGCTCAACTCCGCAGTCTTCCCCGGCCAGCAGGGCGGACCGCTCATGCACGTCATCGCGGCGAAGGCCGTGGCCTTCAAGCTCGCCGCCTCTGCCGAGTTCAAGGAACGTCAGGAACGCACCGTGCGCGGTGCTCAGATCCTGGCCGAACGCCTCCTGGCCTCCGACGTCGCCGAAGCCGGAGCCACCGTGCTCACCGGCGGCACCGATGTCCACCTCGTCCTCGTCGACCTGCGCAATTCCGCCCTCGACGGACAGCAGGCCGAGGATCTCCTCCACAATGTCGGAATCACCGTCAACCGCAATGCCGTTCCCTTCGACCCGCGCCCGCCGATGGTCACCTCCGGACTGCGCATCGGCACCCCGGCCCTGGCCACCCGCGGATTCGGCGACGAGGAATTCACCGTGGTCGCCGACGTCATCGCCGAGGCGCTCAAGCCGGGCGCCGACGTGGAAGCGCTCGCGGCTCGCGTGAAGAAGCTCAGCGACGAATTCCCCCTCTACGAAGGTCTGGAACAGTACTGATGAGTGCACAGATCCTCGACGGCAGAGCCTGCGCGAAGCAGATCAAAGCCGAACTCACCGAGGCAGTGGCGACCCTGGCGGAGTCCGGGGTCGTCCCGGGCCTCGGCACCGTCCTGGTGGGGGAGGACCCCGGATCGAAGTGGTACGTCGCGGGCAAGCACCGTGACTGCGCCGAGGTCGGGATCCATTCGATCCGCCATGACCTTCCGGAGTCGGTGAGCCAGGATGAGCTGTTGGCCGTCATCGACGAGCTCAACAACAATGACGCCTGCACCGGATACATCGTGCAGCTTCCTCTTCCGGACCATATCGACACGGACACGATCCTCGAGGCCATCGATCCGGCCAAGGACGCCGATGGTCTGCATCCGACGAACCTCGGACGGCTCGTGCTCAACGTCAATTCGGAGATCACGACTCCGCTTCCGTGCACTCCGCGCGGTGTCATCGAACTGATGAACCGCAACGGCATCGAGCTCAACGGCAAGCACGTCGTGGTCATCGGCCGCGGTGTCACCGTGGGCCGGTCCATCGGCGCGCTGCTGACTCGGCGCGAGCACAATGCGACAGTGACGCTGACGCACACCGGCACACGGAACCTCGATGAGCTGCTGGCTCAGGCCGATGTCATCGTTGCGGCCGCCGGTGCGGCACACATCGTGAAGCCCGAGGCGGTCAAGCCCGGAGCGATCGTCCTCGACGTGGGCGTCTCGCGTGAGACGGACCCGGAGACGGGGAAGTCGAAGATCGTCGGCGATGTGGATCCCGGTGTCGCCGAGGTGGCGTCCTGGGTCTCACCGAACCCGGGAGGCGTTGGTCCGATGACCCGAGCCCTGCTGCTCAAGAACGTCGTCGACACCGCTCAACGCTCAGCAGCCAACTGACCCCT
>NZ_BCSJ01000016.1 GCF_001570805.1 Brevibacterium epidermidis NBRC 14811 | reverse complement strand
CCTTGCGCAAGGTTGCTGGGCCGCCGTCAGGTAGTTCTGGGAGGCTTTGCTGCCGGGGTCAGTCCTCGGCGAGCTTGAGCTCGAAGAAGACGCGCGGGTCTCCCGGTCCGGCATAGTCCTCGATGAGCTCACCGCTGAAGCCCATGGAGGAGTGGAAGGAGATCGCACCCGAAGACTCCGGCTTCGTCGTAGCCTGCACCGAGGAGACGCCGAGCTGACGGGAACGGTCGATGAAGTGCTGGTAGAGGTGACGGCCGATGCCCTGGTGACGGAAATCCGAGCGTGCTGCGACCAGGTGGATGTACGCGGGTCCTTCGTGCGGAATGACACCGAGCAGGTAGCCGACGATCTCCGAGCGGTAGCGGGCAACGAGTCCCGAGGTGTCGAACTGACGGAACCAGTAGGCGTCGTGGTCACCGCTGAGATCGCGGTCTCCCCAGAATTTCGCCTGGGCGTCGAGCAGGAATTCGCGCATCTCGCGGGCGTCGACCTCATCGAGCGGACTGATGCTCAGCTGCTCGGTATCAATAGTTTCGTCAACGGCCATTGCGCCTCCTGATGTGTTCGTTCTTACCCTCACTCTATAACGCCCTGTCCCGGAAGAATAGTGCGCTCCATGTCATCATAGATCACATGATTCGGATTGCTTCAGTCAACGTCAACGGAGTCCGCGCAGCATGGCGAAAGGGGATGCCCACCTGGGTCGATGCCGCGAAACCGGACTTCATCACTCTCCAGGAGGTGCGCGCCGCCAACGATATCGCGCACGGTGTCCTTGCCGACACGGGCTATACCACGATCAGCCACGACGCGGAGGCCAAGGGCCGCGCCGGTGTCGCCGTGATGGCCCGCACCGAACCCGAGGCGGTGCGTGAGGGACTCGGCGACGACGGCTACTTCGACCGGGCCGGACGGTGGGTGGAGACGGACTTCCGCCTCGGCGACGGATCGCTGCTGACCCTCGTGTCCGCCTACGTCCATTCCGGCGAGGCCGACACCCCAAAGCAGGACGACAAGTACCGGTTCCTCGATCGCATGATCGAACGGATGCCGCAGCTGGCGCAGACCGCCGACCACGTTCTCATCACCGGCGACCTCAACGTCTGCCACACCGAGCGTGACCTGAAGAACTGGAAGGCCAACCGGAAGAAGTCGGGATTCCTGCCGGAGGAGCGCGCCTATTTCGACAGGTTCTTCGGTGAGATCGGGTATGTCGACGTCCACCGCCGGATCAGCGGCGACGTCGACGGCCCCTACACCTGGTGGTCGATGCGCGGACAGGCCTTCGACAATGACACGGGATGGCGCATCGACTACCAGATGGCCACCCCGGCCCTGGCCGAGGCCGCGGTCAAGGCCACCGTGGACAAGGCGGACAGCTGGGCCGAACGCTGGTCGGACCACGCTCCGCTGGTCATCGACTACGACCTCCCCTCCGTCCAGTCCTGACCGCAGTTCGAACGACAGGCGAAGAGCCCGGGGACTCAGGACGAGATGTCCTGAGTCCCCGGGCTCTTCGCTGTCCTCTCAGCATACTGAGACGCAGGCAGCTTCAGAATCTCAGCAGCAACGCGCCTTGGGATTGCGGTCCTGCTCATCGGTGAGATCACGCCAGAACGCCTTCTCCTCCATCGCACCCTCACGAGTGCCGTGGCGGCGCTCGTAGGATTCGAGGTAGTGGATATAGGCGTTCTCGCCCATGATCTCCTTGAGGTACCAGTGCAGCCAGGCGACGCCTCGTCGCAGAGATCCCCACGGATCATTGGCGATGCGGCTGAGCGGATGTGCAGTGCTCATTCCTTCTGCCTTCCTGCCTCGTGGTCGTCCCACTGTGCCTGCAGCTCGCGCTCGGGCTTGCGCGCGATGAGACCGGCCGGAGCGAACATCTTCGTCTCGACGAAGGGCTCCTCCGTCGTCGGCAGGGAGCCCTTCTTGATGGCCTCGATGGACTTCCAGACTGCCATGACGACGACCATCGCGACAAGGAGCGCGAACACGATCGACAGGGTGCCCTGGACGAAGGTGTTGCGAACGACGGCGTTCATCGCCGCCACTCCTTCGGTGTTGCCCATCGAGGTCTCTCCGGCGGCCAGCGCGTCCTTGTAAGCGAAGTGCTGAGCCCAGTATCCGAGCTTCGGGTCGGAGGAGAAGATCTTCTGCCACGAGGCAGCCATCGTGACCAGCAGGTCCCAGACAAGCGGGATGCCGGGGATCCACGCCCACTTGGCCAGGCCCATCTTGCACACGATGGCGAAGACGACGGCCAGAGCGATCGCGGCGAGCAGCTGGTTCGAGATGCCGAAGAGCGGGAATAGCGTGTTGATGCCGCCGAGGGGGTCGGTGACACCCATGAGCAGGATCGAGCCCCAGGCAGCGACCATGATCGCGGTCGTCAGCCAAGCGCCCGGAGTCCACGAAGGATCCCGGAACTTCTTGGAGAAGTTGCCGAGCGCATCCGAGAGCATGAAACGGGCCACGCGGGTGCCCGCATCGATCGTGGTGAGGATGAACAGGGCCTCGAACATGACGGCGAAGTGGTACCAGAACGACATCCAGGCCGGTCCGCCGAAGAGGTTGTGGAGGATGTGCGCCATACCCATGGCCAGCGTCGGGGCACCGCCGGTACGAGAGACGATGCTCTCCTCTCCGACGTCCTTGGCCGCCTGCTCGAGGACTTCCGGACTCGTCTCCACCCCGGACATGCCCAAGGAATTGTTGATGAAGTCCGCAGCGCCCTGCACCGTTCCGCCGGTGAGCGGTTCGGCGGCATTCATCGCAAAGTAGAGGCCCTTGTCGAGGCAGATCGCGGCGACCAACGCCATGATTGCGACGAAGGACTCCATGAGCATCCCGCCGTAGCCGATGAGGCGAGCTTGCGTCTCCTTCTCGATGAGCTTCGGAGTCGTACCCGAGGAGATGAGGGCGTGGAAGCCCGACAACGCTCCACAGGCGATGGTGATGAAGAGGAATGGGAACAAGGCGCCTGCGAATGCTGGACCTGCCGTGTTGAAGGCGAACTCGGTCAGTGCAGGCATCTGCACGGTCGGGTTGACGATGAGGATGCCCACGGCCAGCAGCACGATGGTGCCGATCTTCATGAACGTCGACAGGTAGTCGCGCGGGGCCAGCAGCACCCACACGGGCAGGACGGCGGCGAGGAAGCCGTAGATCATCAGACACCAGGCCAGAGTCACCTTGTCGAGGTGGAAGATCTCGGACCAGAATGGCGAGTTGTGGACCCATCCGCCGGCGATGATCGCGATGACGAGCAGCACGATGCCGATGACCGAGACCTCGATGACCTTGCCGGGACGCAGGTAGCGCATGTAGATGCCCATGAACACGGCGATCGGGATGGTCATCGCGATTGAGAAGACGCCCCAAGGGCTTTCGGCCAGGGCGTTGATGATGACGACGCCGAGGACGGCGATGAGGATGACCATGATGAGGATGATGCCGATGGAGGCGATGATTCCGCCCGTGCGGCCGAGCTCATCACGGGTCATCTGTCCCAGTGAGCGACCGTTGCGGCGCATGGAGAAGAACAGCACCATATAGTCCTGCACACCGCCGGCGAGGACGACGCCGAAGACGATCCACAGGGTTCCGGGCAGGTAGCCCATCTGGGCTGCGAGGATCGGTCCCACGAGCGGACCGGCACCGGAGATCGCAGCGAAGTGGTGGCCGAACAGGACTCGGCGGTCGGTCGGCGCGAAATCGCGGCCGTTGTCGTTGAGCTCTGCCGGGGTGGCTCGCTTCGGATCCGGCCGGCAGATCTTCCATTCGATGAGCTTCGCGTAGAAGCGGAAGCCGATGAGATAGCTGCCGACGGCTGCGGCGACGAACCAGCTGGCCGACAGCTCTTCACCGCGCACGAACGCGATCATCGACCAGCCCGCACCGGCGATGAGGGCGATGACCACCCACAGCACGATCTTCGCCGGTGTCCAGCGTGGCTTCTCGACCACGGCGACCGGTGGCAGGTCGTCCTCGGTCTTGACGTATTCGACCGACATGGTCCTCCTCCTTGAGAGATGTCTCGGCTATGTTGTTTTGACAGCGTGATCGTTCCCGTACCGACCATCGACCGAATATTGACCGGGAGATGTGAGGCACCTTGAGAAATCTTGTGATCGCCTAGGTCACTATACCGCCCGCTCGGACGGTTCGAGTGACCTGGATGACCCTCATCTCTGCACGCGAAATGCCCTCTCGCGGCGTCTGCGAATTCCCGACCGCAGGCAGTCGTCTTCCGCATACGGGCCGGACAACAGACTCCGACAGGGGAGATGGCATCATAGGACTATGACGAACTCTTCTCAGCCGCGCACTGTCTCAGGTATCCAAGCCACCTCCGATTCCCTCCATCTGGGCAACTACATCGGGGCCCTGCAGCAGTTCGTGACTCACCAGGAGTCGCATGACGCGTTCTACTTCATCGCGAACATGCACGCGATCACCGTCGAGCAGGACCCGGCCGAGCTGCGCGAACGGACGCTGCGCACCGCCGCACAGTTCATCGCCGCCGGTCTCGATCCGGAGAAGTCGACGATCTTCGTCCAGTCCCAGGTCCCTGCCCATCCGCAGCTGTCCTGGGTCCTCGAATGCACCACCTCGATGGGTGAGGCGAGCCGGATGACCCAGTTCAAGGACAAGTCCGCTAAGCAGGAGCATGTGTCCCTGGGACTGCTCACCTACCCGGCGCTGATGGCCGCCGACATCCTCCTGTACAACCCGCAGCTCGTTCCCGTCGGTGAGGACCAGCGCCAGCACCTGGAACTGACCCGCAACCTCGCCGAGCGCTTCAACTATCGTTTCGGCAAGACTTTCACCGTGCCAGAGGCGCAGATCCTCAAGGCGACCGCGAAGATCTACGACCTGCAGAATCCGGGCGCGAAGATGTCGAAGTCCCAGCCGAGCCCGCAGGGCCGCATCGACATCCTCGATGATGCGAAGGCCCTGACGAAGAAGATCAAGTCCGCCGTGACCGACGACGGAACCGAGATCGCCTTCGACCCGGAGAACAAGCCGGGAGTATCGAACCTGCTGACGATCTATTCCTCCCTGACCTCTCGTTCGGTCGACGACATCGTCGCCGAGTACGAAGGGAAGATGTACGGTCACCTCAAGGTCGACCTCGCCGAGGTGGCCGTGGAGACACTGACGCCCGTGCGGGAGCGTACGCTGGAGCTTCTCGAAGACCGTGCCCAGCTGCAGGCCATCCTCGACCGCGGGGCGGAGAAGGCCAGCGCCATCGCCGAGGCGACCCTCCGCGAGGTCTACGACAAGATCGGCTTCATCTGATCGTGGCGAAGAAGAAACCCGACGAGGGTCCTCTCAACCTCACACCGGATATGCTCCACACCGCTGCGCGGGTGGAGGACCGGTTCAATGGGTGGATCCAGAATCGGGCCACCGACCACGCCTACCAGCGCACGGTCATCGCCTACGACACCTACGGCGGGACCGGTTGGGTGCGGGTGCTCGGGCGCCTGGTGCTCACCCCGAACGGTCAGCCGGCAGCCGATGTCCACGCGAGCATCCGCGGATGGAAGTCCTTCGTCAGCGTTCCTCTGCCCAATGACACAGCATGGGTGCGCGTCAACGACGAAGAGCATATGGTCACCTCCGATCGCGGAGGCATCATCGACACCGTGATTCCCGGAGACTTCGAACCGGGGGAGACGGAGATCGAGCTGTGGACCGACGGTTCGCTCGTCGACTCGGCCGCCGTGCGCATCATCGGCGAGGACTCGACCTTCGGCATCATCTCCGATATCGACGATACGGTCATGGTCACTTCGCTGCCGCGTCCGTTCCTCGCTGCCTGGAACACTTTCGTCCTCAGCGAGCATGCGCGGTCCCCGGTGGCGGGAATGGCCGTGCTCTACGACCGGATCACCTTCATGCGCCCGGACACTCCGATGGTCTACCTGTCGACAGGGGCCTGGAACTCCGCTCTGTCGCTCAAGCGTTTCCTCTCCCGCAATCTCTATCCGATGGGTCCGCTGCTCCTCACCGACTGGGGGCCGACGACGACCCGGGTGTTCCGGTCGGGCAAGGAACACAAACGCAATTCGCTGGAACGTCTGGCCAGGGAATTCCCGTGGATGAAGTGGCTGCTCATCGGCGACGACGGACAGAACGATGAGGAGATCTACGGCGAGTTCGTCGAGAACCACCCGAAGAACGTCGCCGCCGTTGCGATCCGACAGCTCACCGTCGGCGAGGCCGTGTGGGCCGGCGGACGGTCGAAGCGTCACGGTCGCGGCCAAGGCGTGCCGTGGATCTATGCCCCCGACGGTGCCGGCTTGGCCTCTCGCCTGACCGAACGAGGAATCATCTCGACAGTCTGAAGGCACTCGAGTGCTGGACGCATTCGGGCGCCGAATACAGCAGAGCCCGGGTCTCCGAGGAGGAGATCCGGGCTTTGCAGTATTCAGTTGGGGATCAGCGCAGCTGTGCGAGCAGCCGCTGCTTCGCCTCATCGAACTGGGTCGCGAAGGTCTCGACGAGCTCCGCGGTGGTCCGCTGCTGTCCGAGAGCGCCGATGCCCTGGCCCGAGCCCCAGATGTCCTTCCAGGCCTTCGCATCCGAATCCGGGTCGGAGGCGAAGCTCATCTTCGATGGATCGGACTCCGGCAGATTGTCCGGGTCGAGGCCCGAAGCGACGATGGATCCGCGCAGGTAGTTGCCGTTCACACCGGTGAAGTAGTTCGAGTACACGACATCATCGGCACCGGACTCGACGATCATCTTCCGGTAGTCGTCGACGACATTTGCCTCGGGGGTCGAGAGGAAGGCCGAGCCGACGTAGGCGAGATCGGCACCGGCAGCCAGAGCGGCGAGGATCGAGCGGCCGTGGGCGATGGCGCCCGACAGCAGCAGGGGTCCGTCGAACCAAGAGCGGATCTCCTGGACCAGTGCGAACGGCGACTGTGCCCCGGCATGTCCGCCGGCACCGGCGGCCACGGCGATGACGCCCTCGGCGCCCTTCTCGACGGCCTTGTGTGCGAAGCGGTTGTTGATGACGTCGTGGAGGACGATCCCGCCGTAGGAATGGACGGCTTCGTTGACCTCTTCACGGGCACCGAGTGAGGTGATGACGATCGGCACCTGGTGGCGGACCACCTCGGCGAGGTCCTGCTCGAGGCGATTGTTCGAACGGTGCACGATGAGGTTGACCGCGAACGGAGCGGCGGGCTGCTGCGGATTCGCCGCGGTGTGGGCGGCGTTCGACTCGGAGATCTCATCGAGCCAGTCGGTCAGCTGCGAGGCCGGACGGGCGTTGAGAGTGGGGAAGGATCCGATGATTCCCGCCTGGCACTGGGCCTTGACCAGCTCTGGCCCTGAGGCGATGAACATGGGGGAGCCGACGGCGGGCAGACGGAGTTGGGAGCGCAGATCGGTGAAGGTGCTCACCGTGCCTCCTTGTGTAGATGAATGCATATTCCCACTCTAACCGAACGTTTGTTAAATGCGATACGCGACACATTGCCCGCTCGTGTGTCCCGGCAGCAGAGACGACAGCGGCGCGGGCTCCGCACTGGAGTCCGCGCCGCTGTGTACGCGATCATTCGAGGCCGAACTGGCCCCGACTGGATCTCAGGAATCCGTGAAGTTCGGGTCCCGCTTCTCGACGAAGGCGGCCATGCCCTCGGACTGATCATTCGTGGCCAGCGAGGAGTGGAAGAGGCGACGTTCGTAACGCAGGCCCTGCTCGAGGGTCGTTTCGAACGCGGTGTTCACCGCTTCCTTGACCATCGCCGAGGCGATCCGGGACTTCGACGCGATCGTCTGGGCGATCTCGTTGGCCGTTTCCAGCAGTGCTTCGGGCTCGACGACGCGAGCGACGAGACCGGAGCGTTCGGCCTCCTCGGCTCCCATCATCCGGCCGGTCAGGCACATGTCCATGGCTTTGGCCTTGCCGACGGCGCGGGTGAGGCGCTGGGATCCGCCCATGCCCGGCAGCACACCGAGGTTGATCTCGGGCTGTCCGAACTTCGCCTTCGTCGAAGCGATGAGGATGTCGCCCATCATCGCCAGCTCGCAGCCGCCGCCCAGAGCGTAGCCGCCGACCGCGGTGATGACCGGCTTGCGCACATCGGTCAGCCGGGTCCACCCGGCGAACCAGTCGGCCTTATAGGCGGTCGCGAAGTCGAGGCTCGACATCTCCTTGATATCGGCGCCTGCGGCGAAGGCCTTCTCGCTGCCGGTGATGATGATCGCCTTGACCGAGTCATCGGCGTCGAAGGCGGTCGCGGCATCGGTGATGTCGGTGAGCACCTGCAGATTGAGCGCGTTGAGCGCCTTGGGCCGGTTGATCGTGATGGTGGCGACACCGTCGGTGACGTCGGTGAGGATGGTTTCGAATTCGCTCATGAGAACACCTTGTCTTCGTGGTCGGTGGTGAGGATGGACTGAACCTGCTCATCGCTGACTTCGGCCAGAGAGGCGGGATTCCACTGCGGGTTGCGGTCCTTGTCGATGACCTGCGCGCGGATGCCTTCCTTGAGGTCGGGCAGTCCGGTGAGGGTGACTGCGACGCGATAGTCCTGTTCGAGGACTTCGTCCAGCGTCATCTTCTCCGCATTGCGGATCGCTGCCAGGGTCACCTTCACCGAGGTGGGGGCCTTCGTTTTGATGAGCTCCGCGGTGGACTTGGCATCGGGGTTTTCGTGCGCGGCGAGAGCCGCGACGATGGCCTCGGCGTCATCGCCGACGTAGCAGGCGTTGATCCAGTCGGCCGCCTCGGCGAGGTCATCGGCCGGTGCCTCTCCGGCGTACTTGCCGAGGACGGACTCGAGATCTTCACCGGCGGTGAGGTCGGCGATGAGATCGGGGATCTGCGCATCGGGGACGAAGTAGTCGGCGATCCCGAGGGTGATCGCGGTGCCGGCTCTGACGGGCTGCCCTGTCAGCGCCAGATGAGTGCCGAGCTCTCCGGGACCGTTGGCCAGCAGGTGGGTGCCGCCGACGTCGGGGAAGAGCCCGATTCCGGTCTCGGGCATGCCGACCTTCGTCGAATCGGTGACGATGCGATGCGAGCCGTGTCCGGAGATGCCGACTCCGCCGCCCATCGTGATGCCGTTCATGACGACGACATAGGGCTTGGGGAACTCCGAGATCGCGAAGTTCATCTTGTATTCGCGGTTCCAGAATTTCGCATTCTCATCGGTGCCCGCCACGATGTCGTTGTACACGGCCTTGATGTCGCCGCCGGCACACAGCCCGCGTTCGCCGCGGCCGGTGACGAGTACGAGCTTGACCGAATCATCATCGCGCCAAGCGTTGAGGGCCTCATCGATGCGTGCGACCATGTCCTGGCTCAGCGCATTGATCAGCTTCGGCTTGTTGAGTTCGATCCGGCCCACCCCGTTGGTGACCGAAGTGATGACGGAGTCGTCCGCCTGCTTCGTCGAAGGTTCTGTCATATCAGCCCACTCCTGTGCTCTTGCGCGAGATGATCACGCGCATGATTTCGTTGGTGCCTTCCAGAATCTGGTGGACGCGCAGGTCTCGCACCAGCTTCTCAATTCCATACTCTGTCAGATAGCCATAGCCGCCGTGCAACTGGAGTGCCCTGTTCGCGACGTCGAAGCCGGTGTCGGTGGCCTTGAGCTTGGCCATGGCCGACAGCAGCGAGGTGTTCGGATCGCCAGCGTCGTAGGCGTTGGCCGCCCGCCACAGCAGGGATCGGGCGCCTTCGAGGTCGGCCTGCATCTGGGCCACCTCGAAGCGCAGCGCTTGGAATCCCGAGAGTTCGGTGCCGAAGGCCTGTCGTTCGCCCATGTAGGTGATGGCCTTCTCCAAAGCTGCCTGTCCGCCGCCGAGCGAGCAGGCGCCGATGTTGAGGCGACCGCCGTCGAGTCCGGACATGGCGATCTTGAAGCCCTGGCCGGGATCGCCGAGCATGTTCTCCTTCGGCACCCGGACGTTCTCCATGATGACCTGCCGGGTGGGCTGGGCGCGCCAGCCCATCTTCTGCTCGTTGGGTCCGAAGCTCAGGCCCTCCATGCCTTTCTCGAGGATGAAGGCAGAGATTCCGCGCGCGCCTTCCTGACCGGACCGGGCCATGACGAGGTAGGTCTCGGAGGTGCCGGCGCCGGAGATGAACTGCTTGACTCCGTTGAGCACGAAGTGGTCGCCGTCCTCTCTGGCAGTGGTGCGCAGGGCGGCGGCGTCGGAGCCGGCGTTGGGCTCGGTCAGGCAGTAGCTGCCGAGGTGTTCCATGGAGACGAGCTTCGTGAGGTACTTGGCCTTCTGTTCGTCATTGCCGAACTTGTCGATCATCCACGCGACCATGTTGTGGATGGAGATATAGGCGGCGACGGATGGGCATCCGGTCGACATCGCTTCGAAGATCAGGGCCGCATCCATCCGGCCCATTCCGGTTCCGCCGGCCTCTTCGCTGACGTAGATGCCGCCCATCCCGAGGTCGGCGGTCCGCTTGATGACGTCGACGGGGAAGAAGTGCTCGGCGTCCCATTCGAGGGCGTGCGGGGCGACTTCCGTATCGGCGAACTCGCGCACCATCCCGGAGACGGTCTGCTGTTCGTCGGTGAGACCGAAAGGTAGGGCAGCGGCTGTACTGCGGGACATGATTCCTCCAAGAATCGGACGCGTATTCGGTGACGGGCACCACGATACGTCCATATTACTTGGACATCCAACTAATTCCTCGCCGAGGCGGCCCGTCCGTTGGTCTGTTGTGTGGCCTGTCTGTTGGTCCGCTCAGCTGCCGGCTTCGAGCCCCGAGCGCAGAGTTTCGAGATGGGGGAGCAGGGAATCGAGATCGATCCCGGCGAAATCGGGGGAGGAGAAGACCTCGGCGTTGAGTGCGGTCGTCGCCTGAGCGGCGAGATCACGACCGGCATCCGTGAGGTCGACGAGCGTCGTCCGGCGATCATCGGGGTGGCTGCGCCTGGCGACGAGTCCGGCCTTCTCGAGGCGGTCGACGGAGTTCGTCGTCGATGTCGCATGCACCTGCAGGCGAGCGGAGATCTTCGACATCGGCAGGGTTCCGGCTCTGGTGAAGGACAGCAGAGTGAGGACTTCGTAGCGTGAGAACGTCAGTTCGAAGGGTTTGAGGGCAGCATCGACGCGAGCCAGGAACAATTGGTGGATCCGCATCACCGAGATCACCGTCGTCATTCCGTCGGCTGCGTGATCCCACCCATGGGCCAGCCATTGCCGTCGGGACTCTTCGATCGGGTCGAAACCCGAGCCTGTATTCTCTTCTGCCGCCATTGTCGACAGTGTAGTGAAGTGAGAAGATGGGCGCATGTGCGGTCGACTCAATATGTCTCTCGATCCGGCAGATCTCGCCGATGAGCTCCGGTTGGACGTCGTTTCCTATGACTTCACACCGCGCTTCAATGTGCCTCCTGGATCCTTCGTGCCGATCGTCGTCGAACGCCTCGACGAGGATGGTCAGCTGCACCGCAGGCTCGAAACCGCCTCCTGGGGATTGGTCCCGGCGTGGGCGAAGGATCCGAAGATCGGCTTCAAGGCATTCAACGCCCGTTCCGAGACGGTTATCGAGAAGCCGATGTTCCGGCAGGCCATCAAACGTCGCCGCTGTGCCCTGCCGATCCCGGGCTACTACGAATGGGAGAACACGGAGGACGGCAAACAGCCGTGGATGATGACCGCAGCCGGCGAGGACCCGCTGTTCATGGCTGGTCTCTTCGAATTCTGGAAGCAGCCGGATGAGACCTGGCTGGTCTCCACGACGATTCTGACCATGGAGTCCGCGGGACATCTCAGCGATGTCCACCACCGGATGCCGGTGTTCCTCGGGCGCGAGCAGATCAGTGACTGGATCGACCCGGGTGTGCTGACGAACGATGTGCCGGATCTGCTGGCGGCGACTCTCGGCCAAGTCGACCCGGCAAGCGTCACTCGCCACAAGGTCGGCAAAGCGGTCGGCAACGTCCGCAACGATTCTCCGGAGCTCGCCGAACCCGTGGCGTAGATCGCTGAGCTTCTCGCCCGAGATCTCGGGGTTCTCGGAGTCGGGGAGAGGGCACTGTCGCAGCCGTTTTGCACGCGGTCGCAGATGTGTGTATTGTTATCCAGGTTGCCAGGACGCAAGGAACGGCAACAGTCGCTCTGATCGGGAACGATGCGAGCAAACCGGAGATGAACTCCGAGTTGCACGGATCGAAACAACCAGGTAGAGTAGACATCCGCTGGCACAGCGAGTCGCAAGACGAAAAGTGCACAC
>NZ_BCSJ01000015.1 GCF_001570805.1 Brevibacterium epidermidis NBRC 14811 | reverse complement strand
TCCTGTAGACGTTGTTTCCGGCGGGGCAACGAGATATAACTCTAGACCACCCCACACCGCCCGTGCAACTCGAAAGCGGAAATTCCGCTGTGACACCCGTCACTGGCCGCAAATGCCCTGTTTCCCGCCCACTTCCGAAGGCACGGCTGCACGGTTCCGGCTTCCCGCCGGGCTCTCGCCGGCGGAAGACGATTGTGCTCACCATGCAGGTGATTCCCAGCGTTTGAGCGTGTCCCGACCCCTACACTGACGGAATGACTCAGAAGGAGCAGCGGGAACGTCTCGGCCGCAACGACCTCGATCTCGAAGACGCCCTCATCGACGAGGCGGCCAATACCGTCTCGGAAGGTGCAAAGCGGCTCAATCGGAAGTGGCCGGAACTCATCGTCACCGGGCTCTTCGGCGGCATCGATGTCGGGCTCGGCATCTTGGCCATGGTGCTCGTCAAGCAAACGACCGGGTCGGAGATTCTCGCGGGGTTGGCGTTCGGCATCGGCCTATTGGCTTTGAAGCTGGCGCATTCGGAGCTATTCACCGAAGAGTTCCTTCTTCCGATCAACGCCGTCATCGCCGGCCAGGCGAATTGGATCCAGGTGTTCCGCCTCTGGCTGACGACTCTCGTGACGAACCTGGTCGGCGGTGCGGTCTTCGCCTGGCTGATCGTCATCGCCCTCCCCGATTACCACAAAACGGTTGCGGATATGGCGCTCAGCTATATCAATCAGTCCTCGCTCATCGTCATGCTCTCCCTCTCGCTTCTGGCCGGCGCGACGATCACTTTGTCGACTCGCATGCAACAGGGAACGTCGAATGACGTCGTCAAGGCAATCGTCTGTATGATCACCGGCTTGCTGGTGATCGGAGCGAGCATGTTGCACGGAGCCATCAATGCGATCGTCATCTTCGCCGCCATGATGGCGGGCGCGGACATTTCGATCCTTGATTTCCTGCAGTGGTTCGGAATCGTGATCCCGTTCAACATGCTCGGTGGGCTGCTGATCATCACCCTGCCTCGGATCGTACGCACTCGCCGTGTGCTCTGGGCAGTACGCAAAGGCAGCATCTCTCTCGAGGAACTCGAGGAGCAGACCTCTTAATCCGTTGGTTCAGGCTCCGCGGTAGCCAGGCATGAGCTGGTCGCTGTCGACGATCTTCTTGCCCAGGGGCATGAGCGAGACGGGGATGAGTTTGATGTTCGCCCAGCCGAGCGGGATGCCGATGATCGAGATGAACAGCGGGATCGAGGTGACGACATGTCCTATAGCGAGCCAGACACCGGCGACGATAAGCCAGATGATGTTGCCCAAGGTGGTCGCCACTCCCGCCGGGCGGGTTTCGATGACCTCGCGGCCGAAGGGCCAGAGTGCGTAGTTGCCGATGCGGAAGGACGCGATTCCCCACGGGATGGTGACGATGAAGATGCAGGCGATGATGCCGGCGGCCCAGTATCCGAGTGCCAGCCAGAGGCCGGAGAAGATGAACCAGATGATGTTGAGCAGGGTGCGCATGATCTCCTCGTGCGTTCGTCAGTCGGTATTCGTTCGGTTATCCGTCATCTGCCAGTCTGCTCGATGACCGCATGCTTTTCCATGGTGATGGCCCCACATCGCCAGTCCGGTTGACCGCCGGCTGCCGGAGCGCACGCTGATTGACCGCGTTCCGTTGGCCGCAAGGCTGCCGCTGAAGCCGCCTCTACAATGCGGCCTCTTGTATTCGTCGATGACAAGGTTTTCCGTTGTCGAACGGTCCCAACTGTCGTGAATACGACAATGCCGCGCCCTCCGGGTGCGGAGGACACGGCATTATCAATGACGGAGGCTGCTCAGCCGACGATGTCGACAGCACCGAGGGTCTTCTTGCCTCGGCGCAGGAGGACGACTCCTCCAGCTTCTGTCGAGAGCACATCATCGGAAGACAGGGTCTGCTCCTGGTCGGCGACCTTGACGTTGTTGACGTACGCTCCCCCGTCCTTGATGGCACGGCGAGCCTCACCCTTGGACTTGACGATGCCGGAAGCGACGAACGCATCGGCAACAGGCAGGCCTTCGGCCAGCTGGGCCGTCGACACCTCACCCCGCGGCAGCTCGGAAGTTGCCGCACCCAGCGTCGACGAATCAAGGCCGGTGAGCTCTCCCCCGCCGAAGAGGGCGGAGGCCGCGGCGATGGCCTGTTCGTAAGCCTGGCGCCCGTGGACCAAGGTGGTGACATCCTCGGCGAGGGCCTTCTGCGCTACACGGGTGTGCGGGGCAGCAGTGAACTCGGCTTCGATGGCTTCGATCTCGTCGAGCGGGCGCAGCGAGAACACCTTGAGGTACTTCACCACGTCGCGGTCGTCGGCGTTGAGCCAGAACTGACTGAAGGCGTACGGGCTGGTCAGCGACGAATCGAGCCACACGGTGCCGGATTCTGTCTTGCCGAACTTCGTGCCGTCGGCCTTCGTGATCAGCGGGGTAGCCAGGGCGTGAACGGACTTCTGCTCGACGCGACGGATGAGGTCGACGCCCGAGGTGAGGTTGCCCCACTGGTCGGAGCCGCCGGTCTGCAGGGAGCAGCCGTAGCGGCGGTTGAGTTCGAGGTAGTCGTTGCCCTGGAGGATCTGGTACGAGAACTCGGTGAAGGAGATGCCGGCTTCGCTGTTGAGGCGCGCGGAGACGGATTCCTTCGCGAGCATCCGGTTGACCGGGAAGTGCTTGCCGATGTCACGGAGGAAGTCGATGGCCGACAGCTGCGAAGTCCAGTCGAGGTTGTTGACGATCTGGGCGGCGTTGGGACCGTCGAAGTCGAGGAACTTCTCGACCTGGGTGCGAATCTTCGCCACCCATTCCTCGACGACCTCACGTGGGTTGAGCGTCCGCTCCCCCGACATGCGGGGATCGCCGATGAGGCCGGTGGCGCCGCCGACGAGGGCCAGCGGGTTGTGTCCGGCCTGCTGGAGGCGGGCGGCGGTGAGCAGCTGGACGAGGTTGCCCATGTGCAGGCTCGGGGCCGTCGGATCGAAACCGACATAATAGGTCAGCGACTCCTCGGCCAGGGCTTTCTGCAGGGCGGTCTCGTCCGTAGAAACTGCGACGAGCCCGCGGGCCTTGAGTTCGCTGAAGATGTCGGTCACTTCGGTCCTTTCGAATCTATGGTCTGTGCCGGCGCGGAGCCGACGGGGTCAATTCTACGTGCTCGCCGAGGAGGCGAGATACTACTCCTCATAACAAACAGGAGCGACCCAGCTCGATCTCATAAAGAGAAACAGCAAATGATACGGCGTTCAGACATTCTGGCTACTAACCTTAGGACCGAGGACGCAACTGAATCATCGATCAGATGATGTTACCATTCTTACAGCTTGCATCCTAGCATCTAACCCAGAAGCATCTAATTATGGCTGATTCGGCACCTCGAAAGCATTTTTCGGAAAATTCAGATGGAACAATCCCAGGAGTGTGGAATATTCCGCGTCCACCGACTCGAAAGATTCCAAAAGAGCTTGCGGCCCGTCGGAAAGCCGCAATAAGCGAACTCACTGCAATCGGCAATTTTCCAAACTCTCGGATACGACCCAGCAACCTTCACGCATCGCGACAAGAGATTGACGCCCGTGACCCCAATGATCCCTTTCGAAAGTATAATTGGAATCATAGGCTTAGAACTGTGCGAGGCAAATCTGTATCGGTTCCGATAAAACTAAAGCACACAATTAGCGAGATCCGGAGTGAGTGGCTGCAACTAGTCTATGCAGACATACGATCATGGGAGGGTCAGCGCACCCAAGCCGTTGAACAATACCTGAAGGATCAAAACCTCAAGTACTCAGATACACGCGGAAACCTTCTACTAATATTCTTCATAGTGGGCCCCTTCGCCTTCATTTGCACATTTGCCATCGAATTTTTTACTACAGAATCCGCTCTCCCCTTGTGGATCTGGGGCACGACAACCCTTTTAACGATATGCTTCCTAGTCGTCATGCTCGCCTTTCCAGATGACGGTCCGGCAGAAATTCTAAACAAAGCTCGTCCAGTTAAGGCCCGCAAGCATTAAATCGGTAACATCATCCGCACCGGCACCGGAATAACAGGCGCAACTAACGTCGCCTTCTCAGCTAAACCCAAAGAGCTATAGAACAAATAGTTTCACGAACACCGCTAAACCATGAATAGGGTTCAGCTCGTCTAAGTTCCCGATCTAGCTTGAATCACGTTCCCCACCAACACTAAACTTTAGGTTTTGATGACTAATTGCGAATGCATGTTCATTTCTCTCACGGGTTTGTGCTCTGCTTTGAGTCTTATGCGCGGCCATCCTGCATTAAGCCGACTGGCTCAACCCCTCGGGCGCGGCGGGCCTACTCCGTTCCGCGTGCGAGACCTGCTCTCACCTTTCACAGATTGACCTCGCGGCGGTGTCCAAGGTGGAGCACCAGCACGACCAACTCGTCATCAATGACGTCGTAAATCACACGATAATCTCCGACCCGAATCTGAACTCGCCGGAACCGCCTTTCAGCTGAATGCGTCCTGGAGTGCGTGGATCTTCGGACAGCTCCTTGATCGACGCGACTAATCGACGCGCAATAGGCCGATCAAGTTTGCGCGGTGTCTTAGCCGCTGAAGGCACGTAGCTGATCGAGTAGGTCACTGTTATGGCTCAGAGCCCGAGTTCTTGCTCCAGTTCTTCCTGAGACACTCGTCCGCTCTCTTGTCGAGCCGCAGCGGCGGCCCGCACATCAGCCTGATCTTCGAGAGCCCGGAGAGATCGATCATAGAAGTCGGGAGAAACAACTACCGCGCGCCGGACGGCCCCACGGGAAGTAATCTCGACAGGCTCGCGCTGCACGGCAGCGATGAGGCTGCTCTGCTGGTTGCGGAATTCGGACATCGTCACTGAAATCATGCCGTAACTGTACATCTTGTACATGTTGTGCCACTGCTCGAATGACATTGCTCATTGCGGACTGCGCCGCCGGAGCCATGCCGCGAGATCCAACTCAAGAAAGTTTCGCCCAGTTGTCGAAATCCGTGATTCAGCCTCGATGTCACACTAGAAGGGCCGAGAGGCGGTCCTCGATGAAAGGCAAAACAATGAAGTACGTGATCCTGATCCATTCGAATCCGCAGCCCTGGGGCCATCCCACCGGCGACTATGTTGCCGAGGTTCAGGCCCTGCCTAAGGAACAGCGGGAGAAGATGGACTCCGACTTCGAAAAGCTGTTGGGCGAGCTCCAGGAACGCGGCGAACTGCTCGGTGGCGAGGCCCTCGGCGACCCTGCCGCCTCCATGCTCTACCGCTGGAAGTCAGGTGAGCCGACATCTACCGATGGTCCCTACGCAGAGTCGAAAGAACACCTCGCTGGATTCTTCTCGATCGACGTCGAATCGCAGGAGCGCGCCGAGGAGATCGCCGCCGGTTTCGCCGGTCCCGGGGAGACGGTGGAACTGCGACCGGTCATGGTCTTCGGTGACGACGGCGAATGACGATGACGACCGGTGAGGATGTGTGGCGCCGCGAGACGCCGCACATCCTCGCTGCTCTGATGAGGCGATTCGGTGATTTCGCCGCATGTGAGGACGCCGTTCAAGAAGCTCTGCTCGAAGCGTCTCAGCAGTGGCCGTCGGCAGGAGTGCCGAACAAGCCTCGAGGTTGGCTATTGCGGGTGGCGTCCCGCCGGCTTATCGATGCCAAACGTCAGGACGGTGCGCGCCTCGAGCGCGAACGACGGGTGTTCGCGCGTGATCATCCCGATGAGTCCCCCATCGCCGAGGCGGCCGTCGAGGACCGTGATTCCTCGCTTGAGGTGCTCGCTCTGTGCTGCCATCCGTCGCTCAAACCTGAGGCTCAGGTGACCTTGGCGTTGCGGGCGGTCCTCGGGCTGAGCACAGAACAGATCGCTGCGCTGTATTTCATTCCGTCCGCGACAGCGGGGCAGAGGATCAGCCGTGCGAAGACGACGATCGACCAGCACGGACGGCATTTCCCACATCCGGACACGGCGACTGACCGCCTTCCCGCGATGCTTCATGCCCTCTATCTCATGTTTACCGCCGGGCACAGCCGCCTGAACGGTAAGGACCTCTTCGACAGGGAAGTCACGTCCGAGGCACTCAGGTTGGCTCGGCTACTCCATGCATCGCTGCCCGATGAGACCGAGACTGCCGGATTGCTCGCGCTCATGTTGCTCAGCGAGGCACGTCGACCGGGCCGCAGGAACCCAACCGGCGAATTGGTGACTCTGCGCGATCAGGATCGCACGCGGTGGAATGCGAAGATGATCTCCGAAGGGGTCAGACTTTTGGAGACTGTACTCCCGACCGGACCGGTCGGTGCGTATCAGCTGCAGGCTGCGATCTCTGCTGTTCACTCCGAGGCATCGACCTGGGAGGAGACCGACTGGGCTCAGATCGTCGAGCTCTACTCGATGCTCGCGCGCGTCGCTCCGTCTCCGACTGTCACCCTGAATTATGCGGTGGCCGTCAGCGAGGTCCACGGTCCACGCGCCGCCCTTGAGATGCTCGAGCCCCTCCTCGCGGACAAGCGAATGAGTCGCAGTCACCGGCTCTTCGCCGTGCGGGCGCCGATGTTGGAAGCCCTCGGAGATCTCGCAGAGGCGCTGGCCGCCTACCGGACCGCCAGCAGGCTGTGCACGAATGTCCCTGAGCAGAGATACCTCAATGCTCAGATCACTCGGCTGAGTAAAGAGCTCGACGCCGAGAAGATCTGAAGCACCGGATCGTTCACCGTCGAATGCCCCGGCATCCCGCTGAGGGTATTGCTATGCAAAGCCGTTGCCCGGACAAACGGATCCTCTCCGCTTGCCCGGGCACTGACCTGAGATCGCTGTCTGGTTGCTCAGCCCCTCACACGCTGCGAGCCGAACCTGCGAACTCGCGCAGGCGGGTGACCTCAGCCTTCGCGTTGGCGATCTGCGCCTCGACAGCCGAGCGAGCCGTACCGCCCTTGGCGTTGCGCGAATCGATCGAACCGAGCGTCGTGAGCACCTCACGCACAGCCGGTGTCAGGTGCTCCGAGATTCCCGCGAAGTCCTCATCGCTCAGATCCCACAGCTCGACGTCCCGCGACTCGGCCAGCTGCACGCACGCGCCCGAGAGCTCATGTGCCACACGGAACGGCACACCCTCACGCACGAGCCACTCGGCGATGTCCGTGGCCAGCGCGAACCCGCGCGGAGCCAGATACGCCATCCGCTCGGTATCGAACTTCAGCGTCGCGACCATCCCGGTGAACGCCGGCAGCAGCAGCTCGAGCGTATCGGTGGCGTCGAAGACCGGCTCCTTGTCCTCCTGCAGATCCCGGTTGTACGCCAACGGCAGCGCCTTGAGCGTCGACAGCAGACCGGTGAGATCACCGATGAGGCGACCAGACTTGCCGCGAGTGAGCTCGGCGACGTCGGGATTCTTCTTCTGCGGCATGATCGACGACCCCGTCGAGTACGCGTCATGCAGGGTGACGAACGAGAACTCCTTCGTCGCCCATGCAATGACCTCCTCAGACAGGCGGGACAGATCGATGCCGATCATCGTCGTGATGAACAGGTACTCGGCGAAAACATCGCGGGACGCGGTGCCGTCGATGGAGTTCTCCACCGAATCGTTGAACCCGAGGTCTGCGGCCACAGCCTGCGGATCGAGCCCCAACGACGATCCGGCCAGAGCGCCCGAACCATAGGCAGACACTCCGGCTCGCGCATCGAAATCGACGAACCGAGCAACATCGCGCAGCAGCGGCCACGCGTGGGCAAGCAGATGGTGGGCCAACAGAACCGGCTGAGCGTGCTGAAGGTGGGTGCGTCCGGGCATCGGCGCCTCGGGGTGCTCTTCCGCCTGAGCGATGAGCACCTCGACGGTGTCGAGGACGAGACCGGCGACCTCACGAGCATGGTCGCGCAGGTACATCCGACCCATCGTCGCGATCTGGTCATTGCGGGACCGCCCGGCACGCAGCTTCCCGCCGAGCTCGGGCCCCGCAATCTCGATGAGTCCGCGCTCGAGCGACGAATGCACGTCCTCATCGGATTCGGCAGCCACGTATTCGCCGGATTCGACTCGGCGCAGCAGCTCGTCAAGCGCCGAATGCATCCCGGTCAGCTCGTCATCGGAGAGCAGTCCCGCGTGGTGGAGGACCTTCGCGTGGGCCTTGGACCCGGCGATGTCGTACTTCGCCAGGCGCCAGTCGAAGTCCGTGGACTTGCTCAGCGCGGCCAGCGCGTCGGCGGGACCGTCGGAGAATCGTCCGCCCCACAGGCTCAGTCGTTCGCTCACAGATCGTCCTTTCCCACCAGCACGGATGCGCCGGTCCGTTCATTGAAATGATGAAACTCAGTTGTCATTGTTCCAGTTTTCCCTCGCCGAGGCGGCCGTCCGTCCCGTGGATTCCCGTCCCGTGGATTCCCACCGAGGCAGCGCGCCCGGCTCCAGAGCGCGCCGAAAGATGTTCACCCCTCGGCCAGTCCGCCGGCGGCGTAATCGAGGAAGGTTTCGGCCACGGCCGCTCCCCCGACTGCCGCATCGGCGATGACAAGCACGGTGTCGTCGCCGGCCAATGTGCCGAAGATGCCGACCATCGACGACCGGTCGATCGCCGAGGCCAGATACTGCGCGGCTCCCGGCGGGGTGCGCAGAACGACAGTATTGTCCTGGGAGACCGCGGAGACGAGCAGTTCCTCGAGGATCCGCGGCAGCTTCGCGTCGAGGCTCTCCCCCGTCGACTGCTGCAGGGATCGGTCCCCGCCCTCACCGGGAACGGCGTAGACGGATCCCGCGGTGGATCGGATCTTCACGGCCCCCACCTCGGCGAGATCGCGCGACAGGGTCGCCTGGGTGACGGTGATGCCCTGCGTCGCGAGCGCCTCGGCGAGTTCGATCTGGCTTCGCACGGATTGGCGGGTGATGAGATCGATGATCTTCTGCTGTCGGGCGGTCTTCGTCAGCGGCGCGCTGTTGTTCGTCTCGGCCATCATCGCTCCAGGAGGAAGGTCATGAGTGCCTTCTGCGCGTGGAGGCGGTTCTCGGCTTCGTCGAAGACCACCGAGGCGGGGCCGTCGATGACCTCGGCCGTGACCTCTTTGCCGCGGTAGGCGGGCAGGCAGTGGAGGAAGATCGCGTCGTTGCCAAGGTTCATGAGTTCCTGGTTGACCTGGAACTTCGTGAACGGAGAGGCCTCGTCGACGCGTCCGGCAGAGTCCTGACCCATGGATACCCAGGTATCGGTGACGAGGACGTCGGCACCGGTCGCGGCGGCAACGGGGTCGTCGGTGACGGTGAGCGATCCCCCGGTCTGGGCGGCGAGTGCCTCGGCCCCGGCAACGATCTCCGCGGCCGGCTGATAATCGGCCGGTGCTGCGATGCGCACGTGCATTCCGGCGTTGACTCCGCCGAGGGCGTAGGAGTTGGCCATATTGTTCGCCCCATCGCCGAAGTACGTCATGGTCTGGCCAGCCACGTCCCCACGGTGTTCGCGGATGGTGAGCAGGTCGGCCAGTATCTGGCAGGGGTGGAAGTCATCGGACAGTGAGTTGATGACGGGCACGGAGGAATGCTCGGCCATCTCTTCGAGCCCGGCCTGGGCGTAGGTGCGCCAGATGATCGCCGAGACCATCCGCGACATCACCTGCGCGGTGTCGGCGATCGATTCCTTGTGTCCGAGTTGCGCCTCACCGGGGTTGATGATGAGCGGCTGCCCGCCGAGTGCGGCGATGCCGGCAGCGAATGAGACCCGGGTGCGCGTCGAGGTCTTGTCGAAGATGACCGCGGCGGTCTGCGGGCCGGCCAGCGGGGTCCGCGAGTAGGGGGCGGCCTTGAGTTCGACGGCGAGGTCGAGGACCTCGGCCTGTTCGGCCGGACTGAGGTCCGTGTCCTTGAGGAAGTGGCGTGTCATAACGTGTCCTTCGAAAGTCGGGGTGGGTGATGCCGGCGCCGAGGTGGTCCGCCGTTCCGTGCGAACTCTGGCTTCTCGACAGCGCTGAGTTCGCGGGGCGGCTCAGCCGGTGATGAGGCCGGGCAGGGCATCGATGAACGGGGTGAGTTCGTCGGTGGTGATGGTCAGCGGCGGGGCGAGGCGGAGGCGTCCTGGTGCGACCGGATTGATGATGAACCCGGCCTCGAGAGCACGGGCGGCCACAGCTTTCGAGTCAGGGACCTGAACGTCTGCGGCTCCTGCTGCGCTGTCACCTGACGCACCGGCTGTCAGTTCGAGCCCGAGCAACAGTCCCTTGCCGGTGATCTCGCCGATGCCGTCGATCTTTGCGAGCTGTTCCTTCAGCCAGTCGCTGGTCTCGGTGACGTGGTTGAGGAGGTGTTCCTTCTCGATCGTGTCGAGGACCGCGAGTCCGGCCGCGCAGGCGATCGGGTTGCCGCCGAAGGTTGTGCCGTGCTGGCCGGCTTCGAGCAGACCAGTATTCGCGTCCCCGACGGTGATGGTGGCACCGATCGGCATGCCGCCGCCGAGCCCCTTCGCCGAGGTGATGATGTCGGGGGTGATGCCCTCACCGATCTCGGGATCCTGGTGAGCAAACCAGGAACCGGTGCGGCCGATGCCCGACTGCACTTCGTCGAGGATCATGAGCGCCCCGACCTTCGTCGTCAGTTCCCGCACCGCAGTGAGGTAGCCGGCCGGATGCGTTCGCACACCGACCTCGCCCTGCACGGGTTCGATGAACACGGCAGCGGTGTTCTCGTTGATGGCCGCCTCGAGGGCCTCGACATCCCCATAGGGCACGTGGACGACTCCGGGGACTCCGGGTGCGAAGGGTTCGCGGTAGGCGGCTTTCGCGGTCAGTGCGAGGGCGCCCATGGTGCGGCCGTGGAAGGCGCCTTCGACGGCGATGATGAAGGGCCGTCCCCCGCCGGCGGCGCGGCGGGCCATCTTGAAGGCCGCCTCATTGGCTTCGGTTCCCGAGTTCGAGAAGAACACGGCGGACCCGGCGGGCAGGTGGAGGACGTCGTGGAGTTTCTCGGCCAGGCCGATCTGGGCCGGCGAGGTGAAGAAGTTCGAGATGTGCCCGAGTGTCGACGCCTGTTCGGTGATGGCCTTAACCCAGGCCGGGTGGCAGTGGCCGAGTGCGTTGACCGCGATGCCGGCGAGCAGGTCGAGGTATTTCTTGCCCGAGGCGTCCCACACATAGGAGCCTTCACCGCGGACGAGGTCGAGCTGCGGCGATCCGAACACCGGGGACAGCACACGGGAGAAGTCATCACGCCACGTCTGCGCCTGATCGGAATCCTGCCCGGTCGAAGCCTGATCGGTCGTCTCGGTCATGAACGTCCTCCGTTGCTGTCGTTGCTAGCGTTCAAACCATCCGTCGGGGCCGCCTCGGCGGGGTTCCCCTGGTGCCCGTCGCCCAGCGGTGCGGGTTCGACGATGGTGTCTTCGACCATGGTGCCGATGCCCTCCGAGGTGAAGACCTCGAGGAGGAGGGAATGCGCCATCCGGCCGTCGATGATGTGAGCCTGCTTGACTCCGTGCTCGATCGCCTCGAGCGCCGCGGTCATCTTCGGGATCATTCCCGAATCGAGCGACGGCAGGAGTTCGCGCAGCTTGTCCGGGTCGATGCGGGAGATGAGCGAGGACGTGTCCGGCCAGTTCGCGTAGAGGCCGGGCACATCGGTGAGCATGATGAGTTTGTGTGCCTTGAGCGCCTTCGCCACCGCCGAGGCGGCCAGGTCCGCATTGATGTTGAGCGGCTTCCCCGCTTCTCCCCCGATCTCCGAGGCGATCGAGCAGATGACGGGCACCCGGCCGGCGTCGAGGAGTTCGGTGAGCACGGTGGTGTTGACCTGGGCGATCTCGCCCACTCGGCCGAGGTCGATTGTCTCGCCGTCCACCTCGGCGGTGGTTCTGTTCGCAAGGAGGAGGTCCGCGTCTTCACCGGACAGACCGATCGCGGCGTCGCCGTTCTGGTTGATCCGGGACACGATGTCGCGGTTGACCTGGCCGGACAGCACCATGCGGATGACCTCGGCGGCTTCCTCGGTGGTCACGCGCTGCCCGGCTTTGAACTCGGATTCGATGCCCAAACGTTTCAGCATGGCCGATATCTGGGGGCCGCCGCCGTGGACGACGACGGGGCGGATGCCGGCGAAGCGGAGGAACGCGATGTCATCGGCGAAGGACTGCTGCAGCTCCGGGGAGACCATGGCGTTGCCGCCGTATTTGATGACGATCGTGGCGCCGGCGAAGGTCTTGATCCAGGGCAACGCCTCGGTCAGGGCTTCGGCCTTGACCTGGGCGGCGGCGAGCCGGGCGGCCGTGGATTTCGTGGACATGTCTACGGGGCTGTTCATGAGGAGTAGGCGCTGTTCTCTTCGACGTAGTCGTGGGTGAGGTCCGAGGTCCACACGGTGGCGGTGTCGTCTCCGGCGTGAAGGTCGATAGACACATCAACTGTGCGATCGAACGTCACGTTCGCGGGGTCTTCGTCGGGGCCCGACGCCGTGCACACTTGGACGCCGTTGATGATCACGTCGATCTGTGTGGGATCGAAATCCGCCGAGGTGGTTCCCACCTGAGCGACGACGCGACCCCAGTTCGGGTCCTCCCCGAAGATCGCGGCCTTGAACAGGGACGAACGTGCCACCGACCGGGAGACTTCGACGGCATCGGCTTCGCTGGCGGCTCCGCGGGTGGTGATGGCGATGTCGTGGTGGGCGCCTTCGGCGTCGACGTGGAGTTGGTGCATGAGGTCGAGGCAGACGTCTTTGAGCAGGGTGGTGAATTCTTCCGCGTCGACATCGGCGTCGTGGGCACCGGAGGACATGAGGATGACGGTATCGTTCGTCGACATGCAGCCGTCGGTGTCGAGCCGGTCGAAGGACTGGCTCGTCGAGGCCCGCAGAGCCCGGTCGAGCACGGTCTGGTCGAGACCAGCATCTGTGGTGATGACGACGAGCATCGTCGCCAGGCCTGGGGCGAGCATGCCTGCGCCTTTGGCCATGCCGCCGATCGTGTACCCACTGGAGCCGGTGCGGCTGGCGACCTTCGCCACGGTGTCGGTGGTCATGATCGCTTCGGCGGCGGCTTGGCCGGATTCGACGCTCGTGTCGGCTGCAGCGACTAGCGGGGCGAGGTTGGTCACAATCGAGTCGCGGAAATCCTGCCCACCGACGCCGATGAGTCCGGTCGAGCAGACGAGTACGTCCTCAGGCACCGTGTCGGTGCCGGCGTCGGTGAGGAGTTCGGCGGTGGTCTGCGCAGTCAGGGTCGTTGTCTCGTAGCCGAAGTCGCCGGTGTAGCAGTTCGCTCCCCCGGAGTTGAGGACGACGGCGCGGGCTTGCCCGTTGGCGGAGGCATTCTGGGACCAGAGGACTGGGTTGGCCTTGCACCGGTTGGAGGTGTAGACGGCGGCGACGGCGGTGTCGGGGCCGTTGTTGACCACGAGTGAAAGGTCTTTGGTGCCAGACGGCTTGAGTCCGGCGGTGAGTCCGGCGGCGGTGAAGCCGAGTGGGGCGGTGACGCTCATGGGGCGACTCCTTCGAGGGGAAGAGCGGTGGTCTCGTCGAGACCGAGGGCCAGGTGGATGGATTGGATAGCTTGTCCAGCCGTGCCGCGGACCAGGTTGTCCAGTGCCACGACAATGAGGATCTTCTCGGCTCGTTCGTCGACGGTGAACTGGATCTGCGCAACGTTCGATCCCGTGGTGGCAGCGGTCTGCGGCCAGAGGCCGTCGGGCAGGATGCGGACGAACGGTTCGTCGGCATAAGCATCATCGAAAGCTTGGCGAATCTGCTCCACCCTTGCTTCCGCTGTGATCTCCTCGTGCTTTCCCTTCCAAATGCGATCCCCGAAGTCGGCGGTGATGGTGGCGAGGATCCCTCGGGCCATGGGCACGAGTGTCGGGGTGAAGGAGATCCGGGTGGGGCCGTCGGCAGCGTCGGCGCCGAGGACTCCGTTGAGGTTCTGTTCGATCTCGGGCACGTGCCGGTGGGTGCCGCCGGTGCCGTACGGGGAGGCATTGCCGAGGATCTTTGCGGCGGTGAGATGCGGCTTGAGTGCCTTGCCCGCGCCGGAGACGCCATTGGCGAGCACGGCGTTGAGCCCGGTCGGTGCTGCGAGGCCAGCTTGGATGAGCGGGGCGAGGCCGAGCGTCACGGCGGTGACGTTGCAGCCGGGCACGGCAATGCGTTTCGTGGTCTTCAGTGCCTCGCGCTGTTTGGTGCCGTCGGCGGTGAGGAGTTCGGGCAGGCCGTAGGTCCAGGTGCCCTGGTGGTCGGAGCCGTAGAACTTCTCCCAGGCGGCGGCGCTGATGAGGCGGTGGTCGGCGGCGAGGTCGACGATGAGGGTGTCGGGGCTCGTGGATTCGAGCTCGGCGGCGATCTGTCCGGACTGACCGTGCGGGAGCGCGAGGATGACGACATCGTGGCCGGCGAGCACCTCGGCGGTGGACTCCTTGACCACGAAGTCGGAATATCGGGCAAGATGGGGTTGATGTCGGCCAAGCTTCTCGCCTGCAGTGGAATGTCCGCACACCGTGGTGACGTTCAGGTGAGGGTGAGTGCTCAGCAGCCGGAGGACCTCTCCCCCGGCGTATCCGGTAGCACCGGAGACGGCAACCGTAAGATCGTTCATATGTATAACCATACCAGGCAATTAATTTATATGCAGGAGGCGTTATGACCCAGGCAGTTCGTGCGATGCAGGCTGGTGGACCGGAGGTCCTTGAGTTCGGTGAGATCGAGACTCCGAAGCCCGGCCCCGGCGAGGTGCTCGTCAACGTTGAGGCTGCGGGCGTGAATTTCATCGATACGTACCGTCGTTCGGGCGTGTATCCGATGGACTACCCGCATGTCGTCGGATCCGAGGGAACCGGTCGCATCGCCGAGGTGGGCGAGGGCGTCGAGTCCTGGCAGGTTGGTGACCGTGTCGCTTGGCACGAGGCGCCTGGTTCGTATGCGACTCAGGTTGTCGTGAACACGGACAACCTGCTGCGTGTCCCGGAGGGTGTGAGCGCCGAGGTGGCTGCCGCGATGCCGCTGCAGGGGCTGACCGCGCAGTATTTGGCGACGAGTTCGCATGAGATCAAGCCGGGACAGACGGCACTCGTCCATGCCGGGGCGGGCGGAGTAGGCCTGCTGCTGACGCAGATCATCAAGCACTTGGGCGGCAATGTCATCTCGACCGTGAGCACCGAGGAGAAGGCGGAACTCGCCCGCAAGGCCGGAGCCGATGAGGTCTTCCTCTACGGCGAGGGCGTCGACATCACGGCGAAGGTCAAGGAACTCACCGACGATGAAGGTGTGGATGTCGCATACGACGGGGTCGGCAAAGACACGTTCGATGCCTCGTTGGCTTCGATCAAGCCGCTCGGTTCGATGGTGCTCTTCGGCGGAGCATCGGGCCAGGTGCCGCCGTTCGACATTCAGCGCTTGAACTCGTCGGGCGGAATCTTCCTCTCCCGCCCGTCGCTGGCCTGGTTCGTCCGCAGCTCGGAGGAGCTGGCGAAGCGTTCGGCAATGCTCTTCAACGGCATCGAACACGGCTGGCTGAATTTCCGCGTCGGCGCCACGTTCGCGCTGGCCGATGCCGTCGATGCGCATCGTGCGCTGGAGGGCCGGAAGACGACGGGCAAGGTAGTGCTGACTGCCTGACCCAGCCACATCAGGTTTGGCCCGGAGTTGCTGAAAATGAGCAGGAACTCCGGGCCCCATTTGTCGGGATAACGACGTAAGACTGAACGCACTCCAATTCCGCTTGGTTGATACATGAGATCCAACTTTCGCTTGGCATCGCCCACTTGTCGCACGTCGCTGATAACTTGAAGTCATGTACGAAGATTCTGTTCGCGACACAGTCCGCCAGTTCATGGCAGAACGCGATTGGCAGCAGTTCCACTCCCCCGAGAATCTCGCGAAGAGCGTTTCCATCGAAGCGGGAGAACTACTCGAATGTTTCCAATGGGGAGATGCCGACCTCGAGTCCGCGAAGGACGAGTTGGCTGATGTGCTGACTTATTGCATGTTGCTCGCGGACAAGCTGGGCCTGGATCCCGACACCATCATTTTGGACAAGCTGGCCAAGACTCGCGAGAAGTATCCAGTGGATAAGGCTCGAGGCACGAGCGTGAAATATGACCAGCTTTAAGATCGAACGGTTCCCGTTCAAGTCGGAACGGGTCAAGGTTTGGGGCGCTGCCGACCCACGACACCGGAACTGGCCCGTCGTCTACGTGATGAACAATCACAAAGAGGTGTACATCGGTGAGTCGCTCAACGTCGAAGGGCGAATGCGCCAACACCTGGACTCCGAATCCAAGAAGAACTTGAACTCAGTCAGAGTCGTTCTCGACGATACGTTCAACAAGTCGGCATGCTTAGATCTGGAATCGTTCCTCATTCGAATGTTCCACGGCGATGGTAGCCGCCAAGTTCTCAACCTCAATGCCGGCATCACTGATGCCGACTATTACGACCGAGAAACCTACAACAAGACGTTCCACCAGATCTTCGAAGAGTTGCGGACTCAAGAAAGCCTCTTCAAACGCACCATCCCCCAGATCATCAACAGCGATCTCTTCAAGCTCTCGCCTTTCAAAGCTCTCAACCATGACCAGGCCATCGCTGTCGATGACATTCTCGAGGGCTTCTTTGACGACTTAGAGAGCGGCGTTGACAACACCGTCATTGTCGAGGGCAATCCAGGAACGGGTAAGACTGTCGTAGCGATCTATCTGCTCAAGTTGCTGGAAGACATCAGACGGCACGACTCGGAAGAGCCGCTCGACATCGATTCCATCTTCAGCGACTACTTCACACCTGAGCATGCGGAACTGCTCAAATCTCTCAAGTTCGCAATCGTAGTCCCCCAACAGTCTCTACGGGATTCAATCGCCAAAGTATTTAGACTGACTCCCGGATTGAGCAAGAGCATGGTGCTGACTCCGTTCGAGGTAGGCGAAAGCGCTGAACGGTTCGACCTTCTCGTTGTCGATGAAGCTCACCGACTCAACCATCGTGCAAATCAACCCTCTGGATCACAAAACACGAGGTTTGCAGAGATCAATCAGAAGCTATTTGGCGAGGACGACCTGAAGAAGACCCAATTGGACTGGATCAAAAAGCAGAGTCGTCATTCAATCCTCATGTTAGATGTCAATCAAACTGTTCGTCCCGCTGATCTGCCTGCAGACGCGACGAAGAAGCTCGCTGCGCAAGCAAGGTCTGCCGGTCGGCTCTATCCGCTTCAAACTCAGATGCGCATTGAGGCGGACAAGGACTATGTGGGGTACGTCCGCTCAATACTTAGCAACAATCCGCCAACCGCTCGGGAAGATTTCGGGGAGTATGACCTTCGATTGTTCACTGATCTGGGAGACATGAGAACCGAGCTTAAGAAGCGCGAAGAAGAGTACGGACTCTCCCGCCTCGTCGCTGGATACGCATGGTTCTGGAAGAGCAAGAACGACAAGACTGGAACCGTCTACGACATCGAACTTGACGGGCAGCAGATGCAATGGAACAAGGCCAAGACGGACTGGATTAACTCACCAAGCTCGGTGAATGAAGTCGGCTCCATCCATACCGTCCAAGGCTACGACCTGAACTATGTCGGGGTCATCATCGGCAACGACCTCCGCTACGACCCTGACGCAGGCAAGCTCGTCTTTGACGGCGCCAACTATCACGACAAGAAGGGTCGCGAGAACAACCCCAAACTCGGAATCAAATACACAGACGAAGACCTTCTCGAATATGTTCGCAACATCTACAGCGTGCTGCTCACACGAGGAATTCGGGGCACTTACGTTTACATCTGCGACCCCGCTTTACGGGCCCGACTCCAAGAATTTTTCTAAGGTACCGGTCGAATTAACTGATTGTTCCCGTCTCGCAATCTAACGCAAAACGAGACCGCCGACGGTAGCATAGCGAATCAGCTCCCGAGTTGCGACTCTCTCATCCGAGTCTTTGAATCGCTCCGGTCCTTGCAGGACATCGGCAACGGTCTGCCATCTATTCTGATCAAGATATGCTTATCGACGCCCATGAAGCGGCGAATCCGAGTTCGGATTGAATCCTTCGGTGACTATCGGGTAGTCGTCGAGAGTATCCACCATTTTTCACCGTCAAAACGCCGACGCTGATACATGGATATCTTTTGAACCATTGTCAGTTTCAAGAGCATTCTCCGCAGATCGATTATCTTGAAGCATGATTTGGGGCGTCTACTTTAGAGGCTCTTCGTAAACGAGAGTGTAGACCGGTGATCCCAGGACACGGCGATTCGCTTGTCCGGATAGTCGTCGAGATCTTCCGATGATGGAAGTTCCTGCACAGTCCATCCGATATACCTCGTCGTGGCCAGGCCTCTCTTCTCAACCATTGACCTCATGACATCAGGCCCGACCTTCTTCGCCGGACCTCCTGTGGATCAAGCCGGTGCGTAACCTCGTGACATCCAGGTTTTTCATCATTTCGATGACTTCTCGACCCCAGCTGTCCCGAAGACTCCGGGCGACCTCATCGACTATCTGCAAGCGAACAACGAGTTTATTGAAGCCCGCAACCGACGGATCGCCCGGAGTCTGGAGTAATGCCTACTCTTCGACGCGCTCAACCTTGCCAACGAGGAACACGTACGACAGCACACCCACGATCGTGATCGCGGCCATATAGACGAACGCCGGCGCGAAGTCGACATCGGTGACGAGGAATCCGATGACAATTGGGGTGGCAATCGATGACAGGTTGCCAATGAAGTTGAACATGCCTCCGGTCAGACCCAGCAGCCGTTCCGGTGCAAGCGCAGACACCAGTGACCACGTGATGGAGGCGAAGCCGTTGCCGAAGAACGCGATCGACATGAACACGATGACCAGGGCTGATGAGTCCGTGTAGTTGGCGCCGAGCATGAACACTGTCATCGCCAGGCCGATGATGATCGGCAGCTTCCGGGCTGTACCCAGTGACAGTCCCTTCTTCACCATGAGGTCCGAGACCCACCCGGAGAGAAGCACACCGACGAGCGCGGCGATGAACGGCAGCGAGGCCATGAAGCCCGACTCGATGTAGTCCATTCCTCGGTAGTCGACGAGGTAGGTCGGGAACCAGGTGAGGAAGAACCATAGCGTCGAGGTCAGGCAGAACTGGCCGAGGTAGATGCCCCACAGCTTCCGACGAGTCAGCACGACCTTGACGTCGGACCATTTGAGCTTCGGCTTCGACTCCTTCGACGTACCAGACTCGACATCGACCAGTCCCCCACCTGAGGCGATGAGGTCGATCTCGGCCTGGTTGGCTCCCGACTTATCGCGCGGCTCGCGGTAGACGAACCACCAGATCGCGGCCCAGATGATGCCCACAACACCGGTGAGGATGAACACCCAGTGCCAAGTGAGCACCGTCTGCAGCCACGACAGCACGGGAGTGAGCAACGCGAGACCGATGAACTGGCCCGAGGTGTAGAAGGCGATGACTCGTCCGCGTTCGCGCTCCGGGAACCACGCGGTAGCGACCTTGTTGTTGATGGGATAGGCCGGCGCTTCGAACCCACCGACCATGAGCCTGAGGATGATGAGGGCGACGAATCCGCCGGACATTCCCATGAACAGTGTGGCCAGGGACCACAGCACCAGGCACGAGGCGTAGAGCACGCGCGGTCGCACGCGGTCGACGAGCCACCCGCCGGGCAGCTGCATCGCGGCATAGGTCCAGCCGAACGCAGAGAGCAGCAGTCCCTGCTGTCCCGTGGTGAGGTCGAATTCCTGGGACAGTGCCGGCATTGCGATGGACAGGTTGGCCCGGTCCATGTAGTTGATGACGACGGTGATGAAGAGCAGAACCGCGATGATGTAGCGGATCCGTGTGGGACGAGTGGTGACTGCAGTGTCGAGTTTCGTCATGACGTCGGGTTTCCGGTTTCTGTTGGGCCGCTGGTCACACGTATCGGAGCCCGCAGCAGGAGCAGGTAGGCGATTCCCGCAATTACTGCGACGACGGCGCCCAGGAGGAAGGGAACGAGGTATGAGTCTGTGGTCGTCACCAAGACTCCGGTGAGCCAAGGCGAGAGTGAACCAGCGAAGTAGCCGCCGAAGTTCTGGATAGATCCCAGTGAGGCGACGCGACTACCAGTCACCACATCAGCAGGGATTGACCACCCCACGGCGCTCAGTGCTCCACAGAAGAACAGTGCAAGGCTCATCGCCGACAGTTGGAGAACAAAGTGACCGGTGGTCACTCCGACAAGGACTGAGCATACGGCGAGTGCGCCGCCATAGATTGCAGCGATCTGTCGTTTGCAGACCAGAGGAGCTAATTGGTCTCGCATCCGCGAATACTTCGTGGTGAACCAGCCGCCGAGGATACCGCCGATGCCTCCGACCGCGAATGGAATCGCCGTGTACCACCCCAGTGCGGCATCGGCCACCGAGTAGATGTCATTGAGCATCAGGGGCAGAAAGGTCACGAAGATGTTCAGTGTCCACACGACGGCGACGAATCCCAGCACCATTGCCCAAGTTTGGGGCTTGGTGAAGAGCTTCAACCAGGGGATGTGACCGGTCGGGGCATTGTCGTCTTCTTCTCGAGCTCGGATGTGCTCGAGTTCAGCCGCCGAGACCCTGCGGTCATACTCCGGGGAACGGTAGAAAACCCAGAAGCCCACTGCCACGATGACACCGAGCACACCGAGGATGACGAACATTGCTCGCCAACCGAAGCCCATAATGAGGAAGGTGAGGATCGGCGGAGCGACGGCGGGTCCCCATTTGCTTCCCGAGTCGTAGACGCCGACTGCGGCTCCGCGCTCTCGGGGTGGGAACCACTCGGCGACTATCTTCGCTGAAGTAGGCGATACCGGGGCTTCGAAGACTCCGAGCAGGACTCGTGACACCATAAAATGCCACATGTGGTGGCCAAAAGCCATCAGCGCAGTGGCGATCGACCAGAGCCCCAACGCAATGACGTATACCGGCTTCGCACCGAGACGATCGGTCAGCCATCCACCTGGCAGCTGAAAGAACGCGTATGTCAGTGAGAACGCAGTACCCAACAGCCCGATGTCCGCGGCGGTCAGACCGAGTTCGTCGATCATGTGTGGAGCTGCGATCGACAGTGACGATCGATCCATGTAGTTGATCATCATCGCTGCGAGCAGCCATCCGAGGATCCACCACCGGGCTCTTCCCGGTGAGGCTACACGTCGCGACACCGTAGCTTCCGTCTTCGAGCTCATCGTTGAACACCCTTCTCTTCTACCGATCCCATCCCGTCACCATTCCGCGAAGGAGCCGTCGGCGTGGCGCCAGATGGGGTTGCGCCACCGGTGTCCTTCTGCGGAGCGTTCGATGACGTACTCTTCGTTGACCTCGATGCCGAGACCCGGTCCGGACGGGATGTCGATCATGCCGTCGTCGTAGTTGAACACCGACGGGTCAGTGACGTAGTCGAGCAGGTCGTTGCTCGTGTTGTAGTGGATGCCCAGGCTCTGTTCCTGGATGAAGGCGTTGTAGCTGCCGGCATCGACCTGGAGGCAGGCGGCGAGCGCGATCGGCCCCAAGGGACAGTGCAGCGCGAGCGCCACATCGTAGGCTTCGGCCATCATCGCAATCTTCCGCGTCTCTGTGATGCCGCCGGCGTGGGAGACATCCGGCTGGACGATGTCGACGGCACCGGAGGCGACCACCTCACGGAAGTCCCACCGTGAGAAGAGCCGCTCTCCCAACGCGATCGGCGTCGGTGTGTTCGCCATGACGTCGCGGAGTGAACCGAAGTGTTCGGAGAGCACCGGTTCTTCGATGAAGAGCAGCCGGTAGGGTTCGAGTTCCTTGATGAGGACCTTGGCCATCGGCTTGTGCACGCGGCCGTGGAAGTCGACGCCGATGCCGAAATCCTCACCTGTGGCCTCCCGGATCGCCTGGACGTTCTCGATGACCTGGTCGACCTTGGTAAAGGAGTCGATGAACTGCATTTCCTCGGTGGCGTTCATCTTCACCGCGGTGAACCCGCGGTTCTTCGTCTCGAGTGCGGCTGCGGCGGTGTCGCCTGGACGGTCTCCGCCGATCCACGAGTAGGTGCGGATCCGATCCCGGACCTTCCCGCCGAGGAGCTGATGCACAGGTTGGCCAAGCGCCTTGCCCTTGATGTCCCACAGTGCCTGATCGATTCCGGAGATCGCACTCATAAGAATGGGGCCACCGCGGTAGAAGCCACCGCGGTACATGATCGTCCACAGGTCCTCGATGTTCGCCGGATCCTTGCCGATGAGTAGGTCGGAGAGCTCATCGACGGCGGCGGCAACGGTGGCTGCCTTGCCTTCGATGATGGGTTCGCCCCATCCCACGATCCCTTCATCGGTTTCGATCTTGAGGAACAGCCACCGAGGCGGCACTGTGTACGCCGTCATCGACGTGATCTTCATTGGTCTGGCCTTTCGTTCGGGTGTTGTCGTTGATGGAGCGGTGCTCAGTTGGTGGGCGCCCACGCCGAGGCGATCGACTGGGCCCGGGTGCGGACGTCGTCGGGGCGGTCGCCTCGGCGATAGAGGGAAGAACCGAGGCCGAGGCCGGCTGCGCCAGCCTTTCGCCATTCGGCGGCGTTGTCGGCTCCTACTCCCCCGACGGGGAAGAGTTCGGTGCCAACAGGCAGCACCTCACTCCAGGCCTTCATCCCGCTGATCCCCACCGCCGAGGAGGGGAAGAGTTTGACCTTGGTGGCGCCTGCTTTGATGGCTGCGAACGCCTCGGTTGGTGTCGCTGCTCCCGGGTATGGGGTGAGGCCCATCCCGAGCGCGGTCTGGATGACTTCGGTGTCGGTGTCGGGGGCGACGATGATGCGGGCACCGGCTCGCTCGCAATCGCGGACCTGATTGGCGGTGAGCACGGTGCCGGCACCGATCTCCAGGTCGTTGCCGAACCGTTCGACCAGCGCGGCGATCGAGTCGAGGGGGTCGGGCGAGTTGAGCGGAACCTCGATGGCGGAGAACCCGGCGGCGACGATGCCCTCGGCGATGTCGAGGACTTCGTCGGGGCGGACACCGCGGAGGATGGCGATGAGGCCGGAGGGGACAGTGTCAGGCATGGGTGTGCTCCTTGGTCGGGACGAGGCCGGATTGTACGGCGATGCGGAAGAGACCGGTGGCGGCCGCACGCGGATTCGCGTTAATCGTCTCTCGGCCTGCTCGGTGCAGTGCGCGGGTGTAGCGCTTCGTCAGATCTGTGGTTCCGCAGACGATGACGGGGGCGCTCGACTCGGCAACCACGGCGAGCTGGTGGGCCACCTCGGCGCCGATGAGCATTCCCGAGAGGTAGTCGTTGACTTCTTCGGCACGCAGGCGTCCGTCGAGAGCCCAGGTTCGGGCGGAGAAGATTGAGGACGTGACGGCGGCGGGGTCGTCAGCTCCGACGCTCAGTCCCCAGTCGAAAGCCTCAGAGTGGAAGCCTGCGGTGGGTTCGGCGAGGCGGCCGAGGATCGATGAGGTGCTGAGCAGGCCGAAGAGCTCCCCGCTCATCGAGGTGGTGAAGTCGGTGACACGTTGTCCGTGGCAGCTCACCCATTTGGTGTGTGTGCCGGGCAGGATCACCGTGCTCGGTTCGGTGTCATCCACGCCGAGGAGGCCGAGCAGTTGAGTCTCTTCCCCGCGGATGACATCGGGTGCGGTCGCCTCGGTCGGGGCTTTCTGCAGGCCAGGGACGATGTGGAGGTCACCGGTCGTCAGTTCGACCGTCGTCAGTCGCCTGCCCATGTCGCTGAGGTCGGCGGGAAGATCGAGGTAGCCCGCCTCAGCGACGCCCTGGGTTGAGCCGATCATTCCGCAGGCGAGCATCGGCAGGGGGCCGTAGGTGGTCAGCCAGTCGCCAACCGCGGCTTCAGCGATCCGGGAGAAGTCGCCTCGGAGATCTGTGGTGTCGGAGCTGACGGCCATGATGCCGTCGGAACCGTTGCGTTCGGCGAGGACCTGTCCGTCGCTGTCGATGAGGAAGGCTCTCAGAGAGCTTGTCCCCCAGTCGAGGCCGATCATCTGTGGGGCCTCGGGTGGTGCCAGATTTGCCATAGATGCCACTATGAGCACGTGTTCCACCATGCGCCACCGGTGTCCCTATATGTGGGATGGGGTGACATACTGGGGTGATGATCGAGGATTCTGGAACTGTTATCGGCGAAGCCATTCCGCAGGGCACTCAGACCCTGGCCAGAGGGCTGCAGATCGTCAGCGCCGTGGCTCATGGCTCGACGACGCTGAAGTCGATCGTTGATTCGACGGGTATCGGTCGGTCAAGTGCACACAGGATGATCCAGCTGTTGGTGCAGATGGGGTATCTGCGGCATGGGTCGCCGGGAGAGTTTCGGCTCGGGCCGACGCTGATCGAGTATGGTTTCACCGCGCTCAATCAGGATCCGCTGCCGGTCGTAGCCAGGGAGAGCCTGGAGGCGTTGGCTGAACGGACTCAGGACACGATCCATCTCTCGGTCGAGGATGGTGAGTCGGTGCTCTATCTCCATAAGATCCCAGGCACCCGCGGGGCCGAGATGCGTTCTCGGATCGGTCATAGGATGCCGATGACGCGCACCGGTGTCGGCAAGGCACTGCTGCTTGGGCAGGAAGAGCGGTGGGAGGGTCTGTTCGTCGCAGAAAACCCCGGTGCCGACTCCGCTGCGGTAGACGCATTCGTGAAGAGGATGGAGGGCTACACCCGCGACGGAGCCGCACTCGATCTAGAAGAGAATGAGCCGGGCATTCGGTGCGTGGCTGCTCCCATTCGTGATGGCAGCGGGGACATCGTGGCCGGCATTTCGCTGTCGGCCACTCGCCCATTCATGCCGAAGGATCGGATGCAGGGGCTGGTGCCGGTGATGAAGGCAGCTGCGAGGGAGATTTCGGTGAAGTTGGGGTTCAAGTAGCCCTACGCCGGGCGCTTGCATTCCGACGAAGCTACTTGAACCTAATTCAGACCACCAGGCATATAACGCTACAAGCAATTAAATCGAACGGCTCATCCCCACCTCTGAATTAAGAGACGCACGCACTAATCAACTCATCCTGAAGAGCTGTTTGGCCAGCGAAGATCTAGGAATCACGGTCCCGTCAAACTCGAACTCGAAGAGGTGCATGCCTGTCTCTTCGGCCCACTGGATCGCTTGAGCCGAGTACCCTCCCAGCGAGAAAAATAATGCCAACGCATCACGATGCGCTGCTATGCCATAAAGCCGTTGAAGCTGCTCGCGAGATGATCGCCTCCCCTCAAGCTTGACCTGCGCAATTGCTTCCGTTGACTCAACGTCGATCCCGCCGTCAGCTCCCAAGCCAGTGGGGACGACGTTCGTGAACCCAGTTGCTTCCATAACTTCTGCTGCATAAATTTCGGCATCGCGAGGAGTCTTAATCAATCGTGGCGACGGAAGCCTCAGCGAACTACCAACATCCGCACCGCCATCTATTTGCATTGGTTCAAATATCTGACGACTACCAGGCATTCTCGTGCCTGGTATCGCAGCATTCAAAATCTCTTCAAACCTGGCGTCTCTGTCTTGCCACTCGCGTAAGTGAGAATCGCCGATCAGGCTACTTCTCCTAATTAAATAATCATAGTCCTGCTCAAGTTCTACCCAGGATTCATAGCTCACCCCAGGGATTCGCAAATTGTAAAATGCCCTATCTAATTGGTTAAAGAAATGCATGGACTCCGCCAAAGATGCACCAGGGAGCTTCCGGTAAGTCGATGAATTATAGTCAGTGCAATCATTAGTGTTCAGTATATCCAGCATAATTTCGGGCCCCCGGCGCCCTTCGGTTACCAGCGCCACTACTAGCGCAACTACTCGCGTACCAAAGGTAATCGAACAATCGCTGACCACCTGATAATGTGTGGTGGATCCAGACGGACGAAACTGCGGCAACTGGCCGGGACCGCTTGGCGCTTTAATGTGTCCCTCCAGCAACAAGGTCGGCCAGCTCACTATTGAATTGGCTTCGTACTTCTGAAGGAGATCTGATTCCACATCTGAAAACTGGGAATTATCTACGGTGGGTTCGACAAATGCCAACGGCCTAGCTAAAAGTGCACCGCTGAGTGGATCAAGGTCATCCACGTATGCAATTAAATTAAGAGTAGTTTGGATGTCAAACATAAAGCTTTCGGCTTTACGCTCTTTTGAGCTGGCGTCGGGGAACGCCAATACAAACTGGTTGTGCTGATCGATCAGGGCACAGATTGAGGTGTCCCAAGGAAAGACTGGGATCTCCAGGTAGCTATGAATCGCTTCTCGTTGCGCCTTGGTTGGGCGAGACCGCCTGAACAGGTCGGTTTCATCAGATTCTGGCGTCTTGAACCAATCCGATATTGCCATCATTGCTCACTTTCGGTCTCCACCACTGTTGTCTCCCAATGATAGAGGTCAGAGCACAGGCCCATTCGTATTCTGTCAACATGTCAGACAACAATTCCCATGAGCTGTCACCCAAGTCGAGTCTCAGTCAAATTCGCATCCGCCGACACCGGGCCAGGCCTGCCGCTCACTAAATCAACACCAGCAAAAACTCGTCCGGAAGCAGCTGTTCCCCGATTGGCCCATTATATTGGATGTCTTGCCCCGCCTCCGGGTCGCTTTCTAACTGAGCCCAACACCAAGAAACTCCCGCATCACCGGAAGCTCCCGCCGAGACTGCGACAGTCCCATCCGGTGAGCAGCTGCGAGCCGCGAGAGATCACGAGTGCTGTTGTCGACTGGCATACGCTCAGGAGCGAAGACGTGGGCCTTCCCCTCCGCTTCGAGTTCGAAGATTCGTTCGCGGGTCTCGTTGTATCGCTTCCACCGAGTCAGCAGCGCATCAGCCAAGGCCGGATATTTTCGGAAGATTCTGCGATAGACCGCCGGAAATCTCTGCGGCACTTTCTTGTACCTGCGTTCCTGGGTCAGAACGATGACGAACTTCTCGAAGCCCTCGCGCTGGGCCTGGCTCAGGGCGATCCCGCCGTCCTCCCCCATCGCACCGTCGACGTACACATGCCCGTCGAGGTGGACAGGCGGCATGACAATCGGCATCGTCGATGATGCCTGCACCCGGATCATCAAATCGTCGATGTTCGGGGTGTCCTTCTTCGACCACACCGCCTCATCGCCGGTCACCGCATCGAACGCGATGATCCGCATGTCACCAGTGCTTGCCTCGTAGGTGTCCCAGTCGAACGGCAGAGCCTCATCGGGAGCGCCCGCTCGTTGGTAGATGTACTCGCCGTGGAACATTCCCTTGCCACGGGCGAAGTACCGCCACCCGCCGAATTCTTCTTCCGCGGCGAACTCGACGAATGACCTGCGTATCCTCCACGCGTCTCCGGAGAGGTAGTTCACTGCAGTGGATGCTCCTGCGCTGATGCCGGCGACCCAGTCAAACGCCAAGCCTTCGTTGAGCAAGACGACTGCCACGGCGCTGGTGAGCGAAGCCCGCATGCCACCGCCTTCGAAGATGAGTGCGGTATCGCTGATTCGCGTCGTCTCCACTGGCTCCGTCACTTGGCCTACCCCAGCCCTTCCCACGTCATCCTCTGCCTGAGCGCTGGTGCAAGAACCAACGCCGCAATCACACTACCAGCAAGTAACATCCAGGCGCCGAAGTACGTGAAGAGTTTGAGCTCAGGGGCCAGGGCAGGTCCGAAGTCAGCGGCCATAAGGATCACCCCGCCGAGGATGAGTGCAGTTGAGACGATGACCTGAATGAACTGTTCAACCGTGGAGACCAGCAGATTCTTGATCGTCGCAATGTTCAGCCCACTCGTCCCGACGTCGAGCGTGCCGTCCTGCAGGTGACCGGCGATACGCGAGATCTGCCCGGGCAGCTCAGCGATCTGCGGTGCAGTCGCCGCCGCGTAGAGCGTCATCTCGTGTCGGTCGACTCCCAGTCCCCCGACCTCGCGCAGCAACGTCTTACCGTTCTGCGTGACTAGGGCCAGCAGGTTGAGTTCCGGCACCAGACGAGTAATCGATCCCTCGAGGGTACTGATAGCACGGAATGCTGTTGCTACCGAGGCCGGCATCGGGAAACCGAAGTCGACGACGAAGTCAATGAGCTCGCCGAACAGCGCCGCCGAGGTCGAGCCCGGTGCCCCGTCTCCGTATTTGAGCATGATCTGCCCGATCTCACGCTGCAACTCCCGCAGGTTCACTTCGCTCGGAGTCCCGAGCAGTTCGAGGATCGCGGCGGTTGCCGCCTGCGAGTTCTGCGAGTCGAAGGCCATGAGCAGCAGCGCGATGGCTCGGCGATCGCGTTTGTCGATCCGGCCGACGGCACCGAAGTCGACGAGGCCGGCACGGCCCGCGCTTGAGACGACGATGTTTCCAGGGTGGAGGTCGGCGTGGAAGATGCCCTTCCCGAGCACCTGTCGGACGACCATGAGGAAGAGGTCCTGGGCGATCTCTCTGCGCGCGATCTCGGAGAGGTGGTCGACCACCTCGGCGCCGTGGGACAGAGGGGAACCTTCAACAAGGTCCATGACGATGACGAACTCGCCGGAGAGCTCCTTATACACGTGCGGGATATGGACAACAGAATCAGTCTGCGTCGTCGACCGGCCGGTTTCATCGGCGAGGCGGAGTGCTTCGATGTGGGCGAGCTCGCCGCGGTAGTCGAGTTCGCCCTGCAGTGAATCGACGAAGCTGCGGGCGAGTTTCGAGATGCCGATCTTCTTCGCCCAGTCGGTGGTGCGGTCGAGCCGGTCGGCCAGGGTGAGGACGATATCGCAGTCGGCGCGGACCTGTTTGCGGATCTTCGGCCGTTGCACCTTGACCGCGACCACGCGGCCTTCCCAGGTCACGGCTCGGTGGACCTGAGCGACGGAGGCACCGGCGAACGGTTTCTCATCGAACTCGGCGAACACCTCGGCGACGGGGCGGCCCCATCGGGCTTCAAGCTGGTCCTTCACCTCGGCGAAGGGAACGGGCTTCACCCCGGCCTGGAGGGTGGAGAACTCCTCGACGAATTCGTGCGGGATCATGTCACCGCGGGTGGCGATGAACTGGCCGAGCTTGATGAACGTGACCCCCGAGGCGGCCAGGGCGTCACGGGTGGTGGCGGCGATCTCTCGGAGGGAGACGCGCAGGGTGGGAATTCGCGGTCGCAGGTAGCGGGAGAGGCCGAATTTGATGAGGATCTTCTGGATCTGGGCCAGGCGGTTGACGCGGCGATACCAGGTGGGGATCTTCGGCGCGTTGCGGATGAGTGAGCTGAGCGTGCCCGAGGGCATGATGAGTTCGATCGCAAGCAGGACGAACATCTGGATGACGATGAACCAGGCGAAGAGCAGCAGGAAGACCATGATGGCGGGGAAGCTCATGTCGAGGGTTGGATAGTATCCGCCTGCGGAGATGCCGAGCATCTTGTAGGCCTGGAGGGTGATCGGCCAGATCGACAGGCCCATGATGAGGGAGACGATGGTGTTGCGGGCAGCCCCGGTGCCGGTGAGCATCATCCGCCGGACGAGGAATCCGACGATGAGCGCGCTGAGGACGCCCAGTCCGATGGTGTAGAGGATCGTCACCCGTCAGCCCTTCCGTCGACTTTGTCCTACGCGATCACCAGCCTAGTTGATTAGGGAGTAGGTTCGATTGAGAGTTTGCGGTGGATCGGAATAGCTCTCTTCCGATCACGCACCGACAGCGATATCATTGTAGTGATATCAAAGGAGGAGCCGTGGAACAGATTCTCATCCGCAATCTGCCGGAGGGCACCAAAGCCATATTGCGCAGACGAGCAGCTGCTCATAACTCAAGCATCGAGGCGGAAGCCAGGGAAGCTCTTGCCGTAGGCATTGCGGCCGAGGAGCCGACACTTGTCGACCTCATCTCGATGAGCACCGATACTCAGGTCGAGTTCGAGCCTAAGCGCCTTGGCCTGAAGGCACGTAGCGCAGAGCTATGAACTTCCTTCTTGACACGAACGTCGTTTCAGCTCTGCGAGTCCGGGGTCGAAATCCGGAAGTCGAAGAGTGGTCTAGTTCGATACCCGCACAAGCCCAGTATGTTTCTGCCTTGACCATTTCCGAGATCGAGCGTGGTGTAGCGGCGAAGGAACGCACGGACTCACAGCAAGGCAAGATTCTGCGAATGTGGTTCGAGGACATGTTGCTCCCCGGTTTTGCGGGACGCGTTCTCCCCTTCGACCTGCCCGCCGCCCGTGCGCTGGGCTCGTTCCGCGTACCTGATCGTGCACCGCTCGACGGCGCCCTCATTGCTTCGATCGCGGTTGCTCACCACATGACTGTCGCTACCCGCAACACTAAGCATTTCGAAGCGCTGGACGGAGTGCAATTAGTAAATCCGTGGTCGGGCTATTCCAGCTGATCCCAGCCTTGTTCGCACAACACAAAAGCCCTGTTGAACGGTGGACTATTTGCCATCCGTTCAACAGGGCCTTTTTAAGTTCGGGCCTAGCCCGCTACGGTACTACTCCGGCCGGTGCTCGGCCATGACCTTTTCGAAGAGCTCGTCGCCGAGCTTGTCGTACGAGGCGTCCTCCGGGTACCACTCGTCGAGGGAAGCGAAGTCGCCCTTGTCGTCATAGCCGAGTTCGGACACGGACTTTGCCCATTCGGTTCCAGCGGTGCCCAGCGTCTTCGGCGCATCGGGCACCTCGGCCTTCTCCGCGGTCTTGTCCGACAGCGTCTTCGCGTACTTCGCCATCTGCTTCTGCACGTCATCGTCAAACGGCTGAACCGAACCGTCGTTGTCCTTCGCCTGCTCGACGGCCTGTGCCTTCGCACCGATGACGACCTCCATCATCGTGCTGAACGTCGTCGACATCGAGTCGAAGATGACCTGCTGGTAGGCAACCGGCAGCTCCGAATATTTCTTGCCCGCCGTAATCGCACCCGCCGAACGTGCAATGCCCGCGTCCGATGCCACACCGATGTTCGGGGCCACCTCGAAGGTGCCGGCCTCAACATTCGGCGCCAACTGGCCGAGGTCGCAGTCGACAGTTCCGCGCTGCAGCGCCTCATAGGTCTCCGGGAATGACAATGACACCGGAGTCGCACCCAGGTCCGTCACCTGCTTGCCTGCCGCGGCTGAACCGACGCGCACCTGCTTGCCTTTCCAATCATCAAGCGAGGTCATCGGCTTCGAGCACATCGTCGAGTACCCACCCGCGGCGAGCATCGGAATGAGCGGAACGAGGTTCTTCTTCTCGAACTCCTCAAGCACCTCGGGCGTCTCCCATGCTGCCTGCACACCGGCCGCGTTCGCCGCCAGATCACTGGCTACCGGCGAGGACGGCAACGTCGACATGGCCGTGCCGATCGCGTCGAAGGCCGGGTACTCGGCCGGGGTGTATGAGGGCAGTGTGAAGGCGAGATCGACTCGGCCATCGGCCAGGGCATCATCAACGTCTTCGTAGCTGGCTATCGCCTGGCCCCACACGATGTCGACGGTGATCTTGCCATCCGAGCGTTCCTCGATGGCCTTCTTCACGTCGAGTCCGTTCGGCGCGAGGATCGACTTCTCCGACATCGACGACGGCTGGAACTTGATCGTCACCGGATCAAGGTCGGCCAGAGCCTCATCGATCTCGTCCTGCGAGGCGTCATAAGCGAAGCCCTCCCCCGCGGAGTCACTCGAACCGGCTCCATCGCCACCGACGGATCCGGCGCATCCGGCCAACAGTGCCAGCGATGCGACCGCCGCAATGGCCTTGGCGGGGCGTGCTGCCGTGCGGATGCGCTTCATGGGACTCCTTTGAACGAAGGCTGAGAATTCCCTCCAATCATATGCCTGAATGAGGTCACCCTAACCATGAGTCCGCTCACACCCTGCGGCAGCCACCCGAACGACACAGTGCACGGGTGGGCAGGGCCACCTCGGCGAGGATTATCCGGGCATTCCCCCGCTCGTGCGGCTGATGAGGTCGGGCAGCCATTCGGTCATTCCGGGCACGGCGACCATGAGGATGAGGAAGATGACACCGACGGGCAGGAACCACAGCAGAGAGATGAAGATGTCGCGCAGCGTGACCGTGGCACCGAGGTTGACCTCGGGGTTCTTCGCGATCGAGTGGACGATGTAGGGGATGATGCCGACCGGCGGGGTGACCATAGCGAACTCGCCGAGGAGGACGACGAAGACCCCGAACCACAGCGGGCTCACCCCCATCGTTTCCAGGGTGGGCAAGAGGATCGGGATGGTCAGCAGCATCATCGACAGGGTGTCGAAGAACATGCCCATGACGATGTAGAGGACGATGAGGACGAGCAGGAATCCGATCCGCGACAGTCCGAGGTCCGTGATGAGGCCGGTGAGGATGGGGGCGAGTCCGGTGATGGCGAGCAGGCTGGTGAGCATGGTCGCGCCGATCATGATGAAGAAGATCGCCGAGGTGGCTGCCACCGTATCCATGGCCGATTCCGCGACCTTGCGCCACGGATGGCTGCCGCGCTTCTCCCAGAGGCAGAGGAGGAGTGAGCAGAGTGCGGCGGCGGCTCCGGCCTCGGTGGGGGTGAAGATGCCGGAGAACATGCCGCCGAAGAGAACGACGAGGATGATCGCGAAACCCCACACGCTGGTCAGGGAGGTGAAGCGGTCGCGCCAGGTCGTCGTGGGGCGAGTGGTGTTTGCGTCTGTTGCGGTCTTGGCGCTTTGGCCGCGACCAACGAGCCTCGGAGCGACGACGCCGAGGGCGAAGATGAAGGCAGCGAAGCACACGGCGAGCAGGATCCCGGGGACGGCTCCGGCCATGAGTGCGGGACCGACTGGCACGGAGGCGATGCCGGCGTAGACGACCATGAGGATCGAGGGTGGGATGAGGTTGCCGGTCATGCCGGAAACCATGATTGTGCCCACGGCCATGCGTTTGTCGTAGCCGGCTTTGAGCATTTCGGGAATGCCTGCCCGTCCCAGCGCGTAGGTCATGCCGATGGTTGAACCGGTGACGGCGGAGAGTCCTGCTCCGGCGAAGGTGGTGCCGATGCCGATGCCGCCGGGCAGCCAGGAGAACCAGTGGTCGGCGACGCGGTAGACCTTGCCGGACAGTCCGGATTGGGTGAGCAGCATGCCCATGAAGATGAACATGGGCAGCACGCTCATCGACCAGTCGGAGACGGCGCTGAACGGGGCGGTGGAGAGGATGTTCATCGTCGCCGGAATCCCGGATACGGCGTAGACGCCGATGATCGACGGCACGGATAGCGCAATCGCCACCGGGACGGAGAGGAAGAGGAGGACGAGCATCATGCCGATGCACCAGGCGCCTCCGATGGCCGCGGATGGGCTGGTGAAGAGGCCGATGAGGCAGACGGCGACAAGTCCGAACCCGACGGTCAAGGCGAGTGCGCCGGGGCGTTCGCGACGGGAGCCATTCGGTAAGAGAGCCGTGGTGGGTTTCTGGGTGGTGGCGCCGGTGATGCTCGCTGTATTGGAGTCTTCTGGCGGCAAGGGTGCGCCGGTGAGGTCGGTATTCGCGTTCACTGCTCCTCCCCTACCTGGTTGCGGCGGCGGAGGATCGCGACGGCGTCGAGGATGTAGAGCACGGCGAGGAGGACGAACACGATCGGAACGAGGTAATACACCGGCCAGGTGATGACGGCGGAGACATCGGCGGTCGACCCGATCGCCGTGTTCTCGAGCGCCTTGCTCAGCCCGAACCAGGCGAAGGCGATCGATACAAGGGCGCCGAGGATGCATGCGAAGACAGTGAACACCGCTGCGGTGGCAGGATTCGCCCGCTCGATGGCCATCGTCACAGTGATGTGTTCCTTCTGCAGCTGAGCGGCCGGGATGCCGAGCAGCGCGACGATCGGCAGGTACCAGTATTCGACGATCTCGTTGGTGCCATCGAGCGGGGCGTGGAAGATCGACCGGGCCAGTGCGTGGGTGACGATGTGGAGCATCATCACGATGATCGCCGCGGCCGTGGTGACCGTCAGCCACCTATCGAGGACTCTGGTGAACGTACTCATCAGGAGTCACTGTAGCCGTCGGGCGCGGTGGTGGCGGTAGTTCCGGTCGCTGCTGCTTTTGCTTGGGTGCCGGTTTCGACGTCTGTCGCACCGCCGCCGGTGACGTCGGCGGCACGCAGTGCTTCAATCAGGTCGACAATCTCGGAGGCGGCTGCCAGTCCGTCGGGGATCATTGCGGTCACTCGTCGGGCGCCGGCTTCTTGAAGGGCGATGGGGTCGATGCCGGCCACCTTCGAGTAACGACGGGCGCTGCGGGGCAGGAGGGCGACGCCGAGTCCGTTGGAGACGAGTGATTGGATGGCGCCGGGGTTGTCGGTGATGTGGCGGGTGCGGGGTTCGAAGCCGGCGTGCCGGCAGAGTCGTTCGGCGGTGGAGCGGCAGCGCACGCAGCCCATGATCCAAGGTAGGTCGGCGACGTCGTTGAGGTGTTGGATCTGTCCGGCGCGGTTCCAGCGTTCGGGGACGAGGAGGTCGAGGTGGTCGGCGCCGAGGTCGACGGTCGTACGTCCGGGCAGTTCAGGTGGTGTTTCGTCTTCGTGGTGGAAGAGGAAGGCGATGTCGATGGCGCCGTCGTCGAGTAGGCGCAGCGCTTCCGGCGGTTCGGCCTCGGACACTTCATAGGAGTGGTGCAGTGGCGAGTCTGTTCCACTGCCGGCGTTCGCTTCGAGTCGACCGAGGGCTGCAGCCAGGGGGCCGATGACGAAGCTGGGGAACCCGGCCAGCCGGACATTGCGTCCACCGAGGCCGAAGGCTTTGGCGAGGTCGCTGCGCAGTCCCGTCACCGAGGCGGCTACTTCGCCTGAGCGGATGCGGGCGAGTTGGCCGGCGGTGGTCAGCCGAATGCCGCGGGGTGTGCGGTCGAAGAGCGTGACACCGAGGTCCTTTTCGAGAGCGGTCATGTGCTGGGACAGGGCTGGTTGGGACCAGCCGAGTGTGCGAGCGGCGGCGCCGATGCTGCCGGCTTCGGCGATGGCACCGAAGATGAGAAGACGTTTGGGTTCGCCGAGAGTGAGAGCGTGTTCGAACACGGAAGACATAAGTACAGCTTATGTCAGAGCAGAGGGAACTGGGTCTACCGAGCGCGTTGGTATCGGGTCAGACTGGATCATGTAGCTGGTTTCGTGATGACAAGGAGTGGAAGATGCGCAGGATCGGTCTGCTGGGTGGAATGAGTTGGCATTCGAGCATTGAGTACTACACGAAGATCAATGAAGCGGTGGCTGGTCAGCTCGGCGGACATCATTCCGCACGGATCCTCCTTGATTCGACGGACTTCGCTGATATTCGTGAGATGCAGGTCGCCGAGGATTGGGCAGGCAACGACGCGTCGCTCGTGGCGACGGCGCAGCGCCTGGTCGATGGCGGCGCCGAGGCGGTCGCGATCGCCACAAACCTCATGCATAAGTGCGCTCCGGCCATTGAGGCGGCGGTCGATGTGCCGCTCATCCATATCGTCGATTCGATCGCGACAGTGGCGAAGCGTCAGGACTATTCGACGCTGGCGGTTCTGGGCACGAAGTGGACGATGCTCGATGACTTCTACACGGGACGACTCGAGGAGCAGGGAATCCGGACGCTCGTTCCCGATGAGGAGACGTGCCTCGAGGTCGATCAGATCATTTTCGACGAACTCACGCAGGGAGTCTTCACGGATGCTTCGCGGGCACGCTACGTCGAGAGCATGAACGACCTCAAGGCCCGCGGCGCTGACGCGGTGGCGCTGTCATGCACGGAGATCGGCCTGTTGGTCCCACCGGAGACCGCTCCCCTACCGGCCCTCGACTCGGTCGATGCTCATGTTGCCGCAATCGTCGAGTGGATAGTGGCGAACGAGCCTGTAACCATTCGGCATTGAACATCGGAGACTGCGACGATCGGAACGGTGATCGCCACGAGCCAAAACGCATCCGGTCAAGAACGGTGCGCCTTCAAATGGAGAGTCCGACGCTACCCCGCCCGCCGGCTTCGGCCGCCCTGACCTGACCGCCTTCGCGTCTTATCCCAATCGACTCTGATCGGGTCTGCTGATCCTCTCGACGAGAACGCAGCGACATCACAGCCACCCAACCCCGACCGTCCGGGAAGCCGGGACACGTCACATGGCCTGTGCTGCGGGCGTGTCGAGTGGGTCGTCCAGGGGCGACGCAGGAGCGTCGACGCGACGTGCTGAGAGGTGGTTCCAGTCGAGCACTAGCACACCGGCTACAGGCATGGCGATAGGTCAGGAACGGCGTCGCTCCCTACGCAGGAGGGAGCGCAGAGTTTCGGCGTTCGCGTAGCCGACCCGTAGCGCGATCTCGGCGGAGGTGAGGTCCGTGGTTGCTGAGAGGTGCCGAGCTCGTTCGATGCGAAGCCGTTGGACGAAGCCGAGCGGAGTGAGGTTGAGCGCCGCACGGACTCGTCGTTCGAGGGTGCGCCGGCTGGTGCCGAGCGACTGCGCGACGAAGGCGACGTTGAACGGTTCGTCCAGTCGGGCGCGCACGAAGCGTTCGAACTCGACGACGATCGGGTCCTCGTGCCGGAGATGTTCGTAGGCGACGAAGGCCGCCTGCGACGGGCGCTCGTCGATGATGAGGAGCTTGGCGACGTGTTGGGCCAGGTCGGGGCTGATCGATCGCACGAGTGAGAGCGCGAGGTCGATATGGGCGAACGCGGCGCCGGCGGTGACGAGGTTCCCGTCGACCACGACCATGGTGTCGAGATCGAGGGCGACGGTCGGATAGCGCTTCAGGAACTCCGGCCCCAGGAACCAGCTGGTCGTCGCCCGCCGATGATGCATCCGTCCGGTCTCGGCGACAGCGAACACGCCGGTGCACGCCGCGGCGATCCGGGTGGTCGCCTCGTCGAGGCGCCCGAGCGAGGCGATGACCGAACGAGCATCTCGGCTCTGGAGGGCGTCGTTGGTAGCGGCGGCCGTAAGGGTTCCAAGCGCAGGGACGACGACCACGTCGAACTCTGCGGACTCCGACAGCGGGTGGTCCACCGACAGGGTCATCGATGCCGTCGTGGTCACTCGCCGTTTCGGTCCGAGGATGGCGAGTTCGATCGGGTCGATCCGCGGGTCGACATCGCCGCGGGCTCCGTCGGCCACCCGCACGATGTCGATGATCGACGCGATAGCCGAACCGAAGCAGCCGTCAATCGCGATCAGTCCGATACGCATGCCGTAAACAATAGCAATACTGCCGTATACGCCACTACCCACCGGCCCTCGCTCGTCATACGCTGAACTCGTCACACGAAGAATCATGACTCCAAGGAGAGTCCCTCATGTCAACACCCGCATCACTTCCGTATGCCTTCGTCGCCAAGATCGTCGCGGCCGATGGACAGCACGACGCGCTCGCCGATCTGCTCGCCGGCGCTGTCGCACTCGCCAACGAAGAAGTAGGAACGATTGTCTGGTTCGCGGTCAGGACCCACGCCGACACCTTCTGGATCTTCGATGCATTCCCCGACGAGGCCGCTCGCGACGCCCACGCCAACGGCGCCATCGTCGCAGCCCTGATGGCCAACCAGCACCTCCTCAGCGCAGCACCCGAGATTCTGGCGGCCGACGTCCTCGCGTCCAAGCTCCCGTAGTCCGCCAACGCACGAGACGATCGCGCCCCGCCGAGCCGTCGCCAGGTCGCGACCCAACGCCATGCTGCGTTGCCGAGCGGTGCGAGGCCTATCGGCACACGGACAGGATGCCGGCCGCGAGCGCTCAGCCGGCGAGGGTCCGTCGCAGAGGAGAGCGACGTCGGTGTCGGGCAGAGCCGTGAGGCCAGCGCATCGCGCGACCACCAGAACCGAACAGCCCCTGCCCTGCGTTTCCGCAGGTCAGGGGCTGTTCGCCGGAGCCGCCTGTCGGAATCGAACCGACGACCTAATCACGTCGGCTTTGCGTCTATCGCTTGATGCGCCCACTGGGCGAACGAACCGCTGACCTGCGCAAACGCCGAGCGTGGGGGACGCCGCCATCCGGTGGTGACCGACGACCGACCAGTACCGATCGTTTCACCGGAGCTTGCGGCGGTGTCGAAGCCGAGCAAGCTCCATTCCTTTAGCTCACCGCGCCCTCCTCCTCGCCGGTCCCGTCGTCGTCGAAGACGTTTCAGGGGTCTTCTCAGATGATGGTGTAGGTCGGCCGGGCGCGTCGGTCCGCAGATAGACGTCGAGGTCTCGCGACGACGGAGGTTCCTACGCCATCCATCCGAAAGACCTCGACGTGTCCGACGCTACCCCGCCGGCTGGCTTCGGCCGACTTGACCTGACCGCCTTCGCTCGACTCGACGGCCTCGGTCTGAGCGTGACCGGACAACGACTTGAACCGGATCGTGCGGTCCTCGCGTGCCGCGTGGTGGAACCAGATCAGTGGTGCCGACGGTGCGGCAGCGAAGGCGCTGCTCGTGACACCGTGATCCGGCGGTTGGCCCACCAGCCGCTGGGCTGGCGACCGACCGTGCTGGAAGTTGTAGTGCGCCGCTACCGCTGTGCCGACTGCAGACACGTGTGGCGCCAAGACACCAGCGCCGCGGCGGAGCCACACGCGAAGCTCTCGCGCACCGGGCTGCGGTGGGCGCTGGAAGGGATCGTGGTCGCACACCTCACCGTCGCCCGTGTCGCCGAGGGACTCGGGGTCGCGTGGGACACCGCCACCAACGCGGTCCTGGCTGAAGGCAAGCGGCTGCTGATCAACGACCCCACGCGGTTTGAGGGCGTGAAGGTCATTGGCGTCGATGGGCACGTCTGGCGACACACCAGGCGTGGCGACAAGTACGTCACCGTCGTACTCCTGGCGATCTTCGGCGCCAGCGATTGGGTCGATGGCTATCTCGCCCGCGCCCTGAACCAGACCAGCGCGGCGGGAGCCGTCCTAGACCCGGTCGCCGACCGCATCGGTGTGGCAACGATCGCACTCGCTCTCGCCGTAGCAGGCCACATCGACCTCGGAGTGGTTCTCGTGATCGCCGCCGTCGACGTTGCACTCGCCGTTCTCTACCTGGTGACCCGCCCCGGAGGAGCGCCGAAGGCCTCTCGCGTCGGGAAGGTGCGCACCGCCGTGCTCATGTCAGGCCTCGCGCTCGTCGGGCTCCGGGCTCCACCCAGTTGGAACTGCAGGCGCTGTCGTCTGAATCGCCGGGATCGTCCTCCATGCCATCGCAGGGTTCGGGTACGTTCGCGCTCTACTCCACCGCCGCATCGACGAGGACACCTCGGAGCAGTAGTGCTGTCGCGCTTCGGCTATTGCCGCTGTCTTCGACGGACGGATCCGGGGGTCTGTCCGTTAATTCGGGTGAAGGCGCGATTGAACGCAGCCTCCGATCGGTATCCCAGTTCGGCTGCCAGACGGGTGGCGGTGATGTCCTCGTCACGCAACCTTGATGCGGCAATGCTCATACGCCAGCGAGTGAGGTATGCGATCGGTGCTTCACCAGTCAGTGTCGTGAAGCGGTTGCTGAACGACGACCTCGACATCGTCGCAAGCTGTGCGAGGCGGTCGAGGCTCCACTCATTGCCGGGATTATGGTGGATTGCTTCGATCACACGGCCGATTCTCTCGTCTTCAAGTGCGCGCAACCAACCTGCAGGCGTTGTCGCACCGTTCATGAGCCAGGAGCGGATCGCTTGAACGACGAGAATGTCGGCAAGCCTGGTAGCGACGGCTTCGCCGCCGATCTGTGGGTGGGAAAGCTCGCCCGCCATAAGACGCAACGTGTCCTTGATCGAGGACGCTGTAGAGAGTGTGTCACCACCGATGAAGAGCACAGCAGGCAGAGTGCGCATCAACTCGCGGGCGGCGGGATCGTCGAACGACACAATGCCGCAGATCAACTGCGCTGCACGGCCAGGACCCCCATATTTGAGTATCGAATACCGGGGATTCACATACTCCTGGGGCAGCTGGTCAACCCTCGGGCCGTGGTGCGCGTCGGCTTCGCTCAGCAGGTCATGTCCCAGGCCGTGAGGAACAAGGGCGAGGTCTCCAGCGCGCATCTCGATCGGATCGGCTTCGGGCAAGCGTAGCCAGCACGTCCCTGCGGTGACGACGTGGAAGCTCACCGAGTCGGCGATCGCGGGCATCTCCAGCGCCCACGGCTCCGAGAGCTCGGCATGGCAGTAGAAGGTACTGCACATCCGGAGCGTGTGGAGCACGCGCGCCAGCCGATCCTGATGCTCAGCGCGCGGGATGACTTCCATGCCGCAATCGTGCCACATGAATAAGCAGATTCACCGCAAAACCAGACGAATGAGCAAGAAATGTGCTTATTCGAGCATGGTATCGCCGGGTGTCGACGCATAACGTAGAAGAACCGTCAAGTAGCACTTAAGGGAGGAACCATCATGTATGCCATCGCAGGGGCCACGGGCAGAGTCGGATCGGTGACCGCACAGATACTGCTCAATGCAGGGGTCGACGTACGGGTTCTCGTGCGCCGTAAGTCGGATGCGGAAGCGTGGGAGACACAAGGCGCCGAGACACGGATCACCTCGCTGGAAGATCAGGCGGTGTTGAGCGATGCGCTCGACGACGTAGCAGGGCTCTTCGTGCTGTTGCCGTTCAATCTGTGCGCCGATAACCTCGAAGCTCACGCCGACGCGCTGATCGCTTCGATCACGGGTGCGGTCGCTGCTCAGCAGGTACCGCACGTCATCTTGCTCTCATCAGGTGGAGCAGACCTGGCCCAAGGCACCGGCCCGATCACGGGGCTGCACCGATTGGAGCAGGCACTCCTCGCGACCGGTACTATAGCGACCGCGCTGCGTTCGGGTCACTTCCAGGAGAAAGTGACCGACGTGATTGACGTCGCCCGAAGCACCGGCATCTATCCGGTGTTCGCGGCGTCAGCCGACGTACCGCTTCCCATGGTCGCGACCCGCGACATAGGAGCCGTAGCCGCCCAGATGCTACTCTCACCGCCCGCCCGTAGCGAGGCCATCGATATCATCGGCCCCTCCTACACGGAACGTGATGTCGCCACGATGCTCGGTGAGGGCCTCGGGCGCGAGCTACATGTCGCCATGATGCCGGAGGAGGCCTGGGCCGACGCGCTGATCGATGCGGGGTTCCGCCCGCACATCGCAGCGAGCCTCGCCGAGCTGTACCGGGCCGGCGAACAGGGGCTGCTCGCGCCGCGCGGCGACCGCAGCATCCGAGTGGAGACGAGCATCGACGTCACCCTGGATCGTCTGCTCGCCCCACGCGCTGAGTAAGCATCGTGTTCGCTTTCGCATCCACGGCGGTGCTCGCGGTCTCCCTCATCACCAACGGGCTGCTGGCCGGCCTGTTCTTCGTGTTCTCCTGCGCAATCTGCCCTGGGTTCCGAGGCATGGACGACCGCAGCTACGTCCGAGCATTCCGCGCTATCAATAGGACGATCCCGAACGTTTGGTTCCTCAGCGTCTTCTGCGCCGCACCGCTCACCGCCATAGCAAGCGCGATCATGATCATCGGTCGAGAAGAGCCGACACCTCTCGGCTGGCTCGTCGCGGGCGCTGCCTGCTCAGTGCTCACCTTCGTCATCACCGCCGCCGGGAATGTGCCTCTGAACCGTGCTCTCGAGGTGGCTCCCGCCGATACTGAGCAGCAACAGTGCAGGGCTCGCCAGGATTTCGAGGCCCGCTGGAACACATGGAACCACGCCCGCACCCTCTCAAGCATTGTCGCGCTTACAGCCCTGGCGATCTCTTCCACAGGCTGAGGAGGTGGCCAGGAACGAGCTCATCTGCTCCTCCGGGGCGGGGCGAGGAAGGAAAATCAGAACTGCTCGACGCAGGTGCAAGCCCCGTCCTGACGCAGAGGTCCGATACGAACAACCGGGGGCCCAGGGTCGGACTGCGCCTCTCGGGGATACCTCTCATCTCCGCCGAAGAGGTCGGGCTGCAAAAGTGTCACACTGTGATCCGACGATCAAATACAGGCGCGGTCGGCTGCTACCGCTCGAGGGGCCTCGGAGAAGAAGTGAAGCGGGACGGACGGGCGCTGATAGCCATGATGCGGCGTCGGGCACAGCTCAGCATCTCGACAAAGTGAGTTTCAGATGGGTCAATAGCCTTGCTCTGCGCCTGCAGCCTCAAGGAGATCCGGGACGCCACGATGAGATGAGTCACAAAGGTTTTTCAAGACCTGCGGCCAGTCCATCGACCAGAGCAGTGAGCCCAAATTCAAAAGTGTCGTCGTTATCGGTCTTGTCGATGTCGTCGCGTACTCCGGCCTGTTCTTCTAATACAACACCGACCGTGTATCGACTGATTGCTATCAGCGCGCTGATAGCGGAGTGCTCTTCGAAGCCTTGATTCACGAGTAGCCTAATCTGTTGGCTGGGCGCCTCAGAGAGGTTGCTCGACTCACTGCAGGGCCTCCGATGGTACCCTGCGTGCAATCGCGCACCGTCACGCACGGCGTGAAGCGCTGTGCGGAAGCTTCGTGCGTTGCGCATCAGAAACGCTTCCCACCCTTCACCTGGCTCTGGCAACGAAGCATGGTGTTCACGCTCGAGAATGTCCGCAGCCAGCGCAGACAACAAATCAGCCTTCGTGGGGAAATGCCAGTAGAGCCCCGGCTGCCGCACCTGCAGGTGGGCCGCCAATGCGCGGGTCGTGAAGCCGTCAAGCCCAGTTCTGTCGAGAACCTCGCGAGCACCGCAGAGAACTGCCGTTCGGTCCAGCCGTGTCCGCACCTGAGTCATACTTGAACTTTATCATCGATAACTTTATCGTTGATAAAGTGCAACCTCGTCACCCACACAGCGGAACCGTCGCCATGGTGCTCACTACCGCCAGCCTCGACGCCGTGGGGCTAGGCCTGGTTCTCCCGATCCTGCCCGCACTACTGGGTCAGGTCGGCTCGGCCGCAAGCACTATCCCCATGCATGTCGGATTGCTTACCGCGCTCTACGCGGTAATGCAGTTCCTTTGCGCTCCGGTACTGGGCAGACTGTCCGATCGCTTCGGCCGCCGTCGAGTACTGTTGGCTTCCTTGGCCGGCGCGACTGTCGACTATCTCATTCTGGCCTTGACTTCGACCCTCTGGGTCTTCTACGTAGCACGGGCTGTCGCGGGCATCACCGGGGCAACAAATGCCGTGACCGCCACCGTGATCGCCGACGTCACCCCACCCGCAGAGCGGGCCAAGCGATACGGATGGCTCGGGGCGTGCTACGGCGGAGGAATGATCGCCGGCCCGGTAATCGGCGGTCTCTTCGGTGGCTTCTCACCCCATTTGCCGTTCCTCGTAGCCGCTCTCCTGACGGCGGTGAATCTCACTCTCAGCTTGAGCATGCTGCACGAGACAAGACCAGATCTCCCAATCAAGTCACAGGAGTCAGCATCGACGTCGGCGCCTTTTCGACTCCAAGCTATCCAGGGGGTGGTGCCCCTCATTGCGGCTTTCGGCCTCGTACAGCTCATCGGCCAGGCCCCCGGCTCGACGTGGGTTCTGTTCACGCAACAACGTCTCGACTGGAGCCCCGTCGAAGTCGGGATTTCCTTGTCCCTCTTCGGTCTGGTGCAGGTGCTTGTTCAGGCCGTCCTCACCGGACGGGTCGTGACGCGACTCGGCGAAACTAGAACGATCTATCTCGGCATTGTCGCCGACGCGTCGGGTCTCATAGGTCTCGCATTCGTCACCGGCTCCTGGGCGATGATGCCCATCCTCGCAGCACTCGGAGTCGGAGGTATCACGGTCCCGGCCCTGCAGACACTGCTCTCCCAACGTACTCCCGAGCAGCACCAAGGCCGGCTGCAAGGCCACCTCGCTAGCCTCAACAGCCTCACATCAATCCTCGGGCCTATTGCCTTCACGACGATCTTCGCCCTGAGTCAGATAGACGCCGATGGCACTCTATGGTTCTGCGCCGCTGCGCTCTACATTCCTTGTGCGATCCTCGTCACAAGGAACGCAAGATCCTCTGGGTAGGTCGGGCCAGGCGAACTGCTCCTTCCCTCGGGCAACTTCCGCGATGCAGCTCCAGCCATACGCTCACGCGTGCCTTGGCGCGCGGCTGGCGCACGGTACAGCACCCTGGAGGATGCAATAGATCAAGATTCGCTGACGGGCATTTCGGAGCATCCAGTGACACGCCAAGCACATCTGATAAGCCCATGCTACGGCGACGCAGAGTCACCGCAGCATGGGCTTATCTTATTCAGATCAGTTCCATCACCGGACCGTCATGAAGAGCCCGATAGATTGTGTTTCGTATCGTGTTCGCCTGGTCTGCGGTGAGTGTATGGTCGATCGGACGGAGGATGATCCGCAGGAGCAGGTTGACCTGGCCCGGCTGAGTGCACAGGCGTGATCGCGCGGCCTCGGGCAGCTCCTCATGCGCGGTGCGGCCCAGCACCTCGACCGTTTCGATCATCTCTGCGTCGTCGCCAAGAACCGTGCGAACACGGTCGCCGAGGGTCTCCTCGTCCTCTTCAGTCGCGACGACCACGGAAATGTCGCGTCTTGCCGGCGGGAACGGAGACACGTGCCGCCAGGGTTCCAAGGTCAGCATCTGCGCGGCGATCCTCGGGTCGCGGGCGCGCAGATAGCGGATATCCGGAATCGCCTTGCGCAGCATGAGCGCGCGCTCAAGGCCCATGCCGAGCGCCAGTCCCGACCACTTCTCGGGATCAAGACCGCAGCCGCGCAGCACCTCGGGGTGGATGCGCCCGCACTCGGCGAGCTCGAGCCACTCACCCTCGTGTCGAACGTCGATCTGCCTTCCTCCGACGGTGTAGGGGTGCTCGGCATCGGTGATCCTCCACTCCGCACGAGGGAGGACTGCCTCGACCAGTTCCTCGATCATGTCCAGCATGTCCTCGTCGCACGTGTCACCCGTGCTGCGTATGCGCCACAGGTCGACCTGGTGCGGTTCTCCGACGTGGCTGCGATCGACAACGTCGCGCCGGTACACGAGCCCTGGAACGACGATCAGCTCGTCGATGCCGGCCTGCCCACCATATGCTTCCAGTGCGGTTGGGAGCTCGGCACTCATGTGACTCCGCAGCATGACCGTTGGGCTGATGTATCGGGTGTACCGGCGGGCGCGGGTTACGTCATCCGGGGCGTAACCGAGGCGATCATAGTTCGCTGCGACCGACACGATGGGAGAGCTACGCACATAACGAACCGTGCTACCCCATGGGCGTTCGAGCGCAGCGACCACGGCGCTCAAGAGCGCTTGCATCGCGTGCTCGCCCTGGGCAGGGTCGGTGAGATCGCGCAGAGCGAGAGCGCGGCAGAGTTGATCAGGTGTCAGATAAGCGGCGTAAGCCATGAGAGAATCTCCAATAGGATTGCGGGCTGACGAAAGATAAGATCATCCCCCGGCCGCGCCTGCGGAGACCCGGTGAGCTAGTGGCGCACGTCGAGAACCCCGCGGCCGTTACCTGGCCGGGGGTACAAAAATCGCTGCTGCCAACTCATGGGGGAAATTCTATCAGGATCGCCGCTTCCGATAGCAGCTTTGGTACTCGTGATGATAGAGGCGGACATGATCGGTGCCCGCGCAGGCTCATTATGTCGAGTACCGCGAGACCGAAATGACTACGACGGTGTCTCCCAAGACATCAACGCCTATGCCCGACGGGTACTGGGCGTAGGCGAGAGGCGACCTGCAGTCGCGAGTATCGCCGTGCCCCAGACCAGCCATCCGCCGTACACGAGCAGGCCGGTGGCGGGATCGCCGGCTGGGCTGCGCGCCACGCCCCACAGTCCGGAGACGCCGAGGGATAGCAGGACGAGGCCCCCGATCAGAGCGGCAGATCGCATCCATCTCGGAGCGGGACGATCCCACCAGCGCATCGCGATCGGGAGCGCCGGTACCGCCGCCAGAGACACCGCGACAGTCGCAGTGAACGTCGCATCGACGACACCTACCGTGCCGGGCGGGGCCGCAACATCGGTCCCGAACGCCCAGAGCGCTTTGAGCGTCGGATACACGAGCGACGCGGTAATGCCGACCACAGGCACCCAGCGAGGCACTGAAACACGCAGGTCGCGAGGGGGCCGGAGCGGGTTCGGTAAGATCCACAAGCTGAGGAGCATGATCGCCGCCCCGATCGAGGCTGAGGCGGAGATCAGATCTACCGGGAATGGAATCGCACCCACCGCCCGCAACACATGCAGAAGCAACAGAGTGCACGCGGACGGTAGTAGCAGCACCGTCGCGATGAGCAATCCCGCGTAGCGCTGGCCCGTAGTCCGAGCGGACAAACGGGCTATGACAGCAACCGCGACACCTGTCAGGACGAACCATCTTGGTGAATTGTCTGCGACGTAATCAGAAGCTGAATGAAGGAACGCGAGTGTTCCTGCAGCGGCACCAATACTGAGACAGACCCAACTCGATGTGAGCTTTCGGTTCTGCGGCCAAGAGGATCCAGATTTGAACGCTCCTTTCCAGCCTTGACGGCGCACCGGCTTGGCGTAGCTGGCGTGAGCAGACGAAGCTGCTCTGATCATTCGAGCGCGTGAGTGTTGTTCTTCGGCTTCTCGTGCGCGATCTGCCATGATCTCTTTGGCTAGGTGTGCATTGATCTCGTTCATAAGTTCTCCAAGTAGTCTGTTGGCGAGACGCATTGTGGTTTTACCCAGCGCTGCGGGTGGTCAACTAGTAGCTGATCGAGCGGTGAGCAGCGCCGTTCACACGGCGAATGAATGCGAAGACTGCAGCCAATTCAAGGGGGCCCCAGAAAATGATTGGGGCGTAGCACAGGACCATGATCACCAGCGCATCGCCATGCACTAGCCCCTGATCTGGTCGGGATCCACTAGCCAAACCCACCAGCGACGCAATTGTGAATAGGTACGTCACTGCGCAACCGCCTATAATCCCGAAACCAATGGGGATCCAATGCGGGATCTTAAGCCCCCCGATTCGCTCGCCCCACGGGCGTATGAGACCGATCGCGAGGAATCCGGCAGCAAGTTGCACGAGGCTCAGGCCCCAGACATAGAGCTCATCCCCTGCGTGCGCCATGCGTAGATCGGCTGTGCCCGGCAGGAACCCCATAATCATCAACACGCGCCAAACCGCTGAGGGCACCGTTACAGCGAATGCTCCCCATGCCGCAATGTGGGCCATGAGTGACGGTGGTCTACTCCACCCGGGTTGCACGTCCGAGGGTTTTAGAATTTCTGTTCTAGAATACATATTCATAAATTAACAGGCACAATGGAACTATGGCAAGACCTTCGAAGTTCTCTTTTGACGAGATCCTTGACGCTGCAGCTGCAGCTGTTTCGGCCCACGGGCCCAAAGTGACCATTGCTCAAGTCTCAGATGAGATCGGGGTACCAGTGGGATCCATCTACCACCGGTTCCCTTCGCGCATCCATTTGATGGCGAGCCTTTGGCTCCGGTCGGTGCAGCGCTTCCACGTAGGGTTACTGGAAACTGCCAGCCTGGCTGACCCTTACCAGGCAATGCTTGCCCAGGCAGTGCACCAGCCGCGGTTTTGTCGGGAGCACCCTGACGACGCCTTGGCGATGACCCTTTTTAGTCAAAGCCAATTGCTCGCTATTGCTCCGCCTGAACTTCGCTCGGCAGTTGCTGACGTCAACGACAACATCTGGAGGCTCGGCCGGGAACAGGTATTGGAATACTTCGGAACTGCCGAGGACGGCGCGGTCGATGTCGTTGCTTTGGCAATCCGTCAGACTCCCTATGGGATGATCCGCTCGTACGTGAGAGACCAGCACCCTATTCCAGTATGGCTCGACGACGCGGTTCGGGCGGCAGCCGACGCTATCCTCCAGCTTGCGGTAAAGCAGACTGCGAACAAGTAGCGTGCGTTAGCGTCACTCGGTGCAGTTGGGGCTGAAGCAGCATCAGGTACTCCATGTGGCCCGCTTTTCGTAGGCGCTCAAGTCTCGTTCTCCAGGTTGAGGTAGGCCATCTCGGGATGCTCACGAAGCGATGATGGACGCCTCGAAACTGTCCTCTGTCAGAGACGACATGCGCTACCAGTACTAGCGTGCTCCGGTGCAGGACATCAATTGCGATAGCCAAGCGTCGCTTCCTTCGCCACAAGGGGAACTCATCAGTGAGAGTTCGGTCCTTTATGGGATCACGCAACCTGGCACACCGGAGCAAATGACGCATGAGCCAGCCGACGGGTGCCGCGTCAACTCCGACAAGAACGCGGGTAAGGCGCGAGTCGAGTAATCCCCGCCTGCCAAGGCGGGAGAACCCCAAGCGGCTATCTCTCACCATCGGATCGGAAGGAGAGTGTTGCCGCCACATCGACAGAAGACGGTCCGCCCGGGTACCCAGCCTGGGAAACGAGTACAGCCCCAAAGACTGCACTCCAGAATGTCTTCGCAGCACGGCCGATGTCTTGATCTACTGTCCATCCGCGTTCCTCCTGCACACGTTCCAAGAAGCGCTCGGACTGCCGGAAGAGGAGGCCGAGGGAATCTTCGACAGCATGTTGGACCGCAGGGTTCCCGCGCGCGAGCGCAAGCGCACTCACAATGACAGTCGTCGATGGCATTGTGAGAGCCGTGCGGGCGAGCACTTCATGCAGAGTACCCGGTGTGGGCGCCCTGCGCCCTGCCCTCTGAAGCCGTTCAGTGTCTCCTAGCAGGAGCCCAAATGCGGCGTCGATATACAACGCATCTTTCGAACCGAAGTGATGGGTGATCTGATTCGGATACACTCCAGCCGACTCCGCCAGTTCGCTCACCGTGACGTCCCCGAATTCACGGTCGCGGAAGAGTTCCATCGCGGTGGCTCGAATCCGGCGTCGTGTCTCTGCTCCTCGAACGGTATAACTGCGCTGCTTCTGTTCGGCCATAACGTCATTGTATGTGATACAACTGACTTGTACGTGATACAAGAATGGAGAATGCTGATGAGAATTGCGATGACGGGATACGGCGCGGTGACCCCGCTCGGAAACGATGTGGATGCCTTGTGGCAAGGATTGGTCGCGGGACGCTCGGGTGTACGCGAGCTGGACCGGCTTGATGACACGTGGAATGACCTTCCGGTCCGTGTCGCCGCTCCCGTGACGACCGACCTGGAGTTGGCTCTTGGCCGTGTACGCGCGAGGAAGCTCGACCGTAACCAGCAGCTGGCCCTGATCGCTGCCGATGAGGCGTGGCGAGACGCCGCCATTCGTGACTGTGATCCCGAACGCCTGGCGGTGGCCGTAGGGACGGGAGTAGGTGGTGTGCAGACACTGCTCGCCCAAGACGACGTACTTGAGAACTCCGGTCCGCGGCGAGTTTCACCCCGCGTGGTACCAATGCTGATGGCTAACGGCGCTTCAGCCCAGATCAGTCTTGAGTACACAGCTAAAGGCGGAGTTTACACACCCGTTTCGGCTTGCGCATCGGGAGCCGAAGCCATCGCCACGGGCGCTCGGCTGATCCAAAGCGGCGATGCCGATGTGGTGATTGCGGGAGGAACGGAAGCTGCCATTTCTCCGCTCACCCTCGCCGGGTTTGCGCAGGCACAAGCTCTCGCTAAACCGGATGGAGGACCAGCTGATCGACTTTCTCGACCGTTTGACATCGACAGACGAGGGTTCGTACTCGGGGAAGGAGCCGGCATCGTGATCCTTGAGAGCGAAAGCCATGTAGTCGCGCGTGGTGGCCGGGTCCGCGCATGGCTTGCTGGATGGGGTATCACCTCGGATGCTTATCACATCACTGGCACCGAGCCGGGCGGACTCAGCCAGATCCGGGCCATTCGCAAAGCACTTGCAATCGGCGATCTCCACACCAGCGACATCGACCATGTAAACGCTCATGCGACCGGTACGCTCGTCGGCGATCGTGCCGAGGCTCAAGCACTCTTTGAGGTGTTCGGTGACAACGTGTCGGTCACTGCCCCGAAGGGCGCTCTGGGCCACCTGGTCGCGGGGGCGGGTGCGCTTGAAGCGATTATCACGGCAAAGACTCTAGAATCCGGAGTCGTTCCTGCAACGCTGAACCTGCAGCGCATAGACCCTGAAATCTGTCTTGATGTGGTCCAAGAGACACGTCGCACGTCAGTACGAGGCGCGGTCAGTAATTCTTTTGGGTTCGGCGGTCAGAACGTGACGCTCGCATTCTCAGCGGTATAGAAGCTCCGCGTACATGGTATGCGGACATTGCAGATGCCATGTGTTCGAAGAGCCGCAGAGATGCCACATCGCTCGCGACATTTGGCAAAGTGTGAAGAATTGGACGGTCAGATCAGGAGTGAGCGGCACGGGTGCCGCTCACTCCTGATCCTGTCAGAGGCCACTTGGATAATATGGCAGCTCGATGTCCGTCGATTTGCTGAACTGCTTCTCCATGAACCCTCGAATCGGCCAGCGAGTAGCCCAGGACATCGAGGCCTGGACAAGGCGGAGCGTGAGACCATTCATAGGCGCGAATCCTCCAGTGCCGCCCGCCAGCTGCTGGGCCCCCGTGGCAAAGGGGCGCACAATCCGGTCGTATTCTTCGAACGCGGCAGCATGCTCTGCTCCAGCGCCGAGTTCTCCGGCCACGACGTAGGCGCCAACGAGCGCGACGCTGGTGCCCAGTCCGCTCAGCGGGCTCGGGCACGCTGCACCGTCGCCGATTAGCGCGACCCTGCCAGTCCACCACCGGTCGAGTTCGACCTGCGCCATGGTGTCGAAGGAGAAATCGGGCGCCGTGTGGGCAGCTTCGAGCAGACGTGCCGTGTGCCATCCAGCCCCTGCGAATCGCTTGTCGAGGAGAGCAAGCTGCGCGGCGCGGTCGCGCCGATCGTAGCGGATAATTTCGCCTCGGCGAGGTCGGAAGCTAAGCGCGGCTTTGGACTGCGTGCTGATCCGGCCCGGCCGGATGGATGCGACAAGGCCACCGGGGTGGTTGTACGTCTGATACCAGCCGTCGAGGTCATCGAACGCGGGTGCAGTGAACCATGCCGTGTACAGTCCTAAAGGTTTGACGAATTGTTCTTCGGGCCCAAAAGCGGCGGCACGCACACCTGAGTGCAGCCCGTCGGCACCGATGACGAGGTCAAATCGGCGTGGTGGCGCGTGGCGGAAGACCACTTCGACGCCACCAGCATCCTATGCAAGTCTCATTATGGAGTCGTTGAAGAGGTATTCCACCTCGTCATCGAGTCGGCGGTGAAGCAGGTCGACGAGGTCGCCGCGAAGGATCTCGATCTCCGAAATGAACCCCTCCCCGTCGAAGTCGTCGGAGCCAATTGCCGCCCGAGTGCGGCCCTGTTGGTCGACCCAGGAGATGCCGGCCTGGTCGAGGCCGATGCAGCGGGCATCATCGAGCATGCCCATACGTTCGATGACGGTGCGCCCCGCGCCGCGCAGGTCCACTGCCTGTCCGCCAGGACGCGTGGCCGGCGCTATCTCAACGATGGTAACCGCGAAACCGTAGCTGCGTAGCCAGTACGCACATGCGAGTCCGGCAATGCTCGCCCCCGAAATGAGTATCTGTCGTCTGTTCATGGCACACAGCGTAGGAACGGCACCCGCGAGGGGCAATCGCGCACTAGTACGGTCACCGTCCTCGACGTGCGGGTGGAGGGAAATACGGGGGCTTGCCGACTGTCGGTGTTCTAGTACAGGATGTAGTAGTGAGCACCTCATCGACGACCATCGCCGCCGAACTGCGTGAGCAAATCGTCTCCGGCGCCCTGCGGCCTGGAGACCCGCTCCCCTCTGCGCGAGAAATCGTGCGGACCCGGCACGTCGCCGTCGCGACCGCGAGCCGAGTGCACGCGCTGCTGCGCGCCGAAGGTCTCGCTCTCCCTGTGCCGGGCGTCGGAACAATCGTAGCGGGAGATCGCAACGTCGATTCGCCCCGCTTTCACGCCCGCCCGCCGAAGAACCGGTCCGCTCAACCTGCAGGTCAGGGGACCGTACCACTCAACGCCGAGTGGATCACGGCTGCCGGCATCGCGGTCGCCGACGCCGAAGGCCTGGAAATGCTCTCGATGCGCAGAGTCGCTCATCTGCTGCGAACCCAGCCGACTTCCCTGTACCGGCATGTGACCAGCAAGGAAGACCTCGTCACCAGAATGATGGAGCGTGCCCTCAGGAAATGGTCCCCTGGGGCCAGCGATGGTGATTGGCGAGATCGGCTGATCGCAGGCCACCGAGAGCTCTGGCGGGTCTTTCGCCGTCATCCGTGGCTCGCACCCCAGCTTTCCGTGACCCGCCCACAACTCCTCCCTGCGGCGCTAGCGTTCGCGGAATGGGCGATCCAGACATTCAGGCAGGCCGGCATCAGCGCCGAAGAGGCGTTCGAGGCGCACCTGCTACTGTTTACGCAGATGCGCGGCATGGCCATCCTGCTCGAGCCGGAAGCTGAGGCCGAAGCAACTTCGGGTATCGACGCCGACACGTGGGTCGACGAGCGCATGACCACGCTGCGAGACCTGAGCTATCGGAACAATCATGCTGGCCTGCAGGCGCTCGTCGGATCCGGCTATGAACTCGATTTGGATCGACTCTTCGAACGGGGCCTGGGCTTTCTCCTCGATGGCATCAACTCTCGACTCCGCTCCTAGACGCCACTGCTAACCAGACAGTAGTACTAAGGCGTACGAGCTGACCGACTGAAGAGCGCGATCGAATTTGAAGCGCGCGACAGTCGCGGTCTGAACAACTTAAGTTGACGCGGCGATCAAGCTACTGCGGGTTGACACAGTTGTGAGCGATTATGTCTTGATGGCTCGGGTTGCAATGTAGGCCGGGAAATACTCCGCAGTAATGTCTGCGTGATGTGGCGCTTCAACAAGGTCGGTGAGCATGAATCCTGCTTTTAGTTGTCCGCCGATCTGCTCAGTCAGCGAGTGGCTGTACTCGATTGGCCCGTCTCCGTAGGTGCACATTCGATCGTTTTCCGAGAGGTCGAGTGAGCTAAAGGGTAGTCGATGGCGCACGACGAGCGTTTGCTGATCAAGCGACGCCTCATCGAAGAGGTAGACATCCGGATTCATGAAACCAGTGAGGAGCAGACCACCGGGCCGTAGGACGCGGAAGGCCTCCGTCCAGACCGGCGCCAGATCGGGACAGAACACAGTCGACACGGGGTTGATGATGAGGTCAAAGACCTCGTCGCTAAAGGCACTGAGATCGCGCATATCGCCCAGAACAGTGCGAAGCTCCAGACCCTCACGTGATGCGACTTGGTCATCTCGGGCAAGTTGCTTGGGAGAATTGTCGAAGACCGTTACGGTGGCACCCGCTGCTGCGAGGATGGGACCCTGTTGACCTCCACCGGAAGCGAGGCAGAGCGTACGTACGCCAGACAACTTGGCGGGAAACCAATTACGGGGTGTCGGTTCGTGGCCGATGAGGACCACGGACCAGTCGCCTTCGCCCGCACGCTCGATGACATCAGCGTCGACAGGTTGAGACCATTCGATATCGTTATCAACAAGGCGATCCCAGGCAATACGATTATGCACAACCGGGTCGAAGTCTGCTCCCATGACTGCCGACTCTAGCACGCCAGCGCAATGCTCTGTTGCCTTGAAGACCATCAAGTTAGACCGGCAGCGATCGCGAGATGCAGGCGGAGAACGACCTAAGGCATAGCATTTCTGGCATCACCCACACATGGCGTAGATCGTATCAGGGTAACTGAGCCTTTCGTACTACTAGACGCATCATCACCCTCGAATCCGACCGAGCGGTAGTAGGCGATGGCGTCCTCATTCGACCTTTGGATCACGGCTCGGACATGCTGTACACCGGCTTCCTCTGCGATGGCCGAAGTAGCCTGTGACAAGCCACGGCCAATACCCGAGCCTCTCACGCGGTCAGTGACAAATGTGGCAATGTCCGCCATATCCTGTGGCAAGTCGTCGTGAAAGCGTTCTAGGGACTGGAAACCCAGGATTCCGCTATCAGCCTCCGCCACGATACAACATATGCAGTGAGGCCCGGTAATGAACCAAGCCGCGAACTCCGAGCCTGTCAAAGGTGTATCGATCGCGGTTTTTCCACCTTCGGCAATGACGCTGTTCAGGAGGCAAGCCAACTCTTCTGCGTCCGCGATTTCAGCATGACGAATATGCATGGAACTATACTAGTACTTGCATGGACGTGCGATCGATTGCCGGGTAGACGCATCAGAGTGGTCAGCCTCGCCTCCAGCGTCGCCATCGCTGCGTTGGCAACTTGTGTCTACACAACCTCCTTCGACGTCCGGATCCGGCTCAAATCTAGTAACTCCAGCTGCTTCTGGTTCCGCGAATCTGTGCGAAACATTTACAGCCCAAGGTAGCGAATCTCGTGATCGTGGATAGAATAATTCACGCATCATTTCGAGGAGACGGATGCGCGTTCGAATCGTCGCGGTGTTACTGTACAGATCTTCATTCTGCCTCGGTTCTTTTGGCCATCTTCAGCCCAGCACGAGTCGACGGGTCGAATCCGACAATCCGCCAGCCGCCTCGGCGATGAGCGACTCCTCCGAATCCTTACCCGCACGGACATACCTTCCGGTGTAAGCATCCAGCGTCCCCGAGGCCAAGGCCAACGCGAGACCAGTCACCTGCTCAGGTGAGGTCCAGTCATCACCGGTGCGGAAATCGTGAACGGGCATCGACTTCGTCATTGCGGTCTCGACGACGCCGGGAGCCATTTCGAAGATGCGCAGTCCCTTCTCGTGACCGAAATGGACGACCGAATCGGCGAGACGGAACAGCGACGCCTTCGACGCCGAGTACACGGCGTAGGCGGGTGTCCCCTGCGCCCCCGACCCCGAGTTGAGGTCGATGATCCGGCTGGGACGGCTGGCCGCCTCGGCGTTCGTGATCAGCACAGGCGCGAACGCATTGATCATGAGCGCAACCCCGGTGACGTTCGCGTCGACGACGCCTTTGAGGCTCTCCGGATCGGCGTCCCACAGCGAGCCCTCGGTCGACTCGATGCGACCGGCATTGTTGATGAGCACCTGCAGTCGCCGGCCGGCCTCTGCCTCGAGAGCGGTCACGGACTCACGCAGAGCCTTCACCGCGGCGATATCGTCGGTGCGCAGTCCGACCCCGGTGACCGCTCCCCCGGTCGCCTTGCCGATCTCGTCGGCCGCGTCTTCAGCGCTGCTCGCCGAGGTGGCCGTGACGATCACGTGATACCCGGCCGTCGCGAACGCCTCCGACAAGTGGCGGCCGATTCCGCGGGCACCGCCGGTGATGAGTGCGATCGTCTCCGCCGGGACTGCGGTTGCCTCGGGTGCGTTCTCGCCGGTGGGCATGGTGGTTCCGTAGGGCAGCTTCTCGGACATATCAGGGCTCCTCAGCGATGGTCGGTTTCGGGTGGTCGATTGTAGTAGTGCGCGGTGCGGGTACGGTAGAGCCCGGTCGAACCACTCTAACGGTTGACCGGGCTCTGTGACGCACTGTTCTCAGCTGCGGACTTCGGCGCCGTGACGTTCGGCGGCCAACTTCGTTGCCGCCTCACGCATCGCCGAGGCCTCATCGGCCTTGAGCGTGCGATCTGGGGCGCGGAAGGTCAGGCGGAACGCCAGCGACTTCTTGCCCTCGGGCAGCTGGTCGCCGGTGTAGAGGTCGAAGGTCTCTAGCAGTTCGAGCTCCTCCCCCGCACCTTCGCGCAGCGTCGCGGCCAGAGTCTGAGTCGGCAGCTCGGCATCGACGATGAGCGCCACATCCTGACGCGACACCGGATAGGTCGACAGCGCACCGTCCCAGGCTCGCAGGTCGTCTTGGGCCAGCAGTGCATCGAGGTCGATCTCGAAGGCGACGGTCCGAGCCGGCAGGCCGAGGTTCTCGCACACCTTCGGGTGCAGCTCACCTGCATGGCCGAGCACCTGACCGTCGGCGAGGACAAACTTCGCCGCACGGCCCGGATGCCACGGAGCGATCTGGTCGGCCTCGACGGTGACCTCGAGGCCATTGACCGCAGCGATCCGGCGCACGGTATCGATGACGTCGGTGGCCTCGGCCTTGCGCCCCTTGCCCCAGACTCCGGGAAGCTCCGCATTGCCGGAGATGATGCCCGCGTAGTGGTAGGGCTGGTGCGGCACCGAAGCGTAGATCTTCTCGAGTTCCACCTCGGTGGGGTGATATCCGGGCAGGTGACGCGGTCCGGGACCCTCAGGCAGGCCCGCCGAGGTGGACACCAGTCCCGCCTCGAAGAGCGCGACATCCTTCGCCCCGCGGCCCTGGTTGCGAACGACGAGGTCGACCAGCGTCGAGAGCAGGTTGGTGCGCATGAGCGGTAGGTCTTCGGACATCGGGTTGGCCAGGCGCACGTGCTTGCGGCGCACATCATCGGCCTCGAGCCGCAGCTGATCGTCCCGCTTGTCGTTTGTGAACGGGTACGACAGCACCTCGGTGAACCCATCAGCAGCCAACAGGTTCGAGACACGGCGACGCGTCTTCTGCGCGACAGTCAGTCCGTTGCCTGCCCGAGCGGCGGGCTGAACGGACGGAATCCGGTCATAGCCGCCGGTGCGGGCGACTTCCTCGATGAGGTCGACGTCGTCGGTGATGTCCGTGCGCCAGCTGGGCACGGTCACGGACACGGTCTCATCGTCCTTAGTCGACACGGTTGCGCCGATGCCCTCGAGCAGTGAGGTCACCTCGGCGACGGTGTAATCGACACCGACCAAGGAAGCGACACGGGCGACCTTGAGGTCGAGAATGGTCGGCTCGGGAGCCTGACCGACCTGCGTGGTCGCCGGGCTGAGCGTGCCGCCGCCGAGTTCGACGAGCAGATCCGCGCAGCGACGAGCCGCCACAGGGGCGAGCTTCGGGTCGACTCCGCGTTCGAAGCGACGCGAGGCCTCCGAGGACAGCTTGTGGCGACGCGAGGTGCGAGCGATCGAGATCGGGTCGAAGTGTGCGGCCTCGATGACGACGTCGGTCGTCTGGTCGTTGACCTCGACATCGGCGCCGCCCATGACGCCGGCCAGTCCGATGATCTTCCCACCCTTGCCGCTGGGGCCGCCCCCGCGGTCGGTGATGAGCAGGTCCTCGGGATCGAGTTTGCGCTCGACATCGTCCAGAGTCGTGAACTTCTCGCCTCCACTCGCACGGCGGACGACGATTTCGTCACCGAGCAGCGAAGTGTCGTAGGCGTGCAGAGGCTGGCCGAGTTCGAGCATGACGTAGTTCGTGACGTCCACGGTCAGGCTGATCGGACGCATTCCCGCCTGCTGCAGGCGACGCTGCATCCAGAACGGAGTCTTCGCCTGAGGATCAAGACCGGTGACCTGGAGGGCAGTGAACTGGTCACAGCCGGCCACCTCGTTGATGGGGTTGTTGTCCTCAACCGATACCGGGTAGCCATCGTCGGTGGCCGCACTGGTGGGAGCCACCTCGGCGGATCCGATATCGGTGAAGGTCTGGCCCTTCATCTGCGCGTATTCGCGGGCGATGCCGCGCATCGACAGCTGGTAGCCGCGGTCGGGGGTGACGTTGACGTCGAGGATGACCTGGTCGAGGCCGAGCAACGCGATCGCGTCATCGCCGGGCTCACCGGTCAGGCCGAGGTCGGACAGGACGATGATGCCGGAGTGATCCTCGCCGAGGCCGAGCTCCTTGGCCGAGCAGATCATGCCATCGGACTTGTGACCGTAGGTCTTCCGTGCGGCGATGGCGAAGTCACCGGGCAGGACGGCTCCGGGCAGGCAGGCGACGATGAGGTCGCCGGGCGCGAAGTTGTGCGCACCGCAGATGATGCCGCGGCTGGGACGTTCCTCGCCGGGCTGCGGGTCCTTCGGATCATCCTGGGCTTCGTTGTGTTCGGGGCCGACGTCGACGCGGCACCAGTTGACGGTCTTGCCGTTCGAGTGCTCTTCTTTGACGAGTTCGAGCACGCGGCCGACGACGAGGGGGCCGGTGATCTCGGGTCCGAAGAAGTCCTCTTCCTCGAGTCCGATGGACGCGAATTCGGCGGCGAGGGTATGGGGGTCGGTCTCGGCTGGGAGATCGACATAGTCGGCCAGCCAGTTCAGTGGGACGCGCATATCAAGCCTTCATTCCGAAACGGGCCGAGAAGCGCACATCGCCTTCGACCATGTCGTGCATATCGTTGATTCCCTCGCGCAGCATCAGGGTGCGCTCGATGCCCATGCCGAAGGCGAAGCCCTGGTAGACATCGGGGTCGATGCCGGCGGCGCGCAGCACATTGGGGTGGACCATTCCGCAGCCGCCCCATTCGATCCAGCCGGGTCCACCGACCTTGTTGGGGAACCAGAAGTCCATCTCCGCGCTCGGTTCGGTGAACGGGAAGAAGCTCGGGCGCAGGCGGGTCTTCGACTCGGGGCCGAACATCTCGCGGGCGAAGCCGTCGAGGGTGCCCTGCAGGTTCGCCATGGTCAGGCCCTTGTCGATGGCGATGCCTTCGATCTGGTGGAAGACAGGGGTGTGCGTGGCGTCGAGCTCATCGGTGCGGAAGGTCTTGCCGGGGCACACGATGTAGAGCGGCACGCCACGCTCGAGCAGTGAGCGTGACTGGACCGGTGAGGTGTGGGTGCGCAGGACGAGGCCGGCCTCGGGAGGCTCGACGAAGAAGGTGTCCTGCATCTGGCGAGCAGGGTGGTCGGGACCGAAGTTCAGCGAGTCGAAGTTCAGCCACTCGGATTCGATCTCGGGGCCTTCGGCGATCTCCCAGCCGAGGCCTACGAAGTAGTCCGCGGCCTGTTCCTGGATGAGGCTCAGCGGGTGGCGAGCGCCGAGGCGGCGACGGTCAGTGGGCAGAGTGACGTCGATGGCCTCTTCGATGAGCACGGCCGCATCGCGTTCGGCTTCGAGTTCGTTAAGGCGTGCGTCGTGGGCCTGCTTGACCTGTCCCCTGGACTTGCCGACGATCTTGCCGGCGGCGGCCTTATCGGCCTTGTCGAGTGAGCCGATGGCTCGGTTGGCGAGCGCCAGCGGGGCTTTGTCGCCGGTGTGGTCGATCTTCGCCTGCTTGAGCTCGTCGAGAGTCGTCGCATCCGCGAAAGCCTTGAGTGCCGCGTCGACGGCCTGCTTCACGGCCGACTCGTCCAAGGGGTCGAGTTGGTCTGTCATCAATGTCCTTTTGTCCGTACTTGCCCGCAGCTGAGGGGACGTCGTTTCTCTTCGCCTGCAAGTCTATCGTCTCCCCCGGCAGGGCCCTGGTCGGGTCCGCTGGGTGGGTGGTCCACCTCGGTGATGGAGGTGTGGGACCGGTCATAGGGACTGAGCGGAGAAAAGCGTAGGGTCGGGCACATGACGACACAACGTGCATCAGATGTCATGGTCAAAGCGCTGGAAAACGAGGGCGTCGAGCGGATCTTCGGCATTCCCGGTGAGGAGAACCTCGACTTCGTCGACTCGCTGCGGACCTCTTCGATCGAACTCATCCTCACCCGCCACGAGCAGGCGGCCGCGTTCATGGCCGCGACCTACGGGCGGTTGACGGGTAAGCCCGGGGTGGTGCTGACGACCTTGGGGCCGGGCGCGCTCAACCTGGCGACCGGGGCTGCGTACGCCCACCTCGGCGGGATGCCGGTCATCATGATCACCGGGCAGAAGGGCATTCGCACGGCCGAGCAGGCGGCGTTCCAGATGGTCAATACGGTGGCGACGATGGACCCGCTGACGAAGGTGAGCAAGCAGATCACCTCGGCGGCGATGATTCCGACGATAGTCCGTGAGGCGTTCCGCGCCGCTCAGGCCGAGCGTCCGGGACCAGTGCACCTCGAACTGCCCGAGGACATCGCGGGGATGCCGGTCGACGGGTTCGAGCTCGTCGAACCGCATACGAACGGTCGGCCCGTCGCCGGGGATACGGCGATCGCGAACGCCGCGAACGTCATCAAGGAGGCGAAGAACCCGCTGCTCATGCTCGGTGCGGATGCTTCCCGGGCCTCGTGCAGTGAGGCGCTGTCGCGTTTCGTCGCTGAGATGCGCATCCCCTACGTCACCACGCAGATGGGCAAGGGGTCGGTGACGGGCGCGTCGGATCTGTACATGGGCACGGCGGCGCTGACGTCCGGTGACTACGTCCACGACGCGATCGATGCGGCCGATGTCATCGTCACCATCGGTCACGATACGACGGAGAAGCCGCCGTTCACGATGGATGAGACCGGGCCGACCGTCGTGCACATCGGGTACCGTCCCGCCATCGTCGAGCAGGTGTATTTCCCGCAGTTCGAGGTCATCGGTGACCTGGGTCCGTCCCTGGACAAGCTCGCCGAGGTACTCGGCGGTCCCGTGCCCACCGCCGAGGCGCTCCTTCCGATGCGTGATGAGATCCTCATCAAGATCCACGAGGGAGCCGACGAAGATCGGTTCATCCCGCAGCGCATCGTCCAGGAGGTCCGCGACGTCGTGCCGACCGATGGGATCGTGACCCTCGACAACGGAATGTACAAGATCTGGTTCGCCCGCAACTACCGCACGACCCGGGCGAACACCCTGCTGCTCGACAATGCTCTCGCGACGATGGGCGCCGGGCTGCCGTCGGCGATCGGGGCGAAGCTGACCTACCCGGAGCGTCGGGTCATGGCCGTGGTCGGCGACGGTGGGTTCATGATGAACAGCCAGGAGCTGGAGACCGCTGTGCGTTTGGGTCTCGATCTTGTTGTCGTCATCCTCGAGGACAACGCCTACGGCATGATCCGGTGGAAGCAGGCTGCGGACGGATTCCCCGACTACGGTCTGACTTACGGCAACCCTGATTTCGTGAAGTACGCGGAGTCGTATGGGGCCACCGGCACCCGCGTCGAGGATGTCGACAGCATCAGCGACGCGCTGGAGAATGCGTTCGAGGCCGGCGGTGTGCACGTCGTAGTAGTGCCCGTCGACTACTCGGAGAACAAGCGCGTGCTCATCGACGAGTTGGGGAAGCGGTGAGGCACTCAGCCCATCCGGCCCTGATCGGGTAGCTGGTCGATTGCTGCGGTCACGGATCTTCACGATTCTGCTGGGGATCTCCACGCTCTGTGCGTGGGGATCTCTCGGCGAGATCGCCAAAGCCGTCCTCCGGGATCGACCGATCAATTCACTGCTCTGGGTGATATTCGTGGTGGCGGCCGCTTCGGCGATGGTGGTCTGGGCTGTGTTTCGGGCGCGAAGTGTCAGGCTCGAGGTCAGAAGCTTCATCGGCAGCGTTCCGCTGGGAGTCGTATTGCTGTGCTCGTTGGTGGGCGGCTTCGTTCTGCCGTCGCTGTTGGTCGGCGGAGCAGACCTCGTCGACGTGGCCGTCACCGCGGTCGTGGCAGCGGCGATCTGTGTCGCTGCGTTGATCTACCTGCGCAGAACCTATTTCACTCCCCCGGACAGCCCGGAGGGGTTGGACGACGAATGACAGGGGTTGACCTTCAAGTCGGTTGAGACCGGACAATGTGCGAGTGACTGATTCTGACTTGATGCCGATCGGCGCCTTCGCCCGAATAGTGGGTCTGACGGCGAGCGCGCTGCGATTCTACGACGATGCCGGCATCCTCCGCCCTGACCACGTCGACGCCCAGACCGGATATCGCTTCTACAGTGAGGAACAGATACACACGGCCGAGAGACTGCGGGAGCTTCGCGAGCTCGGAATGCCGCTGCCCGATGTCTCTCGGTTCTTCACGGCCGAAACTGCGTCCGATTCTGCGGAATCGCTGCGGCTCCTGAATGACCATATGCGCAGGGTGTCGGCTGAAAACGCGCGATTACACCACGTGGCCGCACGCCTCACCCAGTCTTTGCAATCGAAGTCTTCGGCATCGTTGTGCGCTCTCCCCGGGCCCATCTTTGCCGCAGCAGTCGACCAGCTTCTGGCCACTACCACCGACGATCCCAGCTTCCCCGTTCTCAACGGGGTTCGCCTCTGCGTCGAACCGGACGCACTCGCATTGGCGGCGACGGACCGTTACCGCTTCGCCAGTCGTACCCTGGTGCCGAGCCGGTCTGCAGGTACGACGTGGGCAGGCACCGTGTCCGGCGATGCTCTTCGGAACACCGTTTCGATGGTCCGCAGAAGCCCGACAGTGACTCTCGCGGCTCACGAAAGTTTCCTGCACCTCGTGCTTGAAGACGGCACCGTGCACCAGTGCCCATTGATCGATGAGCCATTTCCGGATACCCACGACTTCTTCGAGTCCCTACCGACAGCAGTCCACCACTGCATGGTCGACCGCAGGCAGCTGTTGGGGACGATGGAACAGAGGCCGCTGGAAAAGCTCGGTTTGCGACTCACCTCGAGTGGGATACAGGTTCTGGCTCCTGATGACGTCCCCGATCTCGAAGGCACGGGTGATGACTCTGAGATCACTCTGTGGTTCGAACTCACGACACTGCATCCGGCTATGACCAATGCGCTCGGAAACGATCTCATCCTCGACGTCTCTGCGTCGGATCAACCCGTCATCCTGCGCTCAGCTGATGACGGAGACTTCACCACCGTCATCATGCCGTGCCAGGCACCCGCCCACTGATACAGACAGGAGCAGACCACCATGACCTCTACACCAGCCGCACCCGATCCGACGATGGAGACGATCGGTCGAGCCGTCGAACTCGGGAGAGCAGGTGACGTGGACACGGCTCGGCGCCAGCTAGTCGACCTCTGGCAGGAGGTCGGCCCCTCCGGCGATCCCTTCCATCGCTGCACACTTGCGCACTATCTCGCCGATCTCTTTGATCACCCGGCCGAGGCACTCATCTGGGACATTCGAGCTCTCGACGCCGCTGCTTCGCTCAGTGATGAACGCGCGCAGGCACATCACCAGTCGCTTCAGGTCGCCGGCTTCTATCCCAGCCTCCACCTCAATATCGGTGACAATCTCCGACGGCTGGGATCATTCGATACCGCGGCGGAGCACATCTCTGCGGCAGAGGAACACAGCGAAGCATTGCCTGACGACGGTTATGGACGAGTGATCCGCACAGCGATCAAGGAAGTAGGTGCTGCCATCGACCGGCGCGATACCGCTCGCCGCGCCTCGGCGCCCGGCGGTTCTTAATTCGACCGGCTTGTGGCCCTCACTCCACGGTGATGCCGAGTTCCGAGGCGAAGAGTTCGGCGAAGAGCATGAGCTGGGTGTCGTCGATGGTCGCTCCGCGCAGCGAGTGCACGCCGGAGATCTTGTGCGGTTCCAATCCCCGGATGTCGACGTTGCCGAGGGTGGCGCCTTCGCACTGGAAGACGCCGACACTGCTGCCCGTAAACGCGACCCGGCTGACCTTCGCCCGGTCGAGGTCGATCTCGTCGATCTTGCAGTCGCGGAACTCGACATCGGTGAGCTTCGCCCCGCGCAGGTTGAGGTAGGAGATACGGCAATCGGTGAATCGCACCTTCTCCCACACGCTGTCATAGACAACGCCGGCACCGATCCGTGTTCCGGAGATCTCGGTGTGCAACAGGTTTCCACGGGTCATGTTCCAGGTGTCGGCACGGCAGTCCGCGATCTCGGTACCGGAGATCCTGGCTCCGGTGAGGTCGATCGGTGCGTCGGCATCGCCGAAGTTGACGTTCGACCATCGGCAGTCGAGGAACGTCGCTTGGGTGGCGTCTGCCTCGGCGAGGTTGAGGTCGATGAACTCCATGCCTTCGAGGAAGTCCTCTGAACCGATATCGCCGAGGAATCCCTGAACCAGATCGCCGAGGCTGAGCTTCGGTGGGCGTGGGGCTTCGATTACCATAGGGTCACCCTAGTCGCTTCGGATGACGCAGCTCGGAATATCAAGTTCGCCGCCGCAACTTGCCGCTTCCACTCCACCCATTTCCGTGCAGAATAGTCTTTCCAAAATAGAGTCATGACACCTCGCGACTCTTTTTAAGTTGAACAACGCATTCTTCAAGGTCTAGTTCCTCGCCCACGACGGGAACTTGCTTCGAATCGTGGTTCCAGACCGGCGCAATACCGGCATACGCAGCCAAATGACCATCTGGCTGGAACGCGATGCAATCACTGGCTGTCAGGAGGGCCTCAAGACGAGGGACCAAATAAGTCAAACTGGTCGCTTCTACCTCTACGTCCATAGGTTCAACCTACGCGGGCGCGTCCCGTCTCATGAGGGATCGGGAACAGCAGGGATCATGCCGATTGGTCGCGTGCGTAGTATCGCGTGCATGATCCTCGTCGCTGCTGGCCCCGGCCTTACGATTGGCAAGGACAACGGGTCAGAGTCACCCGACCTCAAAATGTGCGGCGTCGTCCGGGTAGTGTAGGGAAGGTGCATTCGGTAGCACCTGTGGATTGAACCGGTGTGTAACCTCGCAACATCGTGGACACCGAACCTCACCACTTCAGGGACAACCGATCTCAGAGCTTTGTATGTCCTGTCTCAACACATCGTGGACACACGATCTCATGACATCGGAGACACTATGTCTCATGACTTCGTGGACACTGGCAGCGTCGTGGTAGCCGGAGAGAATGACGAATTCTCTGACACCCCAGATCCGAGCAGCCATCATCAACTACGACCCGACGCAGCCGAACGCGCTGTCCGTCACCGAGTTCTGCCGCGCCCACAAAATCTCACGTAGTGCCTTCTATAAGATCCGCACCCGCAGCCAACAAGAATCAACCGCGGCGCTGCATCCCCGGTCGCGAGCTCCGAAACAACCCGCCCGGCGATACGGTCGCCAGGTCGTCAATGAACTCGTCCGAATCCGCAAGCAACTCAAAGCCGACGGATGGGACTATGGCCCCCGCACTATCTACTACGAGGCCGCAATCTCCGAGACGTTCCCGGCCACGACGATCCCGTCGCCGGCGACGATCGCCCGCCTGCTGGCCAGCGTCGGCCACGTCGATGCCTCACCGAAGAAGCGCCCCAAATCGTCCTACATCCCTTTCGTCCGCGCCACCGCAATGTCGTTATGGCAACTTGATGCCTTCGAATACGACCTGACCGATGGTCAGACGGTGACGATCTATCAGCTCCTCGATGACTCCACCCGGTTCGACGTCGGCACGACCGCTCATATTCGTGCTGAGAACAGTACGGACGCCAAATCGGTGCTCGCAGACGCGATCGCTGCTCATGGTGCCCCGCAGGAGGTCCTATCGGACAATTCCTCGGCGTTCAACCAACTTCGGCAGGGCACGATCGGAGCCGTGGAAGTGTTCCTCGCCTCTCATGGAACAATGCCCATCAGCGGCCTGCCAGGCAAGCCGACGACGCAGGGCAAGAACGAACGCTCCCACCAGACACTGGTGCGTTTCCTCGACGCGAACCGGGCCGCAACGGTCGAGCAGCTGCGGCGAATTATTCGGCGTTTCCGTGATCAGTACAACTCGCGTCGGCCGCACCAGTCGCTCAACGATGCCACGCCGACTCAAGCATGGAACCTCGTCGAGCACACTCCGGCCACCGAACCGATTCCGATGGCTGTTCTTGAGGCGAAAGCACGAGAATATCTACAGGCCCGTTTGCAGCGGCAGAATCAGCTCAACCGTGCTGGGCTGACGATCACGAAGAATGGACATGTCCTCCCGGACACCGCTTCGGATAGGCAGCGTTCTGATCAGTCGGTCGTAACCGTCACGCGAGCGAACCGGCAAGTGTACTATCACGGCTATCACGTGTCGCTGCCGTCGACTTTTGCTGATCGGCAGTTTTATCGTACGATCACCGATCAGACATTCTTGCTCACGGACATGGGCACCGGTGAGATTGTGTTCTCCTTCCCCTTGCCGATGGTCGCTCTCGGCGTACGAGGACGCTTCATTTCTTCCTATGCGATCCGTGGAGTCCAGGTCGCGAATCCGACGAAGCAATGGCGCATAAAATACGAACAGTATGTTGAAGAGTTCGCCTCGCGTGGTGAGGATATGCCCGACGTATTCATGCTCCGGTAGATGAACTCGATTCCGGACCGCTCCCTCCTCAGCGGAGGCAGCGGTAGTTGTGTACAAAGCTCTGAGATCGGTTGTCCCTGAAGTGGTGAGGTTCGGTGTCCACGATGTTGCGAGGTTACACACCACTTCGTTACACAGGTGCCACCGAAAAGCGCTTCCGTACAGGTAGTGTCGACCATGCTCAACAAGTCCCTGGCATCAATCTTCGCCTGGCGCGGAAACAGGTCGGCCGTTTTCCGCACCGCTAGTCAAGGCAACGAAGCAAAATTGGCACCACAATTCCAGACAGCCGCGCAGGAAACGCACCGATCGTTATCGAATGGTTGACGATGACGAGCACTCTGCCCTACTCGATTGACAACCTCAAGAGCGAGTCCCTAATCGCGATTCTGTCCCGGGCGAGTTGGTTGTCAAAGTCCCGCTAACCTTCCGACCCAATCCGCACCCGTGACGGGTGGTAGAGCCCCCTCGAGGCCGAGCCACACGTCGCATTCGCAGTCCACCACAGGTTTCATCGGCTGTCCATCTCAGTGGTCGCATTTTGCCATGACCGCCGATGCAGCCACCCACTACACGACGAGACCTCAACAGTAGTGAGCCAAGTCCCAATCAGTAGTCACGGCAGACAAGATACCAGGCTATCCCCCGGATCATCCACGACAGAGCAAAATAGCAATACTAGTACAAGAGACCAAACAACATTCCCCGCGTCTTAATCCATACAGTCAAGAATATATACTTCCGGTGAGACTCCCGCCCTGCCTCCGACCGCAGGGCGGGATAGCGTTCACAAGAATGCGAAAGTATGAAGAACTCAGCTAGACTTTCATATCCGAGCGACGCTTAATCCACGACGCAAGAACCAATAGCGCGATAAGAACCGGACAAGCGATTGCTACCAGCATCGAACCAAACCCAATTCCTACCAGAAGGTCAGATCCCGCGAACCCGCCGCCATCGGTGGAAAAGGTAATTAGTGCAATTCCGATGATTGCCAATATACTGAGCGAGAACAGCGCTATAAGAACAATAAGAGCCGGTTTGAATAGTTTCATTTTAACAGAATCCTTTACCTATTACTTCCGGTTGCAACGATCGAAAGGGTTCGCGATCTGCTGCCATTTCTTAGTGGGCCGCCAAGACTCCATATTATACACTCCCGTCGGGAACCATGCCCCTACAACGTGACAGAGAAACTGCTGTTCGATATTGTAGTTCCAGTATTTCTTAGTGTTCGCAGATCCAAGCACCTTCTTCGCATGCTTGACATGTGTTTTATGCGTGTTCAAGGCATTTTGCTTCCTTCCAAGCCTCGTAGGATCTAGATTCACGACATATTTTTTGCCAGATTTTTTAGTTACCCAGCCCTTGTTGTACCAAACAGTTGAAGCGTATACATCGACGGACACAGGCTCCTTGACCTCATCATTTCCTGCCACGAACTTCGGCGTAATCGTTTCACCTTCTAACGCCAGTTCGGAATGAACAGGTTCGCCATTGCTCGAGCGAGTAGCTTCAATTACTATGCCGCCGACGATTTCTCCATTTGCGTCAGTCAGCTGAATCGACTGATCACCCTGGTCGTCTTCTACGACCTCGACATCAGTACCATCCTCAACTTCGGTACGCAGAGTGGCATCGCCCGGATCCACGCGGTTCAATGAAAATTCGGCCCCTGTTCCGTTCTCAACGACCGCAGGGCGATGATTGTGGCTGCCGACCGTCGGAAGTAAAACGTTGAATCGCGAAACCGGGCCCTGAAGATCAAGTGAACTCTTGTTGATCTCAGCACTTGCTTCCACGTTGATGGCAGTTGGTTCCGGGACTTCCTGGGCCACTGCCCCAGAGCCAACCTGGACTGTTGAAACGCTTGCCAGTAGTAGGGCTAGCGAAACCATCGCGATCGGTCTCGACATTGTCCGACTCATCGTTGCTCTCCTGTGAATGTTTCGTTCTGCTGGTTGGACATTACTTGAGCGGTCGAACGTCTGAAGCACGACCAGCAGGTACAAACTATCAAGCGATGTTGCGTTCCCGCTTCCCTCAAAAGTATGAAATTTGATGCTTAGTCCTCAGGTGAGTTGTGGCAAGATTCCCTTACTCGTTGCTTCCGATCACGTTTACCGCCTTGGCGACATCCTGTCCTGCACGGCCAGGCAAGCAGTTTGTATTTCAACGCAATCGAATGTTCAACGACTTGACAAACCTTATACTCACCATCATCGGCGGTCGGCATACTCCAAGGGTTACCGCAGCATCCAATTCAATGGGCAAAACATTCCTCGAGCCTGGAGATAAAAAGATGAATATCACAAAGGTGCAACTGTTCTCCGATCGCTTTGCGACTCTAACCTCGATCAGTTACGACAACGTTTGGAGATGAACCACCAAGCCTAGCTCTAGCTAAAAAGGCGACCGCCGGACGACGCTTGCTAAAGCAACAATAGATTTTGTAAGTTTCTCCAGTCACCACTAGCATTTGATAGCGGAGTGGGTATGTTCATAGTCAGTCCTCGATCAGACCCATTAGCCCCGTATCCGACCGGTCCAGGTAACTGAATCGCGCAGGGTTTGGTCGGTAGACGATAGTGTAGGCAGATCCCCACTCGAATGCAGGGATGAAGCCGCTAACAACGATCCTATCCTTGCCCGTTGTCGACCCGCCGACCAAAGCGAACTTCTACGCCAATGACCTTGGACTCGAAACTGACGGTGTAAAGAACGGCATCGTCGCTTTCGAGTTGCCCCATCTATCTATCTTCTTCATCGCCGCAGACGAGTATGGACAATATCTCGAGCTCCCGGGCCAGCCGGGTTCGAAGTATCCGGTTCCGGGTGCCAGCATCGTCTAGTGTGCATTCGCCACGCGAGCCGAGATCGACGAAGTACTCGACCGTGCGGTTGCCGCTGGTGAATCAGCCGATCCGGGTCCAGACGTCGATGGTTCGTGCATGGGCTACTTCACTGACCTCGACGGCTACGTCTGGGAACTAGTCGCAAACAAGCAGACCGCGAAGGCCGCTGCCGCGGCCGAACAGTTCCGCACTCGGCGGTTGCGCCAGTCACACCGATTGGCTGAAACGACTACGTCAATGCGACGCCGGTGATCGCATCCGAGACCGGCAAATCCCGATCAATAAAGCGGCGGGGTCCCGATCTCCAGTTGCTGCCTTTCGACTTGGTATTTGACGAGAAGAAGGATCACGAACGCGGGAATCATGATCGTGAAGACGCTCCACTGCTGCGTGGCATCATTTGAATTGAAGCCGATGCCCATGAAGAACAGCCCGACGATGGCGCATTGCGCCACGATCGTCAGCCCTTCTCGGAGGGCTTTCGCGCGCAATGAACGTATGGTCAGCGGTTCAGTGGCCGTGGTGTCCATTCCTCTGTTCCTCACTGTCGCTCATCTTTGAGTTGGCTCGTGTGCGGCTATCAGTTGAACTGTCTCTGGGAAGTCAGTCCGCCTCTCATCCCCATGCTCGGGACTTCAACGAATCCTCGACGCTTCACTTCCGAGACATAGATGACGTACTCCTTGAGAAGTATCACAGGCAACGCGATCGTCACCAGCATTTGAGGCACCGATGGTGAGGCATCGGTGCCGAAACCAATAGCCCAGAAGATCAGCGCGCCCGCCCCAAAAGCCACCACCGAGCTTCCGGCCTCTTTGAGGTGATGGTGTCTCAGCATCGATAGCGACATCGGCCTTTCGACTGTTTCAACCATTCTCGACTCACCACCCTCGCTGATCCGACTGTTCGGCTAGGTTCCTTGTCGCCAAGGATAGCTCAGACCACGGAAAAAGTGAACCGTTCTGGAGGTCCAGCGAATGCCGTAAAGGCATCCGAATGGAGTCACCGAAGCCTCCCGCAGCATCACATCCGCTGGTTGCGCGCACTCTCGTAGATGCACACGCCGGCGGCGGTGCCCAGGTTGAGGCTCTCGGCCGAGCCGTAGATCGGGACAGCCACGGACGAATCGCACAGCTCCAGATCCTCGGCGCTCATCCCCCACGCTTCGTTGCCGAAGACCCACGCGGTTCGTGCGGTGAGATCGAGACCGGTGTCCCACGGGTGGTGAAGATCGTGGGCTTCATCGTTCGCATCGGCGGCAAGCACCTGCAGGCCGCGCGCACGGGCCAGTTCGGTCACCTCGGACAGCCCGACTCCGGTGACGACGGGAATGTGGAAGAGCGAACCGGCGGTCGACCGCACGGTCTTGTCGTTGTAGACATCCACCGACGATGAGGTCAGCACCACGGCGTCGGCCCCTGCGGCATCGGCCAGGCGAATGATCGTGCCGGCGTTGCCCGGGTCGCGCACCTGCGACAGGACGACGACGAGCTGCGCGTCCTTGTCGAGCACGGAGGTCAGCTCCACGTCGAGGGTCGTGCACACGGCCACGACACCCTGAGAGTTCACGGTCGATGCGAGCTCGGTGAGCACCTCGGGGGTGACGATGCTGCACTGCATGCGACCGTGCTTTGCCGCGGAGACGAACTCGGGGTGCTCCTCGGCGGCCTCCTCGGTGATGAAGAGCTCGACGACGGAGCCCTTGCGCGCCAGTGCCTCACGGACGGCCTGCGGACCCTCGACGAGGAACTGCCCCGTGGCCTTGCGATCACGCCGTTTGAGCAGCTTCGCTGCGTTCTTGATCCGCTTCGACTGAGGCGAGGAGATGACGTCAGGGAGTTTCATGAAACCGTGTTCTCGATCCGTTGAATGCTGAAGTGGAAGAAGTGGGTGCCGAAGAGGCAGGAAACATAGGAACCAGGCGAGACCTGGCAGAAAGACCGACGGCCCCGAACCAGCAGTTCGGGGCCGTCGTCGATCACCGTGGCGATCGGTCAGTCACAGACGTGACCGGAGTCTTGAGTTGACGCTGCTCAGGCGGCGTCGGTCTTCGCTGCGTTGACGTCAGCAGGAAGAGCATCCTTGGCGACCTTGACCAGGTGCGCGAAGGTGGCCGAGTCGTTCACGGCGAGCTCGGCGAGCATGCGACGGTCGACCTCGACTCCAGCGGCCTTGAGGCCCTGGATGAAACGGTTGTAGGTCATACCGTTGGCGCGAGCACCAGCGTTGATGCGCTGGATCCAGAGACGACGGAAGTCGCCCTTGCGCTTGCGGCGGTCACGGTAGCTGTAGACCAGCGAGTGGATGACCTGTTCCTTGGCCTTGCGGTACAGGCGCGAGCGCTGTCCGCGGTAGCCGCTTGCCCGGTCGAGGATGACCCGGCGCTTCTTGTGAGCGTTGACCGCTCTCTTCACACGTGCCACGTGTTACTCCTTTAGAAAGTTCGTATCTGCCGGCAGTGCCGGACTCTGATTCAAGCTGTGGGAGTCGATATCGACTGCCCGTGGGGGTCCCGGAGACTGTCCGGGAAAGGAAGACCCGAAAGGGGTCTCACCTGCCCTTGAGCTTGCCCAGAAGCTTGCGGGCCATGGCGCGGTCGCCGCCGGTGATCTCCTGGTCGGTGGACACGCGGCGCTTACGAGCCGAGGACTTGCCCTCGAACTTGTGCTGGTTGTTCACGCCTTCACGCATGATCTTGCCACTGCCAGTCACGCGCATGCGCTTCTTGGCGCTGCTGTTCGTCTTCTGCTTCGGCATAGTGCCGTTCTCCTTTGCAATTCGTCGCCGGCGTCAACCGCCGGCAACTACTTCACACGCACAGACCAGGACGGACCTGGAACGCGACGTACTTAATTTCTCACGCGTCCGGGCGAGCTGAGTTCTTCTCTGCAGCCACCCGGTCGCGACGGGACTTCACCTCGGCGGACTTGCCCTTGGCATCTGCCGATGCCTTCCGGGCCTCCGCCTTGGCGTCAGACTTTGACTTGTGCGGGGCGATGACCATCACCATGTTGCGTCCGTCGACTCGCGGTGAGGATTCGACGGAGCCGAGGTCGGACACATCTTCGGCCAAGCGGTTGAGCAGCTTGATGCCCATCTCGGGGCGGGACTGCTCACGTCCGCGGAACATGATCATGACCTTGACCTTGTCGCCGCCTTCGAGGAAGCGGGTGACGTGGCCCTTCTTCGTCTCGTAATCGTGTTCGTCGATCTTGAGACGGAAGCGGATCTCCTTCAGCGCAGTGTTCGCCTGATTCTTCCGGGCTTCTCTGGCTTTCTGGGCAGATTCGTATTTGAATTTTCCGTAGTCCATGAGCTTGGCTACGGGTGGCTTCGCCTGCGGGGCTACCTCGACGAGGTCGAGGCCAGCTTCGCCGGCGAGATCGAGTGCCTTGCGAATGGCAACGATACCGACCTGCTCACCGTTGGGTCCGACCAACCGGACCTCGGGAACCCGAATCCGGTCATTGATGCGCGTCTCGCTGATGTGTTCACTCCTTTTGCTCAAATGTGGTCGTGACAACGAAAAAGGCTCCCGTTGACACATGCCAAGGGAGCCTGCACACACGAGCAGTACGGTAGACGTACGTTCAGTGAATACACCTCGATCTGGACCCGATCAGACTTTGCCTGACGGACAGATCTTCGGACCCGATCGCTCTTCGCGATCAAGGTGGGAGACAGACTCCGCTTCGCACCAGCTACCAGTGTACTACGCTTCATGACTCTTCGCACATCGAGGCCCTGGTGTGATCGCCGCATTGATTTATATGTCAAGCTTATGGCATGAGTTCTGAAGAATCCGTTCCCGCCGAGGCGATCGCCGACGTTACGCGCGACATCGCCGAGGTCCCCGCTGTCGAGGTCATCACCTCCAGCGCCGTCCACCTCATGTCCGCCGCCGCCGTCAAGTGCGGTCTTGCCGAGGACACCGCCGAAGGCCGCGGTGCCGACCTCCAGGACCTCGACGAGGCCCGCAAGCTCATCACCGCACTGGCCGGGTTCGTCACCGGTGCCGCCACCGTCATCGGCGACCACCATGCCCGCCCGCTGCGCGATGGTCTGCGCAGCCTGCAGCTGGCCTTCCGCGAGGCTTCGGAATACCCCGACGCCCCCGGCGAAGGCCCCGGAGAGAAGTTCACCGGCCCCGTCCGCTGACTCTCCCCCGCTGACCGTTCAGGCCGCGGCCCTCGATCGACGATCGGGGGCCGTTGTCATATCCTCATTCGCCGAGGCGGCCGTGTCCTTGCCCGCAGACGTTCACCGATTCACGCTCCGAGGCGGCCGATCACCTCGGACATGAGATCGTCTTCGACGTGGTCGAATCCCGGCCCGAACTGGCCGAACCGCAGACCGTTGATCAGCCCGATCACAGCAACCCAGATCGTGATGGTCTCCAAAATCACGTGATCGTCATAGTCGAGACCGAGTTCCGCAAGCCCGTCCCGCAGAGGCTGCAGCGCGGCCTCCATCCCTCGCTGCTCCCTATTGGCCCGTGAATTCTTCGCCGCTGATCCGCTCGCTTTCGCACCGCTCTCAGTTGCCACCTCGGTGTCGTTCTGAGTTGCCGCGATCAGCTCCGCGAGCGTCACCATGATCCGAGTCCCCGGCACCACGGTCTGCTCACGCGGTGCCTCATAGTCGGCGATCGGGGTGCCGTAGATGAGCGCCCATCGATTCGGGTAGGCGCGAGACCACTCGAGCATCCTCACGGCGAGAACCTCCACGCTCCGCTCCCCCTCCATGGCTTCGTCGACAGCGTCGGCGATCTGGGTGTAGGCGTCGCGAATGAGGATCGTCAGCAGTTCATCGCGGCTCTTCACGTAGCGGTAGACCGCACTGGAGACGACTCCGAGCTCGCGAGCGATCGCCCGCAGTGACAACCCGTCGACGCCGTCATCGTCGACCATCCTGTTGCCGATCGCGGTGATCTGAGCTTCCGTCTCGATCCGGGCGCGCTGTCGTGGGGTCGTCTCCGTCATGGCTTCACCCTACTTTCCGAGAGCAAAGATAACAATAGTGATCACCGCTCTTGAATTGAACAGCTTCGAGGCCTACGCTGATTTCCGAGAGCACCGCTCTCTGAATAATTGGGACATCCTCGGAAGGACTCGCTATGAGAACAGCCCTCATCATCGGAAACGGACAGATCGGTTCGGAGATCGCCGCCCAACTCGGTGGATCCGGCGTCGCCGTGCGCATCGCCACCCGTTCGGGCGGCAGGGCGCCCGGCGCAGCGCTCTCGGACGATGGAGCACCAGCTGCCACCTCTGACACGCTCCCCACTGAATCGGCTCACCCGTCATCGGGTCCGACCACGGTCTGCGCTCCGGTCCATGTCAAAGCCGATGCGAGTGACCGCAATCAACTGGTGAAGGCTGTCGCCGGGTCAGATGTGATCTTCGCCTGCGCGCACGCGGCCTACGACAGTCGGAAATGGGAGCGGCTCCTCCCCCGACTCGACGCCGCGGTCCTCGACATCGCGGCCGAATTCGACATTCCCGTGGTCTTCCCGGAATCGGTCTATGCCTTTGCCGGCCTCGACGCCCAGATCACCGAGGCATCGCCCTTCGCCCCGGTCGAGGAAAAGGGACGCATCCGACAGCGGCTCATCGAAGCCCGTGCCGCTCATTCGGCGACGTCAGCCAGTGTCATCGCCGGTGATCTGCTCGGCCGCACCGCAGAGAAGTGGTCATCGGTCGTGCGGATGTGCATCACCGAACCGATTTCCGCCGGGCGCCGGGCGATGGTGCCGGCACGCACCGACGTCCCTCACGGCATCACCCTCATCGCCGACCACGCTGCCGCAATGATCCAGGCGGCAGAGGATCTGAAGTCCGTCCCCGCGGGGACGCATCAGCTGCGGATCGCACCGGCATCGAATCCGACCCTGACCGAGATCGCCGACTTCACCGCGGACACTCTTGAGCAGAAGCACAAACGTCCGATCTCGGTGCCGCGCTGGGCGATTCGGGTCATCGGAGCGTTCGAACGCTCCTTTTATGAGCTCAATCAGTTGGCACCGATCTGGCACGAACCCTGCGTCATCGCCCCGGGAGAACTCGCCACCGAGGTCGGCACAACCGACTGGCGCGAAGGTGTGCGGCAGATGCTCTGAGCCGGGTCACGCGGAGACGGCGGTGACATCATTGAGTACGAGCACTGTGTCAGGTAGGACTCTTTCTCAATCGTGGAAGTCTTCCGGCTCCGCTGGGATGCGCTTGGCCATGAGACAGAACTTGTTGCCTTCAGGGTCAGCGAGGACGTGCCAGCTTCCTGACGGCACGACGTCAGTCTTCGTCGCCCCCAACGCCACAAGTCTTTCCAGCTCGTCCGCCTGGCTGCGGTCAGTAGGACAAAGGTCGAGATGCAGAACACTGTCCCCAAATGAATCGTTCGAACGCTCGAAGAGAATGGTCGGAGCATTCAGTGCCCCTGATATTGCGACCCCAGTTTCATCCGTGGCAGCAATTTCGTACCCCAGCGCTTCGCACCAGAATCGGCTCAGCCGATCTGGGTTTCGGGATTTGACTACGAGATCCCCAATTCGACTCACCATGATCAGCCTCCGAGGTGGATTCCGTTGCCCGGTCCCAGCGGCAGGTCGAAGACGAACCAGATGCCCAGCAGCACGGCCCAGGCCAGCCAGAACGGGATGACGAACGGGAACATACGCGAGATCACCGTGCCCAGCCCAGCATTCGGCTCATAGCGGCGGACGAGGCCGAGGAGGACGATCATGTACGGATTGAGCGGGGTGATGACCTGAGTGGCCGAGTCACCGACGCGGAACCCGGCCTGGATGAACGCAGGTTCGTAGCCGAGCAGGGAGAACAGCGGGACGAACACGGCTGCCATGAGCGTCCACATCGACGAGCCGGAGATGATGAACAGGTTGAGCACGCTGGCCAGGAGCATGAAGCCGATGACCGCGGCGAACCCGGTCAGACCGATCGCTTCGAGCCCCGACGCTCCCGCGACGGCGATCCACGAACCGATGCCGGTCCAGTTGAACAGGGCGATGAACTGGCCGAGGATGAACGCGAGGATGAGGAAGGACATCATGTCGATGATCGATTGACTCATCATCCTCACCAGGTCATTCATCGACCGGACGGTGCGCACGACGAAGCCGTAGACGACGCCCATGAGCATGAAGTAGGCGAAGACGATGAACACGATCGACGACAGCAGCGGAGACTCCGGGAGGAAGCCGCCGTCCTCGTTCCGCCATGGTGAGTTCGGGATGAGTACGGAGAACAGGATCACCGCGGTCAGCAGCAGTGCCGCCACGAGCGACCAGATCAGTCCGCGTTTCTCCTCCGGCTCGAGTTCGGCCTTAATCTCGGTGGCATCGTCCTCGCCGGAATCATCTGACGTCGCCGAGGCGTCCCCGTAGGGACTGTCGGGTGCTTGGTATTCGCGGGCCAGGCCGCTCCCCGAAGCGTTCGCGTATTCGCGGGGCACTCCCTTGCGCACCATATTCGGTTCGATGAGCCGGTCGATGATGAAGCCGGCGATGACGGCCAGCACGATCGACGAGGCGATGTTGAAATAGTAGTTCGAGACCGGGTTGACCGCGGTGTAGTCGGTGTTCGGCAGGGTCTCCATCACCGAGGTGGTGATCCCGGCGAACAGTGCGTCGAGGCTCGTGGGGACGATCGACGTCGAATAGCCGGCGCCGGTGGCGGCAAACCCGCCGATGAGGCCGGCCATCGGATGCCGTCCGGCCGCTTTGAATACAAGCGCGGCCAGAGGCGGGATGATGACGAAAGCCGAGTCGGCCATGATCGACCCGACCACTCCGACGAAGCCGACGGCGTAGGGCAGCAGCCATTTCGGACTCTTGCCGAAGGCGATCCGCACGGCCGCGGCGAGCATCCCCGACTTCTCGGCCACACCGACTGCGAGCAGGATCGGCAGCACCGTGGCCAGGGGCGGGAATCCGATGTAGTTGTCACCCATCGTCGTGGTCAGCCACGACAGCCCCTCCCCCGTGAACAGTCCCTTGATCGCGATGGTCTCATCGCCGCCGGGGATGGCCACGGTGACATCGGCCATGGCCATGGCGGTGGACACGAGGCCGGTGATGATGAAGAGCCCGAGGAACAGCGTGAACGGTTCGGGCAGCTTGTTTCCGATGCGTTCGATCCAGTCCAGCGTGCGCTGGCCGAAACCGACCTTCCCATCTGTCGTCGTTGACATGAGCAGTCCTTCTTCTCGGAGGCGAGGGGCTGGGTGTGGAGGTGGCGATCTCAGTCGAAGAAGTGCTCGACGTCGATCGCTCCCCCATCGCGGGCGAATTCGTCGGTCACCGCAGCGGCGAGGGCATCGTCGGCGAGGAAGTCCAAAGCCGTGCACGCGAGACCGTAGGCGCCGTCGAGTGCCGCGGATTCGGCGGCAGGGGTCTTCGCGGCTGCGGCGAATTCACGGGTGTGCAGGGCCACCTCGGCGTCGGCGGTCTTGATGAGGGGATGGATTCCGGGGATCCGGTAGGAGACGTTGCCGAAGTCCGTGGACGCGGCAATCGATTCGTCGAGCACACCGGCGGGAAGCGGTTGGCGCCCGCGCGTCTGTTCGTGTGCGGCCCAACGAGCGGTCAACGTCGAATTCGTACGCACGGGCAACGACGGCGGATGTTCGTCCCAGTCCACGGTGACGCCGGTGCCGGTCATGAGCGCGGCGCCCTTCGCCGCGTCCTCGACCCGGTCGGAGAGCTCTTTGAGCGTCTCGGGGAACTTCGAACGGACGTAGCACTGCACGGTGGCGGATTCGGTGATGATCGACGGCCTCGTCCCGCCGTCGGTGATGACCGCGTGCAGACGGGAGATCGGCGGCATCTGCTGCCGCATCAGGCCGAGTCCCTGATAGAAGAGGTTCGCCGCGTCGAGGGCATTGCGCCCCATGAAAGGCTGCGCCGAGGCGTGGGCGGCGACCCCTGAATATGTGACCTTGAGCAGGCGGCGTCCCAACCACACCTGGTCGGCACAGTCGTATCCGTACCCGTGGACCATGATGGCCGCGTCGACGCCGTCGAAGGCACCGGCCCGGGCCATGACCTCTTTGCCAGAGTGTCCCTCTTCCGCCGGGGTGCCCAGCAGCACGACGGTGCCCGGCACCGCTGCGGGGTCTTTCTCGTACAAGGCGTGGAGGGCGAGGAAGGCACCGACTCCGGCGGTGGCGATGATGTTGTGCCCGCACGCATGCCCGATCTCGGGCAGGGCATCGTATTCGGCGAGGATCGCGATCGTGCGTCCGTCTCCGGATCCCGTCGTCGCCCGCAGAGTGGTCTTCACACCGTAGAGGCCGGTCTCGACGTCGACTCCGTGATTCTCCAGCACCGAGGCGATCGCGGCGACCGAATCGAACTCTTCGAACGCCGTCTCGGCGAGGTCATGGATGGTGTGGAGCAGGCCCGTAAGGTCGCCCTCCGCAGCGTCGAGGCCTGCGGCGATTCCGGACCGACTCGTCTCCGGGGCACCGGTGAAGTCAGAGACCCACTCGGCGGCCTGCTCGGCCCGAGCCCGGGTCTGTCTGGCCATCTCGTCGAGGTAGCTGTCGTCCGGTGCGGTCGAGTGGCCGAGGTCACGGATTTCGCTCATGGGTCACAAGCATAGTTGCCCCGCCGATCTGACACGCCCGGAACGGTCAGACTTCGACGAGGCGGATGGCCAGAGAGTCGATCTTCGCGACGAGTTCCTCATCACCGGCCACGGCTTCTTGGAACCGGCGCACTTCAGCTGGGGCCACCTCGGACTCGACACCGAGAGTGATGCCGAGCTCCGGCCCACCGAGGTGGACGCTGTTGCTGCCGGGGCTCACCCCGATCCGAGCCAACCAGGGGAAGGACTCCGCGATGGCACGCAGACGTTGAGCCACCTCGGCGTCGGCCCAGGACGGAGTCCACGGCTGGGACTGCACGAACGCGAACATGGCCGGGCGACGCAGCAGGAACGAGGACGCGGCTCCCGGGTCGAGGACGACGAGCTGGGATTCGGCTTCGATCGCACCGAGCACGAGCCGTTCGGACTCGATCGGCACGGGGCGGGCGTCGGAATGCCACGCCGTCAGCGGTGGGATTCCGGAGAATCCCGGGGTGCACTCGCGGCCGTCCTCGGCTTGGAGGCGAACCATCGCCATCTCCGAGGAGTTGTCGGCCATCAGCCCGTTGTCACCGACCTCCTGGTCGAGAACCATCGGCACGATCGGGGCGTAGAGCCTGGCCCCGGAAAGGGCCTGGATCACCTGCTGGTGTGCGGCCGGATCCAGGGGTGCCTGAGCGACCTGGGTCATGGCCTCGAGCAGAGCCGCGTCCGCCAGCCCGGTGTCACCGGAGAACGGGTTGGGTTTGAGGTCCCGGCCCTCCCACGCCTGCCCGGCGGAATCCGTCGTGGCGTGGGCGTCGCCTGCCTGGTCGGCAGAGGCGGTGGACCGGGCGTCGTCCGGCTCGTGCGGCCGGTGCGGCTCGTGCGAGTGTGTGCTCACAAGCTCACCGTCCTGCGACGTCGAGGGCTTCTTCCAGAGTGAACTTGCCGGCGTAGAGTGCCTTGCCCACGATCGCCGAGTCGACGCCGAAGGGCACGAGCTCGCGGAGGGCTCGCAGGTCATCGAGGCTCGAGACTCCGCCGGAGGCGACGATCGGAGAGTCGGTCTTCTGCGCGAGATCCTTGAGCAGGTCGACATTGGGTCCCTGCAGGGTGCCGTCCTTGCGCACATCGGTGACGACGTAGCGGGAGCAGCCTGCGGCTTCGAGGGTGGCGAGGACTTCGTAGAGGTCTCCGCCGTCCTTCGTCCAGCCGCGGGCGGCCAGGGTGGTGCCGCGCACGTCGAGGCCGATGGCGACCTGGTCGCCGAAGCGCTTGATCATCTCGGCCGTCCACTCGGGGTTCTCCAGAGCAGCGGTGCCGATGTTGACGCGCTCGGCTCCCGTGTCGAGTGCGCGTTCGAGGCTTTCGGTGTCACGGATGCCACCGGAGAGTTCGACCTTGATCCCCACGGCCTTGACGACCTGGTTGAGCAGGTCGGAGTTCGATCCGCGTCCGAAGGCGGCGTCGAGGTCGACGAGGTGGATCCATTCGGCTCCGCGGTTCTCGAAGTCCTGGGCGGCGTCGATGGGTGAGCCGTAGTCGGTTTCGGTTCCGGCTTCGCCCTGGACGAGGCGGACGGCCTTGCCGTCGGCGACGTCGACGGCGGGGAGGAGGACCAGCTTGTTCGAACTGTCTGTCATTGTGACCTTTCTGCCAGGGTGCCACGGGGTTTGAGGCAACCATAGTCGGTGTGCTCGGTCAGGAGCTGAGTGAGTCTGTGGGGTTGGTGCCGGAGCTGCCGGTGCTGCCTGAACCGCTGCCCGGGCTGCTATCTGCAGAGAATGAGGCGAGCCAGTTGCGCAGCAGCTTCGCGCCCGCCTCGGCGGATTTCTCGGGATGGAACTGTGCGGCCCAGGTGGTGCCGTCCTCGACAGCTGCGATGAAGTCATTGCCGTGGCGGGCGGTCGTCACCGTCGCGTTCGGTGGCGGCTCGGCCGCGGCATAGGAGTGGACGAAGTAGAAGCGTTCGTTCCCGATGCCGGCGAACATGGCCGAATCTGCGGGTGCGTTGACCTTCGACCAGCCCATATGCGGGATGACCGGGGCTTCGAGTGCGGTGACGGCTCCGGGCCACAGGCCGATGCCGTCGGTCTTGACGCCGTGTTCCTCACCGCGGGCGAAGAACACCTGCAGGCCGACACAGATGCCGAGCAGCGGCCGGCCCTGTTCGTGGCGGGCACGGATGAGGTCGACTCCCCCGACGTTCTCCAGTCCGGCCATCACGGCCGAGAAGGCACCGACGCCGGGGACCAGCAGTCCGTCGGAGTCGTTGATGACATCGTGATCGGCCGTGAGCGTGACCTCGGCACCGGCCGCGGCGACCGCACGGACGGCGGAGCGGACATTGCCGGCTCCGTAGTCGAGGACGGCGACCGTCGTCATCGCTTCGCCCCCTTGCTCAGCACCGACCAGATCCTCCACAGGGAGAACCCGAGGACGATGGCACCGAGTGCGGCGACGACCCAGGCGATGGTGTTCCCGCCCAGGGCCAGAGCAATGCCGAAGGCCATCACGAGTCCGCCGAGGACGGCGGCGATGATCCACAGCAGTGCCGTGCGCGCCATGGCTGCCCGGCCCGGGCTCATCGTGGCGGCGCTGGCCTGCAGCTTCGTCATCGAGTCGGTTCTGATACTGCCTTCGACATCGTCTGCGGAAACGGTTTCGAGTAGCAGTCCTTCGAGCACATCCGGCAGGTTCTTCAGCGCCAGACCGGCCGGCACATCGGATTCGCGGGCACCGTGACGGAAGTGGCCGGCATCGATCTGCTCTTCGCTGCGCACGAGGAGGAGGACCTCATGTTTGCCCGCGAGCTTCGAGATCGCTGCGGCCGCCTCGTTGCCGGCTTTGACATCCGTGTCGGCAAGGACGATTCCACTGAATTCGCCGATCGGCACGATGGTGCCGGAGATGTTCGACAGCACGCAGGCGGCGGCCAGCTGCTGGGCGACCCCGAACGGGGTCACGATGACGGTCGTGCTCACAGGACTCCCTTGGTGCTGGGAACGGAGTTGCTTCGCGGGTCGGTCTCGACTGCTTCGCGCAGTGCGCGGGCGAAGGCCTTGAACTCGGCTTCGACGATGTGGTGCGGGTCGCGGCCGCGGACCAGATCGAGATGGACGGTCAGTCCGCCGTTGAAGGCGATGGATTCCAACGAGTGGGAGGTCATCGACCCGGTGAAGTGGCCGCCGATGAGGTGGTACTGCTGGCCTTCGGGTTCGCCTTCGTGGACGAAGTAGGGACGGCCGGAGACGTCGACGACGCACTGGGCCAGTGCTTCATCCAGCGGCACGGCGGCAAAGCCGTAGCGCCGGATGCCGACCTTGTCGCCGAGCGCTTCGCGCAGGGTCTGGCCGAGCACGATCGAGGTGTCTTCGACGGTGTGGTGGACGTCGATGTGGGTGTCGCCGGTGGCGGTGATGTCGAGGTCGATCATCGAGTGCTTCGACAGGGCGGTGAGCATATGGTCGAAGAACGGCACGCTCGTCGAGATGTTCGAAGTGCCGGTGCCGTCAAGGTTGACGGACACGGACACCGTGGACTCGGATGTGGTGCGCGAGTTCTGGGCCTGCCTCATGGAGTGCCTTTCGTCGGGGCGGCTGATGAAGGGGTCTGCGGACGGTCCGCGAGGATGTCCGGGGATTCGGCGAGGATCTCGTCGATGGCGTTGAGGAATGCTTCGGTCTCCCCCTCGGTGCCGGCGTTGACACGGGCGTGACCGGTGATGCCGATATCGCGGATGAGGACTCCGCGGTCGAGCAGCTTCTGCCACAGAACGGCCGGTGAGGAGATGTTCCCGAAGAGGACGAAGTTCGAATCGCTGTCGTGGACGGTGAAGCCCGCCTCGGCGAGGTGGCTCGCCATCCGGTTGCGCGAGTCGATGAGTCGGTCGACGTTGGCCAGCAGCAGCTCCGCGTGTTCGAGTGCCGTGCAGGCCAGCACCTGAGTGATCTCGGACAGGTGGTAGGGCAGGCGGACGAGGCGGAGGACGTCGATGAGCTCGGGTGCGGCCATCGCGTAGCCCAAGCGCAGGCCGGCACAGGCGAAGGCCTTGCTCATGGTGCGTGAGACGACGAGACGGGGCCGGCCCTCAAGCAGAGTCATCGCCGAGGACTTGGCGGGGCGGGAGAATTCCGCATACGCCTCGTCGACGATGACTATCCCTGCGCAGTTGTCATAGGCGGCGTCGATGACGTCGAGGCCGATCGAGGTGCCGGTCGGATTGTTCGGGGTGCACAGGAAGACGATGTCCGGATTCGCACGAGCCACCTCGGCGGCGACCGTCTCGGCATCGAGAGTGAAGTCGTCTTTACGTTCGACATGCTGCCATTCGGCGCCGGTGCCCGTGGTGATGAGCGGATGCATCGAATAGGAAGGGGTGAACCCGAGTACGGTGCGGCCCGGCCCACCGAACGCCTGGACGATATGGCTGAGCACTTCGTTCGAACCATTCGCGGCCCAGATCATGGAGGGATCGAGGTCGACGGAGTCTCCGGCGCGTTCGTTCACACCATTCAGGTAGGTGACGAGGTGTTCGCGCAGTGCGGTGAACTCGCGGTCGGGGTATCGGTTGAGTCCTGCGAAGTGATCATCGACGGCGGCGCGCATGCTATCGACGACGACGCCCGGAAGCGGATAGGCGTTCTCGTTGACGTTGAGCTGGACCGGCACATTGAGGTGCGGAGCCCCGTATGGCTTGAGGCCGACGAGGTCTGAACGCACTGGCAGAGAGTCGATGTTTCCCACGGCAATCATTCTACCGAGAGGCCCCCGCCGCCCGGGCGGCGGGTCGGGCATCGAGATCGGCCGGTCGGCTCACCCGATCGGACGGGTCAGCGCGCTGCCGGTCGGGCCGGCGCCATCCCGGTCGAGCAGGGTTCGACCTCAGCGAACGGGGACGTCGAGGGTCTGTCCGGGGTGAACCGTCGGGGTGTCCAGGTGGTTGATCTCGACGATATCGGCAACGACATCGCGGGTGTCGCGGTCGATGCCGAGGTTCGAAGCCACGGTCCACAGCGATTCGCCCTCACCAACGACGACTGACTCGGCGTCGATGCCGATGCTCTCCGTCTCCGATTCGGCGACAGCAGCGGCCGAGAACGACTGGGTGGCGAGGAGGACCGCCCCGCCGATGACGACGAGAGCGACGAGCAGGGTCCGGAGAAGGCGCACAGCCTGGCGTCCACGAGGGGTCAGGTGCAGCTCGGTGTTCTGTGCAGACATCGCATTACCTCTTTCATTCGTACGATTCCACCAGTAATCGGTAGAACGTCTGTTCTATTCAACATGCCAATCGAACAAATGTCCAGTCCAACTCGAACATCTATGCGACAATGAGAGGGAACCAGCGTTGTTGATTGATCTGTCAGAACCATCTCAGTCGGCACTGACACGAGAATTTCCGAAGCGGAGATCACGGCGTTCAGCGGCAGGGAATAGAACGAAGGGGAACGAGCAATGGTTCAGAACAAACGAGGCAGAGGCAGGCCTCGCAACGAAGATGTTGCCAGCGAGATCGCTGCCGCTCGCACCGATGACGACGTCGTCCAGATCCCTGAGGGGTCATCCGGTGAGGGCGACTTCCGCCTCACTCCCCGTCAGCGTCTCGTGCTCGAAACCATCGAACGCGCCGTCGTGACCAACGGCTACCCGCCGAGCATGCGCGAGATCGGCAAGGCCGCCGGGCTGGCCTCTCTCTCCAGCGTCGCCCATCAGCTCTCCCAGCTCGAACGCCTCGGCTATGTCCGCCGTGACCCGAAGCGCCCGCGTGCCATCGAAGTGGTCAATCCGTTCGAAGAGGAAGAGGCCGAGCGCGCGAAGTACGAGGAGCTGGCCAACAACACTGTGCAGGTGCCGGTCGTCGGTCGCATCGCCGCCGGTGGCCCGATCCTGGCCGAACAGGAAGTCGACGATGTCTTCTCCCTGCCGACGCAGGTCGTCGGCTCCGGTGAGATGTTCCTGCTCAAGGTCGTCGGCGATTCGATGATCGAAGCCGCCATCTGCCACGACGACTGGGTGGTCGTGCGCAAGCAGCACACCGCTGACAACGGTCAGATCGTCGCCGCCCTGCTCGACGGCGAGGCCACGGTAAAGACGCTTAAGCGCAAGGCCGGTGAGCAGTGGCTGATGCCGCAGAATGAGAACTACGAACCGATCGACGGCACCTACGCTCAGATCATGGGCCTCGTCGTCGCCGTCATCCGCCGCCTCTGATCCTTCGCCGGCGCCCCGCTGCCGGAACACAAAAGCCCGCGACCGATTCGGTCGCGGGCTTTTGTGTCATCCCTCGTCGGTTTCGGCCAGCCGAGCGAGGCTCTTGCGGACGAGGCCGGAGTTCGTCGTGGGCCACATCCTCGGCATCGAGTTGACGAGGAATCCGGCGTACCGGGCCGAGCGCAGCCTCGAGTCGAGCACGGCCACCACTCCCCTGTCCTTGGTCGACCGGATGAGGCGTCCGGCCCCCTGAGCCAATCGCAGTGCGGCATGCGTGGCCGACACAGCCATGAATCCGTTGACTCCCCGCTGGTCGGCATCGCGTGCCCGCGCCTGCATGAGCGGATCGTCGGGGCGCGGGAAGGGCAGCCGGTCGATGATGACCAGGCGGTTCGTGCGTCCCGGCACGTCGACGCCCTGCCACAGGGACATGGTCCCGAACAGGCAGGTCTGGTCGTCGGCAGTGAACTGGGAGACGAGGGAGGGCAGTCCGTCATCGCCTTGGAGCAGGATCGGGAAATCGAACTTCTTCCGCAGATGTTCGGCCGCCGCATTCGCGCCCGCCCGGGAGGAGAACAGTCCCAGAGCACCGCCGTTCGAGGCCTCGACGAGTTCTTCGAGCTCGGTCAGCGCCTCGTCGCTCAGCCCGCTGCGTCCGGGTTTGGGCAGGTGGGAGGCAACGTAGAGGATACCCTGCTTTCCGTAGTCGAATGGAGATCCGACATCGAGGCTGTCCCATTTCGGGGCGTCGGGTCCGAAGAGTCCCAAGGAGGCTGCGACCGCGTCGAAGTTTCCACCCAGGGACAGAGTCGCCGAGGTGGCCACGACGGTGGATTCCTCGAAGATGCCGTTGCGCATGGTGCCTGCCACGCTCAAGGGCGCGACGACGAGGTTCGTCGTCTCCTTCTCTCTGAAAGTCGAGCGGGAAAGCCAGATGACGTCGTTCTTGCCAGGATCGCAGAAACGTTCGGCGAGTTCGAAGATCTCCTGGCAGCGGGCTTTGGCCATCTGGCGACCGGCATCGGCTTCCTCGGTTTTGCCGCCGATGTCGTTGATGATCTGGCGGGCGGAGTCGCGGATCTGCGCCAGGGCCAGTCCGAGTGCCTCGCTCATGTGCAGAATGAGTCCCTCGGGCACCGAGGTCTGGGCGCGTTCGAGTGCCGCCGCTGCGGAGTCCAGCAGTGAGACGACTCCGTCCTGGACGGTCGTGTGTTTGCGCACGGAGCTCGTCGCGGCCGAGAGCATGCTCGTGTTGATCTGCCCGGACAGGGCACTGGTCACCCGGTCCTTGAGCTCGTGGGCCTCGTCGATGATGATGACATCGTGTTCAGGGAGAACGTTCGATTCCCCGAAGGCGTCGATGGCCAGCAGGGCATGGTTCGTCACGACGATATCGGCTTCGGCGGCCTTGTTCCGTGCGATTTCGGCGAAGCATTCGGTAAACAGCGGGCAGTTCGAACCGAGGCAGTCGAAGGCGTTGACGGAGACCTGTGACCAGGCGCGATCGCTGACGCCGGGCAAGAGGTCGTCGCGGTCGCCGGTGTCGGTGGTCTTCTCCCAGGTGCGGATCCGTTGGATCTCCTCCCCCAGGCCCGAGCGTTCGGCCGGTTTGCGTCCCGCCTCGGCGTCGGCACCGAGGTCGAAGAGCATGCCCTCCCCTTCATCGGGGTACCCGCCGGAGAGCTTGTGCTTGCACACATAGTTCCGCCGCCCCTTGAGCAGCGCCGCCTGCGGCAGCGGATCAAGGTCCTTCTTCACGGCTTTGAACAGTCGCGGCAGGTCACGGTGGATGATCTGCGTCTGCAGGGCCAGGGTCGCCGTGGACACGACGACCTTCCCACCGGTGCGGGTGACGTATTCGGCAGCCGGCACAAGATAGGCAAGGGATTTACCGGTACCGGTTCCCGCCTGCACGAGCAGGTGGATTCCTTTGTCCAGCGCCGAGGCGACCGCCTGCGCCATCTCCTGCTGACCTTCTCGTGGCGATCCGCCGATGGCGCCGACAGCGGATTCGAGGAGGTTATCGACCGCTTTCACTCGTCGATGACCAGGTCCGGACGTTGGAATTCGCGCAGTTCGTCGACGAGCTCGGCCGGCACCTTGACCTGCAGGCTGGTGCCTTCCACGCCGTGCGATTCGTGTTCGACCGTGCCGAGGGCGTAGATCTTCGACACGAGGTCACCGCGCTCATAGGGAATGAGCACGGTCATGTCGATGTCCGGGACGGGAAGGCGGTTCTCGATGGCATCGATGAGGTCATCGATGCCTTCCTTCGATACGGCGGAGACGAACTGCGCATCGGGATACTCCGCGCGCAGCCCGGTGATCACAGCCTCCTCGGCGATATCGGACTTGTTGAACACGAGAAGTTCGGGGATGTCCCCGGTCTCGACGTCCTTGAGCACGTCGCGCACGGCCTGGATCTGCCCGTGCGGATCCGGGTGGGAGGCGTCGACGACGTGGAGGAGCAGATCCGAACCGGCGGCCTCCTCCAGGGTCGAGCGGAAGGCTTCGACGAGCTGGTGGGGCAGGTTGCGGACGAAACCGACGGTGTCCGTGTAGGTGAAGACGATGCCATCGGCGGTCTTGGCCTGGCGGACGGTCGGGTCGAGGGTGGCGAACAGGGCGTTCTGCACCATCACCTCGGCGTTCGTGAGCAGGTTGAGCAGGGAGGACTTGCCCGCGTTCGTGTAGCCGACGATCGCGACGGAGGGCACATGGTGGCGGGCGCGGTTCTTCCGCTTCGTCTCTCGGGACGGTGCCATGGCGTTGATCTCACGGCGCAGCTTCGACATGCGTGCGCGGATGCGGCGGCGGTCGAGTTCGATCTTCGTCTCACCGGGGCCGCGGGAGCCGATTCCGGCACCGCCTGCGACACGGCCACCGGCCTGCCGGGACAGCGACTCACCCCAACCGCGCAGACGCGGCAGGAGGTATTCGAGTTGGGCGAGTTCGACTTGGGCCTTGCCTTCGCGGGATTTCGCGTGCTGGGCGAAGATGTCGAGGATGAGCGCGACGCGGTCGACGACCTTGACCTTGATGACGTCCTCGAGTCCGCGCCTCTGGCTGGGGGCGAGTTCGGAGTCGATGATCACGGTGTCGGCACCGACGCTGGCGACGATATCGGCGAGTTCGGCGGCCTTGCCCTTGCCGAGGTAGGTACCTGGGTCCGGCTTGTCGCGGCGCTGGATGAGCGCGTCGAGGACTTCGGAACCGGCTGTTTCGGCCAGGGCTGCGAGTTCGCGGATCGAGTTCTCGGCTTCGGCCTGAGTGGTGTTCCAGATGCCGGCGAGGACGACGCGTTCGAGGCGGACCTGACGGTATTCGACCTCGGTGATGTCTTCGAGTTCGGTGGAGAGTCCGGCGACTCGGGTGAGCGCGGCGCGCTCGGCGAGGTCGAACTGGTCGTCCTCGTGGGTGGTGTCATGATCATCGAGGGCTTGGGCGCCTCGGGAGAGCACACGGTCGAGCATCGCGTTGCGACGCTCTTTGTCTTCAGACGTCATTCATTCCTTTGTTCTGTGCCGTCGGTGGCGATTCGCACCGACAGTGGTGTCCATCAATTCTCCCACAGCCGTCTAGACTGAAACGGTGGCAGAGCACTATTTCACCGAATCACCGAGCAGCGAGGCCAAGTCGCGGGAGCTCAACCTCGAGTTGGCCGGCCGCGCCGTCACCGTCGAAACCGTATCAGGCACGTTTTCGCCCACTCGTCTCGACCTCGGCACGGCTGTGCTGCTGCGGCATCTGCCTCAGCCGCCGGCCGGCGATATCCTCGACCTCGGCTGCGGATGGGGGCCGATCGCCCTGCACACGGCCTTGGATGCCCAGGACGCCGAGGTGGCTGTGCGAGTATGGGCACTCGACGTGAACTCCCGGTCCCTGGAGACCACGGCGGCGAATGCGCGCAGGCTGGGTCTCGAGACGATCAACACCGTCACGGCCGCGGATGTTCCCGAGGACTTGCAGTTCGCCGCGATCCGTTCGAATCCGCCGATCCGCATCGGCAAGGAAGCGCTGCACGAACTCTTGGAGACCTGGCTGCCGCGCCTGGCGCCGGGCGGCCGCGCCGACCTCGTCGTATCGAAGAACCTCGGCGCCGATTCTCTGCAGAAGTGGATCGCCGGGATGCTTGGTGACGGGTTCGAAGTCGTGCGCACGGGATCGTCGAAGGGTTTCCGCGTGCTCACGGTCGAGCGCGACTGAGTTCAGCCGATCGTGCCGCTGGCGACGAGGACCGCGGGGCCGGCGAGGCTGACGCGTCCGCTCGTGCCCTCGGCGTTCGGTTCGATCTCAATGCGCAGCTGACCGCCGGGCACGTCGACTCTCCACTGCAGAGGCGACTTCTCACCGGCCCAGTGGTGGGCTGCGATCGCTGCCGCGCAGGCTCCGGTTCCGCAGGAGCGGGTCTCACCGACACCGCGTTCGAACACGCGCATGCGCAGGGCGCCTTCTCCCCCGGCCACATCGGACCGAGCGGGTTCCATGACGATGTATTCCACATTGGATCCCTGCGCCGGGACGGGGTCGAGGACGGGTGCATCGCGCAGTTCGGCTGCGGCGAGTTCGGCGTTCTCGGCCAGGGCGACGACGGTGTGCGGGTTGCCGGTGGATACGCGCAGTCCGGGACGGGCGACGTCGATGCCGCCGGTGGTCACGAGTACGCTGCTCGCGGGGTCGAGTGACCATTCGCCCATGTCGATGGTGTACCAGGCGTCGCTGGCGGATCCGGGTCCGGCTGTACCGGTGTCGACGACGTCGTCTCCGGTTTGGACGCCGAGGGCGGGATTGAGGGTGGTGCGCACGGCTTTGATGCCGTCACGGGTGCCGACGAGGATCTCGCGGGCATCGGCGGGGACGCGACCGCTGGTCAGGAGTGCGTGGGCGAAGACGCGAACGCCGTTGCCGCACATCTCGGAGAGGCTGCCGTCGTTGTTGTAGTAGTCCATGAACCATTCGGCACCGGCTTCGGCCTGTTCGGCGGCTCCCGGGATGCCGCTGGCGGCGGAGCGGACGATGCGGATGATGCCGTCGGCGCCGAGTCCGGCCCGTCGATCGGCCAGGGTGGCGACGGTTTCGGGATGCATCTCCAGTGTGCTGTCGTCGTCGGAGAGCAGAACGAAGTCGTTCTGGGTGCCGTGCCCCTTGACGAAGCTGACATCGGTCCAGGCGGCGAACGGGGTATCCGGAGTGCTCATGGCTCCATCTTATCTGTGAGCGTCCAGTCGGGTCTTCAGTGCCCGTTCAGGACGTCGAGTGCAGTCGCCAGATTCTGTTCGGCGTCGGCGGCGCTGCCGTCGATCCAGCGGATGCGCGGGTCGCGGCGGAACCAGGTGTCCTGTCGGCGTGCGAACTGCCGGGTGCGGATCGTCGTCTCTTCCTTCGCCTCGGCGGCGGTGAGCTCTCCGTCCAGATGGCGTTGGATCTGTGCGTATCCGATGGCACGTGATGCTGTCTTGCCTTCGGCCAGCCCAACGCCGAGCAGACGCGTCACTTCGTCGACCCATCCGTGCTCCCACATGAGGTCGACGCGGGTGGCGATGCGCTCGTGCAGAATGGCCCGGTCCATGCTCAAGCCCAGGTGGATGGTCGGTTCGATCTCCTGGTAGTCCGGCAGTTGGGCGCTGAAGGGACGCCCCGTAAGTTCGATGACTTCGAGCGCTCGTGCGATACGTCGTTGGTCGTTGACGGTGATCTTCTCGGCCGCTTTCGGGTCGAGTTCGCGCAGCTTCTGATGCAGCATCCACCGGTCTGTTGCGACCTCGGCCTCGAGGCGAGCCCGCGCCTCGGGGTCGGTGCCGGGAAACTCCATATGATCGACCGCGGCACGAACGTAGAGCCCGGACCCGCCGACGAGGATCGGCCGCAGACCGCGCCCCCGGATGTCCGCAATCGCTGCCCGGGCACGTGCCTGAAAGTCCTGCACGTTCGCCTCTTCGTTGACGTCGAGGATATCGATGAGGTGATGCGGAATCCCCCGACGCTCATCGATCGGCAGCTTCGCCGTGCCGATGTCCATCCCTCGGTAGAACTGCATCGAATCCGTGTTGATGATCTCCCCGCCGAGGCGGTCGGCCAGATCCAGCGCCAGATCCGATTTCCCGGTGGCGGTGGCTCCGACGACGGTGATGATCGGCGAAGTATCCTCAGCCATCGGCGATCACTCCCAGAGTCCGGTGCCGCAGAACGTCCGCACTTCGTGGACACGTTCGTCGACGATCGGTTCCAGAGACGAGAAACGTGCACCCTGGTCGACGGCGTGGCGGATACCAGCAGCCAGCACACTGAGGTTGGCAGCCATGGTCTCGGCTTGGTCGCAGAGGTCGAGCAGTCTTTCGGTGTCGATCGACGTCCCGGAGGTGAGTGTCTCGATGACGGCATGATCGAATTCCGGAGCGCCGTCGATCGGGGCCAGGGGTGCGTCCTCTGTTGCAGCTCCGGACAGGTCGATGGGGAGCAGAAGGTGCTCGCTCGATCCGAGCGGGCCGATGTCGACGCCGGCGGCGTGAGCGTGAAGGATCGCGACGATGACGGCGGGGTCGGCCGCCTCGGCGAGTCTGCGTTCATCCATCGTCAGGGTATCAACGGTGTCGACCCAGTCGGTCCCGGACAGCAGCCGACCGGTGCGAGTATCGACGCCGCGATCGATTCCCCAGCCGCCGAGCCCGGCCACGGGTGGCAGGGTCTCAATGGGCAGGGCCCAATCGGTCTGCGTACTCACGGTATCGCGGGCGGCAGTCCGCAGTTCGGCCATTCGCGCCGTCTCGCTGCGGTCGATGTTCTCGAGCAGCACGGGGGCTGCCGGGATGATGGCGAAGGCGCCCATCTCAGCCGCGGGGGCGGATGGTCGGCATGCCGAGGTTCGTTGCACCGGCGGCGCCCTGTCCGGGGCTCGGTGCGCCGCAGCTGTCGGCCTGAGCCCGGTCGTAGGCGTCACCGGCTCGAGACGGGCGTACGGAGAATCCGGAGTCGGCGAGGAGGAAGTAGGGTTTCGCCTCGGTGACGGTGGCGGTGACGAAGTCGCCGGGCCGCGGCATCTCGGCGCCTTCGGGGATTCCGACGTGGACGAGACGATTGTCTTCGGCGCGACCGCTCAGTCGTGGGGAATCGCCGTGGGGCAGCTTGGTCACGAGCACCTCGACCTCACGGCCGATCTGGGTCTTGTTCTCGTCCCAGGCGATCTCGTCCTGCAGTGCGGTGAGGCGTTCGAACCGCTCCTGCACGACATCCTTCGGCACCTGGTTGTCCATCGTGGCCGCCGGTGTGCCGGGGCGGATGGAGTACTGGAAGGTGAAGGCCTGGGAGAACCGGGCGCGGCGGACGATGTCCATCGTGCCTTGGAAGTCCTCTTCGGTCTCTCCGGGGAAGCCGACGATGATGTCAGTGGTGATGGCAGCGTGCGGGATGCGTTCGCGCACGGTGTCGAGGATATTCATGAACCGTTTGGTCCGGTAGGAGCGGCGCATGGATTTGAGAATCGTGTCCGAACCGGACTGAAGCGGCATGTGCAGCTGCGGCATGACGGTCGGGGTCTCGGCCATCGCGTCGATGACGTCGTCGGAGAATGCGGCCGGGTGCGGGCTGGTGAAGCGGACCCGTTCGATGCCCTCGACATTGCCCACGGCGCGCAGCAGTTTCGCGAATGCGCCTTTGTCGCGGAACTCCGCACCGTAGGAGTTGACGTTCTGGCCGAGCAGGGTGACTTCGACGACTCCGTCGGCGACGAGTGCTTCAACCTCGGCGAGGATGTCGCCGGGACGGCGGTCCTTCTCTTTTCCGCGCAGGCTGGGCACGATGCAGAAGGTGCACGTGTTATTGCAGCCGACCGAGATCGACACCCATCCGGAGTGCTGGGATTCGCGGCGGCTGGGCAGAGTGGAGGGGAAGACGTCGAGGCTTTCGAGGATCTCGACCTGCGCTTCCTCGTTGTGGCGTGCGCGTTCGAGCAGCGCGGGAAGGGATCCCATGTTGTGGGTGCCGAAGACCACGTCGACCCAGGGGGCCTTCTTAACAATGGTGTCCCGGTCCTTCTGTGCCATGCATCCGCCGACGGCGATCTGGAGGCCGGGATGGTTCTCTTTGACCTTCGCGAGCTGGCCCAGGTTGCCGTAGAGCCGGTTGTCTGCGTTCTCGCGGACGGCGCAGGTGTTGAAGACGACGACGTCGGCCTGGTCGTCGGTGTTCGCCTGAACGTAGCCGGCATCGTCGAGCAGTCCGGACAGACGCTCGGAGTCGTGCACGTTCATCTGACATCCGTAGGTCTTGACCTCGTAGCTGCGAGGGGTGGTTCCGGATGCCGTCGGGGAGTCAATCAGTTCAGTCATGGCGCACCCATTCTAGCCGTTCCCCACGTGCCGTTTCAGTCTTCTGCGAGCACTTCCCGTGTGACCTTGATGCAGATCGCCGAGGGGAAGCCGCGGCGGGCGAGCATGCCGAGGATTCTGCGCTCTCGCACCGCATAGTCGAGGCGCCGGGTGGAGGCGGCTTTCTTCTCGGCGACTTCGCGCGCGAGTTCTTCCTCGCCGTCGATGTCGGCCACTGCGTCGGCGGCCAGTTCGGGGCTGATGCCTTTCTTGCTCAGTTCGCGTTTGAGCACGGACCGGGAGAGTTTCCGGTTCTCGCGCTGTGCCCGTGCGAAGCGGTGGGCGAATTCTTCGTCGTTGAGCAGACGGGAGTTCTGCAGCTTCTCGATGAGGACATCGATCGCTTCGGGCATGAGGTCGCGTTTGAGTAGCTTCTTGCGCAGTTCGTCACTGGAGTGATCGCGCATGGCGAGCATGTTCATCGCCGTCTTCTTCGCCTGGGCGTAGTCAGCGTCGAAGTCGGGCTCGTCGTCTTCGTCCTGGTCGAAGCTCAGCCCGGGTCCGGCAACGAAATCCGGGGTTCCGTCATCCCCACTGTCGAGGAAGTCCGGCACAGAGCTGCCGTCTTCCGGGAGAAAGTCCGGTCCGTCGTCCGCGGCGAGGAAGTCGGGGGTTGAGTCGGTACCGCCCTCGACCCATCCGTTGTCCGGTTCTTGCGTTGAACGCTTCCAGCTGCTGGATTTCTTCTTCCGTCGCGAGTTCGCGCTCGCACCCGAGCGTGCAGACGTACCCGAACGCGCAGATTTGCCCGAACTCTTTCGCTTGCCGGTTCGGCCGCCGCCGGTGACATCATCGTCGTTGAGCCCGGAGAGACCGGCGAAGAATCCGGCCTCTCCTTCGGCATGGCGTTGGTCGATCTCCGAGATCGCGCTGCGCAGCTGCGAGAGCGTCTCGGTCTGAGGCGAGCCACCGTGGCCGGAGTCCCCCGCGCCGACCTCGCTGGTCGATGCGGTGGACTCGTTGCCGGTGAACTCGTCGTCAGTCGACGAGGCGTCAGGAGACTTCGACGTCATCCGTCTGTGCTTCTCCGGCTGCCTCGGCGTCTTCTTCAGGTTCGTCGACCTTGATCAGACCGAGCTTGTGCTTGATCTTCAGCTCGATCTCTTCGGCCAGGCCCGGGTTGTCGCGGAGGAAGTTGCGGACGTTCTCCTTGCCCTGACCAAGCTGATCGCCGTCGTAGGTGAACCAGGATCCGGACTTCCGCACAATGCCGTTGTCAACACCCATATCGATGAGGCTGCCCTCGCGGGAGATGCCCTGACCGTAGAGGATGTCGAACTCGGCCTGCTTGAACGGCGGGGCGACCTTGTTCTTGACGATCTTCGCCCGGGTCCGGTTGCCGACCGCGTCCTGACCTTCCTTGAGGGTCTCGATGCGGCGGACGTCGATGCGCACGGAAGCGTAGAACTTCAGCGCCTTACCACCCGAAGTGGTCTCCGGGGAACCGAAGAAGACGCCGACCTTCTCACGCAGCTGGTTGATGAAGATGGCGGTGGTCTTCGACTGAGCCAGGGCGCCGGTGATCTTACGCAGAGCCTGCGACATCAGTCGAGCCTGCAGACCGACGTGGCTGTCGCCCATCTCGCCTTCGATTTCGGCCTTGGGCACAAGGGCCGCGACGGAGTCGATGACGATGACGTCGAGGGCCCCGGAGCGGATGAGCATATCGGCGATCTCAAGCGCCTGCTCACCGGTGTCCGGCTGGGACACGAGGAGCTGATCGGTGTCGACGCCGAGCTTCTTCGCGTACTCGGGATCGAGGGCGTGCTCGGCATCGATGAACCCGGCGATTCCGCCGGCCTTCTGAGCGTTCGCCACGGCGTGGAGAGCCACGGTCGTCTTTCCGGAGGATTCCGGACCGTAGATCTCGACGACGCGACCGCGCGGCAGACCGCCGATGCCCAGTGCGATGTCGAGAGCGACCGAACCGGTCGGGATGGAGGCGATGGGCTCACGCACACCGTCGCCGAGGCGCATGATCGCGCCCTTGCCGTAGTTGCGATCGATCTGGCCCATTGCGGCTTCAAGTGCCTTCGACTTGTCTCCGCCGGTGGGAACCTGAAGGTTCTTGGGTGTACGTGCCATGACGTCTCCTCTTCGTTGCTTTTCCGTTGAGACCAAGGCTAGAAGATGGCACTGACATAACGACAGAGGATGCGATTCCCCCGTGGATAACCAGCCACTCATGGTCACAGGTCCCGTGATTCCTCACCAGGTTAACCCACATGGGAACAGGTGTTCTATATATTCGGGTGTGTCGCGTGTTTCATTCGATCGTGTGGATCACCGCGACGGCCGAAATAGCTGCGCGCGGCAGCGAAAAATCAGAACGGCGTCGAGCGCGGCTTCTCTTTGCCGAGGCGACGGGATTCGGGAACGCCCATGGAGTCGCACACGGCGATCCAGATGTCGCGGGGTTCGACGCCGGCTTCGAATGCCTGCGCAGCGGTCCGCGAACCGAGGGAGCTCAGAGTGAGGTCGGTGTGCAGGGAGGCGGCACGAGCCTCACCGAACTCCTCGTTCATGAGGATCCAGTAGAGCGTGTGCCGCATCAGGGCTTAGCGGCCAGGCGCGGAGAAGAGTATCCCTCGGGGTGACCGAGGATCTTGTCCGAGAGCTCCTGCGGAATGGTGTCGGGGATCTGCACGCCTTCTTCGAGCGCGAAGCGATCCGACACGGACGACAGCAGTGCCGACAGCGGCAGGTCGAGTGCTTCACAGATCGCGGACAGCAGCTCCGATGAGGCTTCCTTCTGTCCACGTTCGATCTCGCTGAGGTAGCCGAGCGAAACGCTGGCTCCGGTCGAGACATCGCGAAGGGTGCGTCCTTGACGACGGCGGGCAGACCGAAGTGCGTCGCCGATTTCGACTCTCAGTAACATAACGCGGCCCTCCCTTTGTCAGCGCGTCCCGTCAATGTAGTTCCAACAACCTTACAACCTGGCCGTGACACAGCACCAACCCGGTGCCCCGAGCGGATGGTATTGCCAGTCCATTCGAAGACTTTGGAGAATTTTCGTCCGATGGTCATCACTCGGTCAACCCCGCGGTGGACGATCTTATTCCGCGTCCGTCTCGCTACCTGTCTCGCGACCCGTTCCGGACCCTGCCTCCGGCCCGAAGGCGAGTTCGCCGACGAATTCATCGAGATTCGTCGCCATCGCCTGTACCGTCTGGCTGCGGATGGCGTCACGATCACCGGTGAACTCGTGTTCGAAGACCTTCGCCTTCCCGCCGAAGGCGATCGCGGTATAGACGAGTCCGACGGGTTTGTCGTCCTGCGGATCAGGACCGGCGACTCCCGTGCATGAGATCCCGATATCGGCCACGCACTGCGCAGCCGTGCCGACGGCCATCTGCGCGGCGACGACCGGGTCGATCGGCCCGGTCTCCTCGAGGTGGTCGGCATCGACTCCGGCGAGGCTCGCTTTGAGGTCGGTGGCGTAGGTGACCAGTCCCCCACGCACCACGGCCGATGCTCCCGGCACATCGACGAGTGAGGCGACGAATCGTCCGCCCGTCAGCGACTCCGCCGATGCCAGCGAGATCCCAAGCTGAGTACAAGTGGAGATGATGCGGCGCGCGGTCGCCATCAGCTCTGACTCAGCCACGCTGCGCGTTCCCGCCGGTCTTCGCGTCCTTATACAGCTTCGCCGCCTGCACGCAGTAGTCGACGCCGGTGACGATGGTGACGACGATGGCCGCGGTCATGATGATCCATGCGATGACGAGCAGGATCGTGTAGACGACGGGAGGCACCATGTCGGAGAGCGGGAAGATGAGCAGGAACAGCGCGATCGCTGCGGTCTGGAGCACGGTCTTGATCTTGCCTCCGCGCGAGGCGGGCATGACGGCGATGCGGATCATGAAGAACCGCAGCACGGTGATGCCGAATTCGCGGACGAGGATGATCACGGGCACCCACCAGGGCAGTTCGACGATGATCGCCAGACCGATGAGTGCGGCCGCCATGAGTGACTTGTCGGCGATGGGGTCGGCGATCTTGCCGAAGTTCGTGATGAGGTTGTTCCGCCTGGCCAGGTAGCCGTCGACGAAGTCGGTGAACATGGCCACCAGGAACACGACGAGCGCCCACCAGCGCAGTGTCACATCGTTGCCGCCGTCGGCCAGCAGAAACACGAGGAACAGGGGCACCATGAGGATGCGTAGCACCGTGAGTGCGTTGGGCACGTTCCACGGACTCGGTTCTGCAGAGGGCTGCTGAGAGGCTCCGGCCTCGACTCGATCGTTCACATTCCCAGCCTATCGGAGTGAGCTGAGCAGATCATTCCAGCCGTGGATACCTCAACCACAATCGCCGAGGCGTGCCCGGATCCGGTCTGTCCGGACTGGCCGTGGCCACCGTCGGTCGGGACGTCGGCAGAGGCGCCGCCGGAATCCTCGGGTGGGGTCTCGCCCTTGATGATGGCCAGGGTGCCCGGCAGGTCGTCGGGGCGCACGAGCACGTCGCGGGCCTTCGAACCTTCGGAGGGTCCGACGATTCCGCGGGACTCCATGAGGTCCATGAGGCGACCAGCCTTGGCGAAGCCGACGCGCAGCTTGCGCTGGAGCATGGAGGTCGAACCGAACTGCGTGGTCACGACCTGTTCGATCGCCTGGAGCAGCAGTTCGAGGTCGTCTCCGATGTCCTCGTCGATGACCTTCTTCGGGGCTTCAACGGCCACGTCTTCGCGGTAGTTCGGCTTGAGCTGGCCCTTGACGTGTTCGACGACCTTCTCGATCTCGGACTCGTTGACCCAGGCTCCCTGGACACGCATCGGCTTGGCCGCACCCATCGGCAGGAACAGGGCGTCACCCTGACCGATGAGCTTCTCTGCGCCGGGCTGGTCGAGCACGACTCGCGAGTCTGCCAGCGACGAGGTTGCGAACGCCAGACGCGAGGGCACGTTGGCCTTGATGAGGCCGGTGACGACGTCGACGCTGGGTCGCTGGGTTGCGAGCACCAGGTGGATGCCGGCGGCACGGGCCAGCTGCGTGATGCGCTGGATCGAGGCTTCGACGTCGCGCGGGGCGACCATCATGAGGTCGGCGAGCTCGTCGACGACGACCAGCAGGTACGGGTAAGGCTGGAGGACGCGTTCAGAACCGGCCGGTGCCTGGATGCGGCCTTCGCGGACGGCCTTGTTGAACTCCTTGACGTGCTTGAACCCGTAGTTCGCGAGGTCGTCGTAGCGGGCGTCCATTTCGCGCACGACCCATTCGAGCGCCTCGGCGGCCTTCTTCGGGTTCGTGATGATCGGGGTGATCAGGTGCGGAATGCCTTCGTAGATCGTCAGCTCGACGCGCTTGGGGTCGACGAGGATCATGCGGACCTCGTCGGGGGTCGCGCGCATCATGATCGAGGTGATCATGGAGTTCACGAAGCTCGACTTACCGGCACCGGTGGCACCGGCGACCAGGAGGTGGGGCATCTTCGAGAGGTCGGCGACGACGAATCCGCCTTCGACGTCCTTACCCACACCCATGACCATCGGGTGGTCGGTCTTGCGGGCGGCCTTCGAACGGAGCACATCGCCGAGGGCGACGTTCTCACGGTCGGTGTTCGGGATCTCGATGCCGATGGCCTTCTTGCCGGGGATCGGCGAGAGGATGCGCACGTCGGCGCTGGCCACGGCGTAGGCGATGTTCTTCGACAGCGCCGTGACCTTCTCGACCTTCGTTCCGGCCCCGAGTTCCACCTCGTAGCGGGTGACTGTGGGGCCACGGGAGAATCCGGTGACCTCGGCGTCGATCTTGAACTGCTCGAGCACATCGCGCAGGGCCTCGACGACGCGGTCGTTGGCCTCCGACCGTTCCTTCGCGGGAGGTCCGGGCTGGAGGTTGTCCGAGGCGGGCAAGGTGTAGGTGACGTCGCCGGCGAGGGTGAGCTGTTCGACGCGTTCAGGCAGCTGCTCCGTGGGTGGAGGTGCGGGTGCGTTCGTGATCGGCACCGGCGCCGGGGCGGCAGCAGGGTCGGGCTTCTTCGCCTGGTTCGCGGCGTCGTCGTCCATCCCGATGGTCTTCTTCAGCTCGGCCATCTCGCGCTCGGCCTTGGTCGGGCGGCGCTGACCGGGCTTGAGCTTCGGCTCCGGGTCGGTCTCGATGCGGGTGGTGTCGGCTTCTTCGTCGCTGACGTCGTTCTCGTGGATGTAGGCCTTGTCGTAGGCCTTCGTCACGGCATCGTCGTCGGCGGAGTCGCCATCGGGGATGTCGGTCTTCTTCTTCCGGCTGCGGCGCTTGGCGCCCATCACCGGTTTGAGATCTGAAGTGCGGCCGTTCTCGGCAACGAGGTCGGACTGTTTGGTCTCGCCCGCCTCGGCGTCGGTCTGCGGTCGAGCCCCACCGGTGAGTCGGTAGTACAGGTCGGTAAGGCGACGGGGAATCGCGCGCACCGGTGTCGCGGTGACCACAAGCAGGGAGAACAGTCCGAGGAGGACGAGCAGCGGCACGGCCACGTAGACGGTGGTCGCGACGACAAGCGGTGAGGACACGACGAATCCGAGGGCGCCTCCCCCGTTGGCCATGGCCTCACGCGAGTTCGTGAAGGTCGGGTTGCCGGCGGCGATATGGGCCAGGCCCGAGGCGGCGAGCAGACCGAAGATCATCCCGATGAGGATGCGGTTGTTGCCGCGGTTGTCGTCGCCGCGCAGGAACAGGCGGATCGCATAGCAGGTGAAGACCACAGGCAGGGCGAGTGCTACGCGGCCGAAGGTGCCTTCGACGATTCCGCGGACGCCGTCGCTGATCGCGCCGGGGATGTTCCACCATTCGAAGGCTGCGATGATGATCGAGAGTCCGATGAGGAAGAAGGCTGTGCCGTCCCGCTTCGTCGGTGATTGATCGGTCGGTTCGTCGCTGAGAGTCTTACGCGCACGGTTTCCGGCCATGTGGGCCACTCCCCTCCATGCACCGGTGACAACGTTTGTCCCGGGTTCTTCGGTCCCCGCTTGACCGGACCGACCAGCGTTTTTGCGCGCTGTGCGTTTCCCGGAACCAGAAGCGGGGGAAGTCGTTCTGGTCGCCATGTCTCTCATCTTAGGACGATATTGCGCTCCTGCCCAGCAAATCCGCAGGTTTCGGCGTGTGGCGCACCGGGCGGCTGAGCCTTCAGCGGGCGGGCTGCATCGGGTGAATTTCGATGTCAGCCGCACATTTCATCGAGAAACGGGTGCTGCATCGAGACATAAGAGGTGGAAGTAGGGCGAATCCGCGGCGTTGAGGGAGTTAAATGGGTCCAGAGTGCACGTTTTCCCGGCCATTTTGGCATTCTGTCCCCACTTAACCCATCGATCTCCGCAGATCCCACCTGCCAGCGGACTCCTGGCCTCAAGAAGGCCGATATGGCTGCGAACCGGGGATGAGCCCGGCTCCGACAATGCGCTTGCCGTCCGCGCGGGCGAGGTGGCGCCCCAACTCCTGCGGAACGAGGTCCATCTTGTCCAGGTCGACGTCCCGCCGATAGGGGTACTTGCCCTTGCGGGCGATGAAGACGAACTCTCGCCCCGGCCTGTCCGGGGCGTCGCGGATCTCTTCGACGTTGAAGCCGGTGTCTTCCAGTGATTTCGTCAGCTCATCTCGGTCACGGAATTGCAGGCAGCTTCGCTGTTCGACCCGGCGACCGTCTCGCTCGAAGACCAACACCCCGATGAAGTCAACGAATCCGCCATAGCTCGCCTCGTACTCCACCCACGACTCGACCGTCCCTTCGCCGTCGACCTCGGCCACGGAATAGGTGTTCTCCTTCGTCCACTCGAACCACGCCTCCCGCTCGGGGATCCGTGATTCGAAGACGATGAGCCCGCCTGGTCGCAGACTGCGCCTGATCGCCATCAGCGTCTCCGACCACTTTTCAGCTCCGAGAATCGCCTGTGCCACGTTGGCCGTCATGAACGCCATGTCCGCCTGCAGCGGCGGCAGGTCCGCGGCGACTCCGTGGACCCATGTCACCTGGTCGGAGTTCGGCTTCTTCCGTGCCATGTCCAAAGCGAGTGCCGATGGATCGACGCCGACGACTTCCACTCCCCGACCGGCGAGCATCGTTGCGAACGTTCCAGTTCCGCATCCGACATCCACCACCGAGGCGGCCCCGAACTCATCGACCATCGCCGCGTAGACGTCGAGGTCGTCCCGCTCGGGCCCCTCGAAGATGTCGTAGACAGCCGCACAGCGCGCGTCGACATAGCTGTCAGCGACGTCATCAGCGGTCATGCGGATCGCTCGGGTGCATGGCGATGAACAGACCCCACTGAGTGGCGCCGTCCTTCTTGCGCCGACTGCGGAACTCTTCGAACAGCTCATCGATCCGCGACCGGAATTCCTCAACCTCATCCTCGGTGAGCATCGCGGCCATCCGCCCCATCGTCCGCTCCTCATACGGCGCGGCGGTGAATTCGGTGGTGAAGGCCTCGAGCATTTCGGCCGTCATATCGCCGGTGTTGAGGAACCAGCTTTTGCCCGTGGCGAGGTACGGGATCTCCCTGGACCCGCGCTTGCCCCGCCGCGCCTCCTGAGGTTCGAGGAATCCGGTGTCGGCGAGCATCCGCACATGATGGAGTGAGGTCGCGGGATTGAGGCCGGTCGCCTCGGCGATCTCCCGATTGCTCAGTGCCTCGTCCAGACACAGCCGCAGGATCCGAATCCGAATGCTCGACGCCAGCGCCTTGGCCTCGGCGTCGGTGGCGTCCCTGCGTTCCACGGCTCGGGCGAGGGCGGCCGCGGCAGGTGTGTCATCGTTCATGCCTCAACGCTAGCGAGTGATAGGGAGAAGTCAATCAATCCCCCAAAGTGATTGACTTTCCCCAATCACTCGTGGAGCATTACTGATTGACAACCCTCAATCACTGACATTCGATCACTGATCCTCCGCCCGCGGTCTCGAGGAAGAGCCATGGCAGCAGCCGACCAACCGCCGTCGAGCGAACCACAACCGCAGCACGGCCCGACCTCATCGCAGCGGCCGAAACACGTCTCGCTGTGGAGACACCGCGACTTCATGAAGTTGTGGGCAGGCGACACGGTCTCTGTGTTCGGATCCGAGCTCGTCCTCTTCGCTCTCCCCCTCATCGCCGTGCAGCTCCTCCACGCCGACGCCTTCGAAATGGGAGTGCTCGCAACGCTGGAATCCGCAGCTTTCCTGCTCATCAGCCTGCCCGCCGGGGCCTGGGTCGACCGTCTGCCGAAGAGACTCGTCATCGTCTCCGGCGACATCATCCGCGCCGCCATCCTCCTGACCATCCCGCTGGCCTGGGCGTTCGACGCCCTGAGCATGGTCCAGCTCTATCTCGCAGCGGCCGGGGTCGGAATCGTCAGCGTCTTCTTCGACGTCGCCAATCAGTCCTATCTGCCCGAACTCGTCGACGGCGACGCGATCTCCGACGGCAACGGCAAGCTCCAAGCCAGCCAGCAGACTGCCGGAGTTGCCGGTCCCACTCTGGCCTCCGGCCTGGTCACCGCGATCGGTGCCCCACTGACCATCGGACTGACCAGCATCTGCATGGGACTCTCCAGCATCCTCGTCGGACTCATCAAACACCGCGAAACCCCACGACCGGCCGAGGGCCGGGCCGGATTCGTCGCCGAGATTCGGGAGGGACTCGGCTTCGTCCTCGGTCACCCGCTGCTGCGCCGGATCACTGCCTGCACAGGTCTGACGAACTTCGCGTCGTCGGGCATCTTCGCGCTCCTCGTGTTGTACGCCCTCACCACGCTCGGTCTTCACCAGGTCGAACTCGGAATCATCATGTCCGTCGCCTCGGCCGGTGGCATCCTCGGCGCACTCACGGCGGCGTGGGTGCAGAAGATCCTCGGCGAAGGAACGAGCATCGCCGTGTCCGCGCTGATCGGCAGTCTCTGCTTCCTCGGTGTTCCGCTCGCTTCCGTCCTGCCGGCGCTGCCGACCCTGCTGATCAGCTGGTTCCTTGTGACCTGGGCGGTCGTCGTCTACAACATTGCGCAGGTGAGCTTCCGGCAGCGCCTCTGCCCGAAGCCGCTGCTGGGCCGGATGAACGCGTCCATCCGCTTCCTCGTATGGGGACCGATGCCGTTGGGCGCATTCCTCGCGGGCATCCTCGGCGACAGGCTCGGAGTGCCGAAGACGATGTGGATCCTGGCAGGCTGTGCACTCCTCGGCTCCCTGCCGGTGCTTGCTTCCTCGCTGCTGCGGATGCGCGAACTCCCCCGCGAGCTCGATCTGCTCGGCAGTGACTAATCAGCTCAGCGAGTGGCGTAGAGGTGCTCGGGGCGGCCGGTGTTGCCGTACTGCAGAGACACCGTGATCGTGCGGGCCTCGGCGAGCTTCGCCAGATGCCGCTGCGCGGTCGCACGGGAGGCACCGACCGCCTCGGCGACCTCGAGGGCCGTCATAGGGCCGCTCGCCTCCTCGAGTGCTGCGAGAATCCGGGTCGTCGTCGACGATCCCGCCGGGCTCGCTCCGGTCCCGCCGACGGCCGCGGCATCGTGGAGGTTGCGCAGCTGCCGCTCGAGATCGGTCTGCCCGACCTTCTCCCGCTCCCAATAGCGGAGGAATCGAGCGTAGCGGCGCAGGAAGTTCTGCAGCACCTCGGCGGCGAAGGGCTTGACGATGTACGTCATCGCCCCCGCGCGCAGCGACGAGCGGACCACCTGCGGATCCGTGACCGCCGAGAGCACGATCGCGTCGATATCGGTCTCGCGGACGAGGTCGACTCCGGTGCCCTCCGGCAGCACATAGTCCACGAGGAGCAGGTCGACGTCGTTCTCGGCGATGACGTCGCGTGCCGTCCTGAGATCTCGGACGGGTTCGAGCGCCGTGAAGCCGGGCACCTCGTCGACGTAGCGGGCATGGATCTGCCCGACGAAGAAGTCGTCATCGAGCACGAGAACGTTGACCATCATCTTTCCTCTTTCGTTGGGAAGTCGTTGTCATCGGCGGTCGCATCGCCCTCGCCGGCAGGGTCGTCGTAGGAAGAGTCGTCGCCAGCAGGGTCGTCGAGAGCGTCGGGCAGGCGCATGGCGAAGCTCGCCCCGCCGAGGTCCGGGTCGTGGGCGTCGATGAGCCACACCGCTCCCCCTCCCTTCTCCGCGACTCGGCGGCTGAGCGCGAGTCCGATGCCGAGTCCGTGACCATCCCCCGTGCCGGTGCCCGTCGTCAGTCCGATTCCGAAATCCGGCGCCGAGTCAGTCGTCGAGGTCGAGAATCCCTCGTCGAAGATCTTTTCCGCCACCTCGTCGTCGATTCCGTCGCCGGTGTCCGTGACGACCGCGTGGAGTTCCGTTCCGGAGCTGAGCACCTGCACTTCGACCCGTCCCCCGGCCTCGGCATACCGCTGCCCCGCGACGGCTGCGCGCACGGCGTTGTCGATGAGGTTGCCGAGGATGAGCGTGACCGCTTCCGGATCGCGTACCGCCCCGACGGCCAAGGAGTCCGGGGTGACGGCCAGGTTCACTCCCGCCTCGGCGGCGGTCGTCCCCTTGGCCTCGAGAACGGCGCGCAGGTACGGGTCGGAGATGAGGTCGATGTCTTCGACCGGGGTCGTGATCGGCCCGGTGCCCAGCAGCGAGGATAAGTAGGTGTGGGCTTCGTCCGTCGCGCCCGTGTCGACGAGGCCGAGTACGGTGTGCAGCCGGTTGGCGAACTCGTGACGCTGGGTGCGCAGGGCCCGGGCCATGGCGGTGACGGATTCGAGCTGGCGGGCCATCGTGAGCATCTGCGTCTCGTCCCGCAGGGTCACGACCCCGCCGACGGAGACTCCGTCGCGCTGCACCCGCACGGCCGTGGCCAACAGGATCCGGTCGCCTAACGTGATCCGCCGCCGCAGAGCCCCCTCCGGTGGAGCTTCGGCCATGAGCGCGGTGACCTCATCGGGCACGCCAACCAATTCGTCAGAATCCCTCGCCGAGGCGGTCCCGAGCAGCTCCTTCGCGTTCGAGTTGCTCAGGGTGAGCTTTCCGTTCGTGTCGAACCCGAGCACCCCGTCGTCGAGGCCGTGAAGCACGGCGCCTTGATCGCGGGCCATCTCGGCGAGCTCTTCGGGTCCGACGCCGAGCGTCTCCCTCCGCAGCCGGCGCCCGAGCATGACCGACACGACCCCGCCGAGCGCCAGGGCGAGCACCGCAACCGTGCCGAGCAGGATGAGTTCGCGACGGACGTCGGCATCGAGCACGGAGGCGAAGATGCCGACCGAGACCTCACCGACAACGGTCTTTCCGTCCTCACTCGAATAGATCGGGACCTTCGCCCGCACCGTCTCGCCCAGGGTTCCGGATTCGTGAGAGACGTTCTCGCGTCCGGCCAGCGCCTCGTCCGGAGACGTCGAGACCTTGTGCCCGATCTTCGACCGGTCGGGGTGGGTAAGTCGGATGCCGCGGTCGTCAGTGATGACGGCGAAGGTGATGCCCGACCGGTCGCGCAGATCATCGGTGATCTTCAGCATCGAGGTCACGAGCTGCTCATCGGGCTCAGCGGCGTGTTCGGCCGAAGCCTGCGTGGCAGCGGCACGGACGTCCGGATCGATCGCCAGCGTGCGGGCAGTGGACAGCGCCTTCGTCTCGGTCACCTCGGTGACGGTGCGCGCTCCCATCCACGCGAACACGCCGGTGACCAGGGTAAGGATCACGATGACGAGCGCGAGCTGAGAGATCAGCACACGACGGGAGAACGAACGATGGGGCCGGGGCACGCGCTCAGCGTAGCCGCGTTTGAGCGCAATGCGCAAAAGGCACGCAACGATCTAAAAGTCATCAGCGCACACAAACGCGCGGAGCACGTGACCTGGGCCCTACGGTGTTTCGAGCCTCACATTCGCCTTCGAAGGAGAAGCTCGTGCTTGTCATTCTCGGTTTCGCCATGATCCTCGTCTTCATGACGCTGATCATGACCAAACGCCTCTCGCCGATCCTCGCGCTCATCCTCGTGCCCACGATCTTCGGCCTCTTCGCCGGAGCAGGTCTGGGCATCGGGGAGATGGTCATGGACGCGATCGCCTCGATGTCGTCGACGGCAGCCCTGCTGCTCTTCGCCATCATCTACTTCGGCATCATGATCGACGTCGGCCTCTTCGACAAGCTCGTCGAGTTCATCCTCAAGGTCGCCGGAAACGACCCCGTCAAGGTCGTCCTCGGCACCGCGCTGCTCACTGGTGCGGTGTCCCTCGACGGTGACGGATCGACGACGTTCATCGTCGTCACCGCGGCCATGCTGCCGATCTACCAGCGCCTCGAGATGTCGCCGGTGGTGCTCACCTGCGTGGCCGGTCTCATCAACGGCAGTCTCAACATCGTCCCATGGGGCGGACCGACAGCACGTGCCTCCTCGGCGCTGCAGATCGACGCGAACGAGATCTTCGTTCCCATGGTGCCCTCCCTGGTGGCGGGCCTGCTCGTGTGCCTCGTCTTCGCCTATGTGCTCGGCATTTCCGAACGCCGCCGTCTGACCAAGAACGGCGTCGCCTGGGTCGAGGACCGCAAATCGAACCGTCGCAAGGACCTCGTCGGCGCCGTCGCCGGAGCCACTTCCGGCACCGCCGCCAGCAGCTCGGCCACCACCGGCAGCTCAGCCACGACCTCCGGTCACGGGGCGGTCAACTCCGGCGCCGCCTCGGCGAATGATGACACCGCCACCGAGGCGGGACCCGGCAACGCTGACGACGCGACTGATACGTCCGGTTCCGGCACGGGCCTGTCGAACACTGCGCTCGATCCGAACCGTGCGACCCTGCGGCCGAAGCTGTTCTGGTTCAACCTGGCCCTGACCGTGGCCGTGATGGTCCTGCTCATCGTCGACATCCTGCCGCTGCCGTACCTGTTCATGATCGGCACCGTCATCGCGCTCATGGTCAACTTCCCGAAGATGAAGGACCAGCAGGAGGAGCTCGCTTCCCACGCGACCGCGATCATCTCCGTCGTCGCCATGGTCATGGCCGCGGGCGTGCTCACCGGCATCATGTCCGGCACGGGAATGGTCGACGCGATGGCCGAATGGCTCGTCGAGGTCATCCCGAACTCGATGGGACCCTACATGGCCGTTATCACCGGCCTGCTGTCGATTCCGATGACCTTCTTCATGAGCAACGACGCCTTCTACTTCGGCATCCTGCCCGTGCTCGCTGAGACCGCCTCCCACTTCGGCATCTCCGCCGCCGATATGGCCCGCGCCTCGATCACCGGCCAGCCCGTGCACATGCAGTCACCGCTGGTGCCCGCGATCCTGCTGCTCGTGTCCCTGTCCGGCGTGGAGCTCGGCGATCACCACAAGAAGGTGCTGTGGCGCGCGCTCATCGTCGCCCTCGTCATGCTCGCCGTGGGTGTCGCCATCGGCGTCATCGGAATCGGCTGAGCGGAGACCTGCGATGACTGATCTCTATTCGTCCCCACAGCGCCGTTTCCCTGCCCCATCCCGGCAGGTCACTGCCTCGCCGAACATCGATGCGGCTGTCGCGACCGTGGTTCTCGCGCTGCGTCCGGATTCCTCGGACGAGGTGCTCGCACAGGCGATCGCCGCGGCTCGCCGTGAGAACGCGGCGGTGCAGGCGGTCGTGTTCGCCACGGATACGACGACGGCCCCGTCGACGTCGTCCCTGGCCGAATGCACGAAGTTGGGTGCAGCCCTCGCCGAGGCGGGGCTCGAGTATGCCGTCCACCGTGCCGGTCCCGATCCAGCTGAGCAGATCCTCGGCCTTGCCGACGAGCACGACGCCGCGGTGATCGTCATGAGCACGAAGCGTCGCTCACCGGTGGTGAAGCTGCTGCTCGGGTCGAGCGCGCAACAGGTCATCCTCGAAGCCGAGTGTCCCGTGCTGCTTGTGAAGTAGACGTCCGGATCAGGTGTCGCGTCGGTCGCGCGGCGGCAGTCGCGGGGCGCTAGACCCCGGCGATCCCTCGCCCCGGGGCGAGAATCCCCCGCGGGTCGACAAGTGCTTTGAGCTCGTGCAGCCCCTGCCGTCCCGGCTGCGGTCCCCACGCGTCGACCTCGTCCCAGACCGGTGCGGGCGCATGGATGAGCCGAGCGGCGATGAAGTGCAGTCCGAAGCTGCGGAGATGTTCGAGGACGACGCGCGTGGCCACTCCCGGTTCGGATTCCGGAGCGCCGACGCCCAGCTCGAACGACCCTGTCGCGCTGCCGCGCAGCTGCAGCGGATAGCCGATCGTCGTCTCCAGTCGGTCGACGGCATCGATGAGGGTCGGAATGAAACTCGGTGCCACGGACACTCCGATGGTCGCGGCCAGTCGCGCTCTGCTCCCCCACCATTCCGGTTCCCCACACGGGGTCGCCCCGGGAACCCAATCCACGAGGTGGCCCACCTCGGCCTCGACTTCGTCGGTCTCCCCTTCGATGAGAAACACTGTCGCCGCCGGTGAACCGGGTGGGCGTTCGATGACGACCGCATCGGGGACGCGGCGGGCGATGACGAGGTCGGCGGCCGCCTCGGTGCCGGGAATCCACACGAACCGCTGAGTTTCGGGTCGCCGGGTCAGACGGATCTCGGCCTCGGCGATGATCGCCCGGGTCCCCCACGATCCGGTGACGAGTCGGCGCAGATCCCGGCTGCTCAGATCCGGGTGGAGGCCGTGGGCTGTGCGGGCGATGGTCCCGTCGGCGGCGACGGTCGTCACGGACAGGACTGTCTCAGCCAGCCGCAGCCGGCGCAGTTGGCGCGGCCCGGTGGCCGCGGTGGCGATCATTCCGCCGAGGGTGGCGCCGGCATCGATGCGGTCTGGGGGAAGGTCGGCGAGGATCTCCCGTCCCGATGGGGCCGCGGACCTGTTGAGCGCGCTGATCCGGGTTCCGGCTCCGGCGCGGACGGCATCGCCGGCGTTGAAATGGTCGGCCACCTCGGCGATCGAGGTCAGGTCGATGAGCAGGCCCGGAGTCGACGCGGGCGGATGATCGTCGAAGGCGGTGCCTCCGCCGAACACGGCGACGGTGCGGTTCTCGGCGTGAGCGCGGGCCATGAGCTCGGAGAGTTCGGCAATGCTGCTGGGACTGGCCAGTCGGGGCAGTTCGTCTGTGGTCAGGCTCATCCGCATCTTCCGTTCCTGCTGTCTCGGGCGCTGCGCTGCGTGCGTGTGTATGTCGAGCTTAGCGAAGAACGCCCCCGAAATCGGTGCTCACGGCACAGATTTCGGGGGCGTTCGGCGTGGTCACCGGCTGCGAACGCGCGTGCCCGGGTCGGGGCGTGCGGTGCGGCCGGAAACGATCACGACGGACCGATCACGGCATGCGGGCGTAGGCCGGCAGGGTGAGGAAGTCGACGTACTCGGGGTCGAGGGCGACCGAGACGAAGGTGTCGGTGGCGTCCTTCCAACCTGCGTCGTCCCCGGGCAGCTTGGCGACCTCCTCGGCGACGATGCGCTCGACGAGTTCCTTCGTCACCTTCTCACCGGAGTCCAGCGTGATTCCGGCATCACACCACTGCCACACCTGGGAGCGGGAGATCTCGGCGGTCGCGGCGTCCTCCATGAGTCCGTTGATGGCGACCGCGCCGTTGCCTTCGAGCCAGGCGCGCAGGTACTGGATGCCGACAGACACGTTGGTGCGCAGACCGGCCTCGGTCATCGCGCCCGGGGTCGACTTCACGTCGAGGAGATCGGCGGCGGTGACGTTGACGTCTTCGCGCTTGTTGTCGATCTGGTTGGGCTTGTCGCCGAGGGTCTCCGTGAAGACCTCCTTGCAGAGTGCAACCATTCCGGGGTGAGCGACCCAGGAACCGTCGAAACCGTTGGAGGCCTCACGCGACTTGTCCTCGCGGACCTTGTCGAAAGCGGCCTTGTTCGCGGTTTCGTCCTTCGAGGGAACGAATGCGGACATTCCGCCGATGGCGTGCGCCCCGCGCTTGTGGCAGGTGCGCACGAGCAGTTCGGTGTAGGCGCGCATGAACGGCACCGTCATCGTCACGTCCGAACGGTCCGGCAGCAGGTAATCGGAGCCGCGGGAGCGGAAGTTCTTGATCACGGAGAAGATGTAGTCCCAGCGTCCGGCGTTGAGTCCGGCGGAGTGCTCACGCAGCTCGTAGAGGATCTCCTCCATCTCGAAGGCCGCGGTGTAGGTCTCGATGAGCACGGTGGCGCGGATGGTGCCGCGGGACAGGCCGAAGGCATCCTCGGCGTGTTCGAAGACCTGGTTCCACAGACGGGCTTCGAGGTGGGACTCCATCTTCGCGAGGTAGAAGTAGGGGCCGCGGCCCTTCTCGATCTGGATCTGGCCGGCGGTCGAGAAGTAGAGCGCGAAGTCGACGAGCGAACCGGAGGTCTCCTCACCGTCGATGAGGATGTGCTTCTCGGGCATGTGCCAGCCGCGGGGGCGCACGACGATGGTCGGCAGCTCCTCGTCGGGGGCGAGCTTGTATTCCTTGCCCTCGGGCGAAGTGAAGTCGATGTCGCGAGTGAGCGAATCGAGCAGGTTGATCTGGCCCTGGACGACCGAATCCCACTGCGGGGTGTTCGCGTCTTCCTGGTCGGCCAGCCACACCTTCGCGCCGGAGTTGAGCGCGTTGATCGTCATCTTCTTGTAGGTTGGGCCGGTGACCTCGACGCGGCGGTCTTCGAGGCCGGGTGCCGGAGGGGCGACCTGCCAGGAGGGATCGTTGCGGATCTCGGCGGTCTCGGGGAGGAAGTCGAGATCCTTGCCTGCGGCGATCTCGGCTTGGCGCTTCTTGCGCGCCTCGAGGCGCTCGAGACGGTCGCCGTTGAACTTCCGGTGCAGGTCGACGATGAGCTCAAGCGCCTTGGGCGTCAGGACCTTCTCAGCCCCGTCCGGCAGCTCACCGGTGATCTCCATCCCGGCGGGGATGTCCAGGTTTTCGATATGAGCGGTCATCGATGGTTCTCCTTAGTCAGCACATCGGTGCTGCATCCTTATCCACATCTGGTGATGCGATATGTTCGCTGGTCAACGGGGTTTTGACTGCGACATTTTCACATCGTGAAAATGTTTGTTCACACAACGAAAGAATATGAGGTGATGCACGTCTCGTCAAACCCTATCCTGCATTCGAGACGGTGTGTTCATTGACTCCGCCCGTGGGCCTGGAGAGGATAAGGGGAACATTTCTCATGGACTCGCCGAGGCAGCCCCATCGTCACCGACCACCCCTGATTCCCGGTCGGTTGAGGAAGATCGTCGCTCCAGGTCAGGTCCTTGACACTTGCGGCAACGACGCCGCGGATCGGACTCACGGTGGACAACCTCGCTGTTGCAGCACTCTTGGCCCTCTCCCCCATCCTCTTGGCCGGAATCCTTCTCATCGGGTTCCGCTGGCCGGCCAAATATGCCATGCCTGTCGGACTGATAGCCGCCGCGCTCGTGGCGAACTTCGCCTGGAAGATCGAGTGGGTGACGATCGGTGCCTCGGTCGTCCAGGGCCTCCTCGTTGCGATCGGCCTGCTCTGGATCGTCTTCGGTGCACTACTGCTGCTGGCCACGATCACGCGGTCGGGGGCGATCGAGACGATCCGCTCCGGCTTCATCGCGATCTCTCCGGACCGGCGCGTGCAGGTCATCATCGTCGCGTGGCTCTTCGGTTCCTTCATCGAGGGTGCCGCCGGCTTCGGCACTCCCGCCGCCGTCGTCGCCCCGCTCATGTTGGCCCTCGGCTTCCCTGCGATCGCCGCGGTCCTCGCCGGTCTCATCATCCAGTCGACACCGGTGAGCTTCGGCGCCGTGGGCACTCCGATGGTGGTGGGCATCGGCTCCGGGCTGGCGCAGGAGGACGGGACGATGTCGGCCGATGTCGCCGAACGCGCCGGTCAGCTCGGCCTCGGCCAGGCCGAGTTCGTCGCTCACACCGCCACCCAGGTCGCGCTCATCCACGCCTGCTGCGGCATCCTTATCCCGCTGCTCCTGTCGTGCCTGATGACCGGGTTCTTCGGTGCCAATCGGCGCTTCGCCGACGGCCTGGCGATCGCCCCGTTCGCGATCTATGCGGCCGTGGCGATGGTCGTCCCCTACCTCGTCGTGGCCAATCTGCTCGGGCCCGAGTTCCCGTCGCTGCTCGGCGGGCTCATCGGGCTGGCCATCGTCGTGACAACCTCGCGGATGGGCTTCCTCATGCCGAAGAAGACCTGGGACTTCGCACCACGTGAGACGTGGCCGGCGTTCTGGATGGGCACGGTCGACCCGAACAAGGAGAAGGCGCAGCTGACCAAGAAGATGTCACTGGCCCGCGCATGGTCGCCCTACCTCATCGTCGTCGCGCTGCTGCTCATCACGCGCAATGTGCCCGCGATCAAAGAGTTCCTCAACGGTCCGGCCGTCATCCAGATCAACAACATCTTCGGCACTCCGATCAGTCAGAACATGGATCTGCTGTGGTCGCCGGGCGCGATCTTCGTCCTCGCCTGCGGGCTGACGTACTTCATCCACCGGATGACGAAGAAGCAGATCGCGGGCTCCTGGCAGATCGCCGGTTCGCAGATCGCCGGCGCCGCCGTTGCCCTGCTGTGCTCCCTGCCGCTGGTGCGCGTGTTCATCAACTCCGGTGCCGACTACAACGGTGCGGGTCTCGATTCGATGCCGGTCACCCTCGCCGAGGCGGCCGCCAGCTCCGTGGGCGACGCCTGGCCGCTGTTCGCCCCCTTCGTCGGCGCTCTGGGTGCGTTCGTCGCGGGATCGAACACGGTCTCGAACGTTATGTTCTCGCAGTTCCAGTTCTCCACCGGCACCGCGATCGGCGCGGCCAGTCCCGAAACGGTGGTCGCGGCTCAGGCGGTCGGTGGGGCCGCTGGAAATATGGTGGCCGTCCACAACGTCGTGGCCGCCTCGGCGACAGTGGGACTCATCGGTCGGGAAGGCGAGCTCATCCGGCGGACCTCGATCCCGATGCTCGTCTATTCGCTGGCCGCGGGTGCTCTGGCGTTCGTCGGCCTCAACGGTCTGGGCTTCAATGCGGGCACCGTCGTCCTCACCGCGCTCGTCGTCGGCATCGCCGTCGTCGTGGTGATGATCCGCCGCTCCCCGGGCAAGCCGCTGCCGGGCCTTGAGGCAGGAGCTGGCGCGGGCGACGCGGCAGGCGACGCAGCCGCCGACAACATACGCAGCGCGGACCCCGACGACGGGCAGGAGCCCACCGCCCGCACCTGAGCGCTGCGCTCAGCAGTTGCTTCCTGCGGGTGGATCCTCCGCGATTTCCATCGGGATTTCGAGGCGGATCTGCCCCAGGCGACACCGCCCGGAGCGGACTGCCGCCGGAGTCATCGCCTTTTGATCCATTCATCGGGTTCAAACGCGATGTGCCGATCAAAAGGCGATTCGCCCAGAACACGACAACGCCCGCAGAGCCTCACGAGGAGGCATCTGCGGGCGTTCGCGGTTTCGTCTGTGCAGCAGACCGACAGTCGAGCCGACCGCAGACGGAGTCTCAGACGATGACGACCATGGGGACGATCATCGGCTTGCGGCGCAGCTTCGAGGACACCCAGCGGCCGATGGTGCGGCGCACCACCTGCTGGAGCTGGAACTGATCGGTGGTGCCGTCGCGCAGCGCATCCTCGACGGCCTTCTGCACCTTCGGAACGATTGAGTCGAAGACGTCATCGGACTCGGCTACACCGCGGGCGTGGATCTCGGGTCCGGCGATGAGCGACTTCGTCTGCGAGTTCACGGCCATGAAGATCGTCACGAAGCCCTCACCGGACAGGACGAGACGATCTTTGAGGTCCGCCTCGGTGATCTCACCGACCGACGAACCGTCGACGAATACGTAGTTGCAGTCGACGGCGCCGACGACCTCGGCGTGACCGTCCTTGAGGTCGACGACCCAGCCGTCATCGGCCAGGACGATGTTGTTCGGGTCGACTCCGGTCGCCTCGGCGTGGCGGGCGTTGGCCAGCAGGTGACGCCATTCGCCGTGGACGGGCATGACGCCGCGGGGTTTGACGATGTTGTAGCAGTAGAGCAGCTCGCCGCCGGAGGCGTGGCCGGACACGTGGATCTTCGCGTCGGCCTTCGAGATGACACGAGCGCCGAGCTTCATCAGGCCGTTGATGACCTTGAACACGGAGTTCTCGTTACCGGGGATGAGCGAGGAGGCGAGGATGACGGTGTCGCCGTCGCCGACGTCGACGCGGTGGTTGCGGTTGGCCATCCGGGACAGGGCGGCCATCGGCTCACCCTGCGAGCCGGTGCACATGAGGACGATCTGGTCCTCGGGGTAGTCGTCGACCTTCTTGATGTCGATGAGCGTTCCGGCCGGCACGTTGAGGTAGCCGAGGTCTTCGGCGATCTTCATATTGCGCACCATGGAGCGGCCGACGAGGGCGACCTTGCGGCCGTGGGCCGTCGCGGCGTTGAGCACCTGCTGCACGCGGTGGACGTGGGAGGAGAAGGAAGCGACGATGATGCGGCGCTCGGCGGTGCCGAAGAGGTTCTCGAGCACGGGCCCGATGTCCTTCTCCAGCGCGGTGAAGCCGGGGACCTCGGCGTTCGTCGAGTCCGTCATGAACAGGTCGACACCTTCTTCGCCGAGGCGGGCGAAGGCGCGCAGGTCGGTGATGCGGCCGTCGAGCGGCAGCTGGTCCATCTTGAAGTCACCGGTGTGCAGGATGTTTCCGGCGCCGGTGCGGATGAACACGGCCAGGGCGTCGGGGATCGAGTGGTTGACGGCGACGAACTCGAGGTCGAAGGGACCGAGCTGGTCGACGTCGTCTTCCTTCACCACGCGGGTGATGGGCTTGATGCGGTGCTCTTTGAGCTTGGCTTCGATGAGCGCGATCGTCAGCTGCGAACCGAGGATCGGGATGTCGCCCTTGCGGCGCAGCAGGTAGGGAACGGCGCCGATGTGGTCTTCGTGGCCGTGGGTCAGGACGAGGCCGACGATGTCATCGAGGCGGTCGTCGAGGTAGGAGAAATCGGGGAGGATGAGGTCGACGCCGGGCTGGTCCTCTTCCGGGAAGAGCACACCGCAGTCGACGATGAGGAGTTTGCCGTGGTATTCGAAGACGGTCATGTTGCGGCCGACTTCGCCGAGTCCGCCGAGTGCGACGATGCGGACGGCTTCTTTGTCCATCCTCGGCGGGAGGGACAGTTCTTGGGTCAATGCATTATTCACTGAGGTAACCACTCCTGGTCAATTGGGCGGCGACGAACGCCATCTGGTCCTCATCAGCTGGGAGCAGCGGCATACGCACGTCGCGGTTGTCGAGTATTCCTTGGGCCTGCAAAGCGGCCTTCGCCGAGATCACTCCCGGCATGTGGTTCATGAGCGCATCCACTACGTCCGCGGTGTCGCGGGAAAGGGTGCGTGCGGTGTTGAGGTCGTTGTTCGCCACTGCGGCGACCATCGCTGCGAATCGATCGGAGCAGACGTGCCCGGCCACGGACACGAGCCCGAGGGCGCCGAGGGACAGCAGCGGCAGGTTGAGCGCGTCTTCGCCGGAGTAGTACACGAGCGAGGAGTTGTTCATCACGAACGAGGAGGCGAAGAGGTCGCCCTTGGCGTCCTTGACCGCGAGGATGTTCGGATGGTCGGAGAGCCGCAGGAGGGTGTCCGTGATGATCGGGGCACCGGCGCGGCCGGGGATGTCATAGAGCATGACCGGCAGGTCGGTGGAGTCGGCGGCCGCGCGCATGTGGGCTTCGATCGCCGGCTGGGTCGGCTTCGAGTAGTACGGGGTGACGAGCAGGATCCCGTCGGCTCCGGCATCGGCCGAGCGGCGGGAGAGGTCGATGGTGTGCGCGGTGACGTTGTTGCCGGTGCCGGCGACGATCTTCGCCCGCTTGCCGATGACGCCGCGGACGACGCGGATGAGTTCGACCTTCTCATCGTCGGTCGTCGTCGGAGATTCGCCGGTGGTGCCGGAGACGACGAGCATGTCGTTGCCGAGCTCGACGAGGTGGTTCGCCACCTTCTCCACGGACGCATAGTCGATGCTGCCGTCGCGTTTGAATGGGGTCACCATTGCAGTGCCGACGGAACCGAAAGCGTCAATGGCAGTCGCTGCTGCCTGGTCACCGAGAATCGCCATAGAACCAGGATAGCGCCCACGTCCTCTCATGAGTGCAGTGGTCCACCCGCGTTGCGGGTGTCGTTCGCCTCGCCAGTCCTTCGCCGAGGCGGCCGCGCCGTCCGTGGGCACGCCGCAGAGCGCGCATGGTGAGAGGCAGATCACGCCCGGTGGGCGGAGATCGTCTACGCTTGGACCCTGCCCGCCACCGAAACAAAGGAGTTTTCGATGACCCGCACCCGCATCCGCGATTTCCACGATGATGATCTCGACGGAATCATCCGTCTCTTCGAGGCCGCCGTCCCAGAATCTGCGGATACTCCCCCGCTCTATCCGCTCTCCGAGGTGTTGGCCGCCTGCCAGCGCAATCAGGCCGTCGTGGCCGTCCGCGATGAGGAGATCGTCGGTGCCGCCGTCGGCCGCGCCGCCCATGGTCAGGGGGTGCTCGTGTTCTTCCATGTCCTCGACGAGGTCCGTGTCGATCCGGAGCAGGGCACCCGCGCCGAGGCGGGGCTGCTCGATGCGCTCGAACGCCGTCTCATGCCGCTGGGCTTGGGGAAGCTCTCGATGCTCATTCCCGCCGGAACCTCGGCCTGCGATGGTCTGGTGGCCAACGGCTTCGAGACCCGGTCCGGGCTGAAGTACGTGGAGCGGCACTTGCCCGTCCAACGTCGTGAGCTCGACCGGCTCAAAGCGGTCGGGGGACGGATCCTGCCGCGCCACCTCTGGGACGGGGTGAGCGGAATGCAGGAGGAGAAGGACATGCTCGAGGACCGCCTCGTCGTGCCTTTGGCCGAACCGGATCTCGCCGATCATTTCGGCGTGGTGCCGCCTCGGGCGGTGATGCTCTTCGGTCCGCCGGGGACGGGGAAGACGACGTTCGCGAAGGCGGTGGCATCGCGGTTGGACTGGCCGTTCGTCGAGGTGTTCCCGTCGCGTCTGTCCGGTGAGCCCGGCGGTGTGGCCGCGGGTCTGCGCACGACGTTCGAGCAGATCAACGAGCTCGAGCATGCCGTGGTGTTCATCGATGAGGTCGAGGAGATCGCGTCGAAGCGCGGGGGTGAGCCGCCGTCGCCGACGCAGGGGGTGACGAACGAGCTGCTCAAGCAGGTTGCGGAGTTCCGGGATCGGGAGGGCCGGCTGCTCGTCTGTGCCACGAATTTCGTCCGCGCCCTCGATGCGGCGTTCCTGCGGCACGGGCGCTTCGACTACGTCATTCCCATCGGACTGCCCGATGCGACCGCCCGGGAGGCGATCTGGTCGCGCTACATTCCCGAACACACGATCGCCGGTGTCGATCTCGAGGTGCTCGTCCATGCCAGTGACGGGCTGACCCCGGCCGATATCGAATATGCGGCGAGGCGTGCATCGCAGGAAGCTCTGGCGTCGTCGCTGCGCCAACAGCAGGTCGATATCTCATCCCGCACAGAAGTGCTCTCGACCGATGACTACCTCGAGGCGCTGCGAGCGACTCGGGCGACGGTGTCCGAGGAGACGGCCCGGGAGTTCAGCGAGGACGTCGACTCGATCGCGCGGCTGTGACCCGACTTCCTATCCTTCGAGCAGGCGGTCCGCGGTCTCGATGAGGATCCGCGTCATGGTGCGCGGATCAGGTCCGTGGCCGGCGACGGTGGCGAGGTCGAAGCCGTCGATGATGGCGATGAACGTGTCGACCACCTCGGTGGCGGAGAGGTCGAAGAGTCCGAATTCGTGCCTCTCCAGTCCGTCGTCGACGATCGTCCTGAACAGCTTCCGCCACCCTGCGAACACAGCATCGACGCAGTTCTGCAGGCCTTCGTCTGTACGCGCGGCGGTGACGAGCTCGAGCCAGATCCGCGACCGCTGCTCATGCATTCCCACCCCTTGCACGGCGGCGAACGCATTGTGGAGACGATAGCGAGCCATCCGTCCGCGCGGGTCATCGCCCTGTTTCGCCATCTCTTCGAGGTGCAGCAGCACCGTCGCGGTCTGGAATGAGAACGCCTGGGCGAGCAGGTCGTCACGGGACTCGAAATAGTACTGCACGGTGCCGATCGACATGCCGACCGCTTTCGCCACGTCTCCGAGCCGGACGGCGGAGGGTCCTCTGGCAACGATGGCGTCGAGGGTCGCTTGGATGATCGCGAACTTCTTCGCCTCGGCCTGCTCGGGCGGCTGAGCCGGACGCGGGGTCATGCCGTGACCGCCTGTTCGTCTGCGACTACCTGCTCCCTGGTGGCCAGATCGGTGGCTGCGGTCAGTCCTTCGTACACGGCCTCCTCGACCGTGCGCGGGGCCAAGGCGTCTCCGATCACCGTCACCGAGGCGGCCCCGAAGTCAAGGTCGACCGGAACCGACCTGGGTGCCGCCGACACGATCGTCGCGGCGACATTGTCGACCTCGTGGACGACTTCGCAGAGTGTGGACTGCAGGTAGCCGGTATCGGCGTCGACGCCGACGAGGCGGGAGTCGTTGATGAAGTCGATCCGACCGGAACGCAGTGCCTGAGAGACGAGCAGAGTCCGCGTGTACTGCTGGATTGCGGCTCCCGCGAAGTTCGCCGCCGTCGCCAGACTCACGTGTCGACCGGCTTCGGCCAAGCGCAGGGCGATCCCGAGTCCGATCCAATCGCCCTTCCAATCCGTGACGAGCACACGGCCGGGAGGCAGGACCGGGTCCTCGCGCAGAAAGTCGCGGGCGCCGATGACGAAGGCGTCGTCGGCGACCTCGAGGGCGGGCATGCGCTGCTCGGCTCCCGTGGCGATGATGACATGGTCGGCGGCCACCTCGGTGATGAGGTTCTGGGTGGCCGGTGCGGAGGTGCGGATATCGACTCCGGCGCGGGCCGCCTCGGCGGAGAGGTTCGTCGCTGCTCCCCCGAATTCGGACCGGTACGGCAATTCCTGGGCCAGCAGCACAGCCCCGCCGAGGTGGGGCTCCCTCTCGCACAGGACGACGTCATCGCCCTGTTCGGCGGCGACCGCGGCGGCCTTGAGTCCGGCCGGTCCCCCGCCGATGACGAGGACTGTGCGGCGGGTGCGGACTGTCGGTCGGGGAAGGAAGGTCAGTTCCCGACCTGATTCGGGGTATTGGATGCACGAGATCGGCACGCCCTGTTGGAAGTGGCCGATGCAGGCCTGGTTGCAGCCGATGCAGGCGCGGATCTCATCGACTCGGTCGGCAGAGGATTTGTTCGCGATCTCGGGGTCGCAGATCATCGCGCGGGTCATGATCGCCATGTCGGTGCGGCCTTCGGCGATCGCGGTTTCGGCTTCGTGGGGTTGGTTGATGCGGCCGGCAACCATGACGGTCTTGTCCGTGATCTTCTTGACCTGCTCGGACAGGCTCGCGGCGTAGCCCGGGTCGATCTGCATCGACGGCACGATGTGGACGGCGCCCTGCAATGTGGAGGAATCGCCGGCAGTGATCGAGTAGTAGTCGAGGCAATCGACGTCGTCGGCCTGGAGGGAATCGAGGTGGCCGATGAGGTCGAGGATTTCGGTGGCGACGAGACCGTCCTCGGTCTTCTCCTCGCCTGAGATCCGCAGACCCACCACGACGTCGGGGCCCACGGATTCGCGGACGGTCTGGGCCACCTCGGCGAGGAACCGGCGGCGATTCTCCGGGCTGCCGCCGTATTCGTCGGTGCGGGTGTTCACGGACGGGTTGAAGAACTGGATGGGCAGGTAGCCGTGGCTGGCGACGATCTCGACGCCGTCGATTCCGGAGTCGGCGATGCGCTTTGCGGCGCGTCCATAGCCGGCGATGATGTCCTTGATCTCGTCGGTGGACAGCGCTTCGGGCACGACCTTGAACCTCTCCTGCGGTTCGTCGCTCGGGGCTTTGGCGCGGGGTGCCATTCCGCGCTCGCCGTCCATGACTTCGCGGCCGGGGTGGAAGAGCTGGGCGAAGATCGTGGCGCCATGACGGTGGACCGCCTCGGCGACGGCTTGGTATCCGGGGACGGAGGATTCGTCAGTGGCCATGAGGACGTGGCTGGTGTAGCGGGCAGTCTCGTGGACGCCGGAGACTTGGAGGACGATAAGTCCGGCCCCGCCCTTCGCGCGAGCTTCGTGATAGGCGACGAGGTCGTCGCCGATGTGGCCGTGATCGTCGAGGACGGTGTCGTGGCCGGACGAGACGATGCGGTTGCGGATCGTTGTAGAGCCGAGGGTGATGGGTTCGAAGAGGTGCGGGAACAGCTTTGACATGATCGTCCTTGATCAGTTCGTCGTGAGGGGCTGACTCAGTTATTCATATCACCGTATGACTAACGGCGACAAGGGTGAACCTTGTCCGCTCTCCGTGCGCTCGCTTAGCATTGGACTACGCTGACAGTGATGCCGCCTCGGTGCGGGACGAAGGGGTTGACCATATGGAAAGCATCCGAGAGCGCAGCCTTGGACCCGTGCGAGTCGACCTTGGCCGAATGAAGAGTTCCGACTGGCCCGGGCCACTGAAGGTGGCGATCGTGTTGTTCCCAATCTTGGGAGTCGTCGCCATGATCTCAGCCGTCATCTTCATCGTCCGGATGCTGCACTCCGCTAGCCAACATGAGTCCGGCCAGACTGCGGGAGCGATGATCGCGTGGGGACTCGGCGGGCTCTTCTTCCTCGTCGGAATACTCTTCGTCTGCGGCGGCTTCCTCATACTGTCATTCATGCTGACGATGACCGTGAAGATCCACGACGGCGGATTGGTCGTCGTCCGCAGGTGGTTCCGCCCTCTGCACGTGTCCTGGTCCGAAGTCGCCGCGATCGCCCCACCCGAGCCCGGCGACAGCTCTCACGCCTGCCGGCTGCTGCTGAGGAGCGGCCGCAAGGAAATCATCGAACGCCTCAGTCTGCCGTCAATCCGCGATCACACCGGTCAGATCATTCCTCATCCGGATGTGCGGTTAGTCATCGACCATTTCCTGGCCTGGCAACAGGCTAATGGGGTGCGCTGAAAGCTCTCAGAGCTGGTTGCCCGAGACCGCGAAGGTGTCGCAGCTGTTCAGCCCCTCGTTGTATCCGGTGGTGAACCATTTCTGACGCTGCTCGCTCGAGCCGTGGGTGAACGATTCCGGATTGACGAATCCGGACTGTTCCTGGATGTGATCGTCGCCGACGACGAAGGCCGCGTTGAGGGCGTCGTCGAGCTGTTCCTTCGAAGGCTCCTCGAGGTACGGGGTACCGTTGTCGTCGGTGAGCGTGGTGACTTTGCCCAGCCAGGCACCGGCATAGCAGTCGGCTTGGAGCTCGGTACGAACGCCGTTGCTCTCCGGTCCGGTGCCGTTGTTCGGATGTTCCCTCATCACGCCGGTGATGTTCTGGATATGGTGTCCCCACTCGTGGCCGACAATATAGAGCTGTGCAAGCTCATCAGCGGAGGCACCATACTGCTGGCGCAGAATGTCGAAGAAGCTCGGATCGATGTAGACGCCCTGATCGGCCGGGCAATAGAACGGTCCGACCTGATTCGAGGCGGTGCCGCAAGCTGTCGGAGTCTGACCGTCGACAAGTGTCATCGCCGGAGGCTCGTAGCCGTCGACCTTCTGGGCCCAATAGTCGTCGAGGACGACCTGTGCTCCGGCCATGCGGCAGTCGATGTGCGTGTTCGCGTCCTCACCCGTATCGCACTGCGACATGCTGGTTCCGCTTGACTGGTTCTGGCTGCCGCCGTCGTCCGGGGTGATGCCTCCCATCAGTCCTGTGACATCAACGCCGAGAAGCGGTCCGATGAGGAAGATGAGCAGGCCGACGATGCCCACGCCGCCACCGCCGACTATCGCGGTGTTGCGGCCGCGTTTGCTCGTCCTGTTGCCGCTGATATCGGCGTTCGGGTTGAAGGTCATGGCATAAAGATACCCCGGGAGCGTACAAGGGAGGGCGAGCAGATGGGAAGTCGTGTGAGAATCGTTCCATGAGCTCTCACCCGGCGGAACCCCACCGAGCGCACGACGCGAACTCCACAGCCACCTCGGCGAAGGTGCTCCGTCGGCTCAGCCCCGACGGGCGGCTCATCGGACTCGATGTCGCCCGCGGGATCGCACTTCTGGCGATGATGGTCACGCACATCTTCGCGCTCGGCGACGAAGCGGGGATGCCGACCTGGGCGGCGGTGTTCGCCGGTCGTGCCTCGGCGCTGTTCGCGGTCCTCGCCGGCTGCTCTCTGGTGCTCTCGACCCGGTCACGGCTGGCGGTGTCGGGGCGGCTGCGCGATGCGGCGCCGAGCGTGCTCATCCGCGCGGCAGCCATCGTGCTCATCGGGCTGTGCCTCGGGTCGATCTCCGGGCTGCTGGCGGTCATCCTCGTCAACTACGGGATCATGTTCGCGCTCGCCCTGTTCTTCCTGCGGCTGCGGGCCGGCGCCCTGTTCGCGATCGCCGGGGTCTGGATGGTCCTCTCCCCGGTCGTGTCGATGTGGGTGCGCTCGACGTTCCTCCTCGAACCGAGCTACCTGCCGATGGGCTTCTTCGACCTGGCGACGCCGGGGACGATGCTCACTGATCTGTTCCTCACCGGCTATTACCCGGTGCTGCAGTGGCTGTCCTATATTCTGCTCGGCATGGCCGTGGCGAAGCTCGACATCGGCCGCCATCTGCTCGCACTGTTCACGGCCGGGCTCGGACTGTTCGTCGTCGGTCGCGGTGTCTCGTGGATTCTGCTCAACGTGTTCGGCGGGGATGCCGCACTGGTGGCTGTGTCGGAGATGTGGGGCACGGATCTCACAGCCGCTCTGTTCACCGGCAGCTACGGGGTCACTCCGGCGACGTCGTGGTGGTGGTTGGCGATCGCCGGGCCGCATTCGGGGACGCCGTTCGATCTGCTCTCCACGGGCGGAACCGCGGTGATGACGATCGCCGTTTGCCAGGCTACGGCGGTGCTGTTGGGTCGTCGGTCGTGGCTGCTTTCGCCGCTGTCGGCGCCAGGGTCGATGCCGTTGAGTGTGTATTCGGCGCATGTCGTGCTGCTGGAGATCACGCGACGTCAGATCGTGGGCAATCCGATGGAGGTGTCCGCGACGCCGGGCGAGCAGACCCTCGAGTTTGTCATCCACGCGCTCACGTTTGTGCTGCTGCCTCTGCTGTGGAAGCTGGCCATCAGTTCACGCGGCCCGCTCGAGGGCGGGATCGCGGGCATCATCAGGGCGGCGTCGCCGGGGCCTAAGCGCCCTGCTTCTGACCTTCCCGGAAGAGGCTGATCGACTTACGCATCGTGGCGCGTGCCCGTTTGCGGTCGCCGCTGGCGTCGTAGGCGCACGAGAGGCGGAACCAGGACCGCCAGTCATCAGGGGCTGCCTCGGCTTCGGCCTGGTACTTCACGAATTCCTCGTCGGCGGCCTCGCGGATGATCTTCCCGCCCGGAGTCCTGGGCAGGTCGTCGACTGGCAGTCCGCCTTCCTCGCCGAGGATGCGCGCGAGCTTCTCCGTACGGGCGCCGAAGACGAGTTCGACGATGAGCGTCCAGGCACCGATGACGGGCAGGACGAACAGGGCGATGCCCATGATCTTGGGGATCATCGCGGGTTCGCGCACGAGGATCCACGCCCGCTGTCCCATGAGGACGAAGTAGAAGACGAGGACGACGGAGACGACGATCGCTCCGATCTTGGCCTTCGACATCAGAGGTCGAGCATGTTCTCGAGGCCGTGGATGAGCCCCGTATAGTCGGCGATCGAGCGCACCGCGGTGACGATGCCGGGCATGAACGCCGAAGTCGAGTGCGAGTCCGTGCGGATGGTCAGGGCTTCGCCGTCGGAGCCGAAGAGGATCTCCTCGTGGGCGTTCATGCCCTGCTGACGGATGGCGTGGACGTGGATTCCGTCGATGACCGCACCGCGGGCACCCTGCGGGTCGGATTCCGTGGAGTCGGGAACAGCTGGCAGTCCAGCTGCGTTGCGGGCCGCGGCGATGCGCTGGGCCGTGTGATTCGCGGTTCCCGACGGAGCGTCGAGTTTGCGGGTGTGGTGGATCTCGACGACCTCGGCCGAGTCGAAGTATGGGGCCGCGAGTTCGGCGAAACGCATGGCCAGGACGGCACCGATCGAGAAGTTCGGGGCGATGAGAACAGCTGTCTTCGGGTGGTCTTTCAGCGTGGATTCGAGCCGTGCCAGCCGGTCGTTGTCCCAGCCGGTGGTGCCGACGACGGTGTCGATGCCGTTCTCGACGAGGAAGGTGACATTGTCCTCGGTGGACTTCGGCACGGTGAGTTCGACGGCGACGTCGATGTTCTGATCGAGCAGGGTCTCCAGGGAGTCGCTGCTGCCGAGTGCGGCGACGAGCTCGAGTCCTTCGGCGTTATTGATCGCATCGACGGCGTGGGATCCCATCCGACCCTTGGCTCCGATGACGGCTACGCGAATGCTCATATGCTGTGACTCCTTGTGTGACGATCCCTGCGAGGTGCGATGATCCCTGCGATCTCCGCCAGCCAGTCTAGCGACTCCATCGCCGCCGCCCCGCATCCAGTGACCATCCGAACACTCCTTGTTGCTACCTGACGGGGGCTCAGATACCTGGCGCCAGGTTGCTCAGCCCCCGTCAGGTAGTTCTGGAGGGTGAGAATGAGGTCAGTGTGGAGCGGCCATTGGTAGGCGTGGTCCGGGGTGCCGCGGGTCTCCACTCAGACGAGCGCAGATCTCGGTGTCATAGCGGGTGCCGTCGTAGAGCAGCTTCTCTCGTTCGCGGCCTTCGACGATGAAGCCCGCATTCTTTGCGACTGATGCCGAAGCCGGATTGTTCACTCGGTAACCGAGTTCGAGCCGATAGATCCCGAGATCGTCATGCAGGAGATCGACGAGGCTGCGCAGCGCCGCCGATACCAAACCCTGGCCGCGGGCTTCAGCCACTGACCAATAGGAGATCCACGCACTCGAGTGCCGGCGCTCAATCCCGGAAGCCATGACGTTTCCGAGGATTCGTTGTTCCGATCCGTCGCCATCATCGGCATCGTCACCGTCGTCGACACCGTGGCCGACGATCGCCCGGGCGCATAGCTCACCGGCCGCCTCGGCGTCGGTGATGGTTTCGATCCATGCCCGGGCACCGGTGATCGTGCGGTCATCGGGAATGTTGCTCAGCAGGGCGTCATCGGCCCGTTCAAACACCTCGGCCAATGCCCCGGCGTCGTCTGAGTGCCACGGTCTGACAATTGCGTTCATCCGGCCACCCTATCCGCAGCCGCCCGACCGACGACGTCTCCGACAGCGCCCGTTTCGCACCCCCACAAGCACGTGACGGCGGCCCAGCAACCTCGCGCGAGGTTGCTGGGCCGCCGTCAGGTAGCAATTGGAGTCTCAGCCGAGGAGGAGGCCCTTGGTCTGAGCGACTGCGCGGTCGAAACGTGCGCCGGCGTCTGCCCAGTTCACGATGTTCCACCAAGCCTTGACGTAGTCGGGCTTGACGTTCTGGTAGTCGAGGTAGAAGGCGTGCTCCCACATGTCGAGCTGCAGAACCGGGGTGCCACCGAGCTGGATGTCGGACTGCTGGTCCTTGAGCTGCTCGATGAAGAGGTTTCCGCCGAGCTGGTCGTACACGAGGACGGCCCAGCCGGAGCCCTGGATCGTGGTGGCTGCGGTGGTGAAGTGCTCGCGGAACTTGTCGAAGGAACCGAACTGGTCATCGATGGCTGCGGCGAGTTCACCGACCGGCTTGTCTCCACCGTCCGGGGACATGTTGTTCCAGAAGATCGAGTGGTTGACGTGTCCGCCCAGGTTGAACGCGAGGTCGCGGGTCAGCTTCGGCACAGCGGCGAGGTTACCGGACTCGCGGGCTTCGGCCAGCTGCTCAACGGCGGTGTTGGCGCCCTTGACGTAGGTGGCGTGGTGCTTGTCGTGGTGCAGCTCCATGATGCGAGCCGAGATATGCGGCTCAAGAGCGGAGTAGTCGTAGGGCAGTTCCGGAAGTGTGTACTGCTCAGCCATGAGATTCCTCCTGATCAGATTTGATGACCACCACATCGGTGGCTTCATTTCGACCCTATCCCAGGGTCTCATCTCGAACAACAAGGGGTCCGCAAGTCCTATTCCCTTTTGTCCGAACCTTTCCGGTCATCCGAGGTTGCGGGAGATGAGCAGGCGCATGATGTCCGAGGTGCCTTCCTCGATCTCCTCGAGTTTGGCATCGCGCATCCACTGCTCGACCGGATGCTCGCGCGAATATCCCCACCCGCCCAAGGTCTGTACCGCAGCCCACGTGCAGAACATCGCCGTCTCCGAGGCGCTCAGCTTCGCCATCGCCGCCGTCGACGTCATCGTCTGCCGGTCAACGGCATCCCCGGCGTCGAGCATCCGCGCGGCGTTGAGCACCTGCAGCCAGGCCGCATCGATGCGCGAGGCCATATCGGCCAGGCGGAAGGCCACCGCCTGATGGTCGATGATCGTCGTCCCGAACTGGGTCCGCTCCCGCGCATAGTCACGCGCGTATTCGAATGCCGCCCGTGCCGTGCCCAGTGCCGCCGCCCCGAGTACGACACGGGAGACGTCGAAGGTGCGCATGAGTCCGTAGAATCCCTGCCCCTCCTCGCCGAGGCGGCCCGAGACCGGCACGAACGCGTCGGAGAAGAAAATCTCCCGACACATGATCGCCCGCTGGCCCATCTTCTTCATCGGCGCCCCGAATTCCATTCCCTCGTTGTCCCGGGGCAGGAGGAAGGCGCTGATTCCGCGGGAGCGCTGAGTCTGGTCGGTCTTGGCGAAGACGACGTAGAAGTCCGCGAGTCCGGCGTTGGAGATCCACGCTTTCTGCCCGTTGAGGACGTAACCGCCGTCTACGGGGTCCGCCCGCGTGATGATCGACGCAGAGTCCGAGCCCGAACCCGGTTCCGTCGTCGCCAAAGCGGTGATCTTCGGTTCCGCACCGGTGAGCGGGCGCAGCCATTCCTCTCTCTGCTCGTCAGTGCCGAGGGCGAGAATCGGGTCGGCGAAGAAGCCGTTCGAGCACACGAAGTTTCCGATTCCGGGGTCGCCGAAGCACAGCTGCTCCTGGACGAGACATTGGGTGAAGACGTCGGTGAATCCTCCGCCGCCGAATTCCTCGGGGATCATGAAGTCCGTGATCCCGAGCTTCGCCGCGGCCCTGAAGATGCCGACGGGTGATTCGGTGTCGGCTTCGTCGACGCGGCGACCGTTGGGCCGGATCGTGTCCGCGGCGAATCCGCGCACGAGGTCGAGGATGTCGTGCTGCTCGTCCGACAGCGGCCACGGTGTGTAGTTCATGATGGTCTCCTTTGATGGGTACAGAGCCCGGACTCTGATGCGTGTGGAGGTCGGGCGCGCCCTTGCGCCCGACCGACGGTTGGCGATCCTCAGCCGCGAAGCATGTCCGCTCCGGCTCGTGAGTCCTCGGTCATGTGGATGAGAGTCGGCCCCTCCCCTGCCTCCGCCTCATTCAGGGCCTCCAGCAGCGCGTCCCGACCGTCGACGTGGACCCCGCGGGCACCCATCGCGCGTGCGAGTGCCGGGAAGTCCGGGCCGGTGAGCTTCACGCCTGAGGGAGTGTCCCCGCGGTCTTCCATCTCGTTGCGGATCTCGCCGTACCCGCCGTTGTCGACGATGATGAGCGTCATCCGCACGCCTGCCTGCACGGCCGCGGCTAGTTCGGCGATGGTGAACATCGACCCGCCGTCACCTTCGACGGCAACCACCCTGGCCTGCGGTGATGCGAGTTTCGCTCCGATTCCTGCGGGTAGCCCGTACCCGAGGGTTCCCGCCCCGGCCGGGTAGAGGAACCGGTCGCCAGGGCGCGCCTTCCACCCGGTCTGCACACCGTAGTAGCAGGCCATCGTCGAGTCCGCGCCGATGATGAGCGGGGTCTCCGCCGAGTCCCCGAATGTGGTGAGTGCGTCGGTGAGCTCGGCCCAGGGCCGGCCATCGGATTCCCCTGCCGAAGCGGCCCTCGACTTCCAGTCCGCCGTCCAGTCCCGTGCGGCGGCAGTCGCGGACTTCGCCCGCATCGCGGTCACTCGGACGTTCAGCGCCGCTGTCGCGGCCCGCGCGTCGGCGAGGATCGGGTGGGTCACTGTCGCGTTCGTGAGCATCTGCACCTCGTCGATGTCGATGCGCACAACGGTCTCAGGCAGGGGCAGCGGTTCGGGCCAGAAGTCGCTGGGCGCGAGTTCCGTGCCGATCGCGATGACCGTATCGGCATCACCGGTGAGTTCAGGGAGGAGCTCGAGGACACCGATCGCACCGATGGCGGTCTCGGCTCGGTCGTCGACGAGTCCCTTGGCGTTCGAGGACAGGACGATCCCGGCCCCGAGCGTCTCCGCCAGAGCTGTGGTCTCCTCCCCCGCACCGCAGCTGGCACCCGCGGCACCGGCCCCAAGCGCCCCGGCGCCAGCGATGATGAGCGGACGCTGGGAGGCTGCAATCGCCTCGGCGGCGGTGTCGATCTGCTCGGTGACCGGACCGGGCAGGGCCCGGGTCACGGACGGGTGCAGACGGCCAGGACCCTCAGTCTCTATGAGGTCGAGGGGGATCTCGATCGCGGCCGGTCTCGTCCTGCCCGAGCGCATGGCAGACAGGGTCTGCCCGACTGCCAGGGAGACTTCGCCGGGGCTGGTGACTCGCATGACTTCGGTGAGCACCGCGGACAGCGCGGCGGACTGGTTGCGGACTTCGTGGAGGAGTCCGTTGCCGCGTCCGGGATGGGTCAGCGGCATGCCGGGGGTGATGAGGAGGACGGGAACCGAGTCGGTGAACGACTGCAGCAGCGCGGTCAGTGCGTTGAGCGCGGCCGGGCCCGTGGTCGTGACGATCACCTGCACCTCGCCGGTGACGCGGGCGGCACCATCGGCCATATAGCCGGCACCCTGTTCGTGGCGGGGCGAGACGATGTCGATGCCGTGGGCCGACAGCTGCGCGAAGATCTCGAGATTATGGGTGCCGGGGATCCCGAAGACTCGGGCGATCCCCTCGGCCTTGAGCGCGCGGGCCAGGTGGGCACCGCCGGTGATGGTCATTGGTTCCATTCTCATTCCTCGCTTCTCATTCTGCGCTCTTCACGTTTTCGCCGGTCACGACGAGCGCATCGACGGCAACCGCCCCACCAGGAGCGACGCGCACAGGGTTGATCTCGATCTCGGCGATATCGTTGTTCGCCGCCACCAGTCGCGATACTGCGACGATGACCTCGGCGAGTCCGTCGACGTCCGCGGCTGGCCGACCGCGCCACCCGGTGAGCAGCCGCGAGCAGCTCAGTCGCGCGATCATGTCGAGGGCTTCGACATGGGTCACGGGCGCGAGTTCGAGCCAGGTATCGGCGAAGAGCTCGGTCTCAGTGCCGCCGGCCGCCACCATGACCACCGGTCCGAAGTTCTCATCCTGCCGCCCACCGACGAGGATCTCGGCGACATGATCGCGGGTGTCCATCTCCTCAAGAATGTAGTCACCCTCGCCGAGGCGGCCGACCATGTCCGCATAGGCAGTGTCGACCGCAGCGAGATCGTTCAACCCCAGGACAATGCCCCCGACCTCGGTCTTGTGCGCCGGCCATCCGGCCTTGAGCGCGAACGGGGGCTTGAGTCCGGAGTTCGGGACCGCCTCGGCGGGTTCGCGTCCCTTCCCCAGGCTCACCGCGGCGGGAACAGGCACACCGGCCCGGGAGATGACGTCGCGGGCGGCCGCGTAGCCCGTCCCCCACGGGGTCACAGGACCAGTGAGATCCTGGGTGTCGGTGAGCCGACCGGAGTGGGCGGCGTAGAAGCCTGAGTGGGCGAGCACGCGCATGGCGGCTTCGATCGAGGTGTAGGCGGGGATGCCGAGTTCCCACAGTCGGGTCACGGCCTTCGAGTCCGCGCTCATGGAGTGGACGATGACGGGCTTCTTCGCCTCCCCGACGACCCGTCCGAGACGTTCGACGACGGCCAGCTCGGCCGTACCGAGTTCGGGGATGTCTTGGCCATAGCACCCGAAATAGCCGGAGAGGATCACGGCGTCGATGGCGGGGTCGGCCAGCAGCGCCTCGGTGACATCGGCGTAGGTGTCGAGGTTCTTCTCCCCTGCCCCGTCGAGGTCGATGGGATTATCGATGTGGGACGCCTCGGGCAGCAGTTCACTGATGCGTCGGCCGGTGTCCGGGCTGAGTTCGGGCACGCCGAGTCCCCAGTTCTCGGCTGTGTCGGCGGCGATCGCCCCTTGTCCGCCGGAGTCGGAGAGCACGGCGACGCGGTGGCCTGCAGGCAGCCAACCGGTGGCGAAGAAGCCGGCGACTTCGACGAGCTGACCAGGAGTGTTGAGCCGAATGGCTCCGGCGGCGCGGCAGGCAGCGTCGACGGTGTCCATCGTCGAGGTCAGTGACCCCGTGTGCGATTTCGCGAGTCGGGCCCCGGCTGAGGAGGCGCCGATGGTGAGGATCATCGTCGGTTTTCCGGCCGCGCGCAGGGCCTTGAGCGCGGTGACGAGGGCGGTGCCGCCGGTGAACGATTCGAGGTAGAGGGCGACCTGGGTGGTGGCCGGATCGTCGACGAGGGTCGCGAGCACCTCGGCGGCGCGGACATCGGACTGGCCGCCGATCGATGCGAAACGGGAGATGCCCAGTCCGCTGCGCGCCGACAGCGTCGCGATCTCCGTGCCGAGCTGACCGCTCTGCGTGACCACGGCGAGGGTCCCGGGCGTGAAATTGCCCCACGCCAGGAGCAGCTCATTGCTTGAGTCGACGAGTCCCAGCGAGTTCGGGCCGATGAGGCGGCCCCCGGCGGACCGGATGGCGGCGGCCAGATCCGCGGCGTCAGGGACACGGGCAGAGATGATGAGGAAGGCGCGCACCCCGAGATCGAGCGCCTCGGCGACAACGCCTGCCACCGTGGGGCCGGGTACGGAGATGACGAGGAGTTCGGGCACCTCGGGCAGTTCGCGCAGATGCGTGAACGTCGGTTGGCCTTGGATCGAGGCGGCACTTGAGTTGATGAGATAGACGCGGCGGCGCTCGTCTCCGCGCAGGGCTCCGGCGGCGAGCCAGAAGCCCCATTTGCTGGAATCGTTCGATGCTCCGAGGACGGCCACGCTGCCGGGATCGAAGAACGCATCCATGTCGCTAGCTTTCCGGCGCCGAGGCGGGATCTGCAGTGAGGTCGGCGAGTCGGGCGAGGTTCGCATCGACCTTCGCCTGCGCGGCCGCGCGGGGGCTGATGCCCTGCTCCCGGGCTGAGGTGAGGACTTCGGCGGTGAGTTCGCGCAGGGTGGTGGTGACGATGGCATGGCTGTCATCCCAGGTGCCGTCGACGTCGCCGAAGGTCACCCACCACCACCAGGCGTTCGTCGCCGAGTTCGCGAGGAAGTCGGGGACGACGGTGACCCCGCGGGCCAGCAGCGTCTCTTCGGCTTCGGGCAGGACGGGCATGTTCGCGGCTTCGACGATGAGCGAGGCTGTGATGCGGTCGCAGTTGTCACCGGTGATCGCGTAGCTGACGGCGGCGGGGACGAGGACGTCGGCATCGGCTGCCAGCCAGTCGTCGCGATCACCATCGCGGTCGTCCGACCGCAGCGAGGAGCGGTCGATTCCGCCGAAGGGGTCGCGGGTGGCGAGCAGGGTTTCGACGTCGAGTCCGTCGGGGTTGGTCACGAACCCGTCGGCATCGGCGATGCCGACGATGCGCAGTCCCGCCTCGGCGAGGTAGCGGGCGGTGGCTCCGCCCATTGACCCGAAGCCTTGGATGACGGCGGTGGATTCGCTGGGCTTGCGTCCGGCGGCGTCGAGGGCGGCGATCACCGAGGTGGCCACGCCGAGTCCGCCGACGAGTTCGTCCTGGGCGACGCCGTCGACGATGGTGGAGAACGCGGTCTGCGTGCGGGTTTCGACGGCGTCCGGGTCATCGACGAGTTTCGCCACGGCGGAGAGTCCGGAGCCGAGTTCGCGGCGGGCGAGGATTTCGTCGATGTCGTCCTGGCGGACGCCGAGGTCTTCGCCGAGCGCCCAGTAGGCGTGCATGATCGGGTTGATGTCGACGAGGAAGCGTTCGAGGACGTCTTTCGCTCCGGGTGCGCGGGGGTCGAAGTCGATTCCGCCCTTGGCGCCGCCGACGGGGACGTAGGCTCGGCCGTCGCGGAGGTGGATGGCTTCCTTCCGGGTCATGCCCTGGGCGAGTCCGCGCACCTCCTCGAGGGTGCAGCCTTTGCGCATACGCAGTCCGCCGGAGGCCGTGCCGCGCACGAGGGTGTCGATGACGACATAGCCGAGTGCGCCGGTGACAGGGTCCTGCCACGTGATGTCCATGAACATGAGGCCTCCAGGAGGGGCGGTGAGGCGGAGCATTCGTCCTTTACTGAACCGCGATTCAGTAAGAGTGTGGTTCCAGTCTGACGGGGCCGGGACACCGCGTCAAGGGCACACATTGGGTCAGGTGCCACCCGGGAACGAGGCAGCGGGCTCACGCGAGAGCATTCTCCGGTCGATCCCGAGCGTTCTCAGCGTCCAAACCGCATTGGATCGACCGGAGAATCCACCTTCACACCCGTAAGACAGTCCGGGCAGAGCCCTCACCCGAGTTCGTGGGTGAGAAAGTCGTCGACCCAGGTCGCGAGCACTGCAGTGTCGACCGCGGAAGGGTTGACCATCACTTGGACCGCCAGACCGTCGAGGTAGGCGAGGATCCGAGTCGCGCAGGCTTCGGTGCCCCCAGTCGGGGTCCGGCACTCCCCTGCCGCGATCGCTTCGTCCATGAGTCCGCGCAGAACCGACTTCCATTCGCGGTCAAGCGCGGCGAAAGTCGACCGAACGGCCTCATCGAAGAGACCGGCCGACCATGCGTCGATCCAGATCTTCCAACTGCGCGAGGACCCGCTGGGCATGTACCAGCCGACGACGTCCCGCAGGCGATTGCGTGCCGGTGACGTCGGCGGCGCGCCGTCCACACCGGCGGGACGGTCCCCCGCTTGCCCCGCAGCGAGCTCCCGGGCATGCTCGACGTCCTGTCGCCCGGCATGGTCGAAGGCCTCGGAGACGAGGGCTTCCTTCGTCTCGAAGTGGTAGATGACAAGGCTGGCGCTCAAGCCCAGCCGTGCCGCGACGTCGGAGACGCGCAGGGCCCTCAGTCCGGATGCTTCGATCTCCTCGACAGTCGCCGCCAGGATCTCCTCCCGACGCACGGCTGCATTCTTTCGTGCCATCTCCCCCGCCTTCCTTCAGCGCCCTGTCCTCCAGCATCCCACGCCCCGGGACACAGCCCCGACATGGAGAGGAGAACTCAGGGCAGGACGATCTCGGCGGCCGGTCCGACCAAGGCCAGAGCCTTGGGCCGTGACAGCAGCCGTCCGGCCATCTCGCTGACATCCTCGGCCGTGACCGAACGGACGCGTTCGATGAGATCCATCGGCGATTCAAGCGGCAGACCGAAGATCTCCGACCGGGCCAGACGATTCATCCGCGCCGCAGAGGATTCGAGACCGAGCACCATCGACCCAGACAGCTGAGACACGATCTCGTCGAGCTCGAACTGACTCGGGGCCTCCTGCGCGAGTCGGTCCCATTCGCTCATGGCCAGGTCGACGACGGCCTGAGCGTTCTCGGCCGTGCAGCCGGCGTAGATGCCGAAGGTGCCGGTGTCCGTGAACTGGCTGGCTACGCAGTTCACCGCATAGGCCAGTCCGCGTTCCTCGCGCACGCTCTGGAACAGCCGCGACGACATTCCGCCGCCGAGCATCGTGAGCATGACCGAGTAGATGAACCGGTCGTCATGGCCTTCTTCCAGGCCTTCGCAGCCGAGCAGAATGCCCAGCTGTTCGATGTCCTTGACCGTATGCGACTTCCCGGATTGGAACTCCGGACGCACACGTGCGGCACCACCCAGGTGCGATCCCTTCGCCACCGAGTCGGTCCCGGCAATTGCGGACTCAGAGCCCGACCCGGCACCCGACCACACATCGGCACGGGACCCGAGCCCAGCCTCGGCGAGGGCGTCATCAACCATCGCGAGGACCTCTTCATGGGTCGCCCCACCTGCGGCAGCGATGACCAGCCGCGGCGGAATGTACGTCGACTGATAGTGGTCGATGACGGTGTGGTGGCCGAGCACCCGGATCTGATCCTTCGTCGCACCCACCGGGCGGGCCAGCGAATGCGAACCGAAGACCAGCGAATCGAAGTCGTCGAAGAGGACGTCCCCGGGATCATCGGCGGACATCGCGAGCTCTTCGATGATGACTCCGCGCTCGCGTTCGAACTCCTCGACGTCGAGCTGGGAGTTCGAGACCATGTCGACGAGCAGCCCGGTGATGTTCGGCAGATCCGTCACCAGGCACCTGGAGTAGTAGCAGGTGAGCTCCTTGGCGGTGATCGCATTCGAATCCCCGCCGGTGCGGTCGAAAGCCGCTGCGATGGTCTTCGCATCGCGGCTGCCGGTGCCCTTGAAGAGCATGTGCTCGAGGAAATGCGTGGAGCCTGCGGTCTCGGCGGATTCGTCACGGGACCCGGCTGCGACCCAGATCCCGATCGTCTCCGAGGCCAGGCCCGGCATGTGTTCGGTGGTCAGCGTCAAACCACCGGGGAGGACAGACCGATCGATTCGGCTGCCCTCCCCGGTGTGCGAACTGCTCAGTATCAGTTGTCTGATCCCTCTTCGTCCGACGTCTCGTCTTCGTCGGTGACCGGAGCCAGCGAAAGCTTGCCGCGGTCATCGATCTTCGTGATCTCGACCTGGACCTTCTGGCCCACACCGACGACGTCTTCGACGTCCTCGACGCGCTTGCCATCGTTGAGCTTACGCAGCTCGGAGATGTGCAGCAGGCCGTCCTTGCCCGGGGTCAGGGAGACGAATGCGCCGAAGCTCATCGTCTTGACCACGGTGCCCAGGTAGCGTTCGCCGACCTCGGGAACCTGCGGGTTCGCGATCGCGTTGATCATCGAACGAGCAGCCTCGGCCGCCGGTCCGTCGGTGGCACCGATGAGGACGGTTCCGTCGTCTTCGATGCTGATGTCCGCGCCGGTGTCTTCCTGGATCTGGTTGATCATCTTGCCCTTGGGCCCGATGACCTCACCGATCTTGTCGACGGGGATGTTCACGGAGATGATCCGCGGTGCCGTCGGTGCCATCTCGGCCGGGGCGTCGATGGCTTCGGCGATGACGTCGAGGATGACCATGCGTGCTTCGCGGGCCTGCTTGAGTGCGGCACCGAGCACCGAGGCGGGAAGGCCGTCGAGCTTGGTGTCGAGCTGGATCGCGGTGACGAAGTCACGCGTACCGGCGACCTTGAAGTCCATATCGCCGAAGGCATCTTCAGCACCGAGGATGTCGGTCAGAGCCGCGTATGCGGTCTGCTCGCCCTGGTCGGTGGAGATGACGTCGGAGACGAGACCCATGGCGATGCCGGCGACGGGCGCCTGCAGCGGCACACCGGCCGAGAGCATGGCCAGCGTCGAGGCGCAGACCGAGCCCATGGAGGTCGAACCGTTCGAGCCGAGGGCCTCGGAGACCTCACGGATGGCGTACGGGAAGTCCTCGCGCTTGGGCAGAACGGGCACGAGGGCGCGTTCTGCCAGTGCACCGTGGCCGATTTCGCGGCGCTTCGGGCTGCCCACGCGGCCGGTCTCACCGACCGAGTAGGGCGGGAAGTTGTAGTGGTGCATGTAGCGCTTCGACGTCTCGGGTGAGAGCGAGTCGATGGTCTGCTCGAGCTTGAGCATGTTGAGCGTGGTGACACCCAGGATCTGGGTCTCGCCACGTTCGAAGATGGCCGAACCGTGCACGCGCGGGATGACGTTGGTCTCGGCGGTGAGCGGACGGATGTCCTTGAGCCCACGGCCGTCGATGCGGACCTGTTCGGTGAGAATGCGCTTGCGCACAACCTGCTTCGTCAGGGCGTTGAGAGCGTTCGCGATCTCCTTCTCACGGCCCTCGAAGCGCTCTCCGAGCTTCTCGAAGAGCTCGTCGAGGAGGGCGGCGCCTGCGGCTTCGCGCTCCTGCTTGTCGGCGATCTGGAAGTTCTCGGTCTGCTTCGCCTCGGCGAGTTCCTTGACGGCTTCGAAGACGTCGTCCTCGTAGTCGCGGAAGACGGGGAATTCGACGGTCGGCTTTGCGGCGCGATCGGCGAGTTCGGACTGCGCACGGCAGAGCTCGGCGATGAACGGCTTCGCAGCTTCGAGACCCTCGGACACGACCTCCTCGGTGGGGGCCTTTGCACCGGTCTTGATCTTGTCGATGGCGTTGTCGGTGGCTTCGGCCTCGACCATCATGATGGCGACGTCGTCACCGACAACGCGACCGGCGACGACCATGTTGAACACGGCGTCCTCGAGCTGCGAGTGGTTCGGGAAGGCGACCCACTGGCCGTCGATGAGCGCGATGCGCACACCGCCGATGGGGCCGGAGAACGGCAGACCCGAGAGCTGGGTCGACATCGAGGCGGCGTTGATGGCCAGAGCGTCGTAGATGTGGTCGGGGTTGACCGACATCACGGTGACGACGACCTGGACCTCGTTGCGCAGGCCCTTGACGAAGGACGGGCGCAGCGGACGGTCGATGAGGCGGCAGGTGAGGATCGCGTCCGTCGAGGGGCGACCCTCGCGGCGGAAGAACGAGCCGGGGATGCGTCCGGCGGCGTACATGCGCTCTTCGACGTCGACTGTCAGGGGGAAGAAGTCGAAGCCCTCACGGGGGTTCTTGCCGGCCGAGGTGGCCGAGAACAGCATGGTGTCGTCGTCGAGGTAGGCGACGGCGGAGCCGGCGGCCTGCTGGGCCAGCCGACCGGTTTCGAAGCGAATGGTGTGTTTGCCGAAGCTGCCGTTGTCGATATGGGCAACGGCGGATTCAGGGTTGAGTCCCACGTAGTCTCCTAGTTTGTGCCGGTGCGCGGCGGTCCTCATGATGGCAAGACCTGCAACGCTCGAGGGAGGTCCCCCGACGCCAAGAGGCAGCGCTCTGCATTGCGCAGTGCGAGACCCCGCGCCCTTCCGGCGGGATATTGGCAATGGACGATGCATGGATCCACGCCGGTCATCGATCGGGGCCCACGGAACCGGTGCTGCCAACCGCCTGCATCTGCAAGCCGGTGTCAGCGCCCAATCCTCCGGAGGCCACTACCGAAGACCGAAACGTCCATGGCATGTGCGTCCGCCTCAGAGTCTACCGCAGAAGCACGAAAGCGCCCCACCGAGAGGTGGGACGCTTCCGAACAGTTCGCGAGTCTGCGATCAGACGATGCTGATCAGCTGACTCGAATCAGCGGCGCAGGCCGAGGCGCTTGATCAGCGAACGGTAACGCTCGATGTCGACCTTCGCGAGGTACTTGAGCATGCGGCGACGCTGGCCGACGAGGAGCAGCAGGCCACGACGCGAGTGGTGGTCGTGCTTGTGATCCTTGAAGTGCTCGGTCAGGTCGGTGATCCGGCGGGTCAGCAGTGCAACCTGGACCTCGGGAGAACCGGTGTCGCCCTCATGAGTTGCATATTCCTTGATGATCTCTTGCTTCACAGCGGTATCGAGAGCCATGGAGTTCTCCTTCGTGTCGTTGCGCGGCGCAGTGACCTGAAGTCTCTGCACTATGGGACCGCGGCCGGTGAAAACGGCAGAGTTCAGCTTATCAGGTGTGCAGGACTTCGCGCACATCGGCGATGTCCTCATGCATCTGCACGATGAGGTCATCCATCCCGGTGAACGCGACCTGCCCGCGGATGCGGGAGACGAATTCGAGAGTCATCTCACGGTCGTAGACGTCGAATTCGCCGAATTCCTTGTCGAGCACGTAGGCCTCGACCCTTCGGACCTGTCCCTGGAAAGTGGGGTTCGTGCCCACGGAGATCGCGGCCGGATACGACTGATCCTCACCGGAGAACGTCGCCCATCCGGCGTAGACGCCGTCGGCGGGCACGAGTCCGTCGGGATCGTCGGAGAGGTTCGCCGTCGGGAAACCGAGGTCGCGTCCGCGGGCATCGCCGTGGACGACAGTGCCGTGGAGTGCGTGGTAGCGCCCGAGCTGGTCGGCCGCCTCGGCGACATCACCGGCGGTGAGCTGTTCGCGGATCCGGGAAGACGAATACCGTCCCCCGCGTCCGACTTCGTCGATCGTCTCGGTCCGGAAACCGAATTTCTCGCCGAGGCTGCGCAGAGTCTCGATCGTGCCTTCGTTGTCACGCCCGAAGCGGACATCGTCGCCGACGACGACGATCTTCGCGTGCAGGGCTTCGATGAAGTACTTACGCACGAATTCCTCGGCCGACTGCGCGGCGAAGTCGAGGTCGTAGGGCTGGATGAGGAGGCCGTCGATTCCGGTGGCGGCGATGAGATCGGCGCGCTGCCGGGTCGAGGTGATCATCACGGTCGGCTCCTCGGGACGGTGGACCGTGCGCGGGTGCGGGTCGAAGGTCATCGCGATCGAGCGCAGGCTTTCTTGCCTGGCCAGTCCGGCGACGGTGGTCAGGACCGTCTGGTGTCCGCGGTGCACGCCGTCGAAGTTGCCGAGGGTGACGACGGTGCCGACAGGGTCGACCTCGACTTCACCGAGTCCGTGATACAGCTCCACCAGACATTCGCTCCTTCCGTGCACCGACTCAGATTATCGCAGAGATCTTCCGCCTCCTAACCCGCACCTCGCCGAGGCGGGGCGACGAGGGGTGGGTCCGCTCAGGCCACGATCGCCCACCCGATGACGCCGAGGAGGGAGGCCAGCGCGATCGAGACGAACGTGCCGATGATGAACCGCTCCCCCGCGGCCGCCGAGGACTTGATCTCCGCGAAGCGTCCGAGGCCTTTGACCGCGATGACCACGGCCATGAGTTCGGGCCGGCCGAGCACTATCGCTCCGGCGATGAGAGCACGTTCGACGATGCCGATCCACAGTCCGCCGCGCAGGACTTCGACGCCCTCGGATCCCGTCCGTTCAGGCTTGCTTCCCGGGCCTTTGTGGGTCAGTCGGAGGAAAGCCGGGACGAGCGGCCAGCCGATGAGTGCCGCGACGATGGCGGCAGCGATGGCAACGAGCACTTCAGTCCACATCTGCTGCTCCTTCCGACTGAGCCAGGTGCTGCTGAGCGAGGTGGTAACGGGCAAGGCGTTCGGCACCGGCAACGATATCGGCGGGACCGGCAGACAGCACGCGCGAGACAGCCTGCTGGGAGACGTCGAACTCTGCGGCGATCTCGGCCTGAGTCGCATCGGGGTGGTCAAGTCGGAAGCCGACATAGCCGCGGGAGTGGCTGCGCAGTTCCGCCAGGGTGCTGATGAGGAGACGCAGAGCGGCTTCCGCCAGGCCACGATGGTCACCGTCCGGATCGGCGCTCACGACGAGGTTGGCGGGTGCGGATTTGGCCGCTTCGACCGCCTGGCGGGCTGCATAGAATGCCGCTCCCCTACCCTCGGTGGTCGTCTTCGGCAGAGGCCGTTCGACCTCGCCGATTCCGATGCCGATATGCCAGCCGGAGTCGATGCCGATTCGGCGGACCGCCTCGGCGACGGCATCGGGGTCGACCAGGACGCCTTGGACCTCGTCACCGATGGTGCGGGCGAAGGGAACGACCGTATCGATCGGAGAGAGGACGTCGAGGATCCGCGGCACCGCGTCGTCGCTTGAACGCGAATCCTGTTGGTCGATGGTCAAGACGAACATAGGTCAAGTAGACCAGATGATATTGCGAAACACAAGAGTTTAAGTTGTATCGATTGATTACAACTGTTTTCGTTGTGATCTGTGGCGGGCCTGTGGACCGCTCAAGCTCTGCGGCGGGACCGCGGACCGCTCAGGCGAGGTCAATGGCGAACGCCGTGAGCGACTTCAGTCCGCCGTTCCGACGCACTTCGGCCACGGAGACGAGGGCATCGTCGCAGACGACGGCGACTTCGCGGTTCGCCGAGTCAACGCCTTGGGCACCTGCGCTCGGGACAGTGCTGTCGGAATCGGCACCCACGGCAGCGTCAGCGGTGTCGGCATGCCAGTCCCCGTCGGCAACGGTCTTGCCCTGCATGAGCGCCTTGGCCTGTTCGGCATCGACGGTGACGACGGGCAGAAGGGTGCGGGCCGCCTCGGCGAGCGAGATGAGGGCGGGCGAGGGAACGTCGAGATCCTCGGGCAGGGTCACGGCCTGGTCGATATGGAAATCGCCGACGCGAGTGCGCCTGAGCGCGGTTAGGTGGCCGAAGACGCCGAGGTCGGTGCCGATATCGCGGGCCAGGGCGCGCACATACGTGCCGGACGAGCAGTCGACTTCGACATCGACATCGATATGCCCGTCCTCGGCGGCAAAGCGGATGTCGATGATCTCGAAGGCCGAGACCTCGACACGACGAGCTTTGAGTTCAACGTCCTCGCCGGCACGGACGCGGGCATAGGAGCGCTTGCCGTCGACCTTGATCGCCGAGACAGCGCTGGGCACCTGATCGATGGGTCCGCGCAGCTTGGCCACGGCGGCTTCGATGGCGGCCGCATCGACACGAGCAAGGTCGGCCGGATCGGCGAAGCGATCGGGCTCGGAATCGGCATCATCGGTCGGGGTCGACGACCCCAGGCGGATGGTGGCGAAGTAGGTCTTCGAGACCCCGGTGATATAGGTGAGCAGCTTGGTGCCGCGGCCGAGGCCGAGCACGAGGACACCCGTGGCCATCGGGTCGAGAGTCCCGGCGTGGCCGACCTTCTTCGTCCCGAACCAGCGGCGGATACGGGAGACCACGCCATGGGAGCTCAGTCCCTGCGGTTTGTCGCAGACGAGGACGCCCTGTGGGGAAGAGTCGCTCACTGGGTCCGGCGATCAGCTGAAGGAAACGTGCACGTGGTCGAAGTGGTTGGCGGTCGCGGATCCGCGATCCTTCATGGCCTTCCACCCCTGTCCGGGCATCCAGATGCGCTGTTCCCAGATGACGTACTTGACGTTGAGAGCACCCTGGTTCTGGATGAGGTATTCGGCGATGCGGTCGCCGGTGGAGCCGGTGATCATGATGTCGACGGCTTCACCGGTGTTGTGGTCCGAACCGGTGCCGGGGCGACGTCCGCCGAAGGTCTTGACCTCGGGGAACTTCGCGCAGACGGCACGGTAGCCGTTGACGGCGTTCGGCAGCAGACCGGATTCGATCGAGGAGGACACGCTGCACGGCGGAGCCGAGGTATCCGAGGAGGTGCCTTCGCCGTCGCCGGAGGACTTCTCATCGCCTGACTTCTCGTCGCCCGACTTCGAGTCAGAGGACGAATCGTCGCTCTTCGCCGGGGCCGAGGATTCGGCAGTCGGCTTGGGCTTCGGCGGAGCCTTGACCTCAAGGGTGGTCTTCGAAGACTTGTTCTTGTACTTCGGGTCGTCCTTGACCTTCTCCAGGTACTCTTCGCCGGCCTTTTTGCGTTCGGCGTCGAGCTCCTTCTGGCTCACGGTCGAGGAAGTGGTCGACTCCTCAGGGGTCGTCGTCGATGCGGCCTCGGTGGTGACATTGCCGGACTCGGGCGGTCCCATGACAACGGTCGAACCGACGACGGCGGCCGTCGCGGCTGCCGGAACGGCGATCGCGGCGACGACAGGACGCTGCTTGACGGTCGCCAGCACGGAAGTCGCCGAGGACGGCGCATTCGCTGCGCGTCGGCCGGCGGGGCGCTTGCCGGGAGCCAGGTCCCGGATCAGCTGCTTCGCGAACGACGGCTTCGGTGAGGAGTGCTTACCCAATGCAGAATTCCCTTAACAGAGTCGTAATCATTTCGTTACCGCAAAAAGTCTACGACATCTCGGAAAGATAACAAAACTGTTACGAGAACTTTTTTCACGACGTGACGAAGGTCAAATCGGGCGTCAATCCGCCTTTCGGCGGCTCTCCCCCGTTGACCAGGCGCGATACAAGGATCGGCCGGATAGGACGATCAGTCTTCGTCGGCGTCGTCGTTCTTCTTGTACGGGTCGGATTCACCTGCATGCTGCGCGTTCTTGGCCAAGCCGGCCACCCGGGCATCGTCGGCGGCGGCCTGAGCGAGCAGTCCATCGAGGCGGGCGGCCGCCTCGGGGACGGCATCGGCGATGAACTCGAGAGTCGGGGTCAGACGGATCGTCAGTCCCTTGCCGACCTCGGAGCGGATGAAGCCCTTGGCCGATTCGAGGGCATGACCGGTGCCGACGAGGTCCTGGTCGTTGCCGTAGACGGTGTAGAAGATGGAGGCGTGTTGCAGATCGCCGGTCACCCGCACATCGGTGACGGTGACGAAGCCGAGGCGGGGATCCTTGAGCTTGCGCTCGATGGTGCTGGCGACGATGACCTTGATCTGGTCGGCGATCTTGCGGGCCCGTGTCGAGTCTGCCATGGTGCGTGTCCTTAGGTTCGGGGCCGGAACAACTCTTCCGGCCCTATGTTAGCTGTGGAATCGAACCGGCTCCGGCCGGTCCCCCGTCTGGGGGCCGACCGGAGCCGTCGACTCACGGTATGAGTCCCATCCGATCATTCAGACGCGCTGCTGCGCTGAAGAGTCATCGGCTGCGACTCGCTCCGCGACCGATCAGTCGCGCGGCTTCTCCTGCATCTCGAAGGTCTCGATGATGTCACCGACCCGCAGGTCGTTGAACTTGCCGAGTCCGATACCGCACTCGTAGCCCTCGCGGACCTCGGTCGCATCGTCCTTGAACCGACGCAGCGATTCGATGTGGACGTTGTCGCCGATGACGATTCCGTCGCGGGTGACGCGAGCGGTCGAGTTCCGCTTGATGAGGCCGTCGCGGACGATCGAGCCGGCGATGTTGCCGAACTTCGACGAACGGAAGACCTCGCGGATCTCCGCCGTACCGGTCTGGACCTCTTCGTACTCGGGCTTGAGCATGCCCTTGAGCGAGGACTCGATGTCTTCGATCGCCTGGTAGATGACCGAGTAGTAGCGGACGTCGACGCCTTCGCGGTCTGCCAGGTCGCGAGCCTTCGCTTCCGGACGGACGTTGAAGCCGAGGACGATCGCATTGTCGACCGTGGCCAGGTTGATGTCGTTCTCCGTGATCGCACCGACGCCGCGGTGGATGATCCGCAGGTCGACGTCGTCGCCCACATCGATCTTGAGCAGCGAATCCTCGAGTGCTTCGACAGCACCGGAGACGTCGCCCTTGAGGATGAGGTTGAGCATGTCGACCTTGCCCTCAGCCAGAGCCTTCGTGAAGTCTTCGAGGCTGATGCGCTTGCGACCGCGAGCCTGAGCGGCGTTGCGCTCGATGGCGTCACGCTTCTCAGCGATCTGGCGAGCCGTGCGATCGTCATCGGTGGAGATGAACGAGTCACCGGCACGCGGCACGGACGACAGACCGAGGACCTGCACGGGACGCGACGGTCCGGCCTCCTCGACGAGGTTGCCGTTCTCATCGAACATCGCACGCACACGTCCGTAGGCGGTGCCGCAGACGATGGCGTCACCCTGACGCAGGGTGCCGGACTCGACGAGGACGGTGGCAACCGCACCGCGGCCCTTGTCGAGCTTGGCTTCGATGGCGATGCCGCGAGCGGACTTGTCGGGGTTCGCCCGCAGGTCCAGAGCAGCATCGGTGGTCAGCAGAACGGACTCGAGCAGCTGGTCGATGCCCTCACGCTTGAGCGCGGAGATCGGCACGAACATGGTCTCGCCGCCGTACTCTTCGGCCACGAGGTTGTATTCGGTCAGCTGCTGCATGACCTTGGCGGGGTTGGCGCCTTCCTTATCGATCTTGTTCACGGCCACGACGATCGGCACTTCGGCCGCCTGAGCGTGGTTGAGAGCTTCAATCGTCTGCGGCATGACGCCGTCGTCGGCGGCGACCACGAGGATCGCGAGGTCAGTCGACTTCGCACCACGGGCACGCATGGCGGTGAACGCCTCGTGACCAGGGGTATCGAGGAAGGTGAGCTTGCGCTCCTTGCCCTCGTGGTCGACCTCGACCTGGTAGGCACCGATGTGCTGGGTGATTCCGCCGGCCTCGCGGGAAGCGACATTGGCCGAACGGATCGCATCGAGCAGCTTGGTCTTACCGTGGTCGACGTGACCCATGACGGTGATGACCGGCGGGCGTGCCTGCAGATCTTCATCGTCTTCTTCTGCGGCTTCGGCATCGAGGTCGATGTCGAAGGTCTCCAGCAGCTCACGGTCTTCGTCTTCGGGCGAAACGATCTCGATCTTGTAGCCGAGCTCCTCACCGAGGACCTCGAAGGTCGCCTCGTCGAGGGACTGCGTGATCGTGGCCATCTCACCGAGGTGGAAGAGCACGGTGACGAGGTTCGTCGGATCGGTGTTGATCTTCTCGGCGAAGTCGGCCAGCGAGGAGCCGCGACGCAGACGCAGCGGCGTATTGCCGTCTCCGCGCGGAACGGTGACGCCACCGACCGACGGAGCCTGCATCTGCTCGAGCTCTGCGCGCTTCGCCCGCTTCGACTTGCGTCCCTTCTGACGGGGACCGCCACCGCGGCCGAATGCACCCTGTGTGCTTCCGCGACCGCGACCTGAACCGCGACCACCGGGACCGCCGCCGGGTCCACGACGAGGACCGCCTGGACCGCCGCCCGGTGCACCGGGAGCGCCGCCGGGGGCGTTTCCGCGTCCGCCGCCGCGACCACGGCCGGGAGCGGGCTTGTTCAGTGCCGAGTTCTTCAGCATCGAGGGGTTGGGACGAGGTGCGCCCGGGCGAGGTGCCGGACGGGGACCGCCCGAGGATTCCTCACCTGCGCCGCGCGGCTTCTGGCCGGGCTTCGGCATTCCCTGCGAAGGTGCGAACGGGTTGTTGCCGGGGCGTCCGCCCTGGCCACCCTGACCGCCCTGGCCGCCGGAGCGACCGCCGGGCTTGGGGCCACGGCCGGGCTTCGGCATTCCCTGCGAGGGAGCGAAGGGGTTGTTTCCGGGACGTGCGGCACCACGGCCACCGGGCTTCGGGGCACCAGGCTTGGGTGCTCCGGGCTTCGGAGCTCCGGGCTTGGGCGCGGCAGCCGGCTTCGGAGCACCGGGCTTCGGCGCCGAGGAGGCAGCCGGCTTGGACTCGGCTGCGGGCTTGGCCTGGGCTGCGGGAGCCTCGGTCGGTTCCGCGGCCTTCGCGGCGGCTGGCTTGGCGCCGGGCTTCGGTGCGGACTTCGCAGCGGGGGCGGCATCCTCGGCGGGGGCCGATTTTGCCGAAGCGGCAGGCTTTGCAGCGCCCGGCTTGGCAGCCGACTTCGCGGCGGGCTTGGGTGCGGGCTTCGCACCGGGTTTCGGGGCTCCGGGCTTCGCGGCCGGCTTGGCGGCCTTCTTCGCGCCGGTGGACTTCTCACCATCGGCGGAAGAGGAATCGGCGAATGCCTCCTTCACGCGGCGCACGACGGGCGCTTCGAGCGTCGAAGAGGCGGAGCGAACGAATTCGCCCATGTCCTGGAGCTTTTCGAGGACGTTCTTACTTGTTGTGCCGAGCTCTTTGGCGAGCTCATGGACACGGGGCTTTGCCACAGTTCTCCTGTCCGGGTTCTTTCCCGGTCAGGAAAGAACCTCATCAATGAAGAGCAGTACTCATTTCACTGCTCTCTCGAATTCCGTTTGGGTGTCATCGTGCGACACTCACAACTTGTCATCCATTCGGCTACCCGTTCTCTTTGGGTTCGGTGTCCGGCCTCGGGAGGTCCGAGGCGGTGATCTTCGTTCGAAATGATCGAGCGAAGGCGGCAGTGGTCAGGGCCTTGTTCAGGCACTTCTCAGCAGGGTGCACCCAAGCACCACGTCCCGGCAGTGTCGCTGACACATCGTGGACGACGGCGGGGTGCTGATCGGGGCGGAACACGAAGCGTGTCAGCTCGTCCCGACCGGCCTTCTGCCTACAGGCGATGCACGTCCTTACGGGTCCATCACCAACATTCACAATGAATGATTCTACAGCACCGGCACCCCCGCTCGCGCCAAGGGGGCCAGTGGTGCGAATCACTGCGGGAGGCTACTCGCCTGCGACGATGTCGATCTTCCACCCGGTGAGCTTCGCTGCCAGACGGGCGTTCTGCCCTTCCTTGCCGATGGCCAGCGAGAGCTGGTCGGTGGGGACGACGGCGCGGGATTCCTGAGCGGCCGCGTCGAGGATCTCCACGCTCTTGGCCTTGGCCGGGGACAGCGCATGGGCGATGAATTTCGCCGGGTCGTCGGAGTAGTCGACGATGTCGATCTTCTCCTGGCCGAGTTCATTCATCACGGCGCGCACGCGGGAGCCGAGTTCGCCGATGCACGATCCCTTCGCGTTGACGCCGGGCTTCGTGGCGCGCACGGCGAGTTTCGTGCGGTGGCCGGCTTCGCGGGCCAGGGACACGATCTCGACGGTTCCGTCGGCGATCTCCGGGGCCTCGTGGGCGAAGAGCCGGCGTACGAGGTTCGGGTGGGTGCGGGAGACGGTGACCGAGGTGCCCTTCGTGCCCTTGTGCACGTCAGCGATGTAGACGCGCAGGCGGGTGCCGTGGTTGTAGGCCTCGCCGGGGACCTGCTCGTGCGGGGGCAGCACGGCTTCGACGTCTCCGATGTCGACCTGGACCATCTGCGGGTCACGGCCCTGCTGGATGATGCCCGAGACGATCTCACCCTCACGGCCTTTGAAGGTGCCGAGCAGGGTCTCGTCTTCGACATCGCGCAGCCGCTGGTGGATGACCTGCCGGGCCGTCTGGGCGGCGATGCGGCCGAAGCCGGTGGGGGTGTCGTCGAATTCGCCGATCGGGTTGTCGTCGTTGTCGAACTCCACGGCGAGGATGCGCACCTCACCGGTGGACTTGTCGAGTTCGGCGCGGGCGTCGGGCCAGGCCCCTTCGGTCTTCTGGTAGGCGAGGAAGAGCGCCTGTTCGATGAGTTCGATGAGGGTTTCCAGCGGAATCTCACGCTCTCGTTCGATGACGCGCAGAACATTGAGGTCGATGTCCATGTTTAGGTCCTCTCCGGCTCAACCGAGCATTGAATTGTCTGTGTTCACTTATGCAGGCGTAACAGTCTATCCCAGTCTGCGCCTGCACTCTGCCTGCATTGGGGCCATCTCACCGCCGGCGGAGCGTGAGATTCGCCTCAGCGGAACTTCAGTTCGACCTGTGCCTTGCGGATCTCGCCGAGGTCGACCGTCTTCGTCTCCTTGCGCTGGGGGTCAGTTCCCGTGATCGAACTCTCCCCCACCTCGGCGAGGTCGAGCTTGAAGGTGTCTTTCTTCGTCGTGATCTCCAGGCGCCGTCCGATGACGCGGCGGAAGTGGCGTGGGGTCTCGAGTTTCCGGGTGGCGCCGGGGCTCGTGACCTCGAGCTGGTAGGGCTTGTCCCGGAAGATCTCGACCTCATCGAGGGCGTCGCCGACGATCTTCGTTGATTCGGCGATCTTCTCCATCGACATCGGATCGGTGCTCGATTCGTCGAGGTCGACGACGACGGTGAGCGTACGCCGTGGTCCGGCCGCTACCGCTTTGACGGTCTCGAGGTGGAATCCCGCATCCTGCAGGGGCGGGGCGAGCAGGCCCTTGATCCGCTCGACGTCTTCGTCCATTTCTCCTCCATATCTCTGGCCTCTCCCCTCGCCGAGGTGGGGCGAAGGGGCCGGCGCACCGTGCACGAGTGCGACCGCCGTGTTCTCACCCACCCTAAGCGACAGCCGCCGTCGAGGTTAAGCCTTCGGCCAGGTTCGGGCATTCCTCGGCGATGACCGGGCATCCGATAGGATTGCCGTATGCGTTTTCCCGTCAGTCGCCGCGGCCTGCTCACTGCCGGCGTCGGCGGGCTGAGCTTAGGCCTGCTCACTGCCTGCGGCCTGCGACTCGATCAGGATCCGGAGATCCCCACGCTGGATTCGACCCAGCAGCTGCGCAACCGTCTGGCCCGCATCCTCGACTCCACCTCCCCCGGCTCCGGGGATCCCGAAACCGCTGGTGAGGACCTCGCCGACTTCGTGGCGGCGGTCGGACCAGTGTGGAATCCGCCCACCGAATTCGCCACCGAGGCACCTCCGACCGAGGAGGAGCGCACCTTCGTCCAGGCCGCCGAAGTAGCCTCCCGTGCCGTCTTCGAAGCCTCATCGTCCGTGGGTTCGGGTCTCATCCCCGTCCTGTCCGATGTCGCCACGGGACTGGCCCTGCTCGCCGGGACGAAGAAGCCAGAGATCATCTCCACCGCCGACGAACTCATCCGTGCCGGCCGTGAGGAGCTCGATCAGAGCAAGAACGAGAAGCCGAAGAAGTCGCAGAGCGCGGACGAAGGGGACGAGAGCGACGAGAAGCAGGCCGATCGCTCGAAAGTCTTCAACGCGATCCTCAATCAGTCGCGGGCAGCTGCCTACGGCTATGAACGGCTTGCCGTGAACTTCGATTCGAAATCGCGTGAACGCAAGTCAGCGCTGGCTCGGCTCGAATCCTTGGGCGCTCTGTCCGGGGAGATGCTGGAACTCCTCGGTGAGGACGCGGCCGATCCGGCCGCCTCGGCGTGGAAGCTCGACCCCACCCCGACGGATGCGGACTCCGCGAAGGAACTCGTGCTCTCCCTCGAGGACGGCATCGCCTCCGCACTTCTGCCATGGTTGGAGGCGGACGCCTCGGCGATTCTGCGTCTCTGGGAATCGGCCCGGACACGGATGGTCTTCGGCGCTGTGCAGCCGCTGCGTTTCACCTATGACGAACCCGGGCAGGCGGAGGTGCAGGAGTGAAGGTTCCACCGGTTCTCTACCGCGCGACGCGCGAGATCATCGGCGAATATCGCACCGATTCGTGGGTCGCGGCGCTCGACTACATGGCCAATGAGGTCCTCGATCGGTGGAAGCTGCGCTTCGACGATGTGCCGGGTGCGCCGTGGGCGGGCTGCGAGTCGTTGGTGATTCCGGTGCTCACTCAGGAGAACTATCAGGGGGTGCTGCGGTTCGCCGCTCCCACCTCGGCACATACGGCCGCGCATGCGCAGGTGCTGCGGGCACTGAAGATGTGGAACGGGCACGGGGCGGTCCGGGTCATCCGGGACGATCGCAGCTTCCGGGTCACTCTGCAGGAGCGGCTGCGCACGAAGGACAATCTCTCCGTGCTGCCCCTGGCTGACGTCCCGCCCGTGTGGGGTGCTCTGCAGCGGTCTCTGGAGATTCCGGCGACCTCGGAGTTCCTGCGGGTCCAAGACGTCGTGGCCGGGTGGCTTAACTCGTTCGATGCCGATGCCGCGCTGCTGACCGGATGGTCGGAGGCCGGTCCACACGATTCCCTGCTGCTGTCGTTCGCCCGCAATTGGATGCAGACTCTGGCGTCGTCGGACGAGAACTGGCTCATCCATGCCGATCTGCACTACTACAACATCCTCGCCGGCAATCCCGATCCGACGGGCATCTCGACGTGGAAGGCCATCGACCCGCAGCCTTTGGCCGGTCCGACTGCGTACACTTTGGCTCCGATCCTGTGGAACCGTCTGGCCGAGATTCCCTCGGATCATCCGCAGGCGCAGGCAGCGTGGCTGCGCGGCTTCGCCACGGACCTGGCCCTGTGTGCCGGAGTCGATCCGCAGTACGGGATGGGTGCGACCGTGGCCCGGGAGATCACGAACATGTTCTGGTATCTGCGCGCGGCTTCCGGCGGTTCGAATTCGGGCCTGGCCGATGCCGCCCGTTCCCTGTGGGTGGCCCGCGCTCTGTCCGGCGCCGACGTCGCAGGAGTCAACGCGCACGCCCTCAAACCCATCGGCTGACCCCTATTGCTACCTGACGGCGGCCCAAATACCTCGCGCGAGGTTGCTGGGCCGCCGTCAGGTAGCAATTAGTGGATGAGGCCGGAGACTACGTCGAAACCGAGCTTGAGGATCAGCGCGGAGACGACGATGACGAAGATGACGCGGACGAAACCGGAGCCCCTCGCCAACGCGGTGCGGGCGCCGAAGATTCCGCCGGTGACGTTGCCGACGGCCATGACCATGCCCAGCAGCCAGACGACCTGACCGTCGGGGATGAAGTAGACGAGGGCTCCGAAGTTCGTCGCCCAGTTGATGACCTTCGCCGTCGCCGAGGCCTGCAGGAACGAGAATCCGATGATCGAGACGAAGGCGATGACGAGGAACGATCCGGTCCCCGGTCCGAGCACTCCGTCGTAGATGCCGATGACGAGTCCGATCAGCCACGACAACGCATGGTGACGTTTCGACGACTCTCCGAATCGCAGCGTGGCATCGGCCCCGAGGCTCGGGTTGAGCACGGTGAAGATCCCGACGCCGATGAGCGCCACAAGGATGATCGGGGTGAACGCCTCGCTCGGCACCAAGGTCGCGAGCTTCGCCCCGAGCACGGCTCCCAAGAATGCCGAGGCTGCGGCCGGGATCGTCGCCGACCGGTCAGGGGTGATCTTGCGCAGATAGGTGATCGCCGAGGCGGTCGTGCCCGCAATCGACCCGATCTTATTCGTCGCGACCGCTTGGACGGGGCTCATCCCCGGCACCAGCAGCAGCGCGGGCAGCTGGATCAGTCCGCCCCCGCCGACGACGGCATCGATCCACCCGGCCAGGGCTCCTGCGGCGAGCAGCCACAGGACCATCGTCCACGTGACATCGATGCCTCCGGCGAGGGCTTCGAACACCGAGGCGGCTCAGGCGTTCTGGTCGGCACTGACCGCAGCATCGGCTGCGGCTGCGGCCTTCGCGTACGCCTCACGCACACGTGCCACGGTGGTAGGAACCACCCCGGCGACGGGCTGGTCGGACTTCTCCCCTGCCAGACGGTCGCGCACTTCGACGACTCCGTCGGCCAGCCCGCGGCCGACGACGATGACGGTGGGGATGCCGATGAGTTCGGCATCGGCGAACTTGAACCCGGGTGAGACCTTGTTGCGATCATCGAGCAGGACGCTGACGCCTTCGGCTTCGAGTTCCGTCGTCATCGTCTCTGCGGCCTGGGCGATCTCCTCACCCTTGCCGGCGACGACGATGTGCACATCGGCCGGAGCCAGGTGCTGAGGCCACAGAAGTCCGTCCTCTGAGTGGTATTCCTCGGCGATGCAGGCCATGACTCGGGTGACGCCGAGGCCGTAGGAGCCCATGGTCACGGTCGTCGCCTTGCCGTTCTGGTCGAGGACCTTGAGGTCGAGGGCTTCGGCGTACTTGCGGCCGAGCTTGAAGATCTGACCGATCTCGACACCGCGGGCCAGTTCCAGCGGTCCGGATCCGTCCGGTGCCGGATCGCCGAGGACGACCTGGGCGGCTTCGATCGTGCCGTCGGCGACGAAGTCGCGTCCGGCGACGAGGTCGAAGACGTGGCGGCCGGGCTCGTTGGCTCCGGTGATCCAGCGGGTGCCGTCGACGACGCGGGGGTCGAGCAGGTAGCGGATCTTCGAGGGCGCTTCGAGGCCGAGAACCGGTGCGTCGAGTGAGTTGCCGGGTCCGATGTAGCCCTTGACGAGTTCCGGATGGGCGGCGAGATCCTCGGCGGTGGCGGCTTCGAGGTCTACTTCACCGTCGCCGAGCATTCCGGTGCCGGCGGCGCGATCGAGGTCGACTTCACGGTCACCGGGCAGGCCGATGACGATGATCTCGCGGGTGCCGTCGGGGTGGGTGACGGCGCAGACGACGTTCTTCAGTGTGTCTGCGGCGGTCCATTCCCGATCGGAGCGCGGGTGCGAGGCATTCGCAGCGGCCACGAGAGTCTCAATGGTCGGGGTGTCAGGGGTGTCTTCGACATGCGCAGCGGGCGACTCCGAGTAGGGAATCGCCTCGGGCACGATCGAGGTCACTGCTTCGACGTTCGCGGCATATCCGCCCGGGGACTTCACGAAGGTGTCCTCGCCGACCTCGGAGGGGTAGATGAACTCTTCGGTTCCGGAGCCGCCCATGGCGCCCGGGGTCGCCTTGACCGGCAGGCACGGCAGCCCGAGGCGTGCGAAGGCACGCAGGTAGGCCACGCGCATGGCTTCGTAGGAGGCGTCGAGTCCGGCGTCGTCGATGTCGAACGAGTAGGCGTCCTTCATGATGAATTCGCGGCCGCGCAGCAGACCGGCGCGGGGGCGGGCCTCGTCGCGGTACTTCGTCTGGATCTGGTAGATCGACAGCGGCAGGTCTTTGTACGAGGAGTAGAGGTCCTTGACCAGGAGGGTGAAGACCTCCTCATGGGTGGGAGCGAGGATGTAGTCGTTCTCGCGGCGGTCCTTGAGATGGAAGAGGTCGGGGCCGAAGGCCTCCCAGCGGCCGGACTTCTTGTACGGATCGGCGGGCAGCAGACCGGGGAAGTGGACTTCCTGGGAACCGGCGAGCGCCATCTCTTCGCGCACGATGGCCTCGATCTTGCCGAGCACGGACAGGCCCAGCGGCAGCCACGTGTAGATTCCCGGTGCTGACCTGCGGATGTATCCGGCACGGTGCAGCAGTTTGTGGCTGGCCACCTCGGCGCCGACCGGGTCCTCCTTCTGGGTTCGCACGAACAGGGACGACATGCGCAGGGCCATGGGTAAATCTCCTCAACTTGTCAAGACTCAGATCGAACACTATCGCACGCGAGCGAACCGCAGGGAATCGGTGCGGGCGCGGATTCGTCACCTGGGGGAAGAGAATTAGACTGGGGGCTGCAGCACCGAAGCCCAGCATCGGTCGGAGCCGTCCGGTTCCCCAGCCGATCTCCGCCGAAACGACGAGTCCGAACGATACGAAGAGCATGCCTGATCCCAGCCAACTCACGCAGTTCCCGCGGCCCTCGGTCGCGGTCGACACCGCGGTCCTCTGCCCCGTGCCCGGCCGTGGCCTGCATGTTCTCATGACCCATCCCGGCGATGGAGTGTGGCAGCTGCCTGGGTCGATCCTGCGTCCGCAGGAACGCCTCGCCGAGGCGGTCGCCCGCTGCCTGCGCGAGAAGGCCCGCCTGGTCGACCGCGCCCCCGTCCAGCTGCATGTGTTCGACCAGCCCGACCGTGATGATCGCGGTTGGGTGATCTCCGTGGCCCACCTCGATGTGCTCTCCGCCGCCGATGTCGGACTCGCCGAGGATGACAGCCCTAGCGGGCAGGGTACGGAAGACACCCCCACCGAGGCGGCCGTCCCCGAGGCGACCGACGCTGACCTGCCGGAGTCGGATTCCGACCACCCGGACTCCCCCGTCCACTGGCGCAAGCTCGTGCCCGTCCACGACGTCCACGAGCTCAGTGCCGAACATCAGGAAATCGTGCGGGTAGCCGTGCACCGGCTGCGGGCTTTCCACGAACGCACCCCGGATCCGTTCGGGCTGTTGGAGAAGGAATTCTCCCTGCGGCAGCTGCGCGAACTCCACGAGATCGTCGCCGGGGAGAGCCTGCAGGCCGATACGTTCCGCCGCACTATGCTGCCGCTGCTCGATCCCACTGGGGAGGCCGTCAGTCAGGGACGAGGTCGTCCCGCCCAGACTTTCACGAGGCGCTCGGCTCTGGCGCTGCGTGCCGACACCCGGATCCAGGTGCCCGAAGGGCCACGACGGGAGTGAGATGACCGAGATCAACCGAGACGCGGCCAAACACATGCGCGTCGACGTGTGGCTGTGGACGACGCGGATGTTCAAGACCCGCAACCTCGCCACTCAGGCCTGCCGCGGCGGGCATGTGCAGGTCGACGGTCAGCGCGTCAAGGCCGCGCAGAAGGTGACGATCGGCCAAGAGGTACGGGTGCGCAAAGCCGGATCCGAGTTCATCTGGAAGATCACCGGTTTCATCCCCACCCGGATGCAGGCCTCTATCGCCGTCCAGTGCTACGAGGACCTCACTCCCCCGCCCGACCCTGCGCTGCGCGGGTTCGTTCCCAGGCGTGACAAAGGATTGGGACGTCCGACGAAGAAGGACCGTCGGGAGATGGAGAAGTTCCTCGGCGATATGGCCAAGCCCCAGTCACGCAATCGCCGCGGCTGATCCGCTGGCGGCTCAGTATCCGCCGAAGGCTCAGTACATGACGGTAGCGAAGGTGCCGACCTGTTCGAAGCCGACGCGGGCGTACATGCGCAGCGCCGTTTCGTTGTAGTCATTGGCGTACAGGCTCACGGTGGAATGCCCCTTATCGCGGGTGCGTTGGACGACTGCGGCCATGCCCGCGGCTCCGAGGCCCTGATTGCGCACTTCGGGGTGGACCCACACTCCTTGGACCTGGACGATGCGGCGAGCACGGATGCCGATATCGGCCTTGAACAGCACTTGTTCGTCCTGCTCGGTGGCCGGCCAGCGGGGCACCGGGCCTCCCTGGGGCAGGGTCGACGAGATCCGGGCATAGCAGTTCTTGCCGCGGATGATTCCGCGCACCCGCGACAGGTATCCGGCGGTGCCGTCCTCGATCGGTGAGAATCCGACCTCTTTGGTGAACATGTCGACGCTGGCGGGAAACACTGCACCGAGCTCGTCGAGGGTCACCCGGTGCACATGTTCGTCGGGGGTGACCAGCGGGTCGGAGCTGATGGCCAGCAGCGGCTGCCGTTCACGCACCCCGCGCGGCTGGCCCCAATTGAGTCGCTGCTGCAGGTCGAGGATGACGGACCGGCTGCCGATGAGTGAGCAGGACACGCGTCCGTCGGCATTGAGTTTGCGGGCGAGCACCTCGTTCGTCCCCGGGGTCGCCGCAACCGGGATGATGTTGCCGCCCACCCAGTAGGCGGCGACGGGTCGGTCACTGTCGAAGATTCCGTACAGAGTGCCGGCCGGGGAACCCAATCGGGCTGTGCCGGTGACTTCGAGCAGGGAGATGAGGTAGACGTTCTCGCAGGGGTTGCGCGCAAGCAGGTCCGTCAGCCACCGAGTGTGCTGATGTTCCAGTCGTGCGATCCTCAGCGCCATGTGCCCCTGAACTCTTTCTCAGCCGTCAGCATGGGCCAATGACTGGACCATGTATCTGTTCGTCCTCACAAGGTATCGCACCTACCCCACGGTGACTTCAGGCGGCCCCGACGCAGCACCGGATGGCTGCCCCGCTGCCTCCTCGGCGATGCGGTTGGCCTCATGGATGAGGGTCTCGACGATCTCGGATTCGGGCACGGTTCGGATGACTTCGCCCTTGACGAAGATCTGGCCCTTGCCGTTGCCGCTGGCCACGCCGAGGTCGGCGTCGCGGGCCTCACCGGGGCCGTTGACGACGCACCCCATGACGGCCACACGCAGCGGCACCTCCATGCCTTCGAGGCCTTCGGTGACGCGTTCGGCGAGCGTGTACACGTCGACCTGCGCGCGTCCGCAGGACGGGCAGGAGACGATCTCGAGCTTCCGGGGGCGCAGGTTGAGAGATTCGAGGATCTGGTTGCCGACCTTGACCTCCTCGGCGGGAGGCGCGGACAGCGACACCCGGATGGTATCCCCGATCCCCTCGGCCAGGAGGTGACCGAACGCCGTGGCAGATTTGATCGTGCCCTGGAAAGCGGGCCCCGCCTCGGTGACCCCGAGGTGAAGCGGCCAATCACCGCGCTCGGCCAGCAGCTCATAAGCGCGGACCATGATCACCGGGTCATGGTGTTTGACGGAGATCTTGAAGTCATAGAATCCGTGCACTTCGAACAGGGACGCCTCCCACAGCGCGGACTCGACGAGCGCTTCTGGCGTGGCCCTCCCGTACTTCTCCATCAGCCGTTTGTCGAGAGAGCCGGCGTTGACGCCGATGCGGATGGATACGCCCGCCTCGGCCGCAGCTTTCGATATCTCTTTGACCTGATCGTCGAATTTGCGGATGTTTCCGGGGTTGACGCGCACTCCCGCGCAACCGGCGTCAATGGCGGCGAATACGTATTTGGGTTGGAAGTGGATATCGGCGATGACAGGGATCTGGGATTTGCCGGCGATGATCGGCAGGGCAGCTGCGTCGTCGGCGGTCGGGCAGGCCACGCGAACGATATCGCAGCCGGCGGCAGTGAGTTCGGCGATCTGCTGCAGAGTCCCGTTGATGTCCGTCGTCTGCGTCGTCGTCATCGACTGCACGCTCACCGGGGAATCGGATCCGACCCCGACTTTTCCGACGTTGATCTGCCTCGTCTTCCTCCGCGGAGCAAGCACGGGAGGCGGTGGGGCGGGCATTCCAAGATTGACCGATGTCACGAAGGATCCCTTCAGTCGGGCTGGTGACCAGCCACAATGTCCGAGCCGGCGCCGATGCGGGACCCGGATTGTGCGAACCATCACCATTGTAGGACCTCCCACTGACACACGACTGTCCGTCCGCAGAACGCAACCCGAGCCCAACCACGGTCCTACCCGCACCGCCGACGCGCCCCACCAGCCCCGCCGCCCGTGTCACCGGCCGACGGTAGTGTGATGGTGACGTGAAGTCTGCACGAAGGAGCGCGCCTGTGAGCACACCCGGATTCGTCGAACCCGATATCGAGGCGATGGCCGCAGTTCTCGATGCCGAGGCACGGAAGCTCGACGACCAGGGTGGGGCCCTGGCTTGGGGACTCTTTCGCCGAGGCGGCCCCGACCGAGCCGTGAACGCCAACGTTCCGTACCGGATCGCTTCGATGACGAAGTCCTTCACTGCCGCAGCCATAGGGTTCCTCGCCGCGGACGGACTCGATCTCGACGCACCGTTCGGCGAACTGCTCCCGGAGATCGCTGACACCTCGATCGCCGACCGCACCTGCCGACAGGCCCTGACGATGAGCACCGGTTTCACGAAGGACGACCCCTGGGCGGACAGGATGGAGGCGATGACTCCGGCCGAGCTCGCCGACTGGCTGCACAGAGGCGCGATCGCCTGCGCACCGTCCGACACCGGCTATGAGTATTCGAACCTCGGTTATGCGCTGCTGGGCATGGTCGCCGAGGCGGTCACGGGCCGGACGTTTACCGAGATCGTCTCCGCTGAGGTCCTCTCTCCTCTCGGGATGGAGCGCACCGGTTTCAACTTCACCGATTTCCCGGACCTGGCGCCCGGCCACCGCGTCGATCTGAACGGCGGCCTCCACCCGGCCGAACTCACCGGTCCCGGTGTCTTCTCCCCCATCGGCGGGGTCATCTCCACCGTCAACGACATCGGCACATGGATGGACGCGCATCTCGACGCCCTCGAACGCTTGGACTCCTACGCTCCCGGTTCCCGGTCGCGGATCCTCGCCGACAACCAGCAACCGCGACGGACCATGGAGATCCAGAAGAGCGACCATCACGCGGAGACGCTCAGCTACGGATACGGGCTCGAGACACGTCTGGACACGCGTTTCGGCCGCGTCGTCTGCCATTCCGGCGGCTATCCCGGGTACGGCTCACATATGCGGTGGTTCCCCGATCTCGGGGTGAGCATCGTTGTCCTCGGCAACACGACGTACTATCCGGCGCAGCGCGTCGTCCAGGACGCACTCGATCACGGGTGGGCGGCGGCCACAGGACGTGACGATGTCGCAGTCACTCGAACGACCACCTCGGCGCCGGTGCCCCGCTACCCTGCGGCCCAAGCCCAGATCGACACCGTGATGACTGCGGCGAACTTTGTCATTGACTTCGACGACACCGTCGCCGAGGCGATCTTCTCGATGAACATGGACCTCGACGAACCCCGCGATGAGAGGCGGGAGCGCTTCGCCCGGTGGCGGGCGGAGAAGCAGCTCGACCGTCCCTTCACCGAGGCGGACCTGGCGATGGTCTCCCCACTGCGCGGGATCGTCACGGTTCCGGGTACAGCAGATGCGAAGTCCACGATCACGGTCGGGCTCAATCACCTCGGCGAGGTGCAGGCGATCACCCTCAGCCGCTGAGCCCAGGTGCCTATGGACCTGATCAGTCGCCCGCGTCATCTGCTAGCCGCCCGCGCGGCCGCGCCTCTCCTACCAGCCGGAGCCTAACCCCCGGAGTTGAAGATCGCGTCGAGGGTGATGGGTTTGACGAGGTCGACGTAGACGAGCAGCGCCGTCATGCACAGCATCAGGCCGATGCACACATACGTCAGCGGCAGCAGCTTCGCCGTGTCGAATGGACCGACGAGTCCGCGTCCGCGCCACCGGTTGATGCGGCGGCGCGCACCTTCGTAGAGGCCCACGGCGATGTGTCCGCCGTCGAGGGGCAGCAGCGGGATCATGTTGAACGCGAAGAGGAAGATGTTGAGCGAGCCGAGCATGCCCAGCCCCATCTGTGCCTTATCGACGACGTCGATCTGGTCGGTGGATACGATCTCACCGGCGATGCGTCCGACGCCGACCATGCCGACGAGTCCTTCGGCGTCGCGGTCCTTCGTACCGATGGCCACCTCGCCGATGTCGACGAGTTTGACCGGCAGAGTGATGATTGCGTGGAAGACACCGCTCACCTGGTCCCACACGGCACCGGGGAACTCCCCGAGCGGCAGGGACTGACGTTCCTGCACGGGTCCGACGCCGAAGAATCCCTGGGTCTCGGTCTGCGGGCTCCCGTCCGGCTTGAGCAGGGCCTTGCCGTTCTCGTCGACCTTCGGCCGTTCGGTGGCGATGATCGGCACCGTCACCGTCTGAGCCTTGCCGTCGCGGATGAAATCGACATCGACGCGCTCACCGGCATGATCCTTGATGACCGAGGACAGCTGGTCCCAGTCCTTCGTCTCGGTTCCGGCGATCGCGGTGATCTCGTCACCCGGTTTGATCCCGGCCTCCCACGCGGGAGTGAGCTGATCGTCGTCGCGGCAGGTGTTCTGCTCCGAGGCGGGACGCTGCGCGGCTTCCGAGGCGGGCACGGCACATTCGACGACGGTCTGGACGGTCGTCGTCGGCGTGATCACGCCGATGCCCAGCAGCGAGATCCCCATGATGAGGATGCCCAGGACGAGATTGACCAAGGGACCGGAGAACATGACGACGAGCCGTTTGGGCACGCTGAGCGCATAGAACGTCCGGTGCTCCTCACCCGGCTCGATCTCCTGATTCGAGAACTCCCGGGCATCGGCCATCGTGTCCTCGAACAGCCGCCCCTTCCGCTTCTTCCGGTCCCGGCGCAGCGGAGCGGCATCACCGTCATCCATCCCCTCACCGAGGCGGCCCTCCGTGACATCGTCAGCTGAGCCGAGTGCGGCGCCCGGTTCGCCGAGGCGGCCCGTCGTTTCGTCGACCCCGCCGTCGACGACGCCGCCGGCGGCGCCGCCGTTCTGTACCGCGACGGTTCCCTCATGGCGCGACTTCGTCGCCTCCTCGGGCGGATACATTCCCGGCATCGCGATGAACCCGCCCAGCGGGAACGCTTTGATGCCGTACTCGGTCTCACCGCGGCGGAAGGAGAACAGGGTCGGTCCGAAGCCGACCATATAGTGCGTGACTTTCACCCCGAACTTCTTCGCCGGAGTGAGGTGTCCGAGTTCGTGCAGCGCAATCGAGATCGAGATGCCGATGAGGAACAGGACGATCCCGACGATGTAGAGCACAACTGTCATCAGCGGCCCCCGTTCTGTTCGGCAACATCGGCGCGAGCGAAGTCCCTCGCCCAGGCGTCGGCGGCCAGCACGGTCTCCACCGTGTGTTCAGCCGCCGGTTCATGAGCGGCCAGTGCCCGGGCCAGTCCCTTGTCGATTCCGGTGAACGCGATGTCACCGGCGATGAACGCGGAGACGAGTTCCTCATTGGCGGCGTTGAGCACCGCGGGATAGCTGCGGCCCTTCTTACCGGCGTCGATGGCCAGTCCGAGCGCGGGAAAGGCGAGATGGTTGACCGGTTCGAACGACCAGTGCATGGGCTGTCCCCAATTGTGCGGGACAGCGCCCGAGGTCAGACGCCTCGTCGTTCCATCGTCCTGAGTGCCCAAAGCATAGGAGATCGGCAGACGCATGTCGGGTGGGGAAATCTGGGCAATCGTCGAGGCATCGGTGAACTCGACCATCGAATGGATCTGCGACTGTGGGTGCACGACGACTTCGATGTGGTCGAAGTCGATGTCGAAGAGCAGGTGGGCTTCGATGACTTCGAGGCCTTTGTTGACCAGGGTCGCGGAGTTGATGGTGATCATCGATCCCATCGACCAGGTGGGATGGTTGAGTGCTTGGGCGGGAGTGACCCTGCGCAGGGCGTCGCGGGTCATTCCGCGGAAGGGACCGCCCGAAGCGGTGATGATGAGTTTGCTGACTTCGCCGTGTGTGCCGGCGCGCAGCGCCTGGGCGATGGCGGAGTGCTCGCTGTCGACGGGCACCAGTTGGGCCCCGGAGGCACGAGCGGCGTCGAGGACGATGGATCCGCCGATGATGAGGGATTCCTTGTTCGCCAGAGCCACATCCGTGCCGCGTTCGAGAGCCGCCAGGGTGGCGCCGAGTCCGGCGGCACCGGTGATCGCGTTGAGGACCATGTCCGCGGCCAAGCCCGCGACCGCCTCGGCGGCGTTGTCCCCGAGGTGGATGGTTTCGACGGGATCGGCGATCCCCCGCTCGGCAGCCAACTCTCTCAGTCGCGCACGCACCGCGGCCTCGCCGCCGGCAGGTGGGGTCGTGAGCCCGATGACCGCGACGTGGAAGTCGAGGGCCTGTTCGAGCAGCAGGTCGAGCTGGGACCCGGCGGCCAAGCCGATCACCGCGTGTTCGTCCCGGTGTTCGGCAAGGACATCAAGGGCCTGGGTGCCGACCGAACCAGTTGAGCCGACTACAATGAAACCACGTTTACTCACGCCAACCGATGATGCCAAAGTTCTCTGGGAAATGACTCGACACGAAGTCGTGTGTCGCCCGACGGACCTGGTCATCAGAAGCGCTTCGGGACACCGACCCTCCACCGTGTCCCGGTAAAACTGTGAATGAAGAAATCAATGGCGAAAGAGATGGATATGAGCAAGACGCTGAGCCCTGACGACATTCTTGGACTGGATTCGGTCTTCGAACCCGATGACCTCGAATTCGCATCGATCGTGAAGAAGTGGCTGGACGAGAACGTCCGTGAGAAGATCGGCGACTACTTCCTCGACGCCACCATCCCCGCCCGCGAACTGGCCGAAGGACTCGGCGAACTCGGTCTGCTGGGTATGCACCTCGACGGCTACGGCTGCGGCGGATCGACCGCGACTCAGTACGGACTGGCCTGCCGCGAGCTCGAAGCCGTCGACTCCGGACTGCGTTCGCTCGTGTCCGTGCAGGGTTCGCTGGCGATGTTCGCCATCCACCACTGGGGATCGGAAGCACAGAAGGAAGAATGGCTGCCGAAGATGGCCGCCGGCAAGGCCATCGGCTGCTTCGGTCTGACCGAACCCGATGTCGGCTCCGACCCGTCGGGTATGAAGACGACCGCGAAGAAGGACGGATCCGACTGGATCCTCAACGGCGCGAAGATGTGGATCACGAACTCCCCGGTCTCCGACGTCATGGTCGTGTGGGCCAAGACCGAAGAGGTCGATGACAAGGGCAAAAACGTCGTCCGCGGCTTCGTCGTCCCCTCGAACACCGAGGGTGTGCAGACCCCGGAGATCCACCGCAAGATCTCGCTGCGCGCCTCGATCACCGGTGAGATCGTCCTCGACAACGTTCGCCTGCCCGAGGATGCGATGCTGCCAAAGGCTAAGGGACTCAAGGGCCCGCTGTCCTGCCTGTCCGAGGCCCGCTACGGAATCGTCTTCGGTGTCACCGGGGCCGCTCGCGATGCGCTGCTGTCGGCGCTGGAGTACACCGGAACCCGCGTCCAGTTCGATCGTCCGTTGGCGTCGTTCCAGATCACTCAGCAGAAGCTGGCCAAGGCCTTCGGCCAGTACTCGCAGATCACTCTGCTCGCCGCTCACCTGGGCAAGCTCAAGGATTCGGAGAAGGGTGTGCGTCCGGAGCAGATCAGCCTGGGCAAGATGGTCAACGTCGACACCGCGATGAACGTGTGCCGCGACCTGCGCGCCCTGTTCGGCGGTTCGGGCATCACGAGCGAGTACCCGCCGCTGCGTCACGCGGTCAACCTCGAGACCGTGCTCACCTACGAAGGCACGCACGAGGTGCATCAGCTGACCCTGGGTCGGACGATGACCGGAATCAACGCCTTCGCCAACTGAGCGACATCGCCAACGCGCAGCTGAGCGCCGAGCGACTCACCGACTGGCTCAAAGTGCAGGCGCATAGCCGCAATTCGCTGCGCGTGCACTTTGAACCAGTCGGTATGTATTCGGCCGGTTGAAATCACCCGATTTCAACCGGCCGTTGTCAGTTCCAGTGGCCCGGCCGCAGTTCGAGGACGACGGTCTGTTCATCCTCGCCGAGGTGGCTCTGGGCTTCCAGCTCTCGCTCGGTGGCGAATCCGGTGGCCTCTGCAACCTGATCCTGGCCGAGTTCGATGAGCAGCGCACCTTCCGGAGCCAGCCAGTCGAGCGACTCAGCGATGAGACGGCGGACGAGGTCGAGTCCGTCGACGCCGCCGAACAGAGCGGTGCTCGGTTCGAAGTCGAGGGCTTCACGAGGCAGGAAGTCGACGGCGGTGACGGGCACATAGGGTGGGACGGCCGCGATGACGTCAATGCCGTGGCGCAGCTCGTCCGGCAGTCCGTGCAGACAGTCGAGGACATGCCCCGTCACATTGGCAGACGACTCCCCCGCTCGCGCGTAGGCTTCCACGTTCGCCACGGCGCACCGCACAGCCTGCTCGTCAGCATCGCCGACGTGGATGGCTGCTTCCGGCACCGAGGCGGCCACTGCAGAGGCGACAGGGCCGACCCCGCAGAAGGCTTCGAGCACAACGGGTCGTGGGACAGTTCCAGTCCCCGATTCGGCTCCGCTCCCCCGCGAGTCAGCCACTTGCTTCGTCACAGTTGCAGTGTGTTCGGCCAGCATTCGAGTCCGCTGCCGTGGCACGAACACGCCCGGCCGCACCTGCAGACGCATCCCCGCGAAGTCGACCCAGCCGACGATCTGTTCGAGAGGTTCACCCGCGACCCGGCGAGCCACCAGTTCATCGAGTCTCTGCTCAGAACCGCCGACCGCAGGCGCGGAGCCGGCGACGTCATGCTCGGCCGCCGCCTCAAGGAGAATCACCGCTTCGTCTTCAGCGAAGACACAGCCGGCAGCGCGCAGTGTTGCCACCGTCTGTGGGAAACGCGAATCAGCCTGAACCCGAGAGTTAATGTCGTCTCTCGAGTCGAAGCCCCTGGAATGCCGGGACTCAGGAGGCAGAGAGAACCTCGTTACGATACCAGTCGAGACTCGATCCCGCAGTGATCTCACCATCATCGGTGAGCAGCAGCGTGTGGTCGGGCGCCAGTGGTACGACAGCGGCGAATTCGACTCGGGAGTCGCGCATCGCCTGGTCGAGGTTCGCGGTCTCGGAACCGATGGTCACTCCGACGCCTTCGAAGCGCGAACGAGTGACCCGCACGGAGGCACGGCCCGGCTCGATCGGTTCGGCTTCGATCGAATGCAGAACCACCGTGTTCTGGTCAGAATCGGCTCCGACACCAGCGCCAGCACCGGACGTCGCTCCACCAGACCCAGCGCGCAGATCCACGACGAGCCCGACCCGGGCAGCAGCGAGCAGACCGAGCGCACGCGCCAAGGGCGGGACATCCTCGGCGATGGTGAGCTTGGCACCGGATTCCGGAACCACGCCCATGGCACGCAGCACTCCGGCGAGCTTCGAGCTGCGGTCGAGAACCTCGGCACGGTCGAGCTCGACGGGCACGGACAGCGCCTTGATCAGGCGGGGATCTGTGACCTCACGACCGTCGACCAGCGGTTTCTCCGGAGCCGGTCCGGTCAGCACGATATCTTCGGCCTTGCCCATCGCGATCGGGAAATCGAGGAGTTCGTACACCGGGTTGAGCGTGCCGGGATCGGTCGCGGTGGGGACCGCGAAGTAGTGGAAATCAGTCAACAGAGGCCATCACTTCGACGACGCGGTCGATGAACGCATCGACCTGGTCCTCGTTGTACGCCTTCTTGCCTTTCGCGGTCTTGAACAGCACGCGGCGGACCTGGTCGACGCTCATCGCCACTCCCTGCGTGAAGTACGAGTTGACCTTGTCGCACATGTCGTCGACCTGGGTGATGTCGTAGCCGATCACCCCGGGAGGCGGGTTGTCGAAGCGCTCTCCGGGTTCGCGGACCAGGCGTCCCCGCAGGGACGCGGCCACGCGGGTGAGTTCGGAGACCCAGGCATCCTGGCCGGACTGCGCGATCAGGCGATCGCGTGCCTGCTTCGCGAATGCGTCTTCGAGACGGTCGAGCGCGGCGTCGACGACGGCGACGTGGTAGCCCTTGCGGACGAGGTCGAATCCGACCGTGCGCACCGCCCGGGAGTCGAGGTCGCCGGGCTGCGGCGTCGGCCGCTCGAAGGACTCACGTGCGCGCTTGAAGAAGCTGTCGACCTGCTTGGGGTCGTATCCGTTCTTCCAACCGGACATTCGAGGGAAAGTCGTGTCCGCCATGTCTCCTCCAGAAGCGAGTGGCTGTGGTGTTTCCACCATGATAGATGGAAGCCGCAGAAATTGCGTGGCCGCGGTCGGCGGGTGCCGATCCGGACGTCGATCAGTCGGCTGCGGCGAGCTGTCCGCAGGCGCCGTCGATGTCGGACCCGCGTGTATCGCGGATCGTCGTCGGAATGCCCTGATCGATGAGGCGGCGGACGAATTCGTCGGCGACCTCCGGTTCGGAGGCAGTCCACACCGAGCCCGGGGTCGGGTTGAGCGGGATCGGGTTGACGTGGACCCAGCCCCGTCCGCGGGCGTTGAGCTTCTTCGCCAGCAGTTCCGCGCGCCAGGCGTGGTCGTTCATGTCCTTGATGAGCGCGTATTCGATGCTCACCCGCCGACCGGTCACCTGGTAGTAGTTATACGCGGCGTCGATGGCTTCGTCGGCCTTCCAGCGCGTGTTGACGGGGATCATCTCGTCGCGCAGTTCGTCATCGGGAGCATGGAGGCTGAGTGCGAACGTGACGGGGATGTCCTCGGCCGCGAGTTTGTTGATGCCGGGCACCAATCCGACCGTGGAGATCGTGATCCGCCGGGCCGACATGCCCAGTCCATCGGGGCTCGGGCCGACGAACCGGCGCACCGCGTTCATCACGCGCTTGTAGTTGGCCAGGGGTTCGCCCATGCCCATGAAGACGATGTTCGAGACCCGTTCGGGTCCGCTCGCCGAGGTGGCCGTGGCCTCCCCGTCGAATGCGGACTCCCCCGCCGCTTCGTCATCGTCGGCTTCCGCACCGAGTGCGGTTTCGCCGGCGCCGGGCATATCCGACTTCGGGGCCTCGGCGAGTTCGCCGGCGGCGATGACCTGGTTGGCGCGGACGACCTGTTCGACGATCTCGGCCGTGGACATGTTCCTGGTCAGGCCCTGCTGGCCGGTGGCGCAGAACGGGCAGTTCATTCCGCAGCCGCACTGGCTGGATACGCACAGGGTGACGCGGTTGCGGTAGCGCATGAGCACGGATTCGACGAGAGCTCCGTCGAAGAGGCGCCACAGGAACTTGATGGTGTCACCGTTCTCGGTGCGCAGGCGGCGCACCTCGGTGAGCAGGTGCGGGAAGAACCGTTCCTGGATCTCAGCGCGCTTGTCCTTGGGCAGGTCCGTCATCGCCTCGGTGTCGGTGACGTAGTGGCTGAAGTAGTGGGTGGAGATCTGCTTGGCACGGAAGGCGGGCAGTCCCATCTCCTTGACCGCGTCGATGCGTTCGTCCATCGTCATATCGGCCAGATGCTGAGGCGGCTGCTTGACCCGTGCGGACTTGAAGTTGAGAAGGGGACGGCCATCGCGCATCGGGGTCTTCGATGTCGTACCGTCGGCATGTTCGACGACGGGCCTGGTCTGCCTTCTGCCTGCTTGAGAACTCACACGGCCATTGTCTCATGTTCGCCGCACGACTGTCGTGTGGGAGCCGCCACGTCGGGCGGGACCGAAACACCTGGCGGCGAGCGGCCAGCTCGGCGTGCGGCCAGCTCGGCGTGCGGCCGGCTCGGCGTGCGGCCAGCTCGGCGTGCGGCCGGCTCGGCGTGCGGGTACCCGTGCGGGTCAGAGGTAGCCGGGCAGCACCGAGAAGAGAACGAGCGCAACGGGTGCGGTCGGCAGGATCGAGTCCAGTCGGTCCATCACACCGCCGTGACCGGGCAGCAGGGTGCCCATGTCCTTGAGCTCGAGGTCGCGCTTGATCATCGATTCGCTGAAGTCGCCGAGGGTGGCGAAAGCGGGAATGACCGCACCGATGACCAGGCCGGTCCAGAACGGAGCGCCGACGACCGTGACCGCCAGGATCGTGGCGACGACTGCGGCGAAGACGGTGGAGCCGAGGTAGCCCTCCCAGGACTTCTTCGGGGAGATCCGCGGGGCGATCGGATGCTTGCCCCAGAGCACGCCGAAGACGTAGCCGCCCGTGTCGGAGGCGACGACGGCGGCAAGGAAGATGATGACGAAGTAGTTGCCGTCCGGCTGGGTGAGGATGTAGACGATGAAGCAGGCCATGAGGCCGACGTAGGTGAGGGCGAAGAGGGAGAGCGAGACGTCTTTGACTGCGTTCTTCCGGCGCTCGACCATCGTGAAGAGCATGACTGCTCCGGCGCTGGCGGCGAAGGTCACCCAGAGGGCTTCGCGACCGCCGATGAAGGTGGCGACGACCATGCAGGCGGCCGACACCATTGTGGGCACGCGGGAGACGAGGGACCCGGAGCGTGACAGTGCGTTCGCCAGCTCCCACATTGCGGCGACGATGCCGACGAGGACGATGAAGAGGAATGAGATCGGCAGGAAGATCAGGGAGGCCAGGACCACTCCGCCGATGAGCAGTCCCATGCCGATCGCGGCCGGCAGGTTGCGTCCGGCCCGACCGTAGTCCTTCTCTTCCGGTTCGGCTTCGGCCGCGGCCGCCTCGGCGGTGGGGTTCGAATCCGGATCGTCAGGTGAGTATGGCTTGTCCGCATTGCGCAGATCTCGGCGTTTGGGGAAAGGGGTCTCAACCCGCGCGGCCTCGCCTGACGGATCCGGCTCCCCGAAGGGAGCCGGATCCGCTGCGGGGCTGTCGGACCCTGTCACGGCGATCATCAGACCTCGAGCAGCTCAGCTTCCTTCTGCGCAAGCAGCTTGTCGACGCTTTCGACCTTGCTCTTCGTCAGATCGTCGAGCTCGGAGATGCTGCGAGTGACTTCGTCCTCGCCGGCTTCGCCGTCCTTCTTGATGCGCTCGAGCGTCTCCTTGGCGTGGCGACGGATGTTGCGGATGGAGACCTTGCCGTCTTCGGCCTTGCCCTTGACGATCTTGACGTATTCCTTGCGGCGTTCCTCGGTGAGGTCCGGGAGGACGACGCGGATGACGTTGCCGTCGTTGGCGGGGTTTGCGCCGATGTCGGAGTTGCGCAGAGCGGTCTCGATGTCGGTCAGCGTGCCCTTGTCATACGGGGTCACGAGGATCGTGCGGGCCTCAGGCGTCTGGAACGAGGCGAGCTGCTGCAGCGGCGTCGGAGCACCATAGTAGTCGATCTCGATATCGGCGAACAGTGCTGGGTTGGCGCGGCCGGTGCGGATCGACGCGAAGTCGTCCTGCGTGAATTCGACGGCCTTGTCCATCTTCTCTCTGGCTTCGGCCAGTGTCTCTTCAATCACGGTTGCCTCTTTCCATCTCTTAAAGCTTTGAGTTCATTCTATGGGTCATCGCTGAAAAATGCCGCACCGAAACATCACAGGGATGTTCTCACCTGCGTGGATGCGCGGCGGCAGGCAGCCTCGGTATCAGCGGTTCCACGCTGTGGGGATCCGCCCATGTTCAGCGTCGGGTCGCCTCGGCGACGGTGGGCGTCAGTGGACGACCGTGCCGATCTTCTCACCGATGATGGCTTTGCGCAGGTTGCCCTCGCCTTCCATTCCGAAGACGTGCATCGGCAGTTTGTTGTCCATGCACAGGCTGAAGGCGGTCGCGTCGACGACTTTGAGGCCGCGCTGCAGGGCGTCCTGGTAGCTGATCTCGGCGATCTTCTCGGCCTTCGGGTCGACCTTGGGGTCGGCGGTGTAGACGCCGTCGACACCGTTCTTGGCGATGAGGACCTCATCGGCGTGGACTTCGAGTGCGCGCTGGGCGGCCACGGTGTCTGTGGAGAAGTACGGAAGTCCGGCTCCGGCGCCGAAGATGACGACGCGGTTCTTCTCCATGTGCCGCATGGCGCGGCGGGGAATATAGGATTCGGCGACCTGCGACATCGGGATCGCGGTCTGCACACGGGTGTCGACACCCGTCTGTTCGAGGAAGTCCTGCAGGGCCAGGCAGTTCATGACGGTGCCGAGCATGCCCATGTAGTCGGCGCGGGTGCGGTCCATGCCGCGCTGGGAGAGTTCGGCTCCGCGGAAGAAGTTGCCGCCGCCGACGACGATGCTGACCTCGACATCCTCGGTGGTGGGGGCGACCTCACGGGCGACTGCGGCCACGACGTCGGGATCGACGCCGATCTTGCCTCCGCCGAAGACCTCGCCGGAGAGCTTGAGCAGAACACGGCGGCGATGAGTGCGCACCGCTCGGCTGGCGTAGCTGGATTCGTGAACAGGAGTGCTTGTCATGGAGTCCTTCTTCCGTGCGGGCAGGTCTGTGCCCGGTGGGATCTTCACTGTGATCGGGCGTCTGGGACAGTCTAGCGAAAAACGGGGCCGGACCGATTGGTCCGACCCCGCTCCTCGGGTGAGTTCTCACTCACTCGGTGAACCTGCGAAGCATAGTCGTGTCTGCTTCACGGTCAGTGGTGTATCAGGCTCCGACGCGGTAGCGCAGGAAGCCGGTTGCCTTGACGCCGGCAGCCTCGAGCACCTTGGCCACGGACTGCTTGGGATCCTTGGCGAATCCCTGGTCGAGCAGGCAGTTCTCCTTGAAGAAGCCGTTGACGCGACCTTCGACGATCTTCGGCATAGCCTGTTCGGGCTTGCCTTCGTTCTTCGCGGTGTCTTCGGCGATGCGACGCTCGTTCTCGACGAGATCGGCGGGAACGTCTTCGCGGGAGAAGTACTTCGGAGCCATGGCGGCGATGTGCACAGCGACATCGTGTGCCACGGTTTCGTCGTCACCTTCGAATGCCAGCAGCACGCCGACCTGCGGAGGCAGGTCCTTGTTGGTGCGGTGCAGGTAGGAGGCGATCTTCGCGCCCTCGAGGCGGCCCACGCGACGCAGGTCGACCTTCTCACCCAGGGAGGCACCGGATTCGGTGATGAACTGGGAGACGGGCTTGCCGTCGGTCTCAGCGGCGAGCAGCGACTCGGCCGAATCGGCCTTGTTCGCCACGGCCAGCGAGAGGACCTCTTCGGAGAGTTTGAGGAACGGTTCGGACTTCGCAACGAAGTCGGTCTCCGAGTTGAGCTCGATCATGGTGCCGACTCCGCCTTCGACGGAGGTCGCGACCAGACCGTCGGAGGTCGAGCGGCCTTCGCGCTTGGTGGCGCCCTTGAGACCCTTGATGCGCAGGGCCTCCATGGCCTTTGCCTGGTCGCCGTCGGACTCGTCAAGAGCCTTCTTGACGTCCATCATTCCGGCGCCGGTCTTCTCGCGCAGTGCCTTGATATCAGCGGCAGTGTAGTTTGCCATTCTTTCTCCTCAGGATGGTGGAGTTAAACGAAATCAGGACTCGGTCGACTCGGTGGAGTCGGCTTCAGCGTTCTCGGCGTCAGCTGCGGGTGCAGCTTCAGCGGCAGGAGCAGCTTCGGCGGTCTCGGCAGCCGGGGCAGCCTCAGCAGCCGGTGCGGCTTCGGCGGCCGGGGCAGCAGCCTCGGCAGGCTTCTCTTCGGTCTTGCCTTCGAGGAGCTCGCGCTCCCACTCGGGCATGGGCTCGACGGCGGAGACGTTCTTCTCACCGCTGGCGTCGTCCGAGGAGTGGCGGGCGATGAGGCCCTCGGCCACGGCGTCGGCGACCACGCGGGTCAGCAGCGAGACCGAGCGGATGGCGTCGTCGTTGCCCGGGATCGGGTAGTTGACGTCGTCCGGGTCGCAGTTGGTGTCGAGGATGCCGATGATCGGGATGCCCAGCTTCTTGGCTTCGTCGACCGCGAGGTGCTCCTTCTTGGTGTCGACGATCCAGACAGCAGACGGGGTGCGCTGCATGTCGCGGATACCGCCAAGGGTCTTCTCGAGCTTGTCCTTCTCGCGACGCAGGATGAGCAGTTCCTTCTTGGTGTGCGAGGAACCTGCAACGTCGTCGAAGTCGATCTCTTCGAGTTCCTTGAGGCGGCGCAGACGCATCGAGATGGTCTGGAAGTTCGTGAGCATACCGCCGAGCCAACGCTGGTTGACGTAGGGCTGACCCACGCGCTGAGCCTGCTCAGCGATGGATTCCTGGGCCTGCTTCTTCGTTCCGACGAAGAGGATCGAGCCGCCGTGGGCCACGGTCTCCTTGACGAATTCGAAGGCATTGTCGATGTAGCCCAGCGACTTCTGCAGGTCGATGATGTAGATGCCGTTGCGCTCGGTGAAGATGAAGCGCTTCATCTTCGGGTTCCAACGACGGGTCTGGTGTCCAAAGTGAACGCCGCTGTCGAGCAGCTGGCGGATGGTGACGACGGCCATGCCGACGCCCTCCTTTCTGTGCACCCGAGGGTGCTTTTACGTCACGCGCACGTCAGATCGTCCTCGCCGCGCACGCGCGACGATTCGATCAACAAGATGCGTCGATGACATTTTCGGTTGATTCCTGGTACCCGGTTCGTCCGCCCCACAGGCACACCTGACGGCTGCCTGCACCATGGGAAGGAGAAGAATTCGGATACGCGTAGTCAGAAGACACGCTTCTGCTGGGCTTAAGTCTATCCCGGTTGGGCAAGCCATTTCCAATCGAGACCGATCCCTCGCCGAGGCGGCCCACCGGCCCGCATCCTCGCTTCGACTCGTGCGTCGACCGCTGTGGATCGTTCGGCGCGGCGAGAGCCGACCCGATCGGTGCGTCACGGTCCCGGGGAGCCGAATCGCAGTCGTTCTGATCCACTCGGCCACCTTTTCCTGTGGACGGTCGTCTGACTCGAACGTCGGAGCCCTGTGGAGTCAGAAGCGTGGTCCACAGCAGTGTTTCCCAACCGTGACTCGGTCGTGCTCTACGGGGTTGCATGCTCCGTATGACTCTCTTTGCGTTCGATCGTCTCCGCCTGCTGTTCCATCTTCGAGAGAGACGCCCAAGCATCGGCTCACCGCAGTCACTGCTTCTTGCCGCGATCATCGCAGCGGCACTTGTGCTCACGACCACTCCCCCGGAGGCGAGCGCAGCCACCGGGTCGACGACGACAACAGCGCAGAGCGGTCCGCGAACGAGCGGTCCGACGAGTTGGGTCACTCCGGTGCCGGCGATGGAGATCATCGAAGCCTTCGATCCTCCGGACAAGCCGTGGCTCAAGGGACATCGAGGAATCGACGTGCTCGCGCTCGAAGGCGAACCGCTGCGGGCACCGACGGGAGGAACGATCCGCTTTGCGGGGACTGTGGCGGGAATGGCCACGGTCAGCATCCTCACCGAGTCCGATCATGTGTTCACCTTCCAACCAGCTGCGACATTGTTGAAGAAGGGTGAGAGTTTCGCTGCCGGTGAGCAGATCGGCACGGTGGGCAGCGGTGGTCATTGTCAGCGTTCGTGTCTGCACATCGGGGCATGGCCGGCCGCGAGCGACAGGAGATACGTCGATCCGGGCAAGTTCTTCGGTCAGGAGCAGTCGGCTTTGCTGCCGCTGTCACGGAAGCCCGCGAAGGAGCCGAAGGGTGGCGGAGATTCGTCCACTTCCGGTGCCGGGGCGTGGGGCGGTCACAGCAATGGGCGGATTCCCGCCTCGGCGATGTGTCCGTTGAAGACGACTCCCGGGCAGATGCTGCGCTGTGATGCTCAGGCGGCCTTCGATCGGCTCTCGAAGGCGTTTGAAGCTCGTTTCGGTGCACCGATCTCCGTCACCGACGCCTACCGGGACTATGCCACGCAGGTGATCCTCAAACGGCGGAAGGGGCGGATGGCGGCGACGCCGGGAACGTCGAATCATGGGTGGGCGCTGGCGGTCGACCTTGGCAGCGGGATCAATTCCTTCGGCACTGCACAGCATCAGTGGATGCGGGCGAATGCTCCGAAGTTCGGGTGGATCCATCCCGGCTGGGCGAGGCAGACAGGGTCGCTGCCCGAGCCGTGGCATTGGGAGTTCCGGAAGTAGAACATCGAAGTTGGGCCGACGCTTCCGCCATGACACCGCCAACTAACGACATGAGTTTCAGGCTCGAGGGTGTGCCCTGCGGTAGGTTTCCTGCAGTCGCTGCATAGACACTTGGGTGTAGATCTGAGTGCTGCTCATGGTCGAGTGGCCGAGCAGCTCTTGGATCTGCCGCAGGTCGGCACCGCGATCGAGCATGTGTGTAGCCGCCGAGTGGCGCAGTCCGTGAGGACCGATATCAGGGGCGCTGGGATCGTCGGAGCCGTAGCGGTGAACCAGTTCGCGGACCTGTCTGGCACCGATGCGTCCCCCGCGGACGCCGAGGAACAGTGCGTCACCGCTGTGGGGGCCGGCAAACAGGTCGCGAGTGGCGAGCCAATCGGCGAGGGCTCTGCGTGCCGGGGTTCCGAACGGGACACGACGTTCCTTGTTGCCCTTGCCGAGCACGGTGATCATCGATGCCCGGTGATCGATATCGCTGCGGTCGAGTCCGGTCAGCTCCGAGACACGCACGGCGGTGGCGTAGAGCATTTCGAGGATCGCGGCATCGCGGATGCGTTTGGCCGCGTCGAGCGGGTCGTCCTTGGCACCCTGGTCGGCGTCGTCTGCCGTTGAGCTCCTCGTATCCGTGCCGCCGTTCGCGACGTCCTCGTTCCTTCTCCGACCGCTGCCTGTACCTCCGGTTCGGTGATTCTCGGTCGCGGAGATGAGGTCGGCGGCCTGTTGCGGTTTGAGTACCGTGGGCAGGCGTGAGTCCTTCTTCGGTGTCCGCAGGCGTGCGGCCGGGTTGTTCCGCAGTCCGAGATTGCTTACACCGTAGGCGAAGAAGGAGCGCACAGCAGCGATCTTACGAGCCACCGTCGATTTCGCGGCACCGGCATCGTCGAGCGCGATGAGCCACGACCGCAGATCATCGAGTTCGACGTCTGCCAGATCGATTCGCGTTCCTGAAGCCTGCTGCGAACTTCCGTCACCGTCCGGCGTGCGCTGTTCGCTCTCAAACGAGTTCCGCTCCGACGTACCTGTCGTCGTTCTTCCCCCGGTCCTGCGGCGGAGCTTCGTCGAGTGCACGGCATGGTCAAGGAAGTCGGTCACGTCTGAGACATAGGCGCGAGCGGTGTGCTCGGAGACGTCACGGGACCGCAGGTGGTCGGCATAGCCAGCCACCAAATCGGCGACGGTCGATGATGTGCTCACGTCCTCAGGATACGTGGGCGGTCGGTCTCACCTGCGGGACTTGTGCAGCTTCACCCATCCCGTGTCGCGGCGTTCGGCCAATCCAGCCAGGTCGAGTGTGGTCAGGGAGTTGAGTGCATCGGCGATCGTCAGCCCTGCCCGGGAGGCGATGGTGCCGACGTCGAGCGGCTTCGATACGGTCAGCGCATTCAGGCAGATCTTCTCCCGCTCGTCGAGGACTTCACGGGGGTCGGGAGTCGACGAACGATTTCCGCTCTCCGACGCGGCACCTGCTGCGGCAGCATCGAACAGTGCCGGAGCGTCGTCGTCCATGAGCGCGATGACATCGTCGCTGCAGGTGACGAGTTCCGCTTCGTGTTCACGGACCAGCTTGTGGGTTCCGGTCGAGGACGCCGAATACACGGATCCGGGGAAGGCGGCGACCTGCCGGGAGAGTTCGAGGGCATGCCGGGCGGTGTTGAGTGCCCCGCTGCGCCAACCGGCTTCGACGATGACGCTGACCTGCGACGAGGCGGCGATGAGTCGGTTGCGCAGCAGGAACCGGTGACGCATCGGGGTCATCCCCGGTGCCGTTTCGGACACGATGGCACCGATGGTGAGTATCTGGTCGAACAGTTCGGCATTCGCCGCCGGGTAGAAGCGGTCGACTCCTCCGGCCATGAACGCCACCGTCGGTGCTTCGCGAGCGATGGCGGCACGGTGGGCGGCCGCGTCGATTCCGAACGCACCGCCGGAGACGACGGTGATTCCTCGAGCGGCAAGGTCCCACGCAAGGTCGGAGGCGCATTTGGTTCCGTAGCTGCTGGCTGCTCTGGCACCGACGACGGCAACAGCACGATTCAGCACAGTGCTGAGAGAAGCTTCTCCACGCACCCACAGACCCAGCGGTGCGGCGGGACCGAGGTCGTCGAGCATTCGGGGCCACTCCTCGTCCTCGGGAATGACCAGGCGCCCGCCTATTCTTGCGATCGTGTCCAGATCATTCCCTTGCGTCTCGGCTTCCCCGGCTCGCACCGCCCACCGGTCGATGGCCTCTGCCATCTGCCCGTGTTCGGCTGCCTCGGTGCCGGTGGTGGCCAGACCCTGCACGGCATCGTGAGCAGTTGTCTCACCACGACCAACGGCCATGATGATCGCCAGTGCGGCGACCGGCCCGATCCCATCGACGAGCCGCTTGAGCAGACCGTCCCCTGGCTCACCGATGCGCAGAAGTGAGGCGATGGCCGCGCGGACGTCCTCGTGTGTGTTCACGGTCATGACTCCTGGGTTCTCAGGGCGAGCGCCATTCTCATCGTGTCGGGATCGGGTCCGGGTTTCCCCGCCAGATCGGCCAGAGTGGTCGCAACGCGCAGCACTCTGTCGTAGCCGCGCATTGTGATCCGGCCGGTGTCGAGCGCCCGATCAAGATCGGAAAGGTCTGACGGTGTGAGGGCGAAGTGTTCGCGCAGCCAGGTTCCGGGTGCTTCGGCGTTGAGCTTCCAATCGCAGTCGGCAAAACGTTCGGCCTGTCGATTCCGTGCTTCGAGCACGCGGGCGGCCACCGTGGTGCTGGTTTCCTGGTCCCCACCGATCCGGAGGTCAGCCGGAGAGACCGGGAAGAGCTCGAGCTGCAGGTCAACTCGGTCGAGCAGCGGCCCGGACAGTCGATTGCGGTAGCGCCGTTTATCCAGGGGTGTGCATCGACAGTCCGCACCGGCCCCGGCCATTCCGACCCCGCAGGGGCAGGGGTTCGCGGCCATGATGAGCTGGAAGGAGGCAGGAAGCACCATCGATCCCCAGGCACGGTGGATATGGACGCGACGGGATTCCATCGGCTGTCGCAGAGCTTCGAGGACGTCGCGGGAGAATTCGGGGGCTTCGTCCATGAACAGCACCCCACGGTGAGCGCGACTGAGAACACCGACCGTTCCGGGGCGACGTCCGCCGATGAGCGCCGAGGCGGTGCTGCGGTGGTGAGGCGCCTCGAAAGGAGGCCGGTGATCGAGTCCCTCGCTGCCGTCGAGTTCCCCACGCAGGGACCGAACCGTGGCGACCTCCACGGCTTCGTCGTCCCCAAGTGGCGGCAGGATTCCCGGGAGACACTGGGCCAGCAGGGTCTTACCGGCTCCGGGTGTGCCGCGCATGAGCAGGTTGTGCCCGCCGGCGGCCGCGACCTCGAGACCGAACCGTCCTTCGGCTTGTCCTTGGACTTCGGAGAGGTCGTGGAGTTCCGGGGAGACGGGGACGGTGCGGTCCATTTCGAGGACTGCGGGCAGTGCGGGTACGGCCATCGAGCCCCCGTAGGCGTTGACAACTTCAGCCAGCGAGGCGACCGGGAGGACTCTTGCCCGTCCGATGAGCCGTGCCTCATCGGCATTGCCGATGGGGACGACGAAACGGTCGAAACCAGCCTGCAGCGCGGTGTGGAGGGAAGGAAGCACTCCGGTCACGGGGCGGATCCGGCCGTCGAGTCCGATCTCACCGCAGTGGATGACGTTGCCGGTGTCATCGTTGGTGATCAGCGACAGTGCTTTGAGCACGGCGACGGCGATGCCGAGGTCGAATCCGGTGCCGATCTTCGGCACTGTTCCTGGCGTGAGGTTGATGGTCAGGTGCTGTGTGGCGACGGGTTTCCCGAGGTAAGCCAGGGCCGCCCGAAGTCGCTTGCGTGATTCGCTCACCGAAGCGTCCGGCAATCCGACGATGTCGATTCCGGGCAGTCCGGCGCTGACGCTGGCTTCGATCGACACGATCTTCCCCGTCAGTCCCCAGAGTGCCACGGCGGAGGCCCGCCCGATGACATGTGCCGAGGATGCAGGTTCGGCCTCGTCGACATCGACCGGCTCCGGCGGTTCCTCCCGGCCCAGGGTCTTCTCGTTCATGAGTCGACCTGGATGTTCGGGCAGTGGAAGTACTGAACGCGCGGTTCCATGATGATTCCGAGCGCATCGATGCGGGTGGCGGGAAAGAATTCGTCCTGCCCGCTCAGCCAGATCCCCGCGAGCGTGCGGATGCGGGCGAGCTTCGTTCGGGTCACGGCCTCCAGCGGTGATCCCAGCATTGCGGTGCGACGCGTCTTGACCTCGACGAAGACCGCAGTGTCACCGTCGCGGGCGATGATGTCGAGCTCACCCCGAGCGCACCGGAAGTTGCGTTTGAGAACGACCAGACCGGCGTCTTCGAGGAACGCGGCGGCGAGGTCCTCTCCCCTGCTGCCGAGTGCCTGCTTGCGCAGGCCTTTGGCGGTCCTGGTGCTCTTCCCCGTGCGTGTCTGACCAGGTGCTCGTGCCCGACCGGGTGTTCGTGTCCGTCCCATGTCGCTCAGATGACCATGACGGCATGGCAGAGGGGAAGAGCAGAGAAACGGCCTGTGGAAGAGGCTTGCCCATCCACAGGCCGCTGACGCTCAAGTCAGAGTCTCGTCCACAGCGATCGACGCAGGAGTGCGGCCACCGCGGACGAGGCAAAGGACTGAGGAACCAGTCTCAGCCGCGGATCGCCGTCGGCGGTTCGAGATCGGACTTCGCGATCTCCTCGATGTTGACGTCCTTGAACGTCAGCACGTGCACGGTCTTGATGAACCGTGCCGTCCGGTAGCTGTCCCACACCCAGGCATCACGCAGGGTGAGTTCGAAGTACACGTCGCCGGCATCGTTGTGAGCTTTGAGGTCGACGTGGTTGGCGAGGTAGAACCGGCGTTCGGTCTCGACGACATAGGCGAAGAGCCCGACGACGTCCCGGTATTCCTTGTACAGCGCAAGCTCGAGTTGTGCTTCGTAGTCGTCAAGATCATCGGCACTCATGACAGGCCCTCCTTCGCTCCTGTGTCCGCGCTCAGGCGGAAGCTTCTCCGGTGGTGGATGCTGGGTCCGAGTTCGGTGATGCCCTGTCGGTGCTTCGCCGTCCCGTATCCCACGTTCGATTCCCAACCATAGTGCGGATAGGCCTCGGCGAGTGCGATCATCGTCTCGTCGCGTGCCACTTTCGCCACGATGCTCGCCGCTGCGATCGCCGGAACTGAGCCGTCGCCTTTGATCACGGTGCGCACCGGCGGCAGTTCGAGGTCGGCGCAGTCGCCGAATATCCCCAGGGTGTCGAGGGTGAGTGGGGCCGAAAGCCAATCGTGTCGACCGTCGAGGAGGACCATGGTCCGCTCTGGAAATTCCCTCACCGAGGCGGCTCCCCCACTCCCATCGGAACCGACGGAGCCCTCGGAACCGACCAGAGCGTCCCCAGCGGAACCTACCCCTGCCAATTCGCCGAGCATCGAGAGCATGGCGCGTCGTCCGGCAAGGTTGAGCGCCATCGTCATCCCCACCTCGTCGAGTTCGGCGGGGGTCGTCGACCCCACTGCCGCGGTGGCCGCCCACGATCGCACACGGTCGGTGGCGTCCTGCCTCGCCTGCGCGCTCAGCTGCTTCGAATCGTGGATGCCGGCGGGCACCTCGGCGGAGGTGAGGGCGCGCAGGTCGAACAGGGCGACACCTACGCTGACGGGTCCGGCCAGCGCACCGCGGCCCACCTCGTCGACGCCGATGACGAAGTCGAATCCCTCGCTGAGCAGTCCGCGTTCGACGCTGAGGTCGGTCAGTCCACGTGCGGCCATCAGTTCCCGGTGACTCCCGCCGGGGTGTCCGGCACGTCTGCGAAGACTTCGTCGGGGGTCGAGACCCAGCTGAAGTGCTTGAACGGCCAGTTGATGAGGAACACGGTGCCGACCACGTCGTCTTCGGACACATAGGGGTCCGTGTCCGTGTGGTACCGGGAGTCGGCGGAGTTGCTGCGGTTGTCGCCCATCACCCAGTAGTGGCCTTCGGGCACGGTGACTTCGAATTCGACCTCCGAGGGCGCCATGCCCTCATCGAGGTAGGTCTCATCGATCGGTTCGCCGTTGACCAGCAGACGCCCTTCGGCGTCGCAGCACTTGATCGTGTCACCGCCGACGCCGATGACACGTTTGATCAGCTGATTTCCCGAGTCCGAGGGTGCTAAGCCGATGAATTCGAGAACCGGGTTGGGTGTGTATTCGGCGGTCTCGGCAGCCGAGAGCCAATGGTCCGGGTCGTCGAAGACAATGATGTCGCCACGGTCGGCGGGTCCGAAACGGTGAGCCATCTGGTTGACGAGCACCCGGTCATCGACCTGGAGGGTGGTCATCATGGATTCGGACGGGATGTAGAAAGAGCGGACGACCCACGTCTTCAGCGCCGTCGAGATGAGCAGGGCGATGACGATGATCGCCACGGTCTCCAGCAGCCCGCGTGCAAACCGTTTCGAGGCGGGTGGCGGGGAAGCTTCGGATTCGCTTGTCATTCGTTCGCTTTCACATCGGACCAGGACTGCGGCTGTGGACTGAACCGAGCGTATCAGCACGACTCTTGCCCGACACTCAGCCGAAATGCAGTTCCGTGCGAACGCTCAGAACTCTTTGCAGACGCTCAGCAGACGACGATCAACCTCGCCGAGGCGGTGCTCAGTCGATCGAGGAACCGTGCCCGATCACGGGGCCGATGATCCGATCGGTGGGGATGAATCCCCCACCGGGCCGTCCCAGCAGGGACCGTGAATCGGCGGAGTCGTTGCGGTTGTCACCCATCACCCACATAGTTCCCTCGGGGACTTCGATGGAGAACTCCACCGCCGAGGCGGGGGTGGGCGCATAGTCTTCGTTCAGAGGTTTGCCGTTGAGCAGCAGACGCCCCTTCGCGTCGCAGCATTCGAGGGTGTCACCGCCGACGGCGATGACGCGTTTGACGTAGTACACGTCGCGGGGGCCGAGTCCGACCCAGGATCCGAGCTTCTGCAGAGGGGTGGGCAGCGCATCGTCGACGAATGATCCGCGACCGTCGAAGACGACGATGTCTCCGCGTTGGAGTTCTCCGCGCAGGGCATCGGGACGCCACACTGTGATCGAATCGTCGACCTGCAGGGTCGGCTCCATCGAGGCACTCGGAATGGTGAAGCGCTGGATGACGAATCCTCGGATCGATCCGCCGAGGACGATGATGACGACGACGATCGCCGCAATCGCCTTCCAGAACCGTGCCGAAGACAGAAGACGCGACCCGAAGGTCGCGTCTTCATGTCTGTTCGGCACCGTGTGATCATCTCCCACAGTGCCGGGCAAATCAGGCCTTTTCGCGGATGCGAGCAGCCTTGCCGCGCAGTTCGCGCAGGTAGTACAGCTTCGCGCGGCGCACGGCACCGCGGGTGAGGACCTCGATCTTGTCGACGTTGGGCGAGTGCACCGGGAAGGTACGCTCCACTCCGACGCCGAAGCTGATCTTACGAACGGTGAAGGTCTCGCGGACGCCGTCGCCCTGGCGACGGATGACGATTCCCTTGAAGACCTGGATACGCGAACGCGAACCTTCGATCACCTTGACGTGAACGTTGAGGGTGTCGCCCGCACGGAATTCGGGAACGTCAGACTTCAGCGAGGCTGCATCTACAACATCGAGCTTCTGCATTGTGGTTTCTCCTGTGGCCCCTGCTTCAGGTCGAGGACACGCATATCGGACCGGTGAACCGGTAGCTGGATCGTCTGTCGGGATCTCTCCCCGTCGACCCGCCGATTCGATACGACGGGCCACCGTGGGCACTCATCCCCCTGAAGCAGGTGAGTGCCAACAAACGCGACGCTCTATTCTGTCACGTTTGAGCGCTCAGACTCAAACCGTTCCAACGCCGCCCGGTCGTCTTTGCTCAGGTCATCGAGCTTCTCGAGCAGATCCGGCCTGACTTCGGCGGTGCGTTCGAGACGTCGGTCACGTCGCCAGCGCGCGATCGCTGCGTGGTTGCCGCTGAGCAGGATCTCCGGCACCTCACGTCCGCGCCAGTTCGCCGGCTTCGTATAGATGGGGTATTCGAGCAGTCCGTCCTCGTGGCTCTCCTCGGTCAGCGACTCAGGGTTGCCGATGACACCGGGGATGAGGCGGCTGACCGCTTCGATCATCACCATCGAGGCGACTTCACCGCCGTTGAGTACGTAGTCGCCGATGCTCATGGGCAGCAGCTCGAAGTGCTCTCCCGCCCAGTCGATGACGCGCTGGTCGATGCCTTCGTAGCGTCCGCAGGCGAAGACGAGATGGTCCCGTCCTGCGAGGTCTTCGGCGATGCGCTGGTCGAACACCTGCCCGGCAGGGCTGGGCACGATGAGCGTCGGTTTCGATCCGACCGCAGCATCATCGGTTCCGGCGCTGGGAAGACTATCTCCCTCTTCGGCGCCGCTGCCTCCGCCGAGGATGTGCTCAAGTGCCAGGGCCCAGGGCTCGGCCTTCATGACCATTCCCGCTCCCCCGCCGTAGGGCGAATCATCGACGGTGTTGTGCCGGTCGAAGGTGAAGTCACGCAGGTCGTGGACATTGAGGCTGAGCTGCCCGCGGTCGACGGCTTTGCCGATGAGCGAGAGCTGCAGACCGGCGAGGTATTCGGGGAAGATCGAGACGACGTCGATCGACATCTGTGGGCCGGCCGCCTCGGTGGGGGTGTCAGTGGAGGTCATCGGGGACGGTTCGCTCATTCGGCGTCGAAGAGGCCGGCGGGCGGGGTGACGTTGACGCGGCCTGCGTCGATGTCGACGTCGGGCACGATCTCGGTGACGAATGGGATGAGCACTTCGTGTCCTGCGGTGTGCCTCATGTGGAGCAGATCCTGGGCGGTGCCGTTGGTGACGTCGACGATCTCACCGACGAGGGCGTCGTTCTCATAGACCTTGAGTCCGATGAGGTCGTCGAGGTACCAAGCGTCGGAGTCGTCGTCTTCTTCGTCCGCTTCGGCGAGGATGAGGGTGTTGCGGATCTCCTCGGCGCGGTTGCGATCGGGTACCTCGTCGAAGGCCAGGAGCAGACGGTCGCGGTGCCACCTCGCGGACTTCAGCGTCAGCGGTCCGATATCGGGATCGGTGGCGAAGGTCGCTCCGGGGTTGAGCCGTTCATCGGGTCGGTCGGTGCGCACCTCGACGGTGAATTCGCCCTTGATTCCGTGCGGCTTGCCCAGCCGGGCGATCACCGTGTCCATACTGCTCCTCGAAGTCTGCTGTCGCTGTCTGTCCGGCCGATCAGGCATCCGGGTGACCTCGCTTGTGGTCAGCCGGCGGACCGCCGTGTTCTGGCACCAGTCTAGTCGGCGACGGTTAAGTGAATGCACGAGAGGGGATGCAGCGCATGTGCACTGCATCCCCTCTCGGATGTTGGAATTACGCCTCGATGAGGTCCACTCGCACCGACTCACGGCCGGCCAGCGAGTTCATCACTGTGCGCAGGGCCTTGGCGGTCCTGCCTGCACGGCCGATGACCCGGCCGAGGTCTTCGGGGTGAACCCGGACCTCGAGGGTCGTGCCGCGCTGCGAAGAACGCGAACGAACGGAGACGTCATCGGGATGATCGACGATTCCGCGGACCAGGTGTTCGAGCGAATCAGGCAACATCTCAGGCTTCAGCGCTTTCTTCAGCGGCCTCAGGTGCGGCTTCGGCTGCTTCCTCGGCCGGAGCCTCGTCAGCTTCAGCGGACTTGCCACCCTTCTGGGTGATGGCTTCCTTGATCACCGATTCGGCGTTGGGAGCCACGTAGGCTTCCTTCTCCGGCTGCGGCTTCACGGTGTTGACCGCTTCACCCTCGCCCTTGAACTTCTGCCAGTCACCGGTGAGCTTGAGCAGAGCAGTGACCTGCTCGCTGGGCTGAGCACCGACGGAGAGCCAGTACTGAGCGCGCTCGGAATCGATCTCGATGACCGACGGCTCACGGGTCGGGTGGTAGATGCCGATCTGCTCGATGGCCTTACCGTCGCGACGGGTCTTCGAATCAGCGACGACGACGCGGTAGAAGGGTGCACGGATCTTGCCCATGCGGGTCAGACGAATTTTGACTGCCACTTTAGTGGTGTCTCCTTTTGTGTTCTGTGTGCACAGCTGTACCAGAAGAATCGTGGGGTTGATCTGCTGGAAGCCGCGGCTCGGACTATCACTTCGGCGCGGATGAGAGGGCCCGGACCGAGAGCAAAAGTACAAGAGTCAATTGTGCCAGAAGGCTCTACTTCTTGCCACCTGGGAAGATTCCGCCGAAGCCCTTGGGCAGGTTCGCCGGATCGAATTCCTCGTCCTTGCCCAGATCGACTCCGCCGAAGGCCGAACCGACCGGGTCCTGCGTCTTGCCTGCCTTCTTGTCAGCCAGTGCCTGCGCTTCCTGCGCGCGCTTGGCCGGGTTGCCGGACTGACCGCCCTTGCGGCCCTTCTTCTTCCCTGCGGGTTTCTTCTTCTTTCCACCGCCCGCACCAGGCATTCCTCCCATTCCGGGCATCTGCGGCATTCCGCCGCCACCGGGCATTCCGGGCATTCCGCCGCCGCGGGTCATCGACCGCATCATCTTCTGCGCCTGGGTGAAGCGCTCCATGAGCTGGTTGACCGCGGTGACCGTGGTGCCGGCACCTTTGGCGATGCGGGCGCGACGGGAGCCGTTGAGGATCTTCGGGTTCGTGCGCTCCTGGGGTGTCATCGATCTCACAATCGCTTCGACCCGGTCGACCTCACGCTCGTCGAAGTTCGCCAGCTGCTCCTTGTACTGGCTCATACCGGGCATCATGCCCAGCATCTTCTTCATCGAGCCCATCTTCTTCAGGCCCGCCATCTGCGTGAGGAAGTCGTTGAGGTCGAAGTCCTCGCCGGCTTCGACCTTCTTCTTGAGCTTCTCGGTCTCTTTTTCGTCGAAGTTCTTCTCGGCCTGCTCGATGAGCGTCATGATGTCGCCCATGTCGAGGATCCGGTCGGCCATCCGGTCCGGATGGAACTGCTCGAAGTCCTTCATCGATTCGCCCGTCGAGGCGAACATGATCGGCTTTCCGGTCACCTCGGCGACGGACAGTGCGGCACCACCGCGGGAGTCACCGTCGAGCTTCGAGAGCACGACACCGGTGAAGTCGACGCCGTCGAGGAACGCCTCGGCCGTCTTCACCGCGTCCTGACCGATCATCGCGTCGATGACGAAGAGGACTTCGTCGGGGTTGACCGCGCTGCGGATGTCCGCGGCCTGCTGCATGAGCTCCTCGTCGATGCCGAGGCGACCGGCCGTATCGACGATGACGACGTCGTGGAGCTTGGACTTCGCGACCTCGATCGAGTCGGTGGCGACCTGGATCGGATCGCCGACGCCGTTGCCCGGTTCCGGGGCGTAGACCACAGCACCGGCACGTTCGCCGACGATCTGGAGCTGGTTGACGGCGTTGGGGCGCTGCAGGTCGGCCGCGACGAGCATCGGCCGGTGGCCCTCGGACTTCAGCCAGTGCGCGAGCTTTCCGGCCAGGGTGGTCTTACCTGCACCCTGGAGACCAGCGAGCATGATGACCGTCGGCGGCCGCTTGGCGAAGTTGAGACGGCGGGTCTGCCCGCCGAGGATGCCGACGAGTTCGTCGTTGACGATCTTGACGACCTGCTGGCCGGGATTGAGTGCGCCCGAGACCTCCTCGGACAGGGCGCGTTCACGGATCCGGCCGGTGAAGGCACGCACGACAGGCAGGGCGACGTCGGCGTCGAGCAGGGCACGTCTGATCTCACGGATGGTGGCATCGACGTCAGCTTCGGACAGCCGGCCCTTCCCGCGCAGATTCTTGAAAGTCGCGGTGAGCCTGTCGGACAGAGAGTTAAACACGTACAAGCCTTCTTCACGATGATTTGGTCGACTCTTAAGCCTAGCAACTCACCCGCGTCCGGCTGAAACCGTGCACGCTGGCAAAGCCCCGTGAACCCCCTCACCGAGGCGGCTCCCGCCCCACCCGTCGCCAGCGGTCAGCGGAAGTCGCCCGGCGTCACCGGAAGGTGTACGCCTGCTCCGCGTGCTCGAAGGCGTCGATCCCTTCGAGCTCGTCGCGGGGGTCGATCCGCAGCCCCATCGTCTTCCGCAGCACCAGCGAGATGGCCAGTGTGACGAGACCGGCGAAGACGATGGCCACGAGACAGGCGAGCACCTGTGCAACGAGGAGTTCGAGTCCGCCTCCGTAGAAGAGGCCGGCCGGTCCGTCTTCGTTCGGGAACGCGAAGAACCCGATCATCACGGTGCCGATGATTCCGGCGACGAGGTGGACGGCCACGACATCGAGCGCATCGTCATAGCGCAGACGGTTCTTCGCTTCGACGGCGAAGATCGCACCGGCGCCTGCCGCGATTCCGATGAGGATGGCCGCATAGGGATCGACGTTCGCACACGCCGGGGTGATCGCGACGAGGCCGGCGATCGCTCCCGAGACGCTGCCGATGCTGCTCGGTCGCGAGGCCCGCAGGCGTTCGATCATGATCCAGGTGATCATGCCGGCAGCAGGTGCTGCCAGCGTGTTGATCCAGATGAGTCCGCCCTGTTCGATGGTGGTGGCGGCACCGCCGTTGAACCCGAACCAGCCGAACCACAGCAGCGCAGCCCCGAGCACGGTGATCGGGATGTTGTGCGGCTTGTGCGGGGTCGAGAAGCGGGCACGACGACCCATGACGACGACGAGCACGAGGGCGGAGATGCCGGCATTGATGTGGACGACCGTGCCTCCGGCGAAGTCGATGGCCGGCCCGAACAGACTGCCGATCGCACCGGATTCGCTGAGCAGTCCGTCTCCCCAGACCATGAACGCCAGGGGGCAGTACACGAGGGTCACCCACGCGGCGGAGAAGACCAGCCAGGTGGAGAACTTCGCCCGGTCGGCGACCGCGCCGGCGATGAGGGCGATCGCGATCATCGCGAACGTCGAACCGTAGCCGATGGAGATCAGCGAGGCCGGGTCGTTCGCGACCGAGCCGGTGAGTCCGAGTTCGGACAGCGGGTTGCCGACGATTCCGGCGATCGAGTCACCGGAGCTCAGTCCGTAGCCGAAGAGGACCCAGACGAGTCCACCGACGGCCATCGCGGAGAAGACCATCATCATCATATTGATCGCCGAGGTGATCCGCGTCATTCCTCCGTAGAAGAACGCCACCCCGGGGGTCATGAGCAGCACCAACCCTGCGGCGACCATCATCCATACATTCACTGCATCGAGTTCCATGTCGTCTCTTTCGTGTCTCGGCCGGTTCCGAATCGAACCGGGCAGACACAGTCTGCATGACACATGTCACAGTGGTGAGTCGTCAATGTTTCCGGAATGTGACGAGCCTCGTCTCACCCTGCGAATATGCGGGTGAGACCAGGCTCGAAGAATGCGCGGGATCAGTTGCGCGACAATGCAGTCGGGACTGCTGAGCGTTCAATCAGCCCTCAGTCGAGCAGGGCGTCGACGAACCCTTCGGCGGTGAATGGCGCCAGGTCGTCCGCGCCTTCGCCGAGGCCGATGAGTTTGACCGGCACCCCGAGTTCACGCTGGACGGCAACGACGATTCCGCCCTTCGCTGTGCCGTCGAGCTTGGTGAGCACGATCCCGGTGATGTCGACCGCCTCGGCGAAGACCTTCGCCTGCTGCATGCCGTTCTGACCGGTGGTCGCATCGAGGACGAGGAGCACCTCGTCGATCTCGTGGCCCTCCCCCAGCGGTCGGGTGGCCACTCGTTTGACCTTGCCGAGTTCGTCCATGAGTCCGCGTTTGTTCTGCAGACGTCCGGCGGTGTCGATGAGGACGACGTCGGAACCGTCGGCCTGTCCCTTCTCGACGGCTGAGTAGGCCACCGAGGCGGGATCGGCGCCTTCTTCCTTGCGCACGGTTTCGACGCCGACACGTTCACCCCATGTGGCCAGCTGTTCGGCCGCGGCGGCGCGGAAGGTGTCCGCGGCGCCGAGCAGCACGGACTTGTCCTCAGCGACGAGCACGCGGGCGATCTTGCCCACCGTCGTCGTCTTCCCGGCACCGTTGACCCCGACGACGAGGATGACCGAGGGGTCGCCGTCCTTGCCGGTATCGGCGAGCGAGCGGTCCATGGTCGGATCGACGAGTTTGATGAGCTCTTCGCGCAGCAGCCCGCGGACCTCTTCGGGATCCCGGGTGCCGAGCACCTTGACGCGTTCGCGCAGGCGGTCGACGAGCTCGGTCGTCGGTTCGACCCCGACGTCGGCGAGGATGAGCGTATCCTCGATCTCCTCCCAGGCGGACTCGTCGAGATTGTCGCGGGAGAGCAGGTTGAGCAGTCCGCGCCCGAGCCCCGAGTTCGACTTCGCCAGGCGCTCGCGCAGGCGGACGAGGCGGCTGGCCGGTTCGGTGGGAACTTCGGAACCGCGCGCTTCGGCTTTGTCCTTCTCGACCGCCTCGGCGACGTCATCGATGCTCAGCTCACCGGTGACCTCCGCATCGATGCCGCGCTTGTCATCGAGGCCCTTCTTGCGCGCGTTGACGCGCAGGGAGATGCCCAGCGTGACGACGAGAGCGAACACGATCGCCGCGACGATGAGCAAGATGATCGGCTGATCCATGGTTCTTCCGTCCTCCTTTGAGTGCCGCCGTTCTGGCCATTGGCACTCGAGTTCCCGGACTCTTCCGGTGGTGTCAGTGTGTCGGTGAGCGCGCCGGAATCAGTCGGCGCGGTCTCCATTGTCGCGGGCCTCGACCACTCGAGGCCGCATGGGTCTCAGGTCAGGATCCGCGGCTGCCGAAGAGCAGCCCGGCGGTGGTCTTCCACCCTGTTCCCGACTCGGGGATCTTCCAGTGGCGGGTGCGCGGGCGGACCGTGATGAGCGAGGGCGCGGCATGGCGTCGGGGCTGCGGCCGGAGCACATAGGAGTGATCGCGGATCGCGGTCACCGCCGCCTGTTCCCTGGTCGCTAGGTGCGAGGTGCCGTCATCATGGCCGAAGAATTCGTGGACTTCGTCGTCGTAGCCGGTCCACTCGGGCGGCAGACGGAATCGCTGCACGTCGGAGGAGTATCGCAGGCGTCCTTCGGCGCGCAGGCCGGGCAGAGCCACGAGAAGGACGACGACGAGTGCCAGGGCGAAGGAGATCGCGAGTCCGACGATGATGACAAGTACCGAATTCATGCCCTCGAGCCACCTCGCAGTACAGCAGCCTCGGCCATGGACGTCCCGCTCCTCACGTTCTTCGAATACCTGTGTCTCGGCCCAAGTCTATAGTCCCCGGCCACGACTATTGTGCTCGCCCGCCGTGCGGCAGTTGCAAAATTCCCTGGGACTGTCCTGGGCATCACCGTCAAACGGCCTTGTGCCCCAGCGGCGGGCCTACCACCTCGGGCGCGCCGGCCGAAGAGCGGACTGCCGATCACGGGATCCGCTGGGATATGACTTTCGACACTCCATCGCCGTGCATCGTCACGCCGTAGAGGGCGTCGGCGATCTCCATCGTCCGTTTCTGGTGGGTGATGACGATGAGCTGCGAGGAGTCCTGGAGCTCTTCGAACACCGTGAGCAGCCGCGAGAGGTTGAGATCGTCGAGGGCCGCTTCGACCTCGTCCATGACGTAGAACGGGCTCGGCCGGGCCTTGAAGATCGCGACGAGCATGGCCACGGCGACCAGTGACCTCTCCCCTCCCGAAAGCAGAGACAAACGTTTGACCTTCTTGCCGGCCGGGCGCGCGTGCACGTCGACGCCAGTGGTGAGCATATCGTCGGGATCGGTCAGGCTCAGTGCGCCCTCACCGCCCGGGAAGAGGCGGGAGAAGATGTCCTCGAACTCCCTCGCCGTATCCGCATAGGCTTCGGCGAACACGCGTTCGACGTGCCGGTCGACCTCCTCGACGAGCTGCATGAGGTCCTTGCGCGAGGATTCGATGTCCGCGATCTGCTTCTCGAGGAACTGATGCCGTTCCTTCAGCGCCTCGTATTCCTCGAGCGCGAGCGGATTGACCGTGCCGATGCGCTTGAGCTGCGACGCCGCCTGCTTCTGCCGCTTCTCCACTTCTGCACGCACATACGGACGATCCTCCCCGTCCTCGTCGAAGGACGGAACCGGCAGATGCGGCCCGAATTCGTCGATGAGGCGGTCGATGCCCAGCCCCGTCTCCTCTTCCGACCGATGCGCGATCTCTTCGAGCTTGAGTCGGAACCGCTCCTTCGCGAGTTCCGCCTCGGCGGCGGCGTCCTTGAGCTTCTGCAGCTGGGTTCGCGTCGACCCCAATTCCTCGCCGAGGCGGCCCTTCTCTTCGCGCAGACCGCCGCGTTCGTCAACGAGGACCTGGATCGCCTCACCGAGTTCGGCCACCGTGGAGGTGGCCAATTCCGCGGCTTCGGCCGCGGTTTCGGCGATGAGCTGCACCGAGCCGGCCGCGCGCTTCTTCTTCGCGATCGTGCGCTGAGTCTGCTCCCGCGCTGCCTCTTCGGCCTTCGCCGCCCGCAGGAGGGAGTCGACCCTATCGCTGAGGAACCGTGCTCGGTCGGCAGCGGAGCGGTGACTGATGCGGGCTTCGACGAGGTCTTCGGAGGATTGGGCAACCTGTGCGCTGAGTTCGTCGCGGGCGGCGGTGTCGACGACTTCGTCGACTTCGGCGGCTCCGTCCAGTGCCGCCGCTGCCGACTGAGAGTCGCGTTCGGCGGCGGCGAGGCGGGATTCGAGTTCGGTGGCGTTGTCTTCTGCTCGCTGCAGGCGAGTGCGGGCCACGCCGATCTCTCCGGTGATGCGTGAGACTTCTTCGGCGGCGGCCATGATCTTCGCGTCCGAAGAGTGGAGGGCATCGAGGGCTGCCCCCGATTCCTCGCGTGCTGCGGTCAGTCGCGGTTCGAGTTCCTTCAGCGCAGCATCGAGCTTCTCTGCCCGGCTCTCAAGATCGGCGATCTGGGAGTGAGTGTCATCGAGCGCGGTCTGTGAGGCCAGGCGTGTGCCCGAGGCCGTGCGGGCGCGGCTGATCCGGGTCGCGGTGAGGACTTCGCCGTGGACGGTAACGGCGGTGAGTTCGGGCCGAGCTTCCGTCAGCTCGATTCCGGTGCGCGCATCGGGGACGCAGACGACTCCGTGCAGTGCTCGTTCCAGCAGGGCGCGCAGTTCGGGGACGTCGCTGTCGACGACGTCGGAGAGCCAGCGCAGGTCGCCCTTCGCAGGCAGTTCGGCCAATGCGGGAAGGGCACTCCCGCCGCCTTTCCCGGACGATGCTTCGGCACCGGCGGGGATCGTCAGAGACACGTTCGTGTCCTCGCCGAGGTGGTCGAGCACTGCCAGCGCCACTTCGCTGTCATCGACGATGACACCGGAGACCGTGGTCGACAGGGCCGCTGCCGCGGCCATCTCGAACCCGTGGTCGACGCTCAGCCGTTCGGTCACGGCCGTGCGAACTCCCGGCAGCTCCGCATTGACGATGTCTTCGAGGTCGGCTTCCAGAGCGGTGCCCAGGGCCAGGGCCTCCGCGCGGGCCTTCGCCGAGGACAGTTCGGAGGCGACCTTTGCCCGCTGTTCCTGCAGCTCGGTGCGTTCGGTCTCCAGCTTCTCGAGCTTCTCCTGCGCGGCCTCGTAGGCGGAGTCGAGTTCGGTCTCTCCGGCTTCGACGTCTTCGACACCGGTCTCGGCGGTTTCGAGTTCCCGGCTGCGCTCGGTGATGCGAGCGGAGACGGTTTCGATCTCCGTCTGGTTGGCTTCGATCCGAGACTTGAGGTCGGTGATCCGCTCGGCCGCTTGGGTCTGCTTCGACTGCAGGGCCGAACGGTTCTTCACCGCCTCGGTGATGGCGATCTGTGCGGCCTTGACCTCGTCCTCGGCAGTCTTCAGAGCTTGGGTGAGCTCTTCCTTCCGCGCTTGGCTGGCTTCGAGTGCATTCGTCTTCTCGGTCACGGCATCTTCGGCGTCGCTGAGTTCGCCCCGGAACCGTTCGGCCTGGGCGCGCAGCTCTTCAGGTGACTTCGATTCCCTCTGACCCAGGCTCGTGACCTCGGAGAGCAGATGGGAGCGTTTGTCCTGGGCACGTTGGCTCAGTCCTTGGGCGCGCACGATCTGCGTCTGTGTCCGCGACTCCGCGGTGCGTTGGACTTCGAGTTCGGAGTCGAGTTCGGACAGACGGGCTTCGATCTCGGAGAGTCGCGCCTCGGTACGGGTGCGGCGGTGGTCGAGCTCGGCGATGCGGTCGCTGTGATCTTCGCCGTCGCTGGATGAGGCGAGCGAAGACTGCATCCGCACGGCATCGTCGGCGAGCAGCCTGGCGGTGGCGTCGCGCAGAGTCGCTTGGACGGTCGCGGCTTTCGCTGCCGCTTCGGCCTGCCGCCCCAGGGGCCCCAACTGGCGGTTGAGTTCGGTGCGCAGGTCGGTGAGCCGGTCGAGGTTCGTCTGCAGTCCGGTGAGTTTGCGGACCGCTTTGTCCTTGCGCCGTCGGTGTTTGAGCACCCCGGCGGCCTCTTCGATGAAGCTGCGCCTCTCCAGCGGGTCGGCGTGGAGGATCGCGTCGAGGCGGCCCTGACCGACGATGACGTGCATCTCCTTGCCCAGGCCGGAATCATTGAGCAGCTCTTGGATGTCGAGCAGTCTGGCCGGGGCACCGTTGACGGCGTATTCGGATCCCCCGGTGCGGAAGAGGGTCCGCGAGATGGTCACCTCGGTGTAGTCGACGGGGATGGCTCCGTCGGTGTTGTCGATGGTCAGAGTCACCTCGGCGCGTCCCAGAGCCTGACGTTTCGAGGTTCCGGCGAAGATGACGTCGTCCATCTTTCCGCCGCGCAGATTCTTCGCACCCTGCTCGCCCATCACCCAGGACAGGGCGTCGACGACGTTGGACTTGCCCGAGCCGTTGGGTCCGACGACGCAGGTGATTCCCGGCTCGAATCGGAGGGTCGTCGCCGAGGCGAAGGACTTGAATCCCCGCAGTGTCAGGCTTTTGAGATGCATATTGGCTCCCAGCATATCCGCAGGCGGCGGCAAGATCCTGAATCTTTTGGTAGAGTTTCTCCTCGTGCGTAGGCGACTGCGCTGTTTTCCTCCGTAGCTCAGTTGGCAGAGCATTCGACTGTTAATCGAAGGGTCGCTGGTTCGAGCCCAGCCGGGGGAGCTGGAAGGGGCCCTGTCGTGCGCGGCAGGGCCCCTCATCATTTAACGCCCCGTGGGGCGGTGAAGCACAGCGAAAGGCGACCGATGGGGGTCCGAGAAGAGGGATTTCCGACCATCTTCGCCCGTGTTCTGTCATGATCATGAGTGAGAAGTGTTCGGGTGCACTCGGCTCGGATTCCTTCGGCCACCTGTCCGATGCAGTCCATTCAAGGAAGGAACGCCGAGGCGGCAGCCCGTTCTCATCTGCTCCACTGAGGACCCGCGCCTGATCGGCCCGATCATATGAGCAGTGAACACACTAAGACTCAGGAGCTCATCGAGCACCTGAAGCATCCGACGACCGCACTCAAGCCCTTCAAACGTGAAGGTTTGGACAAGGTCGTGTTCTTTGCGGCAGGCATCCTGGCCGTCGCGTTCGTCGTCTGGGGCTTCGTCTCCCCCGACAGCCTCGGTGCGGTGGCGGGCACGCTGCTGACCGGCGTGATGGACAACTTCGGTTGGCTCTTCGTCATCGCCGCCACGGTCTTCACGATCTTCGTCATCGTCGTCGCCGTCAGCAAGTTCGGACGGATTCCGCTGGGCAAGGACGATGAGAAGCCGGAGTTCAAGACCTCCTCGTGGATCGCGATGATGTTCGCCACCGGCATGGGCATCGGCCTCGTCTTCTCCGCGGTCGGCGAACCCCTGTTCTTCTACATGTCGCCTCCCCCGAACACCGTCGACGGGTCCACGCCTCAGGCGATGGGCACGTCCATGGGCACGACGCTGTTCCACTGGACGCTCTACCCGTGGGCGATGTACGCCATCGTCGGCCTGGGTGTGGCCTACGGTTCGTTCCGTCTGGGTCGTTCGCAGCTGTTCTCGTCGATGTTCACCCCGCTCTTCGGTGAGCGCGCTGTCAACGGCTTCGGCGGCAAGGTCATCAACATCCTCGCGATCCTCGCGACTCTGTTCGGTTCGGCCTGCTCGCTGGGTCTGGGCGCCATCCAGATCGGCGGCGGCATCGAGTCCGCCGGCATCATGTCCGATGTCTCCTCACCGGTGCTCGTCATCATCATCGCCATCCTCACCGCGGCCTTCGTCGCTTCGGCGGTCTCGGGCGTGGAGAAGGGCATCCAGTGGCTGTCGAACATCAACATGGTGCTCGCCGTCATCGTCGCCCTCATCGTCTTCATCGGCGGACCGACGCTGTTCATCCTCAACGTCATCCCCTCCTCGGTGGGTTCGTTCATCCAGGATCTGCCTCAGCTGGCTTCCCGGACGGCCGCCGATGGTCAGGGCGTCAATGAGTGGCTGTCGTCGTGGACCGTCTTCTACTGGGCATGGTGGGTGTCATGGTCGCCCTTCGTCGGTCTGTTCATCGCGCGCATCTCGCGTGGTCGCACCGTCCGTCAGTTCGTCACCGGTGTGCTCATCGTCCCCTCCGTCGTCTCGACCATCTGGTTCGCGATCTTCGGTGGCGGCGCCATCGGCATCCAGGAGCGCGCCGAGCGCGGTGAGGGCACGGTCAAGGCTCTCGCGAAGGTCGTCGACGGCGAACCGGACATCAACATGGACACGATCCTGTTCGACCTCCTCGGCGCTCTGCCGCTGCCGAACCTCATCGCGATCATCCTCATGATCGTCACGGTCATCCTCATCGCAATCTTCTTCGTCACCGGTGCGGATTCCGCGTCGATCGTCATGGGCACCCTGTCGGCCAACGGCATGCAGGAGCCGGGTAAGGGCCTCGTGATCTTCTGGGGCACCGCGACCGGTGCCGTGGCTGCGGTCATGCTCTTGGCGGGTGGCTCCGATCCCGCCGAGGCACTCGACGGGCTGAAGAACATCACGATCGTCTCGGCATTGCCGTTCGTCATCGTCATGCTGCTGCTGTGCGTGGCTGTGTGGAAGGACCTGTCGAAGGATCCGCTCATCATCCAGGAGCAGCTGGCCGCACACGTGCTCGAGACCTCGGTGGCCACCGCGGTCGACGAGTACGACGGCGAGATCTTCGGCCTCGAGACCTCCGAGCTCGAGATCGAGGAGGACCCGGCGGACTCCGAGTCTGAGGCAAAGCCTAAGGACGAGGACTCCTCCAAGGCTTAAAACCCCGCTAATTACTACCTGACGGCGGCCCAGCTACCTCGCGCGAGGTTGCTGGGCCGCCGTCAGGTGCTTTGAAGGAGAAGAGGACGACGAGAAATGAACAGAGTGATCAGACGCGAGGGGAACATCTCAAAGGTCATCGGTTGGATGCTGGTCGTCATGGCGATAATCGCGTTCATCACGGTAATCCTCTTGGCGATCTTCGCCGAGCCGGTGCTTCTCATCTTTCTCTTCGGCCCAGTCATCCTGCTCATCGGCGCGTGGGTGAATTTCCACCTGGGTGCACGTGCTCGGCTGGAGATCACGCCCGAGGAGTTCATCTGGTGCGGATTCACCGGCAGACCCCGACGGATTGCGTGGCGGGAACTTGACCTCATCCTCATCCCTGCCCCTGGTTCTCGTTATCGGCTGGCAGCGGCCGCGCGTCTCAGAGACGGCCGGATCGTCGAAATCGACTCACTGTGGCTGTCTCCGACGAACCCTGCGAACATGCTCACTCCGCCTGACCACACCGAGGCTCAGCGAGCCCTCATCGACGGCCACAAGGCGTATCTGGCAAGCATGCCCGCTCAGGCCCAATTCCCCAAGCGCTGATCGCAGGAGCCCCTCACCACTGGTGTCATTTCACCCCAATGCAGCAGTGTACAAAGTGGCTTGCGGTGAGTGATGACGCACGGACTGTAGGAATTGCCGCTAGTGGGAGGAACTACGAGCAGCGGTACATTAACGGTTCTGCGGGAGTTACCGATACCGCGGTGGCTTCTGGCAGTTCGGGCAGAAGTGGGTTCCGCGACCGCCGACGGTGATCTTCGCGATCTCCGTCCCGCAGCGCACGCAATCCTGTCCCCCGCGCCCGTAGACGAGCAGGGCACGGTCGAAGTAACCGGATTCGCCGTTGACGTTGACGTAGAGAGCGTCGAAGCTCGTGCCGCCAACGGCCAGAGCATCGCTCATCACCTTCGTCGCGGATTCGAGGACCTCGACGAGGCGGCTCTTACGTGTCCGCGACGGCACCGCAAAAGGGTGGACTCCCGCCCGGAACAGTGCTTCGTCGGCGTAGATGTTCCCGATGCCGCTGATGAGCGTCTGATCGAGCAGCGCAGCCTTGATCGCCGTGCGCTTCTTCGCCAGCTCCGCCACGACCCGTTCCAGATCGAACGCGGGCTCGAGCGGATCGGCCGCGATATGAACCGCCGAGGCGGGGACGAGCCGACCGTATCCGTGCACTAGAGGTTGGACGCCGATATGGCCGAAGATCCGCTGGTCAACGAAGCGCAGTTCGCGTTCGCTGTCGAGGTGCAGAATCGCCCGTGTGTGCCGATGGATCTCTTCGCCGGATGAGTGGATGCGCAGCTGACCGCTCATGCCCAGATGCACGAGGATGCCCAGCTCGGGCCGCGGCATCGGCTGCCCGGCCGCGACGCCCCCGGCGGAATGCACAGTCCCCTCCCCCAGGCTGAGCCACATGAATTTCCCGCGCCTTTCGGCACCGAGGATGTGCGACCCGGTCACGGCCGTAACGAACTCGGAGGCCGCGGACGGATCGATGCGACGCTGGGACGTCGTGCCCAGGATCCGGGGGTCGGCCACCTCGGCGCCGGTGATCGTCGTTCCGGCCGTCCATTCGTCGACGCCGCGACGAACGCTCTCGACCTCGGGAAGCTCAGGCATCAGGACATCGCCCCATCAGGCAGCGAAGAACCTTTCACCCAAGAAGACCTCAACGAAGAAGTCCTCAGCGAAGAACCCAGCGGCACGGAGCGACTCAGCGCCGGTAGTCCGGGTAGATGGTGCGGATGGCTTTGACTGCCACCTCGGCAGCCGCGGCTTCGGCGGCCTTCTTCGAGGATCCGTCGCCGGCGCCCCAGTTGTTGACGCCGAGCATCGCGGTGGCGGTGAAGACCATCGCATGATCGGGGCCGGATGAGGTGATCTCGTAGCTCACGGTGCCGAGGTCGAGGTCGGCGGCGGCCTCCTGCAGGGTGGTCTTGAAGTCCATCCCCGCGCCGAGGTTGACCGCGTCATCGAGCATTCCGTCGATGAGGCGGTGAACGAAGGCGAAGGCCTCTTCGCGTCCGCGGGAGACGAAGGTCGCGCCGATGAGGGCTTCGACGGTGTCCGCGAGGATCGAATCCTTGTTCCGGCCTCCGGTCAGCTCCTCACCCTTGCCCAGCAGAATGTGCTCGCCGATTCCGTGCCGGCGGGCGATCGATGCCAGCGCGCGCGTGTTGACGACGGCCGAACGCATCTTGGCCAACTGGCCTTCGGGCAGATCCGGGTTGTCGTAGAACAGCGACTCGGTGGCGACGAGGCCCAGAACGGAGTCGCCGAGGAACTCGAGGCGCTCGTTGGTGGGGATGCCACCGGCTTCGAAGGCGAATGAGCGATGTGTGAGCGCGAGACGAAAAGTCTCGGGATCAATATCGATCCCGAGACTCTTCTTCAGTGCTGCTGTGGTGTCAGTTTCCACAGTCTCAGACGTCAGCGACCTTGCGGCCCTTGTACTCGAGGTACAGCGGGGTGCCGGCTGCGTCTTCGACGACCTTGGCCTGGTGGGGGCGCGAGTACACAACGCGACCGTTCTCCACAGTCTTGACCAGGTTCGGAGCCTTGGCCTTCCACTGCGAACGACGGTGGCGGGTGTTGCTGCGCGACAATTTACGCTTCGGAACAGCCACGTCTAGCTCTCTTTCTTCTCTTCCAACAGATTCTTCAATGATGCGAACGGCGATTCGGATTCGTCCTCGTCCACCTCGAGGTCCTCCCCCAGGGTGTAGCTGAACTCCTCGCTCTCATCCCGTGAGGGATTGAACGGCAGAGCCATCACGACGGCGTCTCTGATCGCGGGCTCGAGGTCGAGCTGATCCCGGTCGATGACGTAGGAGTCCTCGTCCCCTTCGGCCTGCTCATAGACGTACATCTCCTGGATGTCCACATCTATAGGCAACTCGATGGGTTCGAGCGTCCTTGCGTCTTCGCCGCGGGCCGTCGCCGAGACTGTCCCCGACACGTAGATCCCCTCCGACACACTCTCGAACATCAGCTCGAGCGTCAGTGGTGAACCTTCCGCAACCCCGATCACTTCGATCTTGAGATCCGCTGGAGCCGACAAGGTGGTGTTCACCCGTTCCCACTCACCCGGATGACCGAGCAATCCCATGGATCTGAGATCATAGACGAATTCAGATCTGTTCTTCATGCCCTGTCCTCCTGGTGCGTTTGAGGATGTCGCTCCTGCGTTCACACGCGACTCACCATTCTAATCATCTTCAGCGGCCATTACCAATCGATCCGGAACCGCCCCGCCAGTGTTCCTCGTCACCATCGTTCGTGATGATTGCGCCAGGTCACTCCCCCGGCGAGGATGAGAAGCGCCCCGGACATCGTGAACACGATCCCGGAACCCGCAAGGACAGTCAGCGCCGAGGCGGCCGAGGGGATCGCGACCTGGCTGAGTCGGTTGCCCGCCAAGCGGATCGAGAGCACCGCGGCCCGGTTCTTCGCATCGGCCAGCGCGGACACCCAGGACATCGTCAGCGGCTGGGTGAGGCCGAAGCAGAATCCCGCGACCGTGAGCAGCACACCGAGCATCCACGGCTGGCTGAAGATGGGGATGAGAATGACGCTGATCCCGGCCATCGCCGAGGCGGTCCACAACAGAGACAGGTCCCGCCACCTGGCCGTGAGGCTTCCGATGAAGAGCCGTGAGACCACCGAGGCGAGGGTGCGCAGGGCGAGCAGCCAAGTCACCGTGGTCACGGACAGTCCGTTCTGCTGACCGATGAGCGGCAGGTATGCGGTCATCAGGTCAACGGCGGCGAGCGTGGCCATGGACGCGAAGATCGCCGGCTTCATCCCGCGCAGCGACAGCAGATTCCACGGCGACTGCGCACCTTCGGCTGCGTCGGCGCGGGAGACGTGAGGGGTCCTACCGCGGAGCATGACGATGACGGCGGCGATGAGAGTGAGCGCGGAGACCGCGGTCATGAACCACAGCGCGTTCGTGATCGCCGTATCGCCCGAGGTGGCATCGGCGACCATTCCCGCCATGGGCAGTCCGACGGTCTGGCCGATCGAGACGCCGAGAGTGAGGTGACCGAACTTCGAAGTCATCTGCGCCGCTGGGAAGCTCTGCGGGATGAGCGCCTGGGAGGCGACCGTGGTCAGAAGCTGTCCGACACCGAGGCTCATCGTGGCGATGAGGAGGACGCCGAGGTTGGGGGCCATGGCCGCGAGCGCGACGGGCAGGACCGACAGGACAGTTCCCGTCCACAGCACCGCGGTGGCGTAGCCCCGATCGACGAGGCGGCCGACGAAGAGAGCGGTGAGCAGCGGGACGAGGGAGTACACGGCCGTCATCAGGCCGAGGACGAATCCCGATCCGCCGAGTTCGAGTGTGCGGTAGGAGATGAGGACGCGGACGCCGTTGTAGGTGGCGTGCGCGAGCACGGTATGGATGACGAGGCCTGGGAACCAGGCCCGGTTGGCTGGAGTCGCTGCGCCCATCCCTCAGCGGGCGCCGTCGTCAGCGGCCGCATCGCCTCGCAGAGCTGCCAGCACCGAGGTGGGGACGAGGCCTTCGATGTCCCCGCCGTTCGCGTGGACTTCCTTGATGAGCGACGACGAGACGTGTTCGAACTTCGGATCGCCGGGGACGAAGATCGTCTCGAGCTCGGTCAGGTGTTTATTCATCAGCGCCATCGGCAGTTCGTAGGCGAAGTCCGTGCCCGAACGCAGGCCCTTGACGACGGCGGGAGCACCGATTTTCGTGCAGTAGTCGACGAGGAGGCCCCCGGAGACGAGGTCGATCGTGATGTTCTGCGCCCCCTGAGTGCGTTCGTCCTCGGCCAGGGACCGGCGGATGAGGTCCGCACGTACTTCCGGGTCGAAGCGACCAGACTTCGAAGGATTGTGGACGACCGCCACGACGACCTCTTCGAACATCCGAGAGCTGCGGGCGATGATATCGAGATGACCCATGGTGATCGGGTCATAGGAACCGGGGCAGACGACCTTCATGCCCTCATCGTATCGTTACGCGGGCCTCAGGCGATCGCCGATCCGAGTCGCGGACCGGCGAGGCGAGCCGCTTTTCGAGCCTGAACGATCTGCCAGATCACTGCAGTGAGGATGGAGAAAGTGAAGAAGATTGCCGAATGGAACAGTTGGACCCCGACGGTCTGAGACAGTGACATGCCGCTGCCGGATGCACTGACGATCACCGAATAGATCGCAGTGAGACCAACCGCGATCACTCCGGCTGCGGCAAGACCTCCGATGCGTCGGAGACGAAGGCGACGTCGAACGTGGGTGCGACGAGGCCCGCTTACTGCGCCCGCTCGCGCAGCCGCAGCCACTGGTCGTCGGTCGGCGTCTCGCCCTCATGACCTTTGACGACCTGCGCGTCGAAGCCGTCCCGGGGCCCGTGCAGACGGGAGGCCGCTTCGGCCATGATCTGGGCAACGATCGTCAGCGAGCGGGGCTCGTCACCGGCGGCGACCGCCTCGGCGAGTCTGCGGTGACTGTCGATGAGGTCGCAACGGACCTCGTAGCCGCGCTTATCGGACAGCGACAGCAGGCGGGTGTGGACCATCGAGACCTTCATGAGGTCGGTCAGCCGTGCCGATCCTGAGCACGCGACGATCGCATGATGGAAGTTGAGGTCGGCATCGCCGATCGTGCGCGCGACGTTCTCCTCAATCGCGTGCTCGAGTTCTCGCAGCGCCTGGCGAATCCGTGAAGTGGACCGACCATGACGGATGACGAGCTTGACCGCCTGCGATTCGATCGCCTCGCGAACGGCGTAGACGTCGTCGATATCGGCGGTGCGCATCCGCCTCACGTGCACGCCCCGTCCGGGAGCATGCGTCATCACGCCTTCGCTGATGAGCCTCTGCAGAGCCTCCCGCAGAGACGGTCGCGACACTTCCAGCAGCTCCGCCGTGCGCACTTCGTTGATCGACTGGCCGGGCTCGAGCGAGCCGGAGTAGATGGCGTTGCGGACCTGGTCGACGATGAGGTCGATCGTCGAGGATCGGACCACTTTGCGCAGCACCGGGAGCTCGGAAGTCGGAGGATTCGTCACGGTTACGATCATATAACGTTGTCAGACAGTGTGACATTCGGACAACATGAGTATTGAATACTGTTTCAGAGACGCATGTCACGTTGATGTGTCGACGTTCAAGGAAGGAACTGCACATGAAACTCAAAGGACTGGCTGCCGCGACATCGATTCTCGCGCTGACGCTGACCCTCGGTGCCTGCGGCGGAAGCGACTCCGACAAGTCAACTCTGCAGAAGGCCATCGACGACGGAAAGATCTCCGTGGGCTTCGCCGGTGAGGCCCCGTACAGCTTCGAAGAGGGCGGTGAACTCCAAGGAGCCTCGGTTTCCCTGGCGAAGGCCGTGTTCAAGGAGCTCGGCGTCGAAGACGTCGAAGGCGTCAACACCGAGTTCGGTTCGCTCATCCCCGGCCTCAACGCCGATCGTTTCGATGCGATCTCGGCCGGCATGTCGATTCTGCCCGACCGTTGCGAACAGGCCGCCTTCGGTGACCCCGAGTTCATGTACACCACTGCCCTGATGACCAAGGAGGGCAAGCTCGACGGCATGAAGAACCTCGACGACGTCAAGAAGAAGGGCGTCAAGCTCGCCACCATGACCGGTGCCATCGAGTCCGACTACGCGAAGAGCCTGGGTATCAAGACTCAGCAGGTCGGCACCCCGCAGGACGGCATGGATGCCGTGACCACCGGTCGCGCCGATGTCTTCGCACTCACCGCCATCTCGCTCAACTGGATGGAGAAGAACACGAAGGACTCCGGTGTCGAGGTCAGCGATTCCTTCGTCCAGGAGATCGACGGAGTCCCACAGGTCGGTGCCGGTGCCACGGTCTTCCGCACCGATGACAAGGAACTGCGCGACGAGTGGAACAAGGGTCTGGAGAAGATCGTCTCCGACGAGAAGGCCTACCTCGATGTCGTCGGCGACTACGGATTCACGAAGGAAGAGCGTCCCGACGGTTCGATCACGACCGATCAGCTGTGCAAGGGCGAACTTCCCACCGCTGACTCCTGAGTCGGTTCTTCCCACGCACCATGAATGACAATGTCACGACGTTGCTGAACTTCCTCCCACAGCTGTGGGAGGGAGTTCAGACAACCATCATCCTCACGGTCGTCGGCAGCATCGGCGCCGTCCTCATCGCACTCATCCTCGGTCTGACGATGACCTCGCCGAGCGCCTGGCTGCGCATTCCGGCCCGCATCATCGTCGAGTTCTTCCGCGGGACTTCACTGCTCGTGCAGCTGTTCTGGCTGTTCTACGTGCTTCCGCTCCTCGGCGTCGACTTCGATCCCATGGCCTGCGGCATCGCCGCTCTGGCACTGAACTACGGCGCCTATTCCGCCGAGGTGGTCCGCTCCTCGATCAAGACAGTGGCCCCCGGCCAGTGGGAGGCCGCTATCGCGCTGAGCCTCTCCCCCACGCGCCGAATGATCCGTGTGATCTTCCCCCAAGCATGGGCGCTCATGATCCCTTCGCTGGCTACGCTGCTCATCCAGCTGCTCAAGGGCACAGCGGTCGTCTCGTTCATCACGCTCTCCGACCTCACCGACAAGACCGAACAGCTGCGCCAGTCGACCGGCGACACGATGTTCGCCTATTCGATCAGCCTCCTCATCTACTTCGCACTGGCGTGGCTGCTCCAGGAGTTCATGAACTTCCTCGAACGCAGAGCCACTGCCGCACTCGGCCGCAGACGCCCGAACTCGCGCACCGACCGCCGCGAGGCCCGGCGCACTGCCCGTGCCGATGCCGCACGAAAGGATCGTCTCAAGTCGCACGCTGCGGCCGGTGAGGGCGCCGAAAACACCAAGGGTCCCTTCCCCGGACAGGGAGGTGGCCTCTGATGTGGAATTGGGAATTCGCCGCCGACGCCCTGCCGATCCTGCTGCGCGGTTTCGTCAATACTCTCATCGCGACCGTTGTCGGCACCGCCATCGCCGTCGTCCTCGGCCTCATTCTCGCCGTGGCCATCCGCGGTCTGCCGCGTTGGATCAATTGGATCGTCCGACTCATAGTGGCGTTCATCCGCAACACCCCGTTGGTCGTGCAACTGCTGTTCGTCTACTACGCTTTCTCGGACATTCCGGGGCTTGTCGATGTGCCGGCTCTCGTGGTCGGCTTCACCGTCATCGGCATCCACTATTCGACGTACATGTCCGAAAGCTACCGAGCCGGAATCGATGCTGTACCGCCGGGACAGTTCGAGGCCGCCACCGCGCTTTCCTTGCCGCCGGTGCGCACCTTCACCGCGATCGTGCTGCCGCAGGCATTGCGAGCGACCATCCCTTCCCTGGGAAACTACGCGGTCGCGATGTTCAAGGACACCCCGTTCCTGTTCGCGATCTCCGTCGTCGAGCTCGTCACCGCAGCGAAGGAATTCGGCGGTGCGACCTTCGCCTACACGGAAGCCTTCACTCTGGCGGGAATCATCTTCCTCGCCGCCAGCTACCCGACCTCACTGCTCATTCAGAGATTGGATCGACGCCTTGCCAAGTACTGAGAACACCCCAACTGCACCATCTGCCTCGGCGACCCCGGCGATCGAGTTCAAAGACGTGGAGAAGAGCTTCGGACCGACCACCGTGCTCAAGAACCTCAACTTCACGGTGGCTCCCGGCGAACGCGTCACCCTCATCGGACCCAGCGGTTCGGGCAAGACGACGATCCTGCGCCTGGTGATGACCCTCGAGGAGCTCACCGGCGGCTATATCTTCGTCGACGGCAAACCACTGACCTTCGAAGAGCGCGACGGCAAACGCGTCGAGCTGCCGAAGAAGCGCACGCGTGAGATGACCACGCGCATCGGCATGGTCTTCCAGCAGTTCAACCTGTTCCCGAACATGACCGTGCTCGAGAACATCATCGAAGCTCCCGTCCATGTGCTCGGCAAGTCCAAAGCCGAAGCGACCAAGGAAGCCAAGGAGCTGCTCGAACGCGTGGGTCTGGCCGATAAGGCCGATGCCCATCCGACCCGCCTCTCCGGCGGTCAGCAGCAGCGTGTGGCGATCGCCCGTGCGCTGGCGATGAGTCCGGAGATCCTCCTCCTCGACGAGGTGACTTCGGCACTCGACCCCGAGCTCGTCGGTGACGTGCTCGGAGTGCTGCGCGATATCGCCGAGACAACGGACATCACGATGCTGCTGGTCACGCACGAGATGCAGTTCGCTCGCGATGTCTCACACCGAGTGATGATGTTCGACGGCGGTCAGGTGCTCGAAGAGGGTCCGCCGGACCAGATCTTCAACAACCCTCAGCACGAGCGCACCCGCTCGTTCCTCTCCAGCGTGCTCTAGTCCACGTCCGGCTCCCCGACGAGTTGGACGAAGTGGATCGCGGTCTCGCCGAAGGTCTTCGCCCGGAAGACTTCGAGTCCGTCGGGCATCGTCGGCTCCGGCGAACGCGCGGCGCGTTCGACGACGACGATGGACTCCAGATCCAAATGCGCACTCAATCGGCGGAGGATCTGTGTGACCGCGTCCTCCCCCAGCGGGTAGGGCGGGTCCATGAACACGAGGTCGAAGATCCGCGCCTCCGGGTCATCCTGTCCGGGCAGCCCGGCGAGGTAGTGGAGCACATCTCCGGTGTGGACTTCGGCCGAATGATCGAGGCCGAGCTTGTCAGCGTTGGATTCCAAGGCGCGGGTTGCGGCCAGGGAGGAATCGACGAAGTCGACCTGTGCGGCTCCCCTGGACATAGCTTCGAAGCCGAGACCGCCGGAACCTGCGAAGAGGTCGAGGACGTTCGCGGCCTGCAGCACTCCGTAGCCGTCGAGCATGGAGAACAAAGACTCTTTCACCCGGTCAGACGTCGGACGGGTGTTCGCCCCCGACGGGGAGGTCAGTTTGGCCCCTTTGTGTGCTCCGGCGATGATCCTCATGTCTGCCTCCTCAGCCTGCCTCGATGAAGTGTGCGTCGTCCTCGGGCAGGACGCGCCTGATGAAGGCCTTGAGCGCAGGCACTGCTTCAAGTGTCGGGTCGACGGCGACGATCTGCTCGGCGATCTTCTTCGCTTCGGCCACGATCTCGGAGTCGCGGAGGATCGACAGGTGCCGCAGCGAGGAGCCGCCCCACTGGGACCCGCTGAGCACATCGCCTTCGCCACGAGCGTCCAGGTCGTATTCGGCCAGGGTGAACCCATCCAAGGTCTGAGCCACGGCCTGCAGCCTCCCGTAGCTCTCGTCCGTCTCACTCATCTCGGTGAGCAGGAAGCACATGGCCGAGCTGCCGTCACGGCCGACGCGACCGCGCAGCTGATGCAGCTGAGCGACGCCGAAGTTCTCGGCTTCGATGATGACCATCATCGTCGCCCGCGCCACGTCGACGCCGACTTCGATGACCGTCGTCGAGACGAGGATCTCGATATCGCCCCTGTCGAAGTCAGCGAGCACCCGGTCCTTCTCCGCAGCTGACATCCGCCCGTGCAGCAGACCGAACTTCTTGCCGGCGAGCTCCGGAGTCTCCTGCAGCTTCCGCGTGATGTCTTCTATGCCCTGCTTCTGACCGAGCACCTCCCCGGATTCCGGATCTTCGATGTCCATCGGTTCGATCCGCGGGAAGACGACGAACACTCCCCGCTCGTCCTCGACGGTCTGCCGCATGAGCTCCCGCACCCGGGCATACCAAGCAGGCTGTTCGACGATCGGCACCACGTGCGTGGCAATGTCCTTCGGGCCCGCCGGCATCTCGTCGAGCGTCGAGATATCGAGGTCAGCGAAGACCGTCATCGCCACTGTGCGCGGGATCGGGGTCGCCGACATCACGAGCGTGTGCGGGGTCGTCTCCCCGCCCTTGGCGCGCATCGCCTCACGCTGTTCGACACCGAAGCGGTGCTGCTCGTCGACGACGATGAGGCCGAGGGCAGCGAACATCGTCGATTCCGACAACAGTGCGTGCGTTCCGACGACGATGTCGATATTCCCGGCGACGAGGTCGAGCGCGAGTCCACGGCGCTCCTTCGCGGGCATCGACCCGGTCATCAGCGCCACAGTCACCTGGTCGTCGTCGGAGAGCAACGGCGACAGCGCCATCTGTTCGTGGAGGAGGCTCTGAATGGAATGGTAATGCTGGGCGGCGAGCACCTCGGTGGGTGCGAGCATGGCGGCCTGGGCACCGGAGTCGACCGCGGTGAGCATGGCGCGCAGAGCCACAAGGGTCTTACCGGAGCCGACGTCACCGTGGAGCAGCCGGTGCATCGGCCGATCGGCGGCCATGTCCTCGGCGATCTCCTCACCGACCCTGACCTGGGAGGCGGTGAGGGTGAAGGGCAGGTCGTCATCGAAGCGTTGGCTCTTCGCTCCTTGGGTGAGCAGCGGGGTCGCCTTCTCCGCGGCCAGAGTGGCCTTGCGGGAGGCGAACTCGGTCTGCAGGGCGAGCGCTTCCTCCCACTTCCACCGCAGCCGGGCCCGTTCGACGTCCTCGATCTTCCTCGGCCGGTGCATGTCCTCGAGTGCCGTGCGCAGATCCGGCAGCTCAAACGTCTCCCGCAGCCCCTTGGGCAGCGGGTCCGCGAACTCCTCGTCTCCGGCGACGGTGAGCAGAGTCTTGATCGAACTCCACAGTCGGGACTGGGCGATGCCTTTGACGGCCGGGTAGATGGGGAACGGAGAATTGAGGTCCTCGGGGGTCCACTCATGGTCATCCTCGGTGCGGTTGAGCCACACCGGAGACGCCAGGGTCAGCTGCCCGCGGAACGATTCGACCTTGCCGCCGAAGACGACGGTCAGGCCCGGCTTCAGCGACTTCTCCAACCAGTACTGGTTGAAGAACGCGATCTTCATCGACTGTTTCCCGTCGTGGACGACGACCTCGGTGATGGTGCCTTTCCGCTGCTTCATCCGCCGTGTCTCCACCCGGATGACTTCGGCCTGGATGATCGCGGTCTCTCCCAAAGGCAGATCCCCGAGCTCTGTGCGCTCACCGGGCACGAGATAGCGGCGAGGGAAGAATCGGAGTAAGTCGGTGACCGAATGCACCCCGCGTTTGGCCAGGTGAGTGCGATCGGCCTTGCGGAAGTTGTCTTCGAGCCGGGTCGTCATTCGACCCCCATGATCACGAGCACTCCGGGGTCTTTGGCGTCGATGTCCTGGAAGTGGACGGTCTCATGTGACTTCTGGATCCAGTCCCGCAGGTGGTCGAGCACCTCGGGTCCGCAGTCTGGCCCGTGGACGACGGTGAGCAGTTCTCCCCCGGCCCCGAGCAGCCGATCGGCGAGCTTCTCGACCAAGGTGCGCAGCTCCGTACTCTGGGTCTTCGCTTTGCCTTCGATGAAGACGCGGTAGAACTGCGCCGGATGAGCCGCCACAGCCGTGCCAGCGCCCGCATCAGGAGCAACGCCCTGCCCCGCGCCAGCACTCTCCCCGCCGTCCTCGTGGACGACGGGCAGCATCCCGGTCGGCGGGTCGGAGGCGAGCTGGTCGGCCGAGTAGATCGTGCCCGCCCTGGTGCCCGCGGCTGCTTCGGTCATGTCCGCGAAGATCTCCCCCGCCGGCGCGAAGGGATCGTAGACGGCCAGGGCCGAGAGCAGGGTGGCAACATTGCGGGAGCGCACGACATGCGCCCCCAGCCCGGTCAGGGACTTCAGCGCCGAGGTGGAGCTGGGGATGACGATGACCGCCCGGTCCTCGGCGGCGATGAGTTCGGACATCGTCTCGAACAGGTCCCCTACCTCAGGGGTCAGCGCCGTGGCTCCGTTGAGCGCGGTGTGCATGAGCAGTCCCGTGCCCTTGACCAGGGCGATGAGCTTCGTCTCCCCCTCCTCTTCGTGCATCCGCAGGTCTTCCATGTCGAGTCGGGCGAGCCCGTACTCGCCGAGGCGGTCGATGACGGTCGCGGCGGTCGTTTCGTCGGCGACATGGACGTGGACCTTGGCCGCGTTGATGACGATGGAGGTCCCACCGAGGCGGTCGAGTTCGTCGGCGAGCGAATCCCTGGGTGTTTCAGCGAGGATGGCGACGATTTCGAGTTCGTCGGCGGTGGCTTCGTGGATGATCTTCGGGGCGCGGGCCACCTCGGCGAGCATCGAATCCTGCGGGGTGCGGCCGGTGACAGTGGCGTAGAGGAGGTCGAAGAGTTCGACGATTCCCGTCGATCCGGCGTCGACGACCTCGGCCTCGCGCAGCACAGTGAGCTGTCCGGTGGTCTCCCGCAGTGCGGACCGGGAGCGTTCGCGCACGGCCGCGATGACCTCGAGCAGGTCGGCTCCGCCATCGGCACGTTCGCGGGCCTCGGTGGCCATGGCGTCGAGGACGGTGAGCATGGTGCCGTCGACGGGACGGGCGACGGCGGCACGGGCCCGGTCGGACGCCGTCTCCAGAGCGGTGGCCATGGCGTCGGCGGTGGCGACGGTGACTCCGTCCAGGGCATCGGCGACCCCTTGCAGGGCGACGGCGAGGATGAGTCCGGAGTTGCCGCGCGCACCTCGTCCGGCTCCGGCGGCCAGTGCCGCGACGACGTGCGGGAGGGTGACGGGGCCGGTGAGCTCTTCGACGGCGAGGTAGGCGGCACGCAGCGTGTGGTACATGTTCGTGCCCGTGTCACCGTCGGGGACGGGGAAGACGTTGAGCTCGTCGATCTCGGTGCGCTCCTTGCGCAGCCGGTCGACCGCGCGGCGGGCCCAGCGTGCGGCCAGACGACCGTTGAGGCTGATGGCGTTGCTCATGTCACTTCCCGAAATGGCTGAAACCGCTCGCCGGCACGGGTGTGCCGTCGAGGCTGACATCGTGTCCGGTGCGGATCTCACCGATTCTCCGCCAGCCTACTCCAGGGTCCTGACGCGGCGACGCAGACGCGGCGAAGCCGTGGTCCTCTCCCCCGTCGAGGACCCAGGACAGTGCCAAGTCCTCTGCCGTCATGACAGGGCCATTCGCCGAATCCGCCACACCCTCCGCGTCGCCGGAGACTCCCTTTGCCCGCGAATCGAGCACGTACTCGGCCGCCGGCAGCAACGGGTCGACGAGGTCGTCCAACAGGGCCCGCTCGAGGTCGATTCCCACCCCCGAGGCGGCCGCCACTCGGGCGAGGTCGAGGCTGAGTCCATCGGAGACGTCGATCATCGCCGAGGCGGCCCCGAGAGTGCGCAGTGCACCGTAGTCGGGCTGCGGGGCCAGTTGGGTGTCGATGAGTGAGCGCAGTTCCGGGCCGGCGGTATCGCGTCGCAGGCCGGCGAAGAGCAGGTCGAGTCCGGCGGCCGCGCGTCCGACCGTCCCGGCCAGATAGAGCGAATCACCGGGGCGAGCACCGGAGCGCAGTGTCGCGGAATCCTCCTGCACCGTCCCGAGCGCGGTGATGGCGATGACGATGAGTTTCGAGGAGGACAGGTCGCCGCCGATGATCGGCACTGTGCACTCCAACGCGGTGCCTACCCGCTCCGCCTCCTCGAAGAGTCCGGAATACAGGGCTTCGATGTCGGTGATGTCCGTGTCATTCGGTACCGCCAGGGATACGAGAAGTCCGTGCGGGGTCGCACCCATGGCGCAGACGTCGGCGAGGTTCTGTGCCGCGGCCTTGCGTCCGAGCAATTCCCAGTCCAACCAGTCGCGGGTGAAGTCCTCATTCTCCACGAGCATGTCTGCGGTTGAGACGAGTCGACCCTCCGGTGCGGTCACGGCCGCATCGTCTCCGGGTCCGACGATCACGTGTGCGGGCTCAGGGTTGCGGGTGAGCACGCGGGAGATGATGTGTGATTCGCCAAGTTCGGACAGTCGGGTCATGGCTCCAGGTTATCGGGAGATACGGTAGACCTATGAGATCTCGCCCTGCTTCGACGCGCCGTTCTCCGCGGCCCGCGCACCGTCGTCGTTCTCTCACCTTCGTCGCCTTGGCCACGGTGCTCACCGGCCTCGCAGTGACCGGGTGTTCGCGCACCGTCATCGTCGAACCGGCCAAGGACGCGGCGGACCCGAAGTGTGCCGACATCATGCTCACCCTGCCCGATGAGATCTCGGGCCAGAAGGCGCGGACCACCTCGTCGCAGGGCACGAAGGCCTGGGGAGATCCCAACGTCGCGGTGCTGCGCTGCGGAGTCACTCCTCCCGGACCGACGACGGATCAGTGCGTGAGCGTGTCCGGGGTCGATTGGATCTCGAAGCCCTCAGAAGACGATGAGACGACGTGGAAATTCACCAGCTACGGACGCACACCGGCCGTCGAAGTGCTGGTCAACCGCAAGGCTGAGTCCGGCAACGACGTGCTCGCCGCAATCTCACCGGCGCTGTCGAAGCTCCCACCGGAGAACGAGTGCGTCGGCGCCGAGGACATCGCCGGCTAGAGCCTGCCCGCGACGCCCCAGCTCACTTCGCGCGGGCGTGATCGATCAGGGCGATCGAGATGAGTTCGCCGATGAGTTCGGAGTACTCGAGTCCCGACTGCGCCCACATGAATGGGTACGCCGAGGTGGGGGTGAACCCGGGCAGGGTGTTGAGTTCGTTGATGACGACATCCCCAGTGTCCGTGACGAAGGTATCGACACGGGCCAGCCCGGTGCAGTCGAAGAGTCGGAACACCGAGGCGGCCAACTCCTGAACCCGAGCCGTGACCTTTTCGTCGAGGTCGGCCGGACAGGTGACCTCCGCGGCGGAGAGGTCGAGGTACTTCGCGTTGAAGTCGTAGAACGAGTGGTCTCCGCTCACGCGGATCTCGCCGGGTGAGGACACCCGCAGGTCTGTGTCATAGACGGAGCCGAGCACGGCGCATTCGACCTCACGTCCGCTGACCTCGGGTTCGACGATGACTTTGGAGTCGTGTTCGAACGCACCGAGCAGGGCGACTTCGAGGTCGGCCGCCTCGGCGACGCGGCTGACTCCCATGGACGATCCGGCACGGGCGGGTTTGATGAACACGGGCAGACCGAGTTCGGCCACACGCTTCTCCGCCTCTGCACGATCTGCGGCCCACATCGTCTCGGTCACGAGCTCCCACGGGCAGGTGGGGATTCCGGCCTGCGCCATGAGTGACTTCGTGAAGTGCTTGTCCATGCTCGCAGCCGACGAGAACACTCCGGAGCCGACGAAGGCGGTGTTGCTGAGTTCGAACAGTCCCTGCAGGGTGCCGTCCTCACCGAAGCGTCCGTGCATAAGCGGGAAGAACACGTCGACCGAACCGAGTTCGGTGAAATTGCCCTCGGCGTCGCGGTGCAGCAGAGGTGCCCCGTCGGCGGAGACCGGCGGGATCACTTCGGTGCCGTTGTCCGTGACTTCGGGCATTGCCTCCGGGTCGAAGCGCATGCTCGCCCAGTCGTCGACGACCCGCCACACGCCGGTCTTCGTGATGCCGATCGGCAGGACCTCGAAGGCCTCGGAGTCGATGGCGCCGATCACTCCGGCCGCCGTGACGCAGCTGACGGAGTGCTCGCTCGAACGGCCTCCGAAGAGGACTGCGACAAGGGGCCGGTGATCGTTGTCTGCCATGGATTTCCTTGCTGAAGTGGTACTCCCGCGAACTGGGGCTGGACGCGGGGTGCACACACGGGTTCACGTGTGCGCGGACTGAAAGACTCTAGCTCACTTGGCCTCGTACGTGCATTCCAGCCACGCCCGGCCGATGCCCTTGAAGAACATGTTGAAGCCAGCGAAGGCAGGAGATGCGGATTCGTCGATGCCCAGAGGTTCGGCCAGGGCGGTGACGATGAAGAAGTAGCGGTGAGGTCCGTGTCCTTCCGGCGGGGCGGCACCGACGAAGCGGGGTTCGCCGGCATCGTTGCGCAGAGTCACGGCTCCTCCGGGAAGGAGGTCGGCGGCCGGGTCGCCGGCGTTGGTGTCCAGGCTCGTCACCGAGGCGTCGAGGTCGGTGACGACCCAGTGCCAGAATCCCGAACCCGTCGGGGCGTCGGGGTCATAGCAGGTGACGGCGAAGGCCTTGGTCTCTTCGGGGAAGCCGGACCAGGTCAGCTGCGGGGAGATGTCCTCACCGCCGGGCACGCCCATGGCACCGGAGAGCTGGGGGCCGGTGAGCACCCCACCGTCTTCGATGTCGGTGCTGGTCAGCGTGAAGGTCGGAAGTTCGGGAAGGTTGAAGAACGGTGAGTTGGCGCTCATGTGTGCTCCTAGTTTTCCAGCGGGTTGCCTGAAGACGTGGTCCGACTCAGGCCGGTGGTCCTTCGTGCTTACGTTTCCGAGACAACAGCAATCCGGCGAGTTCGTCAACCTGCAGTTTCCCGGCCAGCACCGCACAGACCGCCTCGGTGATGGGCAGGTCGACGCCGTTGCGTCGGCCCAGAGCGAGGACGGCAGGAGCGGACTTCACGCCTTCGGCTGTCTGCGAGGTATGGGCGATGACATCTTCGAGGCTCATCCCCTCACCGAGGTGGCGCCCGAAGGTGCGATTGCGCGACAGGGGTGAGGCGCAGGTGGCCACGAGGTCGCCGAGTCCGGCGAGTCCGGACAGAGTGTGTGCTTCGGCGCCCATGGCTGCGGCCAGGCGAGACGTCTCGGCGAGACCGCGGGTGATGATCGAGGCTTTCGAATTGTCGCCGAGCTTCTGCCCGTCGGCGATGCCCACGGACAGGGCGATGATGTTCTTGATCGCACCGCCGATCTCGACGCCGACGACGTCGGTGTTCGTGTACGGGCGGAAGTACGCGTTCGCGCTGATCTCAGCGACCATCTCGGCGGTGGTGATGTCGGAGGACGCGACGACGGTGGCGGTGGGCTGCCGGTCGGCGATCTCACGGGCGAGGTTCGGGCCGGAGACGACGGCGATCTGGGAGTCGGCGACCTCGGCGACCTCGGCGATGACCTCGGACATGCGTTTGCCGGTGTCGACCTCGATGCCCTTCATCAGGCTCACGAGCTTCACTCCGGTCCGCAGGTGCGGCTTCCACCGGGTGAGGTTCTCGCGCAGGGTCTGGGCGGGAACGGCGAGGACGATGAGGTCGGCATCCGTGACGGCGGCGATATCGTCATCGGTGGCGCTCAGGCCCTCGGGCAGGACCCGCTCGCCCAGGTAGCGCTCATTGGTGTGGGTGGAGTTGATCTCCGCGGCGACCTCGGGGCGGCGGGCCCACAGGGTGACGGGGAATCCGGCGTCGGCGATGACCGCAGCGTAGGTGGTCCCCCACGACCCTGCTCCGAGGACGGTGATCTTATCGACGCTCATTCGCCTGTCTCCTTACTCATGAAACGCTGCGGCAGTTCGCGTCCCGACAGTTCGGCCACCATCGCCGCCACGGTCTTCTTCACACGCTGGGAGAGGTCTCCCATCGTCTTCTTCTCATCCCGCTGATCCCACAGATCCGAGTAGTCGATGGCGGGGCCGAAGGCCACGACCGTGTCGTGGCTGAAAGGGCGGAAGCGGAACTTCTTCTGCCCGCGCGGGTAGATCGTGTTCAGCCCCCAGTGGGCGACGGGGATGATCGGGGCTCCGGTCTCCAGCGCCAGCCGGGCGGTGCCGGTCTTGAAGTGCTGGGGCCACAGCTCCGGGTCCTTCGTCAGCGTGCCCTCGGGGTAGATGACGACGGTCTGGCCGTGTGCCAGGGCGTCCTTCGCGTATTCGAGGGAGTCCCCTGCCTGCGCCGAGGAGCGCAGCACGGGGATCTGTCCGATGGTCTTGAGGATCTTGCCGAGCACCCCGGTGAACAGCGTCGACTTCGCGAGGAAGTGCGGCATCCGGCCGTTGCGCTTCAGGGCCAGTCCCACGAGGATCGGGTCGAGATGGTTCGCATGGTAGGCGGCGACGATGATACCCGTGCCGGCCGGCGGCAGGTGCTCACGCCCCCGCACGCTCATCTTCGTGGCCGTGCGCATGAGCCCGAAGGCCGCCGTGGCGGCGACGGTTCCGGCGCGGTTCTGAGAACGCACCGAGGCGGGGTCGAACGAGACGAGATCGTGGTTGTTCGCGTCCGGTTCGGTCAACTGGCTCATGCAGAGACCTCGGCACCGAGACCGATGAGTTTGTCGAGGAAGTTCTCGTAGCCGCGGTTGATGAGTTCGATGCCGTGGACCTCGCTCGTGCCCTGAGCGGCCAAGGCGGCGATGAGGTGGCTGAAGCCGCCGCGCAGATCGGGAACGTCGATGCGGGTGCCCTTGAGGTCGGTGGGTCCGGAGATGACGGCCGAGTGCTGGTAGTTCCGCCGTCCGAACCGGCAGGGAGTGCCGCCGAGGCATTCGCGGTAGAGCTGGATCTGCGCACCCATGTCACGCAGGGCGTCGGTGAAGCCGAACCGGTTCTCATACACGGTCTCGTGGATGATCGACAGCCCTTCGGCCTGAGTCATCGCGACGACCAGCGGCTGCTGCCAGTCGGTCATGAAGCCTGGATGCACGTCGGTCTCGAGGGCAAAGGACCGGAGTTTGCCGCCGGGGTGGCGGAAGCGGATGCCGGACTCCTGCACATCGAATTCGCCGCCGATCTTGCGGAAGACGTTGAGGAAGGTGATGAGCTCAGGCTGGCTGGCGCCTTCGACGAAGATGTCTCCGCCGGTGGCCAGAGCCGCCGAGGCCCAGGACGCGGTCTCATTGCGGTCGGGCAGGGCGCGGTGGATGAACCCGCGGAGGGTGTCGACACCTTCGATGCGCACCACACGGTCGGTGTCGACGGTGATGATCGCGCCCATCTTCTGCAGCAGAGCGATGAGATCCATGATCTCGGGCTCGATGGCCGCGCCCCGCAACTCGGTGACGCCTTCGGCGCGCACCGCGGTCAGCAGCACCTGTTCGGTGGCTCCGACGGAGGGATAGGGCAGTTCGACCTTGGTGCCCTGCAGGCGGCTGTGGGCCTTGAGCATGATGCCGCCGGGGGTCTTATCGACCTCGGCTCCGAACTTGCGGAGCACATCGAGGTGGAAGTTGATGGGGCGGTCGCCGATATGGCAGCCGCCGAGGTCGGGGATGAATGCCTGACCGAGGCTGTGCAGCAGCGGGCCGCAGAAGAGGATCGGGATGCGGGAAGATCCGGCATGGGCGTCGATGTCGACGATGGACCCCGAAGCCACATCGGCCGGATCGAGGTGGAGTTCACCGTCGGTCAGGTCACCGTCGGGACCGGAGGTGACACGCACTCCGTGGAGTTCGAGGAGTCCGGTGACGATCTCGACGTCGCGGATCTGAGGCACGCCGCGCAGCACGGACGGGGTCTCACCGAGCAGAGAGGCCACCATCGCCTTGGGCACCAGATTCTTGGCGCCGCGGACTCGGACGGTGCCGTCCAGCGGATTTCCCCCACGTACTTCGAGCATGTTCCTCCCTGATTCCGATGATCGGATCCGGGCAGGATTCCACCCGGAGACGGTGCCCGCTGATTGCCGCGGGCACCGTCCTAGACTAACCCAGCCGACGGTCTCCCACCCATTCGCCGAGGTGGCCCCGAGGTCGCGTTCGAGCGATTCGGTGGGCCGCCTCGGGGGAGGTCGGATCGTGGCGCTGGGTTGCCGCGGTGAGGGTCAGACCTTAGCGGGCAGGGTCGTGGGTTTGAAGGCGAAGCGGGAGGATTCGTAGGCGACGATCTCGTCTTCCTTGGCCAGGGTGAGGCTGATGTCGTCGTGGCCTTCGAGGAGGCGCCAGCGCGTGTAGTCGTCGATCTGGAAGGATACGGTGACGGTGTCGCACGTCACGGTCTTCTCATTGAGATCCACGGTGATCGAGGTGCCGGGATGGTTCTCGAGGATCTTCCAGATCAGTTCGATGTCGGCCTGTTCCAGCTGGGCGGCCAGCAGGCCCTCCTTGCCGGAGTTGCCGCGGAAGATGTCGCCGAAGCGGGAGGACAGGACGACGCGGAAGCCGTAGTCCTTGAGTGCCCAGACGGCGTGCTCACGGGAGGATCCGGTGCCGAAGTCGGGGCCGGCGACGAGAACGGAGCCGTTCGCGAAGTCCGGGTCGTTGAGAACGAAGTCGTCGTTGGTCCGCCAGCGGTAGAACAGGGCGTCCTCGAAGCCGGTGCGGGTGACGCGCTTGAGGAACTTCGCGGGGATGATCTGATCGGTGTCGATATTGGATCGGCGCAGAGGAACGCCGATGCCGGTGTGGGTGGTGAAAGCTTCCATGGCTCGTCCTCCTTCTTCAGTCGTTCGCCGAGACGGGTGTCAGGTTGAGGGACAGGCGGTTGTCGGCCCATTCCACGGGTTCGGCGTCCCGCGGCAGGTCGGCGACGTCGCCCGGTGAGGACAGGGTTCCGCGCACTGCGGTTGCCGCGGCGACGAGCGGGGACACGAGGTGGGTGCGTCCGCCCTTGCCCTGACGGCCTTCGAAGTTGCGGTTCGAGGTCGAGGCGCAGCGTTCGCCCTCTGCCAGCTGGTCGGGGTTCATGCCCAGGCACATCGAGCAGCCGGCGAAGCGCCATTCGCCGCCGAAGTCCTTGAAGATGACGTCGAGGCCCTCTTCTTCGGCCTGGAGGCGGACCTTCGCGGAGCCGGGGACGACCATGAAGCGGACGTTGTCGGCCTTCTTGCGTCCGCGGACCACCTCGGCGGCGGCCCGGAGGTCTTCGATCCGGGAGTTCGTGCACGAGCCGAGGAAGACGGTGTCGACTTCGATCTCGCGCAGCGGGGTGCCCGGCGTCAGGCCCATATAGGCCAGTGCGTTGGCTGCGGAGGCCTTGTCGTTCTCGTCGGTGAAGTCGTCGGGGCTGGGCACGGAGGCCGACAGCGGCAGGCCCTGGCCGGGGTTCGTGCCCCAGGTGACGAAGGGTTCGATGTCTTCGGCCTTGAGGACGACCTCGGCGTCGAATTCCGCGCCTTCGTCGGTGTAGAGGGTCTTCCAGTATTCGACGGCGGCGTCCCAGTCAGCACCTTCGGGGGCGTGCGGGCGGCCTTTGACGTATTCGAAGGTCGTCTCATCGGGGGCGACCATTCCGGCGCGGGCGCCGGCTTCGATCGACATGTTGCAGATCGTCATCCGGGCTTCCATCGACAGCTGACGGATGGCCGAACCGCGGTATTCGAGGACGTAGCCCTGTCCCCCGCCGGTGCCGATCTTCGCAATGATGGCGAGGATGATGTCCTTCGCGCTCGAGCCTTCGGGCAGGTCGCCGTCGACGGTGATCGACATCGTCTTGAAGGGCTTGAGGCTCAGCGTCTGCGTGGCGAGCACATGTTCGACCTCGGAGGTGCCGATGCCGAAGGCGAGCGCTCCGAAGGCTCCGTGAGTGGAAGTGTGCGAGTCGCCGCAGACGACGGTGGTGCCCGGCTGAGTCAGGCCCAGCTGCGGTCCCACGACGTGGACGATGCCCTGGTCGGCGTCGCCAAGGCTGTGCAGGCGGATGCCGAATTCCTCAGCGTTCTTGCGCAGGGTGTTGATCTGCGTGGCCGAGGTGGGTTCGGCGATCGGCTTGTCGATGTCCCAGGTCGGGGTGTTGTGGTCCTCGGTGGCGATGGTGAGGTCGGGGCGGCGCACGGGGCGCCCGGCGAGTCGGAGTCCGTCGAAGGCCTGCGGGCTGGTCACCTCGTGGACGAGGTGCAGGTCGATGTAGATAAGGTCCGGCGCACCGTCAACACCTCGTGAGACGACGTGATCGGCCCAGACCTTCTCGGCCAATGTGCGTGGCATGGTTCCTCCCGCCGGTGCAGGGATCTCTGCACCCGATGTAGACCTGACGGGCCGCGGTACGGCACGTCGATGAACTGCTGAGTGAGCACTGGAGTGAGTGCGTATTCGAAATCTACTCGCCCGTATCGCAATGCGAACTTGCATCTCGCCCACTGAGACGCGCACAATAGTGCCTATGACAAGCAATGGTAGCGGCGTCGGGGTCATCGACAAGGCCGCAATGGTTCTCTCCGCACTTGAGGCCGGACCCGCCTCTCTCGCCGAATTGGTGACGCTGACCGGACTGGCACGCCCCACTGCCCACCGCCTGGCTGTTGCCCTCGAATTCCACCGCATCGTCGGTCGCGATCTGCAGGGACGATTCGTCCTCGGCCCGCGTCTGGCCGAGCTGTCCTCCGCTGCCGGCGAGGATCGCCTGCTGGCCGCGGCCGGCCCCGTTCTGGGTCAGCTGCGCGACCAGACGGGCGAGTCCGCTCAGCTCTTCCGCCGCCAGGGCGATCTGCGTCTGTGCGTGGCCGCAGCCGAGCGTCCGGTTGGTCTGCGCGACTCCGTGCCGATCGGCGCGACCCTGTCGATGCGCGCCGGATCCGCCGCTCAGGTGCTGTTGGCCTGGGAGGAGCCGGACCGTCTGCACACGGGCCTGCGCGGTGCCCGGTTCTCCGCCACCATGCTCTCCGGTGTCCGTCGCCGAGGATGGGCGCAGTCGATCGCCGAACGTGAGCGGGGCGTCGCCTCGGTGTCGGCCCCCGTGCGCGGGCCGAGCAATCGTGTGGTCGCCGCCGTCTCGATCTCCGGACCCGTCGACCGGCTGACTCGCCAGCCCGGTCGCCTGCACGCGAAGTCGGTCATCGACGCTGCGCGTGCGCTGACCGAAGCACTCGTGCGCGGCTGAGCAACGCACTTGTGCGCGGCCGAGCGCCGCTGAACTCTTCGCGACAGTCCGCGGGCCCGGGAGATCTCTCTCCCGGGCCCGCTGTCTGTACTATGGCCCCATGATCGCCGCCCAGAGACGCAATATCATCGTCGACACGATCGAGAGAGACGGCGCCGTCTCCATCACTTCCCTATCGGAGAAGCTCGACACTTCGGCCGTGACCATCCGCCGCGACCTCGATCAGCTCGCCGAGGAGGGCAGGCTCGTCCGCACCCACGGCGGTGCTGTTCTCGCGTCGAGCGCGCGGGAGTCGAGCTATGCGGAGAAGCTCGAGCAGGCCCTGGCCGAGAAGACGGCGATCGCTCGCGCAGCGGCGACGCGGGTGCGCAACGGCGATGTCGTGGCGCTCGGTCCCGGGACGACGACCGAGCTGTTGGCCAAGGAGCTCGTCACGCGCTCAGGTCTGCGCGTGGTGACGAATTCTCTGCTCGTCGCCGAGGCTATGGTTTCCTCCCCCGACAATGAGGTCATCGTCGTCGGCGGTCTGCTGCGCCATTCCATTCGCGCCTTTGTCGGCGGCGGCACTGTGTCACAGCTGCTCGGGCTGCGCGCCGATACCGTCTTCCTCTCCGGCAACGGCTTGGCCGCGGACTTCGGTCTGTCGACTCCGGCGTTCCCCGTCGCCGATACTGACCGGGCGATGGCCGCTGGGGCGGGGCGCGTCACCGCGCTCGTCGATCACACGAAGGTCGGACTCCGGTCGTCGGTGCTCACCGTTCCGACCGAGCAGATCCAGCAGCTCATCACCGATTCGAAGAGCTCCGAAACCGAGCTCACGGCCCTGCGCGAGGCCGGCGTCGAGGTCGAAGTCGTCTGACCTTTTGACCAAACGATCAAAACTGTTCAGGTTCGATCACTAGCGATCAAGCTCACAATCCTCTAAAGTGTCCACTCGGGTGTCACACACCACACGCAGCCATGCGCTGACGCACTTTGAAGACATGCACTGACGCATATGGAGGAACCTTGGAAGCAATCCGCTTGGACGCACAGTGGATCGACTATCTGCTGATAGCGATCTACTTCATCTTCGTCCTCGGCATCGGGTGGTTCGCCAAACGCGGCGTCTCCTCGAGCATCGAGTTCCTCCTCTCCGGACGGAGCCTTCCGGCTTGGGTCACGGCTCTCGCGTTCGTCTCGGCCAACCTCGGCGCCGTGGAGATCATGGGTATGTCCGCCACTGGCGCGCAGTACGGCATGCCGACGATGCACTACTTCTGGATCGGCGCGGTCCCCGCGATGCTGTTCCTCGGTGTCGTGATGATGCCCTTCTACTACGGTTCGAAGGTCAGATCCGTGCCCGAGTTCATGCGCAAGCGCTTCGGCACCGGTGCCCACCTGGTCAACGCGTTGTCGTTCGCGATCGCGCAGATCCTCATCGCCGGCGTCAACCTGTTCCTGCTGGGCACGATCGTCAATCGTCTGCTCGGATGGCCGCTGTGGATCGCCCTCGTCGTCGCTGCCGTGATCGTGCTCTCCTATATCACGCTCGGCGGGCTCACCGCGGCGATCTACAACGAGGTGCTCCAGTTCTTCGTCATCGTCGCAGCTCTCCTGCCGCTGACGATCATCGGGCTCAATCGCGTCGGCGGCTGGGAGGGCCTCAAGGAGCGAGTGAGCAGCGACGGAATGCTCGGCGCCGAGCAGCTGAGCAGCTGGCCGGGCGAACAGCTCTCCGGCTTCTCCAACCCGGTGCTCTCGGTCGTCGGCATCGTCTTCGGGCTCGGCTTCGTGCTCTCCTTCGGTTACTGGACGACAAACTTCGTCGAGGTCCAGCGGGCCATGGCGTCGAAGTCAATCAATGCGGCGCGGCTGACGCCCATCCTCGGCTCCTTCCCGAAGATGCTCATCCCCTTCATCGTCATCATCCCCGGCATGATCTCCGCTGTCCTCGTGACGCAGATGACGCAGTTCAAGCAGATCGCGTCCACCGTCGACGAGGCGACCGCGATCGAACAGACGGGCGTGACGTATAACGATGCGCTCCTGCTGCTCATGCGCGAGGTCCTGCCGAACGGTCTGCTGGGCATCGCGATCGCGGGTCTGCTCGCCGCGTTCATGGCGGGAATGGCCGCGAACATCTCCGCGTTCAACACGGTCTTCAGCTATGACCTGTGGCAGCAGTACGTGGTCAAGGACCGGGAGGACGGCTACTACCTCAAGGTCGGCCGCTACGCCACGATCGGCGCCTGCATCGTCGCGATCTTCACTGCCCTCATCGCCGGCAACTTCTCCAACCTCATGGATTATCTGCAGACGCTGTTCGGCTTCTTCAACGCACCGCTGTTCGCCACTTTCATCCTCGGTATGTTCTGGAAGCGGATGTCGGCGACCGCAGGTTGGGTCGGCCTGGTCGGCGGCACGCTCTCCGCCGTGGCCGTGTTCGTCCTCGCCGAGACCGGAGTGCTCGATCTGCCCGGTCAGGGTGCGGCATTCCTTGCCGCCAGCACCGCGTTCGTCGTCGACATCATCCTCTCCGTGATCGTCACCTTCAGGACTGCGCCGAAGCCGGCGCATGAGCTGCGCGGGCTCGTCTATTCGGAGACTCCGAAGACCGACCTCGAGGATCTGGGCGAACCGAAGCCCCCGGTCTGGAAGCGTCCGGTGCCCATCGCGGGAGTCGCCTTGGTCCTCGTCATCATCCTCAACGTGACCTTCGGGTGAAGGAGCCAGTGAACACCATGAGCAAAGCAAACGAACTGACGAAGACCGCAGGCGCCTTCGACATCCGCAACTTCATCGGCGTCCTGCTGGGGATCTTCGGCATCATCCTCACGATCGCCGGGATCGTCGGCTTCACCCCCGATGAGGCGGAGCGCACCGGCGGAATCGATGCGAACCTGTGGACCGGGATCGGCCTCATCATCGCCGCAGCCGTCTTCCTCATCTGGGCGAAGCTGCGTCCGATCCGCATCATCGAGACTCCCGACGACGATGCGGACACCGGCACCGAGGCGGCCCCCGGCACGAACTGATCCCCGGAGTCTGCGTGGGGTCGGTTCAGAGCCCGACCATCGCGGTCACGACCTCGGGGACGTCTGCGGCCGGCACGGCCGTCGAGGCGTTCTCGAGGACAAGAAGCCGCGCCCCCGGAATCTCACGGGCGATCGCTTCACCATTGCCCACGGGAAAGAATGGATCAAGGCGTCCGTGCACGACCAGCGTCGGCACCTTCAGCTGCGGCAGGCGTTCCCTCCACCGAGGCTGGCAGTCGAGGCGGGAGAACACCATTCCGAGCTGATCGGCCAGGTGAGTCTCCGGATCCGTGTCCTGCGTCCGCTGCCAGATTCGCGCTGCGACTTCACGGGCCTCGTCAGCATCGTTGCCGAGGATCCGTGCGCCTTCGGCCATAAAGTCGGCCGCCGAATCGACATCCGTCCAGTCCGGCAGCGGACGGGAGAAGAGCGGCTCCATCGTGGCCTGATCATGATCCGGCAGGTCATCGTCGACTGGCCCGGGAGCGACCGGTCGGGTTCCGATGAGCGTGAGTGCCGAGAACGTGTCCGGATGGTCGAGAGCCGCGACCTGCGCAATCATCCCGCTGATGCCGATTCCCGCCAAATGAGCGGGCCGCTCGTCGAAGGCACGAGCGAGTGCGGCGGCATCGGCGGCGAGGTCCCGCAGTGTGTAGTCCGGTGATTCGAGGTCACCATGACTCGAGGCGCCGGCATCACGGAGGTCGCAGCGCACAACATGGCGTCCCTGCGCTGCCAGTTGCTCGCACAGGGCATCGGGCCAGGACAGCATCGTCGGGGCGCCGAGGCAGAGGACCAGTGGCGCATCCGGCTCACCGAACTCGTCGACGCCGAGGCTCACTCCATTGACGTCGCAGATGTCCATACCGCTCGCCCGCCTGTCTGAACCTATCGCGTCTCCATCGACCGTCGCGTCGGCCACAGTCGACTGAGGTTCCAGCATGAACCGCGGAGGTTCGGAGAGTCAACGGTCGCTCGACCTGGTCTGCCGCCTGGCGAAACTGCGGCCCGACCGAGGCCGGACCTCAGTCGAACCGGGCGGCGCCCCGTCCTGCACTGACGGCGAAGATGTCAGGTTCCCGAAAACCGTGCTCGGCGAAGGCCGCGGTGACGGCGGCGCCGACTTCGTCAACCTGGTCTGCATGGATGAGTGCGATCCCGGAGCCGCCGAAGCCTCCGCCGATCATCCGAGCTCCAAGTGCCCCGGCGCCCATCGCGGCCGTCACTGCCACATCGAGTTCGACACAGGAGACCTCATAGTCGTGCGCCAGGGATTCGTGGGAGGCGACCAGCAGGTCGCCGATGGCACGGATGCGTGCGTCATGGTCGCCGCCGGTCGAGCGTTCATTGTCTTCGAGCAGTTCGACGGTGGCCCGGACTCGCGCGTTCTCGGCGATGACGTGTCGAACGCGCTTGCGCTGTTCTTCGGTCAGCTCGCTCAGGTCGACGTCATCGGCGAGTTCCCGCAGGCTGTCGACGCCGAAGAGAGCGGCGGATTCCTCGCAGGTCTTCCGCCTGGCCCCGTAACCGCTTTCGCTGTGCGAGTGCGAGACCTTCGAGTCGATGACGAGGAGTCGGAGTCCTTCGGCGTCGAGGTCGAAGGGAATCTGGCGGGCGCTGAGGTCCCGGCAGTCGAGGAAGAGCGCGTGCCCGGCCTCGGTCATGATCGAAGCGGCCTGGTCGACGATGCCCGTCGGTGCACCGACGAAGTCGTTCTCGGCACGCTGAGTCAGCAGTACCTTCTCCCGGTCGTCGAGGCCGAGGTCGAACACCTCGTCGAGGGCGATGAGCACCGCAACCTCGAGTGCATGTGATGACGACAGTCCGGCGCCGACGGGAACGGTGGATTCGATATAGAGGTCGACCCCGCCGACGATCGTGCCTGTGGTCTTCGCGATCTCATCGACGACTCCCGCTGCGTGGCTCAGCCAGCCGGGCAGGGTCCCAGGCACGAGCTCCGCAGCCGTGAACTGGCCGGACAGACGCTGCCCGGTTTCATCGCGATGATCAGAGACGATGCGGATGCTCTCCCCGCCCCGAGGCGGCTCTACAGTTCCCGTCCCCACGACGTCGTCCTCGCCTCGTCCTTCAGAGCTGCCCTCGGGTCGCTGACCGATGGCGACGTACACGGCCCGGTCGATGGCGATGGGCAGGACGAACCCGAGGTTGTAGTCCGTGTGTTCGCCGATGACGTTGACACGTCCGGGCGCACGGAAGGAGCCGAGCGGACGGTACCCGAACAGGGCCTCGAACTCTTCGGCGAGATGATCGGGGGTCGGGGCCGCCACGGTCGTCGACGTCTCGGCGCTCATCGTCGATCCCCTTCCGTCGCGGTCGCGGCGCTGTTCGCGGTCACTGAGCTGCTCGCACTCGCGGTCACGGCCACCTCGGCGAGGGGTTCCAGGGTCACCGCACGCAGCCTGGCTGCGGTCTCCTCGGCGGAAACGTCGCCGACGAAGGCACCCATGGCGGCCTCCGACCCGGCGAGGAACTTCAGTTTGTTCTCAGCTCTCCTCGGGCTCGTGATCTCGAGGTGGAGCCATTCGGCGCGACGGTCGGCGCTGTTGACCGGCGCCTGGTGCCAGGCCGCGATATACGGTGTAGGACTCGGGTAGAGGCCGTCGATGCGCTGCAGCACTTCCGGGTAGACGCGGGCCAGGTCGTCGCGTTCGGTCTCGTCGAGTTCGTCGACGCTTCCGACCTGGCGGTGCGGCACGATGTGGACTTCGATCGGCCAGCGGGCCGCGAAGGGCACGAAGGCGGAGAAGTGGTCGGTTTCGAGGATCATCCGCTCCCCTGCCTCACGCTCTAAGGCGAGCACGTCGCCGAGCAGCGGTCGCCCGGTTCGGCGCAGGTGATCGTGCGCCCGTGCCGAGGTGATCGCGGTGTGCGGGGTGACATAGGGGTAAGCATAGATCTGTCCGTGCGGGTGATTCATCGTCACCCCGATCTCCTCCCCGCGGTTCTCGAACATGAAGACCTGCTCAATGCCAGGCAGGGCGGAGAGTTCGGCAGTTCGGTTGGCCCAAGCGTCAATGACTGTGCGGGCACGGGCGGTGCCGAGCCCGCCGAAGGAGCCGGTGTGCTCAGAGGAGAAGACGACGACTTCGCAGCGGCCGTACCCGGGTCCCGACAGCGCAGAGGTCACGGTGTCGGCGGAGTCGGCGGCCGCCTCGGCGAAGGTGGTGTCCACCGCCCGGGAGGAGGGAACATCACCGAGGCCGGGGCCGAGTGAGGGAAAGCGATTCTCGAAGACGGCGACGTCGAAGTCAGCAGCCGGGATCTCTGTGGGACGGTCTGGCGTCGACGGGCACAGCGGACATTCGGCGGCGGCGGGCAGGTGGGTGCGGGTCTGTCGGTGCGTGGCCACGGCGACCCATTCGCCGGTGAGGACGTCGAAGCGCAATGTGCCGCTGTCGGGTCGCGAATCGTTTGGCCGGGGGTCGGCGGCGATCAACGGTGCAGGTGAGTCGTGGTCCTGGTAGAACAGGATCTCGCGACCATCGGACAGGTTCGCCCTTTGATGCGACGCTGGCATCAGACCTCCCAAAAGTTATCATTTTCGATCATAATGCTAACATCTGGCGGCTCAGATCGGTGCGGACAGCGTAGAATATCTGCAACTGTTCTTCCCGCGCTCGAGCACCTTGGAGACCCATGACCGCCACCATCGAACTCGCCTGCGACGAGTCAACGGCGGCCATCTCCCCCATCGGTGCGAGCCTGGTTCGCTTCAGCGTCGGCGATCGTCCGATCGTGGTGCCGATGAACGCCTTCGACGGAGCCGTGCTCGCGCCGTGGCCGAACCGGATCGACGGCGGCCGTTTCGACTTCGCCGGCGACAGTCATCAGTTGCCGATCACCGAACCCGAGCGCAATACCGCACTGCATGGCCTCGTCGCCGATGTCGAATGGTCCGTGGTCGAGCGCACCGAGTCGACGGTCAGCCTCGAATACGCGCTGGAGCCGACGGAGGGGTACCCGTTCGAGTTCAGCCTGCAGGTGGATTTCGAACTCGCCGAGGCGGAGCTGCGTATGCGTGCACGTGCCCTGAACACGGGGTCCGCTCCCGCCCCGTTCGGCTTCGGTTTTCACCCGTGGCTCTCGGGCGGGGCCGGTGAGCTCGTCGATGAGGCGCAGCTTGTCATTCCCGCTGCGCATTGGTATGAGACGAATGAGCGGCTCATACCCACGGCCGTTCGTCCTTTCGATGACGGTACGGCGGTCCCTGCCGATCACGTCTCCGATGATTCCGCATGCATGGTCTGCAAGGATTTCCGGGCATTGCGTCTGATCGGCGGAACGGTCCTCGATGATGCTTTCGGGCAACCTCGGCGCGGTGACGACGGGTGGTCGCGGGCACGGTTGAAGGGCACAGATCTGCGCGAGGTCATCGTCGGGATGGGGCCCGGTTTCCGAACCTGGCAGACATGCACGGGTGACGGGCTCGACGAGGATCTGGCGCGGCGGGCGATTGCGATCGAGCCGATGACGTGTCCGCCGAATGCCTTCGCCGCGGGCGAGGCAGGCGTTGACTTCGATGTCGTCGCACCAGGTGACGAGCTTGTCGTCGAGTGGAGCATTGCGCTGACCGGTGTCGATGACGAGTCCGAAGCCTGAGTCAACGCTTCGCTGTTCCTCCCAAAATGACAGTCACCCTGCCACGTGTCTGTGCATCCTGATAGGTTGCGACTACAGGCAGATATCAGGCGAGCGTGCCCTGCCCTGGGTGCGTTCCTTTCGCGAGAGGGACACAATGTCGACACCGCAGAACCCGAACGACCCGAACAGCAGCTCGGCTGAGCAGAACCTCGACGGCCAGAACCCGAGCGCCGGAGACCAGACGGAGAGTGCCCAGTCCGCCGCGGACCAGTCGGCGCAGAATCCTCAGAACGCTCAGTACCAGGCGGGTCAGGATGCACAGGCATCGCAGCAGGGTCAGGACGCGCAGTTCCAGCCCGACCAGCCCACCTACCAGCAGGGCACCTATGATCCCAATGCCTACCAGGCACAGGGTCAGAAGTACCAGCAGGGCGGATATTCGCAGCCCGGCGCTTATCAGCAGGATCCCTATCAGCAGGGTGCCTACTCTCAGGGAGCGGCGCAGCAGCAGGCTTATGGTCAGCCAGCCTACGGTCAGCCAGCGTATGGGCAGGCGCCGCAGTCGACTCCCCCGCAGGCCGGGTTCTTCAAGTCGCTGTTCGACATCCGCTTCGACAACTTCATCGCAGTGAAGTGGGCGGGCTTCATCTACATCATCGCGATCGTGGTCGCGGCCCTGTCCTATCTCGGCACCATCGTCGCCGGCATCACCACGGGAATCGCCGCGGGTTCGGCATCGAGCTACCTCAGCGGCGGACCGAGCTTCAGTGTGCTGCCGCTGATCCTGTCGATCATCTTCGGCTGGATCATTCCGGCGCTGTGGGTCATCGGCGTCCGTCTCGTGCTCGAGCTCATCGTCTCCAACATCAAGACGGCTGAGCACACGAAGCGCATCGCCGATTCCGTCTCACGCTGAACCCGATTCCACGCAAACATCCGACTGACGACTCAACCACGTCGGGAAAGTCTGGACTGGTCCTGTGACAAGGAAGTTCGCTGATGAGCGAGTATGTTGATTGGCCAAACGGGCATGACGAGCCAGTGGGTCTCACCGTGCTGCTGCCGGGGAGGAACTATCCCGCGACGATGCCGTTGCTGACCTTCGCGGGCCGAACAGCCGTACAACACGGCTGGCACGTTCGTGCGGTGTCATGGGACGCGCCCGACCTCGACACTGAAGCCACCGTCGAATGGGTCGGGACACAACTGGCGGAGGCAGTCGGCGACTTCGAGGGTCGGGTCTTGGTCGTCGGGAAGTCGCTGGGCACTTGCGGGGCCGCCTATGCCGCCGCGCGAGACTATGAGGCCATATGGCTGACTCCCCTGCTCCATCTGCCGCAGGTGGTCCAGGCGATGTCTGACAACACAAACCGGCAGATGCTCATCGGCGGCACAGACGACCCAGCATGGAATCCTGACGCAGCGCGCTCAACCGGGGGTAAGATCACCCAGATCGATGACGCCGATCATGGAATGTTCACTGACGACGCAGTGCGATCTGCGGAGATACATGTCGAAGTGACGCGTGAGATCAGCCGGTGGCTCGGAAACACATAGGTACTGCCACTCGAACGCCTGTGAATTAGAGTGAGCCCCGCACCGAAATTCGATGCGGGGCTCAACCGTACCCCCGAGCAGATTCGAACTGCCGTTACCGCCTTGAGAGGGCGGCGTCCTAGGCCACTAGACGACGGGGGCTTAGAACAACTCACCTGGAGGAACCTCCGGATGATGTCCGCTGGGCTACCAGGACTTGAACCTAGACTAAATGAACCAGAATCACTCGTGCTGCCAATTACACCATAGCCCAATGTTTTTCAAGGTTATCTCCGTGGAGAATTCCCTGAGCAACGAGATATAACTCTACACAAGCACCCCGCCTCCCGACAAATCTCAGGGGGTCATTTTCGGTGTGACCTTCTTAACAAAACAGCCTCACCGGGGCTGGCCCGCCGACAGGCTCAACTCTCCCCTGCCGACGAGCGCCGACCTCACCCGCGAGCGAGGCCGATGAGCCGGTCGAAGACACGGTATCCGTCGGCGCGCAGACCGTTGTGTTCGTACTCGTTCGTCACCCACGGGTGCACCCCGGACAGATGCTCGGCCGTGGCCAGCGAATACTCCACCGGCACGTAGGCATCTTCGAAGTACACTGCTGCAGCACCACGCACCGAGGCGGCCCGCAGAGCGTCGACATCGTAGAGGCCGGGCCATTGACGTGCGGCGACGATCTCGGCCACTTCGGCGAAGGGCGTGAGCTCCGGATCCTCGTGCAGAGACTCCGGACCGGCGTGCTCACCGGCCAGCAGGGTCGGGTCCTCACGGACGGCATCGGGCATCGCTCGCCTTGCCGCCCAATTCGTCACGGTGCCATCGGCCCAGCAGGATTCGTGGATGACCGCATAGAGCGGATTGCGTCCCGAGAACGGCAGGGACGCTGCAAGGTCATGCCGGAACGCCGCCGAGCCGAAGTCAGAGTCGAGCAGGTAGTGCAGCTTCTCCGGACCATCGGAGGCCCCGAGGAAGTGCCCGAGCAGACGGATCCGCTCCGGTGTCGCCCGTGCTCCCCCGGGCAAGGCGAGACCCTCACCGACAGAGGCGAGTTCGACGAGTCTGCGCATCTTCTCGCGGTCGCCGGGGAACGCTGTGTAGTACTGCTCAGACTTGCGGATCATCCCTTCCCACGTCCGCCCGTAGACGGTCGCCGGGTCGAGGCCGATCGCCGGCAGACCGCCGGTGAAGAACACCTCGTTCAGTGCGCTCGAATGCGCAGAGATGTAGCGCAGGGTCGTGAAGCCGCCGAAGGACTGCCCCAGCAGTGACCACGTATCCGCGCCGAGGTGGCCGCGCAGGATCTCCGCGTCCTCGACGATCGAATCGGCTCGGAAGTACGACAGCGCCTCGGCGGTCGCCGCCGGGTCCGCCCCGACCGTGTCGAGGCCGGTGATGGCACCGTCGACGGAGCCGATCGGGCTCGACTTCCCGGTTCCGCGCTGGTCGAGCATGATGACCTGGAATTCCTCGAGGGCGCGCTTCACCCACCCGCCGGGGCCGCCGGCGATGCCCGGACGCGGAGCTTCCACGCCGGGTCCGCCCTGCAGGTACACGAGGTAGGGCTTCCGGCTGTCCGCCTCGGTGGCGATGATCCTGGCGAACACGCTCAGCGTGTCCGGCAGGTTCACACTCGCCGAGGCGGCTTCCCTCGATCGTCCGAAATGGTCGAAGGGCACGGTGATCGTCACGTCTTCGAAGTGCAGTCCCCCGCGGGTCCAGTCCTTCTGCTCGACTATGGTCACAGCTGTGCCGCGAGTGCCTTGAGGCGCGTGAGCGAGGAGTCCTTGCCGAGGATCTCCATCGACTCGAACAGCGGCGGGGAGACCTTGCGGCCGGACACGGCCACACGCAGCGGGCCGTATGCCAAGCGCGGTTTGATCTCCATCTCGTCGACGAGCTTCGCCGAGAGCACCTCTTCGAGCTTCGTTGTCGTCCACTCGTCGAGGCCTTCGAGGACCTCGATGGAGGCGGCGAGCACCTCGGGGGCGGAGTCCTTGAGGGTCTTCAGACCGTCTTCGGCCATGACGAGGTCGGCGTCGGAGGTGAAGAGGAACGCGAGCAGGTCGGGAGCTTCGCCGAGCAGCTTCATCCGGGTCTGGACGAGCGGTGCTGCCTGATCGAGGATCTCAAGCTGAGCGTCCGTCGGGGACTCAGGGAGCACCTCGGCGGCCTGCAGATACGGCACCAGCCGGTCACGGAAGTCGCCGAGTTCGAGGAGGCGGATGTGGTCGGCGTTGATGGCGGTGGCCTTCTTAACGTCGAAGCGGGCCGGGTTGGGCAGGACATCGTGGATGTCGAAGGCCTCGGTGAATTCCTTGACGTTGAAGACGTCGCGGTCGGGTCCGATGGACCAGCCGAGCAGGGCGAGGTAGTTGATGAGTCCCTCGGGGATGAAGCCGTTCTCGCGGTGGAGGAACAGGTTCGATTCGGGGTCGCGCTTCGACAGCTTCTTGTTGCCCTCGCCCATGACGTAGGGCAGGTGGCCGAACTCGGGGGTCGCCTCGGCGATTCCGATGGCCTTGAGGTGTTCGTAGAGCGCGATCTGGCGCGGGGTCGAGGACAGGATGTCCTCGCCGCGGAGCACATGGGTGATGCCCATCAGCGCGTCGTCGACGGGGTTGACCAGGGTGTACAGCGGCTGGCCGTTGGCGCGGACGACGACGTAGTCGGGCACGGTGCCGGCTTTGAAGGTGATGTCGCCGCGGACGAGGTCGGTGAAGGTGATGTCCTCATCGGGCATGCGAACGCGCCATACGGGTTCGCGGCCTTCGGCGCGGAAGGCGGCCTTCTGCTCGTCGGTGAGGTCGCGGTCAAAGCCGTCGTAGCCGAGTTTCGGGTCGCGACCCGCGGCCTTGTGGCGGGCTTCGACCTCTTCGTTGGTGGAGTAGGACTCGTAGATATGGCCGCCGGCCTTGAGCTTCTCGATGACCTCGGCGTAGATCTCACCGCGCTGCGACTGGCGGTAGGGTCCGTTGTCTCCGCCGACCTCGATGCCTTCGTCCCAGTCAAGGCCCAGCCATTTGAGGGCCTCGACGACCTGGCCGAAGCTCTCTTCGGAGTCGCGAGCCGCGTCGGTGTCTTCGATGCGGAAGACGAACTTGCCGCCGGTGTGCTTGGCGTAGGCCCAGTTGAACAGGGCCGTGCGGACCATGCCGACGTGCGGGGTGCCGGTGGGTGATGGGCAGAAACGAACTTTGACGCTCACGATTGTCCTTTGCGTGATCTTCTCGGGTGTGAGTCTGTGGTGTGCGCGGTGGCGCTTTTGGTGCTGGATGCGATCGCCGAGGCGGCGGTCGCCTCAGGCGTCCATGACCGGGTTCGACAGGACGCCGAGCCCTTCGATGGCGATGTCGACGCGGTTGCCGGACACGATCTGGCCGACTCCGGCTGGGGTCCCGGTGAGGATGACGTCGCCGGGCAGCAGGGTAATGGTCTCGGACAGGTGCTCGATGAGGGTCGGGATGTCGAAGATGAAGTCGGCGGTGGTCCCGTCCTGCTTCTTGTCTCCGTCGACCCAGGAGCGGATGTTCAGGTCATCGACGTCGAGTTCGGTTTCGATCCACGGGCCCAGCGGGCAGGAGGTGTCGAAGCCCTTCGCCCGCGACCACTGCTTGTCGGCCTTCTGGATGTCGCGCAGGGTCACATCGTTTCCGGCGGTAAAGCCGAGGACGTGGTCGAAGGCGTTCTCGGCCTTCACACCCTTGGCCACACGGCCGATGATGACGGCGAGTTCGGCCTCATAGGAGACATATTCACTGATGGCGGGCAAGCGGATGGGGTCGCCGGGGCCGATGACCGAAGTGTTGGGTTTGAAGAAGGTCAGGGGTGAGACCGGCACTTCGTTGCCGAGTTCGGCGGCGTGGTCGGCGAAGTTGCGGCCGACGCCGATGACCTTCGAGCGCGGCAGGATGGGGCTGACCAGACGCACGTCGTCGATCTTCAGCCTCTCCCCCGTCGATTGGGCCGGAGAGAAGAAGGGGTCCGAGTCGAGAACGGCGAGTTCGAGTCCCGACGTGTCCCAGCTGCCGTCGGTGATCGGCGGCACTTCACCTTCGACGACTCCGTATTTGGGCTCGTCCTGATATACAAATCTGGCGATACGCATGTGCCCCAGTCTAGTCAGTGCCGCGTGCCTTCCGCGCGTCGGTGATCGTCGGCGTCGCGACGTCGACCTGAGAGACTGGTGTCATGCCCGATCCGTCCGTCCCGCAAACCTTCGATCTCGCCCGCATCGGGGCCGGATTGCCCGCCGCCGCGCTCATCGATGAGCTGAACCTCGCCGAGGCGGCCCCCGCCCCGAGATTGGTCGTAGAGGCTCCTCCCGGAACCGGTAAGACCACCGTGGTGCCGCCGATGATCGCAGAGTACTTGGCTGGGACTGCCGGATCGGCTGGCACCGCCGGCACGGAACCGGGCCGCATCATCGTCACCCAGCCACGGCGGATGGCGGCCCGCGCCGCGGCCAGGCGGCTCGCAACGTTGACGGGGACCCGCCTCGGCGAGGTGGTGGGTTTCACTGTCCGCGGGGAGTCGCGGACCTCGGCTGCGACGCGCATCGAGTTCGTCACCACGGGTGTGCTGCTATCTCGGCTTCTGCGCGATCCGGAGCTGACCGGAGTCGCCGGGGTCATCCTCGACGAGGTGCATGAGCGGCAGTTGGATACGGATCTTGCGTTCGCGATGTGCCGGGAGTTGGCGGATCTGCGTGAGGATCTGTCTTTGGTCGTCATGTCTGCGACCTTGGATGCGCGGCTGTGGGCCGCGCGCCTCGGGGACGGTCCGCAGGCGCCGTCGACTCTGCTGTCGGTGGCCGCCGATACTCATCCTCTGGATGTCCGGTGGGCACCAGCGAAGGAACGACCGCTCGATGCGCGGGGCGTGACCTGGAATTTCCTTGATCATCTGGCTGCGACGACGGTGCGTGCACTGACTGAGACCGGCGAGGGCGACGTCCTCGTCTTCGCTCCAGGTGCACGCGAAGTCGACGAGGTGGCTTCCCGCGTGCGACGCCGTGTGGAATCAGATGGCGGTTCGGGTGATGGCGGACCGATCGGCTCTGGTGGTTCGGGTATCGGTGACGCGGTCGAGGTGCACACCTTGACGGGGCGGACCCCCGCGAAAGAGCAGGACGCGATCCTGCGCCCACGCACCGACCAGGGACGGAACCGTCGCGTCATCGTCTCGACCTCGGTGGCGGAGTCGGCGCTGACGATCGATGGAGTCCGCATCGTCGTCGACTCCGGCCTCTCCCGGGGGCCACTTCTGGATACGAGGCGGCGCATGTCCGGGCTGGTGACGATGCGTGAGTCGAAGGCGTCGGGAACTCAGCGCTCCGGTCGTGCCGCCCGGCAGGGACCGGGTGTCGCGTATCGGTGCATGTCAGAGGCGGATTGGGCGAGCCTGCCCGAGCACACTCCTCCTGAGGTCGCGACCTCCGATCTCACCTCCGCAGTCGTCGCGCTTGCGGTGTGGGGCGGAGACGAGAGCCTCCTGCCCGATCCGCTGCCTGCCGGACCGAAGCGTCAGGCGGTCGACAACCTGGTCGCGTTGGGAGCTGTGGAGGACTCGGCTCTGCACGTCACCGAGACGGGGCGGGCGATCGCGGCGGTTCCCGCCTCGGTGTGGTCGGCACGTGGCCTCCTGGACGGGGCTGCGCTGCTCTCTCCCGCTCGTGCGGCAGAAGCAGTCGCCGTCATCGAATCCGAGCAGAGGGCTCCAGGCGCCGATCTCTCCGCTCTGCTGCGGCAGCTGCGGCGCAGCAAGGATGCTCGATTCGCTCAGGACCGCAAACGGTTCGCGTCGATCGCACGCGAGTTCGCCTCGAGCGGCGATGGCGGAGACGCGGGAGACGGCACCGGGAACGGCGGAATCGGCGACCGTGGCATGGTCACCGGCGATTCCGGCGCGTCGCTGACCCCCGAAGATCTCGGACTCGTCACGGCACTGTCCTATCCCCTGCAGATCGCGCGGCTGCGCAGCGCTTCGGACTCCGAATACCTGCTGGCTTCAGGCACGGCGGCGAGCCTGCCCCGAGACTCCTCATTACAGGGCAGCCCATGGTTGGCCATCGCCGAGGTGGGCCTGGCCGGATCGCGAGCGATCATCCGGTCTGCTGTGCCGATCGACGGCGACACAGCGGAACTCGCCGGCGCCGGACTGCTGCACACGGAGGAGACGGCGACGTTCGAGTCCGGGAAGGTCCGTGCGGTACGGCGCAGCCGCCTCGGCGGAATCGAACTGACTTCCACTCCGATCCAGGCCGGCCCCGAACTCGCCCGCCGCGCCATCGCCGAATCGGTGCGCGAACGGGGAGCCCGCGAGGTTCTGCGTCCGTCCGAGGCTTTCGAATCGCTGCGCGCCCGGCTGGGACTGCTCCGCGCGATCTACGGGGACCCGTGGCCGGAGGTGACGTGGGAGCACCTCTCTGACACGCTCGATCAGTGGTGTCCTGATGCGCTCGACCGGATCGCGAAGGGCTCCGATCCTGCCCGCGTGGACCTCGTCTCCGCGCTGCGCGGTCTGCTGCCCTGGCCCGAGGCTGCCCGCCTCGACGAGCTTGTGCCGACCCACGTCACAGTGCCCAGCGGGTCACACGTCCGGCTCGAGTATCCGAATCCCGACCTCGTCGAGACGATCCCGGTCCTCGCGGTCAAACTCCAGGAGTGCTTCGGCTGGACGGATGTGCCGCGCATCTGCGACGGACGGGTTCCGGTCACCTTGCACCTGCTCTCCCCTGCCAGGCGGCCCCTGGCAGTGACCAGCGATCTCGCCTCTTTCTGGGCGAATGCTTACGCCCATGTCCGGGCCGAGAACCGGGGCCGCTACCCGAAGCATCCGTGGCCGGAGGACCCACTCACCGCACCTGCGGCGAAGGGCACGAAGCGCTCCGGTCGCTGAGCTGGAGCCCGCTTCGACCGTCTGGGACAATGGTGCGGTGACTTCCGCACTCTCGACCACGACTCCCGCCCCGCGCAGGGAGGCGACCGAGCGTACCGACGCATCGTCGGGCCGCCTCGGTGTTGGTGTCGTTCCTGCCGAGACCTGGCGTGAGCTGCGTGATGAGCACGAACAACGGATCGCCGAGCGCACCGATGCGCATATCGAACGGCGGATGCGACAGGAGACCCACCCGGTCGAAGACTTCCTCTTCACCTACTACCCGTTCAAGGTCGGGCAGCTGAAGAAGTGGCATCCAGGTCCTGGTGTGCGCGTTGCACTTGAGACGGCCGATCATCGTCGGTATTTCGATCGCCGGTGGTATCGCATCGACGATGCGCAGAATTTCGCCGAGGTGGACCTCGAGTCCTGGCGCACCGACCGTGGAGATGGGGCGAAGTTCATCGCCTCGCTGCTGTCGTCGACGCTCAACCGGGAAGCGAACTTCGGGTGTTTCGGCATCCACGAATGGGCGATGGTCTACCGTCTCACCGACGAGCAGCGCCGGCATCAGCAGGTGCCGCTGCGGCTGAGCCCCGCCGAGACGGATGCTGTGGTCGAAGGCCACCGCATCCAGTGTTCTCATCATGATGCGTTCCGATTCTTCACCGAACCGGCCCGGCCTCTCAACACCTTGCAGCCGAGCCGCGAGGGCATGATCATCAACGAGCAGCCCGGGTGTCTGCACGCGGGGATGGATCTGTACAAATGGGCGATGAAGATCTCGCCGATCGCTGATTCGGATCTCGTCGTCGACTGCTTCGACCTGGCGCTCGACATTCGCACCTTGGATATGGAGGCCTCCCCCTATGACCTGCGCGGATGGGGCTACGGGGTCGTCGCCATCGAGACCGCTGCGGGCAAGGCCGAGTACATGGAGCGGCAGAAGGAGTTCTCCGGCAGGGCGCAGTCGCTGCGGGCGCGGCTGCTCGATGCCTTGTCGGTCGCCGGAGTTCATCCGCGCTGACGATTGCGGCAGGTCGCCACTAAGCGGACACGCTCGGCTCCCACCGGGCGCGCGCCCTACGATCGGCGGTATGCGTGCCATCGTCTTCGATCAGTTCTCCGTCCGTCCTCGGCTCGAGGAGGTTCCCGCTCCCACGTCCCCCGATGGCGGCGTCGTCATCGATGTCGAAGCCACTGGGGTGTGCCGAAGCGACCACCATGCGTGGGCCGGACACGATTCGACGATCACCCTGCCCCATGTTCCCGGGCATGAGCTGGTGGGGCGGGTCGCCTCGGTGGGTGCCCATGTGCAGGAATTCCACGTCGGCCAGCGGGTGACCGTTCCATTTGTGTGCGGGTGCGGGACGTGCCGGTGGTGCGTTTCCGGCAATGCGCAGGTGTGCCCCGATCAGACGCAGCCGGGATTCACGCATTTCGGGTCGTGGGCGGATCAGGTCGTCATCCACAATGCCGATGCGAACCTCGTGGCCGTGCCCGACGATCTGCCGGCCGCGGCCGTCGTCGGGCTCGGATGTCGATTCGCCACTGCCTTCCATGGTCTGCGGGTGCGGGCTCGGCTTGCCGCGGACGAGACGGTTGCCGTCTTCGGCTGCGGCGGGGTGGGACTGTCGGCGATCATGATCGCCCGCGCCCTCGGCGCGAAGGTGGTCGCCATCGACGTCAGCGATGCGGCCTTGGAATCCGCCCGTGAGTTCGGTGCCGCACGATGCGTCAACGCACGGGGTCTCAGTCCCGAGGGGCTGAGCGCCGAGGTGGTCGCGCAGTTTGCCATGACCGATCCGGATGGGGTGGCGGTGACCGTTGATGCTCTGGGTCGGGAGGACACGATTCGGGCGGCGATCGGTGCCCTGGCACCCTTGGGCCGGCATGTGCAGATCGGGCTGCTGCCCGCGGAGCCGGTCGTCGACCTGCCGCGGGTGATCGCGCTCGAACTCAGTGTGCTCGGCTCACATGGCATGGCTGCGGCTGAGTACCCGGAGCTCGTCGACCTCGTCGTTCAGGGGCGCTTGCGACCGCAGGACCTCGTCACGAATGTCATCGGCCTCGACGAAGCGCCCGCGGCGATGGAGGCGATGGGCTCCCCTGCTGCCTCGGCGGGGATGACGATCATCGACCTGGCACGGTGACGGTCGGCTACCCCGGCACTGTGCACCGCCTCGGCGAGGTCGGCCGCGACGATAGAGTCCGCACCTGCGGCGGCGGCTCCTCATCCCTCGCCGAGTGACTCCCGCATACTCGCGGCCAGAGAGCCGATGAGCTCCTGATCTCCGCGGACGCCGGGTGCGAACGGCAGACTCAGGCGGTCTTTGTCCTTGTCCCGGTAGCGCGGAATGACGTGCATATGGAAGTGGAAGACCGACTGCCAAGCCTCGGCACCACAGCAGTTGAGGAGGTTGACGCCATCGGCTCCCCAGGCGTCGAAGGCGTGTTTGGCGATGCGCTGGGACTCGAGCACCACTGTGGACAGATCCTCGGCCGGGATATCCCGCAGGTCCGTGCTGTGACGCTTCGGAACGACAAGCAGATGCCCATCCGACCCGGGCTGGATGTCCATGAACGCGAACGTCGACTCGGTCTCGGCGATCGGCGCACTCGGTGCGTCACCTGCGACGATCTGGCAGAAGATGCAGGCACTGCTCATGATTTCCGGTTCCTCCTCTGCGGTGACTGGGCTGTGCCGTAGAGTGCTCGGTCGGATCGCTCAGACCATGATGGCGAGGACGACATTCGTGTCCTGGCCTTCCCAGCGGCCCAGCAGCAGACCTGCGTCGGACTTCTCGGCTGGTGATTCGGGCGAGAGACGGTAGAGGATCTCGACGTCGCCGGCGCCCGGCAGAGGTCCCGTCCCGAAGGCGTGGGCCACCTCGGTGATCTCTTCTCCCCGGTTGCCCTCCTCGTCGACGCGGTACTGCTTCGCCGCGGTCGACGCGGTGGCGATGGTGTGGTCGAGGCGCTGTCGGAACAGCGGGTCGCCCATGCCGGCGTAGACCCATCGCCTGCCGAGCACCGAGTGATCCATGTTCGCCACGAATGCTTCGTCGGCGCCCTCGAGCGGTGCGCCGCGATAAGTCAGCGGCACCTGCAGCAGCTGGTCGCCGCTCCTCACGATGTGGATCTCGATGCCCACTTCGCCTGCGGGGTCGTCGAAGCGGTACGCGGTGACTGCCTCGAGCGGGTTTGCCGCAAGGTCGAGCTCGGTGGCCCAGTCCTGCTTGGCCACCCAGTCGGTAACGACGTCGAGCTTGCCGGGATTGAGCTGAGCTGCGTAGATATCTGCCATGACGGTTCCTCCTGAAATCTGTCTGACGTCGGCGTCAGGTGTGGCTGGGCGCAACAGGTGTCTGTAGGTGTGAGGCGCTCGGCGGTCTCCGGACGCTTCGCATCATGTCTTGCGTGGTCTCAGGCCTTGCGGGTGCCGGGGACCCATTCTCCGTCGACGACTTCGTAGTCGGCGAATACCGCCGGGGCCTCTTCGCGCATGACCTCGCCGATCTTGTTGAAGATGAGGCGGATCTCCTCTTCAGCGCCCTTTGCAGTGCGCATTTCGATGACGTGACGCAGCGAACGCAGGTTCGCGGTGTAGACGATTCCGGTGGCCAGGCCCTCGGGGGCGAAGCGACGCATGAACGAGGTCATGTGCTTCTTGTGGGAGAACTTCGTGCCCTCCTCGTCGAGTTCGAAATGCTCGGCCATCCACTGCTGATGCTCCTCGAGGGTGTCGAGGACCTTGAGGCTGCGTTCCATGAGTTCGGGATCTTCGCGTGCCCACTCGGGGAACCAGAACGGAATGTCGGTGAGGCGAACGTATCGCAGCGATTCCTGCGAGAACGCGGATCCCGCGCGGTGGCGGATGAGTTCGTGGGTGAGCACACGCGAGACGTTGTGGAGGACGAAGGTGAAGTTCGCGTGTTCGAGGACGGACCCGTGCTGGGACTTCACCACATTTCCGAGGTACTGCGCGGAATCGGTGCGCACGCGCGAGACGTTCGGGTTGAGTCCCGGCTCCCACGATCGGTAGCACATGCGTCCGGAGAACTCGAGGAGATCCTCGGCGTCGGGAGATTCCGCATCTTCGACCCGGTCCGCCCAAGAGGATCCGCCCACCTCGTCGAGGTAAGTCCTCATCGCTTCCCAATCGATATTGGGCTTGGCGAGCAGTTCAACGGACGGTTCGACCTGGCGCATGGCTCTCCTAGTGCAGGGGACGTGATTGATTCCCAATCCTACAGACAGCCCGGCTGGTTTCGGTGACCGGTCCGCACCGAAATCCTCCTCGCCTCAGCCGTCTTGGCTGACAGGTGCGGCGGGTCCCTTATCGTCGAAGTTGCGCAGGCTTCCGCCCGTATCGACGATGTAGGCTCGTGCCCCCGCGGATTCCGCCATCACCGAGGCGGCCGCACCGTCGACGTACACGACCGCGGCATGATCATCGATGGCGGTTCCGGGGCCGGGAAGTCGGCCACGCGCGATCCATTCCCGGAAGGATTCCTTCCGCCCGGGTTCGCCGTGGAAGTGCGGGCAGGCACTCCCCCGCAGGAATCCGAGCCCATCATGCAGCGGAGCCAACGGACCGAACGAATCCGTCGAGGAGGCCTCGAACCAGCAGTTCGCACCGGCGCTGATGCCGGCGAGGATGGTCCCTCCGGCAGCAGCTTCTCTCATCCGCTGGTCGACGGCATGCCTGCGCCGGAGGCTGAGCAGGTTCGCCGTGGAGCCGCCGCCGACGTAGATGAGGTCCATGTCGAGCAGCATCGCCGGATCCTGGTAGTCCCACGGACTCTGCCCGAACAGGGAGAGGACATAGGTTCGCGCACTCGCCTCGAATGCCGCTTCGAACCGCTCGATATAGTCGCGGCTGTCGCCGGATGCCGTCGGGACGAAGCAGACGTGTGGGAGTCCAACAGAGGCGCCGAAACCGCTCTGAGCACCGGCCTCGTCCTCAGTGCCGGCGCGGATCCGTCTGGCGGCCATGCGCACCAGCTCGTCATCAATGGCCGAGGCCCCGGTCTCGGACGTCGAGAACCCACCGCCGCCGAGGGCCACGATCGTGCCACGGAAAGCAGTGGGTTCAGCGTTGCCCACGGCACGCTGTGCGTCAGCACTCACGGCACGCGGTGCGTCCATTTCTCGGTCCCGAACTTCTCGTCGACCAGTTCCTGCGCCCGCTTCAGCTCGTCCTCGGTGTAGGTGCCGTAAGTGGCCCCATAGCGGGTGGCGAAGGTGTCGGCCATGACATCGATGATGTCCTTGCGCGCCTCACCCGTCTGGCTCCGAAGCGGATCGACGCGCTTCTTCGCACTCGCCACGCCCTTGTCGGAGATCTTCGCTTCGCCGATGCGCAGCACCTCGACCATTTTGTCCGCGTCGATGTCATAGCTCATCGTCGCGTGGTGGAGCAGGGTGCCGTCGCGCATCCGCTTCTGTGCGGCTCCGCCGATCTTGCCTCCGGTCGAGGAGATGTCGTTGATCGGCTTGTAGAACGCCTCCACCCCGAGGGTCTTCAGGGCTGCGAGCACCCATTGGTCGAGGAACACATATGACTCTTCGTAGTCGAGACCGGCGACGAGGGCAGGCGGGACGAACATCGAATAGGTGATGCAGTTGCCGCCCTCCATGAACATGGCTCCGCCCCCGGAGATGCGGCGCACGACCTGGACGTCGTGCTTCTCCACGCCTTCGGGCCGCAGCTCGTTGACGTAGGACTGGAATGCTCCGATGACGGTGGCCGTGTCCTCCCATTCCCAGAACCGCAGGGTCGGCTGGCGACGGCCTGCCGCGACCTCTTCGAGCAGAACCTGGTCGAGTGCCACGTTGAGCTGAGTGGGCAGCACCTCGCCGCGGATGACCTGCCATTCGAAGTCGGTGAAGTTCGCCGCTGATCCCAGCGCACGACGCACGACTGTGGCGATGTCGGCGGTGGAGAATCCGTGCATCGCCAGTTCCGAACCGTAGCCGGCCAGGGCCTCGTCGAGGCGGCCGCGCAGGGTCGCATTGTCGGCGTTGACGCTGGCGCCGACGAGGGCGGGTGCGAGGTCGAAGTAGGCTTCTTCGGGTTCGAGGAAGAAGTCGCCGGAGATCTTCACTTCGGTGATGGTCTTACCATCGGTGGTCACATCGGCGACGACGAGTTTGCCGCCGATGACCTTGTACTCGCCGTGGAAATGCTGCGTCTCGTTCGTCATGTCTCCCAACCTACTCCCCCGTGAGTGCGTTCCACATGAACCGGTAGCTCAGTGCCCGGGTGAACGCGGTCTGCTCATTGTCCGAAGCTGCGGAATGCCCGCCTTCGGTGTCTTCGAAGAACCACACGTTCTCAATTCCCTGCGCCTGCATCCGGGCCGCCATCTTCCGTGCCTGCACAGGTCCCACCCGATCATCCGAGGTGGCTGTCCAGAACAGAACCGGCGGATAGTCCTGCCGGTCTTCGATGAGGTGGTAGGGCGAGAATTCCTTGATGAACGCCCAGTCCTCGGCCACGTCCGGGTCACCGTATTCGGCCTTCCACGAATAGCCGGCGCTTAGCTTCGTGTACCGAGCCATGTCCAGCAACGGGACTCCGCAGGAGACTGCGCCGAAGAGCTCGGGATATTGGGTGAGCATATTGCCGACCAGCAGACCTCCGTTGGATCCGCCAGCGCAGGCGAGCGTCTTCGGGCTCGTCACTCCCCGGGCGATGAGATCGCGCGCCACGGCCGAGTGGTCTTCATAGCAGCGCATGCGGTTCTCCCGCATTGCCGAGGTGTGCCACTCAGGTCCGTATTCGCCTCCGCCGCGGATGTTCGCGAGCACGTAGACGCCCCCGCGACCGGCCGGGAGAGTATTGGTCGAGTCACCGGCCGTCGTCGCTCCGGCAGCCTCGTCGGACTTCTGTCCGGCGGTGCTGCGACTCAGCCAGCCGATGCCGACGACGGGCGAGTATCCGGGAGTGCGGCTGACTTCGAAACCGCCGTAGCCGTCGAGCAGTGTGGGATTGTCGCCGTCGAGCACGAGGTCGTCGGCCCCGATCTGGAAGTACGGGATCTTCGTTCCGTCGGCGCTGGTGGCGAAGTGCTGTTCGACGCTCAGTCCTTCCGCGTCGAACATCGCCGGTGCTGATTTGATCACCTCTGTTGTGGGCTCGTCGGAGTCCGTTCCGAGAGTTCCGTACGACAGTGTCGAGGGGGTGAGGAAACCGGTACTGACCATCCAGAAGTCATTGGCAGTGGCCGAATCGAACTTGTCGACCGCGCCGAGGCCGACCATGTGGTTGGCCGGGACACCGGGAAGGGTGGATTCGGCGAAGTCGTTGCCCAGGTCGAGGACCGTGAGCTTCGACTGTACGTCGGCGAGCAGTTCGAGCACGAGGTAGTCCCGTGTGAAGGTGAAGGACTGCAGTGAGGTGTGGGCGTCCGGGGTGAAGATCACGCGCGGAGCGATCTCGCCTTCCTTGACGGCATCGATATCGGCGATGGCAAGTCCGCCAGCAGCGACCTCGGTAGTCGTGGACTTCCATGTCGACTGGGGTCGGAAGAGCACGAGGTCGCGTTCGAAGCCGACCTCGACGTCGGTGGGGGCGTCGACCTGGTTGAGTGCGTCTGCCCACTTCGTCGGTTCGGTGAAGAGCGAACCGTCTACGGCCCTGATGTCGTCGAGGTCGAGGAAGCTCATCGTCGAATTGAAGAAGTCGATGGCGTCGACGATGACGGCACGGTCGGTGGTCTCGGTGTCGGGCCGGATGTCGCTTCCGACGAAGATCGCCACATGGTCGCGTGGCACTTCGGCGACGATCGGGGCGTCGTCGAGGCTCTGCCCGCGGCGGAGCGCTCTGGCTTGGCGTGGATATGACGATGTCGTCAGTGAGTCGGCGTCGGTTTCGGTGGCGACGAGTACGGTGTCGTCGTCGAGCCAGGCCAGTCGTGTCTTGGCGGCGGGGATGTCGAAGCCTCCGTCGACGAAGGTGCGGTCCTCGAGGTCGAATTCGCGAACTCGGTGTGAGTCGCCTCCGTCCGGGGACAGGAGGACGAGTGCGCGCCGATTGTCGCTGCGCCGAACCATCGCTCCGGACCAGACCCAGGCGGTATCTTCCTCTGCGGCAAGTGCGTCGAGGTCGAGCAGCACGTCCCAGTCGGGTGAGTCCGTGCGGTAGCTGTCCGAGGTGGTGCGCCGCCACAGGCCCTTCGGGTTCGTCTGATCACGCCAGAAGTTATAGAAGTGGTCCCCGCGTTTGGTGACCATCGGAATGCGATCGTCGGAGTCCAGCGCGGTTCGCAGATCACCGGAGATGCTGTCGAAGAGGCCGTCGTGGAATCGTTCGAGGGTCTTCGAGTTCTGATCTTTCACCCAGGCGATCTGTTTCTCGCCGTAGATGTCTTCGAGCCAGAGGTTTTCGTCTTCGGGCAGATCGGCACTCGTCGTCGGGGCCGCTGATGGAGAGTCTTCTTCACGCATGTACCCATCCTAGTGACCACCGCTGACGTGGGTGCCGCCTCACCGCGGGCTGCGGAACATGACCAAGCCGGGTTGCCCATTGGGTGCTTCGGGGCCGTGGCCGAGCTCGGTGAAGCCGAGTCTTTCGTAGAGCCGTCGTGCCGGACTGTCGATATCGTCGGTCTGCAGCCAGCAGCCGAAGCGTCCGACCTCCCCGATCCACATTTCGAGGGTTCGTCGGCCCAAACCTCGATCGCGCTGTTTCGGATCACGCGCGAGCAGGTTGAGAGCGAAGGTCGATTCGAGTTCGATCGAGGCCTCGCCGAGACGGCTCTGCAGTTCGAATGCCCACGGATACTTCTGTTCTTCCCACTTCCAATGGTGTCCGTAGGCGAATGAGGTCAGTCGTCCGTCGGGCTGGGTTCGTGTCAACGTCATGAGGACCTGTCCGTTGCGGACGGAGACGTCGTAGACATCGGCAAATATCGCCGCAAACCTGGGGTCCTCGTTCAGCGGTGGTTCTGCGGCAGCGGCGCCGTAGAGCGCTTCGATCTCGCGGCGGGGCGGAAGGACTCCGGAGATCCCCGGACCCGAGGGCACGCCCTCCCACAAAGGGCCCAACCCCTTGAGCATTCCCCATACGATCTCGACCGCTGGTTCGTCTGCTGGGACGGAGCGTGCAAGGCAGTCACCGGGCGACGGCTGCCCGTTGAGGTCGTTCATGACTATCACCATAGTCCTGTGATGGAGCAGGCAGTTGAACTTTCGGTGACCACTTGTCATCGACCCGGCGGACTGGGTCAACGCTTGCCTCTGTGTTCGAGGATTGCGGCGCAAAGTTGTTCTTCGGTGGGGCTCATCGGTCGTTCGTCGGCATCGAAGATGTCGATTCCGATAGTAGAGCCGCCGATATCGATGGTTGCCGGCTGCGATTTCCGGTGTATGTACCGCCATGGAATCATCACGGAGAACTCGGGGTCGGCGCTCAGTGGTGCGGCTCGGGCTCTATTACCCGGCGGACCAGCAGTCGCCTCAACCAAAGATTCGTCATGGCGTTCCCCCGGTTCGGGACCATGTTGCCGATCGGGACCGCGCTCTCTGCCAACGTGTTCTTCCTGATCGGAAACGCGCTTGGAATCAGGAGGACCGAGCGGTTTGGTGCGGGTCTTGTAGTGGTGGCCGGTCGGTGTGATGACTTCGAGGTCGTCGGCTGTCGCCTTATGACGCCACCCGCCGAGTTCCTTCAGATAGTTGCAGGCGGCGCACAGTCCAGAGGAGTTGTCCCAGTCGGTTTCTCCACCGGAAGCAGCGCTCTCGGCGTGATCGGCGTGTTTGATGGGTGCCTCGCACCAGGGCGAGCGGCAGACGTCGTCACGGAAGACGACCATGCGTCGAAGCAGGCCGGAGAATTCCCTGCGACGCGAATCCATCCGCACAAGCTGACCGTCTTCGGGCCTCGTGTACAGCCTGCGGATGAAGGTGGCGGCTTCGTTCTCAGCAATGATGTTCCTCGCGGCTTTCGCCGGGATCGGTCCGACTCCGGGGAACCATGCCGATTCCTCGCCGGGGCCGAAGAGGCTGCTGTCCTGCATGATGAGGTGGACCTCGGTGGGCACAGCCGCGGCAGCATCCTGCCCTGTCAGTCGCTCGACCAAGATATCGGCAGCGATCTGATTCTGGCTGCGCCCTTCGGCTTCGCCGGTGGCAATGTCGGTCTGCGCCGACTTCTTGAGGTTCGCGTAGGCAGCAACTGCCTGCGCCATCGGCAGCAGAGCAGTCAGATAAGCCATATTTCCCGGTGCCGGACGCACACTGACCGAGCGTTCTTCGACACAGCGCTCGAGGTGGTCGACGGCAGCCTGCTGGTCGAGCTTCTGCGCCAAGGCTCTCGCTTCGCTGCCCAGTCGTTTGACGCCGACCTCGGGGAGGCGATCGGCCATGCGCTCGTCTAGCTCATGCTTCTTCTCCCGTGGAAGCCAGTCGGATTCCTTGGCGACTACTCTCGCCTTCTCTTCGGAGATGTCGCCGCCCTTCATCGCCGCATATGTATTGGGCAGATCCATCAGCAGGGTGCGGGAGAATTTCAGCAGTGCGTCTCCGCGCGAGCGCGAGACCTTCCGTGCCAATGCCACCTCGGCACCGAGGCCGCGCCCCTGCTTCTTGCTGGAGACACCGTCCTCTGCTTCGCGGTTGCGGCGGAGCATGTCGAAGGTCAGGGTCTCACGGGCCTGCGCGGCGGCGCACGCGGAGGTCAGCTCTTCGAGCGCTGCGATGCGATCAATGGCTTCTTCTTCGGTCTTCGCCGGAGGCAATTCGGACAGGCTGTCGCGCCACCGGTGGATCTCGGTGAGGACGTTTGGAACCTGCTCTGCTTCCATGCCAACCACACTATAGGTCGGCACTGACACGAGATCTATTACCTGGATCTGCCCAGGTCAGAGCCGATCTACCCATCCGCAGGGCTCTTCCTCGGCGGTGCTGGAAATCAGACCGCAGCAGGGCTGGAAATTCAACGTCTGCAGGGCTGGGATTCAGCTCAGATGAGGCCGGGCTGAACTACATCGGACGAGACTTAGAAACGAACTCAGCTCAGCTCTTCACCAGTGGTCTCTCGCGCCATAAAGCTCATCAGGACGACAGCGATGACCACAAGCGCTCCGGTGAGGATGAACGTCAGCGTCAGTCCGAGCACCGGCCACATGAACGCACCGAACACGATCGGAGCGATTCCCGTGGCGAGGCGCGAAGCCGCCGAAGCCCAACCGAAACCGGATCCGCGCAGTCGGGTCGGATAGAGCTCGGAGACGTAGGTGTAGAGCGTCGGAATGGCGATCTGGATGACGAAACCGAACCCGATGATCGTCGCCTTCGCTGCGAAGGTGAGGTTCGCGCCCGAGGCTTCGATGAATACTGCCGCGCCGACGAGCAGCACCGCCGCGATGATCGAAGAGACGCCGAGGACGACCTTGCGTCCGAATCGTTCGACGATGAGCGCCGAGGCGATCACGCCGAGGATGCCAACCGCCGTCATCGACCCCGTCACGAGGAATGCTGCCTGGTCGGCCATCCCCTGCTTCTTGAGGATTCCGGGTAGCCATGTCAGTGCCGCGTAGTAGACAAGGAGGACGGAGACGAAGAGCGACCACGAGACGAGGGTCGTCTTGGCGGAGTGCTGCCACAGCTGCACGAGCTGGCCGCTCGCGGCTCGCAGCTGTCGGCTCACGCTGGGTTCGGCCTTCGGCGCAGGCGCTGCGGACGAAGAGGTCGCCGGGGGCACGCCGGGCGATTCGGGTTCGTCGGGTGAAGCAGGCGCCGCTGCCGCAGCGGGCGCTTCGTGCGTCCACTCGCGCACGTCGGCACCGGTGCGCTCAACGAGGCGGGCGATGATGGCGTCGGCCTCTGCATAGCGGCCGACGGAGGCGAGGTAGAGAGGTGATTCCGGTATTCCGAAACGCACGGCGACGGTGAGCAGCGCGGGAACGATCATGACGAGCATGATCAGCCGCCAATCGCCGAAATCGAGCAGGTAAGCCGACACGAATGCACAGAGTGAGGCGCCGATCGGCCACCAGCCGTCCATCGCGGTGAGCACGCGTCCGCGGTGACGGCTCGGAGTAAACTCCCCGACGAGGGCGTAGTCGACAGGGATGCATCCGCCAAGCCCGAATCCTGCGAGGAAGCGGAAGAGGATGAACCATCCATAGGCGGGTGCGAATGCTCCGGCGACGGTGAAGATCGAGAACACGAGGAGCGTGAGAGTGAATGCCTTCTTCCGCCCGATGACATCGGCGATGCCGCCCCAGATGAAGGCTCCCAGAGCCATGCCGATGAGGTTGGCGGTCGCGATCCAAGCGGCCTGGCCGACGCTGAGGCTCCAATAGTCGCTGAGCAGCGGAATGAGGAATCCGTTGAGGGCGACGTCCCAAGCGTCGAACATGAAACCGAGCCCGCCGATGATGAAGATGGCACCTTGAGTGCGCCACTTCCATGGCAGGTGAGCGATGACTTCGGAGGCTGTCGGAATCGACGCCGAGGTGGTCGTATGCACGAGGCCACAGTACCTCAATTAACTCATAACTGAGTAAAATGATGCCCCTTGGTCTCGGTGGCCGAATCGATCTACACTGGCACGACTTCTCGGTCAGCGGCGCCGTCTGACAGCAGCGCTCTCTCAGTCAACAGCGCGCCCTCTGACAGAGGCGCTCCCCCAAGCAGACGCATTGAGCAACGGAGCAGGTGGGCTGCATGAACGACCACAGTGAGATCAGCGCCGCAGAGGTCGTCGCTTCTTTGGCCTTCGACAGAACCAGTTCCCAGCTCCGCCTCGCAATCGGCGGCTGCGGTCTGTTCTTCGCAGCCGTCTTCACTGTCGGCGCCGTCGCGACCTGCCTCGCCACCGACCCCGCCTCCGCGATCCGGGTCATCCCTGTCTCGCTCGCCCTCAGCGCTGGGATCACCATTGCGTTTGCAAAGTGGGGTGCGCTGTCGATGATGATGCTCGTCGCCGATGAGCATTCCCGGGTACGCGCAGTCTTAGGTGCCTCGGGTGTCAGGCGCCTGTCGAAGAAGCTCGGGGACCGGGCCTACCTGAGGAAAGAATTTCTCCTCGGCGGGATCATCGTTGTCGCCTACCTGCTCATCGCGGTACTTGTGGCCCTATCGGGCCTCGGCGTCAACGGCGCTACGGCGTTCCTGGCCCTGCCGATGTTTTGGCTCGGCACCGGCGTCGGCATCTTTATGATCCGTGCGGCGCTGAAGGTCCGCCCCAGCGACACTCCTCTGGAAAGCACCGTCGCCGCACCTTTGGTTGCCGCCTACCTCCAAGAGCACGACTGTCACGACGAACTCACCTCGGGCATTCCCGCCGACGTGCTCGTCAGCAGCCTTTCCGACTCTGACATGGCGAACGTTGCCAGCGTTGCCGTCGCCCTGGCTCACATCCGCAAGCCATTCGACATCTGACCGGGCAAATCAACACACACCACCGAATCGCTGCCCCCAGCACGACTCCGCACAGCAAAGGGGCCGGGAACCGCGATCAATTCGCAGCTCCCGGCCCCTCTCAGCTCATTCCGACCGGTACGTCGGACCGGCCAATCCGACCGGTGCGTCAGTCCCGTTCATTCCGACCAACCCGCAGAGCCAGCCCAGAACAGACGACGCCTACCGGGTCAGGCCAGACGCACGAGCCAGTTGTTCTTGTCCTCGACACGTCCGTACTGGATGTCGAGCAGCGTCTTGCGCAGCTCCATGGTCTTCTCACCGGCGTCCTCACCATGGTCGATGGTGAAGTCTTCGGCGACGAGCTTGCTGATAGGCGTGATGACCGCGGCGGTGCCGCACGCGAATGCCTCGACGATCTCGCCGCTGGCCACGCCTTCGCGCCACTCCTCGACGGAGATCTGACGCTCTTCCGGCTCGAGGCCGAGCTGCGGAGCGAGTTCGAGCAGCGAACGACGAGTGACGCCGTCGAGGATCGAATCGCTGAGCGCAGGAGTGAGCAGCTTGCCGCTCTTCGTCACGAGCATGAGGTTCATACCGCCGAGCTCGTCGATGTACTTGTTCTCGACCGAATCGGTGAACAGCACCTGCTGGCATCCCTTGGCGGCGGCCTCGTTGGTGGCCACCAGCGACGATGCATAGTTGCCGCCGCACTTGGCGAATCCGGTGCCGCCGGCACCGGCGCGCTTGAGCTTGGGCGAGAGCCAGATCGACAGCGGCTTGATGCCGCCGGAGAAGTAGGGTCCTGCCGGCGATGCGATGACGTAGTAGTCGACTTCGTGGCTGGCCCGCACGCCGAGGAACCGCTCCGTAGCGATCATGAACGGGCGCAGGTACATGCTCGACTCGTCGGCTTCCGACTCCGGCGTCGGAACCCAGGCCTGGTCGAGGCTGACCAGCTGCTTGAGCGAGTCGATGAAGTCCTCTTCGGACAGCTGCGGCAGTGCGAGGCGCTCGGCGGACTTGTTGATGCGCGCAGCGTTGCGCTCGGGCCGGAACGTCCACACGGATCCGTCGGCATGACGGTAGGCCTTGAGACCTTCGAAGATCTCCTGGGCGTAGTGGAGAACTGCGGCTGCGGGATCGAGGAGCAGCGGCCCGTACGGCCTGACCTCGTGTCCCTGCCAACCGTCATCGACCGTGTATCGGATGTGCGCCATATGGTCGGTGAAGTACTGGCCGAAGCCGGGATCCTTCTTGATGTTCTCGCGCACCAGCTCAGGTTGCGGCTGGAGGTTCTTAAGAACGGTGAAATCTGTCATGAAAAACTCTCTATCTCATTTGTGATGAGTGACACTTTCAGGGTAGTCCATCACCCCGGCGCTCGTCGCACCGGGGTGATGTCGTCGACCCTGAGATCAGGTGTCAGTCAATTGGGTTCATCCTCGCAGGGGTGACCCCGTCGTCTCTCGTCCGCCCCCTCGCCGAGGCGGTCGACCGCGTCAGCCGAGACGTGCCGCGATCGCGTCGCCCACCTCGGTGGTGGACCGCTGCGTTCCGTCGCGCTCGGCGAGGTCGGCCTCGACGGCCGTCTCAATCGCCTTGGCGACGGTCTCAAGTCCCAGGTGGGAGGCCATGAGCGCTCCCGAGAGAATCGAGGCGGTCGGGTCGGCGATCTGCTGGCCAGCGATGTCCGGAGCGGATCCGTGTATCGGCTCGAACAGGCTCGGCGCCGTTCCTTCGACATTGAGGTTCCCCGAGGCAGCCAGACCGATTCCGCCGGTGACCGCGGCCGCGAGGTCGGTGAGGATGTCACCGAAGAGGTTGTCGGTGACGATGACGTCGTAGCGCTCGGGATTCGTGACCATGTAGATCGTGCACGCATCGGTGTGCTCGTAGTTCACGGCCACCTCGGGGTATTCCTGGCCGACCTTCTCGACCACGCGACGCCAAAGGTGTCCGGCGTGGACCATGACGTTGTGCTTGTGCACGTAGGTGAGCTTCTTGTTCCGAGCCTGGGCGCGAGCGAAGGCGTCGCGGACGGCCCTCTCGACTCCGTACCAGGTGTTGACCGAAACCTCGGTCGCAACTTCCTGCGGGGTGTCCGTGCGCACGGATCCGCCGGACCCGGTGTACGAACCTTCGGTGCCCTCACGGACGACGACGAAGTCGATCTTGCCGGGATCGGCCAGCGGGCTGGTGACTCCGGCGAACAGCTTCGAGGGACGCAGGTTGACTGCGTGGCCCAGTCCGAAGCGCATCTTGAGGATGACTCCGCGCTCGAGGACGCCGGAGGGCACGGACGGATCTCCGCAGGCGCCGAAGAAGATGGCATCATGTCCACGCAGCGATTCGAGCTCTTCGTCGGTGAGCGTCTCACCGGTCTCGTGGTAGCGCTGGGCACCCACCTTGTAGTCGGTGAGCTCGAGATCGACGGGCTCGCCGGACAGCTCGATGGCGCGTTGGAGGACTTTGAGGCCTTCGGGGACGACCTCGTTGCCGATTCCATCTCCGGGCATGACTGCGATTGAGAACTTCATGCTCACAGAATAAGACTGCATCTCACGATACAACTACAGTGTCTTACATTGTGAACTGCGGGCACCGCCGATACTCTGCCGATACACAGGCCCGAGGCGCGGCGACCTCAGCTTCCCACAGCGCTGCTCCTCACTGCGCGTAGCCCGCCATCCCCGCGTCCGACCTCACGATCCGTGGGCGTCCGGCCGCTCGACCAGTGTGCGTCCGACCCCACGCTCGGTGTGAGGCCGACCCTGCGATCCGTATGCGTTCATGAACAATTTCACGTCTGAAACCCTGATTTCGGCTACACATCCGTCGCCGCAGGGACGAAGATGGATAAAGCACCCCAAACCCCGTGGGGCTGCGAACAATCAGCCCCGAGAGAAAGTCGATCATTGACCGAGACCATCCGCAATGCACGTGCCGCAGCTCTGCCCGCCAAACTCTCCCGGTCCTGGCTGCTCGTCAATGCTGCGAAGGAGGAGATCTTCACTCCCGCGCAGACCTCGGAAGCGGACTCCGTCATCTTCGACCTCGAAGCCTCGGTCTCCGACGACAAGAAGCTCGAAGCCCGCGACAATGTCGTGCGCGCACTTGAGAACGGAATGTCGGCCTGGGTGCGCATCAACAAGATGGAATCCGAGTTCTGGGACGACGACCTCGCCGCCGTCGCCATGCTGCCCGGACTGCGCGGAGTCATGCTCCCGGAGACCGAACGCCCCGAGCAGGTGTCCTACACTGCGATGCGCGCAAAGGCTGGACTGCCCGTGCTCGCCCTCCTCGAATCGGCCCGCGGAGTGGAGAACGCCACTCGCATCGCCGAGGCACCCGGCACTTTCCGCCTCGCCTTCGGCACGAACGACTTCCGCAAGGACACCGGCTTCTCCGGCGATCCGATGGCTCTGGCCTATGCCCGTTCGCGCCTGACGATCGCCTCCCGCATGGGTGGACTGCCCGGCCCGATCGACGGACCGTCACCCGCCGATGCCGACGATGACAAGGTCTGGGCCGACGCCGAAATCACCCACATGATGGGCATGACCGGAAAGCTCGTCCTCACCGTCGACCAAGTCAACACCCTCAATGAGGCGATGAGCCCGAGCGAGGACGAGCGCGACTGGGCCCGTCAGATGCTCGAAGCCGCCCAGGGCGGATCCGAGATCACCGACGGCTCCTACCTGCCGCGTCTGGCCCGTGCGAAGAAGATCGCATCCCTGGCCGACACCTACGGCCTCTGGAACGCTTGAGCCGACAGCCGTCCTGGCTGCTGTGGGCGACTCTGCCGGCCGTCCTGCTCGTCATCGCCTTCGGCCTATGGCTGCACCTCGAACGCATCGGCCCCACCCCGATCGACCATTCGTGGCTGGAATTCGTCGGCCTCGACAAGGGCTCGGTGCCCTACTGGATCGCCGTCGTCCTCGCCGAGGTCGGCGGCGGCACCGGAGTGGTCATCTGCACCGCACTGCTCACGGGCATCTTCGCACTGCGCAGACGCTGGCGTTCGGCGATCTTCCTCGTCACAACGATGCTCGCCGGCATCGCCACCTCGGAGATCCTCAAGGCCATCGTCACCCGTCTGCGCCCCGGTGATCAGCTCTACGAGTCCCTGGGCTTCTCCTATCCCTCGGGACATTCGATGGGCGCGGCCGCACTGGCCATGAGCCTGGCGATCATCGCCAGCCGTCGACACCAGCGCAGATCGGCAGCTCAAGCAGCAGAAGCTCAGTCACCGAGGATGGGCTTCCACTGGTCGTTCATCCTCGCCGGGATCTGGATCCTCGGCATGATGTGGTCGCGCACCGCACTCCAGGTCCACTGGCTCACGGACACGATCGCGGGCGCCTTCATCGGCATCGCCATCGCCGTTCTCGTCGACGAGTTCTGGACCCTGACAGCGCAGAGGACCCGCTCACCCCGCCTAGCTCTGTGGCTTGCGGGCTGAACGGGTCCTCTGACCGTCCCTCAGCTCAGCTGATTGAAATGGGTCAGTCTTCCTGCAGCGAAACGCCGGTGAAGGCCGATGCGTTCACGGCTCCGGCCACGGCCTTGACGACCTCGTCGGAGACGACCGAGTCCACGGCCAGGACGGACAGGGCCTCGTTGCTCGTCGATGCGGGCGAAACCTGCATTCCGGCGATGTTGACGTTGTTGGCGCCGAGCGCCAGGCCCAGCTGACCGATGATTCCCGGACGATCCTCGTAGCGGAAGATCAGCAGGTTATCGGTCAGCTCGATCTCGAGCGAGTAGCCGTCGACCTCGGTGAGCTTCTGCACGAGCTTCGGTCCGGTCACGGTGCCGGAGACGGAGATGCGCTGCCCGGAGCTCGTCGTCGCGGTCAGTCGAGTGATGTTGCGGAACGATTCGCAGTACGGATCGGTGACGAGCTCGACGCCGATTCCGCGCTCCTCCGCCAGCAGCGGAGCGTTGACATAGGAGACCTGGTCGGACACGACGTCCTTGAACAGGCCCTTGAGTGCGGAGAGCTTGAGGACGGAGACGTCCTTGTCGGCGATCTCGCCGTTGACCTCGACCTTGAAGTGCGTGACCGAGGAATCGGCCAGAGCGTTGACGACCCGGCCCAGACGTTCGGCCAGGGGAATGCCCGGACGCACATCCTCGTGGATGGCGCCGCCCGCGACGTTGACCGCATCGGGGACGAGTTCGCCGGCCAGGGCCTTGCGAACGGACTTCGCCACGGCCACACCGGCCTTCTCCTGGGCCTCATGGGTCGAGGCGCCCAGGTGCGGGGTGACGTTGACGGCGTCGAGGTCCATGAGCGCCGAGTGCTCCGGCGGTTCGACGTTCCAGACGTCGATTCCGGCTCCGCCGACCTCACCGCTGGCCACGGCCTCGGCCAGGGCCGCCTCGTCGATGATGCCGCCGCGGGCGACGTTGATGAAGCGGGCTCCGGGCTTGGCAGCCTTGAGCTCCTCGGTGCTGATCATGCCGATCGTCTCGGGGGTCTTGGGCATGTGCACGGTGACGAAGTCGGACACGGCGAGCAGACCGGGCAGGTCGAGGACCTCGACGCCCATCTGAGCCGCACGGGCCTGAGTGATGTAGGGGTCGTAGCCGACGAGGCGCATGCCGAAGGCTTTTGCGCGCTCGGCGACGAGTCCGCCGATGCGGCCGAGGCCGACGATGCCCAGAGTCTTCTCGTAGAGTTCGACGCCGGTGTACTTCTTCCGGTTCCACTCCCCCGCTTTCAGCGAGGTGTTGCCGGCACCGAAGTAGCGGGCCGAACCGAGGATGTGGGCCATCGTCAGCTCGGCTGCGGAGATGATGTTCGACGTGGGTGCGTTGACGACCATCACACCCGCCGAGGTGGCTGCTGGGACATCGACATTGTCGAGTCCGACTCCGGCGCGGGCGATGACCTTGAGGTTCTTCGCAGCGTTGATGGCCTCGGCGTCGACCTGGGTGGCCGACCGGACGAGGATCGCATCGGCGTCAGCGATGGCGGGCAGGAGCTGGGATCGGTCAGCGCCCTCGGTGTGACGGATCTCGAAGTCTCCTCCGAGAGCATCGATGGTGGCCGGTGACAGTTCTTCGGCGATGAGCACGACGGGCTTGGGCACTGATTTCCTCCTGTTGCGTCCGGGACGCGTCCACCTTATGAGACTTTCAGGATTCCTTCACAAGGTCTCAGATTCTGGGAACAATCGCTCAACAGAACTGCCAGCCGGATCAGAAACCGTTCGGCGAATACGGTGCCCGGCCGAGGCTGAACATTGCACTGGCGAGAACCGCTGATCCCGGTGTCTGCTCGTCGATGCGTCCGGCCCGAGCGAGGATGACGGGGTCGGCACCGCCGAGGTACAGCGACCCGAGCTCTGCGATGCCGAGCCCCAGATCTGCGGGCGTCGAATCGGAGGCGGGGGTCACCTCGGCGCTTGTGCCGTCCGAGGTGATCGTGAACCGCCCGCCGGCGAGGTCGAGGGAATCGTCGATGTCGATCGTCAGCGTCCCGGGGACATACCAGGGCCTGGCTTCGAGCGCGGCCTTGACGTCGAGGATGCGGATCCAGATATTGTCCTCGCTCGCGACGGTCTTCACGCGACGCGAATCGGTGAGCAGCCACGGCAGCGGCGAGTATTCGGCGGACTCGCCGAAGGTCACGCGGGTCGACAGGTCGATGGCGGCGAGGAACGACCACAGGGAGGCGTAGGCGGCATCGGTGACGGCCACGAAGTCGATGATGTCGACGGTCGGCGGGGTCTTCGACCAGCCTGCGAACTTATAGGACACATACCCGTCGGGCTCGCCCTGCTCGTCGAAGTGCAGGGCCGCGCGGACGCCACGGTCCTCTTCGCCGGTTTCGACGTTGAGGGCACCGGTGGCGCGTTCGATATAGGTCTGCTGGCGCTCCATCGCTCCGGGCGAGGTGCGCATGAATCGGTCGTAGATCTTCGGGGCCAGTTCGCGCAGCTCGCTGGGCAGGCACATTTCGACACGGCGGTCGGGCTCGCGGACCATCTTGAACCCGGGCGAGGTGTCGACTTCGATCGAATGCGACCATGTGGCCACTCCGAAGCCGAAGCGCGAATAGATTCCGCCTTCTGTCGCGGTCAGTGCAGCAAACGGGTAGCCGGCCGCCTTCGCCTCGGCGAGGTCCGTGGTCATCAGCGATCGCAGCAGTCCACGCCGGCGATGAGTCGGGCGCACCGTGATCCACGTGATGAGGTGGCCGGGCACCAACCGCCCGCCGCCGACGTTGACGAGCTTTTCGAACCACGCGAAGGTCGCGACGGGGATGGACGAATCCAATCCGTGCTCGAACTCCTGGTCGGCGTAGACGGCGGTGAGCTTGCGCCCATCGGCGATCGCCCGCTGCACCCTGTTGACCAGGGCCTTATCCGTGGAGCGCGGGTCGTGGAAGCCGACGCTCGTCGAGGCGAAGTACGCCTTGGTGCGCTCATCCGGCTCGCCGGTGGCTTCATCGATGGTGGGCTCGAAGTCTTCGAATCTGTAATTCGTCACACATCCACAGTAGTCCAGATCGGTGCCGCCGTCGGGAGATTCTCCCGATCGATGGTCGATCGATGTCCGGCCCACCAGGATCGCCGAGGTGAATGAGAAGGAGCCCCGGACACCGAGTGGTGTCCGGGGCTCCTCTTGATCAGATTCGAGTCTTGATCAGATTCGAGCGATCAGACTCAGCGAGCGGCAGTGCCCTCGGTGTAGTCGTCGTCCGAGTCCTTCAGCCATGCGAACATCTTGCGCAGCTCGCGGCCGGTGGACTCGATCGGGTGCTGCTCTTCCTTGGCGCGCAGCTCCTTGAACTCCGGTGCGCCGTTCTTCTGGTCGTTCATGAAGCGCTCGGCGAACTTGCCGTTCTGGATGTCGTCGAGGACGCCCTTCATGTTCTCCTTCACCTCGGGGGTGATGACCCGCGGGCCGGAGACGTAGTCGCCGTACTCAGCGGTGTCGGAGCAGGACCAACGCTGCTTGGCGATGCCGCCTTCGACCATGAGGTCGACGATGAGCTTGAGCTCGTGGAGGACCTCGAAGTAGGCGATCTCGGGCTGGTAGCCGGCCTCGGTCAGGGTCTCGAAGCCGTACTGGACGAGGTGCGAGACGCCGCCGCAGAGCACGGTCTGCTCACCGAACAGGTCGGTCTCGGTCTCCTCGGTGAAGGTGGTCTTGATGCCGCCGGCGCGCAGGCCGCCGATGCCCTTGGCGTAGGAGAGGACGGTGTCCCAGGCCTTGCCGGAGGCGTCGACCTCGACAGCGACGAGCACGGGCACGCCGCGTCCATCGACGAACTCACGACGGACCACGTGGCCGGGTCCCTTCGGGGCGACCATGATGACGTCGACGCCCTCGGGAGCCTTGATGTAGTCGTAGCGGATGTTGAAGCCGTGGATGAACACGAGGGTCTTGCCGGGAGCCAGCTGGTCCTTGATCTCGTTATTGAAGATCTCGGCCTGAACCTGGTCGGGTGCGGCGATGGTGATGACATCGGCCCATGCGGCCACCTCGGCGGGGGTGCCGACCTCGAGGCCTTCGGCTGCGGCCTTGTCGCGGCTGGACGAGCCTTCCTTGAGACCGATGCGGACTTCGGCGCCGGAGTCGCGCAGGCTCAGCGAGTGGGCGTGGCCCTGGCTGCCGTAGCCGATGACGGCGACCTTCTTGCCCTGGATGATCGACAGGTCTGCATTGTCGTCGTAATAGCGTTCTGCTGCCATAGTTCTAGCTCCTTATGCTTACGGGGTGATGTCCCCATTGTTTCACAGTTCGGTACTGCTGTTCACGTATTGAGATGACAGGGGTTCCACAAGTTGGAACGCGAAATCAGCCTCGGAGAGCGCGGTCGGTGATCGACTTCGCACCGCGGCCGATGGCCACGGTTCCCGACTGCACGATCTCCTTGATGCCGAAGGGTTCGAGGACCTCGCGCAGCGCTTCGACCTTGCCGAGCTCGCCGGTGGCCTCGATGCTCACGGACTCGGGTCCGACGTCGACGATCTTCGCCCGGAACATCTCCACCGCCGAGGCGACCTGCGGCCGTGTCGCCGCGTTCGCCTTGACCTTGTAGATGATGTGCGCACGACGCACCGAGGTCTCGGGTTCGAGCTCGACGATCTTGATGACGTTGACGAGCTTGTTCAGCTGCTTCGTCACCTGCTCCAGCGGAACATCGTTGACGTCGACGACCACAGTGATCCGCGAGAGCTCATCGTGCTCGGTCACGCCGACGGCGAGGCTGTGGATGTTGAATCCGCGGCGGGCGATGAGTCCGGTGAACCGGGTGAGCACACCGGGCTTGTTCTCGACCAGGACTGAGAGTGTGTGCCGGCTGTTTGTCATTCCAGGCCTCCTTCGATCTGAGCCACGGAACGCACCGTGCCGTCTTCGTTCGTTCCCGCCTCGGCGATGGCGGACTCGGCTTCCTCTTCGCCCTCCCCGTCGAATTCGGGGCGGATGCCGCGGGCGTATTCGATCTCATCGTTCGACACGCCTGCAGCGACCATCGGCCACACCATCGCGTCCGGTGGGACCGTGAAGTCGAGGACGACCGGTCGATCATTGATCGACAGCGCCTTCTCGATCGCGGCGTCGACATCCTCGTTGCGGTCCACGCGCAGCGCTTCGCAGCCGTAGGCTTCGGCGAGCTTGGTGAAGTCGGGGATGCGGATCGTCTCGTGACCGGTGTTGAGGTCTGTGTTCGAGTAGCGGCCGTCGTAGAACAGGGTCTGCCACTGGCGGACCATGCCCAGGGACGAGTTGTTGATGATCGCGACCTTGATCGGGATGTTGTTGAGCGCACAGGTAGCCAGTTCCTGATTCGTCATCTGGAAGCAGCCGTCACCGTCGATCGCCCACACCACACGGTCGGGCTGACCGACCTTCGCACCCATGGCCGCGGGCACGGAGTAGCCCATGGTCCCGAGTCCGCCGGAGTTCAGCCACGACTTGGGGCGCTCGAAGTCGATGAACTGAGCCGCCCACATCTGGTGCTGTCCCACGCCTGCGGCGTAGACCGCCTCGGGGCCGGTGAGAGCCGAGATCCGGGAGATGACGTACTGCGGATCGCACAGTTCGCCGTGCGTCTCATAGCCGAGTGGGTAGGTCTCCTTGAGGCGGTTGAGGAAGCGCCACCACGGCTCGCGCTGACGCTCCAGGGCCTTGGGGAACTTGCTGCGCATCTCAGCGAGCATCTCGGCGAGCACCTCGCGGGCATCGCCGACGATGGCGACGTCGACCTCACGGTTCTTGCCGATCTCGGCCGGGTCGATATCGGCGTGGATGACCTGCGCGTTCGGGGCGAAGGAATCCAGCTTGCCGGTCACGCGGTCATCGAAGCGGGCACCGATGGCGATGAGCAGGTCGGCCTTCTGGAAAGCGGTGACCGCGGGCACGCTGCCGTGCATTCCGGGCATGCCCAGGTGCAGCTGGTGCGAGTCAGGGAAGGCACCGCGGGCCATGAGTGTGGTGACCACGGGAATGTTCGTGGCTTCAGCCAGACGCAGCAGCTCCTTCTCGGCCTCCGAGCGGATGACTCCGCCGCCGATGTAGAACACAGGACGCTGAGCCTCCGACATCATGCGCGCGGCCTCGCGGATCTGCTTGGCGTGCGGCTTGAGGATCGGGCGGTAGCCGGGCAGAGCCGGCTCTTCCGGCCAGACGAACGGGGCCGTTCCGGTCTGGGCGTCCTTGGTGATGTCGACGAGCACGGGGCCGGGGCGGCCGGTGGTCGCGATGTGGTGGGCGTTGACGAGGACTCCGGGGATATCCTCGGCGCGGGTGACGAGGAAGCTGTGCTTGGTCACCGGCATCGTCATGCCGACGATATCGGCCTCCTGGAACGCGTCGGTGCCGAGCAGCGACGAGGCCTGCTGACCGGTGATCGCGAGCATCGGCACGGAGTCCATGTTCGCGTCGGCCAGGGCCGTGATCAGGTTCGTCGCACCCGGACCCGAAGTCGCGATGCACACGCCGAGCTTGCCCGATGCAGCCGCATAGCCTTCGGCCGCATGGCCTGCGCCCTGCTCGTGGCGGACGAGGATATGGCGGATCTTGTCGGTCTCGAACAGCGGGTCATAGGTAGGAAGGATGGTGCCGCCGGGAAGCCCGAATACCGTGTCGACCTCGAGCTTCTCGAGGCTGCGGACGATCGCCTGCGCGCCGGTGAGGACCTCGGGGCCGGTGTTGCGGCGAATACTGGACGGTGTGGCTGTGACCGGTGCGGACGCGGGTTGAGTGCCCGTGTCCTTTGCGGTCGAGGGCTTGGCTGCCATCGATTCCTATCCTTCCTAGGTTTCCTTCTCATCTCCACATGAAAAACGCCCCTCCGGATTCGGTAGGGGCGCGCGGAACGTGTCGTCTCGACAGGCTACGGAAGATCCGCGCGCTGGTTAATAACGACGACAAGAAGGTGAGTCATGCCTCAATAGTTCCCCTCAGCACTTGAGGGTGTCAAACCTTGCAATCGTTCGTCCCAGTATTCGAGACAACTGATGGTTGTCATTCGAGATTCGCCGAGGCGGCGCTCCGTTCCCATTCCCCCGCCGTCCTCGTCCTGTCAGTGATATTCAGCGGACAGAGAAACGGGAAGTCAGTTTGCCGGATTCGTGGAATAGGTCACAGTCTGCGACTAGGCTGGATATTCGTGCGCCCCCTCCTCCGTTTCTGGCCTGATCTCCGCTCCCGCATCGGCGTGTACGTCCTCGTACTCGTCCTCACACTCCTGGCCACCGGCATCCAATTGATCATCCCCGTGATCACCGGCTACATCATCGACGGACCGATCGCGCACAAGGACCTCAGCGCTTTGTGGCTGCCGGTCTTCGGGGTGCTGATCATCGGCCTCGCCGAGGCGGTCGGAATGTGGGCCAGGCGGATGATCGTCGCTCCCGTCGTCTCGACCTGGGAGGTGACTTGGCGTTCGCGTCTGTTCGATCGCCTCCAGTACACCTCGGTGGCGATCCATGATTCCTGGGAGTCCGGCCAGCTGCTCTCGCGCGCGGTGAATGATCTGTCCCAGCTGCGTCGCTTCTTCGCGTTCGGGCTGCCGTTTCTCGTCTCCACCCCGATCGTTCTCGCCGTCGGCACGGTGATGCTCGTGATCATGCAGCCCGTGTTCGGTCTGATCATGATCATCATGGCGGTGCCGGCGATCATTGCGGTCGCCGTCTTCGAGAAGCACTATCGGGACACCTCCCGCCGCTCGCAGGACACCATGGGCGAGGTGACCACTGACGTCGAGGAGTCCATTCAGGGCATCCGCATCCTCAAGTCCTTCGGTCGCTCCCCCTGGGCCGCCGAGCGCTTCTCCGAAATCTCGGCCCGACTGAAGTCCTTGGAGATCCGCAAAGCGAAGCTTGACTCGTGGCTGTGGAGCGTGCTCCTGCTGCTGCCGACCCTTGCCCAGGCGGCGATCGTCGCCGTCGGCACCTGGGGTGTCATCGAAGGCTGGACGACGATCGGCACGGTCGTGGCGGCAGTGACGATCTCGATGGTGCTGCGCATGCCCATCGAAATGCTCGGCTTCCTGCTCGCCGATGCGCTCATGGCGCTCACCGCCGCCGGCCGGTACTGGGAGGTCATCGACATCCGGCACGACATCACCGATGCCGACGGCGGTGTCGACGATGCTCCCGAGGTCGGGCGATACAGCGGGAAGCTGCGCTTCGACGATGTCGATTTCCATTTCGCCGATACCGAGCGGCTGACCCTGCAGGGTCTCGACCTCACGATCGAGCCCGGACAGACACTGGCTCTCGTCGGGGCGACAGGCTCGGGCAAGACGACGCTGGCGTCTCTCGTCCCCCGCCTGCAAGACGTCACTGCGGGCAGGGTGAGCATCGACGACGTCGATATCCGGGACATGCCGGTCAACGAGCTGCGTCACCTCGTCTCCGTATCCTTCGAGGATCCGATCCTGTTCTCGACCTCGGTCGCAGAGAACGTCGAGATGGGTGCCCCCGGTGCGAGCGAGGATGAGATCTGGGAGGCCCTCGAGATCGCGGCGGCGAAGGACTTCGTCTCCCGACTGCCCGATGGCTTGGACACACAGGTCGGTGAACAGGGACTGTCTCTGTCCGGCGGTCAGCGTCAGCGCCTCGCCCTGGCCCGAGCGGTCATCGGTCGGCCACGTGTCCTCGTCCTCGACGATCCGCTCTCGGCCGTCGACGTCGACACCGAGGATCGGGTGCAGCGGGCTCTGCGGGAGATCCTGCCGGATTCGACGACTCTCATCATCGCCCACCGCCCTTCGACCGCGGCGCTGGCCGATGTGGTGGCCGTGCTCGATGAGGGCAGGATCTCGGCGCTGGGCACACATGAAGAACTGCTCGAGTCCTCGAAGCTCTACCGCGAGCTCATGGGGGCGAGCGCAAAAGCCGAAGCCCACGCACACCCGGGCACGCAATCGAGTGCGCAGACCACCACTTCGACTCAGTCACAGGAAGGAGGACGCTCATGAGCATGCCCCGCCTCGACAGCGACGATGAAATCGAGCAGCTGCCGCCGGACATTGCGAAGAAGGCACGCGCCCTGCTGCTGTCGCTGGTCAGGCCACATCTGGCGATGGCCGTCTTCCTCGCCGTCATCGTCGTACTCACGGCCGTCTTCATGGTCATCGGGCCGGTCTTCATCGCCGATGCCCTCGACAACGGCGTTCCGGCGGCGATCGACGGCGATATGGGTCCGCTGATTCGGGCGGTCACGCTCTTCGTGATCTCGGCGGTCGCCTCGGCGATTCTCGCTTTCACCTCGACCAGGCTGGTCGGGATCACCGCGCAGAGGATCCTCTTCACCTTGCGCGAGCGCGTCTTCACGCACGTGCAGCGCCTTGACCTGGGCTATCACGAGAAGTCGACCTCGGGTCGGCTCGTGTCGCGGCAGACCTCGGACATGGAGTCGGTGCAGCAGTTCCTGTCGTATTCGCTCTTCGAGACGGCCCTGGCCGTGCTGCAGATGCTCTTCATCGCCGTCACCCTGGTCGTCCTCGATATTCCGCTGGCGATCGTCGTCTTCGCCGGATTCGTGCCGCTGTTCTTCATCACGAAGGCCGCACATTCGACTCAGCGCAGTGCCTACCGGCGCACGCGGACGTCGATCGCGAAGGTCATAGTCCACTTCGTCGAGACGATGGGCGGCATCCGCGCCGTACAGGCGTATCGCCGTCAGCCCGAACGTCGCGGGACCCTGAGCGATCAGGATGCGCGCTACCGGGATGCGAACACCGACGCCCTGCGCGGGGTGGCGTGGTTCGCCGGATGGACACGACTAGTCGGCAACATCACGCAGACGGTCATCATCGTCGTCGGTGCGTGGCTCGTCATCGAGGGATGGACGGAGATCGGGGTGCTCGCCGCGTTCATCCTCTATCTGCGCCGCTTCTACGGTCCGCTCGACGAACTCGTGCAGGCGTTCAATCTCTATCAGTCCGCCTCGGCGGCGTTGGAGAAGATCGCGGCGGTCCTCGACACCGACCCCGAGGTGGTCGAACCGACCCAGCCGCACGCGCTGCCCGCGCACGCGAGCGGTGACGCCGCGGCCAGCGGTCGTGCCCTCGACCTCGAGGAGGTCCGCTTCGCGTACGCCGATGGTCCCGATGTCCTCCCCCGCTTCGATCTCCACATCCCGGCGGGACAGATCGTCGCGCTCGTCGGTGCCACCGGTGCGGGCAAGTCGACGCTGGTCAAGCTCGTCACGCGCTTCTATGACCCTAGCGAAGGTCGGATCACTCTCGACGAGGTGGATCTGCGTGACCTCGATGATGCGCAGCTGCGGTCGTCGGTCGTCATGGTCACTCAGGAGTCGTTCCTCTTCGCCGGCACGATCGCGGACAACATCCGCATCGGCAACCCGAATGCCAGCGATGATGACGTCGTTGCGGCAGCGACCGCCGTCGGCTTGGATGCGTTTATTCGCCGGCTGCCCGAGGGGTATGCCACGGATGTGAAGAAGCGCGGCGGCCGGTTGAGTTCGGGTCAGCGTCAGCTCGTGTCATTCGCCCGAGTGTTCCTCGCCGATCCGGATGTCGTCGTCCTCGACGAGGCGACAGCGCACCTCGACATCCCGTCCGAGCGGCTGGTGCAGAACGCCCTGGCCACGGTGCTCGAGGGCAGGACTGCGATCATCATCGCCCACCGTCTGTCCACCGTCGAGATCGCCGACCGGGTGCTCGTCATGGAGTCCGGTCAGATCATCGAGGACGGGACACCGGACGAACTCACCTCCGGCACCGGCAAGTTCGCGCAGCTGCACCAGGCCTGGCGCGACTCCCTCGTGTGAGGTCACTCGCTGACGAGCGGCACGAACCGGTACCAGCCGTGCCGAGTGATCGTCAGTTCGTCGGCGCCAGTGCCGCCACGAACGACTCGGAGCATCTCCCCCGCGACGGGAATGACCATCGTGGCACCGACGGCCAGCTGATCGACGAGCTCGTCGGGCAGTGAGTCGGCACCGGCGGAGGCGAGGATCCGGTCGAACGGGGCCTCAGCCGGGAGACCGAGGGCACCTGGAACGGCTTCGTGGATGGCCGCCTCGGCGAGGGTCTCCCCGTCTGCGAACTCAGCGGCCACGGATTCCAGTGCCGCCTGCGAGGATTCGACAAGCTCGGGATGCCGTTCGACCCCGAGCACTCGCCCGGTCGGGCCGACGAGGACAGCGAGCAGCATCGAGGTCCACCCGGATCCTGATCCGAGGTCGAGGACGACGTCACCCGGCCGCGGGTCGAGGAGCCGAAGCATGTCCGCGACGGTGCTCGGCTGCGAATTCGTCTGTCCGTGCCCGATCGGCAGGGGCACATTGTCGGAGGCGTTTTGCCGCTCCGCGATCGGCAGGAACGGTTCTCGCGGAACCTGGGCGAACGCCTCGGCGATTCGATCATTCGTCGCATCCGACGTCATGGCTCCTCCGATCCGCGATAGCCTCCGGTACCTTCTATTGTGCCGATCCGTACTGAGGGCACAATGCCGTCACCGAGTATCGTTGTCCCGTGACTCAATCTGATCTCGCCCGCGCCCAGAGCCTCATCACCTCGATTCCCGACTATCCAGAGCCGGGAGTGATGTTCCGCGACATCTCCCCGCTGCTGGCCGATGGTCCGGCGATGCGGGCCGTCACCGAGGCGCTCATCGAGCCTTTCGCCGGACAGTTCGATATCGTCGGCGGGCTCGAAGCCCGCGGTTTCCTCTTCGCAGGTGCCATCTCGACGATGACGGGGGCCGGAATCCTGCCGATCCGCAAGGCCGGGAAGCTCCCCCGACCGGCTGCCGCCGTGTCCTACACACTCGAATACGGCACTGCCACCATCGAAGGCCCCGATGTCCTGAAGGAGGGCGAGCGCGTCCTCCTCATCGATGACATCCTCGCCACCGGAGGGACGCTCACAGCCGCCCAGGCACTTGTGCGCGATCTCGGCGCCGAGGTCGTCGGATCGGCAGTGGTCCTCGAGCTGACCGCGCTGGGCGGACGCGAACACACAGGCGAGGTTCACACTCTCTTCGCCGAGTGAGGCGCCTCAGCCCGCATCGATCAGCCCCGACAATCGGCATGTCACTCCGACTCAGCGACAGGTGTCGTAGAGAGTTCGCAGCTGATCCTGGAGCGTCTGGGTTGCGGATGTGATCTGGCGGTCCGGGTCCTCGTCATACTCGCATCCGCCTACGTTGACCAAGCCTTTGGTCGAATAGTCAACGGCGCCGGTCGGATCTGAGCCCAGTGCCCAATCGAAGTACCAGGGTTGAGCGTCCGGGGAATCGACGCGTTCGATGATGCCTCGCAGCCGGCTGACCACGTCCGGTCCGTCAGGGACGACGACAAAGAGCCCTGACACCTGGTTGTCGTCGATCACGACCTGCACTGTCGTGGGGAGAATCGGTTCGATTGCGGTCTCCAGGCGAGCCTGCGCCTGCTCCGCGTAGGGGAAAGCCACTGCCCATTCAGTCTGGGCAGAGCCTCTGACCCTCAGGTCGAACTGTTCGGTACCGAGCTCTGCCCTCACTGCGTTGATCGTCCCGAAGATGTCGTCCTGCGGATCCGTCAGCTCCAGGACATCTTCGAAGGTCGTCTGCTCCGAGGCCTGACGCCATTCCAGTCGGTTGACAGACATTTCTGATGCGAGCGCGAGAAGGTGCGATGCCCTGTCCGCCATGATGTCGCTGTTTGAAGCGTCACTGATCTCGACCGCTCGACCTGACAAGAGCAACCTGAGTTCCTGATCGTAGCGATCGAACTCGTCGCCCGTCTCCTGGTCGAGTGCGGCGGCCACATCGACAGATTGGGCGGTTGATGCACCGGGGACCATCTTGATGATGTAGTTGATGCTTCGACCCGAGTCGAAGCCGTTCTGGTACTGGGTCTCGACGTCCTCAACTCCCGGCTTCGCGGACAGGACCGCGCCGATATCGTCTGCACGGCCGCTGAGATCTGGACCCATACACCCGGTCAGTCCCACGGCCCCGATAACAGCGACGATGACGGCCGCGATTCGAAGGCGAAGGCGAGTTCCACATACCAGCATGCTCATCAACTTAGCGGAGGACACTCCGCCAGGCATACAGCGCCTCAGCTCAAGCGGACGCCTCAGCCGATTCGGATCAGGGCGTCGCCCGCGTCGATCGGTCCCGCCTCGGCGAGTGTCAGGTCCCCGGCATTGGCCTCGAGGACGACGACTGGCACGACCACGGACTTCTCCGCCTCTCTTGCTGTACCTAAGTCCCAGACGATGAGCTCATCACCGGCCTCAACCTGCTGGCCTGCCTCAGCACGGAGCGTGAACCCTGCACCCTTGAGATGGACCGTGTCGATGCCCAGGTGGACGAGCACCCCCTGATCGGGCCGGTGGGAGATGACGAACGCATGAGGTTTGAGGCTCGTCAGCTTTCCCGAGACGGGAGCCGTGACCGTCAGCGTCGCGGCCTCGCCGGGGTCGATGGCGACGCCGGGACCGACAAGTGCCTTTGCGAAGACGGGGTCTGGAACCTCCGTCAGGGGTATCACAGTTCCGGTGATTGGTGCAGCGATTGTGACTGCCATAGTCAGCAGGCCGCCTTTCTCCAAAATCAGAAGTATTTCGCTTAGACTGACCTCAGACTACAGACAAGGCTCACTGTCGACCAGCAGATGCTCACCGGCGAGCAGAGGAGACGAAGACGTGACTCAGCCCATGAGGTCTTCGATGTCATCGACGAGGTTGTCGGCCTCCGGACCGACGACGACCTGGACTGCGCTTCCCTGGACCACAACACCGAAAGCACCGGCAGCGGTGAGCGCCTGCTCATTGACAAGTGAGTCGTCGTCGACCTCGACCCGCAGTCGGGTGATGCACGCTTCGATGTCGTCGATGTTGTCGGCACCGCCCAGTCCGGCGAGGATCTGCGCTGCTTTGTCCATGTCTGTCACCTTCATCTCCGGCGCTGATGCGCCGGCGTCGATTTCACGTTCTGCGATCTGCGTCACAAGTCTACGGCGACTCGTGGCCGGCTGCCCCACTTCCGAGGAGGATTCCGATGGCCATCCCATCCGCTGAAGCACCGAAGAAACGTAAGAAGGCGATACCGGGATTCGCCCAGCTGCAACGCGTCGGCCGTTCTCTCATGCTCCCGATCGCCGTCCTGCCCGCCGCAGCCCTGCTGATGCGATTCGGTCAGCCGGACATGCTCGGCGCCGATGGGCTCGGTAAGTTCGCGGACTGGCTGCTGCCGGTGGCGACGGTCTTCGCGGCCGCCGGTTCTGCTCTGTTCGACAACCTGCCGTTGATCTTCGCCGTCGGTGTGGCCATCGGATTCGCGAAGAAGGCCGACGGCTCCACCGCGCTGGCCGCGGTCGTCGGGTATATGGTCCTCACCGGAGTCTTCACGGCCATGTCTCCGAGCTTCGGCTCGGACAACGGCGAGGGTGAGAACGTCATCAACTTCGGAGTGCTCGGCGGAATCGTCGTCGGCATCATCACCGCCCTGCTCTATCAGCGCTATCACCGGATCAAACTGCCGACCTACCTCGGTTTCTTCGGCGGTCGTCGTTTCGTTCCGATCGTCACTGCGGTCGCGTCGATGGTCATCGCCGTGATCATGGCGCTCATCTACCCTGTCTTCGACGCCCTCATCAACAAAGGCGTGGGTGGCTTCCTCATGGAGCACGGAGCCAATCCGGGCACCGGATTCGTCTTCGGCACGATCAACCGACTCCTCATCCCCTTCGGGCTGCACCACCTGCTGAACAACCTGCCGTGGTTCCAACTGGGTTCGTGCACGACCGCCGCGGGAGACACCGGGCACGGCGACATCACCTGCTTCTTCTCCGGCGTGGACGGCACAGCCGACTGGACGGGATCGTTCATGACCGGCTTCTTCCCGATCATGATGTTCGCTCTGCCGGCCGCGGCCCTGGCGATCTACCGCACCGCTCATCCGAAGCGTCGCAAGGTCGTCGGCGGCATCATGCTCTCGGTGGCACTGACCGCCTTCATCACCGGAATCACCGAGCCGCTCGAATACGCCTTCGCCTATGTCGCCTTCCCGCTCTACGCGGTCCACGCCGTGCTCACCGGCACATCGCTGGCGTTGGTGAATGCGCTGGGCATCAAATCCGGCTTCGGCTTCTCGGCCGGCGCACTGGACTATCTGCTCAATCTCGGACGAGCGTCCGAACTGTCCGGAGGAATCGGGCCCGTCCTGCTCCTGCTGGTCATCGGTCTGGCCTACGCCATCATCTACTACTTCCTCTTCCGGTGGGCGATCATCAAGTTCAACCTGCACACCCCGGGCCGCGAGGACGAGACCGACACCGGCAACGGTGCTCCCTCGGTCTTCGATGAGGCTCAGATCGCAGCCGAGGAATCCACGGGCAAGAAACGCGCACAAGACGAGGGTCGAAGCTGAATGGAATGCTGCTGGGCTCGGTGACGTTATAGGCTCGGTTCGGTGCTCTCACCGAGCGCCGAACCGACGGGTCCGATCAGCTTCGGATCCGTCCTGACCAGTGCATACGTGACGAAAGGCGGCACCATGACGGTTCCCACACTCACTCTCAACGACGGCAAGACGATTCCCCAGCTGGGCTTCGGCGTCTTCAAGGTCGACCCCGACGAGACCGAACGCATCGTCACCGACGCCCTCGAGGTCGGCTACCGTCATATCGACACTGCGGCCATCTACGGCAACGAGGAGGGTGTGGGCCGGGCCATCGCGAAGTCCGGAATCGCCCGTGACGAACTCTTCGTGACGACCAAGCTATGGAACGACCGCCACGGAGCGGAGGAATCCAAGCGCGCCCTCGGCGAATCCCTGGAGAAGCTCGGCCTCGACCATGTCGACCTCTACCTCATCCACTGGCCGACCCCGCAGAACAAGAACTCCGTCGAGACCTGGGAGGCCTTCCCCGCCTACCGCGACCAGGGCCTGACTACCTCGATCGGCGTCTCGAACTTCGACCACCGCTTCCTGCCCGAGATCCTCGACACCGGCATCATCCCCGCCGTCGACCAGATCGAATGCCACCCGCAGTTCCAGCAGGTCGAGACCCGTCCGCTGCTGGCCGAGCATGACATCAAGATCGAAGCCTGGGGACCGCTGGGACAGGGCAAGGTCGACTACGCCGGCTCCGTCATCGGTGAGATCGCCGCCGCCCATGAGAAGTCGTGGGCCCAGGCCATCATCCGCTGGCACCTGCAGAAGGGTCACGTCGTCTTCCCGAAGTCGAACAACCGCGACCGCATGGAGCAGAACTTCTCAGTCTTCGACTTCGAGCTCACCGACGCCGAGGTGGCAGCCATCGATGCGCTCGAAAACGGCGGCCGCGTCTCCGCTGATCCCGCTGAGGTGAACTGACCCCGTTCAGGTGGGGTGATACCTCGCCGAAGCGGCCCTCCCCTAGTCAGGTCCGCTGAGCAACGACGAAGCCGCCGGAGAGTTCCGACTCTCCGGTGGCTTCGTCGTTCTCCGGCCGTTGCATGCCGGCAGGCGTTCACTCCACCGGTTGTCCTCAGGCGCCGAGGACGACGGCGTCGATGAGCACCGGCCCGTCTGCCTGCAGCGCCTCACGGTAGGCGGCGTCGAACTCTTCGCGAGTCGTGGTCCGGCTGGCCGGGACACCGTATCCCTGTGCCAGGGAGACGAAGTCGATTGTGCCCAAGGTCAGTCCCGGGGTGTCCGGGACGCCCATCCGCTCGGCGAAACCGGAGAGCGCGCCGTAGCCGGAGTTGTTGACGATGACAAAGATCGTCTTCGTGCCCAACTGAGCTGCCGTGTACAGAGCTGTGAGTCCGTAGTTCGCGGAACCGTCACCCACGGTGGCTACGACGGTCTTCTCCGGGTCGCCGATGGCCATCCCGACGGCGACCGGCAGTCCGAAGCCCAGTCCGCCCGAGGCCGGGAAGTGGTACATTCCGGGTCTGTCGATGACGATCCGCTCGAGGTATTCGAGGTCGAGGGTGGTCGTCTCATTGACGTAGACGACGCTGTCGTCGACGTGCTCGTTGAGGACGTCGAGCACCTCGGGGCCGGTCATTCCCTGCTCCGAGCGCGGAGGTGCAGGCACGGCTCGGGCCCCGCGGTCGCCTCGGCGATTTCCGCGATCCGCGGTTGCTTCTGCGAGGTCGGCGAGCGCGGTTGCGATATCCGCGACGACGGCGCGGCCGAACGGTGCCCGAGTCGCCTCTCGCGCATCCTGGGTGATCTGGATGACCTCGGTGCCCGGCTCCAGGTAGTTCGCCGGTTCCCATCGGTGGTACCGGAAGGTGGCGGCTCCCATGACGAGGACGACGTCGTGGCCGATCAGCCGGTCACGCACCGACTTGATTCCCGGAACCAGGACGCCTTCGAAGTTCGGATGGGTCGTGGGGAACGGGCAGCGCGTCGGTGAGGGCGCGACGAATACAGAGGCGCCGAGGCGTTCGGCCAGTGCCACTGCATGCTCATAGACCGTCGGATCATCGACGGCGGCGGCATCGACCTGTGGTCCGAGGACAAGGGCCGGGTTCTGTGCCCCGTTGAGGACCTCGGCGAGTTCGCGTCGCAGCGACTCCGACATGGTCCCCGCTGTCGTCACCGAGCGTTGCGTCAACAGCTCATCGTCGGGAAGTGCTGTCTCGTCCCAGTCGTCGAGCGGGACGGACACATAGACGGGTCCGCTCGGTTGGGTGACTGCTTCGAATGCCGCCTGCGACAGAGTGCGCGGCACGTCGGTGGCCGCCAGCGGCTCGTGCGAGTATTTCACCAGCGGGGCGGGCAGCGTCGCGGCGTCGACGTTGGCGAGCATCGCCTCCTGCCCGACGGTGCGGCGCACCTGCTGACCGGCGAGCACGACGAGCGGCACGTGCCCGTAGTGGGCGTTCGTCAGGGCACCCATGCCGTTGCCCGACCCCGAGGCGGCGTGCAGGTTGACCAGAGCCGGCCCTCCCGTGGCGCGGGAGTAGCCTTCGGCCATACCGACGACGACCTGCTCATGCAGACCGAGGATGAACCGGAAGTCATCCCCGAGACCTGCGAGGAACGGCAGTTCGTTCGAGCCCGGATTTCCGAAGATCGTCGTCAGCCCGTGGGCACGGAAGACCTCCAGACTGGCTTCGAGGACTGTCTTCTCACCTTCGGGCTGATCGGCCATGGCGCCTCTGCTTTCGTTCTCGGTGCTGCGGTGGAGGGACCGTGTGGTTATGGCGTCCCTCTCGCCTCACCATAGTCGTTGGCAGGCTGATCCGGCTCAGCCGATCACGCGGATCGGCGCACCTGCGATCCAGGCGGCGATGTCGTCGACCGCCTGAGTGAAGAAGATCCGATAGGTGTCTTCAGTGACATAGCCCAGGTGCGGGGTGAGCACGGTGCGCGGAGTGCTGCGCAGCCGATGGTCGACCGGCAGCGGCTCTTCGTCGTGGACGTCGAGTCCTGCGCCGCGGATTCCGCCGGCCTCCAGCACGGTGATGAGTGCGTCGGTGTCGACGAGTCCGGCGCGCGAGGTGTTGACGAGAATGCCGTCGGGCTTCATCGCCTCAAGCTCCGCTGCTCCGACGAGTCCCCTGCTGCGATCGCTCAGTTTGTAGTGGATCGTCACCACATCCGCGGTGGAGAACAGTTCGTCCTTGCTCACCGCGCGCACGCCCAGCCCGTCGGCTCGTTCCGCGTCGAGGTTCTGGCTCCACGCCACGACGTCCATGCCGAACGCCGCACCGACCCGGGCGACCTTCGTTCCCAACCGTCCCAGACCGACCACACCGAGGCGGTGCCCGTCGAGGTCTCCACCGACCGTCGACTGCCAGCCGCCGCCTCTGACAGCGGCGTCCTCGGCCGGGATGCTGCGCAGGACCGAAAGGATGAGTCCCCAGGTCAGCTCCGGTGTCGCCGAGGTGGTCGACTCGGTTCCGCAGACCACGATCCCCTGCGATCGCGCCGCCTCCACGTCGATGGAGGCGTTGACCCTCCCCGTGGTCACGAGCAGACGCAGGTCCGGCAGCCGTTCCAGCCGACCGGCGGTGAAGGCGGTTCTCTCACGCATCGCCACAACCACCTCGGCGCCGTGGAGGACCTTCACCAGGTCATCGTCGTCGACGATGGGGCGCGAGATGAACTCGACCTCGGCATCGAGGCCGCTCCAGTCCGCGAACTCCCCTGCCACCTGCTGATAGTCATCGAGAACGACGATGCGCATGCTTCCCCTCCTGTGCTCGTGTGACCTACATCCTAGAGCCGATAGGCTGGGTGGGTGAGTGCACCGATCATCCTGAGACAACGCAGCGGCCCCATCATCACGGTCATCGTGTGGGCTTTCCTCGCTTTCCTCCTCGGCGACGCACTTCTACGCGGAGCATGGGATACCGTCGGTCGTTTCGGACCCGCTCTTCTGCTCATCGGATGGGTCGCATTCGCCGTCCTGTGGAGGCCGGCGCTCGTCGTCGGAACCGACGAGGTCGAGGTCCGAGAGATACTGCGCACGATATCGGTGCCGTTCACCCGCATCCGGGATATCCGCTTAGGTTCGGTCGTGACGATCGAAGCATCCTCGCCGGACGGGGCCACGCGCACCATTCGACCGTGGAACGCTCCGGGAATGCCGAGAAGGAAGATCGATTCCGGACTGACCGGTGGCACTCGACCGGAGTCTCTGGACAATCACCCGGCGTTCGAACTGCTGCGTCGGTGGGAACATGATCAGAATGATGCACCCGGCAGGGAGATGCGAGCCGGCACGTCTGCTGGTGCCGAGGAAGTCAGAACTCGGTGGAGCTTCGGCGTCATCGGTGTGACTCTGGTGCTCGTGCTCCTGGTAGCGATCGAACTCATCTGAGCACAGAAAAACCGGCCCCGTGGGGAACGTGATCCCACGGGGCCGGCAGTCTCGGTTGACTTCAATCGATCAATGCATCACTTCTTGAAACCGATCTGGGTCCAGTCAGGGGTTTCGAGCTGACGCGGTCCGAGGTTGATGACGTCATCCCTGACGCCCCATACGTAGGGTGTCGGGTAGAAGGGAATGAGCGGCTTGAGCTTGAGCACTGCCGCGTCGCCCTCATTCGCCAGTTTCTTCGACTCGGCCGGGTCGAGTGTCTTCGTTGCCGCCTTGAACTTCTCGCCGATCGCATCGCTCGAGATCTTCGAAAGGTTCTGGGCAGAGTCTGCAGGGAAGAACAGGTTCGAACCCGAGGAGATCGGGAAGGCTGTGCCCTGCCAGGTGAACGTCGCCATCTCAAAGTTGCCGTTGAGCACGTGATCGGCGAAGTACGCAGCCACGGGAACGGTTTCGATCTCGACCTTGAAGCCGATCTCGTTGAGATCCTTCATCACCTGTTCGGCACGCTGAGCATTCGAAGCGGTGTCGGCGGGAACGACGATCTTGAACTTGAGCTGCTCGCCGTCCTTCTCGCGGACTCCTCCGTCGCCTTCTTTCCAGCCGGCATCGTCGAGGATCTTCTTCGCCTTCTCCTGGTCGAAGTCGAGTCCGCCGTCGGTATTGTCCTGGTAGCCTTCCTGGCCGGGCATGAATGTGACGTTGTTGACCAGTGTCACCGGAGCCTCGACTGGACCGATGGCGGCTTGAGCGATGGCTTCGCGGTTGATCGCGTGACCGATTGCGTCACGGACTTCCTGCTCCTTGAGCGCGCCTTTCTTCGCATTCATCGTCAGGTGCGTGTATTCCATGCCCTGCGACTTGTAAATCTCACCGTCTTCGCGCTTGCCTGCAGTCTTGTATGAGTCGCCATCGGTGCCGACGTCGACAAGGTCGATCTCCTTGTTGGCGTAAGCCTGAGCCTGCTGGGCCTGTGAGACGACCTTGAATACCACCTTGTCGAGCTTGGGCTCCTGTCCCCACCATTTGTCGTTCTTGACCATTGTGAGGACGCCGGACTTCGTGTCGAGCTTGTCAGCCTTGTACGGTCCGTTCGAAGGCAGGACCTTCTTCGTGTAGCCCTTATTGAACTTGTCGACCGACTTCGAGATCTCATCCGGCAGGAAGGCGCCGATGTAATTGGGCCAGTCGATGTTCGGGGTCTTGAAGGTGACCTTGACCTCGTGCTTGTCCTTGCCGGATTCGATCTTCTCGATGTCTTCGAAGCCCTTGGTCGAGGCGACCTCGTACTTTTTGTTTGAACCGTTCTGCGTCTTCCAGAAGGCCTTGTAGTCGTCCACATCGATGGCGGATCCGTCTTCCCATACGGCGTCCTTGTTGAGCTTGACGTCGATGACCAGGGGATCCTTACTGGCGATCTCGACGCTCTCAGCGTAGTTCTTGTCGACTTCCCAGGTGCCGTCGTCCTTGATTTTGACCGGTCCGCCCAAAGAGGTGCCGTAGATGTTGTTGTTGTCCACGTGAGCGCCGTCGGCGTGGTAGTAGTTGAGGCTCGCGGGGACTTCGGTGATCGGGTAGGTCAGCGTTCCGCCGTCCTTGACCTCGTCGTATCCGGCTTTCTGATAGTCGGTGGTGGGGAGACCGGAGATCTCCTTGTCCGCCTTGTCGCTGTCGACTCCGCCGGAGTCCTTGTTCGCCTGCTGGCAGCCGGACAGTGCCAGGCCCAGCGCAGCGGTCGCGGCGACGACCATTGTCGCCTTCTTCCTCATTCTCATGAGTTCCTCATTTCTAGTGTGGTGTTCCTCGAGGTGGTGTGTGGGCGGGGCTTCAGGTTGCGATGTCGAGCTCCGTGATCCGTTCCGCATGGTGGCAGGCGACGAGGTCGCCTTCCAACGGACGCGGACGAGGGTCATCGGTCAGGCACACTTGCCTGTCGCCGTCCGGCAGCAGGTTGAACAGCGGACATCTGGTGCGGAAGTTGCAGCCCGAGATCTCATCGGTCGGGCTCGGCAGATCACCAGTGAGCAGCACCCGTTCCCGTGACCGTTCGACTTCAGGGTCGGGCACCGGGATCGCCGACATCAGTGCACGTGTATAGGGGTGCCGTGGCTGGCGATAGAGCGCATCGGATTCGCCGTACTCGACGATCCGACCGAGATACATGACAGCCACATAGTCCGAAATCTGTCGGACGACTGCGAGGTCGTGAGCGACGAACAGATAGGACAGCCCCAAGGTGTCTCGAAGATCTTCGAGCAGATTGATGACTCCGGCTTGGACGGACACGTCGAGAGCGGAGACGGGTTCGTCGAGGACGAGCAGCTTCGGATTCGTCACCAAGGCCCGAGCAATGCCGATACGCTGACGTTGACCACCGGAGAATTCGTGCGGATAGCGTTCGGCCATCGAGGCGTCGAGGCCGACGAGTTCGAGCATCTCGGCAACTTTGTCGTTGCGTTCCTGGGCCGGCACCTTGTGCACAGTCAGCGGTTCGGCGATCACCTCGCCGACCGGCAGGCGCGGGTCGATAGCAGCCATCGGATCCTGAAAGACGACCTGGACGTCTTTGCGCATGGCCAGACGTTCGCGCTTGTTCAGGTCCGCGACATCAACGCCGTTGATGACCAGTCGCCCCTTCTGCGGAGAGACCATCTCCAGGACTTCGCCGATCGTCGTCGACTTCCCACAGCCCGATTCGCCCACCAGACCGAGAGTCTGACCGGCCTTGATTTCGAGGTCGATTTCGTCGACGGCTTTCACCGTGCCGATCTGCCTCTTGAACACGGCACCCTTGAGCAGAGGGAAGTGCTTCTGCAGACCGGTGACCTCGAGGATGTTCGGTGCTGAATCGTCCCTCACCCGAGTCGCCACCGGGTCGGGGCGAGGGTAGATGTCCTTGGCTTCCAGATCGCCCCGCGCGATCTCATCGGCACGGTGGCAGGCGGCCAGCACCCCGGCGATTCCGTGCTCGCCGAGTTCGGGTTCGACCTCGCGGCACTTGTCGACCGCGATCGGGCAGCGCGGTGCGAATGGACATCCCGGCGCCAGGTTCGACAGCGACGGCGGTTTGCCCTCGAGCGGTACGAGTCGTTGGGTCCCTGCGGTCGCCAGGTTCGGCACTGACCGCAGCAGCCCTGTCGTGTAGGGCATCTGCGGGCTGCGGAAGACCTGTTCCACTCCCCCGGTCTCGACCAGACGGCCCGCGTACATGACGGCAATCCGGTCTGCGTTGCCGGCGACCACACCGAGGTCGTGGGTGATCAGCACGATCGCTGCACCGGTGATCTCTCGAGCCTTCTGCAGCACGTCGAGGATCTGGGCCTGGATCGTCACATCCAATGCGGTCGTCGGCTCGTCGGCGATGATGAGGTCCGGGTCGTTGGCGATCGCAATAGCGATCATGGCTCGCTGCCGCATGCCTCCGGAGAACTCGTGCGGATAGGATTTCACCCGCCGTTCCGCCCCGGGAATGCCGACGATCTTGAGCAACTCGATCGCTCGGTCGTTCGCTGCCTCCTTCGACAGACTCGGATCATGGATGATCAGGCCCTCGGAGATCTGTTCGCCGATCGTAAAGACGGGAGTCAGGGCCGACAGCGGATCCTGGAAGACCATTGCGATTTCGCGGCCGCGCAGCTTCGACATCTGGTGGTCGTTCATATCGAGCAGAGACTGTCCGCGGTAACGGATGGAGCCGGCGATCTGGGCAGTGGAGGGAAGCAGCCCCATCACAGCCATCGAGGACACGGATTTGCCGGAGCCGGATTCGCCGACGATGCCGAGGAATTCGCCGGGCTTGACCTCATAGTTGACTCCACGCACGGCGTGGACATCGCCCTTGGGGTTGGGGAACGTCACTGTCAGGTCTCTGACCTCGAGAATGGGTTCGGCCGCGGTGACGGGGTCGAGATCGATGTCAAGGGTTTCAGTCACGGTTGACTCCTGAGGTCGGGTCGATCGCATCCCGCAGGGCATCGGCCATCAGGCTGATCGCGAAGAGCATGAGCACGAGCACACCCGCGGGGAAGACGAACAGCCAGGGGCGTGTTGCAGCCGCGCCGGAGCCGTCGGCCAGCAGAGTGCCGATCGAGACGTCGGGCTTCTGAATGCCCAGGTTGAAATAGCTCAGAGACGTCTCGGCAAGAATTGCCGACACCACACCCAAGGTCGCATCGACGATGAGGATCGATGCCACGTTGGGGATGATGTGACGGCTGAGGATCTTCGGAGTCGAGACCCCCATATAGCGAGCCGCCCGCACGAAGTCGCGGTCCTTGATCGCCTTGGTCTGATTGCGCACGACCTGGGCCATGATCATCCAGCCGAAGAGCACGAGGAAGACGACGATGGCCGTCCACGACAGCTGCCTCAGCAGCGGTGCCATGAGCACAAGGATGAAGAAGGACGGAAGCACGAGCAGAAGGTTGATGAACCAGACGATGATCGCTTCGACTCGACCACCGAAGTAACCTGCCGTCGATCCGATGATGGCGGCCAGAATGCTCGCACACGGTCCTGCGATGATGCCGATGAGCAGCGACTTCTGCAGTCCGACCACGGTCTGGGCGTAGATGTCCTGGCCGATCGTGTTCGTGCCGAACCAGTGCTGGGCGCTCGGCGGTTCGTTGAGGGCGAAGACGTCCTGGTCGGTCGGCGAGTATATGTTGATGGTGTTGCCGAACAGTGCGAAGAGGACGAAGAACGCGAGCAGGATCCCGCCGACCCAGAATCGCGGGGTCGAGCGCAGGCGCCGCCAGATGAGCATCGCCCGAGAAGTCGGCTTCGAACGCTTCGACACCACCTCGGTGCCGGGTTCTGTGGAGATCGGGATATCTGTTGCCATGTCAGATCCTCACTCTCGGGTCGAGCGCGGCATAGAGAACCTCGGACAGGGTCGAGGCCAAGAGTGTGAGCACTGCGACGAAGAGGACGGAGCCTGCGGCCGCGTTGATATCGGACCCCAGGATCGAGTTGATAGTGAACTGGCCCATGCCATTCCAGGAGAAGACGACTTCAAGCATCGCCGAACCCGCAACCAGCGTGCCGAATGCATAGGCGAAGTAGGTCGACATCGGGATGAGTGCGACGCGCACGCCGTGCTTGACCAGCGCGGTCTTGCGGGTGCGGCCCTTGGACCGAGCCGTGCGGATGAAATCGGAGGCGAGCACATCGAGCATGACCGAACGCTGGTAGCGCGAGTACGTCGCGGCGCCCATGAGCACGAGCGCCAGAGTCGGCAGCAGCATATGCGATAACTGGTCGGTGAACCACGGGATGAACCCGGGGTCGATATTCGCCGAATAATCACCCGAGAAGCGGATGAGCGTCGTGCCGAGGGCATTGTTGAAACCGGTGGCGATGATCATGAGGATCACACCGATGACGAATGTCGGGGTGGCGATGATGAGGTAGGACGAGTAGGTCACGACCTGGTCAGACGCCTTGTACTGCTTGACGGCTCCCCAGACGCCGAGGATGACACCGAGGATCGCTCCGATGATCGAACCGATGAGCAGGAGCTTGAGGCTGACACCGGCGCGGACGAGGATCTCCTGCAGCACCGGAGAATTGTGCACCGTTGTGCCGAAGTCAGCGTGGAGGAAGATGTTCGTCAGCCAGTTCCAGGTTCTTTCGAGAACCGGGACTTCGGGATTCGTGCCGTGGCCATTGAGGATTGATCGGATCGAATCCTCTGACAGCGGCGGATTCTGGCCGCGGTACCGGGAGGCCGGATCCATGAAAGAGCTGGAAGTGATGTAGGCGGTGACCGTCGCTATGAACGCGAGGATGAAGTAGTTGATGAACCGCCGCAGAACGTATTTGCCCATGGCGTCGACTACGACACAGGGATCAGCCGAGCCTCACCGGTCATCGAGTAATGGTGCATGGGACCCGGCAGCTGAGAGTAGATCTCACGGCGAATCGGGTAAGCGGTGCGAATCATCAACGATCAAGGTTCCTTTGCGCGAATTTTCCTCTGATCAGTCAATATGAGTGAACCGTCAATGGTTCATCACAGAAGACTGAACGTGTCTGCACTGTATCCCTGTGTGACCTGTTGCACAAACGTCTCTTGCAGTAATCATTGCGACAAGGCCGCGTGTCCCCCGGAAATCCGCGCGACACGCCGAAGTAACTTTTCGGTAACTGTAGTTCCGTGTCGCGGCTTCAGATCAGCTGATGCTGTGATCAGCGAAGATCCCCACAAAATCGCCGAGGCGGTGCAGACGTGACGTCTGCACCGCCTCGGCGATGGTGGTACCGATCCGTGTCGCTGAGCGTCACGCGGAAGCGTGCGGGGTCAGCAATGGACCTTGAGCTGGATCAGAAGCAGACCGCGCCCTTCGACGCCGACTGCACGAGCTTCGCGTACTTGCCGAGCACGCCGGTGAGGCGATGGTTGTCCGGGATCGTCCAGGACTTGCGACGCTCGGCCAGCACCTCCTCGTCGACGTGGAGCTCGATCGAGCGGGCCGCGATGTCGACGGTGATCTTGTCACCGTCCTCGACGAGCGCGATCGGGCCGCCGTCGACCGCCTCGGGGGCGATGTGGCCGATGCACAGACCGGTCGAACCGCCGGAGAAGCGGCCGTCGGTGAGCAGCAGGACGTCCTTGCCGATACCCGCGCCCTTGATGGCTCCGGTGATCGCGAGCATCTCGCGCATTCCGGGTCCGCCCTTGGGTCCTTCGTAGCGGATGACGACGACGTCGCCTTTCTTCAGTTCGCCGTTCAGCACGGCATCCATCGCCGGCTTCTCCTGGTTGAAGACGCGAGCGGTGCCTTCGAATACATCGGCGTCGAAGCCCGCGGACTTCACGACGGCACCCTCAGGAGCTAGAGATCCCTGCAGCACGGTGAGGCCGCCGGTGGCGTGGATCGGGTTGTTGAGCGCGCGCAGGATCTTCCCGTCCGGGTCCGGCGGGTTGATCGACTCGAGGTTCTCGGCCACGGTCTTGCCGGTCACGGTCAGGCAGTCGCCGTTGAGCAGACCGGCGTCGAGGAGGGCCTTCATGATCACGGGCACGCCGCCGATCTTGAAGACATCGTTCATCACGTACTGGCCGAAGGGCTTGACGTTGCCCAGGTGCGGAACCTTGTCGCCGATGCGGTTGAAGTCGTCGAGCTCGAGTTCCACTCCGGCCTCGTGGGCGATGGCCAGCAGGTGGAGGACTGCGTTCGTCGAACCGCCGAAGGCCATGACCACGGCGATGGCGTTGTGCAGCGATTCGCGGGTGATGATGTCGCGCGCAGTGATGCCCTGGCGCAGCATGTTCACGACCGCCTCGCCGGACTTGCGAGCGAACATCGTGCGATTGCGGTGGATGGCCGGCGGAGCGGCCGAACCCGGCAGCGACATCCCCATGGCCTCGGCGGCCGAGGCCATCGTGTTCGCCGTGTACATTCCGCCACAGGCACCCTCACCGGGGCAGACGGCACGTTCGATGGCGTCGACGTCCTTCTGGGACATGGTGCCGGCGCGGCAGGCGCCGACGGCCTCGAAGGCATCGATGAGGGTGACTTCCTTCTCCGAGCCGTCCTCCATCTTTGCGGTTCCGGGCATGATCGAACCGTTGTAGAGGAAGACGCTGGAGAGTCCGAGGCGGGCGGAGGCCATGAGCATTCCGGGGATCGACTTGTCGCAGCCGGCCATGAGCACGGAGCCGTCGAGCCGTTCGGCGCTCATCACGGTTTCGACGGAGTCGGTGATGACCTCACGGGAGACCAGCGAGTAGTGCATCCCCTCGTGGCCCATCGAGATTCCGTCCGAGACGGAGATGGTGCCGAATTCCAGCGGGAAGCCGCCGGCCTCGTGGACGCCTTCCTTGGCGGCCGAACCGAGACGCTGCAGCGACATGTTGCAGGGGGTGATCTCGTTCCACGAGGTCGCGATCGCGATCTGCGGCTTCACCCAGTCATCGTCGCCCATGCCGACGGCGCGAAGCATTCCGCGTGCGGCGGTGGCTTCGAGGCCGTCCGTGACATCGCGGGAACGGGGTTTGATGTCGGGAGTGGTGTTGTCTGTATCGATGCTCATGCAGGCATGCTACGCCCGATTTCAGCATCCGCACGCCGGACTCTCGCATGGTGGAACCTCTCCTGGGCACCACGCGAGAGTCCGACAGCGAGGCGGAGTTGCGGGCCTGCTTAGGTCAGATTCGCGTGACCTAATGACGGCACGTCAGCCCTGTTCGAAAGCCTCAGTGCTGCGGTGGAACATCAGGCCTTGATGAGGTTGACCGGCTGCTGCCCGTCGTTGATCCGCCTGACCTGCTCGGCGAGAATCTTCACGACTCGGGGCTCGAACGCCGAGGTGTCGCCTCCGACGTGGGGCGTAATGAGGGTGTTCGGGGTGCCCCACAGTGCGTGGTTGCGCGGCAGCGGCTCCGGGTCGGTGACGTCGAGGGCGGCATGGAGTCGGCCGGTGGCGAGCTCGGCCACGAGCGCATCCGTGTCGACCACCTTGCCGCGGGCGACGTTGACGATGAGCGCATTGTCGGGAAGCTGGCTGAGGAACTTCTCGTCGACGAGGTGGTGGGTGCCCTCGTTGAGCGGGGTGATGAGCACAACCACCTCGGTGTGGGGCAGCAGCTTCGGCAGCTCGTCGACGCCGTGGATCTTCCCGCGCTCGTCCTCACGCGCGGTCGAGGCCACGCGAGTGAGCTGAACCTCGAAGGGGTCGAAGCGATCGGCGATGGCCGAGCCGATCTCACCGACGCCGATGATCATCACGCGACGGTCCTGCAGCGAACGGTAGCGATGGTGCTCCCACACCCGCGAGACCTGCGAGCGCACGGCGTCGTCGATGCCGCGTAGGCTGGCCAGGGTCAGTGCCAGAGCGAGCTCGGCGGTTCCTCCGGTGTGCACGCCCGAGGCGGTCGCGACCTGGATCCCGCGTTCGGGCAGGTGGGAGACGGGGTCGAATCCGGTCGTCTGCGTGATCACCAAGCGCAGGTTGGGCAGTTCGTCGAGCAGCTCGATCGTCGGTCCGGAATCCAGGTAGGGCAGGACGACGACGTCGACATCGTCGCGGCTGAGCTTGGCCGATCGCTCGGCATCGGAGAAGACGACGAGGTCGACATCGGCGCGCTGGTGAGCAGGGATCTGAGCGATCACACGGTTGCGGAGCTCGGAGTTCGGGAAGGCGATTGTGGTGATGGACATGCCCACATTGTGGCACGCAGACCCGCCCCGCGCCGAGAACTTCGTCACTCTGAGATGGCGGGCCTCAGCACACGGGAGGAACCCGCTTCATCACTCGGCCGGAACCCGCTTCATCACTCGGGCAGGGAGTTCCCGATCCGTGTGAACACGGCCTCGATCACCTCGAGTTCGGCGTCGCTGACATGGTCGAAGAAGACCTCGTCGACATAGCTCTTGTGCTTGGAGCCCGCGGACAGGAATGCCCGTGCCCCCGCCTCGGTCAGCGCCACATTGTGCGCGCGCCCGTCGTCGAGGCACTGGGTCTTCGTCACCAGTCCTGCGTCGACGAGGACCTTGATCCGATAGTTCAGCCGCGACGGCGAGAATACGAGCTTCTTCGCCAGGGCGCTCATCGTCAGTGTCCGCTCCGGTGCTTCCCACAGCAGGAGCAGAGTGTTGTAGTCGCTGACGTCGAGCCCTGCATCGTCCTTGAGCTGGACTTCGAGGGCCTGACGGAGGCGCTGCGAGGTCTCGAAATAGGTCCGCCACGCGTTCTGCGCCAGCGTCTCCTTCCCGAGTCCGAATCTGATCTCCGTCATCTCAGCCCTCGAGCAGCTGTGCGAACGGGGTGACGTTCGCGGGGTCGAATTCGTCGACGATTCCGCGATGCACCGAGGAGGTGCCCCGGGTCGCGTTCGCCCCTGCACCTGCGTGCGAATCGGGGTCGGCCACCTCGGCGAAGTCGTCATTTCCGGCCCCGATGATCGTTGCGGTCAGGGACACGAGTTCCTCCCCCGCCTGGCGGATCCGGGCGGTCAGCGCACGGCCGCCTTCGACGGTTCCCCAGTCGTCGGTCGCGGCGAACACCGTGGTGGGCACGACGATGCCCTTGAGGTAGGACAGCATCGGCCGCAGCACCGCGTCCCCGGCCAGCGAATGGCGGGCAGTTCCGCCGGTGGAGGCGATGAGCACGGGCTTGCGGCTCAGCGCCCTGTCGTCGACGAGCTGCCAGAACAGGGTGTGCAGGCCGACGGGGGCTGCCTTGTACACCGGTGCGACGGTGACGATCGCATCGGCGGCGGCGATGGTCGCAAATGCCTGCTCCAACGCTTCGGAGCGGAACCCGGTCAGGGTCATATCCGTGAGCGCGGTGGCGAGGCTGCGGACGTTGATGACGTCCGTGGTCACGTCGATGCCCACCGATTCCCCCGCCGAGGCGGCAGATGCGAGCACTCGATCGGTGAGTTTGAGTGTGGTCGAGTCCTCGCTGAGCGAGGTGGTCACGGCCACGATGTGCATCGTGTTCGTACTCATGAGCGATTCGCTCCTTCCTGTGTCGCATTCTGGGCCGCTTCGGCGGCGCGTGCCTGCCGGTCTTCGAACGCACGCGATCCCTCTCCGCCGCCGGGGATCGGGTCCCGGCCTTCGCGATGGCGGATGACGAGGGATTCGTGGGTGGGAGCGTCGGGGACGTCGGCCGGGCGGCCCTTCGCGAACTCCTCGCGGAGGACGGGGATGACCTCTTCGCCGAGGAGGTCGAGCTGTTCGAGCACCGTCTTCTGCGGCAGTCCCGCATGATCGATGAGGAAGAGCTGGCGCTGGTAGTCCCCAGCCCATTCGCGGAAGCTCAGGGTGCGTTCGATGACCTGCTGCGGCGAACCGACGGTCAGCGGGGTCTGCGTCGAGAAGTCCTCGAGGCTGGGTCCGTGGCCGTAGACCGGGGCGTTGTCGAAGTAGGGGCGGAACTCGCGGACGGCGTCCTGGGAGTTCTTGCGCATGAATACCTGACCGCCGAGGCCGACGATCGCCTGGCTGGCCGTGCCGTGGCCGTAGTACTCATAGCGCTGACGGTAGAGCTGAACCATCCGCGCGGTGTGCGAGGTCGGCCAGAAGATGTTGTTGTGGAAGAACCCGTCGCCGTAGTAGGCGGCCTGTTCGGCGATCTCGGGGCTGCGGATCGATCCGTGCCAGACGAACGGCGGCACTTCGTCCAGTGGGGTCGGGGTGACGGTGAAGCCGCCCAGCGGAGTGCGGAACTTGCCTTCCCAGTCAAGGTTCTTCTCACGCCACAGACGGTAGAGCAGGTTGTAGTTCTCGACCGCCAGCGGGATGCCGGCACGGATGTCCTTGCCGAACCACGGATAGACGGGGCCGGTGTTGCCGCGGCCCATGATCAGGCTGATGCGACCGTCGGAAAGGTGCTGCGCGTACGAGTAGTCTTCGGCGATGCGCACGGGATCGGTCGTGGTGATGAGCGTCGTCGCCGTGGAGAGTTCGAGCTTCTCTGTCTGTGCGGCGATATTGGCCAGCAGGATCGGCGGGTTCGCCGGGGCCACGAAGGGCGGGTTGTGGTGCTGACCGGTGGCGAAGACGTCGAGGCCGACTTCTTCTGCCTTCTTGGCGATCTCGACGGTGTTCTTGATCCGCTGGTTCTCGCTGACGGTGGTGCCGTCGGTGGGGTCGGTGGTGACATCGCCGATGGTGAAGATTCCGAATTCCATGACGCCTCCTGCATCTGGGCCGATCGGGGTTCGCACGACCGGCCTCCTCATTGGATTAACTTCAATTTTGAAGTAACTAGTTGAAATCTTAACAGAAGTGGCCGCGAAAGTATTCCCGGGGATGCAGAGCGGCCCCCGCCGAAAGGCAGGGGCCGCCTTCACGCGGTTCGGGGTGGTGGTCAGATCCAGAGAGCAGGGTCCTCGAGGATGAAGTCCGGACGTTTCGTCGACGCTTCGACCTCCGCTTTCGCCGAGGCGGCTCCGTCCTTCTTCTTCGAGCGCACGGTTGCGGGAATTCCCACAGCACTCGAGTCGGCTGCCACGTCCTTGACGACGACTGCATTGGCGCCGACCGCGGAGTTGTCGCCGACGACGACAGGGCCGAGGATCTTCGCCCCGGCACCGACAAGCACGTGATTGCCGATCGTCGGGTGCCGCTTCGTCTGCGCCATCGACGTGCCGCCGAGGGTGACCTGGTGGTAGAGCATGACGTCGTCGCCGATCTCCGAGGTCTCGCCGATGACGACGCCGTTGGCATGGTCGATGAAGAATCGACGCCCGATCTCCGCTCCCGGATGGATCTCGACCCCGGTCAGCGTCCGCACGAGCTGAGACATCAGTCGAGCCGGCACCTTTCCCGCGTCGTGCTGCCACAGCCGGTGCAGTCCGCGGTGCGCCCAGATGGCGTGCATGCCGGGGTAGGAGACCAGCGAGACGAAATCATTGCGTGCCGCCGGGTCGCGTCGCTTCACGGTCTCAAGGTCTTCTTTGAGCGTCTCGCGCACACCGGGTCGGCTCAGTCCATAGGCTGCCGCACCCACGGCGGCCGCGGCCGCTGCCCACAGTGCCTTCATCGTTGACTCCCTTGCTCATCAGTCTCGGTCTATCTCGTGCAAGTCGGATCCGGTCGAAAGAATTCCCACGCCTCTCTGACGCAGAACTCCTCAGACAGCGAGGGCGCCAAACCGAAGTCTGACGCCCTCACGCTGATCACTCGATGTCAGTCGAGGTATTCGGAGAACAGCGGTGTCGACAGGTAGCGCTCACCGAAGTCAGGGAGGATGACGACGATGCGCTTGCCGGCGTTCTCCGGGCGTGCGCCGACAGCCTCGGCCGCCGCCAGGGCAGCACCGGAGGAGATGCCCACGAGGAGGCCCTCTTCCTTCGCGACCTCACGGGCACGCTCGATGGCTGCATCGTTGTCGACGGTGGCGACTTCGTCGTAGATCTCGGTGTTGAGCACCTTGGGCACGAAGTTCGCGCCGAGCCCCTGGATCGCGTGCGGTCCGGCCTTGCCTTCGGTCAGCAGCGGCGAAGCGGCGGGCTCGACGGCGACGATCTTCACGTCAGGGTTGGCCTCGCGCAGGGCTGCGCCGGCACCGGTGATGGTGCCGCCGGTGCCGATGCCGGAAACGAAGATATCGACCTTGCCGTCGGTGTCGGCGAGGATCTCGGGGCCGGTGGTGGCCTTGTGGATCTCGGCATTGGCCTGGTTCTCGAACTGGCGCACGAGCACGGCGCCGCCGGCGGCGAGTTCCTCGGCCTTGGCGACCGCACCCTTCATGCCGTCGGCCTTGTCGGTGAGGACGAGCTCGGCCCCGAAGGCGCGCAGCAGAGCGCGACGTTCCTTCGACATCGACTCCGGCATCGTCAGCTTGACCTTGTAGCCGCGCGAGGTGCCGACCATCGCCAGGGCGATGCCGGTGTTTCCGGAGGTGGCCTCGACGATGGTGCCGCCGGGCTGCAGTTCGCCCGACTTCTCGGCTGCGTCGATCATCGCCACACCGATGCGGTCCTTGACGGAGTTGCCCGGGTTGTACGATTCGAGCTTCGCGACGATTTCGGCACCGGAGCGTTCGCTGGCCTTGTTGACGCGGATCAGTGGGGTACGGCCGACCAGATCGGAAACGTTGTTGAAGATGGTCAAAGTAAGTCCTTTCACGCTACTGTGTGCACCCGCCGTCACAGGCCTCTCACCACTCGGCAGGGATGTTCCGGCAGGGGGTTGAGCGACAGCTTTCATCTCGTGGTCCGAGACGGCTTGTGCTCATCATAACCACGCCGACCCTGAAAATGTTCCCAGAAATGTTGCTCAACAATCTCTGTTCGCTGGGGGCGAAACTTTATGACGCCGTGTAACACAGACCCGAGATAATCACGTATCGATCGACCTGCATCAGAGCCGGATCGGGCCAACCGCTGAGCAATCGGTGAACCAAATCACCGAAATGGCCGCCTCGGTGAGTTCGTCCCTGCACTGACGGGGAACTGGCGTCGGGCGGGGTCTGAGACGGTCTCCATAGACCGATACGATTGTCCTCATGGCTATTCATCCCATCGTCGTCTACGGCGAGCCCGTTCTGCATCGTCGTGCCGAGAAGATCACCGAGTTCGATGACGATCTCGCCGAGCTTGTTGCAGACATGCACGAGACCCTCGATGCCAGCAACGGCGTCGGTCTGGCCGCGCCGCAGATCGGCGTCGGAAAGTCCATCTTCGTCTTCAACGCCGACGACGACTATGGTGTGCGTCGTCGCGGCACCTTCGTCAATCCCGTGCTCATCGCATCGAAGGTCCCGGACACGCGTCCCGATCCCGACGATGAGACGGAAGGATGCCTGTCGGTGCCGAGTCTCGACTTCCCGCTCAAACGTGCCGACAGGGTCACCGTCAACGGCTTCGATGAGTCAGGTGCTCCGGTAACGCTGAGCGCGGACGGGTGGTTCGCCCGCATCATGCAACACGAATACGACCACCTGCAGGGAACTCTCTACGTCGACCGTCTCGATAAGCGCTGGTCGAAGAAGTGGAAGAAGGCCCAGGAGGCTCATGGCTATAATCAGCCGGGGCTGTCATGGATGCCGGGAGTCGACCCGGACCCCTTCGGTCACTGAGTTCGGGCCGGTGAGGGCCTAAGCCTCGAGTTCGTCCACGGACTTCTGTGCCGCGGCCAGACGGCTGTCGAAGTCGTCGAAGTCATCGGCGGTCTGATCGAGTTCGGCGACGAGCCCGGAGATGATCGAAGACTGCGAATCCGCATCGATGCGCAACTCTCTGAACTGCCAATCGGCGGAATCATCGGCGGCTGTGCGGGACAGCACGTCGAGCACCCGATCGCCGAGTTCGCGGGAGCGTTCGGAGTTGTGCAGCAGCATGAGCTGCTGATCGAGGTCGAGCAGACGCTCATAGTATTCGTGCATCGACTCCACGCGGCGCGCCATCGACGAGAACGCGACGGCCAGTTTCGACAGATATGTCTCCACCGACTTCGCGGTTCCCGCATCGCGGATGCCTTCGATCTCCTCGCGCAGACTGACGAGTTCCTGCAGTCGCACGCCGATGGAGGCCACAGCGTGGTCGAGGTCGACGCGGGAGACGTGGTCTTTGAGTATCGGGTGGGTCCAAGCACGGGTGCGCACGATCTTGCGAGCAATGGTGACGGCGAGATGGAACAGGCGCTGTTCGTCTGTATCGCGGCCTTCCTTGCGACCGGGCAGATAGCCGAGGCTGGCCGGGGTCACCCATTTGGCGCCGGCGACCTTGCGCCGGTTCTTCCGGCTCAGACGCTTCGGGTCACGCAGGTATTTGGGGCCGGTGACGGCGGCGAAGATCCCGGTTCCCACGGCAGTTGCCGCTCCCATTCCGCCGAAGGTCAGTGCGGCATCGGCGAATCCCGAGACCAGTGCCAGTCCACCAGGTGCTGCGAATCCTGCGGTCACGGCAGTGCCGGCGGCGGTACCGCCCTTGAACAGGACGCTGGAGCGGAAGAAGTTCCGGCTCATTCCCCCGGTGAGCATGATCGCGCTCGGGGCTCCTGCCGTGTAACGGTAACCGCGGGCGCTCCAGGCACGCAGCACCGCCTCGTTGACGCTGTCGGGCACGAGCACCCGATAGATCGGCGCGGACTTCCCGCATTCGCTCTTCCACAGCGACTTCCACTCAGACACCGCTTCACCTCCACGCGTGTGGGTCACGCATTCGGCCCTGTCCCTGCGGGCCATCGCTTGCGGGGAATGCGAACAGCCACACCCTCCGCTGTGTTCGGGAAACCGTTCGGTTCCCTTGGACGCACAGTCTAGAGGGTGTGGCTGGATCAATCCTGAGTTTCGGTCGGCGCTATCAAGCACCGGCTCCGATCAGGATCAGCGTCGGACCTGTTCTCAGCCGTTGATCTTGGCGAGGATGAGGTCCTTGGCCTTTCCGGCATCGGCCTGTCCGCGGGTGGCCTTCATGATCGGACCCATGAGCGCACCGATGGCCTGCATCTTTCCGCCCTTGATCTTCTCGACCACATCGGGGTTGGCCGCGATGGCCTCCTCGACGGCGGCTTCGAGCGCCCCGGTGTCCTCGACGATCTCGAGGTCGCGGGCCTTCATCACTTCGGCGGGCTCGCCTTCGCCGGCGACGACTCCGGTGAGCACATCCTTGGCCAGCTTGTCGTTGAGTTTGCCCTGATCGATGAGATCGACGAGGCCTGCCACCTGGGCGGGTGTGATGATCTCGGTGGGGTGCTTATCTTCCTGGTTGGCCAGGCGGGCGACCTCACCGGTCCACCATTTGCGCGCCTTCGCAGGCTTCGCACCTGCGGTGACGGTGTCCTCGATGGCTTCGAGGAGTCCCGCGTTGACGATGTCGCGCATCTCCAGGTCGGAGAACTTCCACTCACCGAGGAGGCGGCGGCGCTTCTGCGCCGGCAGCTCGGGAAGGGTCGCCCGCAGCTCCTCGACCCATTCGCGGGACGGCTGCAGTGGGACGAGGTCGGGCTCCGGGAAGTAGCGGTAGTCGTCGGCGTCGGACTTCGGACGCCCCGACGAGGTCTCGCCGGTCTCCTCATGGAAGTGGCGGGTCTCCTGCACGACCTTCTCCCCTGCTTCGAGGAGGGTCGCTTGGCGGCCGATCTCGAAACGCACTGCGCGTTCGATCGAACGGAAGGAGTTGACGTTCTTCGTCTCCGTGCGGGTGCCCAGCGGTGCATCGGGGCTCTCCCGCAGGGACACGTTTACGTCGGCGCGGACGTTGCCCTGTTCCATGCGGGCTTCGGAGACGTCGAGGGCGCGGAAGATGTCACGGAGCGTGCGCACATAGGCGGCGGCCACCTCGGCGGCTCTCTCCCCTGTCCCGGTGATCGGGTGGGTGACGATCTCCACGAGCGGGACACCGGCGCGGTTGTAGTCGACGAGAGAGTGGTCGGCACCCTGGATCCGGCCGGTGGCCCCTCCCACGTGGGTGTTCTTGCCGGCGTCTTCCTCCATGTGGGCGCGCTCGACGGGGACGGTGACGATGGTGCCGTCCTCGAGTTCGACCTCGACCTGGCCTTCGGCCGCGATGGGCTCATCGGACTGGCTCGTCTGGAAGTCCTTGGGCACGTCCGGGTAGAAGTAGTTCTTGCGGGCGAACCGGCAGGTCTCGGCGATCTCGCAGCCGAGCGCCAGACCGATCTTGATCGCGTACTCCACACCCTTCTCGTTGACCACGGGCAGGGACCCGGGCAGGCCGAGGGAGGTGGGGGTCACGTTGGTGTTCGGTCCCCCGCCGAAGGTGTTGGGGGCGGCGTCGAACATCTTGGTCGCGGTGCCGAGTTCGACGTGGACCTCGATGCCGATGACCGGATCGTATTTCTTGATCGCGTCTTCGTATTTCACTTGGCGTTCAGTCCTTCCGCGAGAGTGTCGAGCACGCGTCCGCCGGCGGATTCGAGTGCGGCTTCCAAGGGGCCGGCCACCTCGTAGAGTTTGATGTCCTCACGGGCCGGAGCCAGGATCTGGAAGCCGACGGGCAGACCATCGGCCAGACCTGCGGGCAGGGAAAGTCCGGGGATGCCGGCGAGGTTCGCCGGGATCGTCGCGACGTCGCCGAGGTAGAGGGCCATCGGGTCGGCGGCCTTCTCCGCACCGAACTTCAGCGCGGTCGTCGGAGTCGTCGGAGACACGAGGACGTCGCAGGCGGCGAAGGCCTTCGCGAAGTCGTTCTGCACCAGGGTGCGGATCTTCTGCGCCGAACCGTAGTAGGCGTCGTAGTAGCCGGCCGACAGAGCGTAGGTGCCGAGGATGATGCGGCGCTTGACCTCATCGCCGAAGCCGGCGGCACGAGTGGCCGACATGACGGTCTCGGCGGTGACGGGACCGGATTCCGGTTCGACGCGCAGGCCATAGCGCATGCCGTCGTAGCGGGCCAGGTTCGAAGACACCTCGGAGGGCATGATGAGGTAGTAGGCGTCGAGGGCGTAGGAGATCGACGGGCAGTCGACCTCGACGATCTCGGCACCGGCGGCAGCAGCGGTCTCGAGGGCTGCGGTGAACGCGGTGCGGACTCCGTCCTGGTATCCCTCACCGGCCAGTTGCTTGATGACGCCGAGCTTCTTGCCCTTGAGATCGCTGGTCTGAGCGGCATTGAGGAACCCGCCGACCTCATCGGGCAGCGAGGTCGAATCGAGCGGATCGTGTCCGGCCAGCAGTTCGTGCAGAGCTGCGGCATCGGCGACGTTGCGGCCCATCGGCCCGACCTGGTCGAGGCTCGAGGCCATGGCGATGATGCCGAAGCGCGAGATCGAACCGTAGGTCGGCTTCACGCCGACGGTGCCAGTGAACGCTGCGGGCTGGCGGACGGATCCGCCGGTGTCGGTGCCCACGGACAGCGGGGCCTGGAAACCGGCGAGGGCTGCGGCCGCACCACCAGAGGAACCGCCGGGCACGTGCTCGAGGTTCCACGGGTTGCGGGTGTTGCCGAAGGCCGAGTGCTCGGTCGTCGATCCCATCGCGAATTCGTCGAGGTTGGTCTTGCCGAGCACCGGCAGACCAGCGGCCTTGACCTTGTTGTGCACGGTCGACTCGTAGGGCGGAACCCAGTTCTCGAGCATCTTCGATCCCGCAGTGGTGGCCACACCTTCGGTGACGACGAGGTCCTTCAGCGCCACCGGGACGCCTGCCAGGGCGTGGAGGTCCTCACCGGCGGAGCGCTTGGCGTCGACGGCCTTCGCGGTCTCCAGGGCGAGTTCGTCGGTGACGGTGATGAAGGAGTTGAAGTCATCCTCGGTGGCGGAGATGCGGTCGAGGTGGGACTGCGTGACTTCGACGGAGGAGAACTCACCGGATTTCAGTCCTGCGGCGAGTTCGAGGGCGCTCTTGTTCGTCAGTTCGGTCATCTCATTCCTCCCCGAGGATCTGCGGGACGAGGAACTTGTCGTCCTCGGCGGCCGGGGCCGAGGCCAGTGCCTGTTCGCTGGTCAGCGTCTCGCCCACGACGTCGGGGCGCATGACGTTCGTCAGCGGGATGGGGTGGCTGGTTGCGGGTACGTCGTCGCCGGCCACTTCGTTGACCCTGGCGACGTTTCCCAGAATTGTGCTGAGATCACCGGCGAGCGATTTCAGCTCGTCTTCGCTCATGGCGATCCGAGACAGTGAAGCCAGATGCTCCACCTGTTCGGGGGTGATTGCGGAAGACTCCGTCATTCCCTGCCTTTCATCGTCGTTTTCACTCGCCCCCAGTCTAGTCTCTCCACCGGACGCGGTTCCGACGGTGCGCTGTGACCTTCCCCCATTACTACCTGACGGCGGCCCAGCAACCTCGCGCGAGGTTGCTGGGCCGCCGTCAGGTAGTAATTGTCAGGAGGTGAGGCGTTCGGGCCAGGTGCGGTCGCCGTGGATGTAGGGGGCGATGTCAGCGAGGACGCGGTCGGCGTCGGCCTGGGTGAACTCGCCGGCCGAGACTCCGGCCTGCAGGTCGGCAGAGAGATCGGCGATACGGGACTGAGCGTCGGCCGTGGTGGCTGCGACGAGTTCGGTGCCGGTCGAGAGTGCGGCGGCTGCACTCGAATCATCGACGATGGTGCCTTCGATGACCTCATGATCATCTGTCGAGTCGCCGACGAATGCGGTCGTCGACTCCTCGGTTCGCGCAGTGGCCGGTGCGGCCGGAGTGCGCATGGACGTCAGTGCCGGCTGAGCACTGCGTTTGGTGCTGTTCGGTCCCGGGTTGAGAACCAGGTCTGCCAGGCCTGCCGTCACCGGCACTGCGGTCAGGGCCGCGGCGACGACCACGCAGGTGCCGGCGAGGAGTCGGGGAATCCATCTCATGTCCCACACTCTTCCACTCGAAGCTGTCTCTGAGCTTGGCTGAGTCTGAACCCCGACTTCGAGTTCGGTTACGAACGAATCACAGCCGCACCATGGAACCTCCCGGGTCCGGGATGTATTCCATCAGTCGAGGCTGCCGGTCTCCAGCAGTACCCTGAACTGGTCTTCGTCGAGCACGGGCACGCCCAGCGACTCAGCCTTCTCCAACTTCGATCCAGCATTCTCACCGGCGACGACATAGTCGGTCTTCTTCGACACCGAGCCTGCGGCCTTACCGCCGGCACCGAGGATCGCCTCCTTGATCCCGTCGCGGGTGAACGAGCTCAGCGAGCCGGTGGCCACGATCGTCAGCCCTTCGAGGGTCTGCTCGGCTGCCTCGACCTCGTCGTCTTCCATCCGCACTCCGGCGGCCGCCCAGGTCTCGACGATCTCGATGTGCCAGTCGATCTCGAACCACGCGCGGATGCTCTGCGCGATCGTCGGCCCGATGCTTTCGACGGCGGAGAGCTCCTCGAGGCTGGCCTCACGGATGGCATCGAGGGTGCGGAACGTCGCGGCCAGGGTCCGTGCGGCGGTCGGTCCGACATGGCGGATCGACAAAGCGACGAGCACTCGCCACAGATCCTGATCCTTCGCCTTCTCCAGTTCGTCGAAGAGCTTCTTCGTGTTCGCGCTCGGGGCGCTCTGCTTCTTCGCGGTTCCGCGGGTATAGAAGTAGGGCACGAGCTCGCGCTCACCGGTCTCCACGCCCTTGGACTTTTTGTTCCGCCAGATCTTGACGTCGGCCAGATCCTCGGGAGTCAGGTCGAAGAGGAATGCTTCCGAGGTCAGCGGGGGCGTCTCCGGTTCGGCCGGGGCCGTCAGCGCCAGCGCGGCCTCCTCGCCGAGGGCTTCGATGTCGAAGGCCGCACGGGAGGCGAGGTAGAAGATGCGGTTGGCCAGCTGCGCCGGGCACGACCGCGAATTCGGGCACCGCAGGTCCTTGTCGCCTTCCTTCTGCTCACCGAGCTCGGTCCCACAGGACGGGCAGTGGGTGGGCATGACGAATTCGTGTTCGGACCCGTCCCGCAGCGCGGCGACCGGGCCGAGCACCTCGGGAATGACGTCTCCGGCCTTGCGCAGGGTGACGGTGTCGCCGATGAGCACGCCCTTGCGTTTGACCTCGTACCCGTTGTGCAGGGTCGCCCGTTCAACGGTCGATCCGGCTACGGTCACCGGTTCCATCACGGCGAACGGGGTCACGCGCCCGGTCCGGCCCACCTGCACCTGGATGTCGATGAGCTTCGTCGTGACTTCTTCCGGCGGGTATTTGAAGGCGGTCGCCCACCTCGGTGCGCGTGAGGTGTAGCCGAGTGTCTCCTGCACGGCGATATCGTCGATCTTGATGACGATTCCGTCGATCTCGTGGGTGACGTTGTGGCGGTGTTCGCCGTAGTAGGTGATGAAGTCTTCGATCTCGTCTACGGTGTCGAGGACCTTGAAGTAATCGCTGATCGGCAGCCCCCAGGACCGGAACTGTTCGTAGACCTCGGACTGGTGGGCCGGTTCGGGATGCGAATCGTCGGCGGCGGTCCACACGGCGATTCCGTGGACGAGCATATGCAGGGGTCGGCGTGCTGTGACGGCCGGGTCCTTCTGTCGCAGCGAGCCTGCCGCGGAGTTCCGCGGGTTCGCGAAGGGGGCCTTGCCCTCGGCGACGAGGGAGGCGTTGAGCTCGGCGAATTCCTCGACTGGGAAGAACACCTCACCGCGGATCTCGACTTCGGCCGGCGGATGCTCGGTGTTGAGGTGGTGCGGGATATCGGAGATCGTACGCACGTTCGCCGTGATGTCCTCACCGATGCGCCCGTCGCCGCGGGTCGCGGCCCGCACAAGTTCTCCGTTGCGGTAGAGCAGGTTGACCGCGAGACCGTCGATCTTGAGTTCGCACAGGAACTTCGACTTCACCGAGGTGGCCGACCGCACCCGTTCGTACCAGGCCCGCAGTTCGTCATAGTCGAAGACGTTGTCGAGGCTGTACATCGGACCGATGTGTTCGACTGGGTCGAAGGTCGAGGTGTCGACGACGCCGCCGACGGTCTGCGTCGGTGAGGAGTCGGTGACGAGTTCGGGGAACTTCGCTTCGAGGTCTTCGAGGCGATGGACGAGCTCGTCGTACTCGGCATCGGAGACCAGCAGGGAGTCCTGGTAGTAGGCGGCCCGCAGCTCCTCGATCTTCTCGGTCAGCTGAGCATGGACCTGGGCACGGGTGGCCGCATCCGACAGGTCTGCGTTCTGCAGATCGGGCGCCGACGATTCGGCCGATGAGTCGGCGTTCTCCGGTGTCGTGGTCATTCGATCTCCTCAAGAGCTCGCCGCAGACCGGCGGCGATGGTCATGGTTCCCCGATTAGTTTCGGGCCCGATCCCCTGCTGGTCCTCCAGCAGCGGCGGGTAGGTCATCGGCAATTCGGGCCCGGCGATGATCCCGAATTCTCGCAGACTCGCGACCCCCATGCCGATGCGCGACCATGGGGTGCGGATCCGCTCACACCAGTGGTTGACCGCGTCCGGTCGCCCACCGGCCGAAGACGGCAGGTGGATCCAGGTGCCGAGCCCCGCCTCGGCGAGGATGGCCAGCTGTTCCCAGCTGTGTGGTCTCAGGCTATCCAACGGCACTGACACGGAGCGGGCACCGGTGCGGCGGACCGCCTCGGCGGCGGGGATCTCCTTGCCCTGCAGGTGCAGGGGGTCGAGGTTCGGCAGGGCGAGCACGGTGGGCGGGAGGTGGCGCAGCGTGGATTCGAGGGCCGCCCACACTTGGGCTTCGCTGATGGCGGGCAGGCTCGCCCAGCCGGATACGGTCGGCCAGGTGCCGGTGAGGACCGGGGTCAGGCGGGATTCGACGAGGCGGACGGTCGGCTGCATGCCCAGGCTCGCAATGCGGTCGGTGAAGGCGGCGATGCCGTAGGCGTAGGCCTGGACGACGTCGCGGCGGGCGCCGTGGTCGCCGAGGACGCGGGCGCCGGAGCTCAGGCTCAGCGCGGTCACGAGCGTCCATGGTCCAGGCAGGCTGATCTGGACCTGCCCGGGCCTGGCTTGACAGTATTCGGCGATCGCGTCGAAGGCTTCGATCAGGGCCGAGTCCTCGAGTCGTTCGTCCTTGCCCGCCGAGGAGGTCAGCCGCCATCCGTACGACGTGCGGTCGACGTGGAGTTCGGTGAGCAGGCCGACGGCGCGGCCGATGGCGTCCGCACCCCAGCGGCCCTCTGACCGGTCGGCGGTCAGGGGCACCGGAGGAAGCTGGTCGGCGAGGATGTCGAAGCCTGCAGCTGCGGCCTCGCGGACCGGGCTGGTCGCGATGTAGTCGCGGCGCGGATCGCGGGCTCCGGGCAGCCAGATTCCCGTGGTCGTGGCGGCGGGCAGAACGATCGTCGGGATTTCGGGGGCGGCCGCCTCGGCGAGGGTAGGACCGGAACGATCCCGGTCGTGATCGCGGTCGTCGGTGCGGTGGTCAGCCATGCTGGTGGGCGCGGGGGATTCCGAAGACGTCGACATAGAATCCGAACTCGCTTTCCAGGGAATCGATGATGGTCTCGGCGCGGACGAAGCCGTGGGATTCGCCCTTGTACAGACGGTAAATGTACTCCACTCCGGCCAGTTCGAGTGTATCGACGAACTCCTGGGCCTGTGAGGGCGGGACGATCGGGTCTCGGTCGCCTTGCATCACGGCCACGGGCACGTTGATATCCGTGGTTCGGCGGATCGGCGACCGGGTGATGTATTCGTCCTGTGCGGCGGGCCAGGGGCCGACGAGTCCGTCGATGTAATGGGATTCGAAGTCGTGGGTGTCGACGACGAAGCGCATGAGGTCGGTGACCCCGAAGTACGAGGTGCCGCAGGCGAACACGTTCGTCGAGGCCAGGGCGGTCAGCACGGTCCATCCGCCAGAGGAGGCTCCGGAGATCGCGATGCGGTTCGGGTCGGCGAGTCCAGCGGCGACGAGTCCGTTGACGGCGGCGACGGTGTCCTCGACGTCGACGATTCCCCATTGCCCGCGCAGCCGGTCGCGCCACGCTCGGCCGAATCCGGTCGACCCGCCGTAGTTGACCTCGAGGACGCCGATGCCCTGCGAGGTGAAGAAGCTCGTGCGGGCCGTCATCTCCGGGGTTGCCTGCCCTGTCGGTCCGCCGTGGATCGAGACGACGAAGGGTGGGAGTTCGTCGTCGGGGGCTGCGAAGCGGGGGTTGTGGGGCGAATGGATGACGACGGGCACTCCCCCGAGTTCGTCGACCCGCGGGCGGGAGTAATAGCCCTGGTGGGTGTCGAGGCGTTCGCTGGCGATCTCGGTGAACAGTCCGGTCACCCGGTCGACGGCGTAGAGGACTCCGGTGCGCCGGGTCGACTTCGCAGTCAGCAGCAGGTGGGTGCGTCCGAGGTCGAGGAGTTCGATCGTGCCGAACGTCTCCCCCGTCGAGTCGATGGTCTCCCAGGTCGTGGCGGCTGCGCCGGGGGCCGTGGCGGCGGGGTCCGTTGCGGCCGGGTCGGGAGCGACCGGGTCGAGGGACGGTGCGGCGGTTGCGTCAGTGAAGTTGCGGCGCACGAGTGTTGCGGTGGCCGCCTGCGAATGCGCCCACACTTCATCGCCGTCATTGAGATGCCACCTCGTGCCCAACTGCCAGAGGGCACCGCCGATCTCCTCACCGGTGTCGATGACCGGTTGCAGCCGGTCGAAGCCGATCTGTTCGGGGGCCGGTGCGTGACGTGGGGCGGTGATGAGGGGACGCGCGGCGACGGGGTCGATGTCGAGGCCGTACAACGACCAGTGGCCGTCGTGGTCGGAGATGACGTGGAGGGAGGAATCCGAGGTGAATTCCGCCTGGAGCAACGAGATTCCTGGGTCGGTCGGGCTCGGCAGCCCCGGGTCGGATCTGCGCGGACGTTCGATGCCGTCGCCGCTGAGCACTGCGACCGCCGGGATGGCGGGGGTGCGGACATCGACCAGCCACAGTGTGGTTCCGTCCCAGGGCATGTTCGGGTGCTCCCAACCGATGAATGCCAGGGTGCTTCCGTCGGGTGAGAGCCTGGGCCAGGCCATGAAATGAGAGTAGGTCGAGAGCACATTCGTCGTCCCGTGCTTGGTCAGCAGCACGATGGCGCGTTCACGTCGAGTGGACCGGCAGTCCTCACGCACGCACAGCAGACCCCACGGACTCATGTGCAGATCTCCATAGCGGATCCGCCCCGAGGTGTCCGGGGTCAGGGCATGCGGGGCACGCCCCGGAATGATCTGCCAGACGCGCTGATCAGCGGCGTTGACGAAGTAGATGACCTCGCTGCTCTGGTCGAGAGCCCACGAGGCTCCCCCGTATTCGTGGACGGCGGAGCGGATATTGAAACCCGAAGGAATGATCTGCTCGCTGTCTCCCGGATGCGACAGCGACGTGCGGACGAGACCGGTGCGGGCCTTCTCTGCGGGGATCTTCGTCGAGTAGAAGATCTCGTCCCCGCGGAAGGCGGCATCGAAGATCGGAGCGGCACCGGCAGCCACCTCGGCGGCATTGAGAGGTGAAGACCAGGTTCCATAAGGTGCCGTGACGACATCTTGGGGAAATTCCTTCATGCCCCCAGAGTATCGCCAGTGGCAGACATCGGGACCGAATCCGTCACCTCGGTGAGGTGCGGCGGCTCAGATGCCAGCGACGAGGCGGTTCAGGTGCCGGCGAATTCGGGCGCCGGGGTGATGCGGTCCTTCGCCGTGGCGTCGATGGTGGCCTGACCGAGCACACGGGTGCCGCGGTAGATCACCATGGTCTGGCCCGGGGCGACTCCGGAGAGTTCCTCATCGACGTCGACGTGCATGAGCTGCCCGGCCGGACGTGCGGCAGGCACCTCGACTTCGTCGATGACCGGATTCGCCTCATGCTCGGGCGCCTCGGCGACGAATTCGCCGAGCCAGGCACGAGCCGGCACCGGGTCGGCGTGGGCACGGATCTGCACTTCGCAGTCGATGCCGGTCTCCGGGGTGTCCCCCATGTCCGACGGGGCGGCTCCGGCCCAGGAGGTGCGGATTCCGGTGAGGTGGGAGACCGCGAGGTCGGCGCGGGATCCGACGGTGACGGTGTTCGTCGCCGGGTCGAGACCGGTGACGAAGCGCGGCTTGCCGTCGGCAGCGGGCTTCTCGATGCCGAGGCCCTTGCGCTGGCCGATCGTGTACGTCATCGCTCCGTCGTGACGCCCAAGCACTTCGCCTTCGGAGTCCTTGATGAGACCCGGACGCATCGGGATCTTGTCGGCCAGCCAGGCCTTCGTGTCACCGTCGGGGATGAAGCAGATGTCGTAGGAGTCGGGCTTGTTCGCCACGGAGAAACCGCGCTCGGCCGCCTCGGCGCGCACTTCTGCCTTCGATGCGGTGGCACCGATCGGGAAGTAGCAGTGCTCGAGCTGGTCGGAGGTGAGCACACCGAGGACGTAGGACTGGTCCTTGGCCAGGTCCTCACCGCGGTGCAGTTCGGGCCGGCCTTCGTCGTCGCGGAGCACCTCGGCATAGTGGCCGGTGGCGATGGCGTCGAAGCCGAGCGCGAGGGCTCGGTCGAGGAGGGCGGCGAACTTGATGCGCTCGTTGCAGCGCATGCAGGGGTTCGGGGTGCGTCCGGCGGCGTATTCGGCGATGAAGTCATCGACGATGTCTTCCTTGAACCGTTCGGAGAAGTCCCAGACGTAGAAGGGGATGTCGAGCATTCCCGCCACGCGGTGGGCGTCGCGGGAGTCTTCGATCGTGCAGCAGCCACGCGATCCGGTGCGCAGGGTGCCGGGCATCCGGGACAGGGCGAGGTGGACGCCGACGACTTCGTGTCCGGCGTCGACGGCGCGTGCCGCGGCTACGGACGAATCGACTCCGCCGGACATGGCGACGAGTACTCTCATGATGCTCCTTGCATCCATCGGGGTGTTGCCGAAACCATCCCGGCTCGGCGTGCCTGTTCGACGACCTCGGGCAGGGCCGCGAGCAGCGCATCGACATCGGCTTCGGTCGTGTCGTGACCGAGCGTGAAGCGTTGTGTGGTCCGGGCGCTGTCCTCATCGAGCCCGCATGCCAGAAGCACGTGGGAGGGACGGGAGACGCCTGCCGAACAGGCCGAACCCGTCGAGGTGGCCAATCCCCTGGCATCGAGACCGAACAGCAGCGAATCCCCCTCGCAGCCCGGGAATGTGAAGTGGGCGTTGGCCGGCAGCCGGTCCGCTCCGCGGGGACCGGAGAGCACGGCGCCGTCGATGCTCGATTCGATTCCCGCAATGAGGCGGTCGCGCAGCTCCGACAGTCGTGCCGACCGGGCTTCGAGGTCGGTGGTGACGAGGTCGACGGCCGCGGCGAAGGCCACTGCTCCGGCGACGTCGAGGGTGCCCGAGCGCACGCTGCGTTCCTGTCCCCCACCGTGGAGGATCGGCGCCGGAGTCGCCCCACGGCCGAGCAGGAGTGCGCCGATGCCGACGGGTCCACCGATCTTGTGTGCGGTGATCGTCATCGCCGTCGCCTTGAGGGCGGCGAAGTCGAGCGGGATCTGCCCGAGTGCCTGCACGGCGTCGACGTGGAAGGGAATGCCGAGTTCGGCGGCGACTTCACCGATCTCGGCGATCGGCTGCAGAGTGCCGATCTCGTTGTTTGCTGCCATCACGCTGATGAGTGCAGTGCGTTCTGGGTCGCGGCGCAGTTCCGTCAGTGCCGCGTCGAGGTCGAGACGTCCGGTGGAGTCGACGTCGAGATAGACGGCTTCGGCGCCCTGAGCTTCCAACCACTCCACGGTTTCGATGATCGCTGGGTGTTCGATGGTCGTCGTCAGCACCCGCGGGCGTGCGGGCGCGGTGAACGTTCCGCCGTTCCGGGCGAGGTAGAGGCCCTTGAGGGCGAAATTGTCCGCCTCGGTGCCTCCCGAAGTGAAGATCACCTCCGACGAGGTGGCTGCGCCGACCGCGCGGGCGATGCCTTCGCGTGCTTCCTCGATGCGCATCCGTGCCGCCTGTCCGACCGCGTGCAGGGCCGAGGGATTGGCCCTGCGGGCCAGCTCCTTCGTGTACACCTCGAGCACCTCGGCGGGCATCGGCGAGGTGGCTGCGTGATCGAGATAGATGGGCACCCTGCAATTTTAGGGCGTGTGCCAGGCTACGGCCAGGATCCGTGCGGCATCTCACCCGCGCATGGGCACATCCGGACGAGTTGCCAAGACCGGATGCCGACTAAACTGGGTCGGGTGTTCACAGTTTTCACCTACGTCCTCTATGCCGTCACCGGCATCCTGGCCCTGTGGTCGATCATCGAGACCATCCGCAACCGTCCGGCAGGCAAGGCCCTGCTCGGCGGTGCCGCTATTCTTCTGCTGCTGCTCATCGTGCAGCTGATCATCTCGATTGCGACCTTCGGCTCCACTCATGATGTCGACCCGCTGCTCTACTTCGGCTACATCATCACCGCGATCATGGTCATGGCGCTGGCAGGGTTCTGGGCATTCGCAGAGCTCAGCCGCTGGGGGCCGGGAGTGCTGGCCGCGGCAGGACTGACGGTGATCGTGATGATCGAGAGATTGGACCAGATTTGGCAGTGACCAGGCGCAACCGGTTCGGCGGGGATTCCGCCGACGATGCGAACTCAGCGGACAATGTGGACTCCGGGGCCGCCTCGGCGAGGGGAAAGACGGCACGCTCGCCGTATTCGGCGATGCATACGGGACCGGGGCGGGCACTGACTGCGGTGTACGCGGTCTTCGCGCTCTCGGCCACGGCTCGGGCGGGCTACCAGCTCATCCGCGAATTCGACGTCGCGCCGATCGCATACTCACTGTCCGCGCTGGCCGCGGTGATCTACATCCTCGCCACGGTCTGCCTGGTCATCGGCAACCGCGTCTCGCACCGGATCGCCGTCGCAGCCTGCGCGATCGAATTCGTCGGCGTCATCGTCGTCGGCATCCTCAGCCACACCCATCCCGAGGACTTCGCGAATCCCTCGGTGTGGTCGAACTTCGGCAGCGGATACGGCTATATTCCGCTGATCCTGCCGCTCATCGGCCTGTGGTGGCTGCTGCGCGTCGGCCGCCGCGCCGACCGCGGCTGAGCGCGTACCGCGGTTGACTGCGGTATCAGCGGGTTCAAAACTCATATGTGGTGATCCTGATCAGTGCGTATGAATTTTGAACCCGCTGGTCCTGACACGCCGAGCGAAGCGCCCAGGGTCACTCAACCTTGGAGGACAGCACGTTCCAGTCGGTGGCCACAGCCGTGAGTTCGTCACCGGTTTTCATCAGCACGTATGGGTGTGCGGTGTCGACCTTGATGGTGTCGCCCTCTTTGTCGTTCGTCTTCACGGCCTCGACGGTGTCGCCGAGGTCGAGAGCGTAGTCCGACGGGGCCTTGATCGTCAGCGTGCAGCGGACTTCGCCCATCCCGATCGCACCGTTCTCGGTGCTCAAGTTCATGTCCTCGAACTTGAGGTCCTCATAGGGCTTGCAGTCGACGTCGACCTTGTCGAAGCCGGAGTCCTTGTCCCGCAGGTCGCCCAGGTAGTCGCGGAATCCCTTGAATCCGCCCTCCTTGAGTCCTTCGGGCCCCCCGGACTTCGCCTTGCCGTCGACGAGGAACGATGAGACGTCACCGGAGGCGGTCTTCATATCGTCGGCGAAGTCCTCGGGCCCCTCCTTCACGGCACCCTTGTCATCGGCCATGAGGGTCGGCATCTGGTCGGTCGGGATATAGGACGCCGAGCGCACGAGCGGATCGGACGATGCCGATTCGCGCGTCACCAGCATCACCTGGGTCAGCTGCTTGTCCCCGTCCGTGGACTTCTTGTCTGCGGTGCCGAAAGCGTAGAACCACATCGGGTATTCGGTGAAGCTCGGGCTGCCGGCGACGACCTCGGTGAAGTTCGGTGCGCGCAGCTTCTGCTTCGCCTTGTCCGCGATCTGGATCTGTGCGCGGGTGTGGTCGATGAGCGGTGCCGCCTGGATCTTGTCGAGGTCGGTGCCCTTGTCGCCGAGGGTCTTGTCCAGCGACTCCGTGTAGTTCGTCATGAACTTCCCTGCCTCACCGGGGCGCACCGCGGCGCGCTCGTACGGGGTGACGTCCGGGTTGCTGGGTTTGGCGATCGGCATGTTCGCACAGCCGCTGAGCACGAGTCCCGAGCCCAACATCGCGGCCGTCACCGTCCGAAGGGAGCGACGGTTCCGCAGATCCCGTCGCCGAGGCGGGGCTTGGCTTGCGGTTCCCGGCTGCACTGTCGAGATCGGCTGGGTCGCCGGTCCCGGCTCGCCCTTGCCCGCGCGAGCATCGGTGGATTTGCGGCGGCCACGGCGGGAGTCGTCGTCGGAGCCGCGTCCGCTGCCCGGCCCGTTGCCGTCGTTGGGGCCATCGCCGCTCTTGGGTCCGCTGCTGTCTGGGCGTCCGGCGCCCTTCTTCGGCGGGCGGATGCGTGAGGCCCACCAGCGCATGAAGAAGAACACCGAGAACCCGGCAAGGATGATCGTGCCGGCAATGCCGAGCAGGCTGAGTGCGAACACACCCTTGACGCGCATCTGGAGGCTCACCGTCGTTCCGTCGAGACTGTCATCGGAGTTCGCAGGGGCGATGACGAGCACCTGCGGTTCGGCATCGAGGTCGAAGGTCTTCGCGACCGTCTTTCCCGTGTCCGTGCTGATCCACCAGTCGCGGTCGGCGATATCGGCTTCCGGCTTCTCATCGCCGGGAGTGAACCGGTGGGAGGCAGCCTTCGGGAACGACACATCACTGATCTGCTCCTGCGCCACTCCGTCGAGGTAGCTGTCTGCGTCCACCCCGCTGGCGGTGCCCACGAACAGCTCAGTGCCCTTCGAGTTCTTCGCCGTCACGGTCACGCTCGAGCCCGAATAGGGCACGATCGCTTCATCGAGGACGACGGCGTAGGCCCCGTCCTTGACCTTGAAGGCCGGCGTCTCGGTGATCTCGTCGGTGCCGACGACCGAGAGTGCGGAGATGACCAGTCCGGCGAGCGTGAGTGCCGCTACGCCGAAGAGGATGGCAGTGATGAGTCGGATTCGCTGGATCAGAACAATGCCCTCATGAGTGCGGTCCGTGCCTTGGTCACGGCTGGGTCGTCGGCGCCGAGGACCTCGAAGAGATCGAGGACGCGCAGGCGCAGGGATTCCTTCTCATCACCCGCGGTGGTGCGGATGAGAGAGATGAGTCGGTTGAAGGCGCTGCCGGCATTTCCGCTGGCGATCTCGGCGTCGGCGGCCGCCTTCGCGGCTTCGACGTCCTTGGGGTCGGCATCGGCGGCGGCGATGAGGTCGGCCGGTTCCTTGTCGATGAGGCGACGGCCCAGCCCTGCCCGGGCGAGACCGAACTTCGCCTCTTCGTCGGCCGGAGAGTTCGCCAGGGCGGCCTTGAACAGGCTCTCGGCGGTGTCGAAGTCGCCCTTGGAGAGTGCCTCTTCGGCCTCCGGGTGGGCGGGACCGGCCGGTTCCGGCTCGGCTCCCCCGACGGCCGCATAGCCGGTCACGCCGTTCTCACCGGCGAGCTTGAGCAGTTCGTCGAAGTACGCCTGGACCTGCGGTTCGGGCAGAGCGCTCTGGAACAGCGGCACGGGCTGGCCCTTGATGAGGGCGACGACCGTGGGGATCGACTGGACACCGAAGGCCTGCTGCAGACGCGGGTTCGCGTCGACGTCAACCTTCGCCAGCACGAGGCGTCCCCCATAGGAGGTGACGACGCGTTCGAGGACCGGAGAGAGCTGCTTGCAGGGTTCGCACCATTCGGCCCACAGGTCGATGACGACGGGCACGCGATCGGAGATCGCGACGAGGCTAGTGAAGGTCGATTCATCGACATCGAAGACCAGTCCCGGAACGGCAACCGCGTTCGGGTCCTGACCACCGGCGCCACCTGCGCCACCGGCACCGGGAGCCGCACCGCCGGGCTGCCCGCCCTGGTCGGCAGGCATATTCTTGCTGCGCACTGCCGACAGGTCGAGTCCCTGATTGGGCTGCGCGTTCTCCTGCGAGGGATCCATTGACACGTGGTCTCCTTTGTGACGCGGTCGGTGCGCTCGGCGATAACCGTGACGGCACCTGGTCCATGCTTATCCAACAGAACGTATCAACACCGGTGCGTCCACGGCTATTTCCTCAGCCGTCAGGGAAGGGACGCCGCGGTGTCGACCCTTCCGACTCAGCCTGCTTCGGCTCCGGCGAGAGTCTCGAGACCGCCGATGAGCTTGACCTTGCCGTCCTTGGGCACGAGGAAAGTGAGCACCTGAGTGGTCTTCGTCGTCACCGGTTCCCTGGTCGTTGCGGAACCGACGAGATCCTTCTGCGGCGACGACAGGGTCAGGGTGCCCGTGCGTCCTTCCTTCGACTCGGGACTGATCGTCGACTCGGCGTCGATGACTCCGGTGACGATAGCGGCATCGCCGGCAGTGCCCTGGGCGACGAGCTCCTTGCCCGGGGTGTACTTGTAGTCCACTTCGGCCTTGCCGGCTGCGGCGCTGTCCTTCTGAGCCTTCTGGTTCTTCCAGATGGACTTCGAGAAGTCATCGGAGGCGAACTTCTTCGCTTCCTTCGAGTCCGCTCCGCTGCCGAGTGCCTTCGCGTAGTCGGCGACGGCCTTCTCCGGAGTCGTGGCGAAGCCCTTGGCGCCCGGTTCGAGCATCTTCGCGCCCTGACGCGAGTCAGGCAGCTCGGGCAGCTTCGTGCCGGCCGTCAGCTGGGTCTGCGACCACAGTTTGTAGTTGCTGCGCGGATCCTCCTGGGTCAGCACCAGCAGCTGCGAGTTTCCGCCCGCAGAGGTGATGAGGCTGGTCACGCGCGGCCAGGCATCGGTGGCGGAGGTGTAGTTCGCGACGATCTCTTCGCTGGCTACGGCCGGCGCCATCTTCTGGTCTTCGACCTTCTCCTTGACCTTGTACAGGTCCTCACGCTGTTTGAGGGCGGGACCGGCGGCACGTTCTGCCAGCGCCTTCTTATCGGTCTTCTTGTCCGCGGCCTTGACGTCGGCGGCCACGGAGTCGAGGATCCGCTTCGCCTGGTCGTCGGTGACTCCTGCGGCGGCCGAGCTCGGCGCCTCGGAGGGTTCGGGCTTCGGCAGCTCTTCCGGCCCGCAGGCGCTGAGCGCGAGCACGGGGACGACGGCGAATGCGGTGCCGTATTCGGCGAGCTTGCGGCGGCGTTCCTGACGCGCCTTGCGTCGGTTCGCTTCCTTCTTCGAATTGTTCGCACCGAGGAAGAGGAGGACGACGCCGATGACGAAGACGACGCCGCCGATGATCATCAGCGGGATCGCCCATGGTGTCTCGGCGTGGTTGGGCCAGGTCACGGTCACGGAATTGACCTGTCCGGCTTCGCCGTCGCCGGCGACGAGGAATCCGGTCCGGTTGGCGTCATCGTTCCATTCGAGTTCCACCGAATCGGTGCCGGTGACTTCGGACTGCCAGAGGTCGGCTCCGGCGGGGTCGGGAACCTTGCCCTCACCGTCGGTGCCCTTGACCGTGAGCTTGCCGCCTTCGGCGAGGCCGGTGACGCGGTCATAGGCGGACTGTCCTGCCCAGGCTTCGACGTTTTCGATCGGGGCTTGGGCGATCGTGAGATCACCGCTGCCCTTGACTGTCAGGGTCGCAGGCGTTTCGTAGAGGTTGAGCATTCCGGGGTCGACGATGACTGCCGGTTTGTCGGCGTCGATCTGCGCGGTGGCAGTGATCGTATCCTCCGGCGCCCACAGGGTCTTCTGCAGGATGCCGAGGCCACCGACGACGACACCCACCACCATGAGAATCACAGCGATTGTGTAACGCACGTGCGTACCTTCCCTCAGCCGAGCAAAATGGCACCCCTGGTTCGGGGACTCTTCAAGTTTAGGTCACATGACGGACATAGCCTTTGTGCGCACACTCAGTGTGTGTCGACGTTCACACGCCAACCCTTTCCCTGAACGTCGCCGAGGCGGCCCTCCGACGGCCGTCCGCACTCCGTCCTCCGCCCTCGCCGAGGCGGCCGTGACCCGGCCGTGGATGTGCACAGATTCCACCCCAGAATGTCCCTACCGCCTTTCCCTGCCCTAAGCTGGGCGGGTGAGCAACAACAGAATTGTGTGGATCGACTGCGAAATGACCGGCCTCGACGAGGTGCGGGATGAACTCATCGAGGTGGCTGCGATCGTCACCGACTTCGAGCTCAACCCCCTCGACGACGGAATCGACATCGTCATCAAGCCCTCGGCGGATGCACTGGCGAACATGAACGAGTTCGTCACGAATATGCACACCACCTCGGGCCTGATCACCGAACTCGACGCGGGCACCACCGTCGCCGAGGCGCAGACCCGAGTCCTCGAATACGTGAAGAAGCATGTCCCCGAGTCCGGGAAGGCACCGCTGGGCGGAAACTCGGTCGGCACCGACAAGGTGTTCCTCAATAAGCAGATGCCCGAACTCGTCGAGTACCTGCACTACCGGATCATCGACGTCTCCTCGATCAAGGAACTGTCCAAGCAGTGGTTCCCCCGCGCCTACTTCCAGGCACCGGCGAAGCACGGCGGGCACCGCGCGCTCGGCGACATCATCGACTCGATCATCGAGCTCCAGTACTACCGCCGGGCCGTGTTCTCCGCCGATGGGCCGAGTTCCGACGAAGCGAAGTCGATTGCCGCCGAGGTGGCCGAGAACTACCCGAAGCAGACCGACGAGGACTGACCGCCGCCCGGCGAGGCGATCGTGAGCACAGCCCGGTTCCGCAGCTGCGGAACCGGGCTTTTCATCCCCTGAGACCAGCCGGATCCCAAGCCGGGCATTCGATATGATGATTTCATCATGCCATTGAATCAGCTTCAGCGCCCCCTGTACGAGGTCAAGGCGAACCTCTTCAAGGGCCTCGCCCACCCGTTCCGCATCCGCATCCTCGAGCTCCTCTCCGGCAACGACGAGGTCAGTGTGGCCGATCTGCAGGCCGAGACCGCACTCGAGGCCTCCCACCTCTCGCAGCATCTCGCGGTGCTGCGGCGCCACCGTCTCGTCGAATCCGAACGTCGAGCCAGCCATGTCTACTACCGTCTGGCCGACCGCCGCACCGCAGAGCTCCTCGCGGTGGCCAGGAGCCTGCTGCTGACGATGCTCGAAGACGATGAGCAGCGGCTCGCCGAGGCCCGGTCTCTGCCGACAATCCCGGGCGCGGAAACCGCATGAGCCCCGCATCGCTGCTGCGCCACACCCGGTCTCTGCTGCCGTCGCTCGCCGACTACCGTGAGACCCGCCGCTCCTGGCCGAAGGACCTGCTGGCCGGTGCCACCGTCGGCATCGTCGCCCTGCCCCTGGCTCTGGGCTTCGGGGTCAGTTCCGGGCTCACAGCCGAACAGGGACTCATCACCGCGATCGTCGCGGGCTTCCTCGCCGCGGTCTTCGGCGGATCCCACCTGCAGATCTCCGGTCCCACCGGCGCCATGGCCGTCGTCCTCGTGCCGATCGTGGCCAGCCACGGCGCCGAGGCGGTCATCGCCGTCACTCTCATCGCCGGCCTCATCGTCGTCGCCGCCGGTCTGCTGCGTCTTGGCCGAACCGTGTCGTTCATCCCGTGGCCGGTGATCGAGGGATTCACTGTCGGCATCGCCGCGATCATCTTCCTCCAGCAGGTGCCGTTCGTGACGACCCCTGATGATCTGGCTCCGGGTGAAGTGAGCACGAATGCCTTCGCCGCCGCCGTGCAGCTCGTGTCCTCGGCGGACTGGTCGTATCTGCCCTATTCTCTGGGCGCCGTCGCGATCGTCGCCGTCTGCATGGTGGTGGCGCCGAAGATCCATGAGTCGATTCCCGGATCGCTCGTCGGCATCATCGTCGTCACCGTGCTCGCCGGAATCGTGCCCAACCCCTTGGCCACGATCGAAGCAATCCCGCAGTCGCTTCCGGCCCCCAGTCTGCCGGTCATCGATCCTGCCGCCCTGCCGACTCTGCTGCCGGCGGCGGGCACGATCGCCGCACTCGCGGCCATCGAATCGCTGCTCTCGGCCAGGGTCGCTTCGTCGATGTCCGACGCCGGCGCGTACCAGCCCGACCGTGAGCTCGTCGGTCAGGGCGTCGCTTCGATCGGGTCCTCGCTCTTCGGCGGCATTCCTGCCACCGGTGCCATCGCTCGCACCTCAGTGAACATCCGTGCCGGCGGTCGCACGCGCTTGGCCTCGATCGTTCACGCGCTCGTGCTGCTGCTCATCGTGTTGGTGGCAGCGGCGCCGGTGAGCAGGATTCCGCTCGCGGCTCTCGGCGGAGTCCTCTTCGTCACCGCGGTGCGGATGGTGAACGTCGATACGATGCGCTCGATTCTGCGGTCGACGAGATCCGATGCCTTCGGGTTCATCATCACCGCGCTCATCACCGTCTCGTTCGACCTCATCGTCGCTGTGGGCATCGGTGTCGTCGTGGCAGCGGTCTTCGCTCTGCGGAAGCTGTCATCGATGACGTCCGTGCGCATCGAACGCCTCTCGGAATCGGAGTCCGCGGATCCGAGTGACGAGAGGATCGCGATCGTCCATTTCCGAGGACCGCTGTTCTTCGCCTCGGCCGATCGCATCTCGAATGAGGTTCTGGACCTCCGGGGAGTCGAGGTCGTCGTCCTGCGCATGTCGCAGCTCGAACTCGTCGACGCCACCGGCGCCCACATCCTCACCGATATGGTCACGGCTTTCGAGCGTCGCGGGATCACGGTGCTCATCAAGGGAGTCAGGGACAGCCAGGCCGGTCTGTTCGAACAGGTCGGGGTGCTCGCCGCACTGCGCCACCACCGGCACCTCTTCGACGAGCTGCCGGCCGCCCTCGACCATGCCCGCTCGCATGTGGAGCGGGCACGGCAGAGCTGACGGGGTTTCAGCCGGCCTTCTTCTCGGGGCGGGCGAAGATGTTCGACGGGAAGGCACCGGACTTCGCGATGACGCGCAGCAGGTCACGGCTCGGCGAGAGCAGCGATTCGATCGTCTCGTCATCGAGGACCGACCATGCGGCCACGACTGTGCCGTCGGTGAGGACTTCGACCTGTTCCTTCAGGTCACGTCCCGCCTCGGTGATGGTGGGAAGGTCAAACCCGCGGTCGTCCTTGTCCACGGTGATCAGCCCCGCCTCGGCGAGCCTGGTTTGCGCGGTCTGCCATTCCTCGTCGGTGTAGCCGCGGGTCTTCTGCGCGGCCCGGGGACGGAATCCGGCGCCGGTCGCGACGTCGAGCATGAGGGCGTCGATTCCGGGCACACCGGCGGTGACGAGGGAGGCGACGTGGCCGTCGCCGCGGAATTCGCGGGCCACGGTCGCCACGTCCCACATCTTCTCGAACGCGGTGGTCGCCTGGTGGCCGCCGATGACATCGGCGGTGGCGGCGGCCAGGGTGCGGCCGGAGAAGTCCATGGTGGCGAGCACGGGAGCCAGCGTCTCCGTCATCTGGGTGGCCGCCTCGGTGAGCAGGGCGATGTCGTCACGGTCGCCGAAGAGTTCGGCCATAAACGCGCTCACGGCGTCGAAGCGGGCCTGGACCATCTGCTCCGGGGTCACGGTCTCCCACAGGCGGGGCAGCATATCGGCGACGAAGTTCGGGGAATAGTTGTAATACGCGGCGCTGACGACTCCGGGATTCACCCGTCCCAGCGGAGCCGAACGGGCGGCCATATTGCCCTCGACTCCGGGTTCGAGTCCGTACTTCGCGTATTCGGCGCCGACCGTCTGCGAGAAGTAGATCGACGAGTGGAATGAGTTGATGCGGGCCGAGACCGCTCTGATGTTCTGTGTGCGCTGGGAATCCATATCGTCATCCTATGGGCGGTCCCGTCCCAGGTAAATGGGTATGCGTGTCCGTCGTCGCCGGGAGATTAGCGCAGTGTCATAGGACCTAAATCGCTCCGTCCTCCCCCGAGGCGGCTGGACTTCGCCGTCGATCCGCCTACCGGCGCGCACGTCCGATCGTGCACATTTGCCGCGTCAGACCCCGGTGCTACGGTCTGAGCATGGAGTGACACGGACCGTTAGCGATCACGGCATCGTCCTGGTCGGCCAGCGATCCCGCCAACCGCATTTGCACAGCGTCCGGCTTGGAGGTCAGATGAGGATCGCACTGTTCGCCACCTGCATCGTCGATGCGATGTATCCCGAGGTTGCGCAGGCAACCGTGAGGATTCTGCGCCGGCTCGGCCACGAGGTGATCTTCCCCGAAGGTCAGTCCTGCTGCGGGCAGATGCACATCAACTCCGGAAAATTCGCACAGGCTGAACCGGTCATCGCCAATCACGTCCGCGCCTTCACGAGCACCGAATGGGACGTCGCCGTCGCCCCCTCCGCCTCCTGTGTGGCCTCTCTGAGCCACCAGCAGCCGATGGTCGCCGAGCGGATGGGCAATGATGCTCTGGCCTCCGAAGCCTCCGAGGTGGCCGACCGCACCTATGAACTCACCCAGTTCCTCACCGATATCGAAGGCGTCACGGATGCCGCAGCCGACCTCGGCTCGTACTTCCCGCACCGAGTCACGTATCACCCTTCGTGCCACGGAATGCGGCTGCTGCGCCTCGGCGACCGGCAGTCCTCCCTCGTCCGGTCGGTCGAGGGCATCGACTTCGTCGAACTGCCCCTGGCCGATTCCTGCTGCGGGTTCGGCGGCACCTTCTCCGTGAAGAACCCCGAGGTGTCCTCGGCGATGCTCGCCGACAAGGTGCGCACGATCCAGGCGACCGAAGCCGATTTGTGCACCGGCGGCGACGCCTCCTGCCTGCTGCACATCGGCGGCGGAATGTCCCGGTTCGAACGCACCGGACGCTTCGACGGCGCCCCGGACGTCACGGCCATCCACGTCAAGGAGACGAGCACGACCGATGCTCAGGGACACACGACCGAGAGACTGACCACGGTCGTCGGCGCCGACGATGACGACCACCTCACCCCAGGCCAGCGAGGCACCGCTCCGGCCGAGCCGAGCCGGACCCAGTCCGGGTTCCGCGTCGGTCAGGCCGCGGTCCATTTGGCCCGGATCCTCGCGTCGACGAAGGATGACCCGTTGCGGGTGCCGAGCGAAGGAGCAGAAGTGAGCGGAGGGAGCCTGCGATGACCTTTCTGGGAATGCCGCTGCTGCCGTCGAAACGACGCAGCGATCTGCCCGCCGGGCAGGGCAACATCATCGAAGCCGAGGCCTTTCCCGAGGCCTCACACGAACATCTGAGCAACCAGCAGCTGCGCAACAACATCGGCCATGCGACCTCATCGATCCGATCCAAGCGCGCCGAGGTCGTCTCCGAGCTCGACGACTGGGAAGCCCTGCGCGATGCCGGTGAAGCCACGAAGAACGAGGTGATGGCGAACCTGCCCGAATACCTCGAACAGTTCGAAGCCGCGTTCACCGCCGCCGGCGGCATCATCCACTGGGCCCGTGACGCCGATGAGGCCAATGCCATCGTCACCGAGCTCGTCGAGGACAATGCCCCGGTGCTCGACAACGGTCGCCGCGAGGTCATCAAGGTCAAGTCGATGGCCACTCAGGAAATCGGGCTCAACGAACACCTCGAGACCGAGGGCATCGATGCGTTCGAGACGGACCTGGCCGAACTCATCGTCCAGCTCGGCGAGGACAAACCCAGCCATATCCTCGTTCCCGCCATCCACCGCAACCGGGATGAGATCCGTGAGATCTTCATGGACAAGATGCCCGACGCCGGAGAGCTGACGAACGAACCGGCCGTCCTCGCCGAGGCGGCCCGCCGACATCTGCGCCACAAATTCCTTACCACGAAGGTCGCGATCTCCGGAGCGAACTTCGGCATCGCAGAGACCGGCACCCTCGGCGTAGTCGAGTCCGAAGGCAACGGGCGGATGTGCCTGACCCTGCCGGAGACGCTCATCACCGTCATGGGCATCGAGAAGCTGCTGCCGAAGTTCGCCGACCTCGAGGTGTTCATGCAGCTGCTGCCCCGGTCGTCCACCGGCGAGCGGATGAACCCGTACACCTCGTTCTGGACCGGTGTGTCCGAAGGCGACGGTCCGCAGAACGTCCACCTCATCCTCCTCGACAACGGACGCACCCGAGCGCTGGCCGACGAGCACGGACGAACGGCTCTCAACTGCATCCGCTGCTCGGCCTGCATGAACGTCTGCCCCGTCTACGAACGCACCGGCGGCCACGCCTACGGCTCGACCTATCCGGGACCGATCGGCGCGATCCTGTCCCCGCTGCTCACAGGAGTCGAAGAGCAGGGCAACGGTTCGCTGCCGTACGCCTCGAGCCTGTGCGGCGCCTGCTACGACGTGTGCCCCGTGAAGATCAACATCCCGGAGATCCTCGTCCATCTGCGCAACGAGGATGTCGAAGCCAACCACTCCCCCGTGTCCTCCCAGCTTGACGCCGCCCTCACCGGTGCGTCCTGGATGATGGGCGACGGAAAGCGGATGGCCGCGGCGGAGAAGGGACTGCCCCTGGCGCACAAGGTCACCGGCGGTGAGCAGATCAACGACCTGCCCGGAATCGCCGGCGCTTGGACGTCGAGCCGTGACATTCCGGCCCTGCCGGAGAAGAGCTTCCGGCAGCTGTGGGCCGAAGAAGAAGCCGACGGCCAGGACGAGGAAGGACAGCGATGACCGACACCGCCCGCGAGGAGATCCTCGCCCGCATCAGTGAAGCACTCGGTCGCCGCGGCGGCGGGGAATACGTGTCGTCCTCACCGAAGTCGGCGACACCGGGCCGGGTCGGCACGGCGGACTCGGATTCCGGTGGGGCCGCCTCGGCGAAGGATGCTGCCACGGCCGCGGACTCCGGTTACCACCATAAGGGTGCGCACACGGGTGAGGACCTCGTCGAACTGCTCATCGACCGCCTCGTCGACTACAAAGCGAACGTGCACCGCGCCGATGGTGACCCGAGTGCCACGATCGCCGAACTCATCGGCGATCATTCCTCGGTCGTCGTCCCCCGCGGTCTCGACGAGTCCTGGGTGGAGGGCTTCTCCGGTGAGGTGCGGGTCGATGCCCCGGGTGAGGAGCTCACCGTCGACGAACTCGATGGTCAGGGTGCGGTGGTGACCGCCTCGGCGGTGGCGATCGCGCAGACCGGGACGATCGTGCTCGACAGTTCGCCTGCCTGCGGACGACGGGCGATCACGCTCGTGCCCGACCATCATGTGTGCATCGTCCGCGTCGACGACATCGTCGACATCGTCCCCGAGGGGATCGCCCGCCTCGACGCGCACGCACCGCTGACGTTCATCTCCGGGCCTTCGGCCACGAGCGATATCGAACTCAGCCGGGTCGAAGGTGTGCACGGTCCGCGCACTCTCGACGTCATCATCCTCAACGGATGAGCCGACCGGGAGCTGTCGGTTCTGCCGCGCCGAAGTGTGCGAACGCCTCGGCGAGTGCGGAACAATGGAGTCCATGACCACGGCGCAGACTCTTCAGTATCCGCGGCCGGATGACCGGCCACGACGTCGCAGCGGGCGGACGAAGCTCATCGTCTCCGCCGTCGTCATCGTCATCACTCTCATCATCGGAGTGATCGCGGCCGACCGCATCGTCGACTACACCACGGAGCAGCGCATCGCCGATGGACTGGCCGGCTACGGTGAGTCCGAGGTCTCCGTCGAAGGCTTCCCCATCCTCACGCAGCTGGCCTCCAAAGAGCTGAACTCGGTGCATGTCACCGCTCACGAAGCGACCTATGAGGGCGTCGACTTCACCGATGTCGATGCGAAGCTCTATGACGTTCCGACCAGCGGGTCGAAGCCGATCGGCACCGTCGACGGCACTGCGGTGCTCCCCCACTCGACGCTTGATGAGCTTGCCGCGGAACATGCGAACCTGCCCGAAGGGATGTCGTTCACGACCGTCGATGGCGAGCTCTTCCTCAAGGGCTCGATGCTCGGTCAGGATCTGCTCGTGGGCATCGACCCGAAGACCGACGGCAGACGGGCCGTCGTCGATGCGACCACGATCAAGCTCGGTTCGGCGGAGTTCTCCCTCGACCGCCTGCCATCATTCCTCACCTCGGCGATCTCCGATATCGTCATCGACCTCGACTTCCTGCCCGCTGGTCTCGAGCTCACGGACATCACCGCCACCGACTCGGGACTGCAGGTCCGCCTCCACGGATCCGGGGTCAGCCTGCAGTGACAGGCGGGGAAGCCTGGCGGCAACGGTCGGGTCGGGCCGCCTCGGCGATCGGGTAATGTTCCGGTCGTGACGACTCCCATCCCCGCCGAAACCGCCGACGATTCCCGTCGCTACCGCCCCGATCCGACCGTCCTCGCCGCACTGACCTCGCCGAGGCTGCTCACTCGTGAGGTCTTGGCCGGGCTTGTCGTCGGTCTGGCCCTCATCCCCGAGGCGATCGCGTTCTCGATCATCGCCGGGGTCGACCCGAAGGTCGGGCTGTTCTCCGCGTTCATCATGGCGATCTCGATCGCGTTCCTCGGCGGGCGACCGGCCATGATCTCGGCGGCGACCGGAGCTGTGGCGCTCGTCATCGCCCCCGTCGCTCGCGAACACGGGATGGACATGTTCATCGCCACCGTCATGCTCGCCGGAGTCTTCCAGATCCTGCTTGCCGTGGCAGGAGTCGCGAAGCTCATCCGCTTCATCCCTCGCAGCGTCATGGTCGGGTTCGTCAACGCCCTGTCGATCCTCGTCTTCGCGGCCCAGGTCCCCCACGTCATCGGGGTGCCGTGGATGGTCTACCCGCTCTTGGCCATCGGCATCGTCGTGCTCATGTTCATGCCGAAGCTGACGAAGGTCGTGCCGGCACCGCTGGTCACGATCGTGCTCATCACCGGCATCGCCATCGTCTTCGCCATCGATGTCCCCACCGTCAGCGATCAGGGCGAGCTGCCTCGCAGCCTGCCCGAGCTCTTCATTCCGGACATCCCGCTGACTTGGCAGACCTTCACCACGATCGCGCCCTATTCGCTGGCCATGGCTCTGGTCGGGCTGATGGAATCGCTCATGACGGCCAAACTCGTCGACGAGATCACCGATACGCACTCGAACAAGACACGTGAGTCCTGGGGTCAGGGTGCCGCGAACATGATCTCCGGACTCTTCGGCGGCATGGGCGGGTGCGCAATGATCGGGCAGACGATGATCAACGTCCGTGCCTCGGGTGCGAGGACCCGGATCTCGACGTTCATGGCCGGAGCGTTCCTGCTCATCCTCGTCGTCGTGCTCGGCGACATCGTGGGCATGATCCCGATGGTCGCTCTCGCTGCCATCATGATGATGGTCTGCGTCGACACCTTCGACTGGCATTCGATCCGCCCCTCGACGCTGCGGATGCTGCCGAAGTCCGAGACCTTCGTCATGATCGCCACCGTTGCGGTCGTCGTCGCCACCGGCAATCTCGCCATCGGCGTCGTCGTCGGAGTGTTCGTGGCCAGTGTGCTCTTCGTTCGGCGGGTCGCCCACTTCGTCACCGTCGAACGCACGGTCACCGTGCCGGATATCGGTGTGGATGCGGATGGTCCCACCGGCACCGAGGCGGGGCGAGACGAAAATGCTTCCACCGCCGAGGCGGTCGCCCGCTATGTGGTGCGCGGCGAGCTGTTCTTCGCCTCCTCAAACGACCTGACGACTCAGTTCAGATACACGCACGATCCCGATCACGTCGTCATCGATATGACGGAATCGCACGTCTGGGACGCGTCAACCGTTGCCGCCCTCGATGCGATCGTGACGAAGTACGAGGCGCAGGGCACGCGTGTGGAGATCACCGGAATGAACGCCTATACCGAAACTCTGCATGCTCGGCTCTCCGGTGGTCTGGGCTAGTGCCTGGCGATGCTGGGGTAGCGTCCTGCGGGCAGGGTTAGTGTCCGGCGACGCTGCGTAGACGGCATCCACCCCGAGTTCCCCCGATAAGTGGGGCCAGATTGCCATTTTCGCGGCAGAAACGTGCAATCTGTACCCACTTATCTCTCGCTGACGCGGGTGCATTCCCACAGCCGGGTCTCAGCCGCCCTGCGTAATGTCGGCGGTGACACGTCGACCAACTGAGAAGGACCGTGCCATGGCATTCGACAAATTCCTCGACAAAGCCAAGAACCTCGCCAATGACCCCAAGGTCAAGGACAAGCTCAATTCGGACAAGGCCGAGAAGGTCACCGATTCCGTCCTCGACAAGGCCGCCGGTGTCGCCGACTCCCTGACCGGAGGCAAGCACTCGGACAAGATCAATAAGGCCCGGGATGCGGCCGATGACGCCATCGGCAATGACCGTGGTCAGAACGGTGGCACTGATCGCGGAGACGATCAGGCCGGTGGTGCGAACCGAGATGACAATGGTTTCGACGGCGACAATGGACCTGCCGGAAACCGCTGACCACTGATCTTCTGCTTCAATTGATCGAGCCCCTGCCGAATGTGGCAGGGGCTCGATCTCTGTTCGGCGAGGCCCCGCCGGTGGAACGACCGCTGCGGTCGGCGCCGATGTTGTGCCACGTCAAGACCGGTTCGGCAGAACTGTCAGCTCAGTCACTGAAGCACGGCGCGCGGCGGAAGAGTGTGTGAGAATGGCAGTCTGCGTCAAGCCGCGCTGTGCCGACCATCCACTACTGCCACAGGAGGTGCCATGCGATCGCCCATTCCGGATTTCCTCGATGAGACGCTTGATCGTTTCCGTCCCGACCGGTCCGGTGAGAATGCGGACTACATCCCGGCTCTCGCTGCCGCCGATCCGGAGAAGCTCGCTATCTGCATCTCCACCCTCGACGGCATCGAATACACCTCCGGCGATGCCGAGCATGCGTTCTCCATCCAGTCGATGTCGAAGCCGTTCATCTACGGCCTCGCCCTCGAACAGGAGGGCCTGGCGGGAGTCTTCGAAAAGGTCGGCGTCGAACCCAGCGGGGAGAAGTTCAACGAGCTCTCCCTCGACAAGAAGTCGGGTCGGCCGCTCAACCCGATGATCAACGCCGGAGCGATGACCATCCACTCCATCCTCGGCGATCCGGGAGCGAGCCTGGCCGAACGCACCGAGATCGTCCGCTCCGGCCTCTCCCGCTTCGCCGGGCGGGAGCTGACCATCGACGAAGACGTCGCCGACGGCGAATGGCGTGAGGCCTACCGCAATGTCGCAATCGCGAACATGCTCCGGTCCTACGACATCTTCTACGACGACCCCGACGAGGTGGTCCGCGGCTACATCGAACAGTGCTCGATCCTCGTCACGGTCAAGGACCTCGCGATCATGGCCGCCACCCTGGCCGGAGGCGGCCTCAACCCGCTGACCGGCGAACAGGTGCTCTCCCCCAGGGTCAACCGGCATGTGCTCGCGGTCATGATGACCTGCGGCATGTACGACGCTGCGGGCGACTGGATGACGGAGATCGGGATGCCCGCAAAGAGCGGCGTCTCCGGCGGAGTTTTCGGAGTCATGCCCGGTCAGGTCGGCATTGCGACCCTCTCTCCGCGCCTGGACAGACACGGCACGAGCGTGCGCGGGGCCAAGATCTTCCGAGACCTCTCCGACCGGTTGAGCCTGCACATCATGGATGCACCGGAACCGGCCCGTTCGATCATCCGCCGCGACCGCCGCTTCGTCGACAGCGAGGGCAATATGGTCCGCATCTGCAGCCTCCAGGGACTCATCCAGTGGAGCGGGTCGGAGAACGTCCTGCGCGCGATGGACGAACCGGAATCGCCCACGGACACTTTCGTGCTCGACCTGCGTCGGGTCAATGAGATCAACTCGGTGGCCAGGTACATGCTCACCGAGGCGCTGTCCCGCCTCGAGGACGACGGCATCCGCGTGGTGCTCATGGATCCCGACGACTTGATGCAGTGCAAGGGTCCGAATTCGGCGCTGCCGGGCGTGGAGATCCTCGATTCGCTCAAATCGGTCAAGGGACTCAAACGCGTCCGCGACGATCGCCGCCGGGAGATGGCCGAACGCATCAGGTAGTTCAGTCGGGCCGGGCGGAGTCGGGTCTCCCGACTGGTTGAACCCGTAGGGTGGGCACTGAACGGCATTTGGTAAGGTGAGCCTAACCGAATTCCTGCGCCGAGGCGGCTCCGCCGTCCGGACCCGGCCTCGAGCCCGCAGGGGTACCCCGCTTGAGAAAGGCCGTTGATGACGACCGCACCGAACACCCCCGAGCGCACTGCCCGACCTGCCCGCGCACAGGCGATCCTCACCGTCCTCGAGGTCACCGAGGTCACCCCGCACCTGGTGCGGATCCGCTTCGGCGGTGATGACACCTTCGACAACATCACCGTCAACGATGCGACCGACAAGTACGTCAAACTCCTCTTCGCCGACTCCGCCCACGGGCTCGTCCCGCCCTATGATCTCGACGAGCTGCGTGAGCAGGCTCCGGAGAAGCTGCCGAGTCGCCGCACCTACACGGTCCGTGAGATCGACGTCGACGAGAAGTGGCTGAGCATCGACTTCGTCATCCATGACGATGCCGGGATCGCCGGCCCCTGGGCGAAGAACGCCGCTCCCGGTGACAGGCTCGTGCTCTTCGGAGCCGGCGGCAAGTACGCTCCCGCCGCCGAGTCCGATTGGCACCTGTTCATCGCCGACCTGTCAGCGATTCCCGCAGTGAGCACGGCCCTCGAGGCGATGCCTGCCGATGCGCGCGGAGTCATCATCGCCCATGTCGCCGAGGCGGCCGACCGGGTTCTGCCCGAGGTGCCTGCCGGCATCGAGGTGAAGTGGGTGGACTCGTATGACGAGCTCATCAGCAGCGTCCAGGAATTGGAGTGGCTTGCCGGCACCCCGCAGGTCTTCGCCCACGGCGAGCGCGAGGCGATCAAGTCGATCCGCAAGGTGCTCAAGGAACGCGAAGTGCCGCGCGAGGCACTGTCGATCTCGGCCTACTGGGCCGATGGCCGTGCCGAGGACCAGTTCCAGGCCGAGAAGCGCGAACCCATCGGCAAGATCGACTGAGTCGAGCGTCCGCCTCCGAGACACCCACATTCACCGACCGCTCATGCTGCCGTCGAACGCTCACCGCATAACGCGGTACAGCGACGGCACCATGAGCGGTCGGCGTTTGGTGTCAGCGGCGGCGGCGCGTCAGCAGGAAGGCTGCGACCCCGATGGCGATGAGTCCGAGGGCGATGCCGCCGAGGATGAGGTACTGACCAAGGTCAGCGCCTGTGCGCGGCAGCGGGTCCCCATCGGAGTCCGCAGAGTCCTCGGAGCCTTCCGCAGAACCCTCGGCGTTCGCGGTGTCTTCGGCACCGTCGGCGGACTCATCGGGTCCGGACGACGCACTCGAACCGGCGGTTCCCGCGTCGGAGTCCAAGCCAGTGCCGTCGGCGTCGGAATCCGAGCCGGTGCCGGCTGAATCGGAACCGGTACCGCCGGCGTCCGATCCCGCGTTGGATTCGCTGCCCGCACCATCGGCGCCGGCCGCGGCGTCCGCACCGGCACCCGCATCCTCGTCAGACCCAGCGTTCTCGTCTCCGTCGTCTTCAGCGCCGTCATCTCCACCGCCGTCGGCCAGGTCCGCCACCGAATACAGGCTCGTGGTTCCTGAGACCTCATTGCCGACGACGAGCGCAGCCTCACCCGTCGGCGACTCATCGGCGCCGAGGAACGTAATGCCCTCCGGCCCGAGGTCTCCGGCGCCCGCGAGCAGCGCACCAGGATCCGAGACATCTCCGATCTCGTCCTCTACGGAGACAGAGAAGTCCCGATTGTTGAAGTAGGTCGCGAACTTCGGGGCGCTCGGGTTGCTGAGGTCGAAGGCGGCGATTCCGCCGATGCGCTCGAAGCCGACGAACGCGTAGGTCGTCTCCCCCACCTGGCCGATGGTCAGTGCCTCGGGCTCTGGCCCCTTGTCGTCGCTGCGTCCTTCGAGGTTCGACTCGGAGTGGTTGGAGTTGAAGAATTCCGGCACCGCCTCGGCGGTCAGCTGTTCGAACTCATCCCCCGAATCGGCGACGAGCTTCCCATCCGTCGTCCACACGGAAAACGACCGGCCGCCGAAAGCCACGAGCTCCTCGTAGCAGTCCCCGGCCTCGTTCAGGCCCAGATCCGTGATGATGTTCAGTCGTCCGAGATCCTCATCGCCGATTTTGTCCGCCAGCGGCGAGGTCTCACAGACCGGTGCCAGCCCGTCCTCGCCGAGGTCCTTGACCCTGGCCGCATCGACGAAGTCGCCCCATTCGCGGGAGTCGCCCTCGTTCGCGGTCACCAGATAGTCGGTGCCACCCGAGGTGAACGTCGAGATCGTGTCGGGCATATACGCGCCCTTGAGACCTTCGTGTTCCGTGATGTTCACGGTCGGGGCATCCTTGGGATCGCGGTCCGAAGCATCAAGTCCGTTGCCCGCCTGACCATGGTCTTTCAATCCCAGCGGCAGGATCTCCTCCACCGTCGCCGAGGCGATATCGACGACCGCGATCGCGTTCGCCTCCTGCAGGGTGGCGTAGGCCTTGTCACCGGCTACGGTGATGTATTCGGGTTCGAGGTTGCGCGAGACCGGCAGGTCATCTTCGGGTGTGGGTCCGAAGATCCGCACATCTTCGGGCAGGGTCTTCGCCCCGCCCTCTTCGAATTCGTGGAAGTCCGCGGTGTGCACATCCGACTCCGACGACGCGGCCACCTCGGCGGGCAGGTCGATGACGGACACCGAGCCTTCGGGATCGGTCGAGAAATCGTCGGCCGGCTCGCCCTCGTTCGCGACGAGGGCATGGGTGCCGTCCGGAGTGACCGTGACCATGTCGGGCAGAGAACCGACCGGAACCTCGCCGAGGATGTCCGCCGTGGGGTCGTTCGCGTCGAAGAACATCACGGTGCCGGGCTTCGTCTTGTCCTCGTCTTCGAGGGCGATGACGCCGAGGCCGTCCTCGCGGATGGAGATCGAGTTCGCGACGCCGGTGCCGGTGATCTCGTCGACCTTCTGCGGTTCCGTCGGTTCCGAGGCGTCGATGACGTCGACGGTGGCGGACTGAGCGTTGACGGTGAAGACCGTGTCGCCGTGGGCGGCGGTGATCTCGGCGGCGGACTCATCGAACTGACCGGTCTCGTGGGATCCGAGGAAGTCCATCTCGATCTGCGCATCCGCGGCCGAGGAGCTGATGGGCTCGTCGACTTCTGCAGCGTGCGCGGGACCTGCTTCGGTCGTCGCACCGCCGACGGTGAAACCGGTGGCCAGCAGGAGTGCGGCCGCCGAGGCCGTGAGCGTCTTCGCAGACAGGGGGTTCGTCATCGAGTCTCCGGGGTCGAAAGGGCGTCGCGGGCCGAATTGCCCACAATCACCTATTCCTAGACACCCGGAATGGACCGGTTCCGAACCGCAGATGGACGGATGGTGAACATGCTCACCTGCAAGGCGATCCGGCACGAACCAGCGATCACGCCGGAAAGGGTGGCGAAAGGGTCGTGGTCAGGCGAGATCGAGGTGGTCGGCCACCTCGGCGACCTTGCACTTCGCTGCCGCGTCGAGATCACGGACCGGCAGCGGCAGACTGTTCGGACCCACGAGGTCGAGGTGTTCGGCGATGGCAGCGGTCACGCGGAGGCTGCCCCCGAACTGCGCGAACAGATCCCACAGCGGCTGCAGCTCAGCGGAGAGGTCGCGGGCGAGTTCTGCGTTGCCGAGGTCGGCTGCGCGGGTGATCTCAAGTGTCTGGTCGGGAAGGGTGCCGCCGATGACCGTGTACCAGGCATCGCAGCCGGCGATGAGGCCTTCGGCACCATGGGCGTCGCCGGAAATGCCGATCGTCACCTCGTTGCCGATGGCTGCGCGGATCTGGCCGATGCGCTCATCCCACTCGGCAGGTGAGGCAGGTTTTCCGGGGATCTTGATCGAGGCGATCCCGTCGAGGGCCGCCAGACGTGCGTAGAGCTCGGTGGTGAACGTGAAGTGTGTGGTGCCGGGATTGTCATAGACGACGATGGGCAGGTCAGTGGATTCAGTGACCGTGCGGAAGAGCTCGAACACTTCATTCTCGGTCAGCGGCTGGTAGCTCACCGGCGCCAGCAGCAGCCCCTGAGCTCCGGCGGCCTCGGCGGAGGCGACATTGGCCAGAACGTCTTTCGTTCGCAGTGCCCCGACCCCGATGAAGACCGGGATGTCGAGAGCGGATTCGACGGCTACCTCGGCCACCCGGGCACGCTCGTCGAGGTTGAGATACGCGTACGAACCGGTCGAGCCCAACGCCGTGATCGAGTCGACTCCGGCAAGGACGAGACGTTCGATGAGTCCGATGAAGGCGTCCTCGTCGACGGCTTCGTCCTTCAACGGAGTGAGCGGGAAGGCGCTCAGTCCGGTGAACAGGGACGGGTCGTGATTGGGGGCGTTCATCGTCGGGCCTCCTGGGGTTGCCGCTGTTGGGTCCGTGTGTGTTCAGTCTGTCAGGTCAGTCGAGTGCTGACAGATAGGTCTCAAACCGATCGAATTGCGGTTGCGCCGAGGCGACTTCCACGACCGCGGCGCCGACGGCATTGGCTGCCCGCAGCGCGCGTTCCGGTTCGAGTCCGCTGGTTAACCCCAGGGTCAGAGCAGCGCAGTAGGCGTCCCCGGCGCCGACGGTGCTCACGGGTTTCGCCGGGACTGCCTCGGCGAAGGCGATCTGCTCACCGCGGGCCAGCAGCGCTGATCCTTTCGCCCCATAAGTGACGGCCACGAGCTTCGCCGTCTGCAGTTGCGGCAGCTGGGAGTGTTCGTACTCATTAACGATGATGAGATCGGCACGGTCGACTACCTCGGCGGGCAGAGGAAGTGCGGGGGCCGCATTGACGGCGAGGAACCCGGGCACGCGGTTCGCGAGTTCGCTGATGAGGTCAAGCGAGATCTCGAGTTGCGTGAGCACGGCTTCGTCCGCGCCGAATTCGATTCCGTCGAGACTGACTGAAGCATTCGCGCCTTCGCACACGGCGATCTGATTCTCACCGTCGGCGTCGACCATAATGAGCGCAGCTCCGGTCTCGGCGGCCACCTCGGCGATGTCGTCGGTGTTCACTCCGGCTGCGCGGAGGGCGTGCAGCATCGCCCGCCCGTCGGAGTCTGCACCGACCGCGCCGATCATGCGGGTCCAGGCGCCGAGGCGGGCGGCAGCGGCGGCCTGGTTCGCGCCCTTTCCGCCGGGCGATCGGCTGAGACGGCCGCCTCCCACGGTTTCGCCGGCGGCGGGAAGTCGGGTGGTGGTGGCGGTGAGATCGGCGTTGATGCTGCCGACGACCGTCAGGGAGCAGTCGATGGTCATGGCTCCATTATCGACGATCGGCTGCCGAACTATCGACGATCGGACACCGACAGCGGAAGAGCGGACAGGACGATGCCGAGGGGGCCGCTAGTCGACGTGCTCGACCGTGAGAGAGTCGCGGATGTCGAGAACCACCTGCGGGAACTCTTCTTCAGCAGGAGAGGTCTTGATCGCGATTGACAGCTGAGTCCCGTCCACGTCCAGAAGTCGATGCTGTTCCCGCGTGTGGTAGGTATCGAAGTCGTCGATGTACTCAAACCCGGGCGCATCGTAGCCGCCGATTGAGATGGTCTCGAGAGTGTCATAATCCAAGTAGTTGGTTCCGAATACTTCGCACTTCTTCGACGACAGGTTCTCGGGTGTGCACTCGTGCGGCCACCCATCGCGCACCTCGACCTGGAACCACTCATCTTCGCTGACTTCATTGGACGTGTACATGATCACGCCCCTCTTGACCCTGTCTCCCGGACCCCAGGAGTACCACGATTCTGGGGCCGTGATCGTCACTTCGGCAGTGCCGTCCTGGTTGGCTGCAGTGAGCTTCTCCGTCAGCGCCTCCGACGAATCAGCCCCTCCTTCTTTGGAACCGTTGCCGTCGGTGGCGGAATTGCCGGGGTCGGAAGCTTCGCTGGCGTCGTCTGAAGTGCCGGGGTCGTTCGCGCCGCATCCGGTCAGCGGCAGCAGCAGAATCGAGCAGGCGGCAATCACGAGAGAAGTAGTTGTTCGCACGAGCGGACCCTATCAAGGATCCGACGTCCACACGAATGCAGTGGACCGCCGGGGCACGCCGGCTTGTGACAAACAGAGGATTCGAGCCCACAACGGCGCCCGACAAAACAAAAACGCCCCACGATCCCTGATTTCTCAGGGATCGCGGGGCGATCTCTTCGGGGTCCCTGCGTAGAAAGTTCTCAAACCCCACCCCGAAGCTGAAATCGTTGATTTCTCGCTGGAAACGAGGGGTATACCGGGTATCGCAGCGGGCCGATAATACCCCGATTCACGACGTACGAGGGCCTTGCGTAAGGAGGATTGGAAAACCTCAAACCTTTCTCACCCCCGCAGAAGTAGATCGACTTGTCGACGATTACCTCACTGGTTTCAGCGTCGGATACCTCGCTCAGAAGTATGGTGTGCACCGTGCAACCGTCTCGAAGCATCTCACCCGGAGCAACGTCGTGCGCCGCCAGCACGGCCTCACAATCGAGGAAGCCGCAGAGATAGTGAAGCTGCACGGCGGTGGCATCTCAATGCGCGCTATCTCACGCACTCTCGGTGTCGACCGTAAGCAGGTTCGCATCTCCTTAGTCGCAGCTGGTGCACTCGTCGATCAAGCCTCGACCATGAGAATTTAAACGAAGCCTTCCTCGACAAGCACACAACCGCTCTCGGTAATGACATGGGCCTGGCCTGAACCGTCAACGACTCGGCTCCAACTCTCAACCAGCAATCGACCCGTGAATATCGACATCGAGAAGCCGCCGTACATACCTGGATAACCAAAGTACAGATTGTCCAATGTCTCCAACGCGATGATCTCGGAAGGGATTGGCCGAATCTTTACGGGCTCCAAAGACTCGGTACGTTCCTGAATCAGTTCAGATAGGTGCTTGTCCCATGCAGCAAACTTTCGCAACTGGTTGTCGCTCAGATCACGCACGGTCAGAGCATCAGCAAGATGCTGATGATTGCGTTTCAAAGCAATAACGATTGGACGATCGCCTTCAGCGTTCCGTAACGAACGCCATGCTCCGCGGCGGATGAGTTCATCCACGACCTCCGATGAGGCGCCGAGCCAAGCTGCCTGGTGAAGTGGTGTGAACCAAGAGTCACCAGCGATTCTCCATTGATTTACGTTCAGAAATCGCTCTCGATCAAGAAGACGAAATAACGCCTCCCAATTGCCGACTTTGGCAACGTCCGCAAGACGGTTGATGTTGTCGACGTGACTCTCCCTGAGAAGTCCCGCCTCTATCACGCCTGGCCAATCAACTTCCAACTGCCACCCTACGCTCGACATTCGGACGGTGTAACCGGAACTACTGCTGCCGGAGGGAGTGCTGCACGGATAGGTGACAGTTCTAGTCATGCCGCCAGTGCGACGGCACTCGATCTCCTCTGCAACCCGTCAGACTTTGACCGAACCTTTTTCGACCGGCGCACGGCAAAGTAGCGCTTGGTACTTCTCAACAGCTTCTGCCATTCGCTCTACAAATCTGGGTCGGAAGACGAACTGCTTGAAGGTCGGTGAGTAAAGGCAGTAGCGCGGCGATCTGCGGAGCGCTGTCGATGTGATCCGACTCTGACGCAAGACGCTCGGCACCATCAAGACGAACCTGTCTTGGGCGTTCGCCTATAACGTGGCAGCGATTCCGGTCGCAGCGTTCGGTATGCTCAACCCAATGATCGCCGGCGATGGCGTTCTCGAGCGTCTTCGTCGTTGGCAACAGCCTGCGTCTGCGCGGCTTCACGTCCATCACCAAGCAGGCTGCCTAGCACACCGGGCCCGGTCGCCCAGCCGAGAGGAGACACCCATGACGAAGCCACACTCGGGCCACGGGCACGACCACGGGCCTCACAGTGGCCACGAGCACCACGAGCGCACTGGGCACGAGGATCACGGTGGTCACGCTGGCCATATGGGCCACTGCGGTCACGGCGGCCACGGCGGCCACGGCGATCATGTGGCACAGTTTCGGCGCCTGTTCTGGGTGAATCTCGAGCTCGCGGTGCCAGTCGTCGCGTTCTCGCCAATGTTTGCCATGATCCTCGGCTATTCAGTACCAGGCTGGGCCACGTGGATCGCACCTGTTATCGGCACCGTGATGTATGTCTGGGGCGGCTCCCCATTCTTGACGGACACGGTGAGCGAAATCAAGGCCCGCAAACCGGGCATGATGCTGCTGATCGCCCTGGGCATCACCGTGGCCTTCCTCGCATCGTGGGGCGCAACACTCGGGCTGTTGCATCACGAGCTCGAATTCTGGTGGGAACTCGCGCTGCTGGTGGTCATTATGCTGCTCGGGCACTGGATCGAGATGCGTTCGCTCGCCCAGACCACTTCTGCGCTCGACTCCCTCGCGGCGCTTTTGCCCGACGAAGCCGAGCGGGTCGAGGGTGAAACGGCCGTCACGGTGAGCCCGGCGGAGTTGCGCGTTGATGATCTCGTGATCGTGCGCCCGGGCGGCAGCGTGCCGGCCGACGGCATGATTGTTGACGGACGTGCGGCCATGGATGAATCGATGATCACCGGCAAATCGCACCCCGCGACCCGCAGCGAGGGCGATGCGGTGACCGCCGGCACGGTCGCGACCGATTCGGGGCTGCGGGTCAGAGTCACCGCCATCGGAGACGACACGACACTTGCCGGCATCAACCGACTCGTCGTCTCGGGCGCAGCGCATCGCCGACCGGGCTGCAGGGTGGCTGTTCTGGTTCGCCCTCGCCGCAGCGGTCATCACCGCGATCGTTTGGATGCTCGTGGGCGACCCAGATGCGGCCGTGATGCGCACCATTACCGTGCTAGTGATCGCCTGCCCGCACGCGCTCGGCTTGGCGATTCCGCTCGTGGTTTCCATCGCCACCGAGCGCGCGGCTCGCGGCGGGGTGCTCGTGAAAGATCGTTTCGCGCTCGAGACGATGCGCCAAGTCGACGCGGTGCTCTTCGACAAGACGGGCACACTCACCAAGGGCGAACCGGTTGTCACCGGTGTCGCGCCAGTCGGCGATGTTGACGAGCACGCCCTGCTGGCCCTGGCTGCCGCGGCCGAGGCCGACAGCGAGCACCCCCTCGCCAAAGCGATCGTCGCCGCGGCGAGCGACCGAGGCCTCAGCCTTGCACCCGCCACCGGGTTCTCTTCTTCACCGGCGGTTGGCGTCACCGCCACCGTGGCCGGCCACGAGATTCGGGTCGGTGGGCCCCGGCTTCTGGAAGAAACCGGGCAGCCCGAGATCGGTGCAGCCGATGCCTGGCGGGCCGAAGGTGCCATCATTCTGCATGTCGTTCGCGACGGAATCATGATCGGCGGGCTGAAGCTCGCCGATGAGATTCGCCCGGAGTCGCGCGATGCCCTCGCCGCACTGCATCGGCTCGGTGTTGAGGTCGTGATGATCACCGGTGACGCTGCAGCCGTCGCGGGGGAGGTTGCTCGCGAACTCGGTATCGACCGTGTGTTCGCGGGCGTGCGCCCCGAAGATAAGGCCGCGAAGGTGGCCGAGTTGCAGCACGAAGGCACGGCTGTCGCGATGGTCGACGACGGCGTCAACGATGCCCCCGCCCTCGTGCAAGCCGATGTTGGTATCGCTATCGGGGCGGGCACCGATGTGGCGATCGCGTCGGCAGGGGTGATCCTCGCCAGCTCTGACCCCCGTTCGGTGCTCTCAGTGATCGAACTCTCACGTGCTGCCTACCGCAAGATGAAACAGAACCTGTGGTGGGCGGCGGGGTACAACTTGATTTCGGTGCCGCTTGCCGCCGGTGTGCTCGCCCGCGTCGGGTTCGTGCTGCCGATGTCGGTCGGAGCGATTCTGATGTCGCTGTCGACGATCGTCGTGGCGCTGAATGCCCAGCTCTTGCGCCGTGCTCGAACGCACGAACTGACCTCACGCAGCCCAGGATCAGCACATGTCATCAACCACTGAATCGCACGCGTCGCACCACGGGTATATCGGCGATAAGAAGCGCTACCTGCAGCGCATGAAACGAATCGAAGGTTTGGCCCGGGGCATCGCGAACATGATCGACGAAGAGCAGTACTGTATCCACATTCTGACCCAGGTCAGTGCGCTCACCCGCTCGCTGCAGGGGGTGGCGACGGGGCTGCTCGATGATCACCTGAAGCACTGTGTGCTCGATGCCGCCAAGCTTAGCGACGAGGCCGCCCACGAGAAGATTCAGGAGGCCACTGCCGCGGTCAACCGGCTGATCCGATCGTGACTGTGTGAGTCGGCCTCGCGGGTTAGCCTACCGGCACTTCCCGCCGAGCAGGGCTCTCGCGCCGCGCACCCCGGTGCGCTCGGAGCGCGCGGAGCGCCGACAGAATGGCCGCAAGGTCAACAATCTCTTGCAGCAGCGCTCCCACCACCGCCGGCAAATAGCCGAATGCGGCGACGAGCATCAAACCGACTGAGATGATGATGCCCATCCAGATCGACTGCAGGGCGATCTGCACCGTGCGCCGCGAGACATAGGCCACATCTGCCACTCGCGCGATGTCGTTCGAGGTGATCACCGCCGCTGCTGACTCGCTCGCGACCGTTGCACCCCTGCCCGCCATCGCAACACCGACGTCGGCGGCCGCCAGCACCGGGGCATCATTGATCCCATCGCCGACCATGAGTACGGGTCTCGGCCGCATCGCCTGCACAATCCGCACCTTGGTCTGGGGAGTGGTCTCAGCGTGCACCGTCTGAATGTCGACCGCGTGTGCGACAGACTCCGCGGTCGACGTGATATCACCGGTCACCATCGCGATCTCGGCCACGCCTGCTCGGCGAAGACGGGACACCGTGTCTGCAGACTGCTCACGAATCGGGTCGGACAAGATGATCACTCCGGCGAGCTCGTCACCGACCGATACGTAGACGGCCGTCTCCCCAGCTGAGAGTACGGGTCGATCGATCGGCCCGGTCACCTCTTCGATAAATGAGGGCTTGCCCACTCGCACCGAGGTGCCGTCTGCCAGGGAGGCGAGGACACCGTTTGTTGCCACCTCGTCGGCCGTCACCACTTCGGGAAGCTCAAGTTGCTGTGTGCGTGCCGATGCCACGATCGGATCGGCGAACACGTGCACGGAGTACTGCTCGGCGGCGGCCGCGAGCTGCAGCGTCTCGTCTACGGTGAGAGCAGCAGGGTGAATCTCGACGACGTCGGCTTTACCTTCGGTCAAGGTGCCGGTCTTGTCGAATGCGACTGCACGGACCCGGGCGAGCACCTCTAACACGCCACCGTCTTTGATGATGACGTTGAGCTTTGCCGCGGAACTCATCCCGCCCATGAACGCGACCGGGGTGGCGATGAGCAGCGGGCACGGCGTCGCCACAACGAGTACCTCGGCAAATCGCACCGGGTCCCCGCTGAGAAACCACGCGAAGCCCGCAATCAGCAATGACACAATGGTGAACGGCACCGCATAACGGTCGGCGAGTCGCACCATCGGTGCCCGGGAGTCCACGGCCTCCTCGACCAACCGTACGATCGAGGCGTAGTTCGAATCGGCTGCCACCTTCTGCGCGCGCATCGTGAAGCTCGTCGTGCTGTTGACCGTTCCAGAAAGCAGTGGGTCGCCCGCGTGGTAGTTCACCGGGATCGGCTCACCGGTCACGGATGATTCATCAATCGTCGCGTGATCCGATAGGAGCACCCCGTCGACGGGGAGGATCTCTGAGGAGCGCACCAGCAGTTCGTCGCCGACTTTCACCTCTTCGATCGCGATGCGTTCGACCTCACCTGTTACCGGGTGGATTCGACCCGCGAATGCTGGGGCTCGGTTCAACAGTTGGTCGAGTTCTCGGCTCGCGCGGCGAGCGGCGAGGTCTTCGAGTGCTTCCCCTCCGGTGAGCATCAACGCGATGATGAGCCCCGCGACATATTCCTGTACGGCGAGTGTCGCGATCATGGCGATGACCGCAAGGATGTCGAGCCCCCAATGCCCGCGCATCAGATCTTTGAACATGTCGATCGCGGTGATCACGATCACGATACCGAGCACCAAGTATGCGGTGACCCCGAGAGCCATCTCTGCGCCGGTCAGCCAGAGCATAACCCCGGTCGCCAAACCGACGAGCACGAACATCATGAGCTTGCGGGTGCGAAGAAATTCCACCGTCGATGACATTGCGTGTGACGCTTCCGAGGTACGTGGGGCGATGGTCTGGGCTGGCACGGTGCTGTTCTCAGTCTCTCTTCGAGAGGGTTGAGAGTGCGGTGAGCGCGGTCACATCAGTGATCGTGATCCGCCCCTGTTCCTGTTGTGAGATCACCCCGGTGTCGGTGAGTTTGCGAAGTTGCCGACTGAGGGACTCTGGTGTCGTGGACAGGAGCGAAGCGATGTCCTTCTTTGCGAGCGGCAGCGTCACGTCGGTGGCTCCTCGCGGCCCTGGCGTCGCAGGGAGCGAGAGCAGGTAATCGGCGAGACGAGAGCTCACGTTTCCCGAGATGACAGAAGCCAGTCGCGCCTCAGTATCATCCAAGCGCTGACTCACTCCTTGCAGCATGCGCAGCCCGATGCTCGGATGCTTCTCGACGAGACGCCCGAGATCGGCATGACGGAACACGCACAGTTCGGTATGCACGAGCGCTTCTGCTGCGTGATCGGGTCTCGTGCCGGTGAGAAACGCGGATTCTCCGATGAAGTCGCCCGGCCCGAGGACCCGGATCACCTGCTCGTGCCCAGCCGCACTTGTGCGAGCGATCTTCACCTGACCGGTGTGCACCACCATCAACTGCGACATATCCGAGCCTGCTGTATACGCCTGCTCGACAGCGTCTAATCGGACGGTCCGTGCAAATCCCGCAACTTCCACTTGCTGCGCATGTGTGAGCCCTTGAAACAGTGGTACACGGGCCACGCAGAGATCATTTGCTGGATCAGCATCCACATCGGTTGAAACAGCCAACGGCGTCCTTCCTTTCCCTTCTAGTATAGCGACTCGTGGCACAACACCCGCGCTTCAGCTGAAGCCAGGGGTGGCGCGTGCAGTGATGTACGCGTGGGGCGTCCGCGGGTTCGAGCGCTGCCCGATCACCTCGAACCCGGCGTGGGTGAGGGCTTCGACCATTTTGTTCATCGGCCACCGGTATGCGGCGGCGATCGGATGGTCGAATGCCTCTAGCCGCGGCCCCGCGAAAAAGGACATCAGCAGCGATCCGCCGTCACCCAGCCGAGTGCGCAGTGTTGCGAGCGCGTGTAGGAGCTCTTCTGAGCTCATGTGAATGGTCGAATACCAGGCGAGGATCCCGCCCCAGCGGATCTCGCAACGGGCGAGATCTTCGATGGAATCGTGATGGAACACAACCGCGGGATGTCTGGCTCGGGCAATCGTGATGAGGCGATCCGATGGTTCGAGCCCTTCCACCGTGTGTCCGAGGCGTGCGAGGTGACCGGTCCAACGCCCGGTACCCGCGCCGACATCAAGAATGGGGCCATCGACTGCCGCGGCCCACGGCTCGATGACCGCACGGTCAGGGTCATCCGGTGAGATCTCGGCGCCGAGAATGCCCTCGATATCAACCTCAGGCGACCCGTATGCATCGGCCACCCGGTTTATTGAGGCCACAGGATCAGACGTCCGTGCTGCTGTGAATACGGCGTCCGTCGGTGCCTCAGGCCGCTGGGTCATGGTTCGATGATCACTTTGCCGGCAGTGTGCCCAGCCTCCACCATGGCGACGGCTTCCGCAGCCCGATCGAGACTGTACCGGTCCGTCACCTGCGGGTCGACGAGACCGTACTGGGCGACGCCGGTGACCTTCTCGAGCCCTTCACGCGTGCGCACCACCGCTACGCCACCGAGTTGCTGCACGGTGGTCGGGTCTGCGGTACTGATGATGACGCTCGGGTTTTTGGCGACGACCGCGAGATCACGAAGCGCCTGCCCACCGACCACGTCGATGAGCACATCAACACCCTCCGGCGCGATGGCACGCACCCGGTCAGCCGCACCCTCCCCGGAGGCAACGAACGTCGCGCCGGTCGACTCCACCAGTTCCTGCTTCGCTGCACTGGCCACACCGATGACCGTGAACTTGTGCACATTGCCGATCTGCGCCGCCATCAGCCCGACCCCACCTCCGGCGCCAAGAATCAGCATCGTCTGACCAGGTTCCAGCTCGATCTGATGCGTCACGTCATACGCAGTCGCCCCTGCGACAGGCAGTGCTGCAGCGTCAGCAAAGGAAAGCTCTTCGGGCTTCTGGACGGTTTGTGCCGCATCCAACACCGTGTGCTTCGCGAACGTTCCCTGTCCTTTGGCCGCGAGGCCGAGCACCATGTCACCGACAGCGAAGCTCTCGACCTCTGCGCCTACGGCGGTGACGACACCGGAGGCCTCTCGGCCCATCGGTGCGGGAAGCGGCCAGTGGGAGCCCATCTGCCCCGCACGGATCTTCCAGTCAGCAGGGTTCACCCCGGCCGCTTTCACTTCGATCGCGAGCTCTCCAGGCCCAGGCGCCGGAGCGGGGCGTTCAACGAGTTCCTGCGTCTCGGGGCCGCCATAGGCGGCGAAGACCAGCGCTTTCGACATTATTGACTTCTCCTCATTCTCCAGGTGAGTGACACTTACGTGGTTGCCTGTGGCGGAGCGTCTTCACCCGAAGCCTCTGCCGCATCAGCGAGTTCCTTCGTGGCATACTCCGCGTCAATTGCGTGCTCCGGAGGTGAATAGACGGTGTAGAGCACCAAAGGCTCATCGCCAGTGTTGCGGAAGTTGTGGCGAGTACCGGCCGGGACAGCGCACAGGTCGCCAGCATCAACGGTGTGCGTCTCGCCGTCAAGGTCGGCCTCTCCGCTGCCCGACACAAAACTCAGCAACTGGTCGGTGGTGTCATGCACCTCGTCGCCGATCTCCCCGCCCACCGGAATCGTCATCGCAACGAGTTGGGAATGCTTTCCCGTCCAGAGCACCTGACGAAAATTCATGTTTGCTTTCGCGACCTCGTCGATGATGAAGTGCGTCGCCTTCTCGCCGACGCTGAACTGGTTCTCACTCATGTGTGTGGTCCTTTCTTAAGATGGAAGTTCGGATGAACTCTCGGCCGTGGCTGGTTCGACCGGGCGGCCTGTTTCATGTGCGGCTCGGGCGCGTTCACTCCTCGACAACGCAGTGGCTCCTTGGGTGTTGCGCAGCAGGCGCATCGCGTTGAGGATTACGATGAGCACCGATCCCTCGTGCACGAGCATGCCGATAGCCATCGTGACACCCCCTGCGAAGACCCCGACGAGCAGCACGACAACGGTGATGAGCGCGATCCAGATGTTCTGGCGCATGACGTTCACGGTGCGTTTGGCGAGGCTGATTGCTTCGGGCAGTTTCAAGAGGTTGTCGCCCATCAGGGCAATGTCTGCCGTCTCCACGGCCACCGCTGAGCCCGCTGCACCCATGGCAACACCAATGTCGGCGGTCGCGAGGGCCGGGGCGTCGTTCACGCCGTCGCCCACCATCGCGACCGTGTGCCCCTCGCGCTGCAACCGCGCGACAGCGTCGAGCTTGTCCTCGGGTAGCAACGAAGCATGGATCTCATCGATACCGACCGCCTCACCGATGGCTTCGGCGACAAGGCGCGTATCTCCGGTGAGCATCACCACCTTCTGCACCCTGCTAGCGTGCAAGCGCCTGATCATCTCGGGGGCATCCTCGCGGATCGTGTCTGCGACACCGATTACGCCAAGCACTCTCTCATCGACCGCGACAATCATGGGGGTCTTGCCTGCCGCTGCCAGTTTGTTCGCAGCCACAGCCGCCCCCGCGTCGTTCACGATCCCGTACTGTTCGAGCAGCGGCACGTTACCGATGAGTACCCGCTTGCCGTGAGCGTCGGCCACGATCCCCTTGCCCACGACCGGTGTGACCGATCCCGGAAGGCCCTCGGGGGCCACTCCTTCTTCTCGTGCGGTGTCGAGGATCGGGCGGGCAAGTGGGTGCTCGGACCCTGCTTCTGCGGCGGCTGCCCAGCGAAGCACCTCGCGCCGATCCGCTTCAGGATTGAGCACAACGATGTCGGTGAGTACCGGGCGGCCCTCGGTGAGAGTCCCCGTCTTATCGACTGCGACGGCCGAGATCTTGGCCGAGGTTTCGAGGTACTCGCCGCCCTTGATGAGAATCCCGTTGCGGGCCGAGCGGCCGATTCCCGCTACGATCGCCACGGGAATCGAGATGACGAGCGCGCCCGGGCAACCGATCACGAGCAACGTGAGGCCGAGCACTACGTCACCAGAGATGAGGCCCGCCGCAAGCGCGAGTACCATCACCGCGGGCGTGTACCACTTCGAGAATCGGTCGATGAATGCCTGCGTTTTCGCTTTCGCATCCTGCGCTTCTTCGACACGGTGAATGATGCGCGCGAGCGTCGTGTCGGCTCCGATGCCGGTCGCCATGACCTGTAGGAATCCGCCCCGCGAGATCGTGCCCGCAAACACGTGATCTGACTTCGTCTTTTCGACCGGGATCGACTCACCCGTGATCGATGCCTCGTCGATCGCTCCGGTGCCTGACACGACCTGCCCGTCGACGGGAACTTTCGCTCCGTTCTTTACGAGCACGATCTCGCCCATGCGCACCTGATGTGCGGCGATCTCGACCTGCTCACCGTCGCGCATCACGACTGCAACGTCGGGGGCCACCGCGACCAACTCAGCGAGCGCTGCACGGGTCTTGTTCATCGTGCCGGCTTCGAGTGCGTGACCGATCGCGAAGAGGAACGTCACGGCGGCAGCTTCCCAGAAGTTGCCGATGAGTGTCGCGCCGATCGCTGCAATCGATACGAGCAGGTCGATACTGATGAACTTTACGAGCAGTGCCCGGACGGCCTTCACGACGATTCCGTACCCCGCGACAATTGCTGCGGCGAGCATGAACGCGTTCGCAAGGGTAAACACATGACCAGAACCGTGGGCGTGTTCGCCAGCGTCGATCCACCATTGCGGACCGACCGTGACGTTCCAGCTGCTGCCGAAGAGCTTTTCGACGCCGAACGACACGAGAATGAGGAGGCCCGAGACAACGGGAATGAACCAGTTGCCATACCGCCACTTACGGAACTCGTTCACGAATGTGCCGCCTTTCGAATTGGTGAACTTAGTGCGTTAGGAGCCGTTTGGCTAGAACGCGGAGGCCTTCGACTTATAGCCGGCCTTATCGACAGCAGCAATGAGATCGTCGACGGAACTTCTTGTCTCATCGTGGTCGATCTCAACGCGACCCGAGGCGAAGTGCACCGTCACGTTCTCGACGCCATCGAGCTTGCCGACCTGCTTCTCGATCTTGGTCACGCACGACGGGCACGAGAAACCCTCGGCGCGCAGCAGAGTGTGGGTGGTGTCAGTAGCGTTCGCCATGATGAGTCCTTTCGCTTCACCCCGAAACGGGGATCGACCAGGAGGTTCCTGGCCTTCACGACCCAGACTATTGTGTTGACAGAGCCTCAGCCTTGACCTAGATCAAGTCGTGCTCGGAGCTCCTCTCTGTGGCTCACCAGCTACTTGGGTGCTGTGAGTCGCTTCTTGGTTGATCTGCTGGGCGCCATGAAGGTCTACAAGACCGAACTGATCCGTCAGCAAGGCCCTGGCGGACGGTCGAGCAGGTCGAGCTTGCGACCCTCGAATACGTGTGATGGTGGAACCATGAGCGGCTCCACGGGGAACTCGATATGCGTACTCCGATCGAGGTCGAACAGGCGTACTACGCTGAAACCGAGACGCTTCTGTCACCGACCGGCTGACAGGGAAACCGGTCGGAACAAGAACCAGGCCAATCCAAAATGCTTCTTCCTGCCAAGCGTAGAGACCAAGGCGCCCGTCTTCGAGCGGATGCAAAGGAAGAGCTGCACTCAGCTCGGGCTGCACCATCATCGGCATCGTGTGCATATAACTGATATTGCCATTACCCTCCGACATTCTTGGATTGAGTGCGTGGGATTCTGTTTTCGGTTGAGCGACTATTTGGAATTTCGGGTTCCCAGCGCACAAGCCTTCGGCGTATGCTGAGGGCAGGCGGCCTCTACCTGCTACGTCATCGCCACAATCGGTGGCACAACTCAACGGCCTTGGCTGAACAGTTTTCTTCCTCCTGTCGCCCTCGACTTGGAGAGGACTGTCACCTTTCTTTGCATCAGTCCCGTTATCGAAGAGTTTGTTGATGCTGGCGAATCTGCGCGCAAGGCAGACCGGCCCGAGCTGATGCGAATGATCAAGTATGTCGCTGAACATCAGGTCAACTACTGCATCGTGCACAAAGTCGACCAACTCGCGCGCAACCGGGCCGACGATGTAGCCATCCATCTCGCGCTACGCGACGCAGGGGTCATGCTCGTTTCTGCTAGCGAGAACATTGACGAGACCCCGTCGGGCAAGCTGCTACACGGCATCATGTCATCGATCGCCGAGTTTTATTCGCGAAACCTCGCTACCGAAACAGTGAAGGGGCTCACACAGAAAGCCGCGCAGGGTGGCACCACGAATCGAGCACCGATCGGCAATGTGAATGTGGGTGTGCGCGACGAGCGCGGCCGTGAGAACCGTACCGTGCAGGTCGACGAAGAGCGTGCGCCGCACATTACGTGGGCGTTCCAGGTGTACGCATCGGGCAGGTGGACGCTCTCTCAGATCCATCGCGAACTAATCGCCCGTGGGCTCACCACCCTGCCGACACCGAAACGTCCCTCGAAGCCGATCGCGATCTCAACCCTGCACCGATTGCTCTCGAACCCGTATTACAAGGGAGATGTGAGGTTCAAAGGTGCAACCTACAAGGGCAGCCACGAAGCGATCGTGCCGAAAGAGGTCTGGTATCAGGTGCAGGCAGTGCTCGACGCACACAAGTCCGCGGCTGATGCGACCCAAGTGCATGACCACTACTTGAAGGGCACGGTCTATTGCGGCCAGTGCGGCGAACGCCTGATTATCACCAATGCGAAGAACCGGCACGGCAACGTCTACCCGTATTTCGTGTGCTCGGGAAGGCACTCGGGAAAGACCGAGTGCACGAGTCAGGCGATGCTCATCGAAGATGTTGAGCGGCTCATCGAGAAGTACTACGAGATGATCGAAGTGTCACCTGGGCTGCGGCAAGACCTCGCCGGGAAGATCCACGCCGACTTCGATCTGCTCATGGCGAACGAGACGAAAGAACTGTCGCGGCTGACGAGCGAGCGCGACCGTCTTGACGATGAGCGAATGAAACTGTTGCAAGCCCACTATGCGGGGGCGGTACCGATCGACCTGTTGAAGCAGGAGCAAGATCGCATCGCGAACCAGATCGGTGACATTCAACACCGGCTCGAAGCGCACCATGACGAGTATGCGTCAGCCCGGGCGAACCTCGATGATTCGCTCGGGTTGCTCGCCAACATCGTCAGCATCTATCAACGTGCTGATGACGCGAACCGGCGGCTGTGCAACCAGGCGTTCTTTCATCGGATCTTCATCGAGGAAGAAGGAGATGTGCGGGTCGAGTACGAGCGCCCCTTCGGTTCGCTCTGCGACACGGAGGAGCAGATGAACGCCCTGAACTGGGCCGCTGAAGCGAAAAAGAAGGGAGAGGCTCAAACCGGATAAAGAGTGGTTACTCTTGTCGAGGGTTTGAACCTCTCCCATTTGGGGTGAGTAACGGGACTTGAACCCGCGACATCCGCGACCACAACGCGGCGCTCTACCAGCTGAGCTATACCCACCACATGCGCTGCACTTCACGTGCAGACAGCAAGATACATCTTAACCGCACCACTTGACCCGGGCAAACCAGAACCGCCCTTGAGCCTCAATGAGACACAGATCTCATTACGTGCAACGATTCAGTAGCGATCTATAACGGTTTCGGAAAACTGGTAGGAGCACCCCTCCACATTCATTAGTATTGACACGGCCCTGTCCTCGATAATCTTCAAGGAACCCTGTACATGCCTCGTGCGTTGATCTCCGTCTCAGATGACGGGTTCACCTACACCACCCTCAACGGGGCGACGAGTCGCTATTCGGACACCGGGCAGGCCATCACTTACCTCGGCGACTATGCCAAGGCGACCGAGACTCCCCTGGCCGTGACGATCGACGACGGTACGAAGACGACCGAGATCGGCATCGATGCGACAGGCAGGGTCGGGGCCGCCCCCAAACAAGACACCACCGCCGAGGATGTCGCGGGCGAATCGTCTACCGCTTCGGCTGCGGGTGGTTCAGTAGATGGTTCGACAGATAGTTCGGCTGAGTCGACCGGACAGACCGGGCATTCGGAGAATGCCGACCAGAGCACGAACGGCCAGGCCGCAGGTGGGCAGAACGGATACGCTGCCCAGGACGATTCAGCAGGGTCGAACGGCGACAGCTACCCGATGGGCACACCATTCTCCGGGCCGGCCGCACCGGCCACTCCGACGGTGAAGAAGACACCGGTACGTAAACGCTCGGCTCGCAATCGCCCGCAGCGACTGAAGAAGATCACCGTCCCCGGGCTCGTGCTTATCGGTCTGGCAATCCTCATGATCGGCGCTTTCGTCGTTCCCAACATCGTCCCCGTCGACTCCCCTGACACCCCGCAGACGATCGGTTCGGAACAGCAGGTCAATCCCGCATCCGAACTCTCCGTCGACAAGACCAAAGACATTGTGCCCAGCTACGACAATTCCCCAACGTGGGAAGCCAAGGTGCCCAAGCGCGCCTCGGTGACGGCTTCCGATCGCGGAGTCCTCCTCGTCAACGACAACCGCCTCGAAGTCCTCGACGCAGACACCGGCAAGTCCCGATACAAGACCAAGATCGACGAATCCCCGACCTTCGCCGTCGACACCGTCATCGATGGGCAACCGGCGCTGCTGTGGCAGTCGGGCAATACCGCCGAGGCGCTCTTCGACGGAGAGTCGGAGCCGAAGAGCTACCAGCTTCCGGAGAAGGCACGCATCACTTCGGCCGGCAAGAGCGTGCTCATCAAATCAGGCAACAAACTCTCGACCTTCGGTGCCGATGGCTTGGAGAACGTCCCCACCCCGCAGGCCGGTTCGACACCGATGGCCATCGACAACGATGAGCTCTTCAGCTCGGACTGGAACGGTCCGGTCAAGGCGAAGAACATCAAGTCCGGCGAGGAACGCAGCATCGATCTCGAAAGCCCCGGCGACGAGCTGAAGATCATCGACTGGATCTCGGCCGGCCACGGCAAGGCGATCACGCTGTGGGGCGAACAGGGCGCTTCGACGAATTCAGGTCACAGGATCCAGCTCGTCGTCCACTCCCTCGAAGACGGGTCGATCCTTTCGACCGTGACCACGACGACCGACATCGTCGGCGAGAAGTCCTGGGTGCGCGGACAGGCCGGAGAACGCGCCTACATCGGCCCCTACCTCTTCGACCTGGAGTCGGGCCTGCTGCTCATGGACGTCTCCAGCCGTGACATCCATCTCTCCGAGCCTCGCGGTTCCATCGTCCCCTGCACGATGGATACGAACACGTCATGCCTCCTCGCCGGCAAGCAGGCATTCAAGACGGATACCGATCTGCTGGCGGTCGTGGACAAAGGCGAGAAGGCCCTGGTGCTCGGCGACGACTCGACCGTTCGGGCATATCCGAAGAAGTCCGAAACTCAGGATCGCTGATTCCCTGAAGGGGTTGCAGGCGACTGCTCGCCGGCCCCGAAGCGCGGTCCTGTCATGGATCCCGCGCCACGGCGAAACACGCCAGCGGCTTTAACACATCTGGTCGAGACATTAAGATAGTGCCCGATGTGTCTGAACGTCATGTCCCCTTGACCAATAAAGTCGGAATCCCCACCGCGAAGGAACGTAGTGCCAGTCTCACACAGGTTCAGCCGCAGAGCCGCCGCAATCGGCTCCGCGCTTGCCCTGGCAGCACTACCGATCTCGGCGACTGTCACGCCTGCATTCAGCTCGCCGATTCCCACGGTCGATGCCAGTTCGAACCCCGACGCCGATGCTTCTGCGGGAGCCGATTCAACTGCCGGCGCAGATTCCTCTTCCAGCGATGACGCTGACACAACAGCAGACGGCACTGACGGCGCCGAGGCGGAGTCGAGCAGCGCTGACAACGGCGTGACCGAGGTCGATGGCGACGAGGAAGAAGGCGACAAAGCCTGCAAAGATCAGGATTGGACCTCAGACGAACCCTGCGCGATCGACGGTGAACTCACGGCCGACTGGCACAAGATCGGCAATGAGATGTCCGTTCCAGAGAACGATCAGGATGCCCCTGACGGCACCTTGCCGAAGAGCTGGGTCGGTAAGTCTTTCAAAGCCCCGGAACAGTCGATGAAACGCGTTCCGGCACAGTCATCCGACGACACTGCCTCTGACTCGACCGCGGACGAATCGGACACCGACGACAGCGGACAGTCCGTCGACGAGGCGACTGCTGAATCAGCACCCTCGGAATACCACTTCAACGACAAAGGTCAGATCGTTGCCGAAGGTCAGACCGAGCCGATGAACTTCGAGAAGTTCGCTCCCTCTGGACCGGACCCCGCGTGGACGTTTGAGGTCAAGGACGGCACTATCGTCGTCACCGAAGGACAGCCCTACCCGGACGACGACGGGTCCGAAGCATCCAGCGACCCGGACGGATCCACTTCGGACGATTCAGAGGCCGGTGCCGACGGCGGGTCGAAGGACACCGACCCCGCTCCGACGGCGGACGGGTCGACCTCGTCGGACGGTTCCGACAGCGACAGCAGCGAATCTGCCGACACGGACGGCGTCACAGCCGATGACGGTTCCGCGAGCGACGCCGGCACGGACGGATCGTCCTCGGACAGCGACACCTCTGACGACAGCACCAGCTCGACCGATAGCACCACCTCGTCGGATTCGGACTCGACGGAACGGGCAGATACGTCTGCCGACGGGGACTCCGACGGCAGGGAATCTGATTCCGATACCGGTTCGGGCTCCGACGGCTCTCGCAGCAGCGATTCCGACAGCTCGGATTCCGGCGAGGACGACGAGAAGGATTCGGACGGTGCCGGTTCGTCGGCCGGCACTTCAGACGCCGACGGCACCACCCCGGACCCGTCAAACGGCAACGGTTCTCCCGACTACGAACGCGAAACCATCCCCGGCACCGCAGGTGATGAATTTCTGCCCGGAGATGACGAGGGCGCAGAACGCCCCGACTATTCGGATCCGGTTCCTCGCAACCCAGACGAACAGACGCCCAAAGACGATACGGACCTCATCACGGGTGGCGATCAGCCGTCCCCGAGGGCCAATCAGAATCCAGCGACCTCGTTCGGCGAATCCATCATCTCCACGATCGTCAGCTCCTGGCCCATCTTCGTTCTCGCCGCCTCCGGTATGGCAGCAGTAGGGTTTATCATCTACCTCATGGGACGCCGCGGAAAACAGGACTGAGGCCGAATGGGCCTCTTCGACTCAGAGCTGCGCGTAATCGCCGCCGCTAAAGAACTCGTACGCAGCCTCAGGCCGGATGAAAACCACACCGTTGCCGCTGCCGCCATGGACACTGTCGGGCGAATCCACACCGGTGTCAACGTCCACCACTTCAACGGTGGACCCTGCGCGGAACTCGTCGCGATCGGCACCGCCGCGGCCGCGAACGCCGGTCCGCTCGTCACGATCGCCGCGGTCGGCGACCAAGGCCGTGGGCTGCTGGCTCCGTGCGGACGATGCCGACAGGTCCTCCTCGACCTCCATCCCGATGCCCTCGTCATCGCTCCGGCTGACACCACGGGCGAACCGTCGATCGCCACGGTCCCCGCTCTGCTCCCCCACTCTTACCGACATCCGGATTCTGCACCGAAACGACTGCTGAGGTTCCACGCTCGCTACTTCGACGCCGTCACGAATGGGACGAAGACGCTGACGGTGCGGTGGAACGAAGGCCACCGCACGGGTCCGGCTCTGGCGTACTTCGAGAACACCGAACATGGCACCCTCCCCGTGGAAGTCGCCTCGGTGATGGTGAAGCGAACCGACGAACTGCAGCCTGAGGATCTCGACCTCACCCGCCAGAGTGGATTGGAGCGGTATATCGCCAATGTCCGCAGTCACTACCCAAACATGCCTGCGGCCGCGAACGTCGAGATCGTAAGATTCCGTCGAACCGCGGCCGATATCTGACACTCTCTGGGCCCAGCCGCTAAGCTGGACAGCGAAGCACTGTGACAGAAGGCCACAGGCGCAGGAAAGCATTCTCGACCGGGAGGACTCGACCCGATGACTGACAACGTCTACACCTCAGATGTGACCGTCGACCAGGCAACAACCGCACAGCTCGCAGAGTCGATCCGACTGCGCGAGGAGCGCATCGCCGAGAACATCGATGAGCTCGTCGGCCGCATCCACCCGAAGGTGCTGGCGACTCGGGCCGTCAACAAGGCGAAGTCCGGAGTCGTCGAAGAAGACGGTTCGCCCAAACCCGAGATCATCGCCCTCGGCGGCGGTCTCGTCCTCGGCGTGGCCGCCCTCGTCGTCGGACTCTCCGGTCGCAAGCGTGGCTGAAGCCGCCCTTCCGATCCGGATGCTCCATGACCGGATCCTGCTCGAACCCAGTGCGGAAGCCGGGGAACGCAAATCCTCAGCGGGCATCGTCATTCCCGCCACCGCCAGCATGGGCAGACGCCTCGTGTGGGGCCAGGTCGTAGCGGCGGGCCCGCACGTACGGCAGGCCAACCTCGGTGACACCGTCCTCTACGATCCGGAGGAACTCGCCGAGGTGGAGCTCGAAGGACGCGCGTATGTCCTCCTGCGTGAACGCGATGTCCACGCGATCTCCGAACCGGCCGAACAGTCGAGCTCCGGGATGTACCTGTAGGGATCCTTTGGGGTTCGCAGCCCCATGGAAAGGGACTCTGACCTGGGGCTTGCGACCTTCATCACAAAATCGAGTGTGGGCCGATCTCGGTTTGCATGATCGGTCGACACCTGAGTAATATTAATTCTCGTTGCGCAACAAGCGCGGCATGCGCCTCTAGCTCAATTGGTAGAGCAACTGACTCTTAATCAGTGGGTTCCGGGTTCGAGTCCCGGGGGGCGCACAGCACAGAGAGAACCGCTTTCGACTTCGGTCGGAGGCGGTTCTTTCGCATTCACGCGAGTCTTGGTCGCTCAGTCCTGGCTGCTCAGTCCTGGCCGGCGCGGGCGTAGGCACCGAGCACCTGACGCTCGGAATCCCCGAGATACGCGCCGAGGATCTTCGCCGCAGCCGCTGAGCCCTCTGTCCGGTAGACCTCGATGACTTCCTTATTGCGAGAGATGAACGGCGCGTGGAGGAAGTCGAGGACCTCGACCTTGAGGAATGCCAGCCGCAGCTCAGCGAGCACATTCGAAAACGACTGCATCAGCCGCCTGCTGTCCGACAACGAGACCACGGCATTGTGGAACCCCATGTTCGCCGTGCCGACTTCCAGCCAGTTCTCTTCGGCAGCGAACTTCTCGGCAGCCTCGACGGCCGCCTCCATCCTCACGGCGTTCGGGTGATTGCGCGGCGCGTACTCGAGCACCGAGCACTCAACATGATGACGCACCCGGTAGATGTCGACGACATCAGCGGTGCTCGGTGACGCCACTGAGACGCCTCGGTGCGGGATATGCGTGACCAGGCCCTGCTCACCGAGCACCCGGAACGCCTCACGCAGAGTATTGCGCGAAACATCAAATTCCTTCGCCAGCGCGGTTTCGGACAGCCGCTCACCGGGGCGCAGCTCTCCAGCGATGAGGCGGTCAGTGAGCCTGTTGACCAGGGACGAATCGTGATTCACCTCTCCATTCTACTGAAACAGCACACCGAACTCCCATCCGTCAGTCGACAAAGAGACGAGGAAAGTGTGACCCCCGTCTATTTTTGTTGAACACTGAGTGCTAGATTGTTTACCACTTCACGTGCGCCAGGACACAGTCATCGCTATCCACACCCCATCGACACACACGAAGGAACAACTGACCACCAGACAGTCGGAGACTCCTATGTCACACGCACCGGAATCCCAACCGCCGGAACCCTCTGCTACGGATGGGACCGCCTCGGGCCTTGAAAATACCAAGAGCGAAATCGGCTCCAAGATCAGCCGCAGCGCGATCATCGGCGCCATCTTCCTCATGGCCACCTCGGCGATCGGTCCGGGCTTCATCACCCAGACCGCCACCTTCACGGCTCAGATGGGTGCGGCCTTCGCCTTCGCGATCTTCGCGTCGATCCTCATCGACATCGCCATCCAGCTCAATATCTGGCGCATGGTCACCTCGTCAGGCAAACGCGCCGCCCAACTGGCCTCCTCGGCCGTGCCGGGTTCGGGCATCCTCCTGTCCATCCTCATCGTCGTCGGCGGACTGGCCTTCAACATCGGCAACATCGCCGGCGGCGGCCTCGGTCTCAATGCGCTGCTGGGCATCGACCCGAAGCTCGGCGGACTGCTCACCGGCGTCCTGGCGATCGGCATCTTCCTGTTCAAACGCGCCGGAAAGGTCGTCGACGCCGTCGTCCTCGTCCTCGGCATCGGAATGATCATCCTCACCTGTGTCATCGCCATCGTCTCGAACCCCCCGGTCGGTGAGGCGCTCAGACAGTCGATCGCGCCCGATACCATCAACTTCGCCACCGTGACCACGATCGTCGGCGGCACCGTCGGCGGCTACATCACCTACTCGGGTGCCCACCGGTACCTCGACTCCGGCAAGACCGGCCCGGAGAACGCCGGTTCGGTCATGCGCTCGGCGCTGTCGGGCATCATCGTCACCGGCGTCATGCGCTACGTCCTCTTCCTCGCCATCCTCGGCGTCGTCGCCTCCGGTGTCGCCCTCGACCTCGACTCGAGCGTCGCGAACCCCGCCGGCCAGGCCTTCGCCGCAGTCCTCGGCGAGGCGGGAATGCGCATCTTCGGCGCCATCTTCTGGGCCGCGGCACTGAGCTCGGTCATCGGTGCCGCCTACACCTCGGCGACGTTCCTCTCCGCGTTCTCCAAGCGCCTCGAAGGCGGTTGGCCGCTGCAGCTGGCGACCGTGGCCTTCATCGTCGTCTCGCTCATCGTCTACCTCGTCCTCGGCACCGCCCCGGCCACGCTGCTCGTCTTCGTCGGCGGCTTCAACGGCCTCATCCTGCCGATCGGTCTGACGATCTTCATGTACATCGGCTGGTTCAGGCCCCGCCTGCTGCGCACTGACTCGTACCCGAAGTGGTTGCTCATCATCGGCACCGCGGCAACACTGGTCACGTGGTACACGGCCACACAGTCCATCGGCCCCATCTTCGCCATGATCGGAATCGGAGGGTGACATTGTCCACCAACAGCGAACTGAGAATCGACCTCAACTCTGACCTCGGGGAGAACGTGCCCGACCGTGTCGTCAGCGACGATGCGGCCATGCTCGGCCTGGTCACCAGCGCCAACGTCTCCTGCGGGTCCCACGCCGGCAATCCCGAGGGCATCCGCTCCACCGTCGACGCCGCTACGAAGGGCGGAGTCGTCATCGGGGCCCACCCCGGATACGACGATTACGAAGGCTTCGGCCGTCGTGCGCTCGACGTCCCGGCAGCCACCCTGCAGGCCCAAGTCGAATACCAGATCGGTGCACTCATCGGACTGACCACGGCCGTCGGCGGAACCGTCTCCTACGTCAAACCCCACGGCGGTCTCTACAACGCGATCGTCCACGACGAGGCGCAGGCGAAGGTCGTCGTCGACGCCGTCAAGGCCATCGACGACTCCCTGGTCTTCCTCGGACTCGCCGGCAGCGTGGCCAACCGCGTCGCCGCCGAGGCCGGGCTGACCGTCGCCGCCGAGGCCTTCGCCGACCGGTCCTACAACCCCGACGGCTCCCTGGTCTCCCGGTCCGAGCCGAACGCGGTCCTCCACGACCCCGAGGCCGTGGCCGCCCGCGTGCTGCGCCTCGTCCAAACCGGACAGGTCGAAGCCATCGACGGCAGCCTCGTCAACGTCGACGCGCACTCCATCTGCTTCCACGGCGACAGCCAAGGATCCATCGACATGGCCCGCGCCGCCCGTGATCTCCTCGAATCCGAAGGCGTCACCATCGCCGCATTCGCCGGAGCCAGCCGATGAGCACTGCCACTTCGGCCACCACTGCCATGAACACGATGCGGGCGGCAGGCGCGGAAGCGCGCGCACGCATCCGGGCAGGATTCGACGGTCCCACCTCGGGGATGGCGCCGGGGCTCGTCCAGGCGAACCTCATCTCCGTGCCCGCGGAGTGGGCCTTCGACGTCCTCCTGTTCACCCAGCGCAACCCGAAGCCGTGCCCGGTCGTCGACGTCCTCGAACCCGGACAGCTGGCCTCAGCGCTGGCGCCCGGCAGCGATATCCGCACCGATATCCCCGGCTACCGGATCTGGGAGAACGGCGCCCTGACCGGCGAGGTCACCGACGCCACCGAGGTGTGGGAGAAGCACCCGGACCTCGTGTCCTTCCTCATCGGCTGCTCGTTCACCTTCGAAAATGGGCTCACCGAGGCGGGCATCCCGATCCGCCACCAGGAGGGCGGTCGCAACGTGCCGATGTACCGCACGTCAACGGCCTGCCGTCCGGCCGGTCGGGTCAGCGGAGACATGGTCGTGTCGATGCGTCCGATCCCGGCCGCCCAGGTCGCCGAGGCGGTGCGCATCACCGACCGCTTCCCCGCCGTCCACGGCGCCCCGATCCATATCGGCGAACCCTCCCAGATCGGCATCGCTGACCTCGATGCCCCGGATTTCGGTGACGCCCCGGTCATCGAAGACGGTGACATCCCCGTCTTCTGGGCCTGCGGAGTCACCCCGCAGGCAGCTATCCAGGCATCGGGAATCCCCTTCGCGATCACCCACTCACCTGGGAAGATGTTCATCACCGACGAACCGGAAGACACCTACCGCCAATGACCTCGACCCCGCTGGCCGACTCCCTGACCTTCCACACCGCGTCCAGGCGCCACCTCCTCGTCGAGTGCGCCGACCTGACCGCGACGATGGCTCTGCACCACAGCCTCGAAGCCGCTGATCTGCCCGGCGTCACCGAGCTCATCCCGGCCGCGCGCACGGTGCTGCTCAGCTTCGATCCCGCACGCACGAGCGCCGAGATCCTCGCCGAGGCGGTGCGCGGGCTCGGGCACACGGAGTCGGTCTCGGATACGGCTAGGGAGGTCACGATCGAGGTCCGCTACGACGGCGAGGACCTCGCCGAGGTGGCCGACCTCCTCTCCGTCTCCCCCGCCGAGGTCGTCAAACGCCACCAGGCCGCGACCTGGCAGGTCGCGTTCGCCGGGTTCGCCCCCGGCTTCGGCTACCTCGCCGGAGACGACGAGCTCTTCACCGTTCCCCGCCGCTCGTCCCCGCGCACACGTGTGCCAGTGGGCTCGGTGGCACTGGCCGGTGAGTTCACGGGCGTCTACCCGCGCTCCTCCCCCGGCGGTTGGCAGCTCATCGGACGCACCGATGCGAAACTATGGGATCTCGACCGACAGCCCCCGGCACTGTTCGTGCCCGGCACGATCGTGAAGTTCGTCGAGGCCGAACGGGAGATCGTCGACGTTGCGGCGAACGGTTCGGCCGCAGGTGCGGCAGGTGCGGCAGCAGATTCGGCGTCGGATTCTCCGTCTGCTTCGGCTGAGGCAACGTCCGACACTGATGAGGCGGCGAGCACTGTTGGCCCGCACTCCCTCGAGGTCCTGCGCCCTGGGCTGCAGCTGCTCGTCCAGGATCTCGGCCGGCCCGGTTTCGCATCGATGGGTGTCTCCGCTGCCGGTGCCGCCGATCGCAGCGCGTTGACCACTGCCAACCGGCTCGTCGGCAATGCCGAGACCGCTGCCGGCCTGGAGAGCTTCGGCGGCGGAGTGCTCCTGCGCTCAACCGGCGACGGCGTCGCCGCTGTCACCGGGGCCACGGGAACGATCACCGTGACCGCTGCCGATGGCACGGTTCTCACACCCCGCCTCGGCGAGGCCTTTGCCCTTGCCGACGGGGACGAACTCGAACTCGGACCCGCCGAGCGCGGAGTCCGCCGCTATCTTGCTGTCCGCGGTGGAATCGATGCCGAAACGGCTCTGGTCAGCAGCTCCGCTGACACCTTGGCTGGGCTCGGTCCGGCCGCTGTCGATAAAGGCACCACGCTCAGTGTGCACGATCCGCGGACGGCGCCCCACCTCGTCGATCCTGCTCCCGCCCGACCGAGGGACCTGCCGCAGGCGGGTGAGACCGTGGAGATGACGGTGACTCTGGGTCCACGCGAGGACTGGTTCACCGATGCCGGGGTCGAGACGCTGCTGTCACAAGTTTGGACGGTCACTCACGAATCGGACCGGGTCGGACTGCGCCTGTCCGGGGAGGTTCCGCTCGAGCGTGCCCGCACCGGGGAGCTGCCCAGCGAGGGTGCGGTCACCGGTGCCCTACAGGTTCCGCCCAACGGTCAGCCGGTGCTCTTCGGTCCCGACCATCCGCTCACCGGCGGCTACCCGATCATCGCGAGCGTCGATGATCTCGACCTCGCCGCGCAGCTGCCTCCGGGCGTGAAGCTGCGCTTCACCACCTCTGCCCGACCGACGCCGAATACCCGTCCGGCCGAGGCACCCCGCACCAACGACAACGAAGGCTGAACAATGTCGAGAATCCTCATCGCCAACCGCGGCGAGATCGCCGTCCGCATCATCCGCGCCTGCGCCCAGCACGGGCACACCTCGGTGGCTGTCTACGCTGATCAGGACGCCGATGCCATGCATGCCCGGCTTGCCGACGAAGCGTTCGCTCTGCCTGGGACGACAGCGGGTGACACGTACCTCAACATCGATGCGATCCTCGCCGCAGCGAAGTCCGCCGGTGCCGATGCCGTCCACCCCGGTTACGGATTCCTGTCCGAGAACGCCGATTTCGCCGCCGCCGTCGAAGCCGCCGGCCTCATCTGGATCGGTCCGACCGCGGACACGATCACGACCCTCGGCGACAAGGTCACGGCCCGTCAGCTCGCGCAGAAGGTCGGCGCTCCCCTGGCACCGGGCATCGACCGTCCCCTCGAGAACGCGGCCGAGGTCGAGTCCTTCGCCGCCGAGGCGGGGCTGCCGATCATCATCAAAGCCGCCCACGGTGGCGGCGGACGCGGAATGAAGATCGTCCACGAGCTGTCCGAGGTAGCCAGTGCCTTCGAATCGGCGACCCGTGAGGCCGTCGAGGCCTTCGGTAGGCCCGAGTGCTTCGTCGAGAAGTTCCTCGAGCGTCCCCGCCATGTCGAGGTCCAGATCGTCGGCGACGGTCAGGGCCGTGTTGTGGCCGTCGGCGACAGGGACTGCTCGGCGCAGCGCCGCAACCAGAAGCTCATCGAGGAAGCCCCGGCTCCGGGGCTGACGGCAGAGCAGCGGGAGCGTCTGCACCGTTCAGCCGAAGCAATCTGCGCCGAGGTGGACTACCGCGGTGCCGGCACCGTCGAATTCCTGCTCGCCGCCGACGGAACCATGACGTTCCTCGAGGTCAACACCCGACTCCAGGTCGAGCATCCCGTCACCGAGGTGACCTCAGGGGTCGATCTCGTCGCCGAGCAGTTCCGCATCGCCTTCGGTGAGGGTCTATCACTGGAATCGACTCCTGAGCCGGTCGGGCACGCGATCGAGCTGCGCATCAATGCCGAGGATCCCGGCCGCGGCTTCCTGCCGACGCCGGGACGCATCGACGTCCTCGATGTGCCCGGTGGACTCGGTGTGCGCTGGGATTCCGGTGTGCGTGCCGGTGACACCGTGCAGCCGGCCTTCGATTCCCTCTTCGCGAAGCTCATCGTCCACGGTCCCGACCGTGAGCAGGCGATCGCGCGCACCGTGACAGCGGCGAAGGAGCTCAATGTCGAGGGTCCGGCCACAGTGGTGCCGTGCTCCCTGGCGATCCTCACCGATGAGGCGTTCACCGGTCTCGGCGTCGACGGTGTCGAGGGTGTCGACGGCATCCACACGCAGTGGATCGAAGCCGAGCTGCTGCCGCGCTTCGCGACTCAGGACCGCCCGGCCCCGGTCGCCGATGGCGAGATGCAGCGCATGTCGATCGAGATCGACGGGAAGCTCACCACGATCGGACTGCCCGCCGGACTGCTCGCTGCCCTCGGCTCGGTCGGTGGGACCGGTCAGGGCGGCGAGGCCGGAAACGGTGGGGCCGCCTCGGCGAGTGCCGGGGATGTCACCGCACCTGTGCCGGGCAGCCTAGTTGACTTCCTCGTCGACGACGGGGCCGAGGTCGCTGCCGGCGATGAGGTCGCCGTGCTCTCGGCGATGAAGATGGAGACCCGGGTCGAAGCCCCGGTCGCGGGAACGTTCCGCCGAACGGCGGCCGTCGGCGATGTCGTGGCCGTCGGGCAGGCCATCGCACGGGTCGAATAAGACGTCGGGCCGCCTCGGCGAGGGACACCGACAGGGCCTGCGCCCGGACTGCGGCGGCACCGGTCGCGACAACGGAATAGAGTGGTGGGCAGCAATGGTTGTCCACTATGGAGACCGACCCCACTAGGAGGAGCATTCATGTCACGTCTGTCAGTCGGCGACACCGCCCCGGGTTTCACCCTCGTCAACCAGGACGGGAAGTCCGTCAGCCTCAGCGATTTCCGAGGTCAGCGCGTCGTCGTGTACTTCTACCCGGCAGCAATGACCCCGGGATGCACGACCGAGGCCTGCGATTTCCGGGACTCGCTTGCCGCACTCAAGGCTGCAGGGATCGCCGTCGTCGGCATCTCCCCGGACAAGCCGGAGAAGCTCCAGCAGTTCATCGAGAAGGAAGGCCTGAACTTCGACCTGCTCTCCGATGAGGACAAGACGATGATGACCGAGTGGGGCGCATTCGGCGAAAAGAAGAATTACGGCAAGGTCGTCCAGGGAGTCATCCGCTCGACCGTCGTCGTCGATGCCGAGGGCAAGGTCGAACTCGCCCAGTACAACGTCAAGGCCACCGGACACGTCGCCCGCGTGCGCAAGGAACTGGGCCTCGACGCGGCCTGAGTCTGCTGCAACTTGAGCGTCGGGCGGGCCGAACTGCCCGTGCTCAACGTGAGCATCGGGGCGGTCCGAGTTTTCAACAACTCGGGCCGCCCCTGCTAATCTTGAGGACGTTGTGGCCGCGTGGGCGGCCGCTTCAGCGCGAGTGGCGGAATTGGTAGACGCGCTGGATTTAGGTTCCAGTGTCTTCGGACGTAGGGGTTCAAGTCCCCTCTCGCGTACCACGGTCCCCGGCACGGAAGTCAACAGGCTTCTGCACCGGGGACTTTTCCGTCCTCACATCTGTACACGGAACAGATGCGGAGAACGTAATGTGGTCATTGGTGTACCGAACCTAGTGAGAGGACTGCCGATGACGACGTCCCCGGCCCCGACGATCCGACCCACCGCTCCTGCCGACGAGGCCCGGTGGAAGGAGCTCTTCCGCGCCTACCGCGAGTTCTACCGACTGGAGCCCTCCGAGGAGATCGTCTCCCGCGTGTGGTCGTGGCTGACCGACCCCGCACACGAGTGCCAGGGACTCGTCGCCGAGGCTGACGGGACCATCGTAGGAATCGCCGACTATCGTCGCTTCTCCCGTCCCTCGACCGGCAGCGTCGGAATCTGGCTCGACGATCTCTTCACCGATCCCGAGGCGCGCGGCCGAGGTGTCGGCCGTGCCTTGATCTCCCGGCTGCAGATGATCGCCGCGGCCGAAGGCTGTTCCGTGGTCCGGTGGATCACCGCCGATGACAACGCCCAGGCTCAGGTGCTCTACGACGACGTCGCGAAGAAGACGAACTGGCTCACCTACGACGCCCCGCCGAAAGAATCGTGAGCACTGAGTTGCCGAGTGAGGAAAGGCCGAGCTCGGTGGAGCGGGAAGAACAGGCAAGCTCAGCGAACGCCGGTGCTGACCGCTGAGGTTTCAGTCCATCCGCTGCCGGAGTTCGGCGACTCCGCTCCCGGTCAGATCTGTCAGTGATTCCGGTCGACCGGCCATGGCCAGGACGAGGTCGAGGACACGACCGGTCACCTCCGGCCCGCTTCCGGATTCGAAGTCGGCGTCGACAGAACTGAGCTTCAGCCCTTTGACCAGGGCCTTCGAGTTCACGGCGAAGTCCTTAGAGGCGAAGTATCGGGCCACCTCGACTGTCGCCTCGGCGTCGGGGGTCAGGTCGCGTTCCAGCGGTCGTGCGATGTCCTGTCCGTGGACGATGACTTCGCCGAGGAAGGCCGGGAAGTCTTTGGTCGGCGCGATAGTCAGTGGGATTGCGTTGTGGAACTTCGCAAGGGTCTCCTCTGTCGAGTCACCGAGGTGGCGTTCGAGCAATCGCGCGTTGTGTTTTGCAGGGTCGAATCCTGCCCGGATGATGCTGCGGATCCAGGCCCATCTCCCGGTGTTGGCTGCGGCTGTCAGGTGGGCGACAACCTGCTCGACCGTCCAGTCTGCACACTGAGTGGCGAGCGCCCACTGCTCGGGTTCGAGTGTGGTGAGCAGATCGGCCAGGCGCGCGCGTTCCGTGTGAATGAGGTCCCAGTATTCGGTTTCGTTCATCTGTTCGTCCCCTGTGATTCGTCACCCGAGACGCTGACGCGCCCCTCGTCTTCTAAGTCGAACAGCAACCGGAAGCGTTCGCAGACGACCGGCATCTCGGGCGCGAATCCGCGTTGACCATACTCTTGCCAAAAGCGCTCATGGATCTCGCGCCAGGCAGCCAGGGTTCGATCGCCCTCCCCTTCCGCATGGGCATGCTCGGCGGTCACTTCGGAGAACGGGACGATGTCGATCGCCGTGGTCTCAATGAGGGCGCGCGGCCGACCTTGGCCGTCGAGGATGATGCTCACCTCGCCCATCTCGGGGACGGATTCTCCGTCGGCTTCGATGTCCCACAGCGCCGAGGCGGTGCCGGTCTTGGTCCCGTCCAGAACGAGGGCGAGAAGCTCGTCCGCATCTTCCTTCGTCGCCCCGAAGGCCCATGCTTCAGGGCGCTGTTCCGGCAAGTCAGGGAGTTGGCAACGGGCACGTGACCAAAATGAATCGAGTTCGACTTCCCGCCGTGCGATGACACTCATTCGTCGGTCTCCTCGAGACCGACGAACATCTCTCGCCGCAGCGCATCGACATGGAGGCGGGTGACCTCGACAGCAGCGAGCGGGTCATGATCGCGCAGCGCAGTCACGAGCCGCCGGTGATGATCACGGCCTTCCTCGAGCTGCTCCTGCGGGTAGGGCACGAAGTACTTCGTCAGCCCCCCGTAGCAGGCCAGGTAGGTCGGCACTTCGGGCAGACCGCTGATTTCGGCGACGAGCCGATGGAAGCGCGTGTCCGGGATGTGGTGCTCGTGCCAGTCAGCGGCGTCGGCCGAGGCTTGGATGAGGGAGTCAAGCTCATCGCATTGTTCAGGCGTCGCCTGTAGGGCAGCCTCGGCGACGATGGCCGATTCCATCAGGCTGCGCTGGTCGATGAGCAGGCGGATCGCGTCCGCGTCGGCCCGGTAGGCGGTGACGGCGGAGTCATTGAGATGCGGCGGATCGTCGGCGACGAAGGTGCCGCCGCCACGGCCTCGCCTACGCACGAGGACTCCGTCATCGACGAGACTTTCGAGCCCCCGCCTGGCCGTGATGACGCTGACTTCGAGACCTGCTGCCAGCAGTTCGGTCTTCGGCAGTTTGCTGCCTGGCGCGAGCAGAGCGTGCTCGATGGACAGCAGCACTCTGGCTCGGACGGTGTCGACGGCGGACAGGCGGGTGAGCTCGGCGGCTCCGGGCGCAGCGAACAGAGTCCGGTCGATCTCTCGCGCCTGCGCAGAGTTCACTCCGCCTCGGCCCGGATCCGCTCCTCCGCGATCGGATGTCGAAGAATTTCTCGCCGCCATGTCTTGAGTCTAACGTCACACAAGCCTATAGTGATCAAACTGATCAATTTAAGCGGCAGTGGACGACGCGGCCGCATCGACCCAGCCGAAGGGACCAGCCGTGGACACCAGCGAAATGGCAATCGGGCTGGCTCAGCGAGAGCCGCTGACCGGACCGGATCCGCTTGCCAGCTTTCGCGCGGACGTGGCGGCCACCTCGGCGAGGTTTCCCGAACTCGGGATGATCGTCTACCCCGAACTCCACCTGCACAGCGTCGACGACTTGCCGGCCGACGACCGGGCGGACGCGCTGCGGCAGAAAGCTGTGGCCCTCCACTCGGAGTTCGTGGCCGAGATCGGCCGCATCGCGGCCGAGCACAGTGTCTGGCTGTGCCCGGGCAGCATCGGTGAGATCTCTGATGACGGCAGCTTCTACAACACTCAACTGCTCTTCTCCCCCACCGGCGAGCTCGTCTCCAGCTACCGAAAAATGTTCCCGTGGCGCCCATTCGAGCCACATCGACCGGGCACTGAGTTCGTCGTCGCACCGACGCCCGATCACGGCAGCTTCGGCCTGTCGATCTGCTACGACGCATGGTTTCCCGAGCACTCACGGCACTTGGCATGGATGGGCACCGACGCGATCCTCAATATCGTCAAGACGACGAGCCAGGACCGTGAGCAGGAACTGGTTCTGGCGCGGGCAAACGCGATCGTCAACCAGGTCTATATGCTCAGCGTCAACTGCGCGGGACCGGTCGGTCGCGGGCGATCAATCGCCGTCGATCCCGAAGGGTTCGTCCTCGGCGAGGCGGGGCTCGGCGAAGACACGCTCATCGTCCGCGTCGATCCCGACCGGGTGGCGCACGTCCGCGAGGTCGGAACTGCGGGCACGAATCGCATGTGGTCTCAGTTCAATACCGATGACGACCCGATTCCTCTCCCCCTCTACGGAGGCAGCCTCGACCCAAAGCGATGGTCCCCCGGACACGGCATTCCCTGAGCCCGCCGCCGGACCGAACAGCCCTCCACCCCTGACAGCAACCTCAATTCAATCCAGCACAGCAGGCACAACTGCTACCCGGAATTCTGACATCGACAATGGAGCGATCATGTCCGACACCGTCACACTCAACCGCACACTCAAACTGCCGTCTCTGGTCATCTTCGGCCTCGCCTATCTCACCCCGCTCATCGTCCTCGGCATCTTCGGCGTCATCGCCTCCCAGACGAACGGTGCGAGCGCGAGCGCCTATCTGATCGCGCTCGGTGCGATGCTCTTCACTGCCAACAGCTACGGTCGCATGGCCGCGGCCTATCCGGTTGCCGGATCGGCCTACACCTATGTGCGCAAAACGATCGACGGGCGCATCGGGTTCCTTGTCGGATGGGCGACGATGCTCGATTACCTCTTCCTGCCCATGGTCATCTGGCTCATCGGCGGCTCCTACCTGCAGGCGCAGTTCCCGGCGGTGCCGATGGCCGTGTGGATCATCGGCTTCATCTTCCTCACCACGGTGCTCAATGTCGTAGGCATCAAGGTCGCCGATCGAGTCAACCTCATTCTCATGTCGTTCCAGATCCTCGTCATCGTCTTCTTCGTCGCCCTGTCGCTGGCCGATGTGTTCGGCTCGGACGGCGGTGCCGGACTGATCAGCGCGGCCCCGTTCACCGGTATCGACTCGACTCTCGTAGCCATCGGCGGCGGCGCCGCGGTCGCCGCATATTCTTTCCTCGGATTCGATGCCGTCACCACCTTCACTGAGGAAACCATCGATCCCCGTCGCACCGTACCGAAGGCCATTATGCTCATCGCGCTCATCGGCGGCGGCATCTTCGTCGTCGTGGCTTACGCAGTGCAGCTCGTCCACCCCGGTGGAGTGTTCGAGAATTCCGACGCCGCAGCGTTCGAGATCGCCAAGAGCATAGGCGGGCACCTCTTCGGCGCGATCTTCCTCGCCGCCCTTGTCATCGCTCAGTTCACGTCCGGCATCGCCGCCCAGGCCGCAGGCAGCCGCCTGCTCTATGCGATGGGACGCGACGGAGTGCTTCCGCGCAGCTTCTTCGGCAAGCTCAGCCCACGCTTCCACACTCCGGTGCTGTCGCTCCTGGCCATCGCTGCGATCGGCCTCATCGCGACCTTCATGAACGTGGCCACCTCGACGTCGTTCATCAACTTCGGCGCGTTCCTCGCCTTCATCATGGTCAACGTCTCGGTCATCGTCTATTGGGTTCGCGAGCGCCGAGGCGGCCGGTCACTCAATGTCTGGCTGTACTTCGTCTGCCCGATCATCGGCGTCCTCGTCATCTGCTTCCTGCTCACCCAGCTTGACGTCCACGCGATCACACTCGGTGCTGTCTGGCTCGTCGTCGGTGCCGTGATCCTCGCAGTGACGACGAAGGGATTCCGCACCCAGCCGTCAGAGCTCGCCGTCGATTCGGTCGATTCGGATCTGCCGGAAGCTGCACAGCAGGTCTGAACGGAGCGACGATCTTCTGCGCGGAGCCGACCGGAAACGACGGCGGCTCCGCTCTGTCCGTCCTTCGAAGAAATTCTTCGATAGCCTCGATCGTCGTTGGGTTGTCGCGATGCACGATCGCGTTCATGCCCACGGCGTGGGCACCCTCACCGCAGATTTCGTGGTCGTCGATGAAGAACACGTCTTCCGCATCGGCACCCATCCACTCGAGCGCATTCTCATAGGCCTCCGGTTCTGGTTTGAGCAGGCCGGTTTCATGACTGTAGAGGATCGGGTCGAAGACTGCGCTGAAACCGAACCGCCGCTCCTCCTCACTCCGGGCCCCGTCCACCGAATTCGATAAGATCGCCACCCCGGCGCGTGACCTGAGCGCGGATGCATACTCGAACAGCTCAGAATTGAGCCGGCCGCAGTACTCATCCCACATCTCGGCCTCCATCGCCTCGGCAAAAGACGAATCCTTGTCGAGCGCTTGGCCGATCCTCGCCCAATAGTCGGCCCGAATGCCCGGATGGCGAGAGATGTCGGGAAGTTCCGCTGCAGTCAAACGCGCCCGATATTCCTCGAGGGAGAAGCCCGACAGCTCCTGCCACCTAGCCCGGAATGTCGTGCCCCAGGCGTCATCGTCGACGACCTCGAGGACTCCCCCGATATCGAAGAGCACCCACTTTCTCGACTCCATGCGACAAGATTACCTGCCGATCTCAACGCGGCCCTTCGGGTGAATGGCCCCGTTGAAGGCAAATAGCCCCGTTTCAAACTTGGGCTGCTCGCCCTGAGCCGGGCCGAAACAATTCATACCCCACCTCTTGTAATAGTGTGTGTCACACACTATCGTGTGATGCATGAACGAGGACGCACAGAAGGCATTGGCCACACACGAACAGGAGCTGCGACGCGGCACCGTGGTCTTCGCCAGTCTCGTCGCCTGTCGACGGCCGCAGTACGGCTACTCGCTGCTGACGACGCTGACCGAAGCAGGCATTCCCACCGAGGCCAACACCCTCTATCCCCTGCTGCGACGGCTCGAGAAACAGGGCCTGCTGACGGCCGAATGGAATACCGAACAAGCCCGCCCCCGCAAGTACTACACGCTCACCGACAGCGGCGCCGAAGTCGCCGCCGCACTGCACAGCCACTGGCTCGAACTCAACTCCAGCATCACCAAGCTCTGGAAGGACGGCACACCATGAGTGCGCTCACCGAAATCTACGTCGACAACGTCACCCGCCACCTCCCCGAGGACTCCCGTCCCGACATCGCCGCCGAGATCACCGCGACGATCGACGATATGGTCGACGCCCGCCTCGGCGAGGATGCGGCCGCGTCCCCGGATCGCACGGCCGCCATCGAACGCGAGGTTCTCGAAGAGCTCGGTGATCCCGTCGCGCTGTCGCGGGAGTATTCGAACTCCCCGCAGCACCTCATCGGCCCCAACTCCTACTCGCTCTATATCTGGTCGCTGCGGTGGGTTCTGCCCATCGCGGGCCTTATCGCCCTGGTCAGCAATGTCATCGTCACCTTTGCCACGGACCCGCAGACGCACCTCGGCGCGGCCATCGGACCGGCGATCGGCAACACCGTCACCGCTCTGCTGACCGCATTCGCCGTCATCACGATCATCATCGCTCTCGGCGACCGCAGAACGGACGGCGGCGCTTCCTCATCGATGAAGAAGCGACAGCCTGGCACGTGGTCCGTCGATGACCTCGACCGACGTGATTCCCACAGCAAGCAGATCCGCGCCGAGGCGGCCCTCGGGTTGGTCTTCATCGTCGTCCTGGCAACGATCCCGTTCATCCCGACGACCCTGCTCTACGTCGGCCACCTCAATGAGGGCGGCACGTTCATCAACCCGGACCTCGGCGTCGGTTGGCTGGTCGGCTACTGGGCGTTCCTCGCGCTCATGGCCGTGGTCGAGATCATCAAGTTCACGACCGCCTCGGCGAAACCGACAGTGGCACTCATCGGCGGAATCATCGATGTGGCCATGGCCGTCTTCCTCACGATTGCCCTGCTCACCCAGCCGGTCCTCCACCCCGAGCTGACGAACACCGCCAACGCCGACATCCAGCAGATCATCACGGTCATCGCGATCTGGATCATCACCGTTTGGGATCAGGTGAGCACCTGGCGGATCTATCGCCGAAACCGTCGCTGAGACTGCATCGGCCGGGGCGACAGTCGGGCTCAGCGGCGGCTGGAGATGACCGTGAACTTCTTGTTCCGGGCCAGCTGCTCGCTGGGTCCGATGATGCCCTCGAGGCGGTCCCGGTAGCGCAGGTGAGTATTGAACACTGTGATCACCTGTCCGCCAGGCGCCAGATGCGATGCGGCCGTGGCCATGAGGGCCTCGGCCGTGTCCGTCTCGATCGTCGTGCCCTGATGGAACGGCGGGTTGAGCACGATGAGGTCGAATTCGCCCAGTGCCGCTACGTCCGAATCCTCGTGGTCGGCGGCATCGCCGAGGACGATGTCGACGTCGACTCCGTTCGCCTCCGCTGTGGCCCTCGCCGAGGCGACCGCCGCCTTGGACACGTCCACCCCGGTACCTCGCAACGCCCCCGTGGCACGCATGGCAGCGGTGAGCAGCCATCCGTTTCCGCACCCGAGGTCGAGGATGGACTCCGGCTTCGACACGGCTGCCGAGTCGGCAGCAGTGCCATCGTCGCCGGCAGCAATCGGATTCGCTGCGGTGGCACTGCCGGGCAGTGTCTCGATGAGCGCATCGAGGAGCAGCGTTGAGCCTTCGTCGCTGCGCACTCCGGAGAAGCAGGCGCCATGCGCTCTGACCTCGAGGTCTCCGACCCTCGGGTGGGTGATGACGCCGCGTTTCGGGAAGCTCGGCAAGCTCGGCGCTGACAGCGGTCGGCTGCCGATGATCATGCGGTGCTTGCCGACTCCCGGTGAGACGTCGACCCGCCCGAATCCGCGCGCGAGCTCCTTATTCACCGCACGGCTCATCGAGTCGCTGCGGCCGATGACGATGATCGCGGACACGTGTGGCTGCAATGCAGCGATGGATTCGGCCAGAGCGCTCGTGGCCTTCGGTGCGTTGATGACTGCCCACGTCTCCGGGTTCCCCTCCACCGCCGAGGCGGCCCGACCGGCAGCGGAATGCGCGGATTCCGTCTGGCCGAGGTCAGGGATTTCGGGGACGTCGGCGATCGACGCGGCAGCCCGGGATTCGTCGATGCGATCGTGGTGGACGGCCACCTCGGCGAGAGGGCGCAGAAGCGCGGTCTGGATTCCCTTCGCATCATCGACCACGATGATCCGATGTGGGACGTCAGCGGTGTTCTCGGCGTCGATGAAGGCACCGGCCGCATCGCGACCGGACACGTCGAGTTCGCGCAGTCGGCGGCCGATGATGTACTCGACGAGCATGCGCGCCTGTGGCAGACCAGGCAGGTCGATCAGTTGGGGGAATTCCGCCAGCAGATCCCGGCTGCGGTGGGCGGCGGCAGAGTCAGAGGGCAGCAGGGAGGCGGACATTCGATCAGTCTAGACTGAGCGGACCGGTCGCCGCCTCCTCGCGGGTGTGCCGCTCAGCCTTCGGCGTCGTGGTCGGTCTCGATGAGCTGCTTGAGGTCGGCCAGTGCTTCGTCGGCTCCGTCACCCTCGGCGCGCAGAACGACCTTCTGACCGTATTCCGCGCCGAGGCCCATGAGGGAGAGCACGCTGGCCGCATCGAGGGCGTCCTCGGCCGGTTCTCCCTCCAAGGCGATAGTGATCTCGAGGTCATAGTCTGCGGCGGCCTCGGCCAGCAGTGCTGCTGGACGGGCGTGCAGGCCGACGGTGCTTCCGACTGTTGCGATGGTCTCTGCCATGAGTTGTCCTTCCTGATCAGACCGGCCGTGGTTCGGCCTGCCCGGTGTTTCGGCATTTCCTGTTGGCGGTGTCTGTGGTGGTGCTGAGTATGTCACGGGGTCACTCCCCCGACGGCCGGACTCACAGGCCGAGCTCGTCGAGGAACGGCAGCTCGGCTCGCACCGCGGCCTTCGCCTCGCTCGGGCTGCGCGCCGCAAGTGCACTGCCGGCGATCTGCTGTGCCCGCTCCGGGGAGACACCGGACAGCACCTCGGCGACGGCAGGCAGCGCTCGGGGCGCCATGGACAGGCTGGTGACTCCGAGACCGACGAGCACGACGGCCAATGCCGGATCGGCTGCGGCCTCTCCGCACACGCCCACCGACTTCTCCGCCGCAGCTCCATGGGCGGCGGCCATGCCGATGAGCTGCAGGACTGCCGGCTGCCAGGAGTCACTGAGTTCGGCCAGACCGCCGAGCATGCGGTCGGAGGCCATGACGTACTGAGTGAGATCATTCGTGCCGATGGACGCGAATTCGACTTCCTCGAGGATCGTGGCGGCCTGCAGCGCCGCTGAGGGGACCTCGACCATGACACCGGCGGTGGGGAGTCCTGCCGCATGGACGAGTTCTGCGAACTGCCGGGCCTCCTCCGCGGTGGCGATCATCGGAGCCATGACGTGGACGGTCACCGCATGCTTCGAAGCGGCCAGCGCGATCGCCTCAAGCTGACGTTCGAGGACTCCCTGAGCCCTGCGGCTGGTCCGGAATCCGCGTACACCCAGGGCCGGGTTCGGTTCATCGGAGTCGGTGAGGAACGGCAGAGGCTTGTCGGCTCCGGCGTCGAGAGTGCGCACGACGACTTTGTGATCGTCGAAGGCCGCGAACACCTGCCCGTAGGCGTCGGCCTGTTCCTCGACGCTGGGTTCGGTGTCGCGATCGAGGAAGCAGAACTCGGTGCGCAGCAGTCCGACACCTTCGGCACCGGCGGCCGCCGCTGCCCGTGCCTGAGCGCCGTCGCCGACATTCGCACGCAGCGGAATCCGCGTGCCGTCTGCCAGCAGACAGGGTCCCGTGAAGGACTGCAGCCGTCCGGCCGTCTCCACCCACGCTTCGACGAGTTCAGTCTCCGACGCTCCGGGTTCGGTGCGCAGGATGCCCGCACCGCCGTCGACGAAGACGGGTGTGCGGTCGGTGATCTCGCGGACTCCGGTGGCTGCAACCACGGCCGGAATGCCCAGCGATCGGGCGAGGATGGCCGTATGGCTCTGTGGCCCGCCCTCTTCGCAGACGAGCCCGATCACAAGCTCGGGATCGAGCGTCGCGGTGTCGGCGGGAGCGAGGTCGGTGGCGATGAGCACGAACGGCTCGGTCGAGTGCGGGATGCCGGGTGCCGGCACTCCGCGCAGGTGGGCGACGAGGCGGGCACGGACGTCGAGGACGTCGGCTGCGCGTTCGGCCATATAGCCGCCGAGCTTCTCCAGCTGGGCTGCGGTTTCCGCGGCCACCGTCCAGACGGCGGTTTCCGCGTCGGTGTCGGACAGGCGTTTGATCGCCGTCTTCACCAGGGTGGGGTCTTTGGCCATGAGTGCGGTGGCCTTGAGTACGTCGCGGGCGTCTCCGGTGACGGTCTCCGCCCGCTCACGCAGTTCGGCGTGGACGGCGGCCGAGGCTTCACGGATTCTGTTCGCCTCCGCCTCGGTGTCGGCCGGGGCCGGCTTCGCCACGGGTACGGACACGGGTTCGGGCATGCTGAGCGCCGGGGCGATGACCCGTCCGGGTACGACTCCGATGCCTGAGATCTCTGAGGACATCCCCATTCCTTCCTCTCTTGCCTCTCGCACTATGGCGTTCAGACTCGCGTGGAGTCAGCGTTCGACGATACCGGTTCAGTCGGATTCGCCTCGTCGGCTGAACCGGATCCGGTGGTCGAATCGGTTCCGGTGGTCGAACCGGTCGTCGCGGCTGCGGTCGCGGTCGCTGCGGACGGGGCGGTCGCCTCGGCGAGGCCTGCCGCTCCGCCCTTGCGGACGAAGATCTTGAGCGCGAGCACGAGCAGGGCGCTGATGATCGTGCCGACGACGACGGAGAGCAGGAACAGCAGGAACGAGTCGATGGCGAAGAAGACGAACACTCCGCCGTGCGGGGCCTGGCTGGTGACGGAGAAGGCCATCGTCATGCCGCCGGTGACGCCGGCCCCGACGACCGATGCGGGGATCACGCGCAGCGGATCGGAGGCGGCGAAGGGAATCGCGCCTTCGGAGATGAATGCGGCGCCGAGCAGCCAGGCGGCCTTGCCGTTCTCCTTCTCCGCCTGGGAGAAGATGCGCGGGCGGACGGCGGTGGCCAACGCCATGGCCAGGGGCGGAACCATTCCGGCGGCCATGACCGTGGCCATGATCTCCCACGGCACGGGGTTCTCGACGGAGCCTGCGGCGAGCCCGGCTACGGCGAACGAGTACGCGACCTTGTTGACGGGGCCGCCCAGGTCGACGGCCATCATGGTGCCGAGGATGAGCCCGAGGATGACGGCGGCGGTTCCCGTCATCGAGCTCAGCCAGCTGTCGAGGCCCTTGGTCAGGGCGCTGATCGGTCCGCCGAGGACCATGAACATCAGCCCCGAGGAGACGAGGGAGGCCACCAGCGGAATGATGACGACGGGCATGAGTCCGCGCAGCCACCTCGGTGCGGCGAAGGAGCCGATCCAGTGGGCGATGTAGCCGGCGAGGAGTCCGCCGATGATGCCGCCGATGAAGCCGGCGCCCATGAGCACGGCGACGGCGCCGACGGTGAAGCCGGGAGCGATTCCGGGCCGGTCGGCGATTCCGAAGGCGATGTATCCGGCCAGGGCGGCGACGAGGAAGCTCATCGACAGGTTGCCGATCTGGAAGGCCACGGCGCCTAAGTAGGCGCCGACGGGTCCGAGGGCCAGGTCGCCGTATTCGGTGGGCAGGTTCCACAGGGAGTTGCCGAGGACGATGTCCTCGGCGTAGTCGGGGATGTCGAAACCGCCGAGGAGGAAGCCCAAGGCCATGAGCAGACCGCCGGCGGCGACGAAGGGGATCATATAGCTGACGCCGGTCAGCAGCACGCGTTTGAGATGGGCGCCGACGCTTTCGCGTGAGCCGGACTGTGCGTCGGACGAGTCGTCGGCGGCGTGAGCGGCGGTGATCCTGCGGCCGTTGGGGGCGTCCGCCTCGGCGAGGGCCTTCGTGATGAGGCCCTGCGGATCGTCGATCCCGGCCTTGACCGGCACCTGCACATAGGGTTTGCCGGCGAACCGTGCCTTGTCGCGGACGTCGACGTCGACGGCGAAGACGACGGCGTCGGCGGCATCGATGACGGCTTGGTCGATCGGGGTCGTGCCGCTCGATCCCTGGGTCTCGGTGACGACGTCGATGCCCATCTCGGAGCCGGCCTGGGCGAGCGCGTCGGCGGCCATGTAGGTGTGAGCGATTCCCGTCGGGCAGGCCGTGACGGCGACGACGCGGCGGGGATTGTCGGTCGAGGATGCGGGGGATTCGGTGGGGGCTGCTGATGTGGGGGTCGGCTCGGTGGTGGTCGGCGCTCCGCCGGTGGGGGCCGCCTCGGTGGGGGCCGCCTCGGTGGGAGTCGCCTCTTCGGGCGTCTCGCGCAGGCCCAGTGCGGTTTCGACGAGGTCGACGATCTCCTGCTCGGTCGCAGCCGCGCGCAGTGAGGCGACGAAGTCCTTCTTGACCAACGATCGCGCGAGCTTCGACAGGAGCTTGAGGTGGTCCTTGCCGGCGCCTTCGGGGGCGGCGATCATGAACACGAGGTCGGCGGGGCCGTCCTTGGCACCGAAGTCCACCGGAAGGTTCAGTCGGGCCATCGCGAGGCTGGGTTCGGTGACCGCCTCGGTGCGGGCGTGCGGGATGGCGATGCCTCCGGGAACACCTGTCGGGGTCTTCTCTTCGCGGGCGATCGCCGCGGCGGCCAGCCCGTCGGCTGAGTTCGCGCGGTCCTGTTCTGCGATCGTGGCGGCCAGGGCGCGGATGACAGCGGACGACTCCGTCCCCTGATCCGCGTCGAGGATCACCAGTTCTGTTGTGATGAGCGATGTCATCGTGCCTCCTCGGCTTCGGGGACTGTGCCCTCATGTCGGTGGGAAGAGTCGTCGGTGGGTGCGGCAGCTTGTGCTGCGGGCGCGGCTGCTGGTGCTGCCACGGTTGCTTCAAGTGGTGTCACGGTCACCGCGTCGGTCCGGGCGTCCTCCGGGCTCGGCACTCCGGTGCCGCGCAGCCCGGCTGCCGCGGCCCCATAGGCGACGGCCTGGGCCAGCGCTGCACTGGGTTCACGACCGCCTGTCAGTCCGAGCAGGTACCCGGCCAGGGTGGAATCGCCTGCGCCCACGGTGCTGACAACGTCCATCGGCGGATGCTGGGCATGCCACGCGGTCTCCGGCTGGGCGAGGACTGCTCCACCGGCGCCCAGAGTTGCCAGGATCGATCGTGGGTGGGCGCCGCCTGCCGTGAGCAGAGCCGATGTGGCGCGGGCTGTGAGCTGCGGTGAGGATTCCAGGCGCCCGGCGATCGCGAGCAGGTCTGCGGTTTCGAGGGGTGCGTCGGACTCATGCGCTTCTGCGGTCTTGCGAAGTTCGGCGGCCTCGAACGATTCGGTCGCGCCTCTGTCGCTGTCCGCCCGAGCGTCGTCCCGGGGTCCTCCGGCGTTGAGGAGACCGGCAGCCCGCAGGAGCCCTGCGGCACTGAGGAGTTCGGCGAGTTCCTCGGCGTTCGGTTTGATGAGATCCGGTGAGGCCGTCAGGGCCGCAGCCAGTGGAGCACCGGACGTGTCGACGGCGATCAGCGGCGGCTCATCGAGCTCACGGATGCGTTCGATTGCGCGGGCGTAGAAGTCATCATCGACTCCCGGCGGCAGCGACCCGGCCAGGACGACCCAGCTCGCGCCGGCGGCCTGGTCGGCAACGAGGTCGAGCAGTGCGTTCTGGGACTGCGGGCTCAAGAGTGAGCCTGGTTCGTTGATCTTCGTCGTCGTGCCGTCGGGTTCGGTGACGGTGATATTGGACCGCAGCGGTGTGCCGGTGGGAATGGAACGATGAGCCAATCCGATCGCGTCGAGGCCGGTGAGCACCGGGTCGTCGACGTCTCCGGGCAGAACCGCCAGAGTGTCACGATCGGCGGCGGCCACGGCACGGGAGACATTGACTCCCTTGCCGCCGGGCTGCTGTCCGGCCCAGACTGCGCGCTGAACCTGACCACGGAGAACCGGGCCGGGCAGTTCGATGGTCCGGTCGAGGCTGGGGTTGGCTGTGAGGGTGAGGATCATGGAGCGACGACCTCGACTTCCGCGGTCTCCAGGTGGGTCGCCATCGGCTCGTCCGGCGCATCGTCGGTGATGAGAACATCGATCTGGTCGAGTTCGGCGAACCGCACAAGCGAGACGGCATCGAACTTTGCGGAATCGGCGAGCACGGCGACCTTGCGTCCGGAGTGCACGAAAGCCGACTTCGTCGCCGCCTCATCATGATCGGGGGTGGAGACACCGTCGTCGCTGAGTCCGTTGGTGCCGAGCACCGCGAGGTCAACTCGGTGGCCGTCGATGGCCGTGACCGTCTGCGGTCCGACCATGGCCCGAGTGACCGGGCGGAAGCGACCGGGCAGGACGAAGATCTCGACGCCGGGTGCACCGGCCAGACTGTCGATGGCGGACAGGGAGTTCGTAATCACGCGCAGCTGTCGCGGGGTCTGTCCGGCAGACTGGCGCGCGTTGGCTTCGTCGGCGATCGCGCGGGCGAAGGCCGCGCAGGTCGTGCCGCCGTCCAAGGAGATGCTCATCGTCTCCTCCAGCAGGCTCAGCGCGGACCGTGCGATCGCGGTCTTCTCATCGAGATTGTGGATCTCTCTGTCGCCGAAGGTCGGCTCTTCGAGGCTGTGGGGACGGCACGGTACGGCTCCCCCATGGACGCGCTGGAGGGCTCCGGCCTTTTCCAGGGCGGCGAGGTCGCGTCGGACGGTTTCCGTGGTGATGTCGAAATCGGCGGCCAGATCGGTGACATTGACCCGGCCCGCTTCGCTGACCAGCTCAGCGATGCGTCGTTGCCGTTCTTCAGCGAACACGTCCGGCCCTTTCCTTCGCGCGACTCATCGTCAAACGGACGAATAACCACGTGGCTATCTGTTGGTTTGAATGATCTTAGGACTCTATTCACGTGCCGTCAATCACGTTCCAACATATTTCCAAATATTCCAACACCGAGTTCCGGGCAGACGACGAGTGCCCCAGAACGCAGGGCTCTGGGGCACTCGTCATTCACGGCCGGGGCGAGCCGCCTCGGTGACGGGATCAGCCGATCTGGCCGGCCGCCTCGGTGATGGGGTCGGCTATCGGCGAATCAGCTGCCGATGCGTTTGTACGCCGAGGAATCGGCGTTGTCGATCGTCGAGTGTTTGCGGTTGTCGTGCATGAACGCCACGGCGACGAAGCCGACGATCGCGATGACGACGACGTAGACGGCGAACCACGTGCCGATTCCCGCGCTGCTGAACCACAGGGCGACGTATTCGGCAGAGCCGCCGAACAGCGAGTTGCCGACCGCATAGGTGAAGCCGACGCCGATTCCGCGGATGTGGGCTGGGAACATCTCGGCCTTCACAATTCCGGAGATCGAGGTATACATGCTGATGAACGCCATGGCGATGACGATGAGGATGCCGGCGGTGAGGACGGATTCGGCCCTGCCGATCATGCCCAGCAGCGGGATGGGCAGCGCGATCATGCCGATGACGAAGATGAGCATGTTGTTCTTGCGGCCGATCTTGTCCGAGATCTTGCCGGCGATGGGCTGCATGACGACGAAGATGAGCAGGCAGATGGTCATGAGGTCGGCAATGGAGCCCTTGTTGAACTCCGCTTCGCCCGGTGTGCCTTCGTTCTGCAGCAGCAGGAACTTCTGCATGTACGTGGTGAAGACGTAGAACACGAGCGATCCGACGCTGGTGATGCCGAGGACAACGAAGAAGGCGCGCGGGTGGCGCAGCACTTCGCGGAAGCTGCCGGAGTTCTCGTCCTTGCGGCTGTCCTCGGAGGTGGTCTCTTGAAGTCCGCGACGCAGCCACAGTGAGACGATCGCGGCGGCGGCGCCGATGGCGAAGGGCAGTCGCCACCAACCGGCTTCGATCTGGTCGGTGCCCAGGGTATGGGTCATGACAACGGCCAGCAGGCTGGCCAGCAGCTGGCCGCCGATGAGGGTGACGTACTGGAAGGAGGAGTAGAAGCCGCGCTTGCCTTCGGTGGCGACTTCAGACATATATGTGGCGGTGGCGCCGTATTCGCCGCCGACAGCCAGGCCCTGGAGCATGCGCACGAGGAGCAGCAGGATCGCGGCCCAGGAGCCTACGGTCGCGCTCGTGGGCAGAAGGGCCATCATCAGGGATCCCGCGCACATAAGCAGGATCGAGATGAGCATCGAGTTCTTGCGGCCGATTCGGTCGGCAGCGCGGCCGAAGATGTACCCGCCGATTGGACGCATGAGGAAACCGACGAAGAAGACTCCGGCGGCCTGCATCAGTGACAGTGTCTGGTTGTCAGCGACGAAGAACTGGTCAGCGAAGTAGACGCTGAAGAACGCGTAGATGTAGAAGTCGAACCATTCGACGAGGTTGCCCGACGAGGCGGCCATGATGGCCTTGACCGTCTGCCATTCTGACTTCTTGCCCGCGGCCGCAGGGGCTTGGGTGGTATTCGATTCGGTCACTGAGACTTCTTTCTGTCCTGGTGGTCTTGCGGGGAGAACGCAGATCACCTTACTGCTCGGTCAAGTGAACCGACGAAGCGGTCAGTATTCGATCAGCCGTTAAGTGAGGTATCTCTCAGGGGCCGTCGGCTCTCCGGCTTCGCGGATCGGACTGCTGCCCGGGCGACCAGGGCGGATATGCTAGTAATTGAGAGAGCTTCGTCCAATGTCGCACCAGGAGAGATCATGACAATTCTCGTCGGTTATTCCCCCTCGCCCGAAGGCAAGGCCGCTGTCGAATTCGGCATCGAGCAGGCCCGCGCATTCGACGACGTCCTCGTCGTCCTCAATGCCGGAATCGGTGAGACTCCCGACGAGCGCGGCGTGGCCACCAGCAAGGACATCGAGGAGCTCAAGGAGACGCTGAAGTCCTCCGAGGTCTCTCACGAGATCCTTCAGTTCCTCCGCGGCAATGATCCCGTCGAAGAGCTCCTGGCCCTCGCCGAGGCGACCACCGACACCCGCATGATCGTCATCGGATCACGCCGCCGCTCCCCCGTCGGCAAGCTCATCATGGGTTCGACGGCCCAGCGCATCATTCTCGACTCCGAGGTTCCCGTCGTCTCCGTCAAGGTCGACCGGCGCAAGAAGAAGTAGTCGCGCGCCGGTTCGCTGGAACGAGAATGCCCCGCACTGTCGTCAGTGCGGGGCAATTTCAATGGGATCGCTGCTGGGGTCGGCGTTCAGCCGGGCCCGCAGTCGGTCCGCCGACCGACTTCAGTCATCAGCGCGAACCGGTGCGTCCCATGCGTCCAGGTCGGATTCGCTCCAGTCGCCGTAGGTCGGATTGGGTAGGACGATCCATTCGGTGCCGAACTTCGCACGGTTCTTCTCCACCAGTTTCCTCTGCTCGTCGACGGACGCATCCGCGAATGCGCCATCGAAATCGTGCAATGTGTCACCGAGCTGCATGAGCAGGGTGTGGTTCGCCTCGACCTTCGCGCGCCGTTCATCCTTCGGCGGGCCAAGCAGCATCACGTGTTCGTCATCGGCCTGGGGCAGGCCCAACTTGGCAATAGCTTCGACATTCTTCGCCCGATTCTCTTCCGTCCGGTCCGAGACGTAGTAGATGTCGACTCCGAGCTGGTCGGCATGTTCGAAGAATTCCAACGCACCGGGGATCATTGCCGGCTCCCCGTTCTCCTCCCAGTCGTCCCAGGTGTCCCAGCCGCTGAAGTCATGGCACTTGGCGATATCACGGGCCAGCAGCTTCGAATTGTCGATGGCAGTCTCGTCGAGGTCGGTCATGATAGCCAGATCGTCCCCGCCCGGGGCCTTGGAAACGGCCTTGTCGAGCTGACGCGCAGCCATCTCATAGGTCTGTCCCTGCAGTGCCATCGCCTCAGCGCTCTGCTGTTGCCACTTCACACCCATGGTGTAGGCCGAGACGTCGCAGTCATCCGCCGCTTCGTCGCCCGATACCGGACCCGAATTGAGGATGTATCCGATCACCCCGACGATGAGCACGAGCAGAATCGTCAGGGCAGGAACGAGGGCTTTCTTCATTCATCTTTTTTCTTCAGTGTTGTTCTCTGCGGACAATTGTCAGTTCAGGAGGGTATCAGCCGTCGTGGCTGGCACGGCCGCTCGACGGTTCCGCAGCCTGGGAGCGTCGGATCAGTCCCCTGCGATGGCGGCGACGAGTGCGTCGATGTCCTCGGTCGTCGTGTCGAAGGCGCACATGAGGCGGACGATGTCCTTCTCCAAGGGCCAGTCGGCGAAGGCGAACGTCTGTCGGGCACGGGCGGCCACCTCGGCGGGCATCCGGACGAACACGACGTTCGACTCAACTCTCTGCACGATCTCGATGCCGTGGACACGGCTCTGAGCGACCGCCTCGGCGAGGCTGTCCGCGAGATACAGCGCCATCTCGTTCGAGCGGGTGGCGGAGTTCCGCCACAGGTCGCCTTCGTACAGGGCGTTGAGCTGTGCGGAGAGGAAGCGCATCTTCGACGCCAGCTGCAGATTCATCTTGCGCAGGAAGCGCATTCCGTGGCCGATGTCGGGGTTGAGGACGACGACCGCCTCGGCGCCGAGCAGGCCGTTCTTCGTCCCGCCCAGGCTGATGATGTCGACGCCGACCGCGGTCGTGATATCGCCGAGTCCGACACCGAGGTGGGCGGCGGCATTGCCCAGACGGGAGCCGTCGACGTGGAGGATCATGTCGAGCTCGTGCGCAGTAGCCGCGATCGCCGCGATCTCGTCCGGAGTGTAGGTCGTGCCCCATTCGGTTGACTGGGAGATGCTCACGGCCAGCGGCTGCGCATTGTGTTCGTGGCCGCGGCCGATGATCGCGCCCTTGATGGTCTCGGGGGTGAGTTTGCCGTTCTCGGTGGCGGCACCGACGATCTTGAGCCCGCCGACCTTCTCCGGGGCCCCGGTCTCGTCGTAGTTGATGTGCGCCGAGGCGGCCGTGATCACCGCTGCCCACCGCGGCAGAGCCGACTGCAGGGCCAGCACGTTGGCGCCGGTGCCGTTGAAGACGGGGAACGCCTGAGCTTCGGGCCCGAAATGGTGGGCCATGATGTCGCGGAAACGCTGCGTCCACGGATCTCCGCCGTAGCCGGGGGTGTGGCCGACGTTGGCCTCGGCGATGGCAGCGATGACCTCGGGGTGGACTCCGGCCCAGTTGTCGGAGCCGAAGTTGCGCGGGTGCGCCTCGGGGCTGGTGTCCACGGGAGGGGCGGCGGAGCCGGTGTCGGGGAGGATGTCCGCGGGGTTCGTCGACTGCGCTGTCTGATCAGATGTCTGGGAGTTCACGATCCCAGCCTAGACCTTCCCCCTGCCCCCTGACACGGCGGTCCGAGATCGCACTACGGCCCGCCTCCGAGTGTGGAGGCGGGCCGCGGTCTGGTTCGGATGAGTGCCGGTCAGGCGCTCACCCGTGGCGGGAGTGCTCGACTCAGGCGAGGAGTCCGCGCATGAGCTCAGCGGTCTCGGTCGGGGTCTTGCCGACCTTGACGCCTGCAGCCTCGAGGGCTTCCTTCTTGGCCTGAGCGGTTCCCGAGGAGCCGGAGACGATGGCTCCTGCGTGGCCCATGGTCTTGCCCTCGGGAGCGGTGAAGCCTGCGACGTAGCCGACGACCGGCTTCGTCACGTTCTCCTTGATGAAGGCGGCTGCGCGCTCTTCGGCGTCTCCGCCGATCTCGCCGATCATGACGATGGCTTCGGTCTCCGGGTCGGCCTCGAAAGCTTCGAGCGCATCGATGTGCGTGGTGCCGATGACCGGGTCTCCGCCGATGCCGATGGCAGTCGAGAAGCCGAGGTCACGCAGTTCGTACATCATCTGGTAGGTCAGGGTGCCCGACTTCGAGACGAGGCCCAGCTTGCCCTTCTTCGTGATGTCGGCCGGGATGATGCCGGCCAGCGACTCACCGGGGGTGATGATGCCGGGGCAGTTGGGTCCGATGATGCGGGTGGCGTTTCCTGCCGCCTGCGCACGAGCCCAGACCTCTGCCGAGTCCTGCACCGGGATGCCCTCGGTGATGATGACGAGCAGACCGATCTTCGCGTCGATGGCCTCGATCGCGGCGTCCTTGGAGAATGCCGGCGGCACGAAGGCCACGGAAACGTCGGCACCGGTGGCTTCCATCGCTTCGGACACGGAGCCGAAGACGGGCAGCTCGACCTCGTTGCCGTCCTTGTCGTTGTGCTTCACGGTGGTGCCGGCCTTGCGGGCGTTGACACCGCCGACGACGTTCGATCCGGCGGCGAGCATGCGAGCGGTGTGCTTCGAGCCCTCTCCGCCGGTGATGCCCTGGACGATGATCTTCGAATCGGAATTCAGAAAGATAGACATTGTTGTAAAGACCTTTCCTTACTTGGCCGCAGCCAGTTCGGCGGCCTTGTCGGCTCCACCGTCCATCGTGTCAGTGAGCGTGACGAGCGGGTGCGCTGCGTTCTTCAGGATCGCGCGTCCCTCTTCCACGTTGTTGCCGTCGAGGCGGACGACGAGCGGCTTGGTGGCCTGGTCGCCGAGGATCTCGAGGGCCTTGACGATGCCGTCGGCCACAGCGTCACAGGCGGTGATTCCGCCGAAGACGTTGACGAACACGGACTTCACCTGATCATCGCCGAGGATGACGTCGAGACCGTTGGCCATGACCTCAGCCGAGGCGCCGCCTCCGATGTCGAGGAAGTTCGCGGGCTTGACGCCGTTGTGGTTCTCACCTGCGTAGGCGACGACGTCGAGGGTCGACATGACCAGTCCTGCGCCGTTGCCGATGATTCCGACCTCACCGTCGAGCTTGACGTAGTTGAGGTCGAGCTTCTTGGCCTTGAGCTCCAGCGGGTTCTCTGCGCTGATGTCGCGCAGTTCCTCGTGCTCCTTCTGGCGGAAGTCGGCGTTGTCGTCGAGGGAGACCTTGCCGTCGAGGGCGATGATGTCACCGGCACCGGTCTTGACCAGCGGGTTGACCTCGACGAGGGTGGCGTCTTCCTTCTCGAAGACGGTCCACAGGCTGGTCAGCACGGGGGCGACCTTCGCGGCGGTGTCGGCGTCGAAGCCGGCCGCCTCGGCGATTTCAGCTGCCTTGGCATCGTTGATTCCGTCGATAGCGGAAACGGGGATCTTGGCGAGCGCTTCCGGACGTTCCACGGCCAGCTGCTCGATCTCCATGCCGCCTTCCTTCGAGCACATGGCCAGATAGGTGCGGTTGGACCGGTCGAGGAGGACGGAGAAGTAGTACTCCTCAGCAATGTCGGCACCTTCGGCGATCATCACCTTTTCAGTGATGTGGCCCTTGATGTCGAGACCCAGGATGTCCTTGGCGCGTGCCTCGGCCTCATCGGGGTTCTTGGCGACCTTGACGCCGCCGGCCTTTCCACGGCCGCCGATCTTGACCTGAGACTTGACGACGACGACACCGCCGCCAAGATCTTCGGCTGCCTTCTTCGCTGCTTCTGGCGTCGTCGCGACCTGGGCCTTGAGCACGGGCACTCCGTGCTTCTCGAACAGGTCACGTGCTTGATACTCGAAAAGATCCACGTGTTTTCCTTCGTTTCTGCTGCCGGGTGGTTGGCCCCTGCAGGTTCGTTGACGGATGCAACAACCAAGGACAACCATATTCCCAAACGCACCCGTCCATCCAACCTTGCAGGTTAAATGGACCCTGAGCGTAAGGAATCTCTCGTCAAAAAGTATCTTTGCTATCAAGATTCTTGATATGGACGTAAAATCGATTCATGGACGAAGTGGATCGAATAGTCGCAGCCTGGCGACGAGAGCGTCCGGATCTCGACGTCTCCCCGATGGAGATCCTCTCCCGAGTCTCGCGTCTGGCCAGACAGCTGGACCTGGCACGGAAGTCGAGCTTCTCCGACTACGGCATCGAGGGATGGGCCTTCGACGTGCTCTCCGCCCTCCGCCGAGCCGGTGAGCCCTATCAGCTCTCACCCTCGACGCTGCTGCAGGAGACGCTTGTTACGAGCGGCACCATGACCAATCGCATCGACCGACTGGTCGCCCGCGGATGGGTCGAACGCCGTCCCGACCCAGGTGACAGACGTGGAGTGCTCGTCCACCTCACCGACAGCGGCCGCGCCACGGTCGACTCCGCGCTGGCGGATCTGCTCGTGAAGGAGCGAGACATCCTCAGCGGACTCACCACCGCCGGCAGCCGCAAACTGGCCACGCTGCTGCGGGAGCTGTCCACCGGTTTCGACGGCGGCGAGGACTGAGCCGGACTCCGATCCCTCCCGCCTCTCCACGAACCCCGACGACGAGGACTCAGCCATGCACGATGACCTCACGCAATTCCAGGGCGCACAGCCGCCTCGGCGAGAGACGATCCATGGTCGATATGTCGACCTCGAACCGATCGATGCGACCGATCACGGCGATAGCCTCTTCGCTGCGGTTTCGACCGCAGCGGGGATCGACGAACGGTTCCGATATCTGCCGCAGACACCGCAGACCGACCGTGGGGATTTCGATTCCTGGATCGCCGAGGCGGCCGATTCGTCCGATCCCCTCTTCTTCGCCGTCGTGGACCGGTCCACCGGTCGGGTCGAAGGTCGGCAGGCGCTGATGCGCATCGACGCGGCCAACGGCGTCATGGAGATCGGGCACATCCTCTGGGGTCCTGCACTGTCGCGGACTCGGGAGGCCACCGAGGCGCTGTTCCTCTGTGCCGATCTCGCCTTCTCTTCCGGGTTCCGCCGGTTCGAGTGGAAATGCGATGACGCGAATGCTCCGTCGAAGAAGGCCGCCGAGCGCTTCGGATTCACTTTCGAAGGAGTGTTCCGGCAGCACCTCGTATACAAGGGCCGCAATCGCGACACCGCATGGTTCTCGATCATCGACAGCGAATGGCCCGCGCTGCGGTCGGCGTATGAAGCGTGGCTCGACGAAGCGAACTTCGATGCCTCGGGTGCCCAGAGGCAGGGCCTGCGCGAGCTCATCGCCGCGGCCCGTCGCGGCTGAGGCACCCCGCCGCTTTCGCCTTCTCGCCGCGCGTCCACCCTGGCTCGGAGTCTCCCCCGCATTAGGCTGGATGCGATACCACCTGGACGCTGACGACACTTCGAGGAACCATGCGACTTCGCCCCCTTACCCTGCTGTCCGCCGCTGCGATTGTGGCCACGACGACGGCCTGCGTGTCGACCCCCGAAGAGACCCGCCCGCAGCCGCGCCCGTCGGTGAGCAAGGAAGAGGTCACCCCGATCGAGACGCCGGACGATGCACCGAAGGTGTCCATCGTCGACTCCTCCCCCGGCGGCGCGAAGGACGTCGACCCGCTGTGGCAGGGCCTCGCCGAGGCGGCCGAGAAGAAGACCGAGGCCTACCTCAAGGTCTACGTGCACACCGGCAACCCCGAGGTTCCCGAGTCCGGCGAGACGACCGTGACCGCCGACAGTCCCGACAGCGTCAGTGTCACCGTCGATGCGAAGAACGTCGATGACGGAGCCTCCCCGTTCCTGCTCATCCACGGCACCTTCGACGTCGAAGAGATCGGCAACTCGGCGTACACGCTCAAGACCGTCGACGACGAAGACATCCCCGAGCTCGACCCGAAGGGCCCGGATGACGAGAAGCGCTGCACCGCCGACGACGCTCAAGCGCGCATCGGCCTTGCCGCCGACGACCTCGCAGAAGATCCCGGCCGTCGCGAAGAGTTCCGCCAGCAGTGGGGCGGTTCGCCGCGCGTGTGGTGGGGCATCCAGAAGACCGCCATCAGCCTCGGCGAAGAGGGCGGAGTCGCCGGCGACTTCCTCACCGAAGCCTGCGGAGAGTTCCTCCAGTAGTCTCTCGCCAGCCGATGACCCGCGTGCGACGATGACTCTATGAAGATCGCTGTCATCGGAGCTGGAATCGGCGGACTCTCGGCGGCTGTCGGTCTGCAGAGAGCCGGCGCGAAAGTGACAGTGTTCGAACGTGCGCCCGAGGTCAGGGCCGAAGGGTCGGGACTGTCGATATTCGCAAACGGTCTGGCAGCGCTGGAGACTCTGGGGCTGCGTGAAGCGTTCGAAACCGTGACCGACCCCAGCGTCGAAGGTTTCGCCGCAGGTCAGCGGCTCGCCGACGGACGCTGGATCGTGCAGGTGCCCAATGATGCGGTCGGTGCCCTGCGCATCGTCGACCGTGTCGACCTCCACCGCATCCTCCTCGACGCTCTGGCTCCGGACACGGTACGCACAGGCTCCGAGGCGGCCGTGACCGGTACCGACGGAACAATGACTCTCGAAGCCGGATCCACTGGTTCCGCAGGATCCGAACGATTCGATCTCATCATCGGCGCCGACGGTCTGCACAGCGGTACCCGCACCGTCGTCGCTGGGGAGACTGTCGCTCCGCGGTACTCAGGGTATTCCGCGTGGCGGGGCATCACCACGGTGCCGGTGGATCTGTCCGGTGAAGCCGGGGAATCGGTCGGGCACGGGCGTCGCTTCGGCATCGCCCCGTTGGCCGATGGCCGCGTCTACTGGTTCGCGGTGGCGAATATGTCGCAGAACGCGGTCTTCGCCGACGAGAAGGCCACCGTCGAACAGATGTTCACCGGCTGGCACTCCCCCATCGCCGATCTCATCGCCGCCACCCCCGCCGAGGAGGTCCGCCGCACCGCGATCTCCGACCTCTCCCGCCGGCTGGCCAGGTTCTATCGTGGCCGTGTCGTGCTCATCGGCGATGCCGCTCATGCGATGACGCCGAACCTCGGCCAGGGCGGAGGTCAGGCGCTCGAAGATGCAGCGACGCTCACCGTCCTGCTCACTCCGCTGATTGCGCGCGGTCGTGCAGGAGACTCTGCCGCACTCAAGGCAGCACTTCAGCGCTATGACGCTTTGCGTCGGCCGCGGGCGCAGTCGATCGCACAGAAGTCCCGCCTCATGGGTCAGGTGTTCCAGCTCGAATCGCCGCTGTTGGCAGGCCTGCGCAATGCTGTCTTCTCAGCCGTACCGTCGAGATTCATCGCCGCTCAGGCCGCGAGCGTCCAGAAATGGTTGCCGCCGAGTCCGGCTCAGTCGGTCAGGGCGCGGTTGTAGGCGTCGACGACGGCGGGCAGGAAGAAGCCCAGGAGCACGGCGATGGCGGTGACCAGGCAGGCCAACCCCAGCCAGAGGGATCCGCCGATGACGCTGAAGGCGAAGACGATGACGAGCAGCTCGAACGCGATCGCCGCCGGACGAGCCCACCGGTGCAGGCGCCATGCACCTCGCGCCGCGGCGCCGACTCCAGCCGCGAAGATGAGGAACATGACGGCCAGGCCGATCAGCGAGGCCGCCAGCGGTCCGGCGGTGATCGCCGTGATGATGAACGACACTGCCGATCCGACCAGGGCCAGCGCCTGTATGCCGAGGACGGTCACGGGCACCAGCATCGCCCGCGGGGTCGGAACGCCGTGCCCCGCAGGCTCAGGTGTTGCACCGGACGCTGCGGCCCGGTCATTGCGTGCGGTCAAATGGTCACCCGGGCGAATCCGGGGATGAGGATTTCGTCGAGCATGCGCTCACGCACATCCAGGGGCAGGAAGGCAGCGGTCACGGCGTTGACCGTCGCCCATTCGAGGTCGGTCTGGTTCCAACCGGCTTCGTCGACGAGCAGACGCATCTCACGCGACACGGAAGTGCCGGACATGAGCCGGTTGTCCGGGTTGATGGTGACCGCGAAGCCGAGATCCTTGAGCCCGGTGATCGGGTGGCTGGCGATGGTGCCGCCGATGTCGGTCTGCAGGTTGGAGCTCGGGCACAGTTCGAGCGGGATCTGCTGGTCGAGGACCCAGGCGGCGAGGCTGCCGAGCTGTCCCTGACCTTCGACGATGTCCATGTCCTCGACGATGCGAGCACCATGGCCCAGGCGCTGGGCGTGGCAGATGGTGACCGCCTCGTGGATGGATTCCTTGCCGGCGGCCTCACCAGCGTGGATCGTCACCGGCACATATGCCTGGTGCAGGGCGTTGAATGCGGAGAGGTGCGCAGACGGCGGGAAGCCGTTCTCGGGTCCGGCGATGTCGAAGCCGACGACACCGGAGTCCGCACCCTTCTCACGATGGCGGATGGCCAGTTCGGCGATCGCCAGCGAGTTGTCGGCCTGACGCATGGCCGTGATGAGCTGTCCAACGCGGATGTACTTGCCGTCGGCAGCCGCCTCGGACACGCCCTCCTCGAGACCGGCCTGGACTGCCTCGACGACGGTGTCGAGTTCGAGCCCGCCCTCGAGGTGCTGTTCGGGAGCCCATCGGGCCTCGGCGTAGAAGACCCCGTCGGCCACCTGGTCGAGGACCCATTCCTTGGCCACGCGGCGCAGGTTGTCCTCGCTCTGCATGACCGCCACGGTGTGCGAGAACGTCTCGAGGTAGCGGACCAGGTCACCGGAGTTCGCGGACTCCGAGAACCAACGGCCCAGCGACTCGGCGTCGGTGGCAGGCAGGGTGTGGCCGATCGAGTCGGCCAGTTCGATCATCGTCGACGGGCGCAGACCGCCGTCGAGGTGATCATGGAGGGAGACTTTGGGCAGCTGCAGGATGGGGTCGTCCGATGCGACGCCGGCGGGTACATTCATCACCGTCTCAGCTTATCCGATGACGCCAGAGCCCCTCATCCTTTCTCCGGGTCGATCTCCCCGCTCTTGATCCGCTCCCTGAGGTCCGTGATTCCGCGCCCGGCGTCGGAGACGCGGGAGAGGAATCCGTCCTCGGCGACGATGCGCACCCCGCCGTTGTCGAGGGTGCCCCAGTAGTGTCGGTCGGCGACGCGGAAGCCGCCGATCTCCGCGGGCTCGGTCTTCGGTGCCGGGGCCACCTCGTCGGGGTTCTTGCTCTGCGGCCAATCGGGGAACATCGCGCGCAGTCCGCGGCGCACGTTCGGCTCGACGCTGGCCACGATCGTCTTCGAGAATCCGCCCGCAGTTCCGTACCAGACGACCTTCGGCAGACTCGGCCCATCCTCGTCGCCGTCGGGGTCCTCCGTGACCGTGTTCAGCTTCATCCGCTTCTCATCGGCTGCGGTGACCACACCCATTGCGGCGGCCGATCCGAAGGGGACGAGAACGTCGACGTCGGCGTCGAAGGACCGTTCGAAGTACTCCTGCCCCGCGCCGCGGGTATCGTCGATCGACCGAGGCGAACCCTTCGCCGAGGCGGCCCCACCCGAGGAAGGACGATAGGACTGAGCTTTCGGCTGGTCTTCGTCCTTCTCCTTGTTGTACAGGTCGACGCCGGCGTCGAAGGCAGTCAGGATGCGGTCGGACTGCGGGAATCCGTGCGAGACGACGACTCCGACCTTCCCCGTCTCCGAGGCGGTGGCCGCGGTGTAGCCGGCGATGAAGGCGGGCGGGACGAGGTCGAAATCCATGCTCAGCACGTTCTTCGGCAGGTCAACGGTGCCGCTGGAGACACCGAGGAACAGGTCGTCGGGATGGTTTGCGGCGAAGTCCGCGAGTTCGTCCGCTCCGCCGGGCCCGATGACCGTGGTCAGTGCACAGTCGTGCTTATTCATCCGATCCAGAGCCGCCGAGGTGGCCGACCCACTCGAAACGCGTTGACTCGAGGTGCCGGAGAAGACACCGGCCGCGCGGGCCAGTTCCGTCTCCTCGAGGGTGAGTGCACCGGCGGAGTGATCGTCGAAGCCGGCCGGTGCCGAGACGAGGCAACCTAGCCGTTCCTCTTCGAGAGCTTCAGGGGCAGTGACGGAGCAGCCGGTCAGCACCAGGGTGCCCACCGCAGCGAAGGCGGCGATGGAGGTGCTGCGGGCTCGAAGACTCATGGCACCCAGATTATCGGCCCGGGACACCGGCCGGGTAATCAGCGGTCGCGGTCGAGGACCTTGAGCGCGGTGGCTGTGAACACGCGGGCGGCGATCTCCACGGCGCGTTCGTCGATGAGCAGATCACCCTGGTGGATGTCGTAGGTGATGCCGCCGGGGGTGCGGGTGCCCAGTCGGATGAGGGCTCCCGGGCAGTGGGTGAGGTACCAGGCGAAGTCCTCCCCGCCCATGGACTGCGGGGTCAGCTGGACGGAGTTCTCTCCGAGCTCCCCGCGGACGGCGGATTCGATGAGGGTGACCTGGTCTTCTGTGTTGACCACCGGAGGGACGCCTCGGCGATGTTCGAGGTCGACCTCGACTCCGTAGGGTCCTGCGATGCGATCGACGAGCTCGGGCAGCACCTCGGCGACCTGGTTCCAGCCGTCGACGTCGAGGCAGCGCAGGGTTCCGCGCAGGATCCCCTCGCTGGGGACGACGTTCGCGGCATGGCCGGCGCTGATCTCACCCCACACGAGCGAGATCGCGTGACGCGGATCGATGAGGCGTCCGAGAGTCGAGGGCAGGTCGGTGGCGAGTTTGCCGAGCGCGTAGACGAGGTCCTCGGTCAGGTGCGGACGCGAGGTGTGTCCGCCGTGACCGGACAGGCGGATGATGACGGTGTCGCCGGCTGCGGTGATGGCGCCGATGCGCGATCCGACCTTGCCGATGTCGACGTTCGGGTCGCAGTGGACGGCGTAGACCTCGGGCACGTCGTCGAGGACGCCTTGGGAGATCACGCGCAGCGCACCACCAGGGGTGACTTCCTCGCCGGGCTGGAAGATCAGACGCACGCGTCCGCCGAGTCCGCCGGGACGTGACTCGTGGATCTTCTGCAGGGCGATGCCGGCGCCGATGAGTGAGGTCAGGTGGACGTCATGGCCGCAGGCATGGGCGACGCCGGGAACGGTGGACCGGAAGTCCTCATCGATGAGGTCGTCGACGGGCAGCGCGTCGATATCGGCTCGCAGTCCCACTGCAACCGGCCCTTCGCCGACTTCGCAGACGACGCCGGTGCCTTCGAGGCGCTTCGGTGTGAGCCCGGCAGCCTCGAGGCGGGCGACGATCTTGTCTGTGGTGTCGAACTCCTGGAAGGACAGTTCCGGATGAGCATGGATGTCGCGGCGGAAATCGATGAGCTCTGCACCGATCTCAGCGATTGTCGATCTGATCACGTCTGGTCCTTCAGTGCGGGGAGGTCGGGGATGGGCGATGTCGAACATTTCAAGCAATGCTAGGCACTCGATGTCACAAATGTGCCCATTGCGACCAATTTCGACATACTTCCCGCTTCGCTCCCCCAAGCCTGGAGGTGGGCGGTCGGCTCAGAGCAGTTCGTCGAGTCCGCGCTCACCGGCGACGGACACTGCCTTCTTCACATCCTGCGCGTGTGAGCGGGAGGTGATGAGCAGGACGTCGTCGGTGTCGACGACGACGAGGTCTTCGAGTCCGACGATCGCCACCGTCCGCGGCCCTTCGGAGAACACGACACCCGAGGCGTCGACTTCGAGCAGGTCGGTGTTCCCGCCGATCGAGATCACTCCCCGCGGCTCCCCCGGCACCGGCTGGCGCAGTCGGGCCACTGAGTCGAAGTCGCCGACATCGTCCCAGCCGAAGTCACCGGGAATGACGATGACCCGACCGGCCGCTGCCGCGGGCTCGGCCACCACATAGTCGATGGCTCGCTTCTCCAGTCCGGGCCACACGGCGCTGAGCACCTCGTCGTGGTCGGGGGTGTCCCAGGCCTCTGCGATCCGGGCCAGTCCGGAGTAGAGGGCGGGGTCCTCCTCGGCGAGGATGTCGAGCAGGGAAGAGGCCTTGGCGATGAACATGCCCGCATTCCAGCGGTAGCGCCCGGAGTTCACATACTGACGAGCCGTGCTCGCCTCCGGCTTCTCCGCGAAGGCCAGCGCGCGCCTGGCCGTGGGCGCCCCGTCGAGGCCGAGCAGGTCGCCGGTCTCGATATAGCCGTAGGCGGTAGCGGGATTGCGGGGCATGATGCCGATCGTGACGATATCCCCGGTCTCCGCGGCCGCGACGGCCTGGTCGATGACGAGACGGAATTCGTCGACGTTCGTGATCGAGTGGTCGGCGGAGAACGATCCGACGATGGCATCGGGATCCTCGCGGGCGATGAGCATAGCGGCCAGTCCGATGGCGGCGGCGGAATCCTTCGGGGAGGGTTCGGCGATGATCTGGCCGCGGGCGATGTGCGGCAGCTGTTCGGCGACCTGATCGAAGTGGTTCTCACCGGTGACCACCCAGACTCTGTCTTCGCCGACGATCGGCGCGACCCGGTCCCAGGTGGCCTGGATGAGGCTCCGACCGAGACCGAGGACATCGTGGAGGAACTTCGGCGTCGCCCGACGCGAGAGCGGCCACAGGCGCGTTCCGGACCCGCCGGCGGGGATGATGGCGTGGAAGTGCGTGTTCACGATTTCAGTGTCTCAGAGTTCGGGCAGACGTTCCCCGAGGTTGCCCGCCGTGTCGGATGAGCCGATCCTTAAGGCTCCGGTGGGGATCTCCCCACCTCAGGGCCGCCTCGGTGATGGTGTTCCCGTATTCCGGGGCAGTCCAGGTCAGAACGGGAGCGAAACAATTTAGAGCACACGACTGTGATGTAAATGAACTTCCGTGAGACGGTGAATCCCAGTTTTGAGGGAATTGCCAGGGTTGTCGTGTGATCCGAGCCGCTCAGCCGTGTCCCGACTGGCACAGACGGCGTCTTCGGCGTAGTTTCTAGACGTACACACCCGAATAATCAAGATGGAGGATGCTCCGTGGCCAAAGCGTCTACGGGCACTCTGTACCGAGGAAACGAAGGAATGTGGTCCTGGGTCGCGCATCGCGTCACAGGCGTCGGAATCTTCTTCTTCCTTCTGGTCCACGTGCTCGATACTGCCCTCGTCCGCGTCTCGCCCGAGGCGTACAACGCAGTGATCGGAACCTATAAGACACCGGTCATGGCATTCGGTGAGATCGCGCTCGTCGCCGCAATCGCATTCCATGCGTTCAACGGTCTGCGCGTCATTCTCGTCGATTTCTCGAAGAGTGGCCCGAAAAACCAGAAGAAGCTGTTCTGGGGAGTCATGATCATCTGGCTGATCATCATGATCGCCTTCATTCCCCGCCAGCTGATGCACACCTTCGGAGGCTGACATGAGCACAACATCCATTCCGGCTCCGCGGACCGGCTATTCCCGGCACAAGTCGACACGCTCGAAGTTCGAGATGTTCGCATGGCTGTTCATGCGCATCTCCGGCGTCGTGCTCGTCATCCTCATCTTCGGCCACCTGTTCGTGAACCTGTGGGCCGGAGACGGCGTCCAGGCCATCGACTTCGGCTTCGTCGCAGGCAAGTGGGCCAGCCCGTTCTGGCAGATCTGGGATCTGCTCATGCTGTGGCTGGCGATGCTGCACGGCACCAACGGTCTGCGCACCATCATCATGGACTACTCCGAGAAGCCCGGCACGCGCATGGCCCTGCAGGTGATCCTCTACATCGCCTCGGTCATCGTCATCGTGCTCGGCACGCTCGTCATCTTCACGTTCGATCCCTGCCCGGCCGGAGCGGACCCCTCGGTCCTGGCTGAGTTCTGCAAGGCCTAAAGGAGAAACATGCAGGTACATCATTACGACGTCGTCATCGTCGGCGCCGGCGGCGCCGGCATGCGTGCGGCGATCGAGTCGGGCCAGCGTGCCCGCACCGCCGTTCTCACCAAGCTCTACCCCACCCGTTCACACACCGGCGCCGCCCAGGGCGGAATGTGCGCCGCACTGGCGAACGTGGAAGAGGACAACTGGGAATGGCACACCTTCGACACCGTCAAGGGCGGTGACTATCTGGTCGACCAGGACGCCGCCGAGGTGATGGCCAAGGAAGCCATCGACGCCGTCCTCGACCTCGAGAAGATGGGGCTGCCGTTCAACCGCACCCCCGAGGGCAAGATCGACCAGCGTCGCTTCGGCGGGCACACCCGCGACCACGGCAAGTCCGCCGTGCGCCGCTCCTGCTACGCCGCTGACCGCACCGGTCACATGATCCTCCAGACCCTGTACCAGCAGTGCGTCAAGCACGGCGTGGAGTTCTATAACGAGTTCTACGTCCTCGACCTCGTCATGACCGAGGTCGACGGGGTCAAGCGTCCCGCCGGCGTCGTGTCCTACGAACTGGCCACCGGCGAGATCCACGTCTTCCAGGCCAAGTCTGTCGTCTTCGCCACCGGCGGTGTCGGCAAGGTCTTCAAGACCACGTCGAACGCGCACACCCTGACCGGCGACGGCATGGCCGTGACCTACAACCGCGGCATCCCGCTGGAGGACATGGAGTTCTTCCAGTTCCACCCCACAGGCCTCGCCGGCCTGGGCATCCTCCTGTCCGAGGCTGCACGTGGTGAGGGCGGCATCCTCCGCAACTCCGAGGGTGAGCGCTTCATGGAGCGCTACGCCCCCACGATCAAGGACCTCGCCCCGCGTGACATCGTGGCCCGTTCGATGGCCAACGAAGTCCGTGAAGGCCGTGGCTGCGGACCGAACAAGGACTACGTCCTGCTCGACCTCACCCACCTCGAGCCCTCGCATATCGACGAAAAGCTGCCCGACATCACCGAGTTCGCTCGCACCTACCTCGGTGTCGAGCCCTACACGGAGCCGGTGCCGGTCTTCCCGACCGCGCACTATGCGATGGGCGGCATCCCGACGAACATCAAGGCCGAAGTGCTGGCGGACAACGACAACGTCATCCCCGGCCTCTACGCCGCCGGTGAGGTCGCCTGCGTGTCCGTACACGGCTCGAACCGCCTGGGCACGAACTCGCTGCTCGACATCAACGTCTTCGGCAAGCGCGCCGGCATCGCCGCCGCGGAATACGCGAAGACCGCTGAGTTCGTCGAGCTTCCGGAGAACCCGGAGACCGAGGTCGTCGAGATGCTCGAGAAGATGCGCACCTCGGACGGCACCGAACGCATCGCCGCCATCCGCAAGGACCTGCAGGACCTCATGGACGCCAACGTCCAGGTGTTCCGCACCGACGAGACTCTCCGGGCTGCTCTGGACGAGATCGCGAAGCTGCGCGAACGCTACAACAACGTGGGCATCCAGGACCGCGGCAAGCGGTACAACCTCGATCTGCTCGAGGCCGTCGAGCTCGGCTTCCTGCTCGAGCTCGCCGAGGTCATCTCTGTCGCCGCCATCCACCGCAAGGAATCGCGTGGAGGACACTTCCGCGAGGACTTCCCGGATCGTGACGACGAGAACTTCATGCACCACACGATGACCTACCTCGATCCCGAAGCGGAGACCGACGGCATCAAGGGCATGCGTCTGGAGACGAAGCCCGTCATCGTCACCCGTTACCAGCCGATGGAGCGTAAGTACTGATGAGCACCGATACCACCCCAGAGCCAGCGTCGAAGATCGACCTGCCGACACACGTGTCCGGCGAAGGCGGAACCATTCCGTCCTTCGACTGCACCTTCCGGATCGCTCGTTTCGACCCCGAGGTCGATTCCGAAGCGCACTGGGAGGAATACAACGTCACGATGTACGGCACCGACCGTGTGCTCGACGCTCTCCACAAGATCAAGTGGGAGATCGACGGCTCGCTGTCTTTCCGCCGGTCCTGCGCCCACGGCGTCTGCGGCTCCGATGCGATGCGCATCAACGGCCGCAACCGCCTGGCCTGCAAGACTCTGCTCAAGGACCTCGACACCTCGAAGCCGATCACCATCGAAGCGATCAAGGGCCTTCCGCTCGAGAAGGACATGATCGTCGACATGGAGCCGTTCTTCCAGTCGTACCGCGAGGTCATGCCGTTCCTCGTCACCTCGGGACACGAGCCCACGCGTGAGCGTCTGCAGTCGGCCGAACAGCGTGCGGCCTTCGACGACACCACGAAGTGCATCCTCTGCGCTGCGTGCACCTCGTCCTGCCCCGTGTTCTGGACCGACGGCCAGTACTTCGGTCCTGCCGCGATCGTCAACGCGCACCGTTTCATCTTCGATTCGCGTGACGAAGGCGGAGACATGCGCCTCGAGGTCCTCAACGACAAGGAAGGCGTGTGGCGCTGCCGCACCACCTTCAACTGCACCGAGGCCTGCCCTCGCGGCATCGAGATCACCAAGGCCATCGCCGAGGTGAAGCAGGCGATCCTCCAGCGCGCCTTCTGATCGCGTCAGTCTGAGACAGACTGCAGCGGCCCCGCACCACACGGTGCGGGGCCGCTTTCGTCTGTCCAGCCTCGGTGGGGGGTGTTTCTTCGCTTGAGGACGATGATGTGCAGGTGAGGGAAACCTGAGGACGGACCGGTTGCAGCGAAAGTAGACTGGGGCGCATGCGTTTCACCCGCTCGACTGCTTCCTCACAACGTGTCCTGTCCCTGAGCATCCTCGGCATCGCTGCCGCGCTGCTCATGCTTGCCGCACAGCTCGTCCACTCCCCCGCACCCGCGCAGGCGGCGCCCCAGCCGGCAGAATCGACGGCACCGGCGTACGTCAGCCCCGATGACCTCGGTGACGAGACGAAGCCGCCGAAGCCGACGGGTACGTCCTGGCTCGTGGGCGACCTCGACTCCGGTGAGCTGCATGTGGCGAAGAACGTAGAGAAACGACACGCTCCGGCTTCGACGATCAAACTGCTCACGGCTCTGGCTCTCGTCGACGAGTTCGACGACAAGAAGAAGAAAGTGACCGCCGAGTTCGAGGATATGGAGATCGACGGGACGAAGGTCGGTCTCATGCAGACGAACAAGTACTCCATCGATCTGCTCTTCCACGCGATGCTGATGTCGAGCGCCAATGATGCGGCGAATGCTCTGGGGCGAGCAGCAGGCGGGCAGGCCAAGGCAGTGAAGCTGATGAATGAGAAGGCCGCGGAGCTGGGCATGTCGAACACGCAGGCGAAGAACACGTCGGGTCTGGACGCGAAAGGCCAGTACACGACCGCTGAGGACCTCATGAAGCTCGCGTGGGCGGTCTGTGAGGACGACTACCTCATGAAGGTCATCGGCACGGAGACCTTTAAGTTCCCGGGCGGGAAGAACCCGCAGACGAAGGAGAAGTTCAAAGGCTACGAGATCCAGAACCACACGAAGATCGTCGGTCAGGTCGACGGTGGGCTGGGTCTGAAGAACGGGTTCACCCGGGCCGCGAAGGGCTCGTATGTGGCCGTGGCCGAACGTGACGGGCACCGTGTGGTCGCGACGATGCTCGGCATCGACAACAATTCCCGCCAGGTCGCCAAGGACCTGCTCGAATGGGATTTCGCCCAGAAGGACCCGAAATCGCTGCAGACCGTTCCCGTAGGGGTACAGGCCACCGCCGAGGCAGATCCAACCGCCACCGAAAGCTCGAGTGATGCCGGCGGTGCCGAATCGGATTCCAACGGACCGATGAGAACTCAGGACTCAGACGAATCGGGATCGTCGACGGCAGCCCAATCCGTCGGTGTGGCACTGGAGAATCCCCTCGCGCTCGGTCTCCTGGTCGGCGGAGTCGTACTGTTCGTCCTCACCGTGGTCCTGTGGCTGCGACTGCGCGCACGCATGCAGGGACGACGATAACCGAATTCCAGGGCCGCCTCGGCGAGCGAGTCGGCGCAGATGCCAGGGATGGAGTCGGCGCGGGCGTCGGGGAGGCATCCGCGAACACAATTCGCGATCTCTGACGTCGAATGGACAACCTGAGCGTGAACGCGCTATGATGGTCACTTGCGTTCGAAGTTGTCCGCATTCATCGAACCGATCGTTGCGTTGCTCCTGACGACAAGCTTTTGAAGTCGTAGGCCCCGATCGTGGTTCGACTTTGCAGATGAATGTTCCGGACACTGTGTCTCTTCGACTCGCAGATCCCCATGGCGACCACCCAATCGCCGACTTGAGAACCTGAAGAATAGCGCGCGTCGTTGCCTGCTATTCACAATTGAAGAAAGGAGGGAACCATGTCTGAGTTCCCACAGTGGGTCCAGCGCGGACTCGCACACGCAGGAATGATCGAACCCCGGATCAGCCGTCAGGCTCCTGGCGAGATCACGATCGAGGATGCGACCGGCCGTCTCGTGCTGTTCACCGGCACCTCGCTGCGTGAGATCACGCCGATGGCCGCCGCCTGACCCGATATCGGTCACCCTGATCTGCAGGGATCAGCACGGCCCCATAGGACCGGCCTGATCCGGACTGATTGAGAAGACGCCCACTTGCTGCCGGGTTTTACGCAGCAAGTGGGCGTCTGTCATTCACAGCGAAGTCGGTCTCGGAGTCGTCTCGTCTCCGATCATCAAGACGAACGGCCCACCCGAGCGTACGTGCTCGAATGGGCCGTTTCGGTATGTGTGGGACGAGGACTCAGAAGTCCCAGTCGTCGTCTTCGGTGTTCTCGGCCTTGCCGATGACGTAGGACGAACCCGAGCCGGAGAAGAAGTCATGGTTCTCATCGCTGCCGGGCGAGAGAGCCGCGAGGATAGCCGGGTTGACCTTCGTGACCTCCTTGGGGAACATCGCCTCGTAGCCGAGGTTCATCAGCGCCTTGTTGGCGTTGTAGTGGAGGAACATCTTGCAGTCCTCCGACAGACCCACCGGATCGTAGATGTCGTGGGTGTAGGCGACCTCGTTCTCGTAGAGCTCGAACATGAGGTTCATGGTGTAGTCCTTGAGCTCCTGCTTGCGCTCCTCGGACTGCGACTCCAGACCCTTCTGGTACTTGTATCCGATGTAGTAGCCGTGCACAGCCTCATCACGGATGATCAGACGGATGAGGTCAGCGGTGTTCGTCAGTTTCGCATGAGCCGACCAGTACATGGGCAGGTAGAAGCCGGAGTAGAAGAGGAAGGACTCGAGCAGCGTCGAAGCGACCTTGCGCTTGAGCGGATCGTCACCCCGGTAGTAGCTGAGAATGATGTCAGCCTTCTTCTGGAGGTAGGTGTTCTCACGCGACCAGCGGAAAGCCTCGTCGATCTCCTTCGTCGAGCACAGCGTCGAGAAGATCGAGGAGTACGACTTCGCGTGCACGCTCTCCATGAACGCGATGTTCGTCAGGACCGCCTCTTCGTGCGGAGTCACGGCATCCGGGATGAGCGAGATCGCACCGACGGTGCCCTGGATCGTGTCGAGCAGAGTCAGGCCGGTGAAGACACGCATCGTCAGCGTCTTCTCATCATCGGTCAGCGTCGCCCAGGACTGGATGTCGTTGCTCAGCGGAACCTTCTCAGGCAGCCAGAAGTTGCCGGTCAGGCGGTCCCAGACCTCGTCATCGATCGGATCGACGACGCGGTTCCAGTTGATGGCGTCGACATGCGATGCCAGTGTCAGATTCTCCAACGCTTTCTCTCTTCCCAAAGTGCTGTTCGTCGTGAGTACGAGTTGTCTGCGCGGCAGACGAAAGTCATATGCGCGGGCCCGGCCGGTGGTGTGGGACCCGCATGAAGCCGGCGGACCGATTCACATCGGTCCGCCGATTCCATTGATCAGAGCATGCAGGAAACGCAGCCTTCGACTTCCGTGCCCTGCAGAGCAAGCTGCCTCAGCCGGATGTAGTAGATCGTCTTGATGCCCTTGCGCCAGGCGTAGATCTGCGCCTTGTTGATGTCACGAGTGGTGGCCGTGTCCATGAAGAACAGCGTCAGCGACAGACCCTGATCCACGTGCTTCGTGGCCTCGGCATACGTGTCGATGATCTTCTCGTAGCCGATCTCGTAGGCATCCTGGTAGTACTCGAGATTGTCGTTGTCCATGAAGGGGGCCGGGTAGTACACGCGACCGACCTTGCCCTCCTTGCGGATCTCGATCTTCGAAGCGACCGGGTGGATCGACGAGGTCGAGTTGTTGATGTACGAGATCGAACCGGTCGGCGGCACAGCCTGGAGGTTCTGGTTGTAGATGCCATGCTCGGCCACCTGAGCCTTGAGCTCACGCCAGTCATCCTGCGTCGGGATGTGCACGTTCGCCTCGGCGAACAGCTCAGCCACACGCGCGGTCCGCGGTTCCCAGACCTCATCGGTGTACTTGTCGAAGTATTCGCCGGTGGCGTACTTCGAGCGCTCGAAGCCGGCGAAGGTCTCGCCGCGCTCCTTCGCGATCTCCATCGACGCCCGCACACAGTGATAGGCGACGGTGTAGAAGTACATGTTCGTGAAGTCCAGGCCTTCGTCCGAGCCGTAGTAGATGTGCTCACGGGCCAGGTAGCCGTGCAGGTTCATCTGTCCCAGGCCGATGGCATGCGACATGTCGTTACCGCGGGCGATCGAGGGCACGGACTGGATGTCCGAGGTCTCGGCGACTGCGGTGAGTCCGCGGATCGCGGTCTCGATGGTCTGCCCGAAGTTGCTCGAGTCCATCGTCAGCGCGATGTTGAGCGAACCGAGGTTGCAGGAGATGTCCTTGCCGACGACGTCGTAGCCGAGGTCATCGTCGTACTTGCTCGGTTCGGAGACCTGGAGGATCTCCGAGCACAGGTTGGACATGATGATCTTGCCGTCGATCGGGTTCGCCTTGTTGACGGTGTCCTCGAACATCACGTACGGGTAGCCGGACTCGAACTGGATCTCGGCCAGCGTCTGGAAGAACTCGCGGGCGTTGATCTTCTTCTTCTTGATCGCCGCGTTGTCGACCATCTCGGTGTACTTCTCGGAGACGTTGATGTCGGAGAAGGGCACACCGTAGACGCGCTCGACGTCGTAGGGGCTGAAGAGGTACATGTCCTCGTTGCGCTTGGCCAGTTCGAAGGTGATGTCCGGGATCACGACGCCCAGGGACAGGGTCTTGATCCGGATCTTCTCGTCGGCGTTCTCGCGCTTGGTGTCGAGGAAGCTGTAGATGTCGGGGTGGTGGGCGTGCAGATACACGGCACCGGCGCCCTGACGTGCTCCGAGCTGGTTGGCGTAGGAGAACGAGTCCTCGAGCAGCTTCATGACGGGGATGACGCCGGATGACTGGTTCTCGATCTTCTTGATCGGGGCACCGGACTCGCGGATGTTCGTCAGAGCGAAGGCCACACCGCCGCCGCGCTTGGACAGCTGCAGAGCGGAGTTGATGGAGCGGCCGATTGACTCCATATTGTCTTCGATGCGCAGCAGGAAGCAGGAGACGAGCTCACCGCGCTGCCTCTTGCCGGCGTTGAGGAACGTCGGAGTGGCTGGCTGGAAGCGACCGGAGATGATCTCGTCGACGAGCTGGGTGGCCAGCGTCTCGTCTCCGCGTGCCAGGAAGAGAGCAACCATGACGACGCGGTCCTCGAAGCGTTCGAGGTAGCGCTTTCCGTCGAAGGTCTTCAGCGTGTAGGAGGTGTAGAACTTGAAGGCGCCGAGGAAGGTCTGGAAGCGGAACTTCTGATCGTAGGCGCGTGCCGACAGCTTCTCGATGAACTCGAAGGAGTACTGCTCGAGGACCTCGGGCTCGTAGTAGTCCTTCTCGACGAGGTAGTCGAGCTTCTCCTTGAGGTTGTGGAAGAAGACGGTGTTGTTGTTCACGTGCTGCAGGAAGTACTGACGTGCAGCCTGCTTGTCACGCTCGAACTGGATCCTGCCGTCCTCGTCGTACAGGTTCAGCATCGCGTTGAGCGCGTGGTAATCCAGATCCGTCTCTTCGCGGATGATGTCCTCTACATTGCGGTCTTCAGCGAGCTCGCGCACAGTTTGTCCAATCCTTGGTTTACAGCGTCGACATCCTCCTGAGTGCCCAGGAGTTCGACTCGATACATGAGGGGTACTTGACACTTTTCCGCGACCTTGAAGGCCGCGCGGCAGAAGTCTTCGCCGAAGTTGGTGTTTCCAGCGCCGATGACACCAAGCAGATGGCGCCGGTTCTCTTCGACATTGAGGAATTTGATGACTTGCTTGGGAACCGCCCCGCGATTGCGACCGGCCCCGTAGGTGGGGGTGACGAGAACGAATGGCTCATCCACTCGCAGCGTCGGCTCTTTGGTCAACGTCGGCAACCGCACTGCCGGGTGATGCAGCTTCGCAACGAAGCGGTGCGTGTACTCGGAGTTGGCAGAGAAGTAGACCAGCAACATTGTCGTCAGGCCACGACGGATGCAGACTGTTCGCCGGTCAGAGTAGCGATCTTGTCCGGACGGAAGCCCGACCAGTGATCGTTGTCGGTGACGACGACGGGAGCCTGCATGTAGCCCATGGCCTTGACGACGTCGAGGGCGTTCTCGTCGACGCTGAGATCCACCGACTTGTACTTCAGGCCCTTTGCGTCGAGAGCACGGTAGGTGGCATTGCACTGGACGCAAGCTGGCTTGGTGTACACGGTGATCATGACGACTCCTTCATTCTGCTGTGCAGTTCGGCATTCTGATGGCTGTGACCGTGTCCCGTCAACTGCTCGATCATGATGAAAATCACGAGGCGCAGGCTCAGGGGTGACCACTAGATGTTGTGTTCGGGTTAGACCTTACCCCTATATCCAGTGTTACACCAGTGTCATTTGAAGGTTCCACACCCTGTGTCCTCACCGTCCACAATCGTCCACAGGCTGTGAACGACACTCATGTAGTTCGATCACCTGCGCGGACGCTGGCATCGGCGGCTTCCGAGCCGATTTTCGACTCGTTCTCCACCTCCGTTTTCCACCGCTTTCCACAGGAAAAATTTTTGCCTGTGGGCATGTCGCGGAACCTGCGATCGTCGATTTCGAACTTCTCCGTGCGGTGCCGGTCACGTCGATATGGAGGCGATCATCACAAGCTCCTCCTCCCATCTGTTAGTCGGTTCCATCGACACTACAGATCGGTCCTGACATGGGATTGCCCCGCCGTGAACGCACGGTGGCGGGCCGCCGGGAACGCAAGGCGGCGGGCCGGCGGCAGCAGACCGAATCGTTGCCACCGTGTGTCAGCACTGCAACGTCCTCGGCTGTTGCGTGTCAGTGCCAGCCAATATGCTGGAGACCACAGAGACGCATCGCGCTGCGTGACTGAACGACCACGGTCACACCAAGAGACACGTGACAGCGAGCGACCAGTATCACCGAGAGACTGAGGGACCATGACGGCAACGGCACCGGCGAACACGCAGGAGATCGCGCACGCACAGACGATCCTCAAGGCCCTGGAGTCCTACCTCGACCATTTCGTCGTCGGGCAGCAGCGGCTGCGCGAATCACTGCTCATCGGACTCCTCTCCAGCGGTCACCTGCTGCTGGAGAGTGTGCCGGGTCTGGCGAAGACCACGGCGGCTGCCGCTCTGGCCAATGCCGTGGACGGCAAGTTCTCCCGCATCCAGTGCACCCCGGATCTGCTGCCGGCCGACATCATCGGCTCACAGATCTACAACGCGCACGAAGGTTCGTTCAACACCGTGCTCGGTCCGGTACATGCGAACATCGTCCTCCTCGACGAGATCAACCGGTCGTCGGCGAAGACCCAGTCGGCGATGCTCGAGGCCATGCAGGAGAAGCAGACGACGATCGGCGGCAAGCGCTTCGAACTCCCCCGCCCCTTCCTCGTCATGGCTACGCAGAACCCGATCGAACAGGAGGGTACCTACCAGCTGCCCGAAGCCCAGCTCGACCGGTTCATGATCAAGGATCTGCTCACTCACCCGAACCCCAACGAAGAGGTCGAGATCCTCTCCCGTCTCGACTCCGGGATCTTCGACAAGGACTCGGTGCCCGATCCTGCCTGCACCCTCGACGATGTCGTGACCATGCAGAGCTATGCCCGCACCGTCTACATCGACCCGGCCATCACCCGCTATCTCGTCGAACTCGTCCACGCCACCCGCAATACGACGAAGTACCTCGGCCGCTTCGCCCCGTTCATCGAATACGGGGCCAGCCCGCGCGCTTCCATCGCGTTCACGAACGCCGGCCGGGCGCTGGCGATGATCCGCGGCCGCAACTACGTCATCCCCGAAGACATCAAGGACCTCGCCCACCGCGTGCTGGCCCACCGCATCCAACTCAATTTCGAAGCCGCCGCCGAGAACATCACGAGCGCACAGATCGTCGATGCCCTTCTCATGGCCGTGCCCACTCCCTGATCGGCGAATCCGATGACTGTCCTGCTCAATCGCATCAAGGCGCGGATGACCATCCACGCCCACAGGCGGACCCGGCGCCTCCTCGACGGCGATTACTCCTCGGTCTTCCACGGCCACAGCCTCGACTTCGACGATCTGCGCGACTACATCCCCGGTGACGAGATCCGCGACATCGACTGGAAGGCCACGGCCAGGCACACAGAACCCCTGGTCAAACGCTATGTCGCCCACCGGCGGCACATCCTCGGCCTCGTCGTCGACACTTCCAGGAACTTCGACGCCGTGACCTCCGCCGGAGCCGACAAACGCCACCTGGCCATCCTCATGGCCGGGATGGTCGGCTACCTCGCCGTCCGTCACGCCGACGACGTCATGCTCATCCACGGGAATGCCGACCACACCACCGCCTCCCCGCGGAAGGGCAGCGAAGCCCACCTCGAACACCTCCTGCAGCAGATCCTCGCCGAATCCGGCAGCACCTCCCCCGGGTCCATCAACACCCAGCTGCAGTGGATCACCAGCCATATCAACCATCGGATGCTCCTCGTCGTCATCTCCGACCAAGCTCCGCTGGGACCGGAGGCCGAAGCGACGATCCGTCGCCTGCGCGCCCAACACGAAGTCCTGTGGATCACGATCACCGACGCGGACCTCGCAGGCCTGCCAGCCGCCTCGGCGCCGTTCGACGTCGCCCGACCCGAGCACGGACTGCCGACCTCGGTGATGACGAAACCCGAGGTCCGACAGGAATTCGCCCTCGCCGAGGCGGCCAGCCGTCAACAGCGCATCGACCTTCTCGCGAAGCTCTGCATCGCCCACATCGAAATCGATCACCCGAAGTCGGCCCTCGGCCGGCTCCACACTCTCCTGCTGAGGCACCGCCGTGGGCCCCGCTGAACTCATCGGGCCCCTGGAGGTCTCACCGGCGTGGTACGTGGCGGCCTGCTTCGTACTGCTGCTGGTGCTCGGAAACTTCTTCGCCCCGCTCTTCCGCGCCGCAGCCGGAGCCACACCGTCGGCAGGACCGCGCATCCCTATCCCCGTGCGCAGCACCTACCTCTCCCGCATCAGCGCAGTGGAGTCCGACCTGAGCGCCGAGGCGGCTGACGTGCGCGAATCGGCACAGGAGCTGGCGACGATCGTGCGCGAATTCGCCCATGACGCGTGGGGTGTCAAAGCCGAACACCTGACCTACCGAGATGCGGCCGTGGCCGGTCTCGACGACCTCGCGGACTGCCTGCTCGGCCTCTACGAGGCAGAGTTCGCCGAAGCAGAGCCGACCGGTCTGCAGCCGCAGATCGCCGAGGCGCGGAAGCTGGTGGCGCGATGGTCCTGATGTTCTGGTGGCTGGCACTCATCCTGCTGGCCCTCGCCGCAGCCGCAGTTTTCTTCTTCCGCCGTCCGAAGGCGACGGAGTCCTCGCTCGCCGTCGCCCACAGCGGACGGATGACGGGCCTGCCGAGTTTCCGCAGGGCCATGCACAGACGGCTGGTGACTACGGTCGCCCTCCTCGGCGTCATCGTCCTCACCGGGCTCTCCGCGTTGGCGGGAATCGCACGACCGGCCTGGGTGGAGACGGTCAACCCGGAGCGGAAGATGCGCGATGTCATGCTCTGCCTCGACGTGTCCGGGTCGATGCTCGGCTACGATGCCGATCTGCTCGAGTCCTATCAGGAGCTCGTCGACCGCTTCGACGGCGAACGCATCGGCCTGACCGTGTTCAATGCCACCGCAGTCTCCGCGTTCCCGCTCACCGACGACTACGACATGGTCCAGAACTTCCTCTCCGAAGCCGAGGAGGGGTTCCGCACCTGGGGCGCCGAGGGCACTGACTATTCGTGGTCGACCTCGCCTCCGAACATCGGCGGCTCCTCGCTCATCGGCGACGGGCTCGTCAGCTGCGTCGACAACTTCGACCGGAAGGACGAGGACCGGTCCCGGTCGATCATCTTCGCCACGGACAATATGCTCGCCGGTGAACCGCTGTTCGAACTCAACGAAGCCGCCGATATCGCCGTCGATGCGAAGGTCCGCGTCTACAGCCTCTCCCCTCCCTCCGTGCTGACGACCACTCAGACGAAGGAGCTGCGTTCCGTGTCCGACCGCACCGGCGGCGAACAGTTCGACATGGGATCGGCCTCGACGATCGACCGCATCGTCGAAGAGATCCAGAGCCAGGAAGCGGCGAACACCCCCGGACGTTCGTACACGATCGTCCACGATATGCCCGTGCTTCCGCTCGGAATCGCCGTCTTCGGCCTCGCGGGAGTGTTCGTGCTGGCGTGGAGGACGAAATCATGATCTTCGATCCCGTCTTCACTTGGTTCGGCTGGGGCTTCATCGTCCTCGCCCTGCTCACCGTGTGCATCATCCCGGCCATCCGCGGCGACGGTGCACGCTGGAAGTGGTTCGCCCGCATGGGCGTCGTCGCCGTGCTCGCGCTCGCACTGGCGCGCCCCGGCATCCCGATCAAGTCATCGACCGAGGAGTACGAGGCGCGAGCCGATGTGTACTTCGTCGTCGATGTCACGACGTCGATGGCCGCAGAGGACTTCGACGGGGACAGGACTCGCCTCGACGGGGTCAAGGAGGACATGCTCGAACTCGCCGATGCCTTCCCGGGCACCCGGATGAGCATCATCACCTTCGCCTCGACCGCGGCCACCGTGATGCCGCTGACGACCGATCACGCGGCCTTCGCCTCCGCTGTCGACGTCCTCGATCCCGAATCGTCAATGAACTCCCGTGGATCGTCGATCACCGAAGCCGGCGAGGAGCTCGAGAAGCGGATGTCGTCGAACGATGAGGACCGTCCGGAGAACAAGAACGTCGTGTTCTACTTCGGCGACGGTGAGCAGACCGTGTCGGAGTCCCCGGAATCGTGGTCGTCCTTCGCTTCTCGCATCGACAGCGGAGCCGTCTTCGGATACGGCACCGAAGAGGGCGGGAAGATGCGCGACGTGCAGCCGTTCGGCTACGGGTCCGGTGTCGGCAACCCCGGCAATGCCCCGGGAATCGGCGACCCCGATGACCCGGATGACGATCAGGCACCGCCCGAATATGTCCAGGACCGCGACGGCAATCCGGGAATTTCGAAGATCGACGAGGGCAACCTGCGTCAGATCGCCTCGGACCTCGGCGTCGACTACCACCACCGCGACGGGAAAGGCGCGATCTCCAGCGTCTATAAGGCTCCGAAATACGACCAGGCACTGGTGAAGAAGGACGGCCGGGTGACCGTCGACGAATACTATTGGGTCCCGCTCATCCTCGTCTTCGCGTGGATCGCCGTGGAGCTCGTCTTCGGAGTCCGCGAATACCTTCGCCTCAAGGCGATCACCCCGAAGCGCCCTCGCCGAGGCGGCCCGCCCGGTCCCGGAGTCATGCCGGGCCCCGGTGGTCCACCCGGCCCCGGAGGCCGAGTTCCCTACCAGCCGGTGTCCCGCCAGGGAGGTCCGCGATGAACCGCGTGAAGAGTCTGTGGTCACGGCTGCGCCGGATCACGAAGATCAACCTCACCCTCGGCACCATCTTCGCCCTGCTGTTCGGCTATATCGCGATGGCCACATACTTCGGAACCGCCTCGCAGGTCCGTTACACCTCGAACGACTTCCCCGGCGCGAAGAAGGCGGCGACGGCATTCCTCAAGGTCAGTCCGTTCCAACGCCATATCGGCTACTACAACCGCGGCACCGCCGAGGCAGCCGTCGGCGATTTCGATGCCGCCCAGACCGACCTCGAAGCCGCTTTGGACATCGCCCCGACTTCAGTCGAATGTGCGGTGCGGATCAACCTGTCCTATGTCTATGAGAAGCAGGCAGACCAGATTGCCTCGCAGGACCCCGACCAGTCGCAGGAGCTCTACGACCGTTCACTCAAGACCCTCGAAGACGCTCCCGAGGAATGTCAGCCGAAGAAGAGCGAAGAGAAGCAGAAGAGCAACCAGGCGAAGAAACGCGTCGAGGACAAGAAGCAGGGCGAGAAGGCCAAGGAAGAGGGAACCGACGACAGCGAGTCCGATGACGAGGATTCGCAGGATCAGGACTCCGAGGACGAGAAATCCTCCGGAGACGAGGGCGAGGAATCCGGCGAGGAGGAGAAGTCGGACGACTCCTCGGGCAAGTCCGAACAGGAGAAGAAACGTGACGAGCTGGAGAAGCGCCGTGAGGAATCCGAACGGCACCAGCGCCAGCAGGGCCCCGGCGGCGACGGAGGCCGGTCGACCCCGGAGAAGCCCTGGTGATCGTCATCCACGGTGTGTGATCGCTCCGGCGAGTGGCGGCGGCGCAGATCCCCTGTGACATCATGAGTCCATGAACGACTCCGACCCCGCCGCCACAGATTCCGCTTCCTCCGCAGCCGCACCCCGTCTGCGGTCCGCTCTGGATACGTTCCCGCCTTATATTCCGGGCAAACCCCCTCGCAAGGTCGAGGGATTGGAATCGTTCAAACTCTCCTCGAATGAGAACTTCCTGCCTCCCCTGCCGGCTGTCCTCGAGGCCATGGTCGCTCATGCGACGAACCCCGCGCTCTACCCCGATGATGCGGCTCTGGCGCTGCGTCAGGGACTGGCCGACCGCCTCGGTGTCGGGCTGGATCAGCTCGTCGTCACCACCGGTGCCAGCGAACTGCTCGTCGCTCTGACCCAGATCACGTCGGACGTCACCACCGAGGCGATCTATCCGTGGCCATCGTTCGAGATGTATCCGCAGACCACTGGGCTCGTCGGGTCCACCCGTCACGAGGTGCCGCTGACTGCGGAGGGTCGCCACGACCTCGACGCGATGGCGGCGGCGATCACCGATCGCACCAGCCTCATCATCCTGTGTTCGCCGAACAACCCGACCGGTCCGGTTCTGCGCGATGACGAAGTCCGCGCCTTCCTCGACAAGGTGCCGTCCCACGTCCTCGTCGCCCTCGACGAAGCGTACTGGGAGTTCGCCACGGCACCCGGCCGGGCCGATGGACTCAGTCTCGTTCGCGACTATCCGAATCTCGTCCTGCTCCGCACCTTCTCCAAGGCGCACGGACTCGCTGGACTGCGAGTCGGCTACGCAGTCGCCCACCCGCCGGTCATCGAAGGTCTGCTCAAGGCCGTCATCCCCTTCGGTGTCACCGATCTCAGCCAGGCTGCCGCCCTCGAATCCCTCAACCACTGGGATGAAGTGCTCGATCGTGCCGCCCGTATCGCGCAGTCCCGTGACGCTTTCGCGGCCGCCCTGCGAGAACAGGGGTGGGACGTGCCCGAAGCCCAAGCGAACTATGTGTGGCTGCCTCTGGGTGAGAAGTCCTCGGCGTTCGAAGACGCCTGCGTCGAACAGGCCGTGGCAGTGCGCAATCTCGGTGCCGGTGTGCGCATCAGCATCGGAGAAGACGAGGCTCTCGCCCGGGTGCTTGAGATCGCCGAACGCTTCCGCGTCGAACACTTCGCGGAGTAGTCAGCGGACACTGCCGCACAGAACACCGCGCCGAGCAGTCGGTAAGAGGGATGCCTAGAGTTCGGCGAGTTCGAGCGCCATCGACACCGCCTGCCGTGTTTCGGCGCGGGAGAGGTCGCGGCCAAGCAGCTTTTCGATCTTCGCCAACCGCGCCCGCACCGTATGCCGGTGGACTCCCAGATCGGCGGCGATGCGCTCCCGCGCCCCGGACGCGGCGATGAAAGCGCGCAGAGTCTCCAGCAGCTCTTGACCACCGCGTGCCCGGAAGAGTTCGCCGAGGACCCGATCGACGAACCGGTCGGCAGCCTCCTCATCGACTGCCGAGAGCAGCGCTCTGACCTCGGAGGCCTCGGACTCGTGCTGCGTCCGCCACAGCATCCACGTGTGGTGGAGCTGTCCCAAGGGCAGCCGCTTCTGCGTGAGCACCTCCAGTCCGGTGACCTCGGCAGCCTTCGTCACGAGCTCATCGAGTCCGCGCTCCTGTGCCCCGACGACTCCGAGCAGAGAACCGGAGCGGGTGAGCAGACTGCGGCCGACGATATCGGCGATGAGGCGTTCGGCAGAGTCCCCGCGGACCCCGCCGAAGATGTGGATCCCCACTGTCGCCACCGGGGCCAGACCCGTCGCCCGGGTCCACTCCTCGCGCGCCTCAACGTCGCTCAGATCGGTGTCGAAGAGCACCGCACGACCAGAGGGAACGGGCAGGTCTGTCAGCGTCATCGCCAACAGCGCCGAGGCGGTCGACAGCAGCAGGGCACGAGTCTTCGGAGATCCGACCGCCTCGGCGGGGGTGAGAATCCACCCGAGCGGATGGTCACCCCCGATCGGAACGGCCTCGACGATTCGCGAACCCGTGCGGATCAGACGAGGCCCGGTCGTCGGTTTCAATGACTCTTCGATGAGTGCTGAACGCACGTCTTCCTCGGCATCGTCTCCGCTCAAGGCTCTGCCGGTGGGCGAGACGAAGCGGACCGGCGCTTCCAAGGTCTCCGCCAGATCGGCGACGAGAGCTGCGGGGCCAACGCCCGCCAACGCGGTCGCGAAACGACGAGCCGCGCTGCTCGCCCGGGTCAGCTCTCTGTTCGTCTCGGCCTCGCGCATCCGGGTGAAGGCACCGACGACGGCGACGAACGGAACGGGCTCGGGCACCCCGAACAGCGCCAGCCCCTCCTCCTGCGCGGCAGCGATGAGCTTCGGCGGGACCTGCTTCCACGGCAGGTCGGATCCCAAGCCGATGCCGAGCGCATGAACGCCGACGGACTTGAGGCGGCGCACATAGTCCCCGACCGTGTCCCCGCCGAGGTCCTGGCCGACCCCGATCGTCAGCAGCACCTCTCCGCCGGCAAGCCATTCGTCGACCTCCGGCAGCTCCGAGGAGTGGACGATCGTGACCTCCTGGTCCGCGGCAGTCGGCGAATCGACGATGACGTCGAGCGCGAGTTCTGCACGTGACCAGATCTGTTCCAAGGTGACCATGCATCCGATTCTATCCACCCTGGATAGCCTGGGTTTCAAATGCGCCGTCCTGGATATCGGTGTTGTGTGAGCCACGTCCTAGGCTGAGCACACGACCACCGGCCTGTCCGGATCCGGTCAACCGCCACGACGAAGGAGAAAGCCAGTGACGTCTCAGCCGCTCGGCCCAGCCGACTACAGCAAGACACCCCGCTACGCAGGACCCCCGACGTTCGGACTGCTGCCGCGCATCGACGAAGTCGAAGCCGAGCGTCCCGGCGAGAAGATCGACGTCAAGGTCATCGGCATCCCCTTCGACGCCGGCGTCAGCTACCGTCCCGGCGCCCGCTTCGGACCCGCTCATATCCGCCAGTCCTCGAAGCTGCTGCGCCCCTACAACCAGGCCACGAACGTCCACCCGTTCACCTGGCAGCAGGTCGCTGACTGCGGTGACCTCGGCGTCAACCCCTTCGACATCGAAGAGGCCATCACCACCGTCGAGGACAACGCCGACGCCATGCGCGCCGATGGCGCCAAGCTGCTCACCCTCGGCGGGGACCACACCCTGGCTCTGCCGAATCTGCGCTCCCTGCACAAGACGCACGGCAAGATCGCAGTCCTCCATTTCGATGCGCACCTGGACACCTGGGACACCTACTTCGGTGCGCCCTACACGCACGGCACTCCGTTCCGTCGCGCCAGCGAAGAGGGCCTCATCGATATGACGGCCTCGATGCACATCGGCATCCGCGGCCCCCTCTACGGGAAGAAGGACCTCGAGGACGATGAGGTGCTCGGCTTCCAGATCATCCGCAGCGACGAATACCAGTTCACTTCCGTCCAGGACGTCGTCGCCCGGATGCGCAAGCGACTCGGCGATGCCCCGGTCTATCTGTCCGTCGACATCGACGTCCTCGATCCGGCGGCCGCACCCGGCACCGGCACCCCCGAGGCCGGCGGTATGACCAGCCGTGAGCTGCTCAACTCGATCCGCGGCCTCCAGGGACTCAACGTCGTCGGTGCCGAGATCGTCGAAGTCGCCCCGGCCTACGACCATGCCGAAGTCACCGGACTCGCCGCCGCCCATGTCGGCTACGAGATCCTGTCCCTGTGGGCAGCGGAGAACAACGGAGTCACTGCTCCCTCCGGCCCGTCCGGCACTGCCCTCGGAGTCTGAGCATGAGCACCGAGAACAACGTCCGCAACGGCGGTCGTGCAGTGGTGGCGACCCTGGCTGCCCATGGTGTCGACACGATCTTCGGAATCCCCGGCACCCATAATCTCGAGTTCTACCGGCATCTGCCGGAGTTCGGGATCCGTGCCGTGACTCCCCGCCACGAGCAGGGGGCAGGCTACGGTGCCGACGGGTACTTCCTCGTCTCCGGCAAGCCCGGGGTCGTCATCACGACCTCGGGGCCGGGGCTGACGAATGTCATCACCGCCGCCGCGACCGCCTATGCCGAGTCCCGACCGATGCTCATCCTCTCCCCCGGTGTGCCCACCGGGTTCGAGCGCGCCGACGTCGGAATGCTGCACGAGACGAAGGACTCCTCCGGGGCACTCAATCGCCTCCTCGTGTCCTCCCAGCGCACCCGCACCGCCGAAGGCGCTGCACAGGCCGTCGCCGAGGCGTTCGCCATGTTCGACTCGGCCCGTCCCGGACCCGTGCACATCGAGGTTCCCCTCGACGTGCTCGAGGGAGCGTGGAACGGCAGCGTTCCGGTTCCGTTCGCCGGCCACCGCCCTGGGCTCGACGACCATGTTGTGGCCCGTGCGGCAGAGGCGATCAGCGCGGCGAAGCGTCCGCTGGTCATCGCCGGCGGCGGTGCCAGGAGAGCACACGCCGAGGTGGTCCGACTCATCGAGACCCTCGACGCTCCCCTGGCGACGACGGCCAACGGCAAGGGCATCGTGTCCGAGACGCATCCGCTGTCGCTGGGTTCGAACGTGCGCTTCCCGAGCGTGCAGGCCGAATCCGCGGCTGCCGATGTGCTCATCGTGCTCGGATCCGAACTGGCCGACTCCGATCTGTGGGGCGGAGCCATCGGCGCTCAGACGAGCATCGGTGTGCGTGATGAGTCTGCCCGGCAGACCGTCATCCGCTGCGATATCGATCCTGACCAGCTGAACAAGAACCTGCCCGGCGACATCCTCGCCTGCGCGGACACAGGCGAGTTCCTCACCGCGCTCATGAGCGCGCTCGAGTCCGCACCGGCCACCGCCGCCTCGGCGAGCGAGGACGGGACGGAATCGTCCGACGCACACGGATCGGCCGCCTCGGCGAGGGAATCCGGGGCCGATCGGGTCACTCGGATCCGGCAGAGCTGGGCCACTGATTTCGATTTCGACGCGATCGGTGCCAGGGTCACCCGGCTCGTCGAAGACGGAGCGGGATCGAACGTCGTCATCTCCGGTGACTCCTCGCAGGTCACCTATGACGGCACGGTGCACGCACTGACGGCGAGCACGCCCGATCAGCTGCTCTACATGCCCGGATTCGCCACCTTGGGCTACGGCATTCCCGCCGCCCTCGGGGCGAAGCTCGCCGATCCGGCACGTCCGGTCGTGTGCATCCTCGGCGACGGTGCGGCCATGTTCTCCATCCAGGAGCTCATGACCGCGGCCGAGCTGGGACTGGGCATCCCGTTCGTCATCGTCGACAACGGCGGGTACGCGGAGATCGAGGGTCAGATGGTCGACCGCGACATCGAGCCCTTCGCCGTCAGGCTCGCCCGTCCGGACTTCGCGAAGCTCGGTCAGTCCATGGGCGGGGCCGGGGTGACGATCGCCGAGGCGGACATCGACTCCGCTCTGCCGCAGGCCGTCGCCGAGGCGCTCGATCGCACTGTTCCCACCGCCATTCACATCACCGTCGGTCACTGAGCCGATCCAACAGAAAGGGTCGCTGTGGACTCTTTGGTAGTCATCATCTATCTCGCCGCCATGGTGGGATTCGGAGTCTGGGGCCGGTTCAAGGCCCATAACCAGGAGGACTTCCTGGTCGCCGGGCGCCGCCTCGGCGGACTCCTGTACACCGGCACGATGTCGGCCGTCGTCCTCGGCGGCGCGTCGACGATCGGCGGTGTGGGCCTGGGCTATACGGCCGGGCTGTCGGGAATGTGGCTCGTGCTGTCGATCGGTCTGGGTATCGTCGCGCTGTCGCTGTTCTTCGCCCCGAAGATCCAAAAGCTCGAGATCTACACGGTCTCGCAGATGCTCGAGCTCCGCTACGGCAAGGGCTCCCGGTTCGTCTCCGGAGCGATCATGACCGCCTACGGTCTGATGATCTCGACGACGTCGACGGTCGCCTATGCCACGGTCTTCCACGCCCTGTTCGATCTCAACAAGGTGTGGTCGGTGCTCATCGGCGGCGGCATCGTCATCCTCTACTCGATGCTCGGCGGCATGTGGTCGATCACGCTGACGGACTTCGTGCAGTTCTTCATCCAGACGATCGGCATCTTCCTCATCATGCTGCCGCTCGTGCTCTCGAAGTCCGGAGGCATCTCCGAGCTGTTCGCCTCACTGCCCGAATCGCACACCTCGCCTGTGGGCATCGGCTGGCAGGCGATCCTCGGCTATATCCTCATCTACACCCTCGGTCTGCTCATCGGCCAGGACATCTGGCAGCGTGTGTTCACCGCGCGCAGCCCGGGTGTGGCCCGGTGGGGCGGCTTCTCCGCCGGCGTCTACTGCCTGCTCTATGCCGTCGCCGGTGCGCTCATCGGCATGGCCGCAACGAAGATCGTGCCCGGCATCGAGGTCCAAGACGATGTGTTCGTCGCCGTCGTCGATGCGTCGATGAATCCGGTGCTCGGCGGAATCGTGCTCGCCGCGGCTCTGGCCGCGATGATGTCGACGGCCTCGGGTTCGCTCATGGCCGCCTCGACGGTGTGCCGCCAGGACATCGTCGAACCGATCCTCGCCCGCAAGGACATCGTGCCGGATTCGGGTGGCAACGTTGGTGCGGGCTCGGGTGCCGCGGTTGACGGAGCCGGGGCGGACGGCGTTGCTGCGGACGGCGCAGCGACGGGTGGATCGGCCGCCTCGGCGAATGCGTCGGGCGTTGCCGGCTCCGGCTCCGGTGCGAAGTCGACGCTCGTGCGGTCGCTGGTCCGCGAGACCGGTGACGAGGTGCGCGACTCGCGCATCTATCTCATCGGGCTCGGCGTCGTCACGCTGGTGCTCGCGATGATCATGCCCAGCGTGGTCGAGGCCCTCACCGTGGCGTACAACCTGCTGGTGGCAGGCCTGTTCATCCCGATCCTCGGCGGTCTCGTGTTCAAGCGCGGCACGATCGTCGGCGTGATGGCGGGAATGATCCTCGGCGCCGTGACCACAGTGGTCGTCATGATCGTCTCGGGCATCTACGCCGAATCGGCCATCTACCTGGGCCTCATCGCCTCGTTGGTCGGATACCTCGTCGGGTCCTTCGCATCGAAGCCGACTCCGCCCGAGGTCATGACCGCCTGGAAGGAACGCATCAACCGCTGATAATTACTACCTGACGGCGGCCCAGCAACCTCGCGCGAGGTATCTGGGCCGCCGTCAGGTAGTTCTGGTGGGTGCGGTCGGCACGGCGGGCCCGGCGATCAGCCGACTTGGTGCTGCACGCCACAGTCACCTATATTCGAAGTGTCAGGCTGAGCCGCCCTCAGCGATGCCGGAACCGGCGAGCGAGGCGAGCGCACATCAGCCGGTGTCCGAAAAAGGGGCACGAAGCCGCCGGGCCGGCGCTCGACTGAACCGCAGCGCCCACCAAGGTCGCAGAGGCCGAGTCAGCGTGTGAGACATATATGGATCGAACTTCCATATCTCATTCGCGAAAGGCCGACCATGGCTCATACCTCCGCGCACGTCGCTCACACCCTTGCCGCCCATATCGACGAGGTCTTCGGCCTCATGGGCAACGGCAACGCCTACTTCCTCGACGCCCTGCTGCGTGACACCTCGGCGACATACACCGCCGTCCGCCACGAAGCCGGAGCCGTCGTCGCCGCCGATGCCCACTTCCGCACCTCCGGGCGGATCGCCGCCGCCACCACGACCTATGGCGCGGGGTTCACGAATACGCTCACCGCACTCGCCGAGGCGGCCCAAGCCAGAGTGCCCCTCGTCCTTGTCGTCGGGGATGAGCCCACATCCGGTCCCCGGCCGTGGGACGTCGACCAGATCGCGATGGCCTCGGCCGTGGGTGTGCGCACCTACACCGTCGGTCGGGTCGATGCCGCCGCCGCGACCGTGACCGCCATCGAGCATGCGCTGACCTACCGGGTGCCCGTCGTCCTGGCCATCCCCTACGACGTCGCGACCCTCGACATCGGCGACATCCCGGCCGTTCCCGGGCCCGGTCGGCCGACGCCGATGGCTCCGACCGGCGAATTCGCTCATGCCGCTCTCGATCGCCTCGCGGCCGATCTTGCCGGAGCAGAACGTCCTCTTCTGCTCGCCGGCCGCGGAGCCTGGTTGGCCGGAGCCGAAACCGAACTCGGTGCACTCGTCGACATCACGGGTGCCCTGACCGTGACAACCGCACTGGGTCGCAACATCTTCCCAGCAAGCGAACACGACTTGGGAGTCGCCGGCGGGTTCGGCGCCCCGGCCGCGATGGAACGCGTCCGCGAAGCCGATGTGGCAGTGGTCTTCGGCGCCTCGCTCAACCAGTTCACGATGCGTTTCGGCGAGCTCTTCCATCCCTCGACAACCGTGTGGCAGATCGACACCGACGAACGCGCGACGAATGCTCGAGTCGGCGGGTTCGTCCGAGCCGACGCGAAACTTGCCGCTGCTGAACTTGTGACACGGCTGAAGGCGGGCACCGTCGACCGCGCAGGGAGCACGGACGAGGCCACCACGCGCTGGCACGATTCCGTCGACACCGCGACCGACCGCGCCTACGTCGTCGGTTCGGAACTCGCCGAGGATGGACGGCTCGATCCACGGGCGGCGGCGAACCGCCTCGGCGAGGTTCTGCCCGAGGATCGGGTCGTCGTCTCCGACGGCGGACATTTCATCGCCTGGGCGAACATGTTCTGGGAGCCCAGCGCACCGGACCGGCTGGCGATGGTCGGCACGGCGTTCCAATCGATCGGGCTCGGCTGGCACAGCGTCGCCGGAGCCGCCCGCGCGAACCCGGACTCGACGATCGTGCTGACCAGCGGTGATGGGGGCGGAGCCATGGCACTGTCCGACCTCGATACGGCGATCCGGGTGGCCGGTGGTCGCGGGATGGCCGTGATCTTCAACGACGCCGCCTATGGCGCCGAGGTCAACCTGTACGGGCTCAAGGGGTTGGAGAAGTCGCCGATGCTCATCGACGAGATCGATTTCGCGGCCTTGGCGACGGCCGCAGGCGGGCACGGAGTCGCCGTGCGCACCCTGGCCGACCTCGCCGTCGTCGAGCGGTGGAAGTCTCGTCCGATCGATGGACGGCCCTTCCTGCTCCTTGATCTGCGGATCTCCGGCGAAGTCATCGCGCCGTACCAGGAAGAGGTCATTCGTGTGAACTCGTGAGCGCACCCGGCTGGTCGCGGTGCTGATGTCGGTGCGTCGCCGAGTGTTTCACGCGGCCCCAGGTGACGAGTCGCCACAGTTTCTCCAGAGGTCCCTGTCCGAAGCGGCGCAGCCACAGGGTCGAGACGATGATCTGGACGACGATGATCACCAGCGCGATGAGTGCCTTCATCATCAGTGGTGGGAAACCTTGCCGGATCGGAATGGGCAGTCACCGCGCTCGGCCACAGGATCGTGGTCGGCAGGTGGCTGCTGTCTGACTCCCTCGATCCTTCCGGTTTCGAGCAGGCGGAACCTCGGCCGAATGGCTGATCGTGCTCGGCCGAGTGGCCGGAAAAGTGTCTGTCTGGCGGGCGGGTCGCGGGCGGACGTGTCGTCGCCGGACTGCGGACTGTCGGTCAGTCGGCTGCGGGCCGCGCCGCGCGGTTGGCAGTCATCCAGACTCGGATGAAGAGGCCGAGGATGAGCAGCCACCCCGAGACCGCGAGAACATCTCCGACTGCTTTCGGCCAGGCAAAGGATTCAACACCCAATAGCGCAAGTGCGAACCCGATGGCGATGATGCTGATTGTGCTGAGCATGGGGATAGCCGCACGGTGGCCCGACCGCCACGCAGCATCGGACCTCATCGTCTGTGCCGACCGGATTCCGATCGCACGATTACGGGGCAGGCGATCGCTGCGGATGACCTGCACGAGGACGACGCAGACAACGGCGAATACGAGGCAGCCGATCAACGGCGGATAGAACATCGGTGCCGGTCTCCTCTCGGAACTCGGATCCACCGTATCGCACTGGTAGTTGAACTCAACGGAGGACGAAGGGACAGGTGGGAGGGGAACTGTTTGGCCGCCTCGGCGAGGGTGTCCTTTCGACGGGGCGACGTTGCTTGTCCGGGGGCTTTCGGACAGCGAAAAGCCCCGGATCCTTGCGGAATCCGGGGCTGTGACACGTGGAGATGGCGGGAATCGAACCCGCGTCCGTCGGCAGATTGTCAGGACTTCTCCGGGCGCAGTTCGTGAAGTAGTGTCTTAGGTTCTGGCTATCGCACGAACACGTAAGCCAACGAACGGAGTTGAGTAAAAGTCCCTCAGGCACCCCCAACATGTACCTGAAGCAGTGGCCTCTTAAGCGACGCCAGGACCTAGAGCAGAGGCAACTCTAGGCTGACGGATTCGCAGCTCGCGCTCTATCAGGCAGCGAGGGCGAAATCGGTGCGGTTGTTAGACTTAGCACCTATTGTTTTGCAGAGGACATTAACGAGATGACTCTGCATTCTCGGCCCGCTTCTCCCGACGCAGTGTCCAACGTCGAAACCGATCATCCCCATATTCTGTTACCAAACTTGATCAGCGATTTCATCCGCCGAGGCGGCTGCTGGCGCTGATCAGATACTCCAGCATACTCGTAGAACACACACCGAGCCAATTGCATTCCCTGAGCTCCGCAACCGTTCAAGCGCACATGTTCGGATGCGCTCCGGCCGCCTCGGCGAGGGAGGCGAGAGACGGTGGAGATGGCGGGAATCGACCCCGCGCACCGGCCGACCCTTACAGGTACTGCTTGGACTTCATCGCGCGTTCGGCTTCGCGCTTGTCCTGCGCCTCGCGCAGAGCCTGACGCTTATCCCATTCGCGCTTGCCCTTGGCCAGGGCGATCTCGACCTTGACGCGTGAACCGTCGAAGTAGAGCTCGAGCGGGACCAGGGTCCGGCCGGATTCCTTGACCTTCTGCGAGATCCTCAGGATCTCCTCGCGGTGGAGCAGCAGCTTGCGGCGGCGCCTGGCCGAATGGTTCGTCCACGTCCCCTGCAGATATTCGGGGATGTAGACGTTCTCCAGCCAGGCCTCATTCTGGAAGATGAGGGCGAAGCCATCGGTGAGCGAGGCACGGCCTTCGCGCAGCGATTTCACCTCGGTGCCGGTGAGTACGAGTCCGGCCTCCCACGTGTCTTCGATGTGATAGTCGTGGCGCGCCTTGCGGTTCCTCGCAATGACTTTCTTGCCTGTGTCCTTCGGCATGACCGGCCTCCTCTCTGCTCCCGATCACCTGTGCGTGCGTTTGCGGGCACAGCCATCAATTCTATCCCATCGGCCGCGTCCCGCACGCCCGTCCCCTCTTAGAACTACCTGACGGCGGCCCAGATACCTCGCGCGAGGTTGCTGGGCCGCCGTCAGGTAGCAATCAGAAGATGAAGGGTTTCGGGTCGACGTAGCCGCCGTTCTCCATGATCTCGAAGTGCAGGTGGCAGCCGGTTGAAGCACCCGTCGTGCCGGAGTACGAGATGACGTCGCCCTTCTTGATCCGCTGCCCGTCGTGGACCTTGAGCTTCGTGTTGTGGTTGTAGGTCGACGCGATCGACTTGCCCTTGATCTTGCCGTGGGAGATGACGACGCGGTTGCCGTAGCCGCCGGTCCAGCCGGAGGTGACGACGATGCCGTCGCCGGCCGCGCGGATCGGGGTGCCGCAGGGCACGCCGAAGTCCATTCCGGTGTGCAGCTTCTTCGCCCCCGTGATCGGGTGGACGCGGTATCCGAACGGAGACGTCGTCGGGTAGCCCTTGGCCGGGTTGGCCAGGACTCCGTCGCCGAAGACAAACTTGCCCTTCTTCTCCTGTTCCTTCTCCCACTCCCGGACCTTTTCGGCCAGCCGATCCTGCTCGGCCTTCTCGTCGGCCAGCTGCTTCTCGGTCTTGTCCTTGTTGTCGGAGATCGTCTTCTCCGCATCGTCCTTCGCGGAGATGAGGTCGTTGAGGCTGTCGGCCTTCTTCTTCGCGTCGACCTGCGCGGCCTCCTTGGCCACCACCGCCTCGGCGGCTTCGTCCTTGAGATCGGAGATCTTATCGGTCACGCCCGAGAGCCGCTCTTCGTTGTTCTTGTTCAGCGCCCGCTGTTCGGAGAGTTTGTCGATCGTGCGCTGCTGAGACCGCACGGCGGAGTCGACGCGGCCGATGCCGCCGTCGGCGCTCGTGCCCTCGGCCATCTGCAGAAGCATCGCCAGATCGGAGGTGATGCCCGAGTTCTGGTAGGCCTGTCGCCCGATACGTGCGGCCGAGGTCTTGTGCTTGTCGATCTCCTCAGTGCCGGTCTTGATTGTGTCCTTGAGGTCCTTCTGCGCGTTCTCCGCCGAGGTCAGGCGCGCGGCCATGTCCTCGTCCTTCTCGATCGCCTTCGCCAGCGCATCGTCGGCGGCCTTCGACTCGGCCTCGGCGTCCGGCAGCTTCTCCTTCGCTGCGTCGCGTTCGGCGATGACGCGGGCGAGGTCCTCGTCGAGGCCTTCGAACTCCTGCTGGAGTTCTTTCACGCGGTCGTCGACCGCGCTTTTGTCGTCGCGCGGGTCGGCCACCACGGAGGTGGCCGGCAGGAGCACCGCCAGCGCGGCTGCTGTGAGAACGAGTCCGAGTCTGCGCTTCATCTCAGACCTTCGTGTACTTGTTCAAGGTGATCAGCGACGAGGCTCCGGCCATGAGCACGCCGATGATGATGAGCACGGGGGTGATGAGGAGGACGTCCCATCCGGAGATGAGGCTGAATCCGGTGGCCTGCGACTGCAGCCAGCCGCTGACTCCGAAGTGGACGAGCAGGCCCAACGCGCCGGCGGACAGAGTCGCACCGATGGCCGAGGCGATGACGCCCTCGAGCAGGAACGGCATCTGGATGAAGGTGTTCGACGCACCGACCAGACGCATGATGCCGGTCTCTCTGCGTCTTGAGAACGCGGAGAGTCTGATGGTGGTGGCGATGAGCAGCATCGCGCACAGCAGCATGATGCCGGCTATCGCGATCGCGACGATGGTCGCGATGTTGAGCACCCCGAACAGGCGGTCGAGCAGCTGGTTCTGGTCGACTACCTCTTCCACCCCGGGAGTGGAGGAGAACGTCTCCTTGATGATGTCGTACTTCTCGGCGTCCTTGAGTTTGACCCGGAAGGACTCGTTCATCTCGTCCTTGGGCACGGTGCCTTCGAGGCTGGTGCCCTTGAACTGCTCCTGGAAGTGCTCGTAGGCCTCGGTCTTGTCTTCGAAGTAGACCTTGTCGACATAGGGTGCGAGCTCGGAGCTTTCGAGGTCGGCCCGGATCTGGTCCTTCTGGTCCCCGGTGACCTCACCGTCAACGCAGTTCGTCGCTTCCGAATCCGGCGGGCACAGGAACACTGAGACCTGCACGCGGTCGTACCAGAAGTCCTTCATCTGCCCGACCTGCATCTGCAGCAGGATCGCGGCACCGACGAAGAGCAGGGACACGAAGGTCACGAGCACGACGGAGATGACCATGGAGAAGTTCCGGCGCAGGCCCGACCAGACTTCGGAGAGGATGAACCCGGCCCTCATGAGGCGACTCCGTAGGTGCCTTCTTCGACGTCGCGGACGATTTCGCCCTCGCGCAGTTCGATGACCCGTCGGCGCATCCGGTTGACGATCTCTCCGTCGTGGGTGGCCATGAGCACGGTGGTGCCGTTGCGGTTGATCTTCTCGAGTACGTTCATGATGTCGGCACTGGTCGCCGGGTCGAGGTTGCCTGTCGGCTCGTCGGCGAGCAGGATTCCGGGTTTGTTGACCACGGCGCGGGCGATGGCCACGCGCTGCTGCTCACCGCCGGAGAGCTCACTGGGATAGCGCTTCTCCTTGCCGGCCAGGCCCACGGTCTCGAGGACGTCGGGGACGAGGGTCGACATGGCCGCGCGGGATTTTCCGATCACCTGGAGGGCGAAGGCAACATTGGCGAACACGGTCTTGTTCGGCAGCAGGCGGAAGTCCTGGAACACGGTTCCGATCCCCCGCCGCAGGTAGGGCACCTTCCAGCTGGGCATCTTCACCACGGATTTTCCGGCGATGTGGATGCGACCGGCGCTGGGAACCTCTTCACGCAGAATGAGTCGGATGACCGTGGACTTGCCCGAACCGGAGGCCCCGACGAGGAACACGAATTCCCCGCGGTCAGCCTCGAACGAGATGTCGTCGAGTGCTTTGCGGGAACGTGTGTCGTAAGACTTCGAAACGGAGTCGAATCTGATCAAGTCGGTCTTCAATCATGTTGCGGGTGGCTCGGCCGATTCCACTGTACGTAACAGTTCCGTGATGTTCGCGGAGGCGGCCGGGCGTGTGTTGCGATCTGATGAAGTTCACAGTCGCCTCGGTGATGGTCGATCCCTCGCCGAGGCGGCCCCGCTCAGATTACGGTCAGGCGTCGGCCTCTTCGGCCATCTCCTGCTCCTTGCGCCAGCGGATGCCGGCTTCGATGAGTCCGTCGAGGTCACCGTCGAACACGGCCGAGGGGTTGTTGACCTCGTAGCCGGTGCGCAGGTCCTTGACCATCTGGTACGGGTGCGTGACGTAGGAGCGCATCTGGTCGCCCCAGCTGGCCTTGATGTCTCCGGCCAGTTCCTTCTTCTGCGCGGCCTCTTCCTGGCGCTTGAGGTCGAGGAGGCGGGACTGGAGGACGCGCATTGCGGCCTCACGGTTCTGGATCTGGGACTTCTCGTTCTGCATGCTCACGACCACACCGGTGGGGATGTGCGTGATGCGCACGGCCGAGTCAGTCGTGTTCACCGACTGTCCGCCAGGCCCGGAGGAACGGTAGACGTCGATGCGCAGATCGTTCTCGTCGACCTCGACATGGTCGGTCGATTCGATGAGCGGAACCACTTCGACGGCAGCGAACGAGGTCTGGCGGCGCCCCTGGTTGTCGAAGGGGCTGATGCGCACGAGGCGGTGGGTGCCGGCTTCGACCGACAGCGTGCCGTAGGCATAGGGCGCATCGATCTGGATGGTCGCGGACTTGATGCCCGCGCCCTCGGCGTAGGAGGTGTCGAGTTCCTGGACCTTGTAGCCGCGGTTCTCCGCCCACCGGACGTACATGCGGGTGAGCATCTGCGCCCAGTCGGTCGCGTCGTCGCCGCCGGCGCCCGAGCGCACGGTCACGACGGCGGAGCGCTCATCGTATTCGTGGCTGAGCAGGGTCGAGATCTCGAGTTCGGCGAGCTGATCGTGCAGCTTCTTGATGTCGCGGTCGGCTTCTTCGAGCGAGTCCGCGTCGCCTTCGTCCTGGGACATCTCGACGAGCAGTTCGGCATCGTCGATGCGCTGCCCGAACTTCTCGAGCTTCTCCAGGGTGCCCTGCTTGTGCGAGAGCTTGGCCGAGGTCTTCTGCGCCGAATCAGGGTCGTCCCAGAACGTCGGTGACGATGCCTGCTCCGTGAGTTCGGCAACCTCGTCGCGCAGATTGTCCAGATCGGACACGTCGAGAATCGCTTTGTACGTCTGGCGGAGGTTGGCGATTTCAGAAGAGTAATCAGTGGAGGCCATAATGATCCGATTCTAGTGCATGCCCCCGCCCCACCCAGAACCGACGGATGCGCGCCGAGGTGGGACCACCTCGGCGCGCATCTGCACAGTCTCCCGGTTGAGGGCTCAGGCACCGGTTCGATCTGACTCAGCCGGGCACCGGCTGGGGTCAGGCGGGGACGAGATCGGGCACGGTCGCCCAAGTGTCGGGGCCAAAGACCTCGAAGTGGATGTTGTCCTCGGGCACATCGAGTTCGTCGAGTCCGCGACGCACGGCCTTCATGAACGGGGGCGGGCCGCACAGGTAGACCTGCGCGTCAGCTGGGACGTCCACCTCGGTGAGGTCGATGAAGCCTTCGTGGATGGTTTCGTTCGTCGTCCGTGCGCCGAGCTGTTCGTACCAGTGGTGCATTCGGGCGCCCGGCAGCTGGGCGACGAGCTGCGCCATATCCTGCCGGTGGGCGTGGGAGGCCATCGACTGATCGGCGTGGAGGACCGTGACTTCGCGCTGAGATTCCTTGGACACGAGGTCGTTGAGCGCGCCGAGGATCGGGGTGCAGCCGATGCCTGCGGAGACGAGCAACAGCGGGGTCTCGGCGTCTTCGACGACGAGGTCACCGTAGGGCAGGGAGCATCGGATCGTGTCCCCTTCGAAGACGTTGCCGTGGATGAAGTTCGATACCTCACCCGCGGGGACGCCTGCCTCGACGCGGCCGGGTTCGGCCTTGATCGTCACGGTCCAGGACTCATGTGAGGTCGCTCGGGTGAGGCTGTACTGGCGGATCTGGTTGGCGCCGTCGGGCAGCTGGACCTGGACGGAGATGTACTGTCCGGGCCGTGCCTGCGGCAGCCGGCCGCCATCGGGACGAGCCAGGACGAGGCTGATCGTGTGCGGTGATTCCTGCCGACGGCGGATAACCTTGAGCTCTGACCAGACGTCGCCGGGTTCCACGTCGTGGTCGGCATAGAGTTCGCGTTCGGCGGCGATGAGCGTGTTCGCCATGTCCCAGTAGACCTCGGTCCAGGCATCGACGACTTCGGGGGTGGCCGCGTCGCCGAGGACCTCGCCGATGGCGGCGAAGAGGTGCTCGTAGACGATCGGGTACTGGTCTTCGGTGATGCCCAAGGACGCGTGCTTGTTCGCGATCCGGCTCATCATCGCGTCGATGTTCGGTGCATCCTCGGAGACGAGCAGGCTCGCATAGGCGGCGATCGCGCCGGCCAGCGCCTTCTGCTGCTCGCCCTGCGCCTGGTTGCCGCGGTTGAACAGATCGCGCAGCAGGTCGGGACGGGCGGTGAACATCCGGTCATAGAAGATCGGCGTGATGTCGCCGATGGCGGATCCGATGACGGGGAGGGTGTCCCTGACGACGGTGAGAGCGGGCTGGGAGATCACATCTGCTCCTTTTGCGACGCCGGTGCGCCGCGCAGCTGGAACGGCCTTTTCAGGTCGCTGTTCTTCATTGCAGTTTCGACGGTACTACGGCGTGTAGAACAATTTCTACACGTTGTAGAATTTGAGATTTTTCGCCCGATTCCTGGACGAGGTCGGCCTCGCCGGCGCCGCTTCAGTCCGTGACGTTGACGATTCCGTGGGCGCCGCGTTCGGCGTCGACCATGACGTGGGAGACGAACGGATAGTGACCCGCCTCGGCGAATTCGAGTTCGACGAACCCGCCCTGCGAGGCGGCCAGATCGAGTGTCTGGCTCGCCCCTTTCTCTTCGTTGTCCGGTTTGAGCAGGTAGGCGCCTTCCTTGAACACGGTGTCGAACTGTCCGCCGATGATGTGGAAGGCACTCGGCCGGCTCGGTCCGGCGTCGACGACCCAGATGCGCACGCGTTCGCCGACCTTCGCCCGCAGCTGATCGTGGTCGTACTGGTTGGCGAATCCGTTGAACACGACGGCGTCGGGTTCTTCGCGGGCGGCCTTCGCCGAATCGACGATCCCGCCCTGCGGCCCGAGGTAGAGCTCGGATTGGACCATGAAGTATTCGCGGTCGACTTCGGGCAGGTTCGGCGGGTCGATGATCACGGCGCCGAACATGCCGTTGGCGATGTGGTCGGTCATCGGCATCGTCGCGCAGTGGTACATCCAGGCGCCCGAATGTGTGGCCGTGAACTCGTAGGTCAGTGATTCGCCGGGAGCGATGGTGCGCATCGGCTGGTCGGGGGCGAGTTCGCCGGCGTGGAAGTCGATCGAGTGGCCCATGGACCCGTCGTTGACGAGCGTGATGACGAACTTGTCGCCGACTTTTCCGCGCAGGGTGGGCCCGGGCATGGTGCCGTTGAACAGCCACAGCTTCTGCTTGACTCCGACGGCGACTTCGCGTTCGACCTCGGAGACGGTGAAGGTCTTCTTGATCGTCTTCGGTTTCGCGGACTCGTCAGGCTTCGGCAGCGCCGCGTCGCGGGCAGAGAAGTCACGCCCGGGTTCGGCCATGAAGTCGAGATCATCGGCCGCAGAGTCCCCGCCGTCTGAGGCGCCGCCGTCCGAGGCCCCGCCGTGGTCCATCCCGTCCATCCCGCCGTGGCCGGAGTCGCCGTGACCCGATCCATCCTGACCGGACCCGTCAGAGTCCATCGCCGTCTGATCTCCGGCGGCACCGATCGCGTTGACCGCGAAGACCATTCCCATCTGCCGGTGGCCGGCGATCGAGCACCAGCCGTCGAGGTCCTCCCCGACGATGCCGACGTCGAGCGTGGCGGATTCGCCGGGGCTCAGCCGGCCGCTGTCGGTGCCGTTGTCGAGCACGAGGTCGTGGACGTCCTGGTCATCGGTGTTCTTCAGTTCGATGACGAGCCGGTTGCCGGCCGGCACGTCGATATTGTCCGGGGTGAATCGCATGTTCTTCGCTTCGACCTGGACTGTCGTGGTCTCGCCGGTCGGAGTCACCCCCGCCGAGGCGGCCCCTGCAGTGACCGTGGTTGTGGCAGTGGGATCAATGGCCACTCCCCCGGCCACGGCGATGAGCACGAGCGCCACTCCGGCCGCAGCCGATGCCAGAGCTCGGCGGTCGTCGAGTTTGGCCGCGGCGGCCCGTTCCTCCTTCGTCGGACGGGTCTTCCGGTGGATGTCGGGGTTCGCTTTGGCCTTGCGGGAAGCGCGGATGCCCCGGATGAGGAACGGCAGGAACATGGCCAGCCCCAAGGCCACGAGCCCCGAGCACAGTACACGGACCCAGCTGGGCACCGGAAGCAGGCAGATGGCCAGGCCGAGGTTGATGATTGTGATGCGGAAGGCCGCGAGTCGGTTGAGTTCGCGGTTGGCGGCGCGCACGGCTGTCGGTCCCCCGCCGAGGACGACGGGCAGCAGGTAGGACAGTGCGCCGAAGAGGATCTGCGCGGCGAATCCTGCTGCCAGTGCCGGGGTCAGCCACGTGAAGTCCGCGGTTGCATTCAGCCAGTCGTCTGCGGTGAAGAACACCCATGCTGTCGCCAGCAGGCAGATGACCAGCCAGGACATCGCCGCGGCCGCCGAATAGGTGGGGTATTCGCGTGGCGGCTTCGCAATGCCGGCGAGCACGAAGGGGCGGGCGATGAACCCGATTCCGGCGAGGTAGCCCAGCAGGCCGATGCCCGCCGCCCACGGTTGGGCGAACAGGGACGCGGCCAGGGCGATACCCAGCCCGATGAGGAGGAGGGGAAGTCCGCGACGGGCGGCCGCCTCGGCGCCGGGGATGATCTTGGTGCGCAGCATCGTCGGCCACAGGGTCATGAGCGTGCCCATGACGGTCAGCCCGATCCAGCCGAGCAGATTGAGCAGCGCGTGGGCGGCGAGCAGTCGCGAGTGCCAGGGTTCGCCGATGTCGCGAGCGAGGATGACACCGAGGGTGACGCCCAGCGGCAGGATCGCGGCCGCCGCGAGGTAATAGTGGATGGTTCCGGCGAAGCGTGAGGCCAGGGCGTGGCGGGCCTTGCCCCACAGGTCGGCACCGTGCCAGATGACGGCGGCGGCCACACCGACCGCACCGATGATGACGACTGGCCACAGCGAGGTCATCATGCCGATGACGACGGCCAGCGTGCCGGTGTTGATGAGTCCGAGGCGGATGCTCTGATTGCGTCGATCCCGCGCCGAGGCGGGAGTGTGCAGCAGCGCCTGCGCGAAGTGCTGTGACCACACGAGGATCGAGTGGCTGACCGCGCCGAGGACGAGCAGATGGATCATCAACCACCTGGCGACCGGCAGTCCAGGATGGGCGGCGATGACGACGAGGAGGAACACGATCCAGACGACGACAGGGATGTCGCGGACGAGCCAACGTCCGCGCCCGATGCCGAGTTCCGCATCGCGGCTGCGGTCGCCCAGGCCAGTGCCGGACTTGTCACCCTTAGAACTGTGGTCGCCCGGTGAGGACAGCTGCGGGGTCATCGGTTGAAGTCCTCCTTCGCCGAGGCGGTCCCGGCCTTCGTCGTCTCCGCCTTCTTCCTTGACGCGGTGATCGCCGAGGCGGCTGCCATGAGCGCGAATCCGAGCAGGGCGATGACGTTGATGACTCCACCCCAGCGCACGGCCCAACCCAGGTCGAGGCCGTCGCCGAGGCCGATGCGCAGGATGAGACTGAGATGCAGGAGCGCGGCGGGGATATAGAACCCGCGGTGGTAGGGCAGGCGGATCCGCAGCACAGCGGGCAGGATGACCGAGGCATGGGCCATGATCATCGAGATCGCGAAGCCGAGGAACACCGCATGGATGGTCGCATCCATGGCGCGGACACTCGTCGGCGGTCCGCCGAGGACCCAGATGAGTCCGGCCACGGCCAGCCACACGTACCCGACCATGAGGCAGACGCCGATGAACCCCGGCTGGCCGGGAGCGCGCCAGGTGCGGCGGGCGACATCGTTGATGAGCAGCCAGGCGACGAGCGTGAGCAGCGCGACGCCGAAGACGGTCATACCGACGCCAGGCCACAGCAGTGAGGCGAGCAGCGCGAGGCAGAAGAGTCCGACGAGGAGGCGGAAGACCACCACGGCCGGAGCGCTGATGCTCATGCGCGCGAGTTCGAGCCGTTCGGCGGCGATGGTGAGCACGACGTAGCCGGTCAGCCAGGCAATGAGACCGGAGACCGGCACACCGCCCATCCACATGAGCGCCGCGGCCATGAGCATCGCCGCACCGAGCGCTTGGACGAGCACTGCGTCGTCGAAGTTGCGTCTGAACAGGGGAATGTAGAGCAGGGTGAAGGCGAGGCTGCCGGCGAGCAGGCCGATCTGGCCGACGATGAGAGGGGCCGGGGTGAGGATCGCGATCGCACCGAGCCCGAGCAGAGCCGGAGCGATGAAGCCCGCGGGTTCGGCCAGGGCGACGGAGCGTTCCAAAGCGATGAGGGTGCCGAGGAATCCGAAGACCATGAGGATGCCGTGGAGGTCGGGCAGCGAGGCAGCATCGACCGGGGCCCAGACGCCGAGCAGCAACAGGGCGGCGTCGAGTCCGGCGAGGAGCGCCAGGGCGCCGGGGATGAGGAAGACGAGACGGCGGATCATGGATGTGTGCTTCCGGACGCGCCGTCGCTCAGGTGCAGACGGCAGGCTCCGGGTTCGGAGAACGGGTCCAGCTCGGATTCGGCAGCGGGGTCACCGAAGACCTCGAGGGCACCGCGGACCAGGCCGAGGTGGACGCCGCAGACAATGTCAGGGTATTCGTGTGCCGCCTCGAGCAGCGGGCAGCGGGTGAGTCGGAAGCTGTGTACGTCTGCACCAGGCGCCTGTTCGTCGGACGGAATCGCCTCGGCGCCTGAAGTCACGGATTCGGGTGCGAAACCGAGGTTGTCGAGGAGAGCGAGAGTCTCCTCGGCGGGGGTGCGCTCATCCGCGGGAGTGCCCTCATCCGTGTCGGCACGGTTATGCGCGACCTCGCGAGCGAGGTCACGGCCCCAGTCGAGGCCGGCGGCGATCCCGTCTGCACGTGGGTTCGTGCTCGTGCGATCGATCTGCGCGGCCAGCACCGAGGCGAGGCCGAGGTATTCCGAGGACCCGGTCTTCGGCGATCCGATCGCCCGGTACAGCCAGGCGGGACGCCCGCGACCCGAGGAGGGAGCCTTCGTCTTTGTGGCGGCACCTGCTTCGACGAGCTGGTCGAGGTGTTCGCGCACGGTGTTCTGGTGCAGTCCGGTCATCGCCGCCAGAGCCGAGATCGTCACGGCTCCAGCCTGCGCTACGAGGTGCTCATGGACGAATACGACTGCCGGGCTCAGGTCGGCTTGCGGAGCCGCGGGCTCGGGCCCGAGCGCTGCGGAATCGCCGTCTGAGTGCTCCCGATTGTTTTTCACGGTTTCCATTGTATTAAATGATTCCGGCTCGCGAACACCCGGTGCCGACAGGAACAAAAGCGCCGCCGGCGGGAGATCTGATTCATCCCGCCGGCGGCGCGGCTCATATCGCGTCATGCGAAGGCTAGTGAGGAAAATATAGACCGGATCCCACCCCCGCGCAAGACGAAGAATCGGCGCAATGACAGTCGTGAAACTACACGTTGAGCATTTGCGGAATCGATTCCCGGTTATCCACAGATTTGGGAATACACTAGATTCTTCATTCGACTACAGCTAGGTTAAACAGCAAATAACGCTGTCAATTGAATGATCGGGCAAGGGTTCAGAGTGGAAGCCACCGAAGTCATCACCAGCGAGGTTCACAAACGGATCAGAGATCTCGATGTGGATCCCCGCGCCGATATTCAGCGCTCTCGCGAGCTCATTCGCACCGTCATCGCCGAATACGATGAGCGCAGCCTCGTCGCTGATCTCCCCCTGCTCGAGGACAAAGAGGCGACGTTCCGTCATATCGATAATCAATTGTCGGGCTTCGGTGCCCTGCAGGATTATTTCGATGATCCGCACGTCGAAGAGATCTGGGTGAATTCGCCGAGTGAGGTCTTCATCGCCGTTGACGGAGTCCACCAGCTGACGACGACGAAGCTGAGCTCCGGTGAGCTCGATGACCTCATCGAGCGGATGCTTCGGACCTCCGGTCGCCGCGTGGATTTATCTCAGCCATTTGTCGACGCCATCCTGCCCGACGGGTCCCGACTGCATGTCGTGCTGCCCGATATCACTCGCACTCACCCGGCCGTGAATATCCGCAAGTTCATCGCCCGGCCACGCAATCTCGCCAATCTGGTCGCCCAGGGATCGCTGACTGCTGGCGCCGCCGAGTTCCTCGACGCAGCCGTGGCGTGCGGGGCCAATATCCTCGTCTCCGGGGCCACTCAGGCTGGCAAGACGACGATGCTCAACGCCTTGGCCGGCTCGATTCCGGCCCGCGAGCGCACGATCTCCTGCGAAGAGGTCTTCGAACTCAATCTGCCCAGCCGCGACTGGGTCCCCATGCAATGTCGCCAGCCGTCCCTCGAGGGCACCGGCGAAGTCACCCTCCGCGCCCTCGTCAAAGAAGCACTGCGGATGCGGCCGACGCGCATCATCGTCGGCGAGGTCAGAGAGGCCGAAAGCCTCGACCTCCTCGTTGCCTTGAATTCAGGGCTGCCCGGGATGGGCACCATTCACGCGAACTCGGCCCGGGCGGCGATCACGAAGATCTGCACTCTGCCTCTTCTTGCCGGGGCGAACATCTCCTCGGCGTTCGTCGTGCCCACCGTTGCCGTCAGCCTCGACGTCGTCGTCCATCTGCGGCGGGACCCCTCCGGGGTGCGCCGGGTCGATGAGATCTGCGCGGTGCCCGGAGGAGTCGAAGGCGACGTCGTCGAACTCGACACGATCTTCCATTCGCCACGAGGACAGCTCATCCGTGGTCAGGGGTTCGGCCACCTCGGCGAGCGATTTGCGGCCATCGGCCGCGATCTTCACACCGTTCTGGAGGCGGCGTGAGCTATTCGCAGTCCGCGCTGCTCATCGGTGCCTGCCTCGGGGCGGGACTATTCCTCATCTGGATGTCACTGTGGCAGCGACCGCAGGGCAAGCGGACGCAGTCGCGGTGGGTGCGCGAACTCGATGACATGCTCACCGGGGCCGGTTTCCCCAGACTGCGGCCTGCTCATCTGCTGCTCATCTCGGTCGCGGCGTTCTGTGCGGTTGCGGTCGTCTCGACGGTACTCACCGGCTCGTGGGCGATCGCATTGTGCTTCGGCGTCTTCGCTTCCTGGCTGCCGCACCGGGCGCTGCAGCATCGAGCACGCAGTAGGCAGGTGATGCGGCGGGAACTGTGGCCCGAAACTCTCGACCATCTCAATTCCGGAGTCCGCGCAGGACTGTCCCTGCCGGAAGCACTGAGTTCTCTGGCCCATCGCGGACCCGAACCGCTGCGACCGCTGTTCGAAGTCTTCGCCGAGGAATATCGGGCCAGCGGCTCGTTCGCTTTGGCGCTGGAGAGGTTCAGGCAGGTCAGCGCCGACCCCGTGGCCGACCGTATCGTCGTCGCGCTCAGTGTCACTCGGCAGGTCGGCGGCAGCGATCTGGGCACCATGCTGCGGGCCCTAGCGCAGTTCGTCCGTGATGATGCCCGCACCCGCAATGAGCTCTCCGCCAGGCAGCAGTGGACGGTCAACGGCGCCCGACTGGCCGTCGCCGCACCATGGGTGGTGCTCGCGTTCCTATCGACGCGTCCCGAAACGGCGGTGGCGTACAACTCGCGCACCGGACTGATCCTCCTGGCGGCTGGCTTCGTCGTCTCTCTGCTGGCGTATCAGGCGATGAAGCGCATCGGTCGGCTCCCGGCCGAGCCCCGGGTCATCGAGGGGTCCTCGCTCAGCGCCGCCCACCGACGCTTCGCAGGCAGCGCCGGGACGAGCGGCGGATTCACCTCAGACAATGAGGACGCTGCGGACGGGCGGGCGGCATGAGCCTCCTCGGCGAGCCTCTATCGATCCTGGCCCTCGGACTCTTCAACGGCTTCGCCTTGTGCATCTTCGTCCTCTCCCTCCCGCCGCTGCGAAAGCCGACGCTGTCCTCACGGATCGCGCCCTATCTGCGGGATCAGGAGTCCCTGGTCGACATCTACGCCCCGCCGACCCCGCGCACCGAGGGATTCTGGGGACTGGTGAAGTCATGGCTGGTCAGCTCGACGCTGTGGGTGACATCGCGCATCACCACCGATGCGACTCTGCGGCTGCGCATCGACCGCCTCGGCGGCAATGCCACGATCGAACGTTTCCGCATCAACCAGGTGCTGAGCATCCTCGTCGGGATGATCGTCGCCGGCGGACTGGCCGGCGCCCTATCGGCACAGCGCGGCTTCTCCCCCATCGTCACCCTCGTCCTCGTCATCAGCGGCGGCATCGCCGGGCACGTCGTCAACGATTGGCGGCTCAGTCAAGCCATCGCCCGCCACGAATCCCGAGTGCTCGCCGAATTCCCCACCGTCGCCGAACTCCTCGCCCTGTCCATCACCGCTGGTGAGGGGATCGTGGAGGCCCTCGAACGAGTGTGCCGCACCTGCTCCGGCGATCTCATCGACGAACTCCGCGCAGCCTTGGCCGCCACCCGCACCGGCACACCCTTGGTCGAAGCGCTCGACGCGATGGCCACACGCATCGCCATCCCCGAGATCGTCCAGTTCGTCGACGGCCTCGCCGTGTCGATGACTCGCGGCACCCCGCTGGCCGAAGTGCTTCGCTCCCAAGCCGCTGACGTGCGCGAACAGTCCCGACGACGGCTGCTCGAACTGTCCGGTCGCAAAGAGATTGGAATGCTCGTTCCGGTTGTCGTCTTCGTACTACCCGTCACCGTCATCTTCGCAGTCTTCCCCTCCCTGACCGTCCTCGACCTCAGCCCGTAACCGCCGATCCTGCACCAACGACCAGTTCTGCCCATACGACCATGCCCGGCACCAACGATCACGCGGATCGAATTCTCGACCTCGCCGATGAAGGAGACACAATGTTCCGCCAGTTCACCTACCGCCTCGTCCCGCTCATGCTCGGGCTCTTCCCCGGTTCTCCTCCGCGAGGAGGAAACACCATCGCCGAGGCGGCCGACCAGGGCATCGACCAGAACCTCACTGACGATGTCGACCGTCCCGATCGCGGGGACGTTCCCGGCTGGGTCCTCATCACGCTGATGACCGCGGGACTGGTAGTCGCGTTGTGGGCGCTGGCTGGCGAAGCCTTCACCTCGATGTTCCAAGACGCGATGAATAAGGTCCGCGGGGCCGGGTGACCGGACGGTGACCAGAGTCGACGAGACGGAACAGGCGGGCCGAATGGGTGCCGCCTCGGTGACGGCGGCAGGCGAGCGCAGCGATTCGGGATCTGCCGTCGCCGAGTTCGCTCTCATCGCCTCACTGCTGGCCCTCATCCTGGCCGGGGCCCTGCAGATCGGCCTCGTCATCCACGTCCGCAACACGGTCATCGACTCCGCCATCGCCGGAGCAAGGCAGGCGAGCCTGGCTGATCAGACCCCACGCGACGGGCAGAAACTCACCCGCGACCTCATTCGAGTATCCGTGGGCGAGCGCTACGCCCAGAAGGTCACTGTCTCGACGTCACAGCGCGGTGCCATCGAGATCGTCGAGGTGCGCGTGACGACTCCGCTCCCGGTCCTCGGGCTGTGGGGACCGGCTGAAGTGTGGGACCTGCGCGGACGGTCCATCGTCGAGGACGTCGACCGTGACTGAGCCGGAGCGCGATCAAGGGGTTGCGTCCGGCGACGCTGATGAGGGAACGGCGGTCATCGAGTTCATCTTTGCCTCCATCGTCCTGCTCATTCCCGTCATCTACCTCATGCTCACGCTCTCCCAACTGCAGGCGGCCAGCTATGCGACCACCTCGGCGGCCATGTCGGCCTCGCGCATCGCCGCTCGCGACGCGAACCCCTCGGAGGCTCGCGCCCATGCTGTTGCCGACATGCATTTCGCGGACTTCGGGCTGCGGGATGCGCCGACCTCCATCACCTACTCGTGCGCCGGACCCTGTGGACAGGCCGGTTCCCTCGTCACCGCACGGGTCGAGACGAAGGTGTCTCTGCCCGGGTTCCCACTCCTCTTCGGCTCCGACCGGTCGCCGCACATCACCCTGCGTGCGAACCACACCGACGTCGTCGCCACAGGACGTCAGTGATATGCAGACCGTAGGCGAGCACGATTCGGAGCCAGGCCGAGCAGCGCAGTTCGATCATGAATCGGATGCCGGGTCGATCACACCGCTGGCCATCGGCTTCGTCGTCATCGCCTTGTTGCTGGCCTTCCTCATTGCGGCTCTGACCGATCTGCACATGGCACGCCGTGAGCTGCAGGGCTTGGCCGATTCTGCGGCGCTGGCGGCCTCGGACTCGTTCGAACCGGCTCCCGGTGACGATCCCGGTCTCGTGTTCTCGTCTCCCGCGGCCAAACGAGCCGCCGGGCGGTACCTGAGCGCGGTGCCGACTCCGAAGGATATGGGTGATCTGCGGTTGAGTGCCGATGCCGATGGGACGCATTCGGTGCGCATTCGCATCGAAGCCCGCTACTCTCCGGCGCTGCTCTCGCCGTTCGTGCCCGGCCTCATCGACCTCCACGCCACCGCTTATGCCAGGGGTGCCCTGCGCCTCGACTGATCGGTGCGAGTCGTCGACTCCGACGCCGATTCCTGTGCGCGACGGCCCCACTCACGCATTGTGGGGCTGTGGACGCCCACGTCGTTTCCACAGGGCGTTTTGTCCCTCTTGTACCAGCAGAATTCTCGCGGTGATTCTATGGGCATGAGAACCCTGGGGCTCATCCACCGAGTCGAGACGAATGGAGCCGTCACGAGCATGACTGTCGAAGCCGATTCCGCCGAGCCGGCCTTCGACGTCTTCCGGTCTGCTTTCGGACCGGAACTGACTCATCAGGACCTCGTGACCGGCAACCGGCTCGAGGACCACAGGCTCGAGTCGATCAGCTGGGGTCACTGGCAGAGACTCAATCCCATCACCATCGTCGGCGCGAATTCTCTGCGCACCACCGACGCCTGTGCCGACTCCGCACGGACGACCGTATCCGTCGTGGCAGGCCCCGACTCCGGCTTCACTCTGACGCTCGACCCGCGGCGAGCCCGCCTGTCTCGACTGCCCCATGCCGACTGCCTGACGCTCGTCGACCCCTGCATCTCCCGTACACCTCAACCGCTGCGACTCGACGCCACGGGCGCTCAGCCCGCAGTTCATGTGGGAGCGACCGTGCTCGCACCGGGCACGACAGACTGGTCGTCGGCCGACGCTTCGTCTTCAACTGCCCGTTCGGCCCCGCCGATACGATCCCCACCTCTGCAGCGCAACGACGACGTTCATATCGTGCCGAAGACGATCGACGATCCCCGGCCGGCCAGGCCACCGCAGTGGTGGACGTTCCTCATCCCCGTCGGCATCGGCGTAGTGCTGGCCGTGGCCACCGGAATGTGGTGGTTCCTGCTCTTCAGCGTCTCTGCCCCGCTCTCCGGCTGGATCGCCTACCTGGTCGAGAAGAAGCGCTTCGCCCGCGACAGTGCACAATGCCGACTCGACCGCGACGACGCCTTGACCGAGGCTCGAGCCAGGCTCAACCGCCTCGAGGCGACGCACCGACACATGATCTTCTCCTCCCCCGGTCTGTGCCTTGGTTTCGGGACGGTCTTCACCGACCTCACCATCGACGAACAGCTGCAGGACGGAACCGACCACGTCGACGGCCGAGTCGTCTGCGCCGACATTCCGGTCCGCATCGATCCCCGCACGACCACGGTCACCGTCCGCGGAAACGCCGCAGTCCTGCGCACCATGGCCTTCGCCTGGCTGGCCGACCGGCGATTCCAATGGCGACCGAGTCCCGAACTCGCACTGCTGCCGGAGCTGGCAGGCACGGAATTCTCCGCCGACCATGCATCGAGCTCGGTCCCTTCGGGGTCCGGCCCGGGAGGCAACATTGACGACCCCATCTCGATCACCCTCGACGAGGCGGCCCACCCCGCCGTACTCACGCTCACCGCCCCGCATGCCGGCCCAGCGGTGTCGATGACAGTGGGCACTCTCGCGCAGGCTCGCACCACTTTGTCGACCGCACCCGGCGGACCGGTGCCCGGACGGGCGCTCATCGCCACTCTCATGCCGGCTGCCCGATTCGTCACCCTGCACCGTGGTCGCGCGGTCGAAACCGAACCCAGGGCATGGCCCGATCACGGACTCGGCGAACTCTGCAACGATGCGCCCGAGGTCATCAGGGCACGGTGGCACCGTCCCGCCTCGGGGCCGGTGCTGATCGGTCGCGGAGCCGACGGTGACGTCGGAATCGATCTGTTCTCCGACGGCCCACATGCTCTCGTCGCCGGCACCACGGGCAGCGGAAAATCTCTGCTCCTCCAGGCGTGGCTGCTGTCGATGGCGCTGGCACAGCCGCCTCGGCGACTGCGTTTCGTCCTCATCGATTTCAAAGGCGGAGCCACCTTCTCCCCTCTGCAGGACCTACCGCACACGGACAGTGTGCTCGACGATTTCGACTCGGGTCTCGCCTTTCGCGCTCTCGTCTCGGTGCGCGCCGAGATCACCCACCGTGAACGTCTGCTGGCCGACCGCGGGTGCACCGATGTTGCCGATCTCGCCGACCCTCCTCCGCGTCTCATCGTCGTCATCGATGAGTTCCATTCGCTCATGGCCACTCATCCACGCGCCGCTGATCTGCTCGAACACCTCACCGCTTTGGGCAGGTCCCTCGGCGTCCACCTCATCCTCGCCACCCAGCGCCCCATGGGCGTCGTGACCGGTCAGATGAAGGCGAACATCAACATCCGCGTGTGCCTGCGGGTACGCGATGAGACCGATTCCTTCGACGTCATCGGTACCGAGGCGGGCGCGTTCCTTCCCGCGGACAAGCCGGGAGCCGCCTGCCTGGACTCCGGAATCAGCGTCACCCAGTTCCGCGTAGCGGTGCCCTTCGGCACCAATTCCGGCACCGAGGCGGCTATCCGCCCCCGCGTCCGGCCCTGGGTCCGTGGACCGGTTCCGTCCCTGGCCAGCGGGGTTCACGGTGTCAGCGTCGACAACATCGTCGCCGCGACACGGGAAAATGCTGGGGCCGTAAACGATCCAGCGGCCGGAGCTGACGAGGTGATTGAGAAATCATCGTTTGAGGGGCAGACGCGACAGATCGTGTTGCCGCCTCTGCCTGCTCCGGAAGACATGGCAGCCTGGGCAGCTGGCATGTCGGCGAGAGCCACCGATGGAACGGTGGAGGCAGTCGGTGATCCCGGCACAGCGGTCTCGGGGATCATCGATGTCCCCAGCGAGCAGCGGCAGCAGTTATGGACATTCGATCCGGATGTGGACGGTTCCACGATCCTCACGGGCGGCACCCCCGAAACCATTGAAACCGTGCTCGTGAATATGGCTCGCGCGGCCGCTCCGACCAGACGGATCATCGCGATCGGCAGGATCGCCGCTGCTCTCGACTGGGCCGACATCAGCTGCGGAATGAGCACGGGCTGGCAGATCCAGGCGATTCTCGACCACCTCACCGTCAACGGAGACCCGGGCAGGATCGCGCAAGACGGCGACGGCACAGCGACCTCGGCAGGTTCGGTCACGAGCCGACAACCGCCGAGCCTGCTCGTCTGCGGCAATTGGGCCGAGTTCGTCGATTCGCTCGACCACTTTTGGGCGGAGCGCGCCGAACGTCTGCTTGGTCATGGTGCCGGTTCGGATCTCGTGTTCCTGCTCGCTGGGTGCCGAAACATGACGAGCAGAAGTTCTCGGTTCGCCACTCAAATCATCTTCCCGCCCGATGTCGGCGAAGACGGGACGAGCTTCGGACTCAGCCGGCAGCGGTTCGCCGGCAGCTGGCCGGATCTTCGCGCTGTCATTCGCGGTCCATGTGTGCAGACTTCCAGCGGAGAAGGCGCCGATGTGCAATTCGGACCCGGTGACGCGGCACGAAATGATTCGTCCGAACCGGAAACAGAAACGGTCAGCATCGGCGGATGGGAGTCCCCCGACGGGCTGCAGCGTCGGGAAGGATTCGCTCCACGCTGGCGCGGTCTCGACCGTCCTGCAAGCGAGGGCGAAGCATCATTCGGCACCAACACTTCGGCGGGCCGCGTCCCCATCGGCATCGACGCTTTCGGCGACCTCGTCATGTGGGATCCCTTGCGGGACGGTTCCGTTCTCACGGTTCGCGGTTCTCCGCAGAGCGGCAAGACTGGATTCGCGACTCTCCTCCACCGCCTCGGCGAGGTTCTTGTCCACGATGATGCCCACAAGGAGTCAGACCCGGTCGACTGGGATCTGCTCGACGGACGATTCCATGTGCTCACCGTGCCGACTCGATTCACACCCAGCTATGGATCTCCGCTGGCCAAGGCACAGAATCTCGGTCCGCTGCTCGTGCTCGGTGTGCACACCAAACAGGATCTCACCGGGCTCGGGGTGCTTCGACAGGCTCCACTCGACGGATTGCCGGGAACGGGCTGGTTCGTCACCGAGGATCAGACTCGCCCCGTGCGCCTCTTCAGCACAACGGGAATCGAGCCTGATTCAATTCGCGTCGGAAGGAGGTCCTGAGAGAGTCTCGTAACGGTAGAGCTCGGTCGCAGTCCCTGCCTCGAGCAGACGGTCGGCCAGCGCCGAGACCACGGGCATTCCGCTCGTGACTTCGATGACGACATCGGCGTCGACCGACAAACGCGCCAGCAGGAGTTCGGCATCGGCGACTGCGGCGGCGAACTCTTCACCTGTGACATCGGCGGCATCGTCACGGGTTTCGAACATCGATCCGAGGATGAGCTCGGTCGGCGGTTCCTCGTCGACGTGATCGACGACAGCGGTCCCGTCCCCAGCAGCGGCCTCGGCGCCCGGCTCACCGGCCGACGGCAGAACACCGGCGGTCTCTTCGGCTTCCCTGGCATAGGACACGGCGAAGGCGCTGAGCCCGCCCGCCTCGGCGGTCCCGGCAGCGCCATTGAGCAGCGCGGCACCATGGGCTCCGGCCGCCTCGGAGAGGAACGCGTTGTTCACCTGTCCGATGGTCAGCGGGCCGACGGCATCGTCGCGGTTGACCGCGGTGTACCAGGCGAAGAATGCCTTCGTCAGCTTCACCGAGCCGGTCGCGACGATCTCGAGGTCCTCGGCCCGACCACCGCCGGCCGGCGGCAGAGCACCTGCGGGCACCCTGATCACGCGGGTCGTCGTCAGCGGGGTGAAACCGAGCGCCTGAGCGAAGCCTTCGCCCGCACTTCCGGCCTGCACACGGGCCCGCAAATCGAGTCCCTCGAGAGCGGTTCCTCGAGTCTCCGCGCACACTGCCTCGAAGAGTTCACGCCCCTGACCGTGCCCCTGTTCCTCGGCGGCGACCTCGACGTGGACCCACGCACGGTAGGGGTGAAGCGGGGATTCGGCGATCGCGGCGGCTCCGACGGGAACGTCGGGAACCACCTCGGCGATAACGGAGCGGATCAGGGGCGAATCCGAGGACGGACGGAACAGGGACCTGGCCATATGGCCGGCCGGGGTGGTCGCATCGGCGAACACCTCGTTCAGGCGCAGATCGTCACCGTCGTTCAGCTCTCGAATCGGCATGTGCTCGCTCCTTGGGCGGTGGGGAACTTGATAATCTTGGCGTCATGACTGACTTAAGCGATCCTACCGCCGCCGCGCACGCCGCGGCCACGACCATCAACTCGAACGCGGGCATCGAATCGCACGACATCGCGCTCGTCCTCGGATCCGGTTGGGGCGGGGCGGCAGACCTCCTCGGCGAAACCGTTGCCGAGATCTCCGCTGCAGAAGTTCCCGGATTCCACGCTCCGGCCGTCGAAGGCCACGGTGCAACCCTGCGCACGGTGCGGATCGAGGCCAGCGGCAAGCATGCACTCGTCCTCGGATCGCGCACCCACTACTACGAAGGCAAGGGCGTGCGGGCGGTCGCCCACGGTGTGCGCACCGCGGCCGCGGCCGGCTGCTCCTCGCTCGTGCTGACGAACGGGTGCGGCGGACTCAACCGCAACTGGGCACCCGGTACTCCGGTGCTCATCTCCGATCACCTCAACCTCACCGGTACCTCCCCGATCGAGGGCGCGAACTTCGTCGATCTCACCGATCTGTACTCGCCGCGCATGCGGGCCATCGCCAAGGAGATCGACCCGACGCTCGACGAAGGCGTGTACGCGCAGTTCCGCGGACCTCATTACGAAACCCCCGCCGAGGTGCGAATGGCCGGAATCCTCGGCGCGGACCTGGTGGGCATGTCGACGACGCTGGAGGCCATCGCCGCACGTCAGGCCGGGCTCGAGCTCATGGGCATCTCGCTGGTCACGAACCTCGCCGCCGGCATCCAGGAGACCCCACTCTCCCACGCCGAGGTCATCGAGGCCGGAGCCGCTGCCGCCCCGCGCATCTCTCGACTGCTCGCCGATATCGTCGCGAAGCTCTGAGCCACAGCACCGACGACAGCAGCACTCCCCTACCCCACCCCTCTTCACCGCAGACCCGCAAAGGACGGAACATGACTCGCGTAGCCGACCGGTTCACAAATGGATTCGACGCCGAGGTGGTCCGTGCCTGGATCGCCGACGACCCCGACCAGCAGACAGCCACCTCGTTGGAGCACATCCTCGCCGAGGCTGAAGCCGGGGATGCGGCCGCGATCGCCGATCTCGAAGACCGGTTCTCCGGTCCCCTCGTCTTCGGCACCGCCGGACTGCGCGGTGAGATCGCTGCCGGTCCGAACCGGATGAACCGGGCAGTCGTCATCCGTGCCGCCGCCGGTTTGGCCGCGTTCCTCGCTGAGACCGTCGGTGAGGGATTCCGCGTCGTCATCGGCTGCGATGCCCGGTACAAGTCCGCAGAGTTCGCGGCCGATACCGCCGCTGTCGTCACCGCCGCCGGTGGAGTCGCGATCCAACTGCCCGAGCAGCTGCCGACCCCGCTGCTGGCCTTCGCGTTGTCGCATCTCGAAGCCGACGCCGGTGTCATGGTCACGGCCAGTCACAACCCGCCAGCTGACAATGGCTACAAGGTCTACCTGGGCAAACGTCCCCTGCAGGCGATCGGCTCCGAGGCTGACGCCGAGGCGGGTGCGGGCGCACAGATCGTCAGCCCGGCCGATGCACTGATCGCCGAGAAGATCGCGGCTGTGGAGTCCGTCGCTTCTGCGCCTCGGGCTGAGTCCGGGTGGGAGCACCTCGATGAGTCAATCGTCGAGGACTACCTGTCCCGCATCGATGATCTGGGTGTGCGTGCAGAGGCAGATCTGTCGATCGTCCTGACGTCCCTGCACGGTGTGGGTGCCGGTGTCGCCGAGGCGGCCCTGAGCCGGACCGGGTTCACGAACCTCCACCCGGTGGCTTCTCAGCAGGCCCCGGATCCGGAGTTTCCGACGGTGTCATTCCCGAACCCTGAGGAGGCCGGGGCACTCGATGAGTCCTATGCGCTTGCTCGGGAGATCGGTGCCGAACTCATCATCGCCAACGATCCGGATGCCGACCGGTTCTCCGCGGCCATCCCGGATGCGTCAGCGGCGGTCGGGTACCGGCAGCTGACCGGCGACGAGGTGGGACTCCTCCTCGGTGAGGATGCCGCGACTCGGCTGGCGGCGGGAACACATCATGCGACGGGAACTGAGGCTCCGGTCTTTGCGAACTCGATCGTGTCCTCCCGCGGTCTGGCGGCAGCGGCTGCCAGCCACGGCTTCACTGCGGTGAACACGCTCACTGGTTTCAAGTGGATCTCTCGAGTGGCCGGACTCGTCTTCGGCTACGAAGAGGCACTCGGTTACTGTGTCGACCCGGCTGCAGTACGCGACAAGGACGGCATCTCCACAGCTGTGACGTTCGCGTCCCTGGCGTCGCGGCTGAAGTCGGAAGGCAGCAGCATCGAGGCCGAACTCGATCGGATCCGCAACCGCGACGGCTACTTCGCCACCGCTCCGCTGAGTTTCCGCCTCGACGACGTCTCTCTCATCGCCACGGCGATGGCGAAGCTGCGGGAGAATCCGCCGGCCACTCTGGCTGGGTCCCCCGTCGTCGAGGTTCATGACCTCTCCGCCGGGTACGAAGGTCTGCCGCCGACCGACGGAATCCTGCTGCTCTCGGAGTCGAACTCGCGGGTCATCGTGCGTCCTTCGGGCACCGAGCCGAAGCTCAAGTGCTATCTCGAAGTCGTCGCCGATCCCTCGGAACTCCAGGCTGCGGCCGATGCCGATGCACGTGCGGCAGCCAGCGCAGGAGTGCGACTGTCGACCACCTCGGCGAGTGCGTCCCTCAAGCCGGCCCTGACAGAACGTCTGGCCTCGATCAGCACCGAACTGAAAGCCTTCTTCGGCCTCTGACACACCCCAAGAACTACCTGACGGCGGCGATCATCTCTTCGGCGGCCTCGGCGGTGCGGATTCCGCCGGAGGCCTTGACGCCCAGGCGATCGCCCACGGTCTCGCGCATCAGCGACACAGCGTGAGCGCTGGCTCCGCCGGCCGGGTGGAAACCGGTCGAGGTCTTGACGAATCCGGCACCAGCTGCCTCGGAGCGGCGGCACGCCTCGACGATCTGCTCATCGGTCAGCGCCGCCGACTCGATGATGACCTTGACGACGGCATCCCCGCTGGCTTCGACGACACCGCGGATATCGGCCTCGAGCCCGTCGAAATCTCCGGCGACGGCCTGTCCGATGTTGATGACCATGTCGACCTCGGCGGCACCGTCAGCGACAGCCTGCTTCGCCTCGGCAGCCTTGATCTCCGGCTTCACCTGGCCGGAGGGGAACCCGACGACGGTGGCCACGACGAGCTCACCCGGATCGGTGACCGGCAGCATGGACGGCGACACGCAGATAGCGAGCACGCCCAGCTCCTTCGCCTCCGCTACGAGGGCGTCGACGTCGGCGGGGGTCGCTTCGGGCTTGAGCAGGGTGTGGTCGATCATGGCTGCGACATCGGTGCGGCTGGTCATGGGTTCCTCCAAGTTCGGTGATGCTGGTTCTAGGGCTGTGGTTCCAGAGTAGTGAGGTCGGCGGCCGCGCAGTAGTGCCGCCGGTGTGCGATCGAACTCAGGTGATCGTGTCGAAGACGATCGATTCCGGCACCGAGGCGGCGTCCCCGCCGATCTCGACTGCTGAGTCCAGGGCCTCGATCGCCCGTTCGAAGCGTTCCGGGGTCGCCGTGTGCAGTGTCATGAGCGGCTGACCGGCCGTGACCGTGTCCCCGGGCTTGGCGTGCAGTTCGATGCCCGCCACGTCCTGGACCGGATCTTCCTTCCGTGCCCGTCCGGCGCCCAACCTCCACGAGGCGACTCCCACCGAGAGTGCGTCGAGCTGGGTGAGCACCCCGGATTCGGTCGCGGTGACGACCTCCGTGTGCTCGGCGACGGGCAGGGCTGCCTCCGGGTCACCGTGCTGGGCGCGGATCATCTGCTTCCACTTGTCCATGGCACGACCGTCGGTCAGTGCGGCGCGGACGTCGACATCGGTCTTGCCGGCCAGGCGCAGCATCTCCTCGGCCAAGGCGACGGTGAGGTCGACGACGTCGGCTGGTCCTGCGCCGGCCAGGACCTCGACGGATTCGCGGACCTCGAGGGCATTGCCGACGGTCAGGCCCAAGGGCGTGGACATATCGGTCAGCAGCGCCGAGGTATTCACCCCGGCGGCCTTGCCGAGCTCGACCATCGTCTGGGCAAGCTCGCGGGCCTTCGTCAGGTCCTTCATGAACGCACCGGATCCGACCTTGACGTCGAGGACGAGCCCGGAGGTGCCCTCGGCGATCTTCTTCGACATGATCGACGAAGCGATGAGCGGAATGCAGTCGACCGTCGAGGTGATGTCGCGCAGAGCGTAGAGCTTCTTGTCCGCCGGAGCCAGACCGGTTCCGGCCGCGCAGATGACGGCCCCGACGTCCTCGAGCTGGTCGACGATCGCCTGATTGCTCAGGCCCGCCTGCCAGCCGGGAATCGATTCGAGTTTGTCCAGGGTGCCGCCGGTGTGACCGAGACCGCGGCCGGAGAGCTGTGGGACGGCGACGTCGAAGACCGCGACGAGCGGGGCCAGCGGCAGGGTGATCTTGTCGCCGACTCCCCCGGTCGAATGCTTGTCGGAGGTCGGCCGGGACAGGGACGAGAAGTCCATGCGCTCACCGGAGTCGATCATCGCCTGCGTCCAGTGCGCGATCTCTTCGGGCTCCATGTCGTTGATGAAGATCGCCATGGCCAGGGCCGCCATCTGCTCTTCGGCGACGGCGCCGCGGGTGTAGGCGTCGATCACCCAGTCGATCTGCTCCTTGCTCAGGGCTCGGCCATCGCGCTTGGCGGCGATGACGTCGACGGTGTCGAATGCTTCTACGCTCACGGTCTCAATCCTTCGTTTTCGTCGATCAGTGCTTGGCCTCACGGTCGCGGCGTGCGGCGGCCAGGTGGTCGGGTCCGAAAGCTTCGGGCAGGACCACGGACATCGGGGCGCGTCCGCTGGGCATGTTGATGACGAGATCGTTGCCGCCGTGTTCGAACAGCAGCTGTCGGCATCGCCCGCAGGGGACGAGGGTGTTGCCCTCTCCGTCCACGCAGTCGAAGGCGACGAGGCGGCCCCCGCCGGTCATGAACAGCTCGGAGAGGAGCGAGCATTCCGCACACAGGGTCACACCGAATGAGGCGTTCTCGATATTGCATCCGCCGACGATGCGGCCGTCGTCGACGAGGCCGGCCGCCCCGACCGGGTAGTTCGAGTACGGCACATAGGCCTTCGTCATCGCCCGTTTCGCTTCTGCTCGCAGAAGCTCCCAGGTGCCTTCGCTGAGGTCCTCGGGGCAGACGGGGGTGGGTTCCTCACTCCAGACCGGGGCGGTCGATTCGGGTGCGGAAGCGCGGGGTTCGGGGACAGTCATGGGGATACTTCCTTCAGGTTGCGACTGCGGGGTATTCGAGGGGTCGTGCTGGTCCGTCGCCGAGGCGGGACTCACTTCACGTAGGGCACACCTTCCGCGGCGGGCGGGCGGACCCGACCGACGAAGCCGGCGACGGCGAAGACGGTGACGATGTAGGGCAGCATGAGCAGCAGCTCGTTGGCCACCGGGGTGCCGATGGACTGCAGAGTGTTGCCGAGGCTCTTGGAGAAGCCGAACAGCAGCGCCGCGAACAGCGCACCCTTCGGGTTCCACTTGCCCAGGATCATCGCCGCCAGGGCGATATAGCCCTGTCCTGCCGACATCTCCTTGCCGAAGGCCAGTCCGGAGCCGACGGTGAAGAAGGCACCGCCGAGGCCCGCGATGGCACCGGCGAGCAGAGTGTTGCGCACGCGGGTGAAGTTGACCTTGATGCCGACGGTGTCCGCGGCCTTCGGGTGCTCGCCGACGGCCCGCATCCGCAGACCCCACTTCGAGCGGAAGACGAAGATCTGCAGGGCGATGACGACGACATACATAATGTAGACGAGGATGTTCTGGTCGAACAGCACTCGTCCGAGCACCGGAATGTCCGCAAGCAGCGGGATCGGCAGATTCGGCAGCTTCTGGCGGGAGTTCCACAGTTCCGGATCCTGGGTGAGAACCGTCGAGTAGAGGAAGCTCGTGACGCCGACGACGAGGACGTTGAGGACGACGCCGATGATGATCTGGTTGACCCAGTACTTCACCGCGAAGAAGGTGAGCACCACGGCGACCAGGGCACCGGCGATGGGAGCGGCGAGCAGACCCGCGTACGGGTTCTTCACCACGGAGGCGACGACCGCTGCGAGGAACGCACCGGCCAGCAGCTGGCCTTCGATGGCGATGTTGATGATGCCCGAACGCTCTCCCACGAGACCGCACATGGCGCCGAAGATCAGCGGCACGGACAGCGCCAGGGCACCGGCGAGCAGCGTGGTCAGCGGGATCACGCCACCGGATCCGCCGCCTGCCCACGCGAGGAAGGACAGGACGAAGATCACGCCGAAGAGCATCGGGAACCAGGAGCCGAGGTCGATGCGCTTGACCGACACATAGATCGACACGGCGGCCATGATGACGAGGATGATGCCCAGCGTCAGACCTGCCGCGGTCGAGGACACGGCGAAGTCGGGGATGGCGAAGAAGTCTCCGCCGGTGGCCACTCGGAAGGTCGTGTCGCCGTCACGGCCGATGAGGCCGAAGAAGATGAGTGAGACGAGGGCGAGGATCGTATAGACGATCGGGAATTTCCAGGCGATCGGCGCAAGCGCCTTGACCTGGGTCGAAGGTGTTCTATCCATGGTCTGAGCAGTCATCTCAGTCCTCCTTCCGCTTGAGCACCGGTGTGGGCAACCGGAAGATCGACCTCACCAGGGGCGGGGCCGCGATGAGCAGCACGATGACGGACTGGACGACGAGGACGATGTCGATCGGCGTTCCCGTCTGGGACTGCATGAGGTAGCCGCCGGCTTTGAACGCACCGAAGAGCAGCCCGGCGAGGAATGTGCCCAGCGGCTTCGACCGTCCCAGCAGGGCCACGGTGATGGCGTCGAAGCCGATCGATCCGCTGATGCCGCCGGTGAGTTTGAATTCGGTGCCGAGCACCTGAGCGGCGCCGCCGAGTCCGGCCAGGGCACCGGCGACGATCATGACGAGGATCGTCACCTTCGACACGGAGATGCCTGCGGTCCGTGCCGCGTGCGGGTTCGCGCCGACGGCCTTGAACTCGAAGCCGACGGTCGAGCGTTCGAGCAGCCACCACACGAAGATCGTGGCGAGGATGGCGATGATGAAGCCGAAATGCAGGCGGAACGGCGGCGGCAGGAGCAGGAACATCTGCGCGGAGTCGTCGACGACGCGTGACTGCGGGTTCGCCGACGTCGTGTGCGTGAACCAGTTCTCCTTGAGCAGGTAGCCCAGCGCATACCCGGCGATCGAGTTGAGCATGATCGTCACGATCACCTCGTTGGCCCCGGTGCGCGCCTTGAGGACACCGGCGATTCCGGCCCAGATCGCACCGCCGATGATGCCGCCGATCGCAGCCACGAGCATGTGGACGACGGGAGGCAGCGGCAGCGCATAGCCGAGGAAGCCGGCGATGGTCGCGCCGAGGATGACCTGGCCCTGTCCGCCGATGTTGAACAGACCGCAGCGGAAGGCCAGAGCGATGCCGAGACCGGTGAGGATGAGCGGTGTGCCCGAGACCATCGACTCGGTCAGGGGGCGGATGGCACGTTCGGTCGTGCGGGCTTCCCAGTCGAAGACCGCGCCGCGGAACAGCGCCGAATAGGCGTTTCCGACGGTTTGGAAGAGGGCGGAGAAGAACTCGCCGGGGGCGGCGAAGAAGTTCTCGGCTGCCGCAACGACCTCGGCATTCGACACGGCGATGAGGACACCGCCGAGGAGGAGTGCGAGCACGATCGCCAACAGCGAGACGAGCCACGAACCCGACATGATCTGCTGCAGCAGCGTCTGTTCCTTGCCGTCCTCGGCCTCGGACTCCGGCGGCGGTGCCGCCGAGGGAGCCGCCGGTGAGATATCAGTCGTCATTTGGTCTCCTCCGCCGAGGTGGTGGCTGAGTCGTCGTCCGTTGCTTCGAGGGCTTCGTCGGCGGGCACGCCGGCCATCATCAGGCCCAGTGCCTCACGGGAGGTCTCGGGTCCGACGATGCCGACGATGCGTCCGGCGTACATCACGGCGATGCGATCGGCGAGTCCGTAGACCTCGTCGAGTTCGGTCGAGACGATGATGCAGGGCGTGCCGGCATCGCGTTCGGCGATGACGCGCTTGTGCACGAATTCGATCGATCCGACGTCGAGGCCGCGGGTGGGCTGGCTGGCGATGAACAGTCGCAGATCGCGCCCGAGCTCACGGGAGAGCACCACCTTCTGCTGGTTTCCGCCGGAGAGCGTCGAGATCGGATCGGAGACGCTGCCGAGTCGGATGTCGAATTCCTCGACCTTCTTCTTCGCCTCTTCGTTGATGACCTTCGACCGCATATTCAGGCCCTTGGCATAGGGCTCACGGTCGTAGACGTCGAGGATCATGTTCTCGCGGATCGCGAATTCCGCGATGATGCCGTCGGTCGAACGGTCTTCGGGAACGAAGCCGATGCCGGCACCGAGGCGGTCCTTGACCGAGCTGCCGACGAGCTTCTCCCCGTCGAGAGTGATCGTGCCCAGACGCGGTTCGGTGAGTCCGATGATCGTCTCGGCCAGTTCCGTCTGTCCGTTGCCCTGGACACCGGCGACGGCGAGAATCTCACCACGCCGGACGTCGAAGGACACATCGTCGACGACGACGTTCTCGGCCTTGTCGACGACGGTGAGGCCCCGGACCTGGAAAGTCGCATCGCCCGGATCGGCGGCTTCCTTCTCGGTCGTCAGCGACACGGCGCGGCCGACCATCTGGCTGGCCAGTTCGGCCTCGGTCGACTCGGGCGAGGCCTCGCCAACGATCTTGCCGCGGCGGATGACCGTGATCGCGTCGGCGATCGCGCGGACCTCACGGAGTTTGTGGGTGATGAACACGATCGATGTGCCCTGCTCCTTGAGCTGGCGCATGATCGAGATGAGTTCGTCGGTCTCCTGCGGAGTCAGCACGGCCGTCGGCTCGTCGAGGATGAGGATCTTGGCATCCCGGGACAGAGCCTTGATGATCTCCACACGCTGCTGTGCGCCGACCGGCAGATCCTCGATGAGGGCGTCGGGATCGATGTTGAAGTTGAAGCGCGAAGAGATCTCCTTGACCTTCTTCCGCGCCTCGTTGATGTCGAGGAGCCCGAGGCTCTTCGTGGGTTCGTAGCCCAGCGCCACGGATTCGGCGACGGTGAACACGGGCACGAGCATGAAGTGCTGGTGGACCATGCCGATTCCCGCGGCCACGGCATCGCCGGGGCCGGAGAACTTCACCGGCTTGTCGTCGATGAGGATCTCTCCCCCATCGGCATCGTAGAGTCCGTAGAGGACATTCATCATGGTGGATTTGCCGGCGCCGTTCTCACCCAGCAGAGCGTGGATCTCGCCCGGCTCGATGGTGAGATCGATGTGGTCGTTCGCCACGAACGATCCGAACACCTTGGTCATCCCGCGAAGCTCGAGTTTCACTGCTTCCGGTTCTCCTCACAAACTTGAAAACTGCAGGGCCGACAATGTCCGGCCCTGCAGTTTAACCGACGAGCTTACTTCGGTGTGCTCTCCGACTCGACGACGAGGCTGCCGTCGATGATCTGCTTCTTGAGCTCTTCGACTTCCTTCTTCACGTCTTCGGGAACTTCCTTGTCGAGGTCGTGGTAGGGAGCGATGCCCACGCCTTCGTTTTCGAGGGTGCCGACGTAGGGTTCGTTGGTGAACTTGTCCTCCGTGCCTTCCTTGACGGTGTCCTCGACCGCGTTGGCGATCTGCTTGACGACCGAGGTGAGCATGATGTCGCCGTATTCGGTCGACTCGTAGCCGTCGGAATCGACCCACACGAGCTTGACGTCGCCGGCTTCCTTCGCCGCAGCGGCGGCACCGAGGCCGACGGGTCCGGCGACCGGCATGATGACGTCGGCACCCTGGGAGATCATCTGCTTGGTCAGTTCCTGACCCTGTCCCTGGTTCTCGAAGTCACCGGAGAACGATCCGTCCTGCTTCTCCTTGTTCCAGCCGAGCAGCTTGACGTCCTTCTTCTTGTCTTCGTTGAACCTCTTCACACCATCGGAGAAGCCGTCCATGAAGATCGTCACCGACGGAATCTGGACGCCGCCGAAGGTGCCGACCTTGCCGGACTTCGAGGTCGCGGCCGCAACATAGCCGGCGAGGTAGGCGGCCTCTGCGGTGTTGAAGACGACGGGCTTCGCATTCTCGAGCGTCACCGGCTTGCCGTCGGCGTCGGAGAAGCCCGAGTCGATGAGGGCGAAGTTGAGGTCCGGGTTCGCCTCGGCGGCTTCCTGGATCGTGTCCTCGAGGAGGAATCCGACACCGAAGGTGAGGTTGCAGCCCTGCTGGACCATGTTGTCGACGTTCGGCCCGAAGTCGGCGTCGCCCTGGGACTCGGCGAGGCTCTCCTCGATGCCGAGGTTCTTCTTCGCGTTGTCCAGGCCCTCGCGGCTCGACTGGTTGAACGACTGGTCGTCCCAGCCGCCGGAGTCGGAGACCATGCAGGCGAGGTAGTCCGAGCCGGATTCGCCGCCTTCGGCGGAACCGCAGGCGGAGAGGACGAGGGCGGAGGCGGCGATCATCGACACCGCGGAAGCGAGCTTCTTCACGTTTTCTCTTTTCTGATTCAGACAGCGCACACGGATGAGGGCCCTGTCTGCCCTTACCGAAAATGTGAAACCACTGGACGAACTGTCATATTTTGATGAGTTTCGGTCAGTCTAATGCACTGAACTCGTTTCAGCGGCTCCGGTAACACTTCAATCACGCACACCGATATGAAAAAGAAATATTCCGTCATCCACGACCGTTTTCGGTCCAGAATGCGAACGCGAAAGCCCTCGACTTTGAGACAGACAACCGACGAGTGCAGTGAGTCGACCGACGTGTCGGCAGACGCCCGGCAGGCACAGGAGTCCGCCCGTCGTGAACTAGGCTAGAGAGTCCTATGGCACATCTCCTCGGGGCAGAAGCCCTCCACCTCGAATACCCCACGCGCGTCGTCTTCGACTCCGTCACCCTCGGCGTCGAGTCCGGCGACATGATCGGCATCGTCGGCCGCAACGGCGACGGCAAATCGAGCCTGCTCGGCATGCTCGCCGGCACCATCGAACCCGATTCCGGACGGGTGACCTATCGCGGTGGTCTGCGCTTAGGGATGCTCGGACAGCGTGATGACCTCGATGACGAGGCCACGGTCGGCTTCTCCGTCGTCGGCGATGCCGCCGATCACGAATGGGCTGCAGATCCGCAGGCCCGAGACATCATCTCCGGTCTCATCGCCGATCTCGATTGGGATGCGCAGATCTCCTCACTTTCCGGCGGTCAGCGCCGCCGAGTGGCCCTGGCGGCTCTGCTCATCGGCGATTGGGACATGCTCATCCTCGATGAGCCGACGAACCACCTCGACGTCGACGGCATCGCATGGTTGGCGAAGCATATTCGCGCCCGCTGGCCGAAGAACTCCGGCGCCCTGCTGCTGGTCACCCACGACCGGTGGTTCCTCGACGAAGTCTGCACGAAGACCTGGGAGGTCCACGACCGCATCGTCGAACCCTTCGAAGGCGGTTATGCCGCCTATGTCCTCCAGCGGGTCGAACGCGACCGGATCGCCGCCGCCACCGAGGCGAAGCGACAGAATCTCATGCGCAAGGAACTCGCGTGGCTGCGGCGCGGTGCACCCGCCCGAACGTCGAAGCCGAAGTTCCGCATCGAAGCGGCCAATCAGCTCATCGCCGATGTGCCCGAGGTGCGCAATCCGATCGAATTGAAGAAGATGGCCACGGCCCGTCTGGGCAAGGACGTCGTCGACCTGCTCGACGTGTCCAAGCATTTCGGCCAGACCACGATCCTCGAGGATGTCACGTGGCGCATCGGTCCCGGTGAGCGCACCGGGATCCTCGGCCCCAACGGTGCCGGGAAGTCGACCCTGCTCGGCCTGGTCTCAGGGGAGATCGAACCCGATGCCGGTCGGGTCAAGCGCGGCAAGACAGTGCAGATCGGAGTGCTCGATCAGCAGTTCAAGGATCTGGCCCGCATCGCCGATGCGCGAGTACGTGAGGTTCTGGCCGAGTCGAAGACCTCATTCAACATCGAGGGCAAGGACTTCACTCCGGCTCAGCTGCTCGAACGCCTCGGCTTCGCAAAGGAACATCTGTCTGCCCGGGTCAAGGAACTCTCCGGTGGACAGAAGCGCCGGCTCCAGCTTCTGATGCTGCTCATGGCCGAACCCAATGTCATCATCCTCGACGAGCCGACGAATGACGTCGACTCGGACATGCTCGCGGCGATGGAGGATCTGCTCGATTCCTGGCCGGGCACTCTCATCGTCGTCTCCCACGACCGGTACCTGTTGGAGCGCGTCACCGATCAGCAGTACGCGATCCTCGACAACGGTCTGCGCCATGTCCCCGGCGGCGTCGAAGAGTACCTGCGGCTGCGCGCCGAACAGGAACGCCGAGGCTCTGCCGGTTCGAATAAGACCGCCGGTTCGAACGGGGCCACGGCGGGAGCCGGCGGGAACGATTCCGGTGGGGCCGCCTCGGCGAGCGAGGGATCGGAATCGGCCGCGAAGCTCACCGGCGCGGAAGCCCGCGCGGCGAAGAAGGAAGTGTCCTCGATCGAGCGGCGGATGGACAAGCTCACTTCTCAGATCGCGAAGAAGCACGAGGAGATGGCCGCCCACGACCAGACCGACTTCGAAGGACTGGCCACTCTCACGGCCGCGATCCGTGAGTACCAGGACGAACTCGACGAACTCGAGATGCGCTGGCTCGAAGCGTCCGAGGCACTCGAAGCCTGAGCTTTCGAGGCCCGAGCGCTCGCGACCTGAACGTTCGGGGCCTTCACTAGAGGCCACCGGCGACACAGCCGGAAGGAATCGAGGAGAAGACGATGATCGACGAAGCGAAGATGCGGAGACTGCTCGAGGAGGAGCGGGAGGATGCGCAGGCGCTCATCGCCCGCCTGACCCAGGGCATCGATGAGGTCTCGGCCGCCCGCGAGGGTGACAACAGCGACGACGAACATGATCCGGAGGGCGCGACGCTCGCCTTCGAACGCTCGCAGGCCGCGACCCTGCTCGAACAGTCCGAGAATCGACTCACAGAGATCGCCGAGGCGGTCGACCGCCTCGCCGCGGGAACGTTCGGAACCTGCATCGACTGCGGCAAGCCCATCGCCGAGGCGCGACTGGAAGCTCGCCCCTACGCGGCGAAATGCGTGGACTGCGCCGCCCGCAGCTAGGCATCCACAACTCCGTTCGCACGCGCGAGTACACGGCCCTACGGGAGCGTCCGGCCGCCTCGGCGAAGCTGTGATCTTTCCCCTTATACGGCCGGGTACGGTAGTGTATCGGCGTGTCAACACGGAACTATCGCATCGACCGCGCCAAAGGAATACTCATCTTCCTGGTGGTTCTGGGCCACCTTCTCGCTCGGACCTCTCCGTGGGAGTCGCCCATCCTGGGCGCGCCGATGTACTTCATCTACATGTTCCACATGCCGGCGTTCGTCTTCCTCGCCGGCATCACGGCGAAGTCGAACAAACTGGCCGAGCGGGTTCTGACCTACTTCGTCCTCCTGGCCACAGTGCTGCCGCTCATGTGGGGGTGGATGTGGCTCTTCGGACTCAATCCCGACTACGACTTCCTCAGACCCTTCTGGTACACGTGGTTCCTGCTGTCGATGGCGTGGTGGATGATCACGGTTCCCTTCATCGAGCGCTTCCCGCGCACGATGCTCGTCGCCTCGCTCGTCGCCGGGCTCTTCGGCGGAATTCTGCCGATCCTCGACACCGAACTCTCCGCTGCTCGGACGCTGGCGTTCTGGCCGTTCTTCGTCATCGGCAAGCTCTACGGCAAGCAGATCATCGGCTGGGCGGGCAGTCTTGCGATCTGGCAGAAGCTCTGCCTCAGCGCCGCTGCCCTCGGCGCCGTCGGATACTTCTATCTCGACGAAGTCGATCACAACTGGCTCTACGGCAGCCTCAACTTCGCCCACTTCGACGTCAGCGTTCCCGAAGGCGTGGGACTGCGCCTCATCGTCGACATCGGAGCGGTGCTGCTGACATTGGCCCTGCTGTCGTGGCTGAGCAACACGAAGGACACGCTCGCGAAGATCGGCAAGAACAGCCTCGCCGTCTACATCCTCCACGGATTCGTCGTCCGCGCCCTGCAGCCCGTCCTCGACGACAGCCGCAACGTCCTCCACGACGCCGTCGTCCTCCTCATCTGTGTGGCCCTTGCCGTCGTCTGGACGGGCCTGCTGGCGTGGTCGCCCTTCGAACGCGCCCTGCGCTGGTGGTCCTCGACCGTCACGGGCCTCCTGCTCAAACCGTTCCCGTTCCTGCGACCGGAGGATTCCGACCGTCGCGGCGGGCGTGGTCGTCGCGGGGACGTCGACGCCCATGCCGCCTACCCCGGCGTCACTCATCATCCCGGCAACGCCTACAGCGAAGGCGACGGACCGGACCGGCAGGGCCTCGGACTGCAGCCGCTGCCCGGAGTCGGCTACCAGCACTCCCCCGGCTCCGAACAGCAGCCCGGTCAGCAGCAGTCCTTCGCCTCCCCCGCCCCTGCCACGGGCGACCCGTTCCCACTGCCCGGTTCGCACGAGGTTCCGCAGAACAACGCCACCTATGAACCGACTCAGGAAGTTCCCGCCGGTGCCGCCCAACGGGCGGTGCGCTACCGCCGGCTGCCGGTGTACCTCAGCGGCGACGACCACTGACGGTCGGGCCGCCTCGGCGGACCCTGTCACCTACCGGAACCCTGCGTTGCTTGCTCTTCGTCGGGCCGCCGCGGCGCAGGTCGTGTCATTTCATGGCGATCGACGACGTTTTATGTCGATGTGACGCACCTCGCTCCCTCATTTGATGGTGTGATACCGGAGTTCGGGCCGCTCGCCCGGGCTCGACCACATCATCGAATCGGAGAGCATCCATGACCGCGACCAACGCCCTGACCCAACGCCTCGACGCCGGCCCCGTGATCTGCGCGGAAGGTTTCCTGTTCGAGCTCGAGAAGCGCGGATATCTGTCCGCCGGCGAGTTCGTCCCCGAGGTGGCCCTCGAATTCCCCGACGCCCTGCGTTCCCTCCACGTCGACTTCCAGCGGGCCGGTTCCGACATCGTCGAGGCCTTCACCTACAACGGACACCGTGAGAAGATGCGCGTGATCGGCAAGGAGGACCTGCTCGAGCCGCTCAATCGCGCCGCCTTGCAGATCGCCCGGTCCGTTGCCGACGCCAAGCCCGGGAACTTCATGGCCGGCAACATCTCGAACTCGAACATCTGGGACCCCGCCGACGAGGCCAAGCAGAACGAGGTCCGCTCGATGTTCGCCGAGATGGTCGGCTGGGCCGTCGAGGAAGGCGCCGACCTCATCATCGGCGAGACCTTCTACTTCGCAGGTGAGGCCATCGCCGCCGCCGAGATCGCCAAGGCCAGCGGCCTGCCCGTCGTCCTCACCCTCGCCCCCATGGGCTTCCAGGAGATGGCCGACGGGGTCGGGATCGTCGAGACTGCGCAGCGTCTCGAACAGCTCGGCGTCGATGTCGTCGGCCTCAACTGCTTCCGCGGACCGGCGACGATGCTGCCGTGGCTGAAGGAGATCCGCGCGGCCGTGTCCTGTCACGTCGGCGCCCTGCCGATCCCCTACCGCACCACGGAGACCGAGCCGACGTTCTTCAACCTCTCCGACCCCCGCGCCGAGGTAGCCTCCCCGCACGGACGCACGTTCCCCACCGCTCTCGATCCCCTGCAGACGAACCGCTACGAGATCGGTGCGTTCGCCAAGGAGGCCTTCGACCTGGGCGTCAACTACATCGGCGTGTGCTGCGGCGCGACCCCGATGCACATCCGCGAAGTCGCCGAGGCGGTCGGGCTGACGACCGATGCCAGCCGGTTCTCCGAGAACATGGCCAACCACTTCATGTACGGCAGCAACGAACGGCTCGCCGACAACGTCGTCGCCCTCGGAGACACTGCCTGAGGCTCCACCTGAAGCTCGGGAGCATCCCTCACCGGTAGGGTCACAACATACATTCAGCGCCATAACCCCTCGTTGCAACGGGAGGTTATGGCGCTGAATGTGTGTTGTGCGACGAGGTGTCGCCGGAGGCGCTAGCCGTGCGGGACTACTTGTCGGCGGTCACGCCGATCGAGTCGAGGGCAGCCTCGAGGCGCGAGATCGTACCGTCGATGTCGCCGAGCTTGTCGAGACCGAACAGGCCGATGCGGAAGCTCGAGAAGTCCTCGGGCTCATCGCACTGCAACGGCACACCGGCAGCGATCTGCACGCCGGCTTCCTTGAAGCTGGCACCGGTGGCGAGCTTCGGGTTGTCGGTGTGGACGACGACCACGCTCGGCGAAGCGAACTCCGGCGAAGCCACCGAAGGCAGTCCGCGGTCAGAGAAGACGGTGCGCACCCGCTCGCCGAGTTCGGCCTGCGCGGCGGCGAGCTTGTCGAAGCCGCGCTCCTCGCTTTCGAGCATGAGTTTGGCGTTGTGTGCCAGAGCGTCGGTGGGCATCGTCGCATGGTATGGCGCACGGCCCTCTTCGTATTCGTCGGCGATGAACAGCCACTTCTTCAGGTCCATCGCGAAGCTCGTCGAGGTCGATGCCTCCACGGCGGCGCGGCCGGCCTTGCTGAGCATGACGTAGCCGGCGCACGGCGATCCGCTCCAGCCCTTCTGCGGGGCGGAGATGAGCACATCGACACCGAGAGCGGTCATCGACGCCCACACCGCACCCGAGGCGATGCAGTCGAGAACGAAGATTCCGCCGACGTTGTGGGTGGCCTCGGCAACCTGGCGGACGTAGTCGTCAGGCAGGAGCATCCCCGAGGCGGTCTCGACGTGGGGAGCAAACACGACAGCGGGCTTCTCGCGCTCGATCGCGGCGACCACGTCGGCGACGGGGGCCGGCGACCAGGCGGACTGGTGCTCAGCGCTGTCCGGGGAGGCCTTGAGCACGGTCGTCTCCGAGGCGATGGCTCCGGCGTCGAGGATCTGCGACCAGCGGAAGGAGAACAGACCGTTGCGCACGATCAGCGCCTTCTTGCCGGTGGCCAGCTGACGGGCCACGGATTCCATGGCGTAGCTGCCGCCGCCGGGGACGATGGCGACGCTGTCGGCATCGTAGGCCGAGCGCAGGATCCGGTTGATGTTCTGCATCACGGACACGAACCGCTTCGACATGTGGTTGAGCGATCGGTCGGTGAAGACCACCGAGTATTCGAGCAGGCCGTCTGGGTCAACATCTTCGAGAGGCAAAGTCATATCCCTAACATATCGACAGTCCGTCATTCGGGCCACCACAGTCGATAGGTGAGACCGAACCGACCGTCGCCGAGGCGGTGCTCAGACCTCGACCTCAGCGCGGTCGCCCGACCACTGCGTGTGGAAGACACCGGGACGATCGGTGCGCGCATAGGTGTGCGAACCGAAGCGGTCACGCTGGGCTTGGATCAGAGCGGCACTGCCTGCCTCGGTGCGCAGTCCGTCGAAGTACGACAGGGTCGAGGCCAGCCCGGGCACGGCGATGCCGTGGCCGATGGCCTGGACCACTGTCGAACGCAGGGATTCCTGGCAGCTCTCGGCGATTTCGCGGACGAAGTCGGCGGCAAGCAGATTCTCCGGCGGGGTCTCGACGTCGAAGGCCGCGACGATGCGGTCGAGCAGGCGGGCGCGGATGATGCAGCCGGCCCGCCAGATTCCGGCGAGCGCTCCGAGGTCGATGTTCCAGTCGTGCTCGCGGGCGCCGACGGCGATCTCGTGGAAGCCCTGGACGTAGGCCATGACCTTGCCGAGCAGTAGGGCTTTGCCGATCTCATCGATTCGGGACGCACGGTCGTCCGCAGACAGTGCAGGAGATTCGGCTCCGGGACGGGGACCGGGCAGGTTGAGTCCTTCGGCCCGCAGATCGGCGGCGGATGACAGCGAACGGGAGAAGACCGCCTCGGCGATGGTGGGCACCGGAACCCCGAGGTCCAGCCCGACCTGCGCCGTCCACGCACCCGTGCCCTTGGCCTTCGCGGCATCGGCGACGATGTCGACGAAGGGTCGGCCCGTCGCCTCGTCTACGTGGGCGAGGACGTCGGCGGTGATCTCGATGAGGTAGGACTCGAGCTCTCCGGTGTTCCAGTCGGCGAAGACCTCGGATATCTCGGCCGGGGTCATTCCCAGACTGTCGCGCAGGAGGGTGAAGGCCTCACTGATGAGCTGCATATCGGCGTATTCGATGCCGTTGTGGACCATCTTGACGAAGTGTCCGGCACCGTCGGTGCCGATGTGATCGACGCAGGCCTCGTCTCCGGCCTTCGCTGCGATGGGTTCGAGCAGGGGACGCAGGCGCTGCCATGCGGTCTCCGATCCGCCGACCATGAGGGAAGGTCCGAGCAGGGCGCCGACCTCTCCCCCGGAGATGCCGACCCCGGCGAACTCGGTGCCGGTGCCCTCGAGGCGGACCCCGCGATCGATCGTGTCCTGGAAATGGGAGTTGCCGCCGTCGACGATGATGTCACCGGGGGCGAACGCCTCGGCGAGGTCGCCGATCGCCGAATCCGTGGCTCGTCCGGCATTGACCATGAGGATGGCCACCCGCGGCTCGGCGAGCTTCCCTGCCAGGTCAGCCGGATCGGAAGCGACGATGAAATCGGCTTCAGGGAAGTCCGCAGCCAGCTTCTGCGCACGCTCGACGTCGCGGTCGTAGATTGCCACTCGGTGGCCTGACTGGCGGGCGAGGTTGCGGGCCAGGTTCGACCCCATCACGCCGGTTCCGATCACTGCGACATCGGCCTTCATGAGCATTCCTCTTCCCTCTGATCAGCAGTGTTGACAGTCGCTTCCCACCAGCACTACGGTGCAATAAATCTGTTTTAATAACTGATTATAGATATTTCTTCATATTTTATCGAGAGGTTTCGGTAATGGGTCACAGCCCTTTCCTTCCACCGCTCGTCATCATGGGTGTCTCGGGAACCGGCAAAACCGTCCTCGGCGCGCAGGTGGCGCATGCCCTCGACCGTCGATTCGTCGACGCCGACGATCTGCACTCCGCGGCAAACAAGGCGAAGATGGGCTCCGGAGTCCCGCTGACGGATGAGGATCGGGCACCGTGGCTCGACAGCGTCGCCGTCGAAGCCGCCCGCACCCCGGCCCCGGTCATCGCCTGCTCCGCCCTCAAACGCACCTACCGCGACCTGCTACGCAGGTCCGCACCATCGCTCGTCTTCATCCACCTCGACGGCCCCCGCGAGGTCATCGCCGACCACCTGGCCCGCCGCGACCACGAGTTCATGTCCCCGGATCTGCTCGACTCGCAGCTGGCCACTCTCGAACCACTGGCCGCCGAGGAGGCTCATGCCACCGTCGACGTCGACCAGTCGATTCCCGATGTCCTGAATGCGATCCTCGACTCCGTGAATCGGATGAGCGCATGATCGCCCAGTCCACCGTCCGCCCATCTAACTGACCTCAAGGAAGAGGAACAATGACCGAACTCGAATTGGCCTGGACTCTGTCGACTCCGGCCCTGCTGGGAATCGCGGCCGCGGCCATCGCCGTGCTGCTCCTGCTCATCATCAAGGCACGAGTGCATGCCTTCATCGCCCTCGTCATCGTCTCCGTAATCACTGCTCTGGCCGCAGGAATCATGCCGGGCGACCTCATCGACGTCCTCTATGACGGCTTCGGATCCACCCTGGCCAGCGTCGCCCTGCTCGTGGGACTCGGCGCGATGCTCGGGCGGATGCTCGAACTCTCCGGCGGCGCCGAGGTGCTCACCGACGCCCTCATCCGCCTCTTCGGTGAGAAGCGAGCACCCTTCGCCCTCGGTGTGACCTCTCTGCTCTTCGGCTTCCCGATCTTCTTCGATGCCGGCCTCGTCGTCATGCTGCCGATCATCTTCACGATCGCGCGCCGCCTCGGTGGGTCTCTGCTGCTCTACGCGATGCCTGCGGCCATGGCGTTCTCCGCCATGCACATCTTCGTGCCCCCGCACCCCGGCCCGGTCGCGGCTTCCGGACTGCTCGGAGCGAACGTCGGACTCGTCCTCATCTGCGGACTCATCATCGCCATCCCCTCTTGGTATCTCACCGGGTACCTGTTCGGACTGATCATCGGAAAGCGCATCGACGTCGCGGTCCCGAACGTACTCTCGGCAGGAAAGAACGACTCCTACGCGGACTTCGCCTCCCGCCCGAAGCTCGGGCATGTCATCTTCCTGCTCGTCCTGCCGCTCGTGCTCATCTTCCTCAACACCGGGCTGAACTTCGCCGGTGAGGCCGGATGGGTCGATACCGATTCGGTGCTCATCAGCTCCCTACGGCTGCTCGGCGAGACCCCGATCGCCCTGCTCATCACCGTCGTCATCGCCATGTGGCTGCTCGGCTGGAAGCAGAAGAAGGACCAGTCGCTGGTCGAGACCGTCGTCGACTCGGCCCTCGGCCCGGTGTGCTCAATCATCCTCATCACGGGTGCCGGCGGAATGTTCGGCGGAGTGCTGCGCGCCAGCGGCATCGGCGATTCCCTCGCCGATTCGCTCGCCGCCCTGGGCCTGCCCGTCATCGTCGCCGGCTTCGTCATCGCCGCGATCGTGCGCATCGCGCAGGGTTCGGCCACCGTTGCGCTGACGACAGCGGCAGCTCTCGTCCAGCCGATCGTCGTCGGCAACCCGGACTTCTCGAGCCTGCAGGTCGTGGCGATCGTGCTGTCGCTGGCCGCCGGTTCGGTCTTCGCCAGCCACGTCAATGACTCCGGTTTCTGGCTCGTCTCCCGCTTCTTCGGCATGGATACGAAGACGACGCTGAAGACCTGGACCGTCGCCGAGACGCTGCTGGGCACCGTCGGATTCCTGCTCAGTCTCGCGCTCTACGGAGTCGTCAGCCTGTTCTAGAGTCGGATCCCTGTTGCCCGGGTGCCAGACACCCGGGTGCCAGGGCGCTCAGCTGCCCGTACTCGAGTCCTCAGTTCCCCTGGTGCCGGGGTTCGTCGGCCCAGACGCTTTCCATCTCTGCATCGGCTTTGGCCACGATCTTCGCCATCGCCTCTTTGGCTCGCTCTGCGTCCTGTCCGCCGATAGCATCGGCGACGTCGAAATGCCATTGCAGGGCGTCCGGGTTCGGGAACTTCGGCATCAGTCCCGCCCCGGTGCGGCCGGCGAGGATCTCACCGATGACGGTGTCGAAGGCGGCGAAGAGCTCATTGCCTCCGGCGCCGAGCACTGCCCGGTGGAACGCCACATCGGCTTCGAGAAACGCTTCGACATCGCCTTGTCTGCCCGTTGCCCGCATGCGGGCGGCCAGGCCCATGATCTCTTCGGCGGCTTCCGCCGGAGCATGCTGCGCGGCCAGGCCTGCGGCCTCGGGCTCGATGGCCACTCGCAGTTCGGTCAGCGAACGCAGCTGCCGCGCCGGCGCCTCGGTCATCCTCCAGCGGATGACGAGCGGGTCAAGCAGCATCCATTCGCTCATGGCGAGCACGACTAGACCGACCCGACGGATCGGCTGCAGCATGCCCAATGATTCGAGGACTCGGACGACTTCACGCACCACCGACAGCGACACGTCGTAGCGGGCACGCAGATCCTCGGCCTTGATGATCGTCCCGGCGGCGAGCCGTCCGGCGACGATGTCCTGTCCGACCTGGTCACGTAGGATTTCGTGGAGGTTGCCGCGGTTCTCCCCCACGGTCAGTCGCCGTCCACGATATGCGCTCCGGGCGCGGGCCCGGTGGTGCGCAGCGCTTCGTTGACGCCTCGTGTGGCCTGCAGGAGCACGGCCAGGTCGAGGGCGTGGTGGGCGTCGCGGGCAAGGAAGCCGATCGTCGGTCCCGAGCCGCTGAGCAGGGGCAGGACGGCTCCGGCGTCCCTGCCGGCCTCCATGATTTCGGCGATTTCGGGCATAAAGGACACGGCCGCCTCGGTGAGGTCGTTCGCTGCGAATTCCGCCAGAGTATCCGGTTCTCCGGCGGCGAGCGCCTTGAGCACCTGATCGGGGACGGCAGCCGGGGCCGGGTCGGGGTTGAGTTCGTCGAAGCGGGCGTAGACGTCCGGAGTGGGCAGGGGCGACGTCGAGGTGGCCATCACCCAGTGGAAGGTTCCGCGTGTGAGCACGGGGCTCAGCAGTTCCCCGCGACCTTGGCCGATGGCCGTGCCCCCGCGCAGGAGGAACGCGACATCGGCTCCGACGGCGACCGCACATTCGTGGACGATCGCGTCATCGACGCCGCCGACGAGGTGGGCGGCTCCGACGAGTGCGGCTGCCGCGTCGGCCGATCCCCCGCCCATTCCGCCGGCCACGGGCACCTGCTTGTCGATGACGATGTCGAGGTCACGCAGCACATCGACGTCACGCTCGCCTTCGAGCGCGGTGATGAGGAGGTCGACGGCGCGTCTGGCGAAGTTCGTTTCGTCGTGCGGGACCGCGGCATCCGCGTAGCGGCCTTGGACGATGATCGAGCGTGTTCCGCCGGGAATGAGGGTGAGGGTCTCGCCGAGGTTGAGCGCTTGGAACACTGTCGCGAGCTCGTGATATCCGTCGTTCGCCGCACCCACACCGAGGTGGATGTTGATCTTGCCCGGCGCCTGCACTCTCACCGGGGCTGGGATCGTCGTGCGGGGGTGCAGCGGCGTGGTCATTGTGAGGGATCCTCGGCGGGCGGGCCCGGTGCGGTGGCGCCGCCGTCGACGGCGGCGAGGCGTTCGAAGTCGGCGACGGTGAGTGCCTCACCGCGGGTCTTCGGGTCGATTCCGGCCGCCGTCAGCAGGTCTTCGGACTGCTGCGGGCTGCCGGCCCATCCGGACAGGGCGGCGCGCAGGGTCTTTCGGCGTTGGGCGAAGGCGGCGTCGATGAGGGTGAAGAGGCGACGGCGGACTGCCGGGTCGCGGTCGGTGCGGGTGACGTCGATGCGCACGAGTCCGGAGTCGATGTTCGGGGCCGGCCAGAACACGTTCTTGCCGATCTTTCCCGCCAGCGCCACCTCGCCGTACCACTGGGCTTTGACGCTGGGGACTCCGTAGGTGCGGGAGCCGGGAGCGGCGGCGAGCCGTTCGGCGACTTCGAGCTGGACCATGACGAGGACGGTCTTCAGGCTCGGGAAGGTCTCGAGGAAGTGCAGCAACACGGGCACGGCCACGTTGTAGGGCAGGTTCGCCACAAGGGCATCGGGCTGATTCGCAGCAGAGTCAGTAGTGTCTGCTGCTACGTCGGTGGTGTGCTGCTGCGCGGGAAGCGTCGTGACGCGCAGGGCATCGGCGTTGACCAGCTGGAACGGTGCGTCGCTGCCGGCGAACTTCTCGACAGTGCTCGGCAGCTTCTGCGCGAGCAGTTCGTCGATCTCGACCGCGGTGACTGTATGTCCTGCCTCGAGCAGGCCGAGGGTGAGCGAACCGAGTCCCGGACCGATCTCGACGACGTTCGAGTTCTCTTCAAGACCCGCGGCGGTGACGATCGAGCGCACGGTATTGGGGTCGATGACGAAGTTCTGGCCCTTCTGCTTCGTCGGGCGCAGACCGATGTCAGCGGCTAATTTGCGGATATCGCGGGCGGTCAATAACGTCACAGCCAACAACTTACCGCAACGGTCGGCTGGCACAATCACCACAGCGGCCCGGCGGTTCGGCCGGGCCGCCTCGACGAGGAGATCGCCCCACCGCGCAGACGATAGGGTGAAGCCATGGATCCGCAGACACTGACCGAACTGCTCGACGTCGCCGTCCTCGACAGGCTCGACCGCATCGACGACCTCAAAGGCGATGAGCTCGCCCGGTCAACGGCCCTGCGGAAAGAGGGCTTCTCCGCAGATGTGACTGCAGCCCTGCTCACGCAGGCCCGCCTGCGGCAGGAGGCGGCAGCGAAGCTCGGACCTTTCGCCGAGGATATGCTCTTCACCCGCGACGGACTGGCCCAGGCCACACGACTGCCGGTCGCCGCTCATCACGCCCGTCGCCTCATCGGCGATGTGGCCGAGGGCGAGTCCTTCCGCATCGCCGACCTCGGATGCGGGATCGGCGCGGATTCGGTCGCCTTCGCCGGAATGGGTGCTCACGTCTCGGCCGTCGACGCCGACGAAGTCACCGCCGCCATCGCCGCCTTCAACCTCCGTCATCTGCCCGATGCCGCCGTCAAACATGCTCGCGCCGAGGATGTCGACCTGGATGGATTCGATGCCCTCTGGTTCGATCCCGCCCGGCGAACCATCGGCAAGGCAGACAAACGCGGATCAACCTCCCGCATCACCGACCCCGAAGCCTTCTCCCCCTCCCTGTCATGGGTCATCGAGAAAGCGAGCGCGGCGAAGGCGGCTGGAGTGAAGCTCGGCCCGGCACTCGACCACAACCTCGTCCCCGACGAAGCCGAAGCACAGTGGGTCTCCCACAACGGCGAAGTCGTCGAGGTCTGCCTCTACTTCGGTGAGGCCAGGCAGCGCCCCGGCCGCGGAGCTCTCGTCATGGGCGAACGCACCCTCCTCGTCCACGAGGACAACCTGCCCGACGAGGACGAGGCGGACATCGGGGAACTCGGGAAGTATCTGCTCGAACCCGACGGTGCGATCGTGCGCGCCGGACTCGTCGCCGCCCTGTGCGCACCACTGCAGGCACGCCGACTGCACCCGAAGATCGCGTATCTGACTACTGACGTCGAACCGAGCGGCCCGGCGTCTGCAGGAGTCACCGCCTACGAGGTCGTCGATGTTCTGCCCGCGAAGATCCCGAGCCTGCGCAAGGAGCTCGTCTCCCGCGGGATCGGCTCGGTCGTGATCAAGAAACGCGGCGCGGATATCGTGCCCGACCAGGTCCGACGCCAACTCAAACTACCCAAGGGCGACAAAGCCACACTCGTGTTCACTCGCCTCGGCGAGAAGCACGTCGTTCTGCTCACCCAACCGGTGTGACCCCGCCCTAGGCCCCCATCTAAGAAGGAGATCGAATTGACCCGCTCCGACGTTCTCATCAGCGCCGCTGAACTGCTTACCCGCATGGCCGATTCGCCGGCGCCGAGGCTGCTCGACGTCCGCTGGACCCTGCCGAAACCCGATGGCCGCGAGGACTTCGCCGCAGGACACATCCCTGGGGCCCTCTACGTCGACCTCGACACCGAGCTCGCCGACCACGGCAGCACCGACCCGACGGCCGGCCGGCACCCGCTGCCGAGCCCCGAAGCCTTCCAAGAGACTGTGCGCTCCTGGGGCATCGATGCCGACACCGAGGTCGTGGTCTACGACGACAATTCCGCCCTCGGCGCGGCCCGTGCCTGGTGGCTGCTGCGATGGGCCGGGTTGAGCGCCCGTGTCCTCGACGGCGGACTCGCCGCGTTCCGTGACGCCGGCGGGACGCTCGAGACAGGACCCACCCCCGAGGTTGCGCCCTCCGCTGTGGAGATCACCCCGGGACGCCTGCCCGTCATCGACGCCGAGGCGGCGGCCGACTTCGACGGAGTCCTGCTCGATGCCCGCGCCGGTGAGCGCTTCCGCGGAGAGACCGAGCCGCTCGATCCGCAGGCCGGGCATATCCCCGGGGCGAGGAGTGCCCCGGCCACGGACAACGTCCCCGCGGGGACGTTCCTGCCCGAGGCTCTTCTGCGGGAACGCTTCGACGAGCTGGGCGCCCTCGACGGACCGGTAGGCGTGTACTGCGGTTCGGGCGTCACCGCCTGTCACAATGCCCTGGCGCTGGCGACCCTAGGCATCGAGCCCAGTCTCTACCCAGCGAGCTGGTCCGGATGGTCATCCGATCCCAGCCGACCTGTCGAGACCGGAGCCTAACGCTCAGTCACCACCACGCGCGATCCGGCACCGTCGCCACTGCGTTGCCATCACCACACACGCGATCCCGCGCCGTCACCACTGCACACGCGATCCCGCGCCGTCGGCATTCTTGGGTCGATCCACGGTGGTTTGGGCGTGAAAAACGCCGCGGATCGACCCAAGAATTGCACTCCACGATTGACACGTCGATTGTCACGAAACGTTATTCAGGACCGGGAGTGCGCGCTGAATCACAGACATTCTCAGACTCCGTTACGTCGCCTCCAATGCCATTCTCACGGCACGCAACCCTCTGACCTGGGATTATGCTCGAGAATCTGCCCGAGAATCCGTTTGTAACAAAAAAGTGACAGAAGATCACGAATTCGTTACAGTGGAGGACATCGTCATACTCAGACAGGCAACGAGAGGAAATCGTGGCATCTAAGCAGCACGGCCGCCGCGCCGCGAACGCCAAGGCCAAAACACCACTGACCGAGCTGAGCGAACTGCTCGCCTCGAACTCCGGCGCATTCGGCCGCCGTGCCGCAGTCGTCGCCGCCAGCGGCGGACTGCTCACCGCAGCGATCATGCCCGCCGCAGGGCAGGGAACCGACGACGAGGCGAAGGTCGCAGCCGAGTCCGAGAAGCAGGCGCCCGTCGAGTTCAAGAACCAGACGCCGACCATCGATGCCGGCGGTTCTTCGAAGAAGGGTGACCAGGAGTCCTCGGTCACCGTCGACACGGACGTGGTCACGGCCGAAGCCGCCCCCAAGCCGAAGCCCAAGCCGAAACCGAAGCCTGAGCCGAAGGAAGAACCGGAGGAGACCGTCGCAGAGCCGGCACCCGCCGAGGAGCCGAAGGAAGTGCCGGACGAGAAATCCGACGATGATTCCGCCGGCACCGGCGATGAGGGCTCCGGTTCGGGCGACGACAAGAGCAAGGACGACGGCGCGGACTCGGGCTCCGGGGACGTCAAGGTCCCGGACGGCTCGAAGGCCGAGCAGGTCATCGCCATCGCGAAGCAGTACGTCGGAACGCCCTACGTGATGGGTGGGACTTCACCCAGCGGCTGGGACTGCTCCGGCTACACCTCATTCGTCTACGGCAAAGTCGGCGTGGACCTGCCGCGCACGTCTTCGGCACAGAAGGGCGCCGGACAGGTCGTCTCGGCCTCCGAGGCGAAGGCCGGAGATATCATCTGGTCACCGGGCCACGTCGGCATCTACGCAGGCGACGGCATGATGTACGACGCTGGCAACTCTTCGGTGGACACCAGCTACCGCAGCGTCGATTGGATGACCCAGCAGGGCGCCCAGTACATCCGCGTGCTCTGATCTCCACCCAGAACTGAATACATAAGGAATCCCCTCGCCGGCACTGCGCCGACGAGGGGACTTCTCGTCTCCGAATCCCTGGAACGGCTGAGCTTCTCGGCCCCGAGGGGTCTCAGGAGCGAGTTCCGGACGATGTGTGCGGGATTCCCAGTTGTTTTCCGGCATGCATCGTCCGGAAGTCGCAGAGCCGGCCGTGATCACCCGCAGTCGGGAGCTTTGTCGCTGCCGTCGTATTCGGCAGGCAACTGCCCGGACGCTTCGAGGTCGCCCTTCAGCCACTTCGCCACGGCTCGCAGCGCATAGGAATTCGAATCGTACGCGGTCACTGCGGACTTCGCCGAGGTGCTGCGCATCGTCCACGGAGCAGCGGTGCCCACAGCCACCTCGGCGGAGGTCGACGGGCTCAGACTCACGGAGGTTCCACCGGATCCGACGGTGAGGTCCTCGGCTTCGGCCGCTTCCTTCAGCGCCGCCTTCTCCTTGTCACTGCCGCCGACGATCGAGATCGAGTCCGTACCCGCGAAGGAGCATTTGCCCTTGAGCACGGTCAGCGACTTGTCGGCGACCTCGGTGAGGACCTTCTTCGGATCCTTCGCATCCGAGTCCCCGGCCTGCACGCTCTTCTGAGCCTCGGCGGTGGCCAGCTGTGCGGCGACGACGCGTTCGGACTTCTCGACGAGGTCCTTCTTCTCAAGCGTCCCGTCCCCCATCGCCTGGACGATCGCCTTCTGTGCCGCACCGGAGTCCGGGGGCATGAGCGCGATATCGGCTCCAGCAGCGAGCGCCTTGACGGTCTCTCCGCCGTTCAGATTCTGCGGCACGGCTTTCATGTTCAGCGCATCCGTGGTGATGACGCCGTCATAGTCGAGGGTCTCGCGCAGTGCCGAGTACGCCTTCTTGTTGAGCGTCGCCGGCGTCGTCTTCGCATCGGGCAGCCCGATATGGCCCATCATCACCATCGGCACCCCGGCCTTGACCGCGGATTTGAACGGCAGGAGATCCGAGTCCTCCATCTCCTCGATCGACTTCTCCGACACCGGCAGGCTCTCGTGCGAATCCACGCCGAGGCGGCCGTGTCCCGGGAAATGCTTCGCCGAACTCGACACCCCACCGGAGCGGTATCCCTCGACGGCGTCGGCGACGACCTCGGCGACGTCCTCATGATCGGTGCCGCCCGAGCGGACGTTGATCGCCTTGTCCTTCGGCCCGACCGTGACGTCGGAATCCGGGGCGAAGTCGATCGTGAAGCCCAGATCTGTGAGGTTCTTCCCCTGCACGGTCGTGGCTTCGGTGATGAGGTCGGAATCATCGGTGGCGGCCAAGCCCATGAGCGGGGGGAACGGCAGCGCGGCCGAACTCAGTCGAGACACCGGACCGCCTTCCTGGTCGACGCCGATCGACACCGGCTGACCTTTCGTCCGCGCCGCGGAGATCTGACCAGTCAGTTCTGTGACCTGATCCTTCGTCGGGTTCTCCGACAGGTTGTAGCCCATGACGATGACCCCGCCGAGGTGGTTCTGCTTGACCATGTCCACCGGGGTCTGCGTGTCCGTGCCTTCCCAGGTGCCGATGATGAGGGACCCGGCGAGTTCGTCATCGGAGAAGTCGCCGACGATGTCCGCGGCCTCATCCTTGAAATCGGCCGGATCCGCGTCGGCGGGATCGACCAGAGACGATTCGGTCTCCGTCTGGGCACCCGTCTGCGGATTGGATTCAGCGGCCGATCCCGCTGATGACTGTGTGTCCTTCTCATCGGCTTCGGGCGTCGACGCTCCGCCGGAACAGCCGACGAGCGCGAGAGTCGTGGTCAGGGCCAGGAGGCTCAGGCGAGAACGCAACATGCCTCCATGCTAAACGTTCGCGCCTGCGCACCTCCTATTCACAGCTCTTCGTGAGCGGCCAGGCGGCGGGCGGTCTCCTTCGCTCCTCGTTCGTGCAGTGATGCCAGTGCCTGCAGGTACGGTTCGGTGAACCGCGGCTCCTCGGCCAGCGGCCCGAAGAACTGTTCCTGCCGGACGAAGGCCAGCGGGTCCTCTCCCTGTGTCGCGGCAACCGCCTGCAGTTCATCGGCATAGCGGTCGACGATGGTGAACCGACCGCCGGATTCGTCATGCCCTTCGGCATACCGAGCCCACGAGGCGCAGATCGCCGCGGCCACCTCGATCGGGTGGCCCGATGCGAGGTTGTCCTTGACGACCGGCAGCAGCCACTTGGGGATCCGGTCAGACGACTCTGCGCCGAGGCGGGCGAGGGTGTCGCGGATCTCCGGGTTGCTGAAGCGTTCGATGAGCGAATCCTTGTACTTCTCGAGGTCGATTCCGGGCAGCGAGGCCAGGCTCGGTGTGCCTTCCTCGTCCATGTATCGACGCAGGTAAACGGGGATGTCCGGGTTCGCCATCGCCTCGTGCGCGAAGGTAAATCCGCCGAGGAGACCGAAGTACGCGAGCCCCTGATGCCCGGAGTTGAGCAGCCGCAGCTTCATATGCTCGTAGGGCTGCACATCGTCGACGACCTGGACGCGGGCGTGTTCGTAGGGCGGACGTCCGGAGGTGAAATCGTCTTCGAGCACCCACTGGAAGAAGGGCTCGGCGACGACCGGCCAGGCATCGGTGACTCCCGTGTCGGCCAGCAGGTCGGCCCGGTCACCATCGGTCGTGGCCGGGGTGATGCGGTCGACCATCGAGTTCGGGAACGACACGGACTCACTGATCCACTCGGCGAGTTCGGCATCGACGAGGCGTGCGAAGGCAGAGAACATCTTCGCGGCCACCTCACCGTTCTCGGAGATGTTGTCACACGACTGCACGGTGAACGGAGCGACTCCGGCTTCACGCCGGGCCCGCAGGGCAGAGACGATGTATCCGAAGACGGTCGCCGGCAGCTCACCGGCGCGCAGGGCCTCGACATCGGCGACGATCGTCGGCTCGTCGGCGATGAACTCTCCGGTGACGGGGTTGACGTTGTACCCGCCCTCGGTGACGGTCAGTGAGACGATCCGAATCGTCTCATCGGTGAGCAGATCGAGCAGTCCCTGCGGGTCGTCGGGTCCGAACCGGTAGTCGATGATCGACCCGATCACCCGGCGTTCCTTGGCCCCGTCGGCGTGCTTGAGCGTCAGCGTGTACAGATGATCCTGGTCGGCCAGGGCGTCGCGCATGGCCACATCGTGGGGCAGCACTCCGGCTCCGACGATCCCCCAGTCGGTCGCGAGCCCTGACTGCATAAGGTCGTCGAGGACCATCGCCATATGAGCGCGGTGGAATCCGCCGACTCCGAAGTGGACGATGCCGGGACGAACGGCCGACCGATCATAGGTGGGGACGGCGATTCCGTGGTCGGCCACCTCGGCGAGGTTATGGGTGTTGAGGGACAGCGCGGTGGTCGGTGCGGTCATTTGACGGCTCCCATGGACAGGCCCTGGACGAGTTTGTCCTGGGCGGCGATTCCGGCCACGAGCACGGGCACGGAGATGATGAGCGAGGCCGCGCACACCTGCGACAGGAACAGACCCTGGGAGGTGACGAAGCTGGTGAGGAACACGGGTGCCGTCGACGCCGCCGTGGAGGTGAGCACCGTGGCGAAGAGGAGTTCGTTCCACGAGAAGATGAAGCAGATCAGCGCGGTCGCAGCCAGTCCCGGCGCGGTCAGCGGCAGCAGGATCTGCATGAATACACGCGGCAGTCGGGCGCCGTCGAGTTCGGCGGCTTCGAGGACTTCGACAGGCACCTCGGCGAGGAAGGAGCGCATCATCCACACGGCGATCGGCATGTTCATCGCCGAGTAGATGATGATGAGCAGCAGCCAGGTGTCGAGGATGCCGAAGGACTTCGCGACGAGGTAGACGGGCAGGAGGCCCGCCACCATCGGCAGCATCTTCGTCGACAGCAGGAAGAACAGCACGTCCGACCAGCGTTCGATGCGGCGGATCGCCAGCGAATACGCGGCCATCGTGGAGAGGACGAGGACGATGAGGGTCGAGACGATCGCGGCGACCGCGGAGTTGATGAGGAACGGCCACGGGTTCGCGCCGTTGCCGCCGCCGAAGAAGTTGGCATAGGACTCCAAGGTCAGCGGGGCGAAGTAGCTCGGCGGGTTCGTCGAGGCGTCGGCCTCCGCGTGCAGGCTGGTCAGCAGCATCCACAGCAGAGGTGAGACGAACAGGAGTCCGACGAACCAAGCCAACAGGCCGAGGAGGATCTTGCCCGCCCGACCCTGGCCGGGCCGCCTCGGTGCGTTCGCCTTCCGCCGAGGCGGCTCTGCGGATCCGGGTCCGCCCGGTTCGGTCGGGGTGGGGGTCACCCCGGGCGCGGGGTGGGAGTCCACGGTGAGGTCGGGGGTGCTCATGAGTTCTCCTCCTTGAGCAGGGTCGATGCGGTGCGCAGGGCGAAGGTCGCGGTGATGAGCGAGGCGATGACGACGATGACGCCGACGGCGGACGCGACTCCGTAGTCCTGGGCGACGAAGAACTCCTGGTAGATGACGTACGGCAGGGTGGCCGTGCCGAGCCCTCCGGATGTCATGGTGAAGACCATGTCGAAGTTCTGGACGATGTAGATCGTACCCAGCAGCGCGGCGAGCTCGATGTATCGACGCAGGTGGGGCAGGGTGATGAAGCGGAAGGTCTGCCACGGTCCGGCCCCGTCGACCAGCGCCGCCTCGTAGACGTCCATGGGTCGCGACTGCAGTCCGGCGAGCATGATGAGCATCATGAACGGCGTCCACTGCCAGACGAGGACGATCCCGATGCCCAGCAGCGGATTGGAGGTCATGAGGTCCGGCTGCGGAGCGTTCTCACCGAACACTGTGGTCAGCAGCCCGTTGATCAGACCGTAGGAGGGGTTGAAGATCGCGTGCTTGAACAGCAGTGCGGCGGCGACGGGGACGACGAGGAACGGGGTGATCATCAGGGTGCGGACGAGACCGCGGCCGATGAACTTCCGATCGAGCAGCAGGGCGATGCCCAGGCCCAGCAGAGCCGAGGCCAGCACGACGCCGACCGTGAGCCCGACGGTGACGATGACGGCCTTGAGCAGGTTCGCATCGGTGAACACGGTGACGTAGTTCTGCACGGTGCCGAAGCTGATGTCATCGGGGTAGGCGGCGTTCCAGTTCATGAACGAGATGATGATCGTGATCGCGAACGGGATCTGGGTGACGAGGATGACGAAGATCAGCGCCGGCAGCATGGGCGCGCGCTTGAGCCATCGGTCCTTGGCACGGGGTTTCGGCGGCGTGATCGGCTGCGATGCACGCTCGGCGGCTGGAGCTGACACTTCGAACATCCTTCGTCAGGTGGGTGGTGCGGGCAGTCACTTCTTGTACTTGTCTCCGACCTTCTCGGCTTCCTTCTGGCCCTTCTTCAGGGCCGCATCGGCCGAGGTCCGACCGGCGATGGCGGAGCTGACGTCTTCGGAGATGCCCGTGGCGAGGTCTGCAAATTCGGGGATCGTCACGAACTGGACTCCCAGCGTCGGCCGCGGCTGGACTCCGGGGCTGACCGGATCGGCCGAGTTGATGGCGTCCTCGGTCTGCTGGTAGAAGGGCTTCGCGGCCTTCTGGTACTCGGGGTTCTCATAGGTCGAGGTCCGCTTGCCGGCAGGCACGTGCTGCCAGCCGAGCTCCTCGGCGACGGTCTCCTCGTAGTCCTTCGACGAGGCCCAGGCGACGAACTGCTTCGCCGCGTCCTGGTTCTTGCCTGCGGCCTGGATGCCCCATGCCCAGGTGTAGAGCCAGGAGCTCGACTCCGTTTCCTTCACCGGTGCCGCGACGTAGCCGATCTTGCCCTTGACGGGAGAGTCATCGGCCTCGAGGGTTCCGGTGGCGGCCGTCGAGTCGTACCACATGGCGACCTTGCCCTGCTGCAGGTTCGTCAGGCACTCGGTGTAGCCGGCCTGCGGGGCTCCGGATTCGCCGTGGTCCTTGATGAGGTCGACGTAGAAGTTCGTCGCTTCCTTGAATTCCTTCGAGTCGACCTGGGCGTTCCAGTCCTCGTCGAACCACGTGCCGCCGAAGGTGTTGACCACGGTCGTCAGCGGGGCGAACATCTCACCCCAGCCGGGCAGCCCGCGCAGGCAGATGCCCTTCGTGCCCTTCTCCGCACCGTCGACCTTCGCCGCGAGCTTCGAGACTTCGTCCCAGGTGGGCTTCTCCGGCATCTCCACGCCGGCCTTCTCGAAGATGTCCGTGCGGTACATGAGGAACGAGCCCTCACCGTAGAACGGCTCGCCATAGATCTTGTCGTCGACCGTCATCGATTCGGCCATGGGGGCGAGGATGTCGTCCTGGTCGAAGCCTTCGGCATCGACGACGCCTTCGTCCATGGGGGTGAGCCACTTGTTCTTCGCGTAGGTCGGGATCTCGTAGTTCGACATCGACGCGACGTCGTAGTTGCCGGCCTGGGCGGCGAACTCCTGGCCGATCTTCGCCCGCACTTCGTTCTCGGGCAGCACGGTGTAGTTGACCTTGATGCCGGTGTCCTTGGTGAAATGGTCGGCCGTGAGCTTCTGCAGGTCCTGCATCTGCGGGTTGTTGACCATGAGGACGTTGACCTCATCGCCGCCGCCTCCAGCCGAGCTTCCGCCGGCGCCGCCACAGCCGGACATTGCCAGCGCTCCAACCATGCCGATGGCCGCCCATGTGACTCTCCGGCCTGTGATCAGGTGTTTCATCGTTGTGCCTTCCCTCGTCCTTGCGGGATTGCAGCCCGCCATCGGTTCGCTGCGAGAAAATCATATGAGCATCCGTGCTCATATGTGCAATACTGTGTCACGAACCAATCAGATGTGCAACACTTCACATATGAGCGAACACAAAGTCGTCGACGCCGAAGGGAGGACAATGTCCACGGTTCCCACCGCCCGCCACCGCCGCTTCCTCGCACAGCTGGCCCGCGATCACTATCTCGAGGGCCGCTCGAAGGTCGAGATCGGCAAGGCGAACGGACTCAGCCGGTTCCAGGTCGCCCGCCTCCTCCAAGAAGCCGTCGACACCGGAGTCGTGACCATCACCATCGAAGCCGATGCCGGAGAAGCCGACGGTCTGGCCGAACAGGTCGCCGAGACGCTCGGCCTGGACTCGGTCGTCATCGTCGACGTCCCCGACGAGACGCAGGCTTCTCAGCAGATGGGTCGGGCCGCACTGTCGCTGGTCGGACGGCATGCTCATGCGGGAATGCGCATCGGCCTGTCCTGGTCGCGCACGCTCGACTCTGCGGCCGCTTTCACCCCGGCCCTGCCCCGGTGCACAATCGTCCAGCTCGCCGGTGCCCTCCGCCTCGAATCGCACCGTCCGAGCTCGGAGATCTTCACCCGCCTGGGCCAGGATCCGGCCGTGAGCATGGTCCGCCTGCCCGCCCCGCTGCTCGTCACCGAGGCCGGAACAGCCGAAGACCTGCGTGCCCTGCCCGAGATCTCCGGGACCCTGGCCGCCGCCGATGACCTCGATCTCGCCGTGGTGTCAGTGGCCTCGTGGGCCGAGGGCCTGTCCTCGGTGTGGGAGAAGTGCTCCCCCGCCCAGCGTCAGGCGGGCATCGACGATGGTGCCATCGCCGAGGTGTCCGGACGTCTGTTCGCCGCTGACGGAGCCGATGTCACCACGATCGACGATCGGGTCATCGCCGTCACCCTCGACCAGCTTCGCCGCGCCACGACGACCGTCGGAGTCGCCCGCGGAGCCGAACGCGCCCGCGCCGTCCGTGCCGCCTGTGCCGCCGGGATCCTCGACATCGCGATCATCGACCGTGCCCTCGCCGATGAAATCCTCGCCGAGGCGGCCAGCACTCCCCCATCTGAATCTGAGGAGGCGTAATGAGCACGAATCGCAGTTTTGTCGCCGGCGTCGACTCCTCGACCCAGAGCTGCAAGGTCGTCATCGCCGACCCGGTCTCCGGTGACATCATCCGCACCGGTTCGGCCTTGCACCCTCCCGGCACCGAGGTCGACCCCGAAGCGTGGTGGGAGGCCCTGCAGAAGGCGATCGCGGCCGCCGGCGGGCTCGACGATGTCGCGGGACTGAGCATCAGCGGTCAGCAGCACGGACTCGTCGCTCTCGATGCCCAGGGCCAGGTCATCCGCGATGCTCTGCTGTGGAACGATCTGCGCAGCAAGGCCGCGGCCAGAGACCTCATCGCCGAGGTCGGAGCTTCCGACTACGTCGCCCGCACCGGGATCCTGCCCGTCGCCTCCTTCACCGCCGCAAAACTGCGGTGGCTGCGCGATGCCGAACCGGACAATGCTGCCCGGGTCGCCGCCGTTGCCCTGCCCCATGATTGGCTGACCTGGCGTTTCCTCGGATACGGACCCGCCGATTCCTCGGCCCGCGGTCCCGTGCTCGAGGCGCTGGTCACCGACGCGTCCGACGCCAGCGGCACCGCCTATTTCGACCCCTCCACCTCTCGCTACGATCTCGACCTCTTCATTACTGCCTTCGGTCAGCCCGCTCGTGAAGCTGCGGGCCTGCCGTGCGCCGCGGATACGGACGTGGCTGTGGAGGGGGAAGCCGCCTCGGCGATCATCCTTCCCCGTGTCCTCACCCCCAACGAGGCGGCCGGGCACAGCCCGGGCGGAATCGTCGTGGGCCCCGGGGCCGGGGACAATGCGGCCGCGGCGCTGGGACTCGGGGTCACCTCGGGGGATCTCGTCATCTCGATCGGCACCTCGGGCACGGTCTTCGGCACCACCGACCTGTCCATCGCCGATTCGACCGGCGCGGTCGCCGGCTTCGCGTCGGCCGACGGCGGGCGCCTGCCGCTGGTCGCCACGCTCAATGCCGCCCGGGTCCTCGATTCGGCGGCGAAGCTGCTGCGTGTCAGCCACAACGAACTCGCGGCACTGGCGCTGGCGTCCCGGCCGGGGGCGGACGGGCTCACGCTCGTGCCGTATTTCGAGGGCGAGCGCACCCCGAATCTGCCCGATGCCACGGCCCGCCTCGAGGGGATGACCTTGGCGAACTCCTCGGCGGAGAACGTCGCCCGCGCTTTCGTCGAAGGCATGCTGTGCGGTCTGGCAGACGGACTCGACGCGGTGCAGGCGCAGGGCCTGGAAGCCGGCCGTCTGCTGCTCATCGGTGGGGCGGCGCGCAATCCTGCTGTCCGCGAGGTCGCCCGAGACATCTTCACCGTGCCCATCGACGTTCCCGAACAGGCCGAATACGTTGCCATCGGGGCGGCCCGGCAGGCGGCGTGGACGCTGTCGGGGACCCTGCCGGACTGGTCCGTCGAGCTCGTCGCCACTCTGCATCCGCGGCCCTCGCGGGTGCGGCAGCAGTACCGGTCCTATGCCCAGCAGACGGCGAGCCTCATCTCGCCCGATCATTCATCATCCGAACACTCGTTGTCCGGTCAAACCCTGTCCGATCAGTCACTGACCGATCACCGTGGATCTTCGGGTGCGAACGCATCCGTGAAAGGTTGAGAACTCATGGCCACAGTCACCTTCGACAAAGCACTGCGTCAGTATCCTGAAGCGCTGACGCCCTCCGTCGACGAGATCAGCCTCGATATCGCCGACGGGGAATTCCTCGTCCTTGTCGGCCCTTCGGGCTGCGGGAAGTCGACGACCCTGCGCATGCTCGCCGGACTCGAACCCGTCGATTCCGGGCACATCCGCATCGGCGAGCACGATGTCACGGACCTCTCCCCCAGGGAACGCGATATTGCGATGGTGTTCCAGAACTATGCGCTCTACCCGCATATGAGCGTGCGCGAGAACATGGCTTTCGCCCTGAAGATCGCAGGAGTGCCGAAGGAGGAACGCAATCAGCGCGTCGAGGAGGCCGCCCGACTGCTCGACCTGGAGGCGTACCTCGACCGCAAGCCGAAAGCTCTGTCCGGTGGGCAGCGGCAGCGTGTGGCGATGGGTCGAGCCATCGTCCGGTCCCCGCAGGTCTTCCTCATGGACGAGCCGCTGTCGAACCTCGATGCGAAGCTGCGTGTGCAGACTCGCGCGCAGATCGCCTCCCTGACCCGCCGCCTCGGCGTCACCACCGTCTACGTCACCCACGATCAGGTGGAGGCGATGACGATGGGCGACCGGGTCGCGGTCCTCGCCGACGGACGCCTGCAGCAGGTGGATACTCCCGCGAATCTCTACGATCGTCCGGCGAACCTCTTCGTCGCAGGCTTCATGGGCTCTCCGGCGATGAACCTCATCGAGGTGCCGGTCGAGGGAACGTCGCTGCGCCTCGGCGATGTCGAACTCTCCCTGACCGCGGAACAGCGTGACCAGGTCTCGGGTGAGACGGTCACCGTCGGCATCCGCCCGGAGGACCTGCAGGTCACCGAGTCCGAAGGCCTCGAGGTCACCGTCGATCTCGTCGAAGAGCTCGGCGCCGATGCCTATGTCCATGGTCGGGCGGGACTGGCCTCCGGCGAGAAGACGGTCGTGGCCCGTGTCGCCGGTCGGTCGACGATCCGCCGTGGGGACACCGTGCGCGTCGTCCCCGATGCCACGCGCCTGCACCTCTTCGACACCGATTCGGGCAGCCGGCTGGAGGAGGACGCACGCCGGGCCGCATGATCGGCGGGCCGGGCGCCGTGCACGGCGAGCCGACGGAAGCGAGCGCACCGCGGGACGGCGGGGCCGCCTCGGCGAGGGAATTCAGAGTTTCTCTGGCGAGGGAATGCGGGGCATCACACAGCTCGAATCTGACCGCCGAGTCCGGGGAATCGGGCGCGCGCGATTATGATCGGATCATGGTCGATTTCGCACGCTCTCCCCGCTCCACCCTCGGTGTCGAGTGGGAACTGGCTCTGCTGGACTCTCGCAGCCTGGACCTGACCCCGGCTGCCGAGACTCTGTTGGCGGATGTGGCCGAGTACGCGCCCGAGTTCGAGAAGAAGATCGTCGGTGAGATGCTGACGAACACGATCGAGCTCGTCACCGGTGTCCATACCCAGGTGTCGACCGTCGCCGAGGATCTGGCCACCTCGATGGGTGCTGTGCGGAAGCTCACCGAAGCGCGCGGAGTCGAACTGATGTCGGCGGGCACCCACCCGTTCGCGCAGTGGCAGTCGCAGGAGGTCCGAGCGAAGGACCGTTACCTCGAACTCGTCGACCGCACCCAGTGGTGGGGTCGGAACATGCTGATCTTCGGTGTCCATGTCCACGTCGGCATCGACTCGCGCGACAAGGTGCTGCCGATCGTCAACGCACTGCTCGCCTATGTCCCGCACCTGCAGGCGCTGTCCGCGTCGTCTCCGTTCTGGGGCGGCACGGACACCGGCTATGCCTCGAACCGGGCGATGATGTTCCAGCAGCTGCCGACGGCGGGTCTGCCGTTCCAGTTCGATGAGTGGGCGGACTACGAGAAATACGTCGACGATATGCTCACCACCGGAATCATCGACAACATCAACGAGATCCGCTGGGACATCCGGCCAGCCCCGCACTGGGGCACCGTCGAGGTCCGCGTCTGCGACGGACTGCCGACGCTCGAGGAGATCCTCGCGGTCACCGCGTTCATCCAGTGCCTCGTCGATGACATGTCGGAGCGCCTCGACGCCGGTGAGACCCTGCCGACGATGCCCGATTGGTTCCACAACGAGAACAAATGGCGTGCCGCCCGCTACGGCATGGACGCGATCATCATCGAAAACGCCGAGGCTGACGAGCGTCTCGTCACAGAATGCTTGGCCGATGAGATCGAGCGGCTCTCACCCGTCGCCGAACGCCTCGGCTGCGCCGAAGAGCTGCACTCGATCACTTCGATCATCGAACGCGGTGTGCCCTACCAGCGTCTGCAGAAGGTCTTCGGCGCCACAGGTTCCCTCACCGAGGTGACCCGCTCCCTCATCAGCGACCTCCGCAACTCCTACAGCTGAGGGGTAGCCGTTCGCCGAGAAACGGGCTGAGCGTCGAAAAACGGTTGCGCACACCCGTGTCTCGACACGTTGCCCGTTTCTCGGCGAATCGGTGTGAGCCTCAGCCCGCTCACAGATGCGGGCGGAGCAGTTCCAACAGCGTCGGCAGCGCTGAGGCGACTCCCGGGTGCAGCTTGTAGTCGTCGAGCTCATCCAAAGGCACCCACGACAGTTGGATGCTCTCGGGGTCGTTGATGACGGCATCGAAGTGGCGCAGGGTCTTCGCGATCACCGTCGTGTACGACCAGGTGTCGAGGTCGAGGACATGCGTCTCGAGGATCTCGATGCCCGATCCGTCCTGGTCAGGAACCCCGGCCTCTTCCCACGATTCGCGGATCGCGGCCTCGACAGCCGACTCGCCCATATCGCGCGCACCGCCGGGAAATCCCCAGGTCCCGCCCTCGACCGACCACAGCGCCCGATGCTGCATGAGCACCCCGCGCTCGGGATCGACGAGCATAAGTCCCGCGGCCCCATTGAGGCCCCAATGCTTCTTCCCATCGGCTCCGTACGTCCACCCATCCCCGGATCGCCGAGGCGGCCGACCGGCAGGCAATCGCGTTGACTTCGCCGCTTGTGAGTTCCGTTCGGCAGCACTGTTCGGGTCGTTCTCAGACGAGGACATGATCGACATCCAATGAGGAGACGGCAGCGAAAGACAGGTCGCTCGGCCCGATTCCGCGGGAGACGAGCTCCGCGCCCAAGGCTGCGACCATGGCTCCATTATCAGTGCAGAGTTTCAGCGGCGGCACCCGGAGAGTCACGCCCGCTTCGGTGCAGCGTTCAGCGAGCACCTCACGCAGGTGAGTATTTGCGGCCACTCCCCCGCCGAGGACGACATGGTTGATTCCCGTGTCGGCTGCGGCGAGCAGGGTCTTGGTCACGAGGACGTCGACGACGGCGTCTTCGAACCCGGCGGCGATATCGGCCACCCGCAGGTCCGCACCCAAAGTCTCTGCCTTCGTGACCTCGCGCAGGGCCGCGGTCTTGAGCCCGGAGAACGAGAAGTTATACCGTCGCTCGGGGTCACGGAGGTCCTGCTTCTTCGCGAGTCCGCGCGGGAACTTCACGGCATTACGGTCACCGGGAATGCCGGTGCCATCGAGCAGCCCGAGGGCTGCCTTCGAGATGTTCGGACCGCCGGGATAGTTGAGCCCCAGCAGACGCGCGGTCTTGTCGAAGGCCTCGCCTGCGGCGTCGTCGATGGTGGCGCCGAGGAGTTCGATGTCGTCGACGACGTCTCCGATGCGCAGAATCTCCGTGTGCCCACCCGAGACGAGCAGGGCGATGGTCGGTGTGGTCAGACCGTCGATGTCCTCGGCGACGAGGTCGACGGCCACATGCGCGGCCAGATGGTTCACTCCGTAGAGCGGTTTGTTCAGCGCCGCGGCAAGCCCTTTGGCCGCGCCGACTCCGACCATGAGTGCACCGGAGAGCCCAGGCCCGGCGGTCACGGCGACGGCGTCGATATCGGCCAACTCCACTTCGGCGGTCTCACACGCCGACGCGATGGCCGGGCCGATGGCCTGCACATGAGCGCGGGAGGCGACTTCGGGCACGACTCCGCCGAAGCGGACGTGCTCGTCCATCGACGAGGACACGGTGTTCGTCAGCAGTGTGCGTCCGCGGACGATGCCGACCCCGGTTTCGTCGCACGAGGATTCGATGCCCAGGACGAGCGGTTCGCTCATGCCTCGCCCTCCGTGCCGTCCGCAGTCTCTGCGATTTCGAGGTCGAGGTCGGAATAGGTGGCGACGAGTTCGGGTTCGGTCGCCTCGGCGATATCGATGCCGAGGGTGCGGGCGAACAGGCGCAGATGCGTGTCCCACATCGGCCCCACCTCGGCGGCCTGGGCCCGGGCGGTCTCAACATCCGATGCAGTGTGGGTGAACACGAGCAGGGTCTCCTGACCGGTCTCCCCCTCGAGCGGCATCACGCGGAGGCCGAGCACTCCGAAGTCAACGAGTTCGAGCAGAACGTGGTCGAAGTCCTCGCAGCTGAGGACGGACCCGCTCAGATCGATGTCTTCTAGTGCGAACGCAATCGTGCGTGTCTCTCCGTCCTCGCCGAGGCGGAACGGCGCGAACCATGTCCGCACACTGTCCGAATCGGTCAGCGCGTTCCACACCGTTTCGACGTCGCGGCCCAGGAGCAGCTCGATGACGAGATCGGTGCCGTTCTCCCAGGTGACCAGGCGCGGGCTGGTGTCGCTCATGCTTCCACCCAGGCTCCGTCGAGGGCGGCCTTCTGATCAGGACTCAGCTGCATCTCTGTTCCGGCGAGCAGCTCGGTGAGCTGTTCGGGCACGCGCGCCGAGGCGATCGTCGAGGGAATGAAATCGTGGGTAAGCTGCCAGGCGATGGCCGTGGCCGTCATCGTGGCACCGTGGTCGGCGGCGACATCGTGGAGGACTTCGAGAGCTCCGAGTGCCTTCTGATCCTCGACGAAATCGGCCACACGTTCACCGCGCACACTGCCGGTGGCGTCACCGCCGGTGTGCTTTCCGGTGAGGAACCCGGAAGCCAGCGAGTGGAACGGCAGTTCGGCGATGCCCTCGGAGCGCAGGTACGCCTGCTTCTGCGGATCGACCGCGGCGCGGGAGACGAGGTTGAAACGGTCCTGGACGACCCGGTAGCAGGCCAGGGAGAACTTCGTCGAGATCTTCCGCGCCTTCTGCAGACGTTCGAGGCTGAAGTTCGATGCCCCGAGGTAGCTGACCTTGCCGGAGCGGACGAGCGCGTCGAAGGTCTCGGCGACGGCGACCTGGTCGACGTCGGGATCGTCTTTGTGGGCGTAGTAAACGTCGATATGGTCGGTGCCGAGCCGGCGCAGCGAATCATCGACGCAGTTGCGGATGTTCGCCGGGTCGAGGCCCTGAGCTTTCGGGTGCATCCCGACCTTGGTGGCGATGACCATGTCGTCGCGATTGCCGCGAGCCTTCATCCATTCGCCGATGATCGTCTCGGATTCTCCGCCCGAGTTTCCCTCGACCCAGGCCGAGTACGCGTCCGCGGTGTCGATGAAGTTTCCGCCCGCCTCGGCGTAGGCGTCGAGGACAGCAAAGCTCTGATCCCGATCCGCACCCCAGCCGAAGGGGTTGCCTCCCAGCTGAAGTGGGTGAACGAAGAGATCGGTATCTGCCAATTGCACACGTGTCATACCCCCAGACTACCCGTTTGACCTCCATCACTTCGGGGCCGGACCTCCTCCCGGAAGTCAGGTTAGGCTAAGCTACAAATATGCAATGATGCCGATCACCCCACCTCGGCGGCACATCAACATTCGATTGGCCGCACTCCCCCAAGGAAACATGATGTCTGAACAGTTCTCCACCCGCCTCAAGTCCAGCACCGCCACCATCCACGACGAGGTCGAACACACTACATTCATGGTCGACCTCATGGAAGGACGGCTCGATTCCCGGGCCTACGCTCTTCTGCTCAAGCAGTACGACGTCATCTACGGCGTGCTCGAGTCCAAGTCGCGCGAGTTCGCCGACGATCCGGTGTTCGCACCGTTCTTCGACGCGGCTCTGTTCCGTGCCGAACGCATCGCCGCCGACCTGGTCGCGCTCGACTGCACCGAGCTACCGGTAATGCCCAGCGCCACCGCCTATGCCGCACACTTGGCGGGGCTCGAACGCGCCGAGCAGGTCATCGCGCACCACTACACGCGCTACCTCGGGGATCTCTCGGGCGGACAGGCGATCGGCGCACTCATGAACCGGCACTACAGTCTGCCGGCGACCTCACTGACGATGTGGGATTTCGCAGAGCTCGGCAAGACGAAGCCGTACAAGGACGCCTACCGCAGACTCCTCGATCAGGTTGCGACGACCGGCGGCGATGAGCAGATCGTCATAGACGAGACGATGGAGGCGTTCCGACTCAACGGAGCGCTACTCGTCGACCTCACCGAGGCGACTGAAAACCGCGCGGTTCCGGTCGCTTAGCCGCCGATCCGCAGGCGCATGAGGATTCCCGCGGCACCTGGATAGTAGTCCGGGCGCCGTCCCCATTCTTCGAATCCGAAGGCCGCGTACATCGCCAGCGCCGCGGCATTGCGCTCATCGACCTCGAGGTGGACGACCTCGGCGCCGCGGTCCTTCGCCCATTCGATTCCTGCCTGCAGAAGGGTGCGGCCGATGCCCTTACCACGCGCCGCCTCGGTGGTGGCGATCGTCATCACGTCGGCTTCCGCACCGGCCCCTGACATGACGATCCAGCCGGTCAATTCCCCCGCCGAGGCGGTGACGACCTCATCGCCGGTTGCGGAGTCCGCATTCGGATCCCCCGCCGAGGCGGTCCTGGCAGCGAGCATGACCGTGCCGTTCTGTGCTTTCACCGACCAGTAGTAGCCGAGCGTCCACGCCGTCGGGCCGAAGATCGCCGCATCATGGTCGGCCACCTCGGCGAGGTCCCACCAGGGAAGCTCGGCGATGGTCGTGGAGGTCATTTCAGTGAGCTCTCCCGCACCGGGGTCGCTTTCGCATCGGGCTCGCGCAGATATTCGGGGATCGGCTCTCGCAGCTCTCGACCGGCCGCAAGCTCACGGGCCGCCGCGAAGGCGAGGTACTCGGCACGAGGATCGGTGATCGACTCGGAGCTCGACGCTCCGAGGACGTCCGGATAGAGGAGGAACCCTCGGCCGTACTTTTCGTCGATCGCGTCAAACTGGAAGCCGGCGTCGGCGAGGACCGAGGCGACCTCGGACGGTTTCGCCACGAACGGTCCGGCGCTCAACGTCGCGTCGGCGGAGTCGAAGACGCTGAAGTAGACCTCTTTGCGACGGGCGTCCGAGGCGATGAGGACCGGGTGGCCCGATTCGTTCGCAGTGGTGCGCACGAGCTCTTCGGCAATCGCTGTTTGGGACAGCAGTCCCTTGACGGGGATCCCGCGGGCCTGACCGACAGCGATTCCAGCGGCGATGCCCACGCGCAGCCCGGTGAAGGGGCCGGGTCCGATGCCAACGACGACGAGCTCGGGTTGGGCATCCTCGGCGAGGATCCGGGCAAGGGCCGGGCCGATGAACTCGACGTGTCGACGCTGGTCATCGGCCTGTTCAGCAGCGATGACCGAACCTGTGTCCGTGTCCACGAGCGCCACCGAGGCCGACTGCGAGGTGTCGATGCTCAGTATGATCATGATTCGTCTCCCCCATTCGCCGAGTCTTCGGCAGGCAGGTCCTCGGAGGCCGTGGCCTCTACTCTTATGCCCGCAAGCGCCGAGATTGCGGCCTCAACCTGCGGCAGGCGTTCGGCCCAGTCGGCTCCATGACCGGTGAGGTCGACGGTGCGCCGTTCGTCTTCGAGTTCGTCCTCATCATCTGCACCGACTGACTCATCGTCCTCAGTGGACTCGGCAGCTTCGTCCCACACCGGGGTGATGGTGATGTCGAGGTGGTCGTTGCTCAGCTGCTCGGCCATGCCGGCGCCCCATTCGACGACCGTGATCGACTCGTCCAGTTCGGAGTCGAGGTCGAGGTCTTCGAGCTCCTCACCGTCGGCTAACCGGTACGCGTCGACGTGGACGAGGGCAGGTCCGCCCGTCCGCGACAGGTGTTCGCGAGCAATGACAAACGTCGGCGAGGTGATCCGCCCGGCCACGTCGAGGGCCTTCCCCAGCGACTGCGTGAACGTCGTCTTCCCCGCACCGAGGTTGCCCGTGAGGATGAGCAGGTCACCGGCGCGCAGATGCTCGGCCAAGGCCGCGGCGAACGTGCGCATCTGCTCCAGGGATTCGAGATGGACCCTCATCGTCCGTCTCCCTTCCGAGCGACTCGGTCGACGCGGGCGCTGAGCTGAGTGACGATCTCGTAGTTGATCGTATTCGCCCAGGTCCCCCACTCGGCCGCGCTCGGCCCACCGGGACCGAAGATGACGGCTTCGTCTCCGATGGCCACCTCATTGTTGCCGGCACCGATGTCGATGATCATCTGATCCATGGCGATGCGCCCGACGACAGGATAACGACGACCGCGGATGGCCACCTCGGCGCGGTTCGATGCCGCCCGCGGCAGTCCGTCCCCGTACCCACCGGGCACGAGCGCGAACCGGGTGTCGGTCGCAGCGGTGAACGTCAGTCCGTAGGAGGCACCGTGACCTGCGGGAATGTCCTTGAGATTGATGACGGTGGAGACCAGCCGCATGACCGGCCGCAGCCCGAGAACCGCCGGATCCCCGTCCTCGAGTGGGGACAGTCCGTAGAGGGCGAGTCCCACCCTCGCCGAGGTGCCCGGGCACGGTCCCAGAGTGAGTGCTCCCGGTGAGTTCGCGATGTGAACGTCCAGATCATCGGATTCGCCGAGGCGGCCGTCCGCGGCGTCGAGCACTGCCCGAAGCTGCCCGTGGGCGGAGGAGAAGACCGCGCTCTGCGCTGCGGTCTCGGGGCGTTCGGGCTCGTCGGCGACCGCGAAGTGGCTCATGATTCCGACGATGCGGATATCGGCAGCGGCGTCGGGGGCCGTTGCGAGGTCGCCGTGGTCGGTGTCAGCGGTGCGGCGTTCTTCGGCGTGACGTCGCAGCCAGTCGAAGGCGCGGACGAGTGCTTCCGGAGCCAGTCCGTTGCGGCCGAGGCCGGTGTCGATCTTCAGGTGGGCTCGGGCAGTGATACCGGTGCGGCGGGCCGCCTCGGCGAGTCGGTCGAGGGAGTCGACCGTCGAAACGCCCAACTGGATATCGGCGCGCACCGCCTCGTCGAGGTCAGTGGTGGGTCCGTAGAGCCAGGCGAGGATCTGCGCTTCGGGGCCCAGCAAGCTGCGCAGGTGAAGGGCTTCGGGGATCGTGGCGACGCAGAACTCGCGCCACCCGGCCGAGAAGAGGGCGGGTGCGACGAGGTCGATGCCGTGGCCGTAGGCGTTGGCTTTGACGACGCATTTGAGGCGAGCAGGTGAGAGGCGATCGGCAAGGACGGCGGCGTTGTCGCACAGGGCCGCCTCGTCGATCTCGGCCCGTACGAGAGCCTCGGGGATGTCGAAAGATGTCACTGGATAAGACTACCGCCGACCCCTGTCGGCCAGCAGTATCGGGACCTGCTGTCGGAGCCGGAAGAGGCCGATCCCGCAACGGCTGCGCACGGTTCGGATCTTCATCGTGAGAATGCTCCGTCCCCGGTCAGCACCTTCGTTACGCTGATCCCCCGCGACCGTCGGGGCAGCTGGCGCCGACGTCGCAGGTGCAGCCGACGACCCGTTCGGCGAAGTTCGGCTCGTTGAGCCATTCGATGAAGAAGGAGACATCATGCACACCACGACAGCCCGCACCCTCGCGATGGTGATCACGACTAGCCTGTTCGCCGCGGTCCTCACCGTCGTCGGTCAGACCAGTCCGGCCGAAGCGGCCGCGAAGTACTGCACGGGAGTCGAGGCGAACTCGTCAGTCACGGCGGCGAAGGCCTTCGAGGTCAAGCAGCGGTCGACGATCACCGCCGATATCTACCTGTGCGAGAAGTCCGGCGACCGGTACGTTCGCGACAGCGGCCCGTATAAGGCCCGCCTCGGCTACAACGGAACGACATCGAGCAAGAAGGAAGGCGACGGGAAGACTCCGAAGGGCGTGTTCTGGATGCGCGACGGCTTCGGCACCTCGTCGAATCCAGGGCTGGGCAAACCGTGGACGAAGGTCACCCGCGACCACGTCTGGGTCGACGGCGACGCGACGAAGGCCGAGGGCTACAACACGATGCAGCTGAAGTCAGAAGGGTTCGAGGGCGAATCGCTCTATCAGCCGAAGCCGTATAAGTATGCGCAGGTCATCGGCTACAACGAGGCGCGCACACCGGGCAAGGGATCGGCGATCTTCCTGCATGCGAATACGGAGTCAATGAAGACCGCCGGCTGCGTGTCGATGTACGAGTCCAGTCTCGTCAAGGCGATGAAGTGGGAGGGATCGACGAAGACGCAGATCCTCATCCACTGAGGCTCGGTCCCGTTCTGTCTGTTCGTCAAGTTCCGTAGTCCTTCTGTTTGTCGCGTCCCACAGTCCCTCGGCATCCCCCGCAGGGACTACCTGTCGCGCTGAGATTCACTACCTCACGGTGATGACCCCGGGATAACTGCCCTGGTCGTATGGGACTCACCGAAGAGGAGGACAGATAAATGGAACGAACCAGTCGACAGATAGAACCATCTTTCGGGCAGACAGACGGAGACGAGCAGCAGGATGCCTGGACGCGCAGACGCCTGGCGGTCATGGCGCTATTCACGGCGCTGGCGGCCGGAATCGTCGAAATGGCTGCTCACCTGTGGCCGTTCGACGCCCTCGCGGACAATGCCGGGGCGGTGAGCATCCGCCTGGCGGTCTATGCCGTCGTTGCCCTTTTCATCGTTCAGTTCGCACGCGGCAGGGAGTGGGCACGGCTCTTCCTCATCGTCGGACTGGGCGTGGTCGGGACGGCGTCTCTGCTCGTCGAACCCGCCATGTGGCTGTTCGATGGCGCCGATTTCGACGCCTACTTCGGCGCTCTCGATGGCCCCGGTGCGGTGATTCTCGTCAGCCGTCTCGTGCATCTGGTTGCTGTGGTCGTCGGCGTGGCCGCCATGTTGACCATGCGTCCACGAAAGGCCGCCGGCATCAGCGAGTGACCAAAGTCAGTCCACACCGTGGATGAGTTCGCTGACCACCTCGGCGAGGGCGTCGGCGAAACCGGACGCGGTCACCGCGCGCCGGCCGGCCTCGTTGTGCAGCAGCACTCCGAGTCCGGCGAGGCGTGCCCACTCGCGCGGTGGACGCGTCCGGTCGTCGCTGTCGTAGCGGCCGTGGGCGGCGGTGATCGCGGCGAGTGTGCCGAGGATCCCGGCGAGCACGTCTCCGGACCCGGCCGTGGCGAGGCTGCCCGGCCCCGGCTCGGGCAGGACGACGTGCCCGTCGGGTGCGGCGATGACCGTGTGGTGGCCCTTGAGCAGAACGATCGCGCCGGTCAGCTCCGCGGCCCGCTGCGCCCACCGGATCGGGTTCGCCCCGATCCGATTTGCGGTGATGATCTCGCCGAGGAGGCGGCTGAGCAGCCGCGCCAGCTCCGCGGCATGCGGGGTGATGATGAGCGGTCGGTCAGCCAGCCAGGTGCCGGCCATCGATTCGGCCCGGGCGATCATGTCGAGGCCGCCGGCGTCGACGACGATCGGGGTGTGGTTTCCGGTCAGGGCGTCGGCGACACCTTGCACGAATTCTGGTTCGGGGTCGCCTGGGCCGAAGACGACGGCGTCGATGCGTCCCGACGCACTGACCACCTCGGGGTGGAGGCCGAGGACGAATTCGGCGACGAGCGGGGATCCGAGATAGCGGACCATTCCGGCTCCGGTGTTCACCGCCGAAGTGGTGGTGAGCACCCCAGCGCCCGGGTACTCCTCGGAGCCGGCGAGGACCCCGGTGACACCACGAGAGTATTTGTGCGCGGTCTCATCGGGGCGCGGGAATCCTGTGACGAGGTCACCGGAATCGAGCAGTTCTGCAGTGGCCAGGCCGGGGTCGAGACCGAGCCCGATATCAATGACGTCGATGGTGCCGATGAACTCGTCCACGCGGGGATCGATGAGTTCGGTCTTGAGCCCGCCGAAGGTCACAGCGCGGTCGGCGTGGAGTCGCTTCCCAGCACCGGCGTGGTTCGGGTCGAGGTCGGAGGGGACGTCGACGGCGATGAGGCGGCCGGTGCGGTGAGGGGCCCAGTCGGCGATGAGTGTGGAGATGTGCTCGGGCAGTCCGCGCCGGCCGCCGGTGCCGAGGATCCCGTCGAGGACGAGGTCCGCGCGAGAGAGTTCGCTCAAGGCGTCGGCACGCGCAGATTCGGCCTGCGCCGTCGTGAATGTGACGACCTGTGCGCCTGCACTCCGTGCCGCGGCCAGCCCCTCGTCGTGAGTGCGATCGAAGAGGGTGATGACCGTGACGGCGGCTCCGCGCCTGCCCAAGGTCGCCGCGGCGAAGAGGGCGTCTCCGGCGTTGTTTCCTGGTCCCGCGAGGACGCACACACGAGTACCGCTGACCTGTCCGTGGTCGGACTTCAAGATGGCGGCCGCGCTGTTCGCCAGGGCTCGGGCCGCGCGGGCCATGAGCGGAATGCCGGCCTCGAGCAGCGGCTTTTCGGCCTCCCTGATGGTCTCGCTCGGGTAGGCGAACACACTCATCGACTGCTCCTGCACATTGTCATGATTCGATTCCTCATTGCACCGTATGCCTTCTCACGCACACGTGCCAGAGCCGGACGTTTCAGTCCTCGGCCAACTGCGCCAGACGGCGCCCGGCCAGATGCGCGAGGAACAGGGCCTGATCGGCCAGCCCGTCGTCGCTGTGGCGAGCGCGCGGGGAATGGTTGGCTTCGCGTTCCTCGACCGGCAGGTTCGGCAGGGCGACTCCGAAGTGTCCATAGGCTCCGGGCACGGCATCGAGTACGCGGGAGAAGTCCTCGGACCCGGGCAGCGGATTCGCCCTGCGCACGGTCCTCTCCTCGCCGAAGAGGTCGGTGAAGGTGGAGAGGAAGAACTCGGCTTCGGCGTCGTTGTTGATCGTCGGGGGAAGGATCTGTTCGTACTCGACGTCGGCGGTCAGACCGTGGGCGGCGACGAGGTCACGGACGAGCTGAGGGAGCTCCGCCTCGGCGCGGGATGTCACTGTTTCGGAGAACGTGCGCACACTGACGACCAAGGTCGCGAGGTCGGGGACGACGTTGGGAGCGGTGCCGCCGTTGAACTGGCCGACAGTGACGACGAGCGGGTCGAAGATGTCGAAGCGGCGGGTGACGTATTCCTGCAGCTGGCCCACGAGCATGGCGCCGACCTGGATGGGGTCCTTGCCGGTGGCCGGACGGGAGGCGTGCGTACCTTTGCCGTTCACGGTGATCGTCATCTTCGAGAACGCCGCCATGTACGGGCCGGGGCGGGAGCTCGCGACGCCGAGGTCGGCGTCGGCGGAGACGTGGATGCCGAAGGCGGCCTTGACGCGGGGACCTGCTGCGTCGAGGACGCCTTCGTCGATCATCTTCCCGGCCCCGTCAAAGCCTTCTTCGCCGGGCTGGAACATGAACACGACGTCGCCGGGCAGGGAGTCTCGATCGCGGTGGAGGAGTTTGAGGGCTCCGACGAGCCCGGCGGTGTGCAGGTCGTGGCCGCAAGCGTGCATCCTCCCCGAGGTGGCCGCGAAGTCGAATCCGGTCGCCTCGGTGACGGGCAGTCCGTCCATGTCCCCGCGCAGGAGGACGGCGGGTACGACCCCGGTCGAGTCGGTCTTCCGGGCTCCGCCGCGCAGGACGACGACGATCGACGACAGCCCCTCCCCTGTGGTGACCTCGACGTCGAGGCCTTCGATGGCTTCGAGGACGAGCTTCTGCGTCACCGGCAGGTCGAGTCCGACCTCGACGTTCTCGTGCAGCGCTCGGCGCAGGGTGACAAGGCCGGGTGCGATGTCGTTCGCGTCATCGGCGGTGGGCAGGTGCACGGTGTCGGCCGTCTCAGTGAGGGCCGGGATCGTGTGGGTGTCGGCGGTTGCGGTGGCGGCGTCATTGGGAAGTGAACTCATGCCTTGAGTCTATTACCGAGCCTGTTGTTTGGGACGTCGGTTCTTCCACCGAGGTGGCTGTCGTGGGAACTCGACATCCGTTGTCTCAGCGACCAGTACGGCATACTGGCGGACATGGTCCACGACGTCGAAATCCGCACTGCGCGACTGAGACTGCGTCCCTGGCGGATTGGTGACGCGACCTTCCACCACCGGCTGTGGGAGGAGCGTGACGAACGCGTTCCCGCACGGCGGCACATCTCCGCGGACGGCCATCCCACAGTAGTGGATCTCGAGGAGCGGATTCGCACCTACGATTCGATTCCGGAGCCGGGACTACTCGTCGTCGAACAGGAGCTGACCGAGATTCCAATGGGCTATTGCGGGCTCGTGGAGAACAGTGTGGGTCAGCCCGACGAGCCTGAGCTGGCGTTCGAGTTCCTGCAGGAGTTCTGGGGGCAGGGGTTCGGCACCGAAGCCTCACATGCGGTCGTCGACCGGGCAGAGATCATCGGCTATCGGCACCTGGCCTCCACTGTCCGCGAGTGGAACACCGCTTCGTTCAACGTGTTCGGCAAGTTGGGGTTCGAATCCACCGGTGAGCGGGAGCCTGACTCCGTCCATGGAGATTCGCTTCTGATGCGACTCTCGCTGCGCTGAGTAGACCCCGGGCTGCTGTACTACCGTTCCGGCATCTCTCCCAGGCGCGCACCCTTGCCGTACATCGAGTGGGTGAAGTGCTCGGCGGCTCCCTCGATGCCGGGACTCAGCGAAGGCCCCTCTCCCTCGGCGATGACGAACGTCATCGTCAGGTGCGCATCGTGGGTGATCGACAGATGGATGTTCGTCCCGCCGATGGCACGGAAGTGTTCGAGGACGAGCCCGCGCAGACGGAAACTCGGCGCACCGGACCTCGCAGGAACCACCTCGGCGGACTGCCAGGGCAGCCATCCGGGAAAGCCGATCGCCTTCTTCAGCGCCTCCTTCGCGGAGAACCGCGCCGCCAAGGAGGCGTCCGTCCGGCGTTTGCCGTTGCGTTTGAGCTGCTCACCCGGGGTGAGCAGACGGTCGAGGAGTTCAGGCACCCGCTCGATGTGCTCGGCGAAGCGCGGCACGTCGGCAATATCGGTGCCGATTCCCAAGATCGCCATGCTCGCGTCCTTACTCGACCGTGACCGACTTCGCGAGGTTGCGCGGCTGGTCGACGTCGAGGCCCTTGGCCGTGGCCAGCTCCATCGCGAAGATCTGCAGCGGAACGGTCGTCAGCAGCGGCGCCATGAGCGTCGTCGTCTCGGGGACGAAGATGACCTCGGAGGCGAACTGATCGACCTCTTCGTCGCCTTCCTCGGCGATGACGACGGTGTTCGCACCGCGGGCGCGGACTTCCTGGATGTTCGAGATGACCTTCGCGTGCAGCGAATCCCGGCCGCGCTTGGACGGCACAACGATGATGACGAGCTGGCCTTCGTCGATGAGCGCGATCGGTCCGTGCTTAAGCTCACCGGCGGCGAAGCCCTCGGCGTGGATGTACGCGAGCTCCTTGAGCTTGAGCGCACCTTCCATCGCCACCGGGTAGCCGACGTGACGGCCGAGGAACAGCACCGAACCGACGTCCTGGTTGCGGTCGGCCAGGGCCAGGACCTGCGACTTCGTCTCGTCGAGGATGTGCTGGATCTTCTCTGGGATGGTCTGCAGCTCGGCGAGGATCGTCGCGATCTCATCGCGGAACTTATTCCCCCGTAGCTGAGCGAGGTAGAGGCCGAGCAGGTAGCAGGCGACGACCTGCGACAGGAACGCCTTCGTCGAGGCCACGGCGATCTCCGGGCCGGCATGCGTATACAGCGCGGCATCGGATTCGCGTGGAATCGTCGAGCCGAAGGTGTTGCAGATCGCGATGACCTTCGCACCCTGCTGACGTGCGTGGCGCACGGCCATGATCGTGTCCATGGTCTCGCCGGACTGCGAGATCGCCACGACGAGCGTCTTCTCCGTGACCACCGGATCCCGGTAGCGGAATTCGTGGGCCAGCTCCACCTCGGTGGGGATGCGGCACCAGTGCTCGATCGCGTACTTCGCGACCTGACCGGCGTACGCTGCGGTGCCGCAGGCGATGACGACGATCTTGTCCACGGACTTGAGCACGTTCTCATCGATGTGCATCTCGTCCAGCGTCAGGCGGCCCTCGGTGTCGAGGCGGCCGAGCAGGGTATCGGCCACGGCCTGCGGCTGATCGTGGATCTCCTTGTCCATGAAGGACGCGAAGCCGCCCTTCTCCGCCGAGGCGGTGTCCCAGTCGACCTCGAACTGCTCGCCCTCGACGAGGTTGCCCTGCGTATCCGTGATCGTGACCTCGTCCGGCGTGATCGTCACGACCTCGTCCTGGCCGATCTCGACGGCTGTGCGGGTGTAGTCGATGAATGCGGCGACGTCGGAGCCGAGGAAGTTCTCGCCTTCGCCGAGGCCGATGACCAGCGGCGAGTTCCGGCGGGCGGCGACGACCTGACCGGGAGCATCGGCGTGGACGGCGAGCAGAGTGAATGCGCCTTCGAGCTGATCGGCGGTCTTGCGCATCGCGGCGGTGAGGTCGCCGGTTTCCTTATAGTTCTTCGCCAGCTGGGCGGCGGCCACCTCGGTGTCGGTCTCAGAGAGGAACTCGACGCCCTCGGCGACGAGGTCCTTCTTCAGGTAGGCGAAGTTCTCGATGATCCCGTTGTGGATGAGTGCGAGCTTGCCGCCGTCGGCCAGGTGCGGGTGAGCGTTGACGTCGGTGGGTCCACCGTGGGTGGCCCAGCGGGTATGTCCGATTCCGGTCTGCGCAGCGGGCAGCGGGTTGGCCTCGATCTCCTCGGTCAGGGCGGAGAACTTTCCGGCCTTCTTCGCCGAGGCGAGCTGACCGTCGGGCGTCACGAGCGCGACGCCGGCCGAGTCGTAGCCGCGGTACTCGAGCCTCTTCAGGCCGCCGAGCACGACATCGAGCGCCGAGTGGTCGGCATTGTCAACGGGGGCCTTGGATACATAGCCAACGATTCCACACATGAGGGAGATTTTACGTGCTCCCAGCCCATCTCGTGTATTTCGGCGAGTCACGATCGGGTCAACGTGACGAACTGCACGCGCACGCGGGGCGGTGGGGCCGCCTCGGCGAGGGTGAGAGCGTTGCCCGACCTGGGGCGGGCGGCGGACATGACGCATGACACAATGGGGGAATGAGCCATGTCGACCCTCAATTGGACCGTGCGCGCAAACTTGCCGGCCTCAATACCGCCCGGCGCAGCGAACCGGACACGACGTCTCCGTTCTGGGAGTTCGACCGGGACGTGTGGGGCACTCTCGCCCAGGCCACTCCCCTGCCGCTGAAGCAGCGCGATATCGAACGGCTGCGCGGGCTCGGCGATCGGATCAACCTCGACGAGGTCTCCCAGGTCTATCTGCCACTTTCACGGCTGCTCAACCTCTACGTCTCGGCTCGGCGGGCGAAACACGATCTGACCAGGGAGTTCTTCTCTCCCCTCCACGATCGCGGGCTGGAACCGCAGGATGCCAAGCGCACACCGTTTGTCATCGGCGTCGCCGGATCGGTGGCCGTGGGCAAGTCGACGACGGCGCGTGTGCTGCGCGAGCTGCTCGCCCGTTGGCCCGATACTCCGCGCGTCGAGCTCATCACCACCGACGGGTTCCTCTACCCCAATGCCGAACTCGACCGTCGCCGCCTCAACGGCCGGAAGGGATTCCCCGAGTCCTACGACCGGCGCAAGCTGCTCAAGTTCATCTCCGCCGTGAAATCCGGGGCCCCCGAGGTCCGCGCGCCCGTGTATTCGCACCACACCTATGACATCGTTCCCGGCGCCGAGGTGGTTGTGCGCTCCCCCGATGTCCTCATCGTCGAAGGCCTCAACGTCCTCCAACCCGCCCGTCCCCGTCAGGACGGAACCGTGGGCTTGGCCATCAGCGACTACTTCGACTTCTCCGTCTACGTCGATGCGCGCTCACGCGATATCCGCCAGTGGTACATCTCGCGGTTCCTCAAACTCAAGCACGGTGCGTTCCAGGACGAGGACTCGTACTTCCACCGCTACTCGCAGCTCGACGATGACGAGGCGATCACCCTGGCCACGGAGATCTGGGACTCCATCAACTTCCCGAACCTGCGCGAGAACGTCCAGCCCAGCCGCGGCCGGGCCGACCTCGTGCTCCACAAATCCTCTGATCACACCATCCGGAAGGTGCAGCTGCGGAAGCTGTGATTCCGGGGCGCTGGTTGGGCCCATTTTGGGGTCTGTGACAGGGATCGCCGCGCGGTGAGGAAATAGTTTCGCCGTCGGCACGGTTGCACCGTGTGCACGAAGATCTCACCGACGGAGGGCGACCTGCCCTCGACGGCGACCGGATGCGGGCGATCCCTGCATCGGCGAGAGCCCTGGCGCATCTGTGCGGATGCGCCTCATCTGTGCGGCTGCGACTTGCGCGTCCGCTCGGATATGGCCTTCGCATCCACGTGGATGCGGCTCGCGCCCGAGCGGTCGATTCGGCAGCAGAAAGGGACCCCGTTATGAGCATGCCCTCCGCGCATCGTCTGATGTATTCGACGGTCAAGAACAAGAAGACCCCGCAGACGACCATCCAGCCGGGCATCTATAAGAGGATCGCCGGATACGCCAGCAGGCACAAGCGCAAGCTCATCGTCTTCCTCATCCTCTCCGTGCTCACCGCCGTCATCGGCGTGCTCAACCCGGTGCTCGCCGGCGACGTCGTCAACGCGATCACCGGCGGCGGCCCCGTCTCCACCGTGGTGTGGCTGGCCGTGGCCATCGGCGGGCTGGCCATTGCCGATGCGGCCATCTCGATCACGAACCGGTACCTGTCCTCACGGATCGGCGAGGGGCTCATCTTCGATCTGCGCACAGCCGTCTACGACCATGTGCAGTCGATGCCGATCGCGTTCTTCAATCGCACGCGCACCGGCGCTCTGGTCTCCCGCCTGAACACGGATGTCATCGGTGCACAGCGGGCATTCTCGAACACGCTGTCGGGGATCGTGTCTAACTTCGTCTCTCTGGCTCTGACCGTCGGCGTCATGGTCACGATCTCCTGGCAGGTGACAGTGATGTCGATTCTCCTGCTGCCGCTGTTCATCGTCCCCACTCGCATGCTCAGCGGAAGACTCGCGTCCCTGCAGTTCGAGGCCGCGAACAACTCTGCCGACATGTCGACGAGGATGACCGAGCGGTTCTCCGCAGCCGGTGCCACGCTGATCAAGCTCTTCGGAAATCCCCGCAAGGAGAACGAGGAGTTCGCCGACCGCGCCGGTCAGGTCCGCGATATCGGGGTCAAGGTCGCGATGCTGCAGTCGACGTTCGTCTCCTCGCTGACTCTGGTTTCTGCCCTGGCGCTGGCGCTGGTCTACGGCGTCGGTGGTGCACAAGCGGTGCTCGGCAACCTCAACGCCGGTCAGGTCGTGACCCTGGCGCTGCTGCTGACCCGCCTCTACACACCGCTGACGATGCTCGCCAACGCACGCCTGGACATCCAGAGCGCGGTCGTGTCGTTCCAGCGCGTCTTCGAGATCCTCGATCTTGTGCCCTATTTCAAGGAGCCCTCGCAGCCGAAAGCTCTGCCCGCCGGTGGGCTGGACGTGAAGTTCGATCACGTCGACTTCGCCTACCCCAGTGCCTCGCAGGTCAGCCTGGCCAGTCTCGAGGACGTCTCCATGCTCGACTCTCGCGGCGGCGATCAGGTTCTCCATGACCTGAGCTTCACGATTCCCGCCGGGCACACCGTCGCCCTCGTCGGCTCCTCGGGTGCCGGAAAGTCGACGATCGCCTCACTTCTGCCGCGGCTCTACGACGTCACGGGCGGCAAGATCACCATCGGCGGAGTTGATGTCAGAGACCTGTCATTCGCCGATCTGCGCGAGGCCGTCGGCGTCGTCACCCAGGACGGTCATGTCTTCCACGAATCGATTCGCGCCAACCTCCAGCTCGTCAGCCCCGATGCCACAGAGGAGCAGATGCTCGACGCGATCGACCGGGCGCAGCTGACCGGAGTCATCGACGCTCTGCCCGATGGCCTGGACACGGTCGTCGGCGAGCGCGGGTACCGACTCTCCGGTGGCGAGCGTCAGCGGCTGACCATTGCTCGGATGCTGCTGGCGTCTCCGGAGATCGTCGTGCTCGATGAAGCCACCTCGGCGTTGGATTCGACGAATGAGGCTGCGATCCAGCGGGCTCTGGCCCAGGCGATGCACGGACGGACAGCTCTGGTCATCGCACACCGCCTGTCGACGATCCGGCAGGCCGACACGATTCTCGTCGTCGAGGCCGGTCGCATCGTCGAGAAGGGCACCCACGAGGAGCTAGTGGGCAGCGGCGGCCGCTACGCCGAGCTCTACGCCACCCAGTTCGCCTCGAGCTGACGGACTCGCTCCCCCTCAGTCAACGCGAAACTCGAAAAAGTCGTCACTGGCGGCGACTTTTCTGAGTTTCGCGTGACATGAGCGGTGACCGCCGTTGCTGCCTGGTCTATCGTGGCCGCGAGCAGCCTGAAAGTTCGTGAGGTTCGTCGAGGTATTCCGCTTGATTCAGCGAGACTCTACGATGTCCCGATGGAATTGCGTGTAATGGGGCGCGTGGAGATTCTCCATGATGGTGTGGCCCGCGGAGTACAGGGACGCACTCAGCGAGCCCTGCTGTCTCTGTTGGTTCTACGGCTCCGCGCCTGGACGCCCGCATCGCTCATCGTCGAAGCACTGTGGCCGGGTGAGTGGTCCGAACGTGTCGCCACTCGCATGCACGTCCAGATCCACCGTCTGCGCAAACAGCTGGGAAACGGCATTCTGCTCAGCTCTCCGAACGGCTACAGGCTCGATCTCAGCCAGCACTCCGTCGATGCGTGGCGCTTCGAACACAGTGCCCGAACCGCCCTCGGCGACGATATGCCCGACCATGACCTCGAAACACTGCGGTGCCTCGAGGCGGCCGCGGATCAATGGGGCGGAGAACCGTTTCCCGACGTCGACCTGCCGGGCACGGCGGACTGGCAGTCCGAACTCCGCGACCTGCACACCCGGATTCGGGAAAGATGCGCCGAGTTCCATTTGGAGTTCGGCGAAGGGAACACTGCCCTGAAGCTGCTCACTCGCCTGACGCATGAGCACCCGGAGAACGAGCACGCTCAGTTCCTCAGAGTCTCGGCCCTGCAGCAGACGGGTCAGGAGACAGAACTGCCCGGAGCATTCGACGAGGTGCACCGCTCCCTCGAGGAACTGGGACTCGATCCGAGTCCGGACCTGCTCCACACCCAGCGAATGCTCGTCCACAATCGCGAAGAGGAGATCCGGTCCAACCTCGCAGTCATCGACCCCGCCGGTGATCTCACCCCCGGTACCGAGGATGAGGCGGATCCGACGATGCGCGGATCGGTTCTGCGCCGTGAGCTCGCCTATATCCTCATGGCAAAGGGCCGTCACAGTGAAGCACTGTCGCTGTTGGAGCGTTTGGAAGCACTTCACTCCGGACTGGGACACGAGAACCTGTGTGCGATCCTGCTCCGCGACATGGTGGCGGTCATGGCGCTGACAGGAGACCTGCGCCGTGCCCTGCGACTCCTCGGTGAGGCGTCGCGACTCGACCAGCGGACGACGGGCACCGATGCGACGCTCCACATCATCCGTGCCCTCGTCCTCACTCACATGTCGCGCCTGCGCCGAGCCGAGGACGCACTGGCGGCGGCCGGCGAACCGACTGGCCCCAAGGCACGGCAGGTCATGTGGTGGCGCACTCGCAGCCAGATCGACCGGCGGACCGGTCGGCATCACGACGCCGTCACCGGAGCCCTCACTGCCTGGAACATGGCTCGACACGACGCCGTCGAAGCCGATGTGGGCCCGATCCTGCTCGATATCGCTTGTTCGATGCGTGATAACGGCGATGCCGAATGCTTCGATTGGTACCGGACCGTGCTCCGGTTCGCCCACGAGGACATGCGCTTCCCGCTGGCGGCCAGCGCCCATGCATCGATGGCGAAGGCACAGCTTCTGTGGGGCCGACCGAAGACTGCGATCGTGCACTCGCGAGCGGGTCTCGAGCTCGCCCGTTGGTCCGGCTGCTGGCTGTTCGCAGGAAAAGCCGCCGCACGCCTCGCCGAGGCGGAAGAGCAGATGGGAGACACCTCCTCCGCTCTCCGCCACCGGCAGGAAGCCCAGTCCTTCTATCGTCGCATCGACTTCCCGACACCGTCCCCGGTCCATAGCGGACCGGGTGACGGTACGGGGCTCCGGGCTAAGCAGGCGGCACAGGATGGTTCGCAGCGAACACATTCTCCGGATCGTATGCGCTCTTGACCCGGGTCAGCGTCAGCCACTCGCGAGCGCCATAGTTGTCTCCGACGTCGACGGGCTCCTCGGCGAAGTTGAGATACTGACGCCCGGTGCTCCACGGCGACATGGCCCGGACCAGGTCGTTCGCATCCTTCTTGCCCCGGGCTTCGTTCTCAGGTGTGTCGGCAATCGCCGCTCCGAACAGCAGGAAGCTCCCATCCATCCGGCTGAGCGCACCTCCGTCGGGGTGCTTCCTGGCCAGAGCACCGCCGAGCTGACGCAGTTCGGCAGAGAGCAGAGAATTCTCCGTTCCGGCACCGACCTGGCTGAGGAACGCATCGATGGCCTCGTCCGTCAGGCGTCCCAGCAGTGCAGTGTCCCCGGTGACCGGTGTCGGCCCTTCCGGGTCCATGTGGAGCCGAGTGATCGAACTCGGCGGCACTTGGGCGAAGGTGTCAGTCCGTGGGGACAGTTCGCGCAGGGGTGCCAGCACCCTTCGCGCACGCTTCTTATCGGCCAAGACAGCCCCGTCCATGCAGACGACGGGACGGCCAGCCACCGATTCGGGTATGCCCGGTGCGTCCGGAAGGTTGAGGATGCGCATCGACGTCGTGATCTCGTGCGGCGCGGTCGGAGCCCATTCTGCCCAGGCCCGCAGCACCTGGTCAGCGTCGTCGATGTCCCAGACCATCATTCCCGCGTGCACGGTCTCCAGTGGGTAGAGCGAGAATTCGAAAGCAGTGACAATGCCGAAATTGCCGCCACCCCCACGCAATGCCCAGAACAGCGACTGGTGCTGAGTGTGGTCGGCGCGGATGAGTTCGCCGTCGGCGAGGACGATTTCGACAGCGGTGAGGCCGCTGGTGGCCATGCCCAACCGGCGCGCGTAGAGGAAGATGCCTCCACCCAGGAGGTACCCGCCCACGCCGACGTCGGGCGACGATCCGTGCAGGCAGGCCAGTCCGTGCCGACCGGCCGCTTCGGTGACATCACCCCACAGGGCACCGCCCTGAACTCGTGCCATGGCGGTCAAGGGGTTGATCTCGATCCCGTTCATGGCATCAAGCTTGACCAGGACGGTCGAAGCGAGGTCGTGCTGGACGAGCGGGCCGGCGTTGTGGCCGGTGCTCACCGGTGCGACCTGGTATCCGAGCTGGCTGGAGGCCGTGACCACAGCCGACACTTCGGCAGCGGTAGTCGGTTCGGCAACTGCGGCGGGACGCAGATCGACCGCTGTGTTCCACAGCGTCCGCGCCTCGTCATAGCCCGAATCGCCCGGCAGATGGATCACGGTCGAACCGACCATCGCCGCAAGGCGCACAGCAGGATCGACGGAGTCCTCACTCCTGACTTCGGTGAGGACCGTGTGTGATTGCAGAGTCATGAATCTCCGATCGTTGGAAGAGATGAGGTTCTCATCCGACGACAGTCGACTCTGATCCGCCGTCGGATGCCTCGATGCTCCCAAACGACGCTTACATCGCACTTACGTCTGCGCTCTCAACGGGGTTTGCGTGATGCCGATCGGTTGCCGAAGCTGCTCCGGATGTTTCTTCCGCCCGGCCCGCCCCTAAGTCAACGCGAAACGCGAAAGAGTCGTCGCCAGTGACAACTTTTCCGAGCTTCGCGTTGCCTGGCGGAGGCCTGCTGCACATCGACTGACTGAGCACCATCACTTCCCTCCCCCCGCAGCTCTGCTCTCAGGCTCGTCACCACCCCACGGAGGTCCGCAGGTTTCCCGCCTGAGACCGTTCATCCGCTGCGTCGTTTGACGCTGTCCTTGATCCGCAGGAAGAGGTCGCCTCTGAAAAGGTCCCTCCAAGTGATCCTGAAGACCTGAATGCCAAGATTGCGCAGGGAATACTCCCTGCGACGCTCAAGCTCGAAGGCACGTTTCGGGTCGGCACCGTCGAGGTAGTACTTCCCGGCCCCGTCGAATTCAGCGACGACCCGCGCCTTCGGATTGGCGAAGTCGGTCCGCGCGACGAAATCCCCTCTCTCATCTCGAATGACTACCTGCGGCTCGAAACCCGCAATCGAGTATTCGACGAATCGGACTGCAGTGATCGATTCGGCCACGGATTCCCGTCGCGCGTCAGCATTCGCGATGACTGCATCAATGCGACCTTGCCGCGTTCTCACCGGATTGTGAGCACAGTAGTCTGCGAATTCTCGAACCGAGATGAGATTTCTACGAAGCGCTGCGTCCACAGCTGCGACGGAGAACGCCAGTGGGTAGTCCCGGGCGACGTCCAGAAGTGTCTGAGGCAAGGTGGTGACTCGAAAGTCGTTGACGACCTCAGTGCTTCCCTCGAGCGGCCTCTTCCTGATGTGGACGAATGAACGCCGCACTCCGACCTCCGGATGGACGAACTCTGCGCAAAGAGGTGCACCGTTCTCGAAATACGGGATCGGCAAGCCGTGAATGATCAGGGCGCTGCGGTGAGAGAACGCTGCTCCTTCGGGACAATCATCGACATAGGATCGTACGAGGATGCGCAGATCCTCATCGCGCTTCATAGTCCCTGCCGATTCACACGGCAGAGTCGTCCCCGGCCCTGCACCAACAGCGGCGATGAATCGATGTGTCGGTTCGGCGCAGACCGATGTCACAACGTAGACGCCCCGTCGGACTCTTCTCAGGCAGCAACGCTCAGCTATTCGCAGCTGGTGGGAACTCAATCCGGCCGCGCTGAGTTCTGCGGAAGTCAGACACGCGAACATCCCTCAAGCATTCCGGAGCTGGGTGGCCGACCACAACGGTCACTACCGGGCCTGTGGATAACGGCCGACTCAGTTCCACAGGCTCAATCAACGCGAAACGCGAAAAAGTCGTCACTAGTGACGACTTTTTCGCGTTTCGCGTTGACTGAGACCGGAGAGACGTTACAGCGCGAGGTGCTCCTTGACCGACGCGGCCAGGCGTTCGGCCTGGGCGGTGGCGGCATCCTCGGTGGCGGCCTCGACCATGACGCGGATGAGCGGCTCAGTGCCCGAGGCGCGCAGCAGCACACGGCCAGTGTCGGCGAGCTCGGCCTCGACGGCGGCCACCTCGGCGGCGACCTGCGGATGATCGACGTTGTTCTTGTCGACGCCCTTGACGTTGACGAGTGCCTGCGGCAGCTGTGGGATCTCCGCGGCGAGGTCGGCCAGGGTGCGCTTGGCGTCGGCCATGCGCTTCATCAGGTGCAGGGCAGTCTGCACACCGTCACCGGTGGTGCCGTGGTCGAGCATGAGCACGTGGCCGGACTGCTCCCCGCCGAGCGCGTACCCGTCGGCGATCATCCGTTCGAGCACGTAGCGGTCGCCGACGGCGGTCTGCACGGTCTTGATGCCGTACTTCTCCATCGCCTGTGTCAGCCCCAGGTTCGACATGACGGTTGTGACGAGGGTGTTCCCGCGCAGCTCGCCGAGCTCCTTGAGCCCGATGGCCAGGATGCCCATGACCTGGTCGCCGTTGACGACGCGTCCCAGGGAGTCCACGGCCAGGCAGCGGTCGGCGTCGCCGTCGAATGCCACGCCCAGGTCGGACTGGGTTTCGACGACGAGGCGCTGCAGCGGTTCGAGGTGGGTCGATCCGACACCGTCGTTGATGTTGAAGCCGTCGGGTTCGGCGGCGGAGACGATGACTTCGGCACCGGCCTGACGCAGTGCGGCGGGTCCGACGATGGAGGCGGCACCGTGGGCGCAGTCGACGACGACCTTGAGTCCGGACAGCGGGCGCACGTTCTCAGCATCGACGCAGCGCACGAGGTGTTCGGTGTACTCATCGGCGGCGGCCGGGTAGCGGGAGATGCGACCGACGGCCGAGCCGGTGGGGCGGTCCCAGTCCTGGTCGAAGATTTCGAGGATCTCGTCTTCGACAGCGTCGTCGAGCTTCGTTCCGCCGGCGGCGAAGAACTTGATCCCGTTGTCGGGCATGGGGTTGTGGGAGGCGGAGATGACGACGCCGAAGGCGGCACCCGTGTCCTTGACGACCTGAGCGATGCCCGGGGTCGGCAGCATTCCCGCGTCGAGGACGTCGACTCCGGTGGAGGCGATGCCGGCGCTCAGTGCGGCTGAGAGGAATTCGCCGGAGACACGTGTGTCACGTCCGACCACGGCGAAGGGGCGCTTCTCGCCTTTCCAGTCGCGAGCGAGCACGCGTGAACCTGCGACCGAGAGCTGGAGGGCGAGTTTGGCCGTGATGTCGCGATTGGCCAGTCCGCGCACTCCGTCGGTGCCGAAGAGTCGAGACATGCGGGGATCCTTTCGTCAATGTCGGAGTCGATCTTAGTCGATCCGCTGGAAGCGCCTGGGCATCCTCGCCGAGGCGGCCGACCACGACCGCCGCCACCGCGGTGATCGTGGTGGCGGCATGGTCACAGCTGCCACGGCCACGTCAGTGACCGTGCGAAATGTGTCCGGATATGAGAAATGCGGCCCCGAACTTGGTTCGGGACCGCATTGCATTCTCATGTTCATGAAGCTGAACTGTCGATGACTGCGACTCAGTGGCAGACCAGCCGCAGTCGGTTCGCCAGCGAGATCAGCGCTTCGAGAACTGAGGTGCCTTACGGGCCTTCTTGAGACCGGCCTTCTTGCGCTCAGGAACGCGAGCATCGCGGCTGAGGTATCCGGCCTTCTTCAGCTCGGCGCGGTTGGATTCCGCGTCGATCTGGTTGAGCGAACGAGCCACGCCCAGGCGGACGGCGCCGGCCTGGCCGGAGGGTCCACCGCCGGAGATCCGGACGATGACGTCGAAACGTCCGCCCAGGTCCAGCAGGGTGAAGGGCTCGTTGACGAGCTGCTGGTGCAGCTTGTTCGGGAAGTACTCTTCGAGAGTACGTCCGTTGATGGTCCACTCGCCGGTGCCGGGGACGAGGCGCACGCGAGCAATTGCCTGCTTGCGGCGGCCCACTCCGTTGCCGGGGGCGGTCAGGGACTGTCCACGTCCACCGGCGGTGCTTTCGCCCAGGCCAGCGGATGCGGGAGTCTCGGAAGTGTATTCGGTGATCTCTTCTTCGACAGTTTCTGTCGCGTTGGTGGTATCAGCCACGGTTCTCCTCGGTATGTCTAGAGCTCAGGCGCTTACTGCGCGACCTGGCTGAGTTCGTACGGCTGCGGATTCTGAGCGGCGTGCGGGTGCTCGGCACCTGCATAGACCTTCAGCTTCTGCATCTGGGCACGTCCGAGACGAGTCTTCGGGACCATACCGGCGACAGCCTTTTCGACTGCACGCTCGGGGTGGGTGGCGAGGAGCTCGGCGTAGTTGACGCTCTTGAGGCCACCCGGGTAACCGGAGTGACGGTAAGCGCGCTTCTTCTCGAGCTTCGCACCTGTCAGCGCGACCTTGTCGGCGTTGATGATGATGACGAAGTCACCGGTGTCGGCGTTCGGAGTGAACGTGGTCTTGTGCTTGCCGCGCAGGAGGCGTGCAACCTGCGCGGCAAGGCGACCGAGCACCTGGTCAGTGGCGTCAATGACGTGCCACTGGTGCTCAATGTCACCGGGCTTAGCTGTGTACGTACGCAAAAGTAGCCTTCTTTTCGTATCTTGTTCAGTGCAGCGCCGGGCCCTCATCGAGTCGTGAGTTCAATGGGTCTCGAGCGCTGGTTGTCTTCAATCGGGTGAACCTATCGACGCATTCCCCTCACCTACGGGCCTGCAACGCATGAGGCTATGTAAGGGAGTGCGACAAGCACACACAACGACAATCAAATATACATGGCGTCGGGCCTGGGGAGCAAACGCCCAGAGCGGTCTCAGGCCCAGCTGAAACCTGAGCCGATAGTATTGATCTGTGCCGACTCACTCCAGCCTGCTCTTCCGACTTCCCGCATTGAGAATCCTGATGCTGGGTCTCCTGGTCGGGCTCCTGATGGCAGGCCTCGGACTCGGCACCGCTTCAGCGTCGACGTCGACAGACGACTCAGCTGCCGAGGTGAACGCCCCTTCGGCGCAGGATCCGACCGATCCCGCTTCGACGCAGTCCGCGGACACCAGCAGAGCCCCAGCCGGGCAGACGGTCGTCTTCGGCATTCCGGGCCTGACCATCGATGATATCGATCCCGAGCGCACTCCGAACCTCTATCGCCTGCTCTCCGAGGGCGCGGCCGCAAACCTCAACGTGCGCACGATCGGCTCGGCCACCTGCCCGGCTTCCGGTTGGCTGTCCTTCGGCGCGGGCGCCCGTGCGCAGGCCGGACCCTCCCCCGTCGCCGAGGATGCCGACCCCGATGACTCGGCCCGCTGCCCGACCATGATCTCCCCCACCACGAACGTCGACGACGATTCCGCGGACTCCGGGGCCGCCTCGGCGAACGACGCGGCGAAGCGTGATGAAGCTCATGCCGACGAATCCGTAGCCGGGACGACGACGGCGCGGATCGAGGGCTTCGACGCGGTCAAGGAGCCCAATGTCGGCTCCGGGTACTCCGTCGACTATGGAATGCTCGCACGCACCGTTGCCGAAGCCGGCAAGGCAGTTCCCGCCGGCACCGACGCAGCCGATGAGGATGCCCTGCTCGAACCCTGCGTTGCGGCCGAAGGTCCCGGCGCCGCCTATGCCGCCGCGGACGAAAACGGAGTGGTGACGAACTTCACGGAGGATGCGACGGCCACGGACTGCCGCCTCGGCGTCGTCGATCTCGGTGCGGTCGGCATCCGCTCCTGGCTGTTCGACCCGATCCCGAACTACTCCTATACCGTTCCGCCGAACTTCGATCGGGAGACCCGCGTCGCCGAAGCCGACCGCCGCCTCGGCGCGCGTCTGCAGGAAATGGACGACAACGCGAAGGACGGGGCCGCCGATCCGACGATCATCGTCGCGGGCCTCGGAGACAGTTCCGGTCTGCCGCAGCTGCGGGCGTTCATCGCCGCAGGTCCCGGCTTCGAACCCGGGTCCCTGTCCTCGGCGACGACCCGCACCCCGGGGCTGCTGCAGATCACCGATCTGGCTCCGGGCATCCTCGATGTCCTCGACGTCGATTCCCCGCGCGCCGTCGGCTTCCATTCCACCCCCACCGATGATGATCCGCAGAAACGCATCGACGATCTCGTCGCCGAGGCGCAGAAATCGACGACGATCCACCAGAACCTCTCGACGTTCTCCATCACCCTCGACGTCATCTTCTACGTCCTCTTCATCGCGTGCGCGATCCTGCTCAACCGCTCCATCCTCGGTCGCCGAGGCGGCGCCACCCTGGCTCCCCACGTCCACCGATTCCTCGGCTGGGCATCCCTGGCGATCGCGGCTCTGCCGATGGGAGCGTTCCTCGCCGGGCTCGTCCCTTGGTCGCGGACTGCTGAGCCCGGGCTCGGTCTGTTCCTCTCGGTCGTCGGCACGGCCGCCGTTCTGTTCGTCCTCGCTCTCATCCCACCGTGGGGTCGGACCTGGCGGGGCCGAGTCGGCGCTTTGGCCGGGGCGAACCTGCTCATCCTCGCCACCGATCTGGCCACCGGGTCCCATTTGCAGGCGAACTCGCTGCTCGGCTACAACCCGATCGTCGGCGGCCGCTACTACGGCCTCGGCAATCAGGGTGCAGCGATCTTCATCGTCAGCCTCTTCATCTTCTTAGGCATCGCAGTCTCCTGGCTGCGGGCGCGCGGCCATCGCCGAGCCGTGTTCGCCGTGCCGATCGTCGTCGGACTGGCCGCCGTGTTCGTCTCCGGCAACCCGTCCTGGGGTGCGAAGTTCGGCGGCACGATCGCCATCCTCGCCGGCCTCATGGTCCTGCTCGCGCTGCTGTCGAAGATCCGTCTGACTCTCCTCCGCCTTGCGCTGATCGGCGTGGCATCGTTGGCGATCCTCATCGGCATCGCCTTCCTCGACTGGCTGCGCCCGGCCGGAGCACGCTCGCACTTCGGCACGTTCTTCGACCAGATCGTTACCGGTGAGGCCCTGCAGGTCGTCGGCCGCAAGCTCGGCGCGAACCTCCACATCATCCAGATCAACCCGGCCCTGGCGATCGTCACCCCGCTCGCGGCCATCGCGATCCTCGTCTTCCTCCGCTACCTCCTCCACTTCCCCCGCGTCCACGCCGGCAGCCGCACCGGACGCCTGGTCAACAAATGGCGGGGACGACTCCCCCAGCTCTTCGCGGATTCCGACCTGCACTTCGGCTTCCTCGCTGCCGCCACCGGACTCGGCGTCGGGCTCGTGCTCACCGATTCGGGTGTCGCCGTGCCCTCGACCGGAGCCATGGTTCTTCTGCCCTTCCTGCTGGCGCTCAGTGCTGAACACGCCGAGGAGGCTCACCGATGAGAACCTCCGTGACCTCGCCCGCCGTCCGGGTTCTCCTCGGGATCCTGGCCATCGCCCTCTTCGTCCTCGGCCTGCCCCAAGCCGGGCAGGCGGCCCCGGCCGCGGGAGACGATGACGGTGGGGCCGCCTCGGCGAAACCCGGGGTCGTATCGATCAACGTCTCCGGGTTCAGCTTCGAGGACCTCGATCCGCGCACCACACCGAATCTGTGGGTGATGATGAAGGGCGGGCAGATCGGGACGATCACGCCGCGCAGCGTGCGCGCGACGAGCTGCCCGGTCGACGGCTGGCTGGGACTCGGATCCGGACGGCGAGCTGCCGACGAACCCCGCGATCAGTGCCGCGAACCGGCATCACCCCTCGACGGCTGGGTCGCCGACTGGGACGTGTACGCACAGGTGGCACGCGGTGACAACTACGATGCATCCCTCGGGGCGCTGGCCGAGGCAGTGCCCGATATCCGCGCCTTCGGCAACGGTGCCGCGATCGCCGCCGCCACCCCCTCCGGCCACGTCGAGAACTGGTCGCCCGTCGGCTCGGACCTGGGTAAGGACGTCGCGAACTCGGCCGCGGACGGTCAGCTCACCCTCGTCGACCTCGGCAATACCGCCGCCGACGGCTACTCGCTGAAGAATCTCGATGCCCAGGTCGGGGACATCCTCGAATCGACCGGGTGGATGAGTGCGGATCGGCCGAACCGCCTCGGCGAGGGTCGCGTTCCCGTAGTGTTCTCCTCGATTGCCGACGGCGCGCATGAGGGATCGTCGATGCAGGCGACGATGATGGTCGAGCCGGGCGAGTCCGCAGGACTGCTCACATCCTCGTCAACGCGGCAGCCCGGCCTGGTGCAGGTGCCCGATCTGGCGCCGACGCTCGTGGCTCTGTCCGGGGCCGAGGAGATGGACAATGCGGCCGGTGCGCCGATGACTTCGGGGGCGCATGGATCCGATTGGCATGCGCGCTATCAGGCCGTGCTCGACCGGCAGGTGGCGGTGAAGACGCAGAACGATCTGTCAACGTGGTTCTTCCCCGTCGTCGCCGTGCTCATGGTCGGGCTGCTGGGGCTGGCGTGGTTCATGCGGAAGAACCACCGGGAGCTCGTCCATTCCGGGGCGTACCGCCTCGGTGTCGTGTTCGCTGCGATGCCGATCTCGACGTACCTAGTCAATACCGTGCCGTGGGAGCGTGCGACGAACCCGGACATCGCGATGCTCGGTGCGCTGGCGGGGTGGGCGCTGCTGCTTGGAGTGCTGGCGCTGCTCGGCCCGTGGCGGCGGCACAAGTTCGGGCCCGTGCTCTTCGTGTCCACGGTGACCGTCGCGGTGCTCGCCTACGACGTCGTCACCGGGTCCCAGCTGCAGATGTCGACCCTGTTGGGTGAGCCGCTGCTCATCGCTTCCCGGTTCTATGGGATCGGGAACTCGGCGTTGGCGCTGTACTGCTGTGCTCTGCTGTTGGCGGTCGCCGGGTTTGCGTCTCTGGTGACCAAGCCGCTGCATCGCGTCCTCATCGTCACTCTTCCCGTGCTCGTGTCCTGCGTCATCCTCGCCGCACCTGGTCTGGGGACTAAGTTCGGATCCGTGCCGACTCTCATCATCGGAGTGGCCTACCTCGTGCTGGCCGCGGCGAGCATCCGGTTTTCGCTCAAACGTCTGGGCCTGACGGTGGGCATCGCCGGTTTCGTCATGCTCACCGTGCTGTTTCTCGACTGGCTGCGCCCGGCCGACCAGCGTACGCACTTCGGGCGGTTCTTCGACTCGATCATCAGCGGTCAGGCGCTCAGTGTGCTGGCCCGCAAGATCGGGATGAACATCGACATCCTCACGCAGTCGTGGATGACTCTGGTGCTGCCGCTCATCATCATCGGCGTGTTCTGGATGGCGCTCGATCCTGCGCGCTTCCGCCTGCACGGAATCCAGGACACCTATCGACGGATCCCGCTGCTGCGTGCGGCGATGATCAGCCTGGCGATCCTGCTGGGAGTCGGCACCGTCATCAATGATTCGGGCATCGTGGTGCCGGCCGTCGGCATTCTCTTCCTCGTCCCGGTGCTCACTCACCTCGAGACCTTCCGCGCCAGCTTCCCGCCTGTTCCGGCGGCGGAGGCCACCGTTACCGGTAGCGAGACCACAGACACCGACGCCAAAGCCGACGAGGCCGATGCCAAGGCCGACGAGGCTGGCGAAGCTGGCAAGGCTGAGATCTCAGACGCCGACTCCGACGGCATTACACACCAGTAGCCTCAGCACGCACCTGGAAACAGCGGCGGGGCCGGAGAGATGAACTCTCCGGCCCCGCCTTTCAGCATCAGCTACGCCACGTGATCGACTACTGCTGGCTCAGCTCTGGATGCTCAGCTTGCGGCGGCGGACGATCGTGACCGCTGTGCCGCCTGCGACGATGAGAGCCAGAGCCGCAGCGACGATGTTGAAGGTCTCGAAGCCGGTGCGCGGCAGGTCGCCGCCGTCCTTCGAACCGTTCGCGTCGGCCCCGGAACCATCGGCCGAACCACCGTCGGCAGACGCATTCGCACCGTCGGCTCCGCCACCGGCATTCGACGAACCGTCCGATCCGCCGGCGGCGTTGTCTCCGCCATCGGCGCTGCCGCCATCAGCTGCACCACCGTCGGCGTTGCCGCCGTCGGCCGAACCGTCATCACCGGCCGAAGCATCTGCGTCGTCACCGACTGCAACGGTGGCTTCGAATTCGTGAGCCAGCGGCAGAGGGTTGTCATCCCACCACGGACCTTCGACATTCGCCTGCACGGTGACCTTGACGGTCACTTCACCGGAGGCGTCCTTCGGCGCGGTCACGGTCACAGGAGTCTCGGACTCCCCCGCCGGAATCGAGTCGAGAGTGATCGTCTTGGCGGCCGCTTCGGCGCTGACCTCGGGAGCCTTGCCCTTGGTGACGCCGGCGGTAGCCGACTGGGCCTTGGACTGTGCGGCCGCCTCGGCGGTATAGCCATCCGGCAGGTCGACGGTGACGTCGACGGGACCGGAGACCTCGGACTTCGCATCCGTCTTGAGCACGAACTCGGCGCTCTCGCCCGGCTTGATGGCCTTAGGCCCGGTCAACTCGGCGGTCAGCTCACCATTGTCGATGACGTCCTTGGCCGCGTCGGCCTGTCGTTCGTTCTTGTCCGGGGCAACGTCCTCGCCCTCGGCCTGGTGCTTGTTGAAGTAGTTCTCCCAGGTCTCGAAGTCGGTCAGTCCCGACTGTTCGAAGTCGCCCTTGGCGAAGGAGGTGTAGTTGTCACCACCAGCGGCGAGGAAGCTCAGCGTCGCAACCCGGTAGTCCTTGTTCGGATCGATCTCCTCGCCATCGACCTTGACGGACTTCACGTGCTCGCCCTTGTCCGCGTCGCTGTCGTAGACGACGTCGACGTCATCGGAGACGCCCAGGTGGAGGAACGGGCGCGACGCATCGTCGGGCTGCCACTGTTCCTCGAACACGCCGATGACGTCCTCACCCTTCAACGTCACAACGCCGTGGTCGTTGGCGAAGGGAAGCACCCCGTTGAGTTCGGCGACAGTGACTTCGCACTTGTCCTCATTGTTGTAGATCTGGTCGCAGAGCAGGTCGGTGCGCAGTCCGCCAGCGTTCGTGACACCGAAGTCAGCTTCTTCCAGCTGGGTCTCCTCGACACCTTCCTTGAGCGCATCGGCAACGAGGTTGCCCAGCGTGGACTCGGCACCGCGGTCTTCTTCGCCGTCCTTGGTCGCTCGAGTGATGTCCTCGCTGATCGTTCCGGTGACCTCGGAACCGAGGTCCTTGGCCTTCTCCTCTGCGTCACTGATGATGCCGGCGACCTTGTCGACGACCTCGGAGTCATAGCTCTTGTCCTCGGTGTCGATGAGGTCGATGCCGCTGGCCTGCCAGTTGCTGTTCCCATCGACCCTCATGGTCACCTGCCCGACGTATTCGCCGTAGCTGCCGGCCTCGATGACGGGACGAGTCCGGTCGGGTTCGCCGGGCACAGGGGCTTCGAAGGCATACGGCATGTGGGTGTGACCGGTGAACATGGCGTCGACCGAGGCATCGGCCTCCGTGACGAGCTTCTTGAACTCGGCGTTCGACGCTTTCGCGTCCTCGAGGCTCTCGGTCGATGACGCACCGAGGTGGGCCTCCACAACCGTCATATCCGGCTGTTCGTCCTCGGGCAGATTCTCGAGATCCTCGGCGACACGGTTGACGGCGTCCGTGGGATCGCCGAATTCGAGGTCGGCGATTCCGTCCGGTGAGACGAGCGAAGCGGTGTCTTTGGTGACGACTCCGATGACGGCGATGCTGACTCCCCCGACATCGACGATGGAGTATTCGTCGAGGCCGTCGACAACGTTCTCTGTTCCCTTGTCGTAGACGTTGGCCGCCGAGTATGGGAAATCTGCTGCATCGCTCACACGTCCCGTGAGGTCATCGATGCCCTTGTCGAATTCGTGGTTGCCGACAGCCGAGGTCTGAACGCCGATGGCGTTGAGGACGTCAAGGGTGGGCTTGTCGTTCTGCGACGAGGAAGTGTAGGTCGAAGCGCCGATGTTGTCACCGGTCGACAGAACCCCGGTGCCCATGTTGTCGCCGCCGGTGCCGAATTTCGCTCGCTCTTCCTCGACTACTGAGGCGACTTGAGTGCCTGCCTCGGAGATGCGTCCGTGGAAGTCGGTGATATTGAGCAGCTGGACCTTAGTCCCCTCGGGTGCAGCCTGAGCATCAATGCCGGAATCCTGCTCGTCGGTGGCGTCATTCTCCGACGTCGCGGAGCTGCCGCCTGCTGACGTTTCGTTCGCCGACTCGTCGGGGTTCGCGGGAGCCGATTCGCTCGGTGATGTGGCGCTGTCTTCAGGTGCGTTTCCGTTTCCCAGGGAAGGTGCCGCAATGGCCGGCGTGAGCCCCGGCAGTGTCAGCATCGACACTGCGGCGCCCGTGGCCAGCACTTTGGTCACAACTTTCGACATGTATTCAGTTCCTTCGATCAGTCAGTCGGGCGCACATCAACCGTGCATAAGGGGATGAAGACGGATTCCATCCTGCAGTGCCAATGCGAACTAAAAGTTACTTACATGTGAATCTACACAGGATTCTCACACCTGGAAAGAGGAATTCTCACATAATCACGACAGATGTCCTGATTGACGGCGCGAGAGTGCGGCCTTATTCCTGGTCGCGGCGGGCCATCGTCTGGGCATTCCGCGCCGCGTAATCCTCGGGCGCCGGGTAGCCGACTTCAGTGAGGACGAGGCCTTCGGCGGGCGTGACGAACATTGGCACATCGGGAGTCAGCCCGGCGTCCGCCTCGGCGATCAATTCGGCCGGGCGGGTCACCGCCCAATTTCCGGACCCGACCTTGATCAGTCCGCCGACGAGCGCTCGGACCATGTGATGGCAGAAGGCGTCGGCGCGCAGATCGATGGTGATCACCGCATCCTGATCGCGCACGACTCGCAGTTCATGGAGGGTGCGGATCGTCGTCGCTCCCTCCCGAGGTTTGCAGAACGGCAGGAAGTCATGGAGTCCCTGGACCTCGCTCGCGGCCTCGGCCATGGCTTCGACGTCGAGTTCGCCCTTATGACGTGGTGTCACCTGGGTCAGCAGCGGATCGATGAAGGAGCGGTGATCGGCCAACCGATACTGATAGGACCGCCACAGGGCAGAGAACCGCGCGTCGAAATCCTCGGACACCTCGGCCACCGCGTGGACGACGATGTCGTGGAACTCACCAGCGGCGAGGACTCCGCGCAGACGCGAAAGCAGTGCCACCTCGGCGGATCGATTCGACTGGCCGATGAGCTTCTCGATCGCCGCATCGCTCAGATCGATGTGGACGACTTGGCGTCGCGCGTGGACGCCGGCGTCGGTGCGCCCGGCGACGACGGTGGCCACCTCGGTGCCGGTGATCCGTTCCAGCCCGGATTCGACGGCGGTCTGCACCGTGCGCAGGCCCGGCTGTTTGGCCCAGCCGTGGAAATCCGTGCCGCGGTAGCCCAGGTCGAGGCGGAAGCGGGTCATGGGGTCATCCTCGCCGAGGCGGGGCCCGCCACTCCGTGGTCGCCATCGTCATCGATCGCCTCGGTGAATGGGTCGCGGGCCTTGAAGACTCTGCCGAAGAAACGTGAGAACGGGCGCATCCGCTGCTGGTGATAGCGTGCGACGTTCGTGTTGTAGAACCGGGCGCCGGCGAGGATCCGTTCGGTGAGCACCTGCAGCTGACCGTGCAGGAGTTGGATCGTCGTGTCGATCTCTTCATTGACCGCTGCCTGCTGGGAACGGGCATAGTCCGAGGTCAGGGACCGCTCGGTCAGTGCCGCGGGGATGAGCGCGGCGTCGTTGACGGCATCGGTCAGGGCATTTTCGGCTGCGGCGCCGCGGTGGTCGAAGGGGGCGCGTTCGGCGGAGGCGAGCGCGAGTTCGAGCCTGGACAGGTCTTGGCCTGCGATCTGTTGGAGCGTGCCGATATAGGCGGGCACGAGTGCGTGGCGGGCGCGGATCTCGCCGATGAGCTGGCGTTTGGCTTCGTCGCACAGCGACCGAGCCATGGACAGTTGGTTGAAGCGCAGGACGGTGAGGACGATGAAGAGGATGATGAGGGCGGCGAGTACGCAACCGCCGACGATGAACCAGACCACGGTCATTCCCCTCGTTCTATGTGCTGCGTGAGCATTTCCGACACCTCAGTTTACGCGGGGTTCAGAATCGTCGCGAACAGGTCATCATCCGGACACCGAGGCGGCTGAGAAGAGTCACCGAGAAGGACCGCGCCCGGACACCGGCCCCGGCATTCTGCAGTCACCGCAGAGAGTGCGGACCGATTTCGGCCAGATGTCGCCGACCTGTCGCCTTCGGGTCATGCGTTCGTCACTCGGCGGGCCTTAGCTGGAAGCCGTGAGAGTAGCGATCATTGCAGAATCCTTCCTCCCCAATATGAATGGGGTCACCCACTCACTCCTGCGGGTCCTCGACCATCTGGCCGACCGCGGCGACGAGGTCCTCGTCATCGCTCCGGGCACTCGCAGGGACGGTCCGAAGGAGGTCGCAGGCGCCCGCGTCGTCCGGGTCCCCTCGATCGCCTTGCCGAAGTATCGGCGCATCCGCGTCGCACCTGGCGGCGTCACCCGCATCCGCCGGCTGCTGCAGCGCTTTGCCCCGGACGTCGTCCACCTGGCCAGCCCGTTCGTCCTCGGTTGGCGCGGGGTGCTGGCCGCCCAGGCGCTCAATCTGCCGACCGTGGCGATCTATCAGACCGAGGTTCCCGCCTATGCCGCCCGGTATGGGATGCACGGCCTCGAGGCCATGTTGTGGAACCACGTCCGCAATATCCATCAGCATTCCTCCCTGACGCTGGCCCCATCGTCGTACACGATCGATCAGTTGGAAGGACTCGGTGTCGCCGAGGTGGCCCTGTGGGTCCGTGGGGTCGATTCCTCCCGCTTCGACCCGGGTCACCGATCCGAGGCCTGGCGTCGTTCCGTGGCCCCGAACGGAGAGAAGATCATCGGCTTCGTCGGCAGGTTGGCGGCGGAGAAGCAGGTCGAGGACCTTGCCGCGCTCACCGATCTGCCCGGGGCCAAAGTCGTCATCGTCGGTGACGGCCCCTGGCGGACGCGTCTGCAGCGGCTGCTGCCGGAGGCTCATTTCACCGGGTTCCTCGGCGGGGATGCCCTCGCCCAAGCTGTGGCGAGCTTCGACCTCATGGTCGCCCCGGGTGAGCTCGAGACCTTCTGCCAGACGATTCAGGAGGCCATGGCCTCCGAGGTGCCGGTCATCGCTCCCGCCAGAGGCGGCCCACTCGACCTCGTCGACTCCTCGCGCACCGGGTGGCTCTACACCCCGAAGGATCTCGGTGCCATGCGAGCGCATGCGGCGGACCTCCTCGGCGACGAGGCGAAACGGCGGGCCTTCGGGGTCGCCGGTCGTGAGCAGGTGCAGGCCAGGAGTTGGAAGAGCGTGTGCTCACAGCTCGTCGGCCACTATTCGCGGGCGATCGAGAATCCAGCCCCGCAGGTGCTCGGCCGCGGATTCAGCTCGATGGTCAACTCCGGACTGGAGAATCCACTGCCCTACTGAGGCGATCGCGCAGGTCAGCTTCCGGCCCTTTCGCCGACCGCTCAAGTTACCGCCGCTGTATCAAGCTATACGGTGAGCGCTGGGCGCCGAGGTGAGCGGTCGGCGCGCGCGAGCCTTCAGATGCCGAGCTCAGGCGAGGCCGGCCGTCCAGTCGGCGACGGTGACCACTGTCGCCTGCTTGGGGAACACCTTCTCGGTGAGCACCGCGTGGACCTCGGGGTCGCGGTCGGCGCAGGCGTCGGAGAGCACAGTGAGCTCGAAGTCGAGATCGGCGGCCTGGCGCACCGTCGAGAGCACGACACCGCTCGTGGCGACTCCGGCGAGCACGAGAGACGATGCCCCGTAGCCGCGCAGCAGCACCTCGAGATCGCTGCCGGTGAAGGCGCTGATGCGACGCTTGGTCACGATCGGCTCGCCCTGATGCCGGTCAAGGGTGTCGTGGATGCTCGTCGAGGCATGGGTCTCGTCAAGGTCGCCGTGGGCGGCGATCTGCGCGAACGATGCCGTTGCCGACAGTTCCGGATGCCCCTCGCGCAGCGCCACTCGTACCCAGACGACGGGGATGTCGTGGCTGCGGGCCGCGGCGACGGCGTCACGTGCGCGTTCGAGCACACCGGTCGAGGCGAAGGCGTCGTCCCCGGCGATGCCGTTCTGGAAGTCCATGGCCAACAGGACTGTGTTCTCGGTGCCGGTCATCATGTCTCCTTCGGTTCGTGCGGGGCTGATTCCCTCTTCCGCCGAGGTTACTCCTGACTCCAGTTGGTCCGCTGAGTCGAGGCTCAATGCCGACTGAGACCGGAGCGACGGCTAGCAGTGGAGTGCCGTTGTCCGCCGAAGGCGGCATCGATATAATGAAGAGGAAGCAACGTCAGGCCCCGGGCTACCGGATAATCCCGGCCCTTGGGAAGACGGCCCCCTGGTTTTTGCGGAAGCACCCAGGGGGTGCTTCATATTCACGGACCTATCGTTTCAACCGCCTGCCTTCCGTCGAGCCGCTTCGCCCAAGGCGCGGATCTGGCGCAGAAGATCATGGCCCACCGACTGGCCGGGAGCAAACAACGCGCCGTTGTCGACCGCATAACGCGCTGGTATCCTGGAAGATGAAGCAACGTCATGCCCCGGGCTACCGGATAATCCCGGCCTTTGGGAAGACGGCCCCCTGGCGAATGCGGAAGCACCCAGGGGGTGCTTCATATTCAAGAGCTTTCCGTCGATAGCATTGATGACCGTCAACTTGCCTTCCTGCAGAACCGGCTCGATGAATCTGACATCATCGCGCGCGATGTCACGTTGCATCGCCCATGAGATCGCGTCTGCTGACCACAACAACGGTTCGAACGCCATTCCGCCGTGAGTGAAGGCGACACCAGGGTGAATCGCGCCCGTCCTCCGCAAACTATCGACCACCCGCTCATCTGCACGGTTGAGTCTCTGATCCCTATTGTTGTCAGCGACGATCCCCCGAACAGCCCCCTCTCCGGTACCGCTCGTGAGGTTACGGACGAGCCGGTCGAGACACAGCGCCCTGGCCCTCGCAATGTCGCCCTGAGAACTGCCCGCCAACGGCATCTTCACAGCAATGACATTCCACACCGATTCCTCGGTGATCGTCTCGACCATCTCGACGATGTCACCGCGGTCGAAGTCGCTTCCGCGGAACTTCTTGTTCGTATGCCAGTAGGTTCCGTCGGCCACTTCCACCAATCGCTCGCGAATGGAATCCAAGCGCGCATGAGAGAAGATGACCGCGGCCATCTGATATAACGAGACCTCCGCCGGACCCAACCGCGTTCGAGAGAAGGTGCCCTCCGCCGCGCCTGTCGGCTGCCTCATCGACTCGTCGATGAACGCGATCGGGTTCGGGGCAGCGGCGAGGTAGAACCTCTCCAGTGCAGGTGACCGCAGGTTTGGGCTCGACATATCTCCGCTCTCATCCGGCAACGCTGCTCTCTTCGAGCAGCATTGCTCTCATCCGATGATGTGCCGAACACTCTATGGGGCGGTCCTGACACGACCGACGGGGGCGGTTCAGTCGACGATGCCGCGAGCGTCGAGGGCCCGACCGGTGTCCTGCGCGTATTTCACAGACCGCAGGATCGCCGGCACCACTCGGGCCCTGATGCTCGAGTCCAGTCCCCTGGCCCGGGCTGCGCGTTCGGCTTCGCCGAGCAGACCGGAGATATGGGAGATCGCCCTGACCATGAGGCTCGCTGTCAGTGCGATCGCCTCGGTGTTCGCGCCGAAGAACCGCAAGGGCGAGACCAGCACCGTGAACGTGTCGAGCAGCTGCGCCACCGACGTCGTCAGGGTGAGGATCAGGGCCGCCTGCACACAGGCGAACACGGTCCCGCCGACAGCCAGCCCCGACTCCATGGACCCGAAGAAGTACTGCAACCCCATGACGATCGCCACGAGCACCGCCACATAGATCCATGTGCGCAGGAAGTGCTTCACCCGCAGCCGGGCGGTGAAGCCGAGGACCACGAGGACAGCGAACATCGACCAGTTGATCGCCGCATCACGGAAGATGAGCGCAACGATGCCGATCACGGCGATCACCGCCAGCTTCACTCCCGTCGGCACTGCATGCAGCCATCCCCGAGGATGCGCCACCTTCCCGAAGAGCTGCGGTCGGGCCTTGATGCCGGCGTGCTTCCGCCACGTCGTTCCGGTGTCACCGGCACCAACGCCGGTATGACCGGCCCCGACAGGACGTTTCCCACTCATGGCGTATCGCTCATGATGAGATTCCGGTAGGCGGCGACCGCCTCGGCGGGGGCGGCATCGGCCACGATCCGACCGTCGTCGACGACGATCGCGCGCTGGGCGATCTGCGCGAACTCGAGGTCATGGGTGGTGAGGACGATGCGCACCCCGCGCCTGTCCACGAGCTCCTGGAGATGCACGCGCAGCCGCTCCTTATTGCGCAGGTCGAGCAGGGTCGTCGGCTCGTCGAGGACGAGGATCTGCGGATCCACCGCAAGCACCGCGGCCAGTGCCACGAGCTGACGCTGACCGCCGGAGAGTTCGTAGACGCTGCGTTCAGCCAGGTCGGCGATGCCGAGCTCGTCGAGCACCGCCAGTGCCGCTGCCCGCCGTTCGCGTTTGGGCACGGACTTGCGCAGGGACAGTTCGATGTCCTCGATCGGGGTCGGCATGACCAGCTGCGCGGCCGGATCGGTAAAGACGAAGCCGACCATTGAGCGCACCTTCGCCGCCTGCCGGCGCGGGTCGAAACCGTCGACGAGGACCTCTCCGGCGTTCGCGGTGACCAGCCCGTTGAACAGCTGCAGCAGGGTCGACTTCCCCGAGCCGTTGGCACCGATGACGGCGACGACATCCTCGGTGAGGGTGAGATTGACGTCTTGGAGGATCGGGCGCACGACATCGCCGTCGGGTCCGTCGTCGAGGACTCCGACGCCGACGTCGCTCAACCGGATCTCACGAGTCACTTCGCGCCCTGTGCCTGCCCGGCCGACACCGATTCGACGCTGATGCCGCGACGGCGCAGCACGTCGGGGAATGCACGGTGGATGAGCACCGCCACCGAGGCGGCCAGGATGTTCTTCACAATGTCACCGGGCCAGTAGGCGAGGTCCGCGACCGCAGCCACGCCGAGCGGCAGATCGCCGTTGATCGACATGCCGAGAATGCCCAGCGGGTGGTTGAGCAGGAGGCTGCCGCCGAAGCCGCCGAGGAACAGCACCACGCCGAGCTTCATTCCGCTGAAGCGGCGCACGGCCCAGCGGGCGATGAGCCCGGCGAGGAGAGCGTAGAGCGCGAAGGAGAGGATGTAGCCGGCGCTCGGACCTGCGAGGACGCCGATTCCGCCGCGCATTCCCGAGAAGATCGGGAGTCCGACGAGACCGAGGACGACATAGAGCAGGGTGGCTGCGAATCCGCGCCAGGGTCCGAGCACCATCCCGCACAGGGCGATCGCGAAGGTCTGCAGAGTGATCGGCACGCCGAGGGGACCCACCGGAACAGGAGGCATCATCGCAAAGGCCGCGAGCATCGCTGCGAAGACCGCGACGAGGGCGATATCGCTGCCGGCCGAGCGAGGACGGGTGATCCCCGCCGAGGTGGTGCTGTGGGTCGGTGTCATGAGTACTCCATTGGTCGTGATCCTCCCCGACGGGATCGGGGACGCCCGAGGCGGCCTCGAGCACCCTCCCACTGTAACTGAACGGTGTTCAGGAGCGGTATTCGGGGTCACGGTCGAGGCCGCCTCGGCGAGGGAATCCGCGCGTTCACGTGCGCAGTGCTCCCTCAACGGTCGTGGAGGATCACTCCCATTCGATGGTGCCCGGAGGCTTCGAGGTGACGTCGAGGACGACGCGGTTGATGTCGTCGACCTCGTTGGTGATGCGGTTGGAGATCACGGACAGGACGTCGTACGGGATGCGCGTCCAATCCGCGGTCATCGCGTCCTCGCTCGAGACCGGGCGCAGCACGACGGGGTGGCCGTAGGTGCGGCCGTCGCCCTGGACGCCGACGGAGCGGACATCGGCGAGGAGCACGACCGGGCACTGCCAGATCTCTCCGTCGAGGCCGGCCTTCGTCAGCTCTTCGCGGGCGATGGCGTCGGCCTTACGCAGGATGTTCAGGCGCTCCTCGGTGACCTCGCCGATGATGCGGATGCCCAGGCCGGGGCCGGGGAACGGCTGGCGGGAGACGATGACCTCGGGCACGCCGAGTTCGCGGCCGATGGCGCGGACTTCGTCCTTGAACAGGGCGCGCAGGGGTTCGATGAGCTGGAACTGGATGTCATCGGGCAGGCCGCCGACGTTGTGGTGGCTCTTGATGTTCGCAGTGCCCGATCCCCCGCCGGATTCGACGACGTCGGGGTAGAGGGTGCCCTGGACGAGGAAGGCGATCTCTTCGCCGTCGCCTTCCTGAGCCTCGAGCACGAGGTCGGCGGCAGCGGACTCGAAGGTGCGGATGAACTCGCGGCCGATGATCTTGCGCTTCTCCTCCGGGTCGGTGACCCCAGCGAGCTGCGAGAGGAACTGCTCACGTGCGTCGACGGTGACCAGGCGGACGCCGATCGAGTCGACGTAGTCCTTCTCGACCTGGACGCGTTCGTCCTGACGCAACAGACCGTGGTCGACGAAGACGCAGGTGAGCTGGTCGCCTATGGCCTTGTGGACGAGGGCTGCGGCCACGGAGGAGTCGACTCCGCCGGACAGGCCGCAGATGACTTTCTTGGTTCCGACGCGAGCGCGGATGAGTTCGACCTGCTCGTCGATGACGGATTCGTTCGTCCAGTCGGCGGTGAGGCCGGCGACGTTGAACAGGAAGTTCTCGAGGATCTTCTGCCCGTTCTCCGAGTGGAGGACCTCGGGGTGCCACTGCACGCCGGCGAACTTCTTCGCCGCGCATTCGAAGGCCGCGACCGGGGTGTCCGGGGTGGAGGCGAGGACGTCGAAGCCGGCGGGCGCCTCGGCGACGGAGTCCCCGTGGGACATCCAGACCTTGTAGTTCTCGGGGGTCTCGGCCAGGAGTGCGCCGGTGGCAGTCACGGAGACCGGGGTCGATCCGTATTCGCGCTTGTCCGTCTTGGCCACGCGGCCGCCGAGGGCGGTCGACATGAGCTGGAAGCCGTAGCAGATGCCCATTGTGGGCACGCCGAGGTCGAACACGGAGGTGTCGAAGTTCGGCGCTGCGGCGTCATTGACGCTCGAAGGGCCACCGGAGAGCACGATGGCCACGGGGTTCTTCGCCGCGAACTCGGACGCGGGCGCGTCGTGGGCGATGATCTCCGAGTACAGGCCGGCTTCGCGGATGCGTCGCGCGATGAGCTGGGCGTACTGCGCGCCGAAATCGACGACGAGGACAGGGGGCACCTGTGTGCTCTGGGATTGCGTCATGATCCAATTCTAAGCGTCGGCGACCGGACGCCCGAATTCGGGGTTTCACCCGCCGAAATGCTCACCTGAGGGTGACGGTGGGGGCCGCCTCGGTGAGGGTGAATCGGACCGGCCTCGCCGCCGCGATTGCCCACGGAACGGTGGGCCGCCTCGGGGAGGGTGGGTTCTGTCTTAGGACTTGGGGGCGACGACGACGGCGGCTTCGAGCTCCGCGTCGACCTGGCGGTGGATGCGACGTTCGAGGATGAACGACATCACGGGCACGACGCCGGCCAGGGCGAGGATGAGGTAGCGGCCGAGCGTCCAGCGCATCTGCTGATTGAGCCAGAAGCAGCCGATGAGGTAGACGACGTAGCACCAGCCGTGGCAGATCGCGATGGCCGCGGCGAGGTTGAAGCCGCCGAAGTTCAGGGCGGTGGCCGGGTCGGCGGCGATGAGGTACTTGTAGATCATCTCGACCGTGAGGATGAGCAGCATCGTGCCGGTGATGAACGCCATCACACGGTAGAACTTCAGCGCATTGCGCGCGGAGGTGAAGCGTTTGACGCTCCACACATTGTTCTCGTCGAAGTCGGGGCGGGAGTCCAAGGACTCATGTTCTTCGCTCACGCTCAGTTTCCTCCGGTCGTGGAAGTGTCGGTATTGTTCGATTCGGGTTTCTTCCCGGTCTTCTTTCCGGGCTTCTTGCCACCGTGACGATGGGCCGGCAGTCCGGTCAGTCCGGACATCACCTCGGGGTCGATGGCCGCATCGCCGGCGGGCTTGACGACAACATACTCGACGCGCTTCTCCGAATCCTGGGAGTCCTCGCCGAGGCGGCGCCTGACGTAGTCGTCGCGCAGCAGCTGGAACCACATGTAGAGGGCCATGGCTGCGAAGATGATCCATTCGAGGGCGTAGACCGCCGACTGCAGATCGAATCCGCCTTCGTCACGCGTGGTGGTCGTCGGAACCTGTTCGAGTCCGTCGGTGCCCACCGAGGCGGCCGCCCCGTCCGCGGTTTCGGGGATGAGGAAGCCGGAGTAGGTGAGCAGGTCGGGGAACAGGTTGATGATCTGCGAGGTCGAGACCGTGTGCACCTGACCGTCGGGCAGGTCGTTACCTTCGACGGGTCCTTCGATGGGTCCGATCCGCGCGGTCAGCTCGACCTGACCGTCCCGGGCTTCGGAGTTCATCGCTGTGTCCTCGTCGGTGGTGAAACCGCGGACGACGGGAATCGCGATCGTCTTCTTCTCGGCGTTCGCAACCTTGACGCCTTCACCGAGGTGGGCACCGTCCGGGGCGAACATCGTCACGACCCAGTACCCGGAGTCACCGTCCTGGACGCGTCCGGGGATGACGACCTGGGCATCGGGAATCCAGTGTCCTGACAGGCTGACCCGCTGGTCGGCGAGGATGCCGGGCATCGGGGCCTGCGCATCCATGACGTCGTTGAAGTCCTTGAGCTCATCGACTCCGGCGGAATCGGTGACGTCGTTCTTGTGCTGGGCTCTGTCGACCTGCCACGCGGAGAGTCCGACGAAGCAGGTGACGAGCACCAGAACGAGGAGCAGGGACCCCAACCACTTGGGGGTCAGTGCCAGGCGGAACAGATCAGACCACCGAACCAGTCTGGTAGGGCGAGACGGTGACGTCGACGCGCTGGAATTCCTTGAGGTCGAGGTAGCCGGTGGTGGCCAGCGCCCGACGCAGGGCGCCGGCGAGGTTGAGTTCGCCGATCGCGGTGCGGCCGGGGCCGAAGAGCACCTGCTCGAGGCTGCCGACGGTGCCCAGCTCCACACGGTGGCCGCGCGGCAGGTCCGGGTGGTGAGCCTCGGCGCCCCAGTGCATTCCGCGGCCGGGGGCTTCGGTCGACCGGGCCAGGGCGGTGCCGAGCATGACGGCGTCGGCGCCGACTCCGAAGGCCTTGACGATCTCGCCGCTGGTGCCGAGTCCGCCGTCGGCGATGACATGGACGTAGCGACCGCCTGATTCATCCATGTAGTCCCGCCGGGCGGCGTGGACGTCGGCAACGGCCGTGGCCATCGGGGCGTGGATGCCCAGAGTCTTGCGGGTCGTGGCCGCCGCTCCCCCGCCGAAGCCGACGAGGACGCCGGCGGCACCGGTGCGCATGAGGTGCAGGGCCGCGGTGTAGGTGGCGGCTCCGCCGACGATGACGGGCACATCGAGTTCGTAGATGAACTGCTTGAGGTTGAGCGGTTCGGTGTGGGTCGAGACATGCTCGGCCGAGACCGTGGTGCCACGGATGACGAAGATATCGACTCCGGCATCGACGACGGTCTTGTAGAACTCCTGGGTCCGCTGCGGAGTCAGGGCGCCTGCCACGGTGACTCCGGCTTCACGGATCTGTTCCAGGCGAGCGGTGATGAGCTCGGCCTGGATGGGTGCGGAGTAGAGCTCCTGCATCCGGGCAGTCGCCATCTCAGCCGGCAGCTGAGCGATTTCAGCCAGCTGCGGAGTGGGATCCTCGTACCGGGTCCACAGACCTTCGAGATCGAGGACGCCGAGGCCGCCGAACTTGCCGAGCGAGATGACGGTCTCCGGCGACATGGCCGAATCCATGGGAGCGCCGATGAAGGGCAGCTCGAACTGGTAGGCGTCGATCTGCCAGCTCAGGGACACGTCTTCGGGATCACGGGTGCGCCGAGCGGGGACGATCGCGATGTCGTCGAGCGAATAGGCGCGACGGCCGCGCTTGCCTCTGCCGATTTCGATTTCAGAACTCACCCCAACAGCCTATCCCACCACCCTCCCCGCAAGGTCTCAGCCCACTATGAGGAACGGCCGGTCTCCCCTCCCAGGACTACCTGACGGCGGCCCAGATACCTGGCGCCAGGTTGCTGGGCCGCCGTCAGGTAGTAATTAGGGGGTGGTGAGGTGGGATTGGACGGCGGCCTCCGTCGCGGCGGCGAATGCGCGGACGTGCGGCAGATGGGCGTCCTTCTCCCGCACGTGCATGACGACTCGACGCGTCGGCACGGGGTCGGTGAGGTCGACGGCGGCCAGGCCGGGCGGCAGCTGCAGAGTCGAGAGCCTCGGGAGGACTGTGATGCCCATGCTCGAGGCAATGAGAGCCAGCGCCGCGAAGTCGTCCTCGCAGGCGGCGAAGCTCCGGCGTTCGAATCCGGCCGCGGCACACGCATGGTCGACGACCTTGCTCGACGGCCCGGCCCACATGTCGTAGTCGACCCAGTGTTCGTCCTCGAGGTCGATGAATGGCACCGACTCTCGACCGGCGAACCGGTGGCCTTCGGGGACCACGACCCGATAGTCATCGTCGAAGAGCGGGATGCGCCGCATCTCCGGCAGGTGGATCTCCCCGTCCTGCGGAACCTCCGCTCGGATCTCGATGAGGCAGTGCCCGCGCCGGTTCTTTGCCGGCTCGTTGAGTTGGATATCGAAACGCAGGTTCGGATGATCTTCGGCCACGGTTTCGATGATTCCCGGCAGCAGCCGCGCATTGAACGAGGTGAACGCCGCGATCTTCAACCGGGGCCTGTTGACATTGCGGAAACCTTCGACCAGATCGTCGAGGCGGCCGACCGCGGTGAAGACCTCTGCCGAATCGTCTGCCAGGCGTCGGCCGAGCTCGGTGATCTCGATGCCGCGTCCCGAACGCTGGTAGAGCGGCGCCCCGACGGCCTTCTGCAGGGTGGTGATGTGCTGGCTGACGGTCGCCGGCGTGTAGTTGAGGCTCTTCGCCGCGGCGACGACGGAACCTGTGGCCGCGACGGCGCGCCAGACCCGCAGACGATTGAGATCCCACATGCCCTCAAGAGTAGCCGCAGACAGTCCGAAAAATCATTTGGTACGACCTGATGATCATTCACGATCAGTTGCTTTTCCCGATTGATCGATTCCGGCAGAATGGTGATCGTCTCCGTCGACGTCGGAGACACCCCTGTGCCACATCCCCGTTGACCGTTCTCATCTTCCCAATCGCCCTGTCTTCCCAATAGCCCCAACTTCCTAAAGGAGTGCCGTGACCGGACCCGAGATCCTCACCATCACCGGCGCCGCTGCCGCGCTGGCAGTGACCCCCGGCCCCGAGACGATCCTGACGATCCGCCTGTCCTCGCTGCGCCGCAAGGCCGGACTCGTCTATGCCCTCGGCACTGCCACGGGCACCGTGATCTGGATGGTCCTCGCACTCACCGGCGTCTCCGCCCTGCTGACCGTCTACCCGGCCGCAGTGCAGGTGCTCAAGATCGGCGGCGGCCTCTACCTCTGCCTCCTCGGCATCCTCGCCGGTCGGCAGGCCCTTCGCCTGCGCCGTGAGCTGAAGGCCACCGAGGCGACCGGAGGACCCGCCACGAACGACCTCCTCACCCCGTCGTCCGGTTCCGACCCCGCCGACGGCCCGGTCTCCGAGATCGCCCAGGTCATGGAATCGACGTCGTGGGGCCACCTGCGCTCGTTCGTGTCCTACCGCCGCGGCATCATCTCCTCGCTGAGCAACCCGAAGGTCGGCCTGTTCTTCCTCGCGATCCTGCCGACCCTCGTGCCCGCCTCCCCGACCGGCACCGACTACACCGTGCTCGTCGCGCTGATCCTCGGCGTGCTCCTGTCCTACCAGCTCATCCTCGCGTGCCTGGCCAGCCTCGCCGCCTCCGCGATGGCTCACCGCAGCGCCGACTTCTTCATCGAAGCCGCCTCCACCGTCATCCTGCTCATCATCGGCATCGCCGTCATCGCGATCCCCATCTGAGCCGCAACCGACCCGAACACATGAGAGGGGCGGGGCACCGAGGTCGATCCTCGGCTGCCCCGCCCCTTTCGCTCGGTGCGCAGACCCTCACTCAGCTCTCATTCGCCGAGGAGGCTCCCCCACTTCCGCTGCCACCGCCGTTGCCGGTGGTGTTCGTTCCGGACCCCGGAGTGCTGCCGTCGAAAGCGTCGGGATTCGTCTTCTCGGCCGCCTCGGCGAGGTCGACCTTGTCGAGCATCTTCGCGGCCGCCTCACGTCCGCCGAGGCCGAAGGCCAGAGCGGCTGCCGCCGCACCGCCGATGACGACTGCACCGAAGGCGAGGTTGATGATCGAATCAGCCAGGCCCATGTAGCGCAGACCCATCGCGATGAACAGTGCGATCGCCGAGTAGCGCAGCACCTTGCTGGCCAGGTTGTTCGTGATGAACTTGCCGATGATCGCGGCGATGAGGAATCCTGCGGCGATGATCGCGGCGCCGAAGAGCACGCTGCCACCGAGGTCGAGGATCTCGTTGAGGATGTTCGTGATCTCGGGGAATCCGAGCATCTTGGTAGCCATGATCGCGAAGAAGATCATGATGGCCACCTGCACGAGACGGGTGATCACGTTGGAGGCGCTGGTGCCTTCGGGCACGATCCCGATCTCATTGATGGCCTTGTCGGTGCCGATGCCCTGGAGGATCTGCTCGAGCAGATTGCCGAGGAACTTGGCGATGACGAAGCCGATGGCCAGCAGGATGCCGGCGGCGATGATGACAGGAATCGCATTGAGGAAGATCTGGAGCATCTGCTGGGCAGGGTCCGAGATCGCCTTGATGCCGAGGACCTGCAGCGCCGAGATCGCGACGACGATGATGATGACGCCGAAGACCAGATTGCCGATGAGGTTCGAGATCTTCGCGTTCGCCTCAGCGTTCGGGTTCGGCGCCTGGCCCGGGTGGCCACCCTGGGGCGGCATACCTTGCTGGCCTTGCGGCGGCATGCCCTGCTGACCCTGTGCCGCGTACTGCTGGGTGGCGTCGGGATTCGGCTGAGCATTTCCGGCACCTTCGGCCACTCCGGTGGCCTTGTCACCGAGTGAGCGGAACTTCGATGTCAGCTTCGTCAGGTCCACAGCATTGAGTGCGGTCTGGACGAGCTGCTTGGCGATCTTCGCGAAGACATAGCCGATGAAGAAGATGAATCCCGCGCCGATGATATTCGGCAGGAATCCGAAGATTCCGTCGAGAAGACCCTGCAGCGGAGTAAGAACCTGATCGAGATTGAACAGCTGGAGAACGGCGATGAGCCCGAGCAGCCAGATGATGAGCCCAGCGATCTGCCCGACCGATTTTCCGATCTGCTGACCATTGCTTCCGTCGCGCTGAAGAGCAGGAACCTTTGTGACGAGTTTGCCCATCGCCCATTTGACGATGGCGGCGATGATCCAGGTGACAATGAGAATGACGATTGCCAGTCCGACTTTCATCAGGACCGACCAGATATCTAGATCTTGCATGTCGCTTATCTCCTTCGAACTCAGCGAATCGGCAAGTTTCATTTTCTCTTGCTGATTTTGAGTCTATTCTCAGAGAACACTGAGAACAAGGGTCCGGCGACTGATAACCGTTAATTGAAACCACAGATGTCGGCGCAGCTCAATCAGTTACATATGCATATGTCGATCGCTCAACAGAATCTTCATAAACCGGTCACAATTGCATATCGCGTCAGAATTCCAGCGGCAGATTGTCGATGAGATGAGTCCCGCCGACCGTCGCGGAGACGAGCAGCAGAGCCGAACCCGTGAAGCCTGGTGGGCACGGTCGCAGAGTCGCGGCCTCGACGAGGCTGCAGTAGACGATCTCGAGTTCCCCACGTTCGGCGACCGGCTCCAACTCGGCGAGCGCGGCCGCTTCGACGGCGGCGGGCAGGTCCACACCAGCACCACCGGAGCCTGCAGCAGCGCCAGCCACACTGGCGCCGGAGCCAGTCGCTCCACGGCCTCGCTCGGCCACCTCGGCGGCGGCGTTGAGAGCCCGCGGAATCGCCAGGGCACGGGCCCGGTCGTCGGCGGCCAGGTAGGTGTTGCGGCTCGACATGGCCAGCCCGTCGGCGTCACGGACGACCGGCAGACCGATGAGCTCGATATCGAAGTTGAGGTCGGCGATCATGCGTTTGACCAGGACGTACTGCTGGATGTCCTTGAGCCCGAACACCGTGACATCGGGGTCGATGAGGGTGAAGAGCTTCGCCACGACGGTGAGCACACCATCGAAGTGCCCGGGCCTGGCCGCGCCTTCGAACACGGCTCCCATGCGTCCGGCGACGACGCGGACTTCTGGTGCCGACGGATACATCTCCGCCAGCGCCGGGGCAAAGACGAAGTCGACTCCGGCCTCTTCGCACTTCTTCAGGTCCTCTTCGATCGGTCGCGGGTACTGGACGAAGTCCTCGTCGGCGCCGAACTGGAGCGGGTTGACGAAGATCGAGGCCACGACAAGATCGGATTCGGACCGGGCACGGGTCATCAGCGCCTGATGCCCGGAGTGCAGGGCGCCCATCGTCGGGACGAGACCGACGCGGCCCGTCTGCTCTGCCCGCCACCGACGCAGCGCCTGGATGCCGCCGACCTCCATCAGTCGAAGCTCCTCTCCGGTTCGGGGAAGACCCCGGACTTCACTTCCTCGACATAGGTGCCGACCGCCTCGGTGAGCACGGAATGCAGGTCGGCGTAGCGCTTGACGAAGCGCGGGGCACGGCCGGTGCGCAGGCCGGCCATGTCCTGCCATACGAGAACCTGGGCGTCACAGTCCGCGCCGGCGCCGATACCCACGGTGGGGATCGTCAGCTCGGCGGTGACCTGGCCGGCCAGTCCGGAAGGCACCATCTCCATGACCACGGAGAAGGCTCCGGCCTCAGCCACCGCACGGGCGTCGTCAAGTAGCGCCGTCCCTGCTGCGCCGCGGCCCTGGACTTTGTAACCGCCGAGGTTGTGCTCGGCCTGCGGGGTGAAGCCGATGTGCGCCATGACGGGGATGCCCGCCGTCGTGATCGCCTTGATCCGGGAGGCCATCCGCGCCCCGCCTTCGAGCTTGACCGCGTGGACTCCGGCTTCCTTCATGAAGCGCACTGCCGTGGCTACGGCCTGTTCATCGGAGATCTCGTAGCTGCCGAAGGGCAGGTCGGCGACGATGAGTGCACGGCTCGTCGCCGAGGCGACGGCTCGGGCCAGTGGGATGAGTTCGTCGACGGTGACCGGCAGAGTGGTCGCGTGGCCGTAGACGTTGTTCGCTGCGGAATCGCCGATGAGCAGGGCTTCGACTCCGGCCTGTTCGAACAGGGCCGCCGTGTACTGGTCGTAGCTGGTCAGCATCGCCCACCGCCGCCCCTCCGCCTTGGCCTTGATGAGGTCGAGAGTCCGGATCCGCCGAAGCGGCGCTGCGGGAGCGGATGCCTGACCGCCGTACGGGGCTGGCTGTTCCGCCGAGGTGGTCCCCGACGTAGCATTGCCGCCGGCAGTGCCGTTGTCGGCCGCGGTAGTGTTAGGGGTAGACGTGAACTGGTTCGAGTGTGCCGCTTCGGGCATGAGAATCCTTCAGATTTGCGATGTCGTCGGTGCCGGCGCGGGCGGGGCGAGACCGATGCTCCGGTCCGAAGCTTCGGTGTCTCTCACGGGGCGCCCACCGCAGTGCGCATCGACTCGGATTGCGAGCCAGACCACAGCATATTGCATCCCCTGGCGCAGAGCCATCGGCAGATTCACGGTCGCGGTCGCGGCACCGTCCACCTGCCGCTCGCCGGAACACGCGTCTACTTCTGACGCCTCACCCGCGCGTCGAGAGTTGTACATTGCCCACCCACAGGATTAAGCTCAAATCTGCGCAAAGAATTAAACGCATAACTGCGCAAAAGATTTCGGGCGGTTCACACCCCGTGCGAAGCACTTCAGGCACGGGCCCCGCCCACCGAGCGAAGGACGATGATGACCACGACAGCTTCCATCGAACTCACCCTCAAGGACATCTCTGCCACGGGCGCGAACGACGATATGTGCACGACGGAGCTGCTCGATGCCCCGTGGGACGTCGACGAACGCCCCGGCTACGGTCCCGGCTCCTCGATGGCCGACCCCATTCCGGCCTCCGCCCCACGTCAGGGCGATATTCCCGATGAGTTCAAGCAGGCATCGCCGGAGGAGCTCGACGCCCGCATCCGTGCCGCCAAGGCCACCCTCGGCGACCGTGTCGTCATGCTCGGCCACCACTACCAGCGGGTCGAGGTCGTCGAACATGCCGATTACATCGGCGACTCGTTCATGCTAGCCCGGGCCGCCCAGAACCACCCGGAGGCCGAGGCCATAGTCTTCTGCGGCGTCCACTTCATGGCCGAAACCGCCGACCTGCTGTCGAAACCGGAGCAATCGGTCATTCTGCCCAACCTCGCTGCCGGCTGTTCGATGGCCGATATGGCCAGCATCGATCAGGTCGAGGACTGCTGGGAGCAGCTTGCCGAGATCTTCGGCACCGAACCCGATGCCGACGGTCGCGTCCCGGTCATCCCCGTCACGTACATGAACTCTTCGGCCGCGATCAAGGGCTTCTGCGGCCGCAACGGCGGAATCGTGTGCACCTCCTCGAACGCTGAAGTCGTCCTGGAATGGGCCTTCGAACGCGGACAGCGTGTCCTGTTCTTCCCCGACCAGCACCTGGGCCGCAATACCGCGGTGAACATGGGAATCGGTCTCGACGAGATGCCGCTGTGGAATCCCGTCCGACCACTGGGCAACAACGACGAGCAGACGCTGACCGATGCCCGTGTCATCCTGTGGCAGGGTTTCTGCTCCGTGCACAAGCGCTTCACCCCCGCCCAGATCGACAAGGCCCGCGCCGACCACCCGGACGTACGTGTCATCGTCCACCCCGAATGCCCGCGTGAGACCGTCGAAGCCGCCGACGAGTCAGGTTCGACCGCGTACATCACGAAGGCCATCGCCGAGGCGACCGAACCGACCACGTTCGCCATCGGAACCGAGATCAACCTCGTCCAAAGGCTGGCCGCCGAGCATCCGCAGCATAAGATCTTCTGCCTCGATCCCGTCATCTGCCCGTGCTCGACGATGTACCGCATCCACCCCGGCTACATCGCCTGGGTCCTCGAATCCCTCATCGACGGTCAGGTGGTCAATCAGATCTCCGTCGACGCCGAGGTCGCCGATCCTGCTCGCGTATCCCTGGAGCGGATGCTCGCCGCGAAGCCGCGGATCTGATGAGCCGCGTCATCGTCGCAGGCTCCGGAATCGCGGGGCTGACCGCGGCACTGTGCCTGTCCGGCCGCCACACGGTCACGCTCGTGACGAAGGATCGCCTCGGCGAGTCGAACACCGAATGGGCGCAGGGCGGCATCGCTGGTGTCATCGGCCCCGATGACACGGTTGCCTCCCATATCGCCGATACGCTCACGGCGGGTGCCGGACACTGTGACCCGGAGGCCGTGCGCACCCTGTGCGAGGCCGGTGGGGACGAGATCGTCTCCCTCGCCGAGGCGGGGGTGGAATTCGACACGGATCAGACTGGAGCCTGGGCCCGCGGAATGGAAGGGGCGCATTCATATCCGCGCATCTTCCATTCCGGAGGGGATGCGACCGGGCGGGCGATCAGCACTGCACTGGCGGAGAAGCTGCGCGCCGAGGTAGCAGCGGGCCGCGTCACCCTGCTCGAGGACACGATGCTCGTCGACATCCTCACCAGCGACGACGAGCATCGGCCCGTTCGAGCCACGGGAATCACTGTGCTCCGCAACCGACGCGTCGAGACCCTGACCGCCGACGCAGTCGTGCTGGCCACCGGCGGGGCCGGGCAGCTCTTCGCGCACACGACGAACCCGGCCGCTGCGACCGGAGACGGTCTGGCAGCCGCCATCCGTGCCGGTGCCGAGGTCGCCGATCTCGAGTTCTTCCAATTCCATCCCACCACCCTTCCCGGTCCCGGCTTCCTCATCTCCGAAGCCGTCCGCGGGGCCGGTGCGCTCCTCCTCAATGAGCAGGGCCGCAGGTTCATGTATGACGTCGACGATCGCGCCGAGCTCGCCTCCCGCGACGTCGTCGCTCTCGCTCTGCATCGCCGTCAGGCCGCTCAGGACGGACGCCCGTGCTTCCTCGATGCGCGGGCCATCCCGGATGTGGAGGCGAAGTTCCCGAGCATCACCGCCGGTCTTGCCGCTTATGGCCTCGATCTGTCCCGGGACCTCATTCCCGTCACTCCTGCCGCCCACTACTTCATGGGCGGGGTGGCCACGGATCGCGACGGTCGCACGAGCGTCGAAGGGCTCTTCGCCATCGGCGAGGTCGCATGCACCGGAGTGCATGGCGCCAACCGGCTGGCCTCGAACTCTCTGCTCGAGGGCGCAGTCTTCGCCACCCGCGCCGCCGGCGCAATCGACGCACAATCGACCCACACAAACGATGCGGACCTCGCCTTCGAGGATTCCATTAACCATGAGCTCCCACTCCCCCAGTTCGGTTCATTCCACCAGACGGCACTGACACGGACCGAGCTGCAGGCTCTCACCTGGGCTCATCTGGGTGTGGAGCGCACGGCCGAGGGACTGCGGACCCTGCTCGACCGCCTCGGCGACGGCGCCCGCCATCACCGTGACCACGACAGCGGCTCCGCCAGCCACGATGGCCGCGGCGACGACCTCAGCACCAACCACGCCGTCCCCAGCGTCCAGGCCCTCGAGACCGCGAATCTCGCCCTCATCGCCGAATACATGGCTCGTCATGCGTTGGCCCGGGAGCACAGCCTCGGCGCGCATACCCGCACCGACACTCACACCGACACCACGCGTACTTCGCACACCGCTCTGCTTCAGGAGGCCACCGCATGCTGACAGCTGCGACCATCGATTCTGCACTGCGCATCGCCCTCGACGAGGACGCTCCCTGGGGCGATATCACCGGCGAAGTCTTCATCCCCGCCACCGCCTCGGCGAGGGCCGATCTGCGTGCCCGCGAAGACGGAGTGCTCGCCGGGATCGAGGTCTTCGCCCGCGCGTTCACTCTCGTCGACCCGAGCGTCACCGTCGAGCTTGCCGCAGCCGATGGTGATGCTTTCACCGCAGGTCAGGTGCTTGCCACGGTCACCGGCCCCGCCCGGGCGGTGCTGCAGGCCGAGCGGATCGCATTGAACTTCTGCCAGCGGATGAGCGGAATCGCCACTCAGACTCACGCCTTTGTCGAGGCCGCCGCGGGGCGGGCACGCATCGTCGACACCCGCAAGACGACTCCAGGGCTGCGCGCGTTCGAGAAGCATGCCGTGGTCTGCGGCGGCGGGCACAACCATCGCTTCGGCCTCTCCGATGCGGTCATGGCCAAGGACAATCACCTCGCCGTTCTCACCGCTGCCGGATTCAGCGTCGCCGAGGCGATCCGCACCGCCCGTGCCCGTCTGCCGCATACGACGACGATCGAGGTCGAAGTCGACCGGCTCGACCAGGTGCCCGCGGTGCTCGACGGCGGCGCCGATATCATCATGCTCGACAACTTCACCCCGGCTCAACTGCGCGAAGGCGTCGAACTCGTGGGCGGCCGCGCCGTCGTCGAAGCCAGCGGAAATGTCACGCTGGAGACGATCCCGGAGATCGCCGCCACCGGCGTCGACGTCATCTCATCGGGAGCGCTGACCCACAGTGTCCGGGCGATCGACCTCGGACTCGACCTCTCCCTCGAGGCCTGAGATGACCGGGCGCCTCTACCTCGACACCGCGGCCGCGGCCCCCGTGCGCAGGGAGGCCCTCGAAGCCGCTTGGCCGTATCTGGCCGGGGCGTTCGGCAACCCGTCGAGCCACCACGAATTCGGGCGCGGGCCCGCCGAAGCCCTCACCGATGCCCGTGCTCGCGTGGCGAAGGTGCTGGGAACGAGGGCCACGGACATCACGTTCACCAGCGGCGGCACCGAGGCGGACAACCTCGCAATCATCGGCATGGCCCTCGGCGCTCGGACTCAGAGTCGAGCTCAGGCCCAGGGCCGGGCTGGGACCGTGGCGCCGCCTCGGCGACATATCGTCACTTCCCCCATCGAACACGAAGCCGTACTCGCCTCGGTGGAGTTCCTGACCCGCGTCCACGGATTCACCGTCACCGAGGTGGCCCCGGCCTCCGATGGGACAGTGACCCCCGAAGCCCTCACAGCAGCGATCCGCCCGGACACCGTGCTCGTGAGCTTGGGATATGCGAACAATGAAATCGGCACCGTTGCGGACATTCCGACCCTCGCCAGACTCGCCCATGAGGACGGTGTCCTCTTCCATACAGACGCCGTGCAGGCCGCCGGTTGGCTGCCGCTGTCGGGCCTCGGCGCCGATGCGCTCACCCTGGCCGGGCACAAGGTCGGTGCGCCGAAGGGCATCGGGGTGGCCGCGATTCGCGCCCGCGTGCCCGTCGAACCGCTCATCCACGGCGGCGGGCAGGAGTCGGGGCGCCGGTCGGGCACGGAGAACGTGGCTTTGGCCGTTGCGTTCGCCACGGCCCTCGAACTCGCCGAGGCGGAGCGGGTCGAAGCCGCCGCTCGCGTCCGGGCCATCCGCGATGAGTTCATCGCCGCGGTCCTGGCCGCGGTTCCGGGAGCCTTCCTCACGGGCAGCCCGGATGCGCGGACACCGAACCATGCCTCGTTCTGCTTCCCGGACACCTCCGGAGAGGCCGTGCTCCTCGAACTCGAGCGCCTCGGTGTCACAGCCTCGAGCGGATCGGCCTGCGCGGTCGGTTCCGATGAGGCCTCGCATGTGCTCACGGCTCTGGGCATCGACGCCGAGGTCGCTCAGACGAGCGTGCGCTTCACTTTTCCGGCCTCCATCACCGACGAACAGGGCCGCCGAGCTTCAGAGATGCTCACAACGGCGGCTTCCCGCCTCACACAGCGCTATGCCTGAGGCTGAGCTCGCGGCGCTGGGCGCCACCGACCAGCATCTATTTTTCTACATACTGTAGAAAACTTGTGTAGACTGGAGGCAGGCGAGGACGGGCTCGGCTGCCGCTGACTTCTTTCTCGTCGTTTCCTCAGTGATTGACATTGACAGAGAACGGACGATCATGAGTCACGAAGTCTCCACCCCAACAGATAGCGTCTCCTACGATCTTCCCGAAGGCGATCTGGGAATCCTCGTCGGTTTCGACGGCTCCGCGAACTCGGTTCGAGCCCTCGAGTACGGTGCCCGACTGGCCCTGCGCCGAAAGACGAAGCTGACCGTCGTCATGACCTACAAGGTTCCGGTCAACTTCTATGCCACCTATGCGGCGATCCCGGCCGTGCCCGAGTACGAGTATCGCCGACGCGATGCCGAGCAGACGCTCGACCGAGCGCGCGAACTGCTCGAGGACTTTCCCGGCGTGTCCGCTGTGGCCACCGTCGAAGGCGATTCGGTGGGGGCACTGGCTAAGATCACCGAACGAGCCCAGACTGTCATCGTCGGAGCACGAGGACGCGGAGGGTTCCTCGGGCGCGTCCTCGGCTCCGTCGCCGCCGCCCTTCCCGCACATGCCAAATGCCCGACGATCGTCATCCCCGGAGACGAGGACGAAGCCGAGCCGCTCTCTGCGCTCGACCTCGATCCCAGACCGAACGAAGCACCGGTGTTCGCCGGTGTCGATGGTTCGCAGCTCAGCCGCATCGCCGCTCTTGCGGCAGCTGAGATAGCCTCCGAGGCCGAGACCGCACTTTCACTGGTCACCGCGCTGCACCCGCTGGACGAATCCATCCTCTGGTATGGGGGAGCCAGCGCTGCCATCCCGGAAGTGACCCATCAGATGAGGCAGGAACTCGCCGACCACCTCGATGCCGAGGTCGCCTGGGTGAAGCGACACTTCCCCGATCTGCAGGTCGAGGGCTCAGTTCGAGTCGGCCAGCCGGACCAGGTGCTGGAAGAGGCCAGCCACCGCGGCCAGCTGACCGTCGTCGGCTGTCGCGGACGCGGCGGGCTGCGCAGCGCGCTCCTCGGTTCGACCTCGCGCTCACTTCTCCACCACATGGCAGGCCCCGTCATGGTCGTGCCTCAGCTCGCCGACGACCGTGTGGAGGACGAGCCGGAGACCCGCTGACGGCGCCCTGGACGGGTGCCCGATCATCATCGGTCGGGCACCCGCTCAGCGAGGAATCCTGACTGGTGGTGATGTCCGTCCCATATCCGAGGCTCCCCCTATCTTTATCGGCGTTTCCGGGAGAAAATGGGGTCAAGCATTCGCATCGGGTGTGAGGGGGCCACCATGGATCTGCTGATTCTATTCATGATTGCCGTGATGTTCTCGACGATCGTATTCTTCATCGGGCGATACGCCTGCCCGAAACACGACCGCGTCCCCCTCATGGAAGTCGACCATGTGCTGCTGTGGACCACGCTGCGTCGCGGTTGGCATGCGCTCGGGGCGTTCGGTCCGCTCACATACTATCCAGAGGATCCCTCGGAATCTTCACGGGCCTGATCCCGGTCGTCGCAGCTGTCGAACGCCCGCGGCCCCTATGACAGAGGGCGTGGGCGACTTCCCATGTTGTTAGAGTGGCAGGGTGACTTCCTCTCCGAATCCCCGCCGGTCCCCGATGGCAGACTTCGCCGCGCTCGTGTTCGCGGTCCTCTCGATCCTCGTGTTCATCGGATCCGCCATCTGGTTCTGGGTGCAGGCTCCGGAGACTGTGGCCAGCCATTTCGACGCGTCGGGGCAGCCCGATGATTGGTCGTCGAAGGCGAGCACGCTGGGCTGGCTCGTGCCGATCGGAGTGGGAATCCCCGTGCTCTTCTCGATCCGGTGGATCTGGGAGAAGCTGCCCGCCTCCATCGTCAACATCCCGTTCAAGGACTACTGGCTGAACAACGGTGAGCGCGCCTACCTCTATGACTGCCTCATGCAGTTCATGCGCTTCACCGGTGGCGCCTTGGCGCTGCTGCTGACGTCGGTGCTTGTGATGGTCATGCGCGAAGGGCGCGGGGCGACGGGGATGACGTTCCTTCCCACGGGTGTCTTCCTCATCATCACCGCCGCGGCCCTGATCAACCTCGTCCGCCGGCTCCGCCCGCCGAGGTGACCCAGCACAGCGGGCCGGCCTCGGCGCAGCGGCGGCGATCCGGTTCAGCGCCGTCGTGGCAGCGGCGGTCTCAGCAGCTTCCCTCAGACGCTCGCAGCGCCCTGCGGCAGGAACACGGAGGCGTCCCAGTTCTGCATCGCATGTGCCGAGGCCCAGAAGTGGAGTTCGAAGACGCAGGCCTGCTCGAAGGCGGCGCGCATGCGGGCGGCTTCCTCGCTCGGGGCCTTCGCGAGCTCCTGTTCGAGGATCTGCACGGCGTGGCGGGTCGATTCGTCGAAGTCGGGAGAGTCGTAGGTCTGCACCCAGGTGCGGTAGGGGTGGTCGTCGGCCATCTGCCCGGCCCGGTCGACAAGCACCTTGCCCATATGGGCGTACACCCAGAAGCAGGGCAGCACTGAGGCCACGCCTTCGCCGTAGGCTCGGCTGGCGGCGTTGGCGACGAGGAAGGACACGTAACCCAGCGTCGTCGGGGAGGCCTTGAAACGGGAGCCTTCCGCGGTGAGCTCCTCCAGCGCCGAGGCGAGTCGGGCGTCGGCGAGCAGCTCTGCGTGCATCTCCTCTTCGACGGTGATCGCCTCGGCGGCAGATCCGGCCCAGAATCGGGATTCTTCACGGTCGACGGTCTTCGCGGCCAGGAACGACATGGCCTTGGCATATCCGTTCAGGTAGAGGCTGTCCTGCGAGATGTAATTGACGAAGGCCTTCGGATCGAGGCTGCCGTCGGCGAGCTGGGCGAGGAACGGCAACTCTTCGATCTGCTTTACGATGGGACCGACGCGGTCCCACAGCTGGGTGGTCAGTGGGCCGGCGGTAAAGGTGACGGTCATGGGAACTCCCTTGTGCTGGTGTGACGTGGTGATTCGTATGACGTGGTGGTTCGAGTGAGTTGGCGGTTCCGGTGAGGTGGTGGTCAGGCGGGATGGATACCTCAGGCGGGTCGACCGCTGACGATGTCGACCTGGTGGTCGACCGGTCCGTGGGCGCCCTCCGGATTCAGGCTCAGCTGCCAGTCCGCAGCCGAGGTGAGAGCGCGAGCAAGATAGTCGAGGGCATTGCCGACGGCCTCGCCGAGGATGTCCGACCCGATCTCTGTGTGTTCGCGGCCGAGGACGGCCACCTCGGCGGTGATCGCGGCTGACAGGGTGCACCCAGTTCCGTGCGTGTTCATCGTCGTCACGCGGGGGTGGGTGAACTCGCGAACCTGGCCGTCGGCGGTGGCGAGGATATCGATGACTTCGTCATCGCTGCCGTGTCCGCCCTTGAGCAGGACCGCTCCGGGCCCGCGTTCGAGCAGGCGCCGGGCCTGGTCACGCATGGCTTCAGTCGTCTGCGCTTCAGGTTCGTCGTCGGAGATCAGCAGGGCCGCCTCGGGGAGGTTGGGGGTGATGAGGTCGGCGACGGGCAGCAGGTGGGTGCGCACGGCGTCAACGGCATCGGTCTCGAGGAGGCGGTGGCCGGAGGTCGCGATCATCACAGGGTCGACGGTATAGAAGCCGAGCCGACCTTCGGCGGCGCGATCGACGACGAGTTCGACGAGGTCACGGCTGCCGAGCATTCCCGATTTCGTCGCATCGACGGGCAGGTCGCCGAGCACGGACTCGAACTGATCGGCGACGAAATCGACGTCGATCGGATAGACCCGGGACACACCGTGCGTGTTCTGCGCGACGAGAGCAGTGATGACGGTCGTGCCCATGGTCTTCCGCGCGGTGAAGGTCTTGAGGTCGGCATGGATTCCGGCGCCGCCGGAGGGATCGGTGCCGGCGATGGACAGGGTGATCGGCGGGCGGGTCGTCACTGTGCACTCCCGGTGAAAGCGGCGAGCAGCTCCTCGGCCGCAGTCTTCGGATCGTCAGCGATGCAGATCGCCGAGACCACGCAGATCCCGATCAGCCCACGTCCCTTCAGGTCAGGGGCACGATCGGCGTTGATGCCGCCGATCGCGACCGCGGGGATGTCCGCTTCTGCCACCAGTTCGCGGAGACGGTCCGGTCCGATTCCGTCGGGGGCGTCTGCTTTCGTGGAAGTGTCAAAGACCGGCCCGATGCCGACGAGGTCGACGACTCCGGAGTCGCGGGCGGCGGCGAACTCGTCGCTGTTCGCGGCCGAGAGACCGATGAGCGGTTCCGCACCCAGGGCGGCGCGCACCTCGGCGACGGTGGTGTCAGTTTGGCCGACGTGGATGTGCACGTTCTCGCCTTCGTCGATGAGGCGGCGGGCCACCTCGACGCGGTCGTTGAGGACGACGGGGACCGTGCGGTCGGTGTCGCGGGTGGCGGCTTCGACGGCGGCGATGACTTGGCGGGTGAGCGAGTAGAAGTCACCGTCGTCGATGTCTTTGTCGCGGACCTGGACGATGCCCACTCCCCCGGCGACGGCGGCCTGCACGGTCTCGGCGACGCTGCGACCGGCGGCCTCGCATTGCGCCGAGTCGGTGACGAGGTAGAGGCGCGTGTCGATTCCGGCGAAGCGGTCGGTCGAGCCGTCTCGGTCGTTCACGGTCGCGCCGTCGTCGGCCGAGTTGTCAGCGATGTGGGCGGATCCGGCGGTCATGCCTGGACGCCTTCGCCGGCGGTGAGCGTGTCGAGGCCGATTCTCGCCTGCGCGAGTCGGTCACCGTCGACGGTGTGGAGCGCGTCGAGGAAGTTCACCGAGTAGCTGCCCGGACCCTTCGCACCATCGGCGGCGAGTTCCCCGGCGACCGCGAAGTGGGCGTGGGCGGCGACGACGGCTTCGAACTTCGCCGAGGCGGCCCCACCGTTCGCGGACTGCTCGGGGGCGCTGATTGCTGAGACGTCGGCGTCGGGGTCGGCCAGTCCGGCACGGGCGGCGGCCAGGTATGCGACGGTGACGGCGCCGAGTGAGCAGCCGGTGCCGATGACCAGCGGCATGAATTCGTGTCCGCCGGAGATCCGGGCGACGTGATCGGTGCCGTCGATGTGGGCGACGACGGCGTCGGTGGGTCCGGAGACCGCGACGATCGCGCCGGTCTTTCGCGACAGTTGAGCCGCGGCGGGAAGGACGGCATCGACTTCATCGGTGGATTCGACTCCACGACCACCGAGTCCGACTCCGGCGAGTGCTGCGATCTCGGAGGCGTTGCCGCGGATGGCAGTCGGGTGATCGGCGGCGGCACGGCGGATGCGGGAGGTGCGGAAGTCGACGGCGCCGACGCTCACGGGGTCGAGGACCCAGGGCTTGCTGGCGGCGTTCGCGACGTCGATGGCTGCGTCGGCGGCGAGCAGCTGATGGTTCGAGGCGGTTCCGAAGTTGACGAGGATTCCGCTGGCGATTCCGGCGAACTGTCCGGCGTCGGCTTCGTGGTCGAGCATCGCCGGGGAGGCGCCGATGGCCAGGAGCACGTTCGCGCTGAACTGCTGCACCACGGTGTTCGTGATGCACTGGATGAGTGGATTGCTTGCGCGCAGTCGCGCATTGGCAGAACGCAGGTCGAAGTCAACCATGACGATCCCTTCGCTAGTATGGCCCAGATCAGGTTCGATGGGTGTTCTCTCAGCCTCGCCGATCTCCGCCTGAGCGGATCGTCATGAGGCACCCCATGTCATTGGCTCCGACTGTATCAGCCCGGTCGGACACGGGCGACTCCTCCATCCAGCAGAACCGCCGAGCGGACCCCGTCGCGGCGAAACCACCTCCGGTTCAGGGTGGTTTCGCCGCAACGGGGTCCGCTGAGGGAAGAGCAGCCGCTACCCCCGCCCGACGTACCTCTGTCCGCGGCGGCTGAGCGCATCGATGACGACGGCGGTGAGCAGGACGAGTGCGGTGATGATCTGCTGCGCATCGGAGTTGAAGCCGATGAGGTAGAGACCGTTGTTGATCGCACCGACGACCAGGGCACCGAGCACAGCGGCCCATGCGGTTCCGCGACCGCCGAACAGCGAGGTGCCGCCGATGACGGCTGCAGCGATCGCGTTGAGCAGGTCCTGCGTGCTCACCAGCGTCGATCCCGCATTCGTCGTCACACCGGTCTTGATGAACCCGAACAGTGCGGCCAACACTCCGGCTGCCATGAACACGCTGATGCGCACCCAGGTCACGCGGATGCCGGCACGCCGGGCGGCTTCGACCTTGCCGCCGACGGCGTAGATGGAACGACCGTAGCGGGTCTTGCGCAACACGAGGTCGATGATGATCGCAATGACGATCATGAGGAAGAACGGCATCGCCAGACCGAAGTCCTGATTGACGAGGATGAGGAATCCGAACACGATGGCGGCCAGCAGCACGATGCGCACGATCACCGACGCCCAGCTCGGGGCGCTGAGGCCTTCGCGGTGGCGGCGCAGCTTCGAATAGATGATGCCGCCGCCGAAGCCGATGATCGCAATCGCTCCGAAGATATAGGCCCAGATCGCCGGGAAGTAGAAGCTCGCGAAGTCGAAGGCGAAGGTGTCCGACATCGACAGGTTCTTCTGTGTGCCCAAGGTCGTCAGGGTCAGACCGGTGAATGCGAGCAGACCAGCCAAGGTGACGACGAACGCCGGGATGCCGACGACGGCGAAGAACCAGCCTTGGATCGCGCCGACGACCAGACCGAGCAGCAGCATGATGATCAGCGCCATTGCCGGGGGCACACCCTGCCTGACGACGAGGACACCGAGCAGCGAAGCGGCCAGACCGCCCAACTGCGCCAGAGACAGGTCGATCTCGCCGAGGAGCAGGATGAGGTTGATGCCCAGAGCAAGGATCGCGAGGAACGCCACCTGGGTGGAGAGATTGACGAGGTTGGCCGGCGAGATGAAGTTGGAATCGGCCGACTGGAAGACGATGACGATGACGATGAGGGCGAAGATGACGGGGAACGAACCCAGCTGCCCTTCTTTGACCCGTCTGACGAACGTCCCGACGATGCCTTCGGACGAGATCCGCTCATCGGTGATGAAGGAGTTGCGGGTCATCGGCGCTCACCCCTCCGTGCGGCGCGTTTGGTCACGACATTGTCGCTGGCTCCGGTGATCGCGGCGACCAGCACGTCCGTGCGTTCGTCTCCGGGGAAGTCACCGGCGTCCTTGCCCAGGCGCAGCACGTGCACCCGGTCGCACACGGCCTGCACATCGGCCATATTGTGGCTGACGAGCAGCACGCCGAGGTCGCGTTCCTTGAGCCGTTCGATGAGATTGAGCACCTCGGCCGTCTGGGCGACACCGAGGGCCGCCGTCGGCTCGTCGAGCATGACCAGCGAAGGATCGCCGAGGAGGGACCGGGCGATGGCGACCGTCTGACGTTGTCCGCCGGACAGTGCCGCGATCGGTACGCGCACGCTCGGGATCTTCGCCGACAGGCTGCGCAGCAGCTCCCAGGATCTGGCTTCCATGGCCACCTCGTCGAGGACTCCCCCACGGGTCTTCTCGTGCCCGAGGAACAGGTTGGCGACGACGTCGAGGTTCTCACACAGAGACAGGTCCTGGAACACGGTGGCCACTCCGGCCCTCTGCGCGTCCTTCGGGGAGGAGAACTTCTGCGATGTCCCATTTATGATGAGTTCGCCCTCATCGGCGGCGTGGACTCCGGCGATGACCTTGATGAGTGTCGATTTGCCGGCGCCGTTGTCGCCGACGAGGCCGACGACTTCGCCGCGACCGACGCTGAGATGGATGTCGGTCAGCGCTTGGACGGCGCCGAACCGTTTGTTGATTCCGCGCAGTTCGAGCACCGGCTCGCTGTCGCTGCCCGGCGTCCGCGTCGCCGCAGCTGCCGGTTCGGGTGTCTCTGGTGTCATCTGTTCCTACTTGTCGCAGTCGTTGACCCCGGCGGCCGGCGACCGGTGATGGTCGCCGGCTCGAGGTCGGTCACGTCAGATCATGAACGCTCACGCGCTCACTTCACGCCGGCATCGGCGCAGAGCTTCTCCACCTTCCCGGTGCAGATGTCCTCGGCCTTGATCTGATCACCGACGATGTCCTTGATGGTGTCGGTGGTGACGACCTTGGCTTCAACGAAGTCCGTGGGGGTGTCCTTGTAGGTCGTTCCTGCATCGACTTCCTCGCCCGCGGCCAGAGCCACGGCGGCCTTGGCTGCGAACTCGGCCTGCGGCGGAATCGACTTGTAGATCGTGGCGTACTGGTCACCTTTGAGGATGTTCTGCAGACCGTCCACCTCGGCGTCCTGACCGGTCACGACGAGATCGACCTTGGCCTTCTTCGTCGCGGCGATGACACCGCCGGCGGTGCCGTCGTTGGCCGCGTAGATCGCGATCGGCTTCTCACCCTTGCCCTGCAGCTGACCCTCGACCCACTGGCGTGCGTCGTCGGGGTTCCAGTCGAGGGTGTCGTGGCTGGCGGCGATGTCGACGCCGGCACCCTTGAGGGTCTCTTCCGCACCGGCCTTGAAGTCCGCGGCGTTCGGGTCCTTCGGGTCGCCGTTCACCATCCAGACCGGTCCCGACTTCGGGTCGACTCCAGCTTCCTTGAGCCCGTCGAGGACGGCCTGGCCCTGCAGGTTGCCGATCTTCTTGTTGTCGAACGAGGTGTAGTAGGCCGCACCTTCGAAGAAGCGGTCGTAGGAGATGACCGGGATCTTCTTCGCTTCGGCCTTCGAGAGCGCAGAGGAGACGGCGGAAGCGTCGACGGGGTCGAGGACGATGGCGTCGACACCCTCGGTCACGGCGGCCTCGACCTGTTGCTGCTGCTGAGTCGCGTCCTGATTGGCGTTGCGGTATTCGACCTTCGCGTCTGGGTCGGCCTCTTTGACGTACTTCTCGAAGTTCGGCTTGTCGAGCGACTCGTACCGGGTGGTCTTCGACTCGGGCAGCAGCAGTGCGATCGTGACATCTCCGTCACCGCCGGATCCGCTGTCGGCCTCGTCGTTTCCCTGGCCTTTCTGGTTGCCGCAGCCGCTGAGTGCAAGAGCACCGATCGCGACCGAGGCACCGAGGAGCGCCAGCTTCTTGTGGGAGTCAAGGTTGTGCCTCATTGTGAACCTTTCAATCTTTCTGACAACGTTGTCAGGCTGTTGAATATGATTCGCCGAACGTCGCCTGCTGTCAACTGTTTCGTCAAAAGTTTTCAGCGGGTGTCGGGAGGCTCCTCACCGCTGCCGCGAGCGATGACACAGAGCGCGTTGTCGAATTCCGGCATACCGTCATCGACGCGTTCGCGCCCGGTCGTCTCCGCCGGATGCGGATTCCCACCTTCGCCGAGGCGGCCCTCTCCTCCCCCGGAATCGGTGGGTTCCGCGCCGGACCGGAGTCGTCGGACCGCCTCGGCGGCGAGGGATTCGACGTTGCGATCGACGACGGTGACGTCGAGGAGTTCGGCGGTGGGGAAATCGTCGATGCCGACCAGGGCCGGCCATTCGCCGAGGCGGCGGCAGGCGTCGATGGCACCTTGAGTCACGGTCGCGGACAGGGTGATGAGTGCGCTGGGGGCGCTGCGCGAGCCCAGCCAGGCGGCGACGACGTTCTTCGCGCTGGCTTCGTCGTGGGCGTCTTCGCGCATATAGGCGCGCCACCCGACGCCGCGGCGGCCGGCGATGGCGTCCCGGATTCCCTGCAGCCGGCGGGTGGTGATGAGGCTGGGCGAATGGTCGCCGATGACGCCGAGCGCCATGTGTCCGTGGGCGAGCAGCTGTTCGGCCGCGAGGCGCCCCGCTTCATGGTCGTCACCTGCGAAGACGCTGATCCCTGGGCCGCCTACCGCAGGGTCGAGGGCGACGATTCGGATGCCCGGCGCCGAGGCGGCTCGTGCGTAGGTCTCGGCCGCCTCGGGGTGGGCGCGGATGACGATGATCCCGGTCAGGTCGTTGGCGAGGCATTCGTCGAGGAAGGCTTCCTCTCGGTCGGGATCGTCGCCGACGACTGTCACCACCGGGCGCAGGTCGAGGGCGGCGAGTTCGGCTTCGACAGCGGCGAAGGCACGGGCTTGGAAGGCGTCCCCCGCGTCGGAGAGGACGACGCCGATATAGGGTGAGCGGCCTCCGGCGCGGAGTCGGCGGGCCGTGGAATTGAGGCGGAATCCGAGTTCTTCTGCGGCGGCTTCGACCTTCTCCGCGGTTGAGGCGGCGACGTGCTTTTCGCCGTTGAGGACGCGGGAGGCGGTTTTGATGCTCACACCGGCGCGTTCGGCGACCGTGGCCAGAGTTGGCCGATCGTTTCGCTTCGCCATGTGCGCACCTTTGAGTCTGCGGACCGGTTCGTGACTCTGCGCATCGACGCGCAGGCAACCGTTGGAATGATACTAACCGGTGGGCATGAGGGATGAACGCACTCGCCGAGGCGGGACATCCTTCCGGAGTCCCACCTCGGCGAGGTTGTCGTCGGCTCGGCTCAGCGGGCCACGGGGTTGGGCATGGTGCCGGCGTAGAGCAGCGATTCGGCTTGATTGCCGATGTCGACCATCTGCTTCGTGTTCTTCAGCTGCAGTCGGTTGAGGCACGAATGAGCGAAATGATCGGCGCGCAGATCAACGTCACCGCTGACCCCGCGTGCGGACTCCGGGTGCTCTGCCTCGTAGTCGTCGAGGGTCTCGGCGACGATCGCCCAGAACCGATCGGCCGGCAACAGTCCATCGGCGTCGAGGATTCCCGACAGGTGCCGCAGCACCCCGTCGAACATGTCGGTGAAGACTGACAGGGCCTTCTCCTCCCCCGACACCACGGCTCGGATGCGTTCGACGTCGGCAGGCAGTTCGCGGTGGCCGAGCACGGCGACTTCCTCACCGCTGTCCTTCATGAATGCCCCGGTCACCGTGTGCTCGTCGAGAATGAGGATGAGGTTCTCCCCGTGCGGCATGAATACGAGATCGTGCGCGAGCAGCGCATGCACGAGCGGTTTCAGGTAGGCCCGCAGGTAGCTGCGCATCCATGCCGCGGCGCTCAGCCCCGAGGCGTTGATCAATTCACTAGCCAAGGACACACCCTGATGGTCCCGGTGCAGCAGCGCGGCCATCGTGATGAGCCTCTGACCTGGAGCGATCTGCTCGATGGGGTTCTCCCGCCATAGGGCGGCGAGCATCTTCCGGTGCGGGTTCGTCTCCTTCGTCCGGTGGTAGACATCGCCGGTGTAGCCGAGTGCGGCACGCTCCCGCAGCACTCGGAATCCGGTCGCGGCGAAGGTGTCATCGGCGGAGATGAGGTTCGCGACCCAGTCGTTGATGGCCGGAGTGTCGCGCATGTACTTCGGCGACAGCCCGCGCAGGAATCCCATGTTCTGCACGGCGAGCGCGACCTTGACGTACGGCGCTCCGGTCCGCGAGTGGTTGAAGAACGTGCGCAGGGACTGCTGCGCCTGATGCTTATCAAGCCCCTCCCCGAGCGGCAGCAGATCACCTCGGGCGATGTCCGCGGCGAAGGTGATCGACAGTCGATGGTCGGCCTGCCACGGGTGGATCGGCATGAGGTGGAAATCCGCTGGGTCCTGTCCCGCCGCCCGGATCCGGGAACCGAAGAGGTCCCGTTCGGCTTCGCTGAGCGCCTCACCGAGGTGGCTCTCCTCATCGAGTCCAACGCCCAAAGAGAGATGGCTGAGTTCGCGCCTCACCGCCACCCATTCGATGCGATTGAGTTCGCCGTTCTCCGGTGCCCATGTGCGGAAGTCGCTGAGGCCGAATCCGATGCGGCCGTTGTTCGCGAGGAACCCGGGGTGGCCTTCGGTCATGGCCGCCTCGGTGGTCTGGAAGTCCGCATCGGCGAGCGTCCGTGCATCCGGCCTGCGACCGGCTCGGGCGTCTTCGAGTTTGAAAGCGGCCCCGGCCAGGGTCGACGCGAGTTCCTCGAGGTAAGTGGAGATGAGGTCCTCGGGGATGGAGAGTGCGTCTTGGAGTTCGACGACGAGTTCCTGCGCGTCGAGCGGAACCTCGGTTCCGTCGCGCCACCGGGTGATGCTGGTTTCGTCGATGACCCAGTGTTCGAGCGGCAGCACGCGAGCGGTGAATGTGTACCGGCTGGCTCCGTCGATGTTCAGTTCCCAAGTCTGGCCTTCACCATTCGCCGAGGCGACTCCCCCATCCGCATGTGCGCTGCCGTTCGCGGCAACTCCCTCACTTTCGCCGACGGTCACCGGTTGGATGAGTCGTTCGTGGGCGAATTCGGACAGGGCTTTGGCGACGAGGTGGCGCTGCACGACGGCGAACGCATCAGAGTTGAGATGGGCGTACGGGGCCGGCGGCGTTGCGGCTCTCCGGCTCGAGCGTGGCTCGTTGGACCGCTGGTCACTATCCGATTCCCCGTTCTCAGCGACGAGCGATGCTCGTGCTCCGGCCGTGACGAACGGTGCCAATGCACTGGCCTCGAAATCTGCGCGGGTGCATACGCTGACGAGCGCGAGTTTCTCGATCTCGCCCATCATGATAGTCGCCTCGGTGATGGGGGTGAAACCGGCGGCCCGGTTCTTCTCGATGATCGCGTCGTTACGCGCATCGGGTTCGACGACGACGCGCTCGGCGCCGCGTCCTCCCCGGTCACTGGGCTTCAGACAGAAGTCGATGACCTCCGCCATGATCCGGTCGGTGAGTCCGTGCACGGCGGGTCCTGCCGGTGGCGCGACGAGCAGGTGCATCCCGATGTCGCCGGGCTCGGTGGCCAGGACGTTCTGCGGGATGAGGCTGTCGGGCGTGTAGGTCTCGACGTAGAAGCAGTCGATTCCGTCGACGGATCCGACCCAGCCGGCATCATCTGCAGAGTCTCGAATGCCCTCGAGGTAGGTCCGGATTTCGGCCTCGTCGAGGTCGGTCATCATCCAATAGTGGGCGCGCGGATGGGTGAGCCATTCGTGGATTCGGGCGGCGTCGCGGTCGACGTCGAGCGGGCGGATGGACACTGTCGCCGAGGCGGCCGTGAGCTTTACGTCCGCGTTCGGCGTCGTGCCGTTGACGGGAGCAGTCGGTTCGGTGATGAGTTCGGTGGTCATGCGTGTGACATCTCCTTGGAGTCGTCGAGTGCGAAGGTGGCGGAGTCGACCTCGGAATCAGCGTCGGTCGAGCCGGCCCGGGTATTTCCATTGGTCGAGTTCGCAGCTGCCAGAGTGGAGGCATAGGATTCGTCGGCCGGCACTCCGAAGGTCTGGAAGGCGATGGTCCGTTCGATCGGATAGGGTTCCCGACCGGTCACCGCGGCAAGAACCACCGAGGCCCGCCAGGGACCGAAGCCGAGGTCAGGTGCGGTGACGCCGTGGGTGTGCTCTTCGCCGTTGAGGACGTGGATGGTGCCCTCGTCGTTGATCGTGTAATGGCGGCTGACGTCGAGGCGGCCGCGGGAGTCCAGATGGATATCGTCGCCGAGGGGGCTGAGAAAGTCCGGCACTTGCGACTTGTATCCGGTGGCTGCAACGACCGATCCGCTTCGTCTGGTGAAGGTCTTGTCCAGTGCGGTGTTGCGGAAGCCGAGCAGAAATTCACCGCTGATCGGATCGATGTCGGCGGTCTCGAGTTCGGCCTCGGAGATGAGGTTCGTCAGCAGTTCTCGCCCGCCGCGGCTGAGTCGGTAGAGAGTGTCGTGGATGTCGTCGACGAGGTCAGCCGAGATTCCCTTGTACAGAGTCCGCTGTTCACGGCCAACGCGTTCGCGCAGCTCGTCGGGCAGAGCTCGGAAGTGGTCGGTGTATTCCGGGGAGGTCATCTCAAGGGTGAGCTTCGTGTACTCCATCGGGAAGAACCGCGGCGAGCGGGTCACCCAGTCCAGGCGTACGCCTCGATCTTCGGCATCGTCGATGAGGTCGCGGTAGATCTCGGCGGCGGACTGGCCGCTGCCGACGATCGTGATCGCACCCGATTCGAGCAGTGCTTCCCGGTTCTCGAGGTAGTCGGCGGTGTGGATGAGCGGCCCCGCAGCAACCGAGCCGCCACCGGCACCTGCATCTGCTGACGATCCAGCGCCATCGGCCTCTCCCCCGAGTCCCCGCAGCGCGGGCGGCAGCACTGGCTGCGTTCCCACCCCGAGGACGAGATGCCGGGCGCGGTAGGTCTCGGTCGTCACGATCGATCCGGAGTCATCGGCCACCTCGGCGAGCGCCGTGAACACACCATCCTCCCTGGTCACGGACACGACGCGACGGTTCCACCGCAGCGTATCCAACTGGGCGGCGACCCACCGGCAGTACTCGTCGAATTCGGCGCGCAGGGGGTAGAACGATTCGCGGATGTAGAACGGGTAGAGCCGCCGGCGCTCCTTGAGGAAGTTGAGGAACGAGTACGGCGAGGTGGGGTCGGCCATGGTGACGAGGTCGGCGAGGAACGGAACCTGGATGGTCGAGCCTTCGATCATCATGCCCGGATGCCAGCGGAATTCGGGCCGCTGGTCGAGGAAGATCGCATCGACGTCGTCGAGGGGTTCCGACAGTGCGGCCAGGCCGAGGCCGAAGGGGCCGATGCCGACGCCGAGGATGTCGTGGATGTGCGTGGAATCTGCGCTCATGATGCGCCTCCTTCTGTTACGGCGCCCTGGATGTCTGCGGTGCCCTCGAGATCTCGGCCGGCGAGGATGCCATGGCCGGTCGCGCGGACGAGATCGAGCACAGCGGTGATGTCATCGATGCTGGTGTCGGGGTTGAGCAGGGTGAGTTTGAGCCACGGTGTGCCGTCGATGACGGTGCGGGCGATGGCAGCTCGGCCGGAGCGGAAGAGGACGCGGCGGATGAGCGGCACGAGTTCGTCACAGGTGGCCCGGTCCGCGTTCGACGGGGTGAATCGGAAGAGCACCGTGGACAGGTCCGAGGCGCCGAGCACCTCGAAATCCGCCTGGTCATCGAGCAGTGCCCGGACGTCGGTCGCGAGGTCACAGACGGCGTCGATCATCACCCCGATCTCGCCTGCCCCACGGGCGCGCAGCGTGGTCCACAGTTTGAGGGCGTCGAAGCGTCGGGTGGTCTGCAGGGACTTGTCGACCTGGTTCGGTTCGGCGTCGGCGGCCTGTGCTTCGGCTTCGGGGTTGAGGTAGTCGTGGCGGTGAATCGTCGGCGCGAACAAGCTCGCGTCCCTGATCAGCAGGGCCGAGGAGGACACGGGCTGGAAGAACGTCTTGTGGAAGTCAATGGTCACCGAGGTAGCCCCGGAGATCCCGTCGAGCAGGTGGGCGCGAGCTGGGGCCCAGAGCAGACCGCCGCCGTACGCGGCATCGACGTGCAGCCACACATTCGCCGAGTCGCAGACCTCGGCGATGGTCTTCAATGGGTCGATGACTCCGAGGTCGGTGGTTCCGGCGGTGGCGACGACGGCCATGGAAACCTGGTCGCTCGCTTCGATGGCGAGCAGGCTCGCGTTGAGGGCTTCGGCGTCCATCCGGCCGGTCCCGTCGGTCGGGACGGTCACGACCGCCTCGGGGTCGAGGCCGAGGAGGAATGCTGCGCGGGACACGGAGAAGTGAGCCTGATCGGTCGCGAGGATCCGCAGCCGGGACAACTGGTCACGGCGGGTGGGCTCGCCCAGGTCAGAGCCGCCTCGGCGAGGTTTCGCGTCATCGGACCCATCACGGTCGGATTCGTCGGCGCGTTCGGCAAGCCCGGCGAGGACGTTTTCGCGGGCGAGGAACAGTGCGTGGAGGTTCGACTGGGTGCCTCCGGAGGTGAAGATTCCGTCGCCGCCGGCGAAGCCGAGGTGGCCGCAGGTCCAGTCGATGAGGCGGCGTTCCATGAGGGTGGCGACCTCGGATTGGTCGTAGGTGTCGACCGAGGTGTTGATGGCTGCGAGCATCGCCTCGGCGGCAACGGCGGGCACGGCGACGGGGCAGTTGAGGTGGGCGACGTAGCTGGGGTGGTGGAACCACACGGCGTTGTCGGCGTAGAGCGCGTCGACTTCGCGCAGGGCTTCGGCGTTGCCGACTCCGGCGGTGTCGAGATCGACGGCGTCGACTGCGGCTTGCAGTCCGGAGCGATCCTTCGCTGAGGCGGCTCGCTCGGTCGTGCGGAATCGTTCGCCGAGTGCGTCGACGACGTTGTGCATGAGCGATGTGTATTCGTCTGCGCTGTGGGCGCCGAGGAGTGCATCGGTGCGGGTCTGGTTCTGGACGTCGGCGAGGGTGGGGTTCGCGACTTCCGGCGCCGCGGTCGGTGCGTTGAGGTCGGAGTTCGTGTGGGGAATTTCGGGGGTCTGAAGGGGTGCTGAGGTGGGTGTCGCTTCGGTGTCGTAGAGCAGAGAAGTCGTCACTGTGAGGTTTCCTCCTTCGATGATGCGCACCGCGAAGCGCGGTTCGCATTAGGGAAACCTACCCTAACTTTCTCTCTTTCCGAAGAGCCTTCGGTCGGGTTCGCTGACTACGGAAGTAGACCCCTGACCCGGGCCGACACTGCCTCTTCCCAGCGCTCATAAGGCAAGGAGCCCGTTCGCACTACGGGTGCATCGGCATGAAAATGAACGCGTGGCATTCGTCACATCAGGGTGTGTCATCCAGCATCGTGAGACAGTCCGGGCGGTCGCAGTCCTCGAGTTCCGGACGCCTCGTGCGGAGTCTCAGCACAAAATCCAGCACGGATCGTCCGGGACTCGCCCCCTACCCACACGCAAGAAGCCGCAGCTCCCGCGCAAACGCGGAAACTGCGGCTTCTCACCGACCAGCGGGAATCCTTACGTCACTTCACGACGTAGTTCGGGGCCTCGACGGTCATCTGGATATCGTGCGGGTGGCTTTCTTTCAGTCCTGCCGTGGTCAGACGGACGAACTTGCCCTTGGCCTTGAGCTCGTCGACGGTGCGCGCGCCGACGTAGAACATCGTCTGGCGCAGACCTCCGGTGAGCTGGTGGGCGACCTGCTTGAGGTGACCGCGGTAGGCGACTCGGCCTTCGATACCCTCGGGGATGAGGTCGGTATCGGTGGCGATATCGGCCTGGAAGTAGCGGTCCTTCGAGTACGACTTGCCCTTGCGCGGAGCCATGGCGCCCAGCGAGCCCATGCCGCGGTAGGCCTTGTACTGTTTGCCGTTGACGAAGATGAGTTCGCCCGGCGACTCGTTGCAGCCGGCCAGCAGGGAGCCGAGCATGACGGTGTCGGCACCGGCGACCAGGGCCTTGCCGATGTCACCGGAGTACTGGAGCCCGCCATCGGCGATGACCGGGACTCCGGCGGCTCGGGCGGCCTGAGCAGCGAGGTGGACGGCCGTGACCTGCGGGACGCCGACACCGGCGACGACACGGGTGGTGCAGATCGATCCGGGTCCCACGCCGACCTTGACGGCGTCGACTCCGGCCTCGACGAGCGCCTGCGCGCCTTCCTTCGTGGCGACGTTTCCGCCGATGATCTGCACGGCGGAGAACGCCGGGTCGGACTTGATCTTCTTGATCATGTCGGTGACTCCGCGGGCGTGGCCGTTGGCGGTGTCGACGACGAGGACGTCGGCTCCCGCCTCGGCGAGCATTCCCGCGCGCTCGTAGGCGTCACCGTAGAAACCGACGGCGGCACCGACGCGCAGGCGGCCTTCGTCGTCCTTGGTGGCCAGCGGATATTCCTCGGTCTTGACGAAGTCCTTGACGGTGATGAGGCCCTGGATGACGTTGTTGTCGTCGACCAGGGGCAGCTTCTCGACCTTATGTTCGGCGAGCAGTTCGAAGGCCTTCTCGGCGGCCACCCCAACGGGCGCGGTGACCAGTGGCATCTTCGTCATCGTCTCGGCGACGGTGCGAGTTGGGAACTCACTGCGGGTGACGAAGCGCAGGTCGCGGTTCGTCACGATGCCGACGAGCACATTGTTCTCATCGACGACGGGCAGTCCGGAGATGCGGTACTTGCCGCAGATCTCGTCGAGCTCTTCGAGCGTCTTGTCCGCGGTGATCGTCAGCGGGTCGTTGATCATGCCCGATTCGGAGCGCTTGACGTAGTCGACCTGGTTCGCCTGATCCTCGGCGGACAGGTTGCGGTGGATGATGCCCAGGCCGCCGATGCGGGCCATGGCGATCGCCATCCGGGATTCGGTCACGGTGTCCATCGCTGCCGAGACGAGCGGAATGTTGAGCTCGATCTCCTTGGTCAGCCGGGAGGCCGTGGAGGCTTCGGAAGGGATGACATCGGTGTCGCCTGGCAGGAGGAGGACATCGTCATACGTGAGTCCCGTCAGCGAGAACGGATCGTTTGCGGCCTGTGATTCCTGCTCAGGGTTTCCCATGAAGACAGCCTTTCGACGCGAAGATACGGTGGCTCAATGCTATCGGAGCCAGAGTCTCGACCGCTATGGGTTCAAGCACCGGGCACTGTGAGACTGGCTACACAGGAAATGCTGTGGGAATAGCGCTAGAGCAGGGCGTTGAGTCGCGTGAACGGCAAAGTGTCCGAACGCCGGCCCCCTAGCGCCCCTCCCCCACGGACCGTGCGAGGTCGAGCGTCGAGGCTTCGGAATCGTCGAGGTGGATGCGCAGCAGTCCTTCGGCGCCCTGGCGATCCCCGGATTTCATCTTCTCGAGGATGTCCCGGTGCGGATTCGCCCAGTGTGAGTGGTATTTGCCGGGTTCGGGCGAGCGCGAGAACGTCGTCGACAGCCGGGCCATGAGGTTGAGGTAGAACTCGTCGAGCAGCGGTGAGCCCAGCAGTCCGACGATCGCCCGGTGGAACGATGCCGAGTGTTCCTGGGCGACAGCCCAGGTTTCGTTCTTCGGTGCGGTTTCGGCTCGGACCACGGAGGCTTCGACGGCGGCCATCGCCTCGTCGGTGGCGTCCTGCGATTCCTGGACGGCGCGGATTTCGAAGACTCGGCGGGCGCGGTAGAGGTCCTTGAGTTCGTCGATGCCGAAGGTGGAGACGAAGAAGCCCCGGTTGGGTTCCTGAGTGAGCAGCCCGGCGTGGCGCAGCAGGCTCAGCGATTCGCGGGCGGTGTTGCGCGAAACGTTGAACTCCTTGGCCAGGGCACCATCGCGGACCGGGCTTCCTGCCGGGTACTCACCGTCGGTGATGCGGGTGCGGACAAGGTCGACGATGGCCTCTGATGTGCATCCGGGGGCGTGTGGACTCATAACACCAGGCTACCGGGTTTCGCCTGGATCGGAGCCGACCGCAGCAGGATCGAGGCCGAGTCCGCTCTCGAATCGTCGGCTCACTCCGGTCAGCGGATCGTCGAATGCGATCTCCGCGGCCAACAGCTGCAGCGGCGACGTGAAGTCGTAGGGGTCTGGCGCGAGGTCGACCGGATAGACCGGATCACCGAGGATGGGCAGCCCGAGCGCGTTCATGTGCACCCGCAGCTGGTGGGTCTTACCGGTGACCGGCTCGAGTTCGTACTCGGCAACCCCTCGCCGAGGCGGCGCTTCGTCCTCGCCCCTTGTTCGATCGCGAGGATCGAGGTCGGAATCCCCTCGCCGAGGCGGCGCACCGACGGCGATGTCCAGTTCAGTCGCGGTGGGGCTGGGTCCAGAGATTGACGGGACGGCGCGCACCAGGCGGATCCGGCTGATCGCGTTCGACTCCCCCGCGACTTCGAGGACTTGGCGTCCTCCGACGGGCTTCACCAGGCGTGATTCACGGACGAGCGGAAACTCCATGTCTGCAGGTGGTGCCGGGGCCAGGGCGCGGTACGTTTTGTGGACCCTGCGGTCTTGGAACAGGCGCTGGTAGCGGCCGCGTGTCTCGGGCCGTTTCGACAGGACGAGCAGTCCGGCGGTGATCCGGTCGAGGCGATGGATGGCGACGAGGTCGGGCTGGTCGAGGTCGACGCGCAGACGGGTGACGACGCATTCGCGGACGAAGCGTCCGTTCGGGGTGCTGGCCAGGAAGTGGGGTTTGTCGACGACGAGCAGGTCCTCATCCTCGAACACGATGCCGACTTCGAAGGGGATTCGTTCTTCGGGCGGGACAGGACGGTGGAAGAAGTAGAACCCGCCGGGGATGACCGGATCGTCCCAGGTCACCGGGTGCCCCGCCTCGTCGCGGAGGTCCCCATCGGTCAGCAGCGCCCGTCGGGATTCGGGGGCCGCCTCGGGGAATTCGGATTCGAGCCATTCCCCGATGGAGTCGGGAACGGGCAGGTGATTCTTGGCGTGAGTGGCCTTGCCACCGGGGGCGCGCAGCGCGGTCGCCGAGATTCCCTCTCGAGGCGGAAGCGGACTGCGGGGCATGGGCCCAGTCTATGCGGTGCCGCCTTCGTCGCGGTCGCGAATGCACTGGCGCGGAACCGCACGAAGTCTGCCGGATACCGCAGATCCGCGGAGGATTCCGCAAAACTCCGAGACGCCTTCGGAATCCCGGCGGATGAGGACCTATGGTGGAACACATGGACCGCATCGAACTTACGCAGGATGTGCTCTGCGAGAAGGTCGTCACGCCGATTGTTCTCGGCATGTTCGCCAACTACGAGTGGGACAGCATCGCGATGCTTCGCGATACCGACGATGAGCGTCGGCTGATCGCGCGGATCGTCGTCGCCGGGGAGGCCATTGAAGTCCTCCTCGATTTCCCCGGAAATGATGAGAGCCTCTATGACATGCAGGAGCGGCTGGTCGAGGAGTTCCGGGCGTTCATCGAAACGTCCGAATTCGGCGCGCGCCGCACTCCGGAGTGGGAAGCCGACTCACTCGCCCTCGAGCAGAAACCCGCTGTCGTCACCCGCATTCCCCGACCGGACTTCGACGGCCCGCCGGACTGCGTACAGCGGCACCTGCGCAACCGCGGCCGGGTCATGCGCGTCGACCGCCGCCGCTGCGTCTCCGCCCACCGCCGCAGCTGAGGCTATCCGTCCCCGCGACTGAGCCTCAACGCGGCTGAGGCGGCTGAGGATCCTGCCTCGGTTCCGCTCACCGCCGCTGGCGGTTCAGCCCGCACGACGGTTCTACACGGTTTCAGCTGAATAGCCCTGTTTCAAACATGGGCTGCTCACCTCAAACTGAGCTGTTCGCCGAGGATTCCTCCGCAGCCTTCTTCGCCTCTGCCCGCTCGAGATTGTCTTCGCCGAGTCGACGGTTGAGCTTGAGCAGCACCATGAGACCGACGATCAGGACGGCCACGACCAGCACCGCGATGCACGCGTAGATGACCATCGACACCAGACTCATCATTCCCACTGTTCCAGCCATCGACGCTATCTCTCCGCTCTTTCGGCAGTTTGAATTACAAGCGATCTTGCATCATACACTTCACGGGCCGAGAGCGAATCCGGCGATCGAACCCGCATCTCATGCCCGCGCGACGAGGAAGTCGATGTCGACTCCATCAGGCAGGGCTCCGTATTCCCGGCCCCGATCAGCGCCGAGGCGAGCGGCCGCAAAGCTGGAGGCCACCTCAGCAGGGGCGGATTCGAAGAGGATCGCAGCCTGCATGAGCAGCGCCATCTTCTCCACGAGGACACGACCTCGTGTCTGCAGCGCCGCTTGCGCGGCCGCATCTCCGGAATCCAGATCCTGCACCGCGTCCTGCAGCGATCGGGCCAGCGATTCGTAGGCAGCGTCGAAGTCAGCGTGCTTGCCCAATCCGGTCTCGAGGAAGCCGAGGAAGGTCTTGGCACTCCGCGGTTCGCGGGCCAGGGCACGTAGGACGTCGAGGACGATGACGTTGCCGGAGCCTTCCCACACTGCCATGACCGGCTGCTCCCGGTAGCGGCGGGCCAGCGGGAAGGACTCGGTGTAGCCGTTGCCACCGAGGCATTCGAGGGACTCATAGGCATGTTCGGGTCCGCGTTTGCAGATCCAGTATTTGCCGACGGCCGTTGCCAGACGGCGGAAGTCGGCCGCCTCGGCGCTGTCGTCGTCGTATGCAGCGGCCAGGTGCAGCGCCGTATAAGTGGCCGCTTCGGTCTCGAGCTGGAGGTCGGCGATGACGGCGCGCATGAGCGGCTGGTCGATGAGCGTGGCACCGAAGGCGGCGCGCCCGCGGGCGTGCCAGGCTGCCTCGGCGACGCATTGGCGCATCCCCGCGGCCGAACCGAGGACGCAGTCCAAGCGGGTCTGGGCAACCATCTCGATGATCGTGCGCACGCCCTTGCCCGGCTGCCCGAGCAGCCAGCCTTCGGTGGCGTCGAACTCAACTTCCGAGGAAGCGTTGGACTTGTTCCCGAGCTTGTCCTTGAGCCGCTGGATGCGCACCGAGTTGAGGTCGCCGCCGGGCAGCACGCGGGGCACGACGAAGCAGCTAGGACCCTCATCGAGCTGGGCGATGACGAGGAACGCGTCGGACTGTGGAGCGGAGCAGAACCACTTGTGGCCGGTGATGAGATAGTGGTCGCCGGAGGGGACGGCGAAGGTGGTGTTCGCGCGGATGTCCGATCCGCCCTGTTTCTCCGTCATTGCCATGCCGAAGGTCACTGCGGATTTGTTCGCCGGGTCGATGCGTCGCGGATCAAAGCCGGCGGCGGTGGCACGTGGCACCCAGAAATCGGCCAGCGCAGAATCGGCGTGCAGGGACGGCACGACAGCATGCGTCATCGACACCGGGCAGGCGTGGCCGGGTTCGATCTGGGAGAAGAGCATGAACCTTACGGCGCGTTCGACGTTGGCTCCCGGCCCGGGATGAGTCCAGGCATAGGAGTGCGCTTCCGCGTCGAGCGCGTCGCCGATGATCCGGTGGTAAGCCGGGTGGAACTCGATCTCGTCGATGCGGTTGCCCCAGTCGTCGTGGGTCCGCAGCATCGGTCCGTGGACGTTGGCCAGGCGGGCGTCATTGATGAAGTCGGCGCTGCCGACGAGTGCTCCGATGCGTTCGAGTTCGTCGTGAGAGGCACGCGGAGCGTAGTGGGCGAGCGCATCCCTCAGAGCCGTATTCAGCGTGAATTCGTTGATATCTCGCCGAGGCGGCGCTTGGTTGAACACTGTATGCGTCGTCCGCGGAGTGGTGGGGTCCGACGCAGATGCTGCGGAGCGTGTGACCGCAGCTTTCGCGGTGCTGTCGGGCGTCGTGGTCATGGTTCTCCTCATGTGGACCAGGTAGACAGGGGCATTGCTCTGATGCGGGCCTCGATCTCCGCGAGGGGCTCCGTCTCGACGAGACCCACCCGCGCCCCCGAACTTCACACTGCTTCGAGCGCTTCGACGGGACTGATCGACGTCGCCGCTCGGGCAGGTTCGCGGCTGGCAACGAACACGGCGACGAGGGTGCCTGCGACGACGGCGATGACGACTACCCAGGGCACGCTCGGCGCGAAGAGTCCGAGCAGGGGCGAGAGCAGGGTCAGCGCGCCGACCCAGCCGAAGCCGATGCCCAGCGGCACGGCAACCAGGCACGCGGTCAGGCTCAGCTGCAGGCCTTCGGCCGTGATCATCCGCCGCACGCGCTTCGGGGTTTGGCCCAGTGCCATGAGCAGGCCGATCTCCTGAGTGCGCTGCCGCACGGAGAGCATGAGCGTGTTCGCGACGCCGATGACGGCGATGATCACGGAGAAGAGGATGAGGGCGAAGGCGAACAGCATCGACTTGTCGATGACGGTGGCCAGCGCGTCCTCGAGACCGCCCCACCCCTCTTCACCGAGGGAGCGCGCATACCGCAGCAGCTGATCGCGGAAGGTGGTCATGGCGGTGGCGAACATGACGATGAGCGTGATGCCGATGACGAGCCCGATGACCGTGCGCGCGTTCCGGGTGGGATGGCGGGCGATCGTCGATGCGGCCAGCCGGGACACCGCGGTGCGTCCGACCAGCCAGCCGATCGCCGCCTGCACCGGAGGCAGGATCCACGGATGACCGATGACGACACCGAGGAACGTCAGACTCGACCCGAACGCAGTGAGCACCACGCTCATCAGGCTGATCCGATGGTCGGCGGCTCCGATCACGGAATTGACGAGGAACGTCAGGCCCATGGACAGAAGAATCAGCGAGGCGGTGAGTCCCCCGAGTGAGGCACGGGCATCCTCGGGGCGGCTTTCGACCGCCTGCGAGGTCGCCTCGATCGGAGAGATCCCCGTGATGCGGCGCGCGCCCAAGTACGCCGACAGCCAGGTCACGATGATGGTGGCGAGCGCGGGAACGGCCATGGTCGGGGTGAGGAGAGCGACCTCCTCGGTGATGGCGTTGCCCAGGTAATTCTGGGCCGCTTTCGCCAGCCCGGTCGACGCTGCGAAGGCGAGCACCGCGGCGGGGACGGAGATGATCAGCCCCTCCACCGAGGCGGCCCTGCGCAGCCGTTTCGACGACGCCCCGATGAGGCGCAGCAGAGCCAGCTGGCGGCTGCGACCGGCGATGATGATCGAGAACGTGTTCGCGATGACGATCGCAGAGACGAATAGGGCGATGAGGAAGAAGGTGAACCCGACCATCGAGAGCAGGTTCTGCGCGGTCTCGGATTCGGCGATCATCTTCTCCGACGACAGCCATGCCGTCAGGATCGCGATGCCCTGCATGATCGCGGTGCCGAAGAGGGCGGCGATGAAGACGACGAGGACGCTGGGGAAGAACTGCCGCGGATTGGTTCGGATTTCGCGCAGTGGGTTCATCGGCTCACCGCGGAGTCGGCGCGTTCGTCGATGTCGAGCATGGTCGAGGCGATCGCCTCGGCGGTGATTGCGTCGTTGAGCTCCGTCGCCGGGGTGCCGTCGGCGATGAAGATGACTCGGTCGGCGTGGGCGGCGACGATCGGGTCGTGGGTGACGAGCACAATCGATTGGCCGAAGTCCCGGACGGCCTCGGACATGATCGCCATGACCTCCCGGCCGGATTTCGCGTCGAGGTTGCCGGTCGGTTCGTCGGCGAAGAGGATGTCGGGGCGGGTCGCGAGCGCCCGGGCGATGGCGGTGCGCTGCTGTTGGCCGCCGGAGAGCTCATTCGGTCGATGCTTGAGTCGGTCTTCCAACCCCAGGCGGTGGACGACTGTGGAGATCCAGGCGCGTTCGTCGGCTTTGGGTCGGCGGTCGTCGAGTTCGAACGGCAGTCGGATGTTCTCTTTGACCGTGAGCGTGGGCACAAGGTTGAAGGCTTGGAAGACGAATCCGATCCGGCGACGGCGCAGGGCGGTGAGATCGTCGTCGCGCAGCTTCGTGATCTCCTCGTCGCCGAGGTGGACCGTGCCGGAGGTGGGCCGGTCGAGTCCGGCGAGGACGTGCATGAGTGTTGACTTGCCCGAGCCCGAGGGCCCCATCACCGCGGTCAGCTTGGCCGGTGCGATGTCGAGGCTGACCCCACTGAGAGCCGTGACCGCGGCCCCCTTCGGGTCGAAGACCTTCGAAACGTCGCGAAGTTGGGCGATGGGCATCGTTGGGCCGGTGGTCATAGATTCCTCATGCGTCGGTGCAAGCTGTCATTTCCAGACTAACGAGGATCGGGCCTCAGAAACATGAAAAGCGACTGGCCAGTAGGTGTGAGCCAGCTGAGTGCGCGGGCACATCGGGCCGGTGAGAGGACCCGGGCTGCGCAGCCTAGCCGCGTGTGCTCCGGTGTGGTCCACTGGGGAGATGACTTACGATGCGCTCCACCTCTCGACGTCCATCGACGCCTCCCCCGCCGAGGTCGCAGCCTTCGCCGGAGATCCCGCGAACCTTCCTACCTGGGCGGCGGGACTGAGCAATGGAATCCGTGAAGTGGCCGGACGTTGGATCACGGACTCCCCGATGGGTGAGGTCGAGGTCCGCTTCGGCCCGCACACGGACCTCGGCATCCTCGATCACGACGTAATCTTCCCCGACGGCACGATCGTGCACAATCCGCTGCGGGTGCTTGCCAACGGCACCGGCGCCGAGGTGGTCTTCACTCTGTATCGCCTGCCCGGTGTCGATGATGCCGAGTTCGACCGCGACGCGGACATGGTCCGCGCCGACCTCGCCCGCCTCCGCACTCATTTCGAGAGCGACCGCGCCTGAACACACCCCCACCCGAGCACCCTTCGTCCAGGCCTCGTGCGCGTGCACACAGCCGACACCAACGACACGACCCCACGCCCGAGCTCGCCCTAGACGGCACAAAGCGCGCAAGCACGACTGGGTCACAGTGGCTTCAGGCTTTTTGTACACCTGTCTCTGAATTGCTCAGGTTCTTCAGTGTGCATTTCAGCGAAAGGTGTGTCGAAAGTGGAATCCTGCGCGCCAGGGGCCCTCGAGCCTACCTGCGCGCGGGACGCAGCCGGCGATATGCGCGGCGGGCGAAGTCTGCAGACTGTCGGCTCGCGCTCTCGACCCGTCGCGCTGCTCGGACGGCAGGCTCTGCTTCGCGCCGCTCATCACGTCGGCGGGCCTCGTCGCGTTCGGTGCGTACGCGTTGCAGCTGCGACTTGACCGCCTGCACCTCTTCGTTCGCCCGTGCCGCCTTCCGGTCCTTGAGCGCCATCACCAGCCCGTAGTTCTGGACGGCGTTGAGACGTTCGCGGACTACGCCGATGTCGTCGACGTATGGGTTGTCGATCGCTTCGGCGTGGAAGAAGCCGGGTGCTTCGGTTTCCGCCGCTCCGGGGGTGTCGCCCAGCGTCTTCGCGACGACGAAGTCCCACCACTGCCGATGCTCGGCGCGGCGCTTCTGCGACTGCGCACTCAGTCGGCCCGTGAGCTCGTCTCGGTTTCCCACCGCTCCGACGGCAGTCGACACGATGTCGTCGACCGAATCGAGCGGCAGCACGTAGTCCTCCATACCGACGTTCTCCGCGGCTCCGCGCATGCGGATGGACGAATAAAGGTTGGGGGCCAACGAGATGAAGGGAACGCCCGCAGCTCCGGCGAAGATCGCCGCGTGGTACCGGGTCCCGACGACCAGTTGGGCCTGCTCTGTCAGGGCGATGAGCTCTCGTGCGGTGAGCATCCGGGTGGGAACGACTTCAGCATGCCCGCTGGCCCGAGCGATCTTCGGGTCGGTGAGCTGGTCTCTCGTCTCCGGCGCTGGTGGCAATGCTCCGCCGTGCGGCACAAGCAGCACCCGCAGGCCGGTATCCTCGGCGAGCCGACGGGTGAGTTCCGCCAGTCGTGCGTGATAGTCGTCATCGCTGAGCATCGGGGTCGAGGCCTTCTCGGCGAAGCTGGCCAGGATGAATGGACGCTCGGTCAGATCCGACACGGCAGACCGGTCCTCGTCGCGGGCTGTCAATGAGAACGCGTCGTCGACCTGACGGCGCACCGTCGCGGAGCCTCGTCCGAGATCGTCGACGAGCTGGGTCGTGTAGCTTTCGCGGGTTCCGACGAACTCCGCCTCGGCGAGGAGGTCGTGGACGATGTCCCGATCCTCGTCGTAGATGAGCGGGCCGAGAGTCTGGCTGGTCAACGCATACGGTTTGCCGAGGGCACGGGCGATCTTCGCCAGGGTCGCACGCTCGTAGATGTGTTGGGCGAACATCGAGTTGAGGTTGCCACCGCCCGCGATGAGGACGGCCGCGGAATTCCGGACTGCCTCAATGACGTCAATCGCCGGGTCATCTGCCTTCAGCACATCCCGGTCTCCGGCGACGTAGTCGAGGATCTTCTTCATCCGAGAGGTATTGGGACGTCGGTCGCGCCTGAACCCGATGCGTCTGACAGCGTCGACGCCGTACATTTCGCTCGCGTGCTGGGGTTCACCGGCGATAAGCGTGATGGCGATATCCGCTCGGGCACGAAGCTCATCGATGGCCAGTTCCGTCATCGCCTCATCGCCGAGGTGGTAGAACCGGCTCCAGCCGACATCGCCGATCATCGTAATTCTCTTCATGGATCCCTTGTTCACTTCATGCACTGCAGAACTTCAATCGAATGTTCCGATCACTGTAACGACAGCGATGCGTTCGCTCGTGAACAGCACCTGTCTCCGAGGTGAATACGTTCGCGTCGAAGTCGACAACGGAGACAGCCGCGGAGGCAACCGCCCTGAACGCATTGAACGGGTGGCGGGCCGCCTCGGCGAGGGTGCATACGCCGATGAGTGCGAGAGTGAATGCGACAGTGGCCCGGAACGTGATGTTCCGGGCCACTGGCGTGGGTCAGAGGTGACTCAGTCCGAGCGTGTGGCTCAGGCTTCGTCCTCCTCTTCCTTCTTCTCGACGACCAGGGTCTCGGTGGTGAGAACCAGGGCGGCGATCGATGCGGCGTTGCGCAGTGCCGAACGGGTGACCTTGACTGGGTCGATGATTCCGGCGCCGATGAGGTCGCCGTATTCACCGCTGGCGGCGTTGTAGCCCTGGCCGGACTCGAGGTCCTGGACCTTGGCGACGACGACGTATCCGTCCTGGCCGGCGTTGGCGGCGATCCAGCGCAGCGGCTGGACGACTCCGCGCTTGACGATCTCGGCACCGGTGAGTGCGTCACCGGTCAGACCGAGGTCGTTGCCGTCGAGGACCTTCGCGGCGTGGATCAGAGCCGATCCACCACCGGCGACGACGCCCTCTTCGATGGCGGCACGAGTAGCGGACACGGCGTCTTCGACGCGGTGCTTGCGCTCCTTGAGCTCCACCTCGGTGGCGGCGCCGACCTTGATGACGGCGACTCCGCCGGAGAGCTTGGCCAAGCGCTCCTGCAGCTTCTCGCGGTCCCAGTCGGAATCGGTGTTCTCGACCTCGGCACGGATCTGTGCGACGCGACCGGCAACAGCATCGTCCGAACCTGCACCATCGACGATCGTGGTGTTGTCCTTGGTGACGGTGATGGTGCGGGCGTTGCCGAGCTCTTCCAGGGTGACCTGGTCGAGCTTCATGCCCATATCCGGGGTGACGACCTGGCCACCGGTGAGGACGGCGAGGTCTTCGAGGATGGCCTTGCGGCGGTCACCGAAGCCGGGAGCCTTGACGGCGGCGACGTTGATGATTCCGCGCAGCTTGTTGACGACCAGTGTCGACAGTGCTTCGCCCTCGATGTCCTCGGCGATGATGAACAGCGGCTTGCCGGCCTGCTGCACCTTCTCGAGGACGGGCAGGAGCTCCTGGATGTTGGAGATCTTGCCCTGGTTGATGAGGATGAGCGCGTCGGAGAGCACAGCCTCCTGGCGATCAGCATCGGTCACGAAGTGCGGCGACAGGAAGCCCTTGTCGAACTGCATTCCTTCGGTGATCTCGAGCTCGACGGACGCAGCCTGCGACTCGTCGATCGTGATGACGCCGTCCTTGCCGACCTTGTCGAAGGCATCGGCGATGAGCTTGCCGATCTCAGGCGACTGAGCCGACAGGCCAGCGACGTGTGCGATCTCCGAGGAGTCGGCGACGTCGCGGGCGATGGTGCCCAGCTGCTCCGAGACTGCCTCGACGGCGGTCTCGATGCCGCGCTTGAGCTGTCCGGGTGCGGCGCCTGCGGCAACGTTGCGCAGTCCTTCGTTGACGAAGGCCTGAGCGAGAACGGTCGCGGTGGTGGTTCCGTCGCCGGCGATGTCGTTGGTCTTGGTGGCGACTTCCTTGGCCAGCTGTGCGCCGAGGTTCTCGTACGGATCGTCGACCTCGACCTCACGGGCGATGGTCACACCATCGTTCGTGATCGTGGGAGCGCCCCACTTCTTGTCGAGCACGACGTTGCGGCCCTTGGGTCCCAGCGTCACCTTGACGGTGTCAGCCAGGGTGTTGACACCCTTTTCGAGTGCACGACGAGCTTCGTCGTTGAATTCCAATGATTTAGGCATTCGTCCTCCTGTCAGTGAAGTAGTTGTTCAGGGGATTCAGCCGATGACTGCGAGCACGTCGCGAGCCGAGAGCACGAGGAACTCTTCGCCTGCGTACTTGACCTCGGTGCCTCCGTACTTGGAGTAGATGACCTTGTCGCCGACGGCGACGTCGACCGGCACGCGGTTTCCGTTGTCAGCAACGCGGCCCGGGCCCACTGCGACAACTTCGCCTTCCTGAGGCTTTTCCTTGGCGGTTTCGGGAATGACCAGACCACTGGCGGTAGTCTGTTCTGCTTCGACCTGACGGATGACAATCCGATCTTCGAGTGGCTTGATGGAGACCGACATATCGGGCCCTCTCCCTTCGCTGGGTTCTATTTCATCGAGTCAGACGGCGGCTGCTGCCATGAACCTCTCGTCGTCGCGGGTGCCGAGCGATTCGACCGTCTCATGAAACTGGCACTCAATGAGTGCTAGTGCTAATTCGACTCTAGAACGCTCTTAGCACTCGGTCAACTTGAGTGCCAACAATTCGTCATGCTCTGGGCGAAAGTTCAGATTGGGTGCTGCACGGCGGTGGTGCCGGAGTCGAGTTTCGGACGATCCGTGCGGGAATCCGTGGCCCTTTCCAGCACGGATCGTCCGAAACTCGCGCCACCGTTCTGCCCCCAACAGACACCAAAAAGCGTGGGCCCCGAGGATCTCTCCTCGGGGCCCACGCTCCTTGCTGACCGCCTCAGCTCAGTTGTCGATATCTGTTGTCAATGGCGGCCAGAGTTCATTGCCTATCAGGCGCCCAGTCATCGACTGCGGCTCTGATCTCAGATCAGGCGCACGCCCACTGCCCCCAGCCCTCTTGGGCCTGCAGCTTCTTGGCGCGCTCGAACTGTTCCTTCGGGCTGGCATCGACCGGGTTGCCGCTGCCACCCATGGAGTGCCAGGTCTGGAGCTTGAACTGGAACAGGCCGAAGTGCGCGTGGTTCGACTGGTTCACCGCACGGGGGTTGAAGTTCGACTCGCACTTGGCGACCTGGTACCACTTGGATCCGGGTCCACCGAGCATGGCCTTGATCTCTGCGGTGCTCATGTCGCCGCCACCGGAGCCGGCGTCGCCGCCACCGGAGCCGGCGTCGCCGCCGCCGGTGGACGAGTCGCCGGAGTCACCGGAATCGCCCGAGTCGTTCGAACCGGAATCGCCGGAGTCACCCGAGTCGGAGCCGCCAGTGTCAGCCGGCTCTTCCTTCTTCTTGGTGCCCTGGATGACGACCTTGGTCTTGGGTTCGGAGAGGACCTTCTCGTCCTTCTTCTCCTTCTTGACCTGTTCGCCGTTGATCGTCTTGACCTTGTAGGTGACCTGCTTCTCGCCGTCCTTGCCTTCGGTCTCGACCTTGGTCTCGCCCTCATAGAGGGAATCGGACTTCTTGGTCTCGACCTTGGCCTTGATGGCCTGCTTGTCCTTGACGGTGTCGTTCTTCACGCGGTTGACGGTGAGAACCTGGCCGTCGGAGACCTCGGCGGACATCGGCACGGACAGGAAGTCATCCTTGTCGAGCTTGACGCCCGTGTCCTTGAGGGCTTCCTTCGCGGTGCCCACAGCGGCCGAGACCTTGTGGTCCTTGCCATCGGCGACGACGGTAAGGTCCTTCGACGTGGTCACGTCGATGTCGTTGCCCTCTTCCTTCAGCCGCTGGCTGGCCTTCGCGTTGAGGTCGGCACCCTTCGCGTCAACGCCGAGGTCGGCAAGAGCCTGACCCACGGTGTTCGCGTTGGTCCATTCGTTCGTTTCTTTACCATCGACGGACAGCGCAACCTTCTTCGCCGTGTTGACGGTGATCGTCATGTCACGGTCGACCTTGGTGCCCACGCCGGGCTTGACCTGGTCGCGCTTATCGACATCGATTTCGTGGCTGTCGAGGATGTCCCCGACCGTTCCACCGAAGGTCCGGATCTCTTCCGCCTGTCCGTTGACCTCCAAGGTCACAGGCTTGTTCATGGTCACAACTGCGCCCGTGCCACCGACGAGTCCGGTGATCACGACCGCCTGTGCAGCGATCTGAACCTTGCGGTTCTTCAGAAAATCAATCACAAAAATATCCCTGAGCAGAGTTTATCGACCTGTTCACTGTAACCGATTCGTTACAAGGTTCGCAAAATATCACGGAAATGTAACGGTGTGAGTTTCCTGAGGGCGTGTCTGACCTGGAGTTCCCCGTGTTTCAGGGGCATTCCCAGTCGTGATATTTCCTCGCCGAGGCGGCCCCGCGTCCCGTTATCTCGCTCACAGAACGAAGAGCTGAGTCCAGGTCAATCCCAGCTGCCGAGGGCACGCTCCGCGTTGGCCCACACGGCAGCGCACAGCTCCTCTTCGCTCATCCCGCGCACTTCGGCAAGTTTCCGCGCCGTGATCGCGGTGAGGTAGGGACCTCCCGGCTTCCCGCGGTGCGGGTGCGGGGTGAGGAAAGGCGCGTCGGTCTCCGTCAGCAGCAGCTCCAGCGGAGCGGCCGCCGCGGCGCGACGCAGCTCGTCGGCGTTCTTGAACGTGAGGTTGCCGGCGAAGGACATAAAATAGCCCTCGGCCGCGCATTCGCGAGCCATCGCTTCATCACCGGAGTAGCAGTGGAAGATCGTGACATCGGGAGCGCCTTCCTCTTTGAGGATGCGCAGCACATCGGCGTGTGCCTCCCGATCGTGGATCTGCAGGGCACGTCCGGTGCGCTTGGCGATCTCGATATGGGCCCGGAAGGAGCGCTGCTGTTCGGCGAGGCCCTCCTCTGCCGTGCGGAAGTAGTCGAGACCGGTCTCCCCCACCACGCGCATGCGATCGTGCGAGCTCACGAGTGATTCGATCTCGGTCAGCGCATCGTCGAGCAGGCCACGTTCGGCCAGCCGCGGTGCCTCGTTCGGATGCAGGGCGGCTCCGCCGATCATCCACGTCCGGCCCTCGGCAGGAGGAGTGGGCACGGTCCGGCGGTCGGCCGCCTCGGCGGGAGAACCTGAATATTGCGACGCCACGAGCGCGGTCGTCCACCGGGCTGCCGGAAGGTCGCAGCCGATCTGGACGATGCGACGAACCCCAGCCTCGGCGGCGGTGTCATGGAAGAAATCCAGCGACGGGAACTCTTCGTCCTCATCCGGGGTGACCTCGGGTTCGGGTTCGCCGGCACCCAGCGGCAGCCGCACACCCGTGCAGATGTCGAGGTGGGTGTGGGTGTCGACGACGGGGTGAGCGAGCGGTTCGGGCACCGGTGGATAGGTTCCGGCGGCGCGCGAGGCCATTATTCGGTCTCCTCCACGAACTTCGGGAACACGGGTTCGGGCTTCGGCAGGGGTGTGCCCGGCTCGAGCGGGAACTCGACGGCCGCGAACGACCGGGGATCCGCCTCGGCGGCGGCCATGCCATCGGCAGCTGCCTCGGCGACATTCGGCGCCAGGGCGGCCGAAGCGTAGGCGGCACCGGCGGCGACGCCGATGGACGCGCTCGCGGATACGGCTCCCATCGCCTCGGCGCCGGACCCGGAATCCACGGCGGTCGGCAGAACCTTCGCACCGGCCTCACCGACGCCCGCGGGCACACCGAGGAGGTCGAGGATCTTGCCCGCGGATTCGGGCATGACCGGCTGGATGAGGATGGAGATGATGCGCACGACCTCGATCGTCACCCACAGCACGGTGGCCATGCGATCCGGATCGGTCTTCTTCAGCTTCCACGGCTCCTGAGCGGAGAAGTAGCGGTTTGCCTCCGAAAGCACCTTCCAGCAGGCCTCGACGTAGAGGTGGAGGGCCTGGGTGTCGACGTGGCGACGGGCGGTGTCGGGTACGGCACGGGCGAGGGCGAGGAGCTTCTCGTCCGCCTCGGTGAGCTCACCCGGCTGCGGAACCTGGGCGTCGCAGTTCTTCTGGATCATCGACAGCGACCGCTGGGCGAGGTTGCCGTACTCGTTGGCGAGGTCGGAGTTCTTACGGGTGATGATCGAGTCCTTCGTGTACGAGCCGTCGTGGCCGTAGGAGAACTCGCGGAAGAGGAAGAAGCGCAGGGTGTCCAGTCCGAAGGCGTCGACGAGGTCGAGGGGGTCGACGACGTTGCCGACGGACTTCGACATCTTCTCACCGGAGTTGAAGAGGAAGCCATGGGCATGGACGCGCCCCGGCAGCTCGATGCCGGCGCTCATGAGGAACGCGGGCCAGTAGACGCTGTGGAAGCGGATGATGTCCTTGCCGATGATGTGGACGTCGGCGGGCCACCACTTCGCGAACTTCTCCTCGTCGTCCGGGAATCCGGCGGCGGTGATGTAGTTCGTCAGGGCGTCGATCCACACGTACATCACGTGCTTGTCGTTGCCGGGCACCGGCACACCCCAGTCGAAGGTGGTGCGGGAGACGGAGAGGTCCTTGAGCCCGGAGGCGACGAAGGAGGCGATCTCGTTGCGGCGGGAGTCGGGCCCGATGAACTCGGGGTGGTTCTTGTACAGCTCGAGCAGCTTGTCCTGGTACTTCGAGAGGCGGAAGAAGTAGGACTCCTCTTCCGTCCAGGTCACCTCGGTGCGGGTCTCCTTGGACAGGCGGACCCCGTCGACGACCTCGGTTTCGTCATCGGTGTAGAAGGCCTCGTCACGTACGGAGTACCAGCCGGAGTACGTGTCGAGGTAGATGTCGCCGGCTTCTTCGAGCTTGCGCCAGATGGCCTGCGAGGCGGTGTAGTGGTCCTCGTCGGTGGTGCGGATGAACCGGTCGAAGGTCGAGCCGAGGGCGAGTTGAGTGTCGCGGAAGTTCTTCGCGTTGTCGTCAGCGAGCTGTTTGGGGGTGATGCCGAGTTTGTTCGCCGCCTGCAGCATCTTCAGCCCGTGCTCGTCCGTGCCGGTGCAGAAGAAGACATCGTGATTGTCCAGTCGCTTGAACCGGGCGATCGTGTCGGCCGCAATGTACTCATAGGCATGCCCGATGTGAATGGCCCCGTTGGGGTAGGCAATCGCTGTCGTCAAGTAGTAACCCATAGGGAACTCAGTCTAAGGGACGCCGCCGCGCAGCCGCGCATGGGTCCCATCCCGGGTTCGGCACTGTTAAGGGTCAGCAGCACGGTTCGGAAAGCATGCTGCTCACCTCAAACGATCCAGAAGCTGCCGGGCAGGGGCTGAACGATCAGAACACAAGCCTGTCACGGCACCTGCTGCGAAGGTCAGGCACCTGTCGAAACAGTTTCTGCCCGAAGCTCTTCGGCTCGAGCACCTCATTGAATGTGAAGCGGACGACTCTGTATCCCATCGACAGCAGCCGGTTCTGCTGGCGACTCTCTTTACTCATGACGTCGAATCCGCCATCGACATACTTCTGAGTCCCGTCGACGTAGATGGCGACTCTGTCGTCACGGAGCAGGAAGTCGAGCCTGGTCAGCAAATACCCCTCCTCCCAGATATCAACCTGTTGGGCAAAGTCATGCAGCCCGAGAACGTGGAGATTGAATGCGGCACGGCTCTCTGCATAGCTTTCGGACAGCGGCGAGACGAGTTCGGCAAGCGCAGTCGCGAGCTTTCGGCCCCTTGTCAGACGCGAGATCGGTGATCGGAACACTGCCGCAGCCGTTTCCGGCACTTCGCTCAGCAGCCCGGGCGCATAGCCGATCCTGAAGATCGCCTCTTCGTCGTCACCGAGCATATGTCGACGAAGCACCTGCTCCATCGCCGCAAAGCCAGATGCAGCGCCGAGTTCCGCCCTCAGGTCCAAGGCAGTACGCACCGCAGTGGTGGTTCGAAGCCCGTCGACTGTACAGATGTCCTCGCCTGCTAACGATCTGCGTCGCCTACGCAGTTCGGAAGTGAGGGCACCGGAGGCCGGATTGAACACTGACACCGGCTGATCCGGCTGGCGGAACATCCCGATCTTGTGCAGGCGTGCGGCAGACAGTCCGCACACCACATCGGAGGGACGGTAATGAGGGTAGTGAATTATCTGCAGATATTTCAGATGTTCCTTGTATCTGCGCACCTGTTCGCGGTCCTGCTGACGGCCGGACTCATGGTATTCCAGCCATGCGGTGTCAGCGGCAAAGCCCTGAAATCTGAGGTGGGCGCGAACGCCGCACCGGCGGATGACTGAATAGACACCGCGAGACAGCTTGAGCAGACAGCAGCCCAGGCCTGTTCGAATGTCCGAGTTAGAGGCGCCGGATGCGCGGAGGTCCTGGAAATATACGACGTTGCTCTTCATCCCCGCATTGTGTTCAACCAACGGCATGGGCGACCACACGGCGATCGGGGCTTGTGGATCCAACGACTTGCATCCCCAGCGAATCACGTCCGAGTCGAATCAGATTCCACAGGCTCAGCAGAGCAAGTCATAGCGGCGCTGTGGCGTCGTTTCACGTTCGGCACTGTTTGAGGTGAGCAGCCCTGTTCGGAAACCGGGCTGTTCACCTCAAACAGTCCATTGCGTCATCCACACACTTCCACGTTCAAGTGTGGTCCGATCCCGCCTCGCCGAAACGGCTATCCGGAGCGTCACTCTCGGTGGAGCCAGGCCTCATAGACGTCGCGCTTCGACAGGCCGAACTTCTTCGCCACCTGCCCGGCCGCATCCTTGGCGCGCACACCGGAGTCGACAAGCGCGCTGACCTCGCCGAGGTGGTCCTCCGGAGCGGTTTCGACCTCGGTGGCGCCGGCGAGCACGAGGGTGAGTTCCCCACGCAGCCCCTCGGCGGCCTGATCACGCAGTGAGCCCACGGTCCCGCGCAGAGTCTCCTCGTAGGTTTTCGTCAGTTCGCGGCTGATGGCCATGGGACGGTCGATGCCGATGATCTCGGCGAAGTCGTCCATCGCGTCGGCGATGCGGTGCGGGCTTTCGAAGAACACCATCGTCCGCTTCTCGGCCTTGAGTTCGGTCAGCAGGGTCTTGCGCTGCCCGGACTTGCGCGGCAGGAACCCTTCGAAGCTGAACCGGTCGCTGGGCAGTCCCGAGACTGCGAGGGCCATGAGCACCGCGGACGGGCCCGGCGTCGACGTGATCGGAAGTCCCGCCTCGGCGCAGGCCTTGACCACGCGGTAGCCGGGGTCGGAGACGGCGGGCATCCCCGCGTCGGAGAGCAGGACAACAGTCTCACCAGCGGCGATGATGTCGACGAGTTCTGGCGCGCGGTGCCCCTCGTTATGGTCGAAGACGCTGATGACCCGCTTCGTATGTGTGAGGTCCAGCCGCTGCGCCAGCGACAGGAACCGCCGCGTGTCCTCGGCAGCGATGACATCGGCGGTTTCGATGGCTTCGCGCATCCGCGGGCTCGCATCGCCGAGGTTGCCGATCGGAGTGCCGACCAAGATGAGTCGTCCGCCGGTGAGGTCCGGACCGGAACTCGGCCCCGCGTGATCGGTCTGGTCGACGGGATCGGGCTGGGTCGCCTCGGCGAGGGTGTCGTCCCCGATTTCGGGATCAGTGTCGGCGAGCTGGTCGGAGGACGCGAAGGAGTCTGAGCTCAACTGGCCGAACCTGCGCCGACCATTGCCACGCCGAAGATGAGGACGAAGACGCCGACGTAGAGGACCCAGAAGAGGATCCAGAGCGCGGTACCGATGTAGCCGACCCACAGGGCCGCGACCGCCATGCCGTCGCCGCGCTCTCCGCGTTCACGGATCTGCTTGCGGGCGATGTGGCCCATGACGATGCCGGCGATGCCGCCGATGAAGATCGACGAGATGAAGCCGAAGATCGAGGCACACATGCCGACGATGGCCAGCACGTTCGTCGGCGGAAGCGGCTGATACACGTAGGCGGGTCCGCCGGCGTACTGCGCATTGGCCGCATACGCGTTCTGGCTGTACGACTGGGCACCGTATGAGCCGCCCGCGTTCGACTGGGGCTGCTGGTAGTACATGTCCGGGTTGTTCCAGTTGTTCTGGCTGCTCATGGCGAAGTCTCCTTGTGGTTGCCTTCAACGGTACAGAGTCGTCGGTGGTGGCAAAAGGTGGGGCGGTTACAGGTCAGTCACAGTTGGATCCGCCGTATCAGCTGACGGTTCCTCCTCCGGCGGCGATCGATGCGCCGATCATGAGGGCGATGAACCCGAAGTAGACCAGCCAGAACCCGACCCAGAAGAGCACGCTCAGGTAGCTCAGCCACAGTCCGGCGACGGCCATTCCGTTACCTCGTTCGCCGCGAGATTTGATCTGCGAGCGGGCGACGTGGCCGAAGATGATGCCGACGATACCGAGGAAGAAGAACGACGAGATGAAGGAAATGAGGCCGAGCACCAGCGCGACAATCGATGAGGAGTTCGTCGGTGTCACCTGCTGGTAGACGACGACCGGTGCCCTGTTTCCATAGGTCACGGGTGCCTGGACCAGGGCTGGCGTGCGAACTGGTGCCGGCGAATAGGCCGGTGCGGACGAGTGGACCGCGACGGGGGCGTGGACCGAACCGTTCGATCCGGTGTAGTTGTTCCCGAGAGGCAGTACGCGAGTGTTCATGTCCGTTCCGTTCCGCTGGCTGTCGCTGATCGTCATGTCTGTTCCGGGGCCGTCTGCAACGGCTGTCCCGATGTCTGAGATCAACGCTACCCACGTGCGGCGAGCGCGGTGGCCGAATCGTGTTGCAGTCCTGCACCACGCGTTGCAGAACACCCTCGCCGAGGCGGTCCGACCGTCCCGTATCCGCGTGACCTCGGCAGTAGACCGAGGTCACGCAAAGCAGCTCAGTAGCTGCTCATCATGCCCAGGAAGCCGATGCCCAGGATGCCGATCATGACGATCGCCATGATCAGGCCCAGGGCAATGGTCACGTAGCCGATGATCAGGCCGGCGATCGCCTGTCCGCGGCCTTCTTCGCCTGTGCGCTTGATCTGGCCGAGGCCGATGTGGCCGAAGATGACGGCGAGCACCGGTGCGATCCACAGGAACATCGCGATGATGCTGAAGATGATGCCGATGACCGGGATCATCGACAGCAGGCCGCAGACGAAGCCTCCGCCGATTCCGACGATGCCCATCCACATCGACCACACGGCCATCTTGTTGGGTGCGGGCCGGACGAAGACCGGCTGCGCGCCGTAGGTCATCGGCTGGCTGTACGCGCCCGACTGGCTGTATGAGTTCTGCTGACCGTAGGCATTCGGCTGGCTGTAAGCACCCGGCTGGCTAAACGAGTTCTGCTGCCCGTAGGCGCCCGACTGTCCGTACGAACCCTGCTGCCCATACGGCTGTCCCTGCGAATACTGCCCGGCACCAGACCCATACTGTCCGGCGCCCGAGCCGTACTGGCCCGACTGTCCCTGCCCGTACTGCGGCTGGGATCCATAGCTGTTGTTGAACTGCTGCGAGCCGACCTGGGGAGGATCGCTCGGGCGGTAGTTGGGGTTGTTCGACACGTTGTGCACCATTTTCGCTCGGACTCCGGATGTCTCCCACTACTCTAGTGATGCGAGTAGGCGAATGCCCAAGAATCCTGCTCAGGGTGCCGAACCTCATGCCAAGCCGGCCCTTCGGCGGTCGCCAGTCTGCCTCGCAGTCGCCACCCCACCAGACACCCAGCACACCCACGCTCCCCACCTCGACGACCAGCCCGCCCCTCAACAACCGTTCCCTTCCCTGCGGGTCGCATGAGAGCCCCGCCCGCCGAGATCTCTAAACTGGACTCCGATGACACACACCGCAGACTCCCCGGCCCCCACCAGGCGCATCGCCCGCGAGCGCCTGGCGAGGAAACGCGAAAAAGTGCGTGCCGGCGCCGCTGCGATGCGCCGCGAAACCTTCCACGCCGGGATGTGGGCCACTCGCGCCCCCGTCTGGATGTGGCCCGCTCTGCTCGTCATCACCGGAATCGGCGCGGCCCTGCGCCTCTTCCGCCTCGACTTCCCGCATCGCCTGATCTTCGATGAGACCTACTACGTCAAGGACGGCTACTCGGTCTTCAACTTCGGCTACGAACGCTCCTGGCCCGATGAGGCCGACGACTCCTTCAACGCCGGCGACCCCAGCGTCATCGAGTCCACCCCCGAATACGTCGTCCACCCGCCCCTGGGCAAATGGCTCATCGGTTGGGGCATCGACCTCTTCGGCGCCGACGATTCGTTCGGCTGGCGCTTCACCGTGGCGATCATCGGCACCCTGACGATCTTCCTCCTCGGCGTCATCGCGTGGAAGCTCTTCCGCTCGGCGTTCTTCGCCTGCGTCGCCGCCGGCCTCCTCGCCATCGACGGCGAGCACTTCGTCCACTCCCGCACGAGCCTGCTCGACATCGTGCTCATGGCCTTCGTCCTCCTCGCCTTCTTCTTCATCCTCCTCGACCGCGAGCAGGTGACGAAACGCTTGGCCACCTGGACCCAATCGACGACGAAATCCCCGTCCACGCCCACCTTCGCCGAGGTGGCGCCCACCCCCGAATCGAACCCCTCCAAGACGACATCGACGTCCACGTCGACCCCCACCGAGGCGACCGCCTCCTCTTCGTCCGACCCCGACGAGGTCCCGTCGACCCCGTCCGGCCCCGGCGAGGTCCCCCGGACCTTCCCGACCAAGCTCAGCGAGTCGGTCTCCTCCGCCGTCCCCGTCACCGAGGCGGCCCCTCCCACCGCGGGAGCCCGACGTCGGCGTCAGATCAAGTCCAGGGACGTGATGAACTTCGGGCCCCGCCTCGGCGTGCGTCCCTGGATCTTTGCCGCGGGGATCAGCCTGGGCCTGGCTACGGGAGTGAAGTGGTCGGGGCTGTATGCGCTGGCGGTGTTCGGGACTCTGCTCGTCCTGTGGGATGTGCATTCGCGGCATCGGGCCGGGGTCGTGCATCCGTGGCTGGGCATGTTCATCCGTGACAGCATCCCGTCGTTCTTCAAGCTCGTGCCGATCGCGCTCGTGACCTATGTGGCGTGCTGGACGGGGTGGATCCGGTCGGATGATGCATGGGACCGGCAGTGGGCTGCGGAGAATTTCGGCTGGTGGCGGGTGCTGCCGGAGTGGCTTGACTGGCTGCCGTCGCTGGCGCACTACCACTACACGGCGTACTCGTTCCATGTCGGGCTGGACTCGGAGCATCCGTACATGTCGAACCCGTGGGGTTGGATTGTGCAGTGGCGACCGACGTCGTTCTACTACGAGTCCTACGACAAGGGCGACATGGGGTGCACGGTCGCGAAGTGCTCCTCGGCGATCACTTCGGTGGGCAACCCCGTGATCTGGGGATTGGCCGCTTTGGCTGTGCTTGTCTGCCTCATCGTGTGGATCATCCGCCGGGATGTCCGCCCCGCCGTCATCCTCGCCGGACTCGCCGCGACCTGGCTGCCGTGGTTCGCCTACCAGGAGCGGACGATCTTCACCTTCTACACGATCGTCATGGTGCCCTTCGTGGTGCTGGCGGTGACGTACTGCCTGACCCTCGTCTGGGGGCGGGTTCCGGTTCGTGGGCTAGCGTCGCCAGGGCCGTCGACGAAGCAGCGTTTCACGCGGATCTCCGCGGCGCTGTTCGCCAGGCGACTGAGCGTCGGGCTCATCCTCGTCGCAGCGATCCTCGCCTTCGCCTACTTCTGGCCCATCTACACCGGCGAAGTCATCCCGTTCTCGGCCTGGAACAACCGCATGTGGAACATCACCTGGCGCTGATCGGCTGACGTTGGCGTGTACTTGCGCGCCGCACTGGCGTCGCCGAACCACGCCGCTGACAGCTTCGGGCCGCGCGTCATCGACTTTTGTCCCATTCGTCATCGACTTTTGATCAGATACTCATGTTCGAACCGGATTATTCGTCCAAAAGTCGATGAAGCGATGCACGGGCCTACCCAAAAGTCGATGAGACTCCCACCGGCTCTGCCCACTCAGCACCCACCGCCCGCGGGCACAGGGGCCGGCTTGAACGTCGCCGCACGGCCCCGCCCGCGGCCCACCGGCACATCCGTCACGGGTTCGCCATCGAAGGGTCGCCTCGGCGACATGGCGTGTTCACCTTGAGGTAACACCCCGTCGTTAGCGTCGAATCATTGTGAATGACCAATCGACGACCTACGAGCCCAACGCAACCGAGTTTCAGTCGGAAATGAAGCCGGATGCGCGCACCACCGTGGCCGCGAACCAGGCGGCAGAAAGCACCACCGCATCAACCAGCACCACCTCCCCCACTCCCCACCGCACCGTCGCGATCATCCCCGCGCGCGGAGGATCCAAGGGCATCCCGCTGAAGAACCTGCAGAAGGTCGCCGGAATCTCCCTGCTTGCCCGCGCCATCAATGCCGCCCAGGCCAGCCCCAGCATCGACCGCGTGATCGTCTCGACCGACCACGACGGAATCGCAGCCGAAGCCCTGCGCGCCGGCGCCGAAGTGGCCCACCGCCCCGCCGAGATCGCCGGCGACACCGCCACCAGCGAATCCGCTCTCATCCACACACTGTCGACCCTCGATGAGGACTTCGACATCACCGTGTTCATGCAGTGCACCTCCCCCTTCATCGACTCCGCCTCGATCGAGAACGCCGTGCGCACGGTCCGTGACGACAACGCCGATGTCGTCTTCTCCGCCGTCGAAGACCATTCCTTCCTGTGGCGCCTCGACGACGACACCCAGGCCGTGGCCGTCGGGCACGAAGCCAGCTTCCGGCCGCGCCGCCAGGACCGCGCCAAGCACTTCAACGAAACCGGCGCGTTCTACGTCATGCGCACCTCCGGCCTCATCGAGCACGAGCACCGCTTCTTCGGCCGCATCGGCATCGAAGAGGTCCCGCCCGAGCACGCCCGCGAGATCGACGACATGTCCGACCTCACCCTCGTCCGCGCCATCGCCTCGACGCAGGAGACCGCGCAGGTCATCGACGTCGACGCCCTCGTCACCGACTTCGACGGCGTCCACACCGACGACGGCGCCTACGTCGACGAGGACGGAAACGAACAGGTCCGCGTCCACCGCGGCGACGGCATGGGCATCTCCCGACTCGTGAAGTCCGGCGTGCCCGTGATGATCCTGTCGAAGGAACGCAACCCCGTCGTGACCCGCCGTGCGGAGAAGCTGCGCGTCGACGTTGCCCAGGGCATCGACAACAAGGCCAGCATCCTCGACGCATGGATCACCGCCAACGACCTCGACCCGGCCCGAGTCGCCTACGTCGGCAACGACATCAACGACCTCGAGGCCTTCGACGTCGTCGGCTGGCCCATCGCCGTCGCCGACGCCCACCCGCGCGTCCTCGCCGCCGCCCGCGTCATCCTCGACAGGCCAGGCGGACGGGGTGCGGTGCGTGAGGTCTGCGACCTCATTCCCATCCCCGCCGAGGCGGCCGAACCCCTGCCGAATCCGACCCTGACCTCACTGCGGTCGCCCACCGGACACCCATCGACCTTGGCAGGGCACCAGTCAGGACGCCCGGCCGGCCACCAGTCGGCGGCCCTGTCCGGCCACGCGTCCGCCTTCCCCGACCAGCGACCATCCGTCCCGCGGCACCAGCCGCAGTTCACCAACCGCGCGGAGATTTCGCGTGCCAACCGAAAGCAGGTTTCATGACTGATCAACTCGCCCCCGTGGCCATCGGAGAGCACCTCGTCGGCCCGAACCAGCCCGTGTACATGATCGGTGAGATCGGCATCAACCACAACGGCGACGTCGACATCGCCAAGCAGCTCATGGATGTCGCCGTCACCGCCGGTGCGCAGGCAGTGAAGTTCCAGAAGCGCAACCCCGAGGTGGCCGTTCCCGAACACCAGAAGTCGAAGATGCGCTCGACCCCGTGGGGCGAGATGACCTACATCGACTACAAGCACCGCGTCGAGTTCGGCATTGACGAATACTCCGAGATCGACCGCTACGCCAAGGAAGTCGGACTCCAGTGGTTCGCGTCCCCATGGGACACCGACTCCGTCGACTTCCTCGAGAACGAATTCGATGCGCTCACCTACAAGGTGGCCTCGGCCTCACTGACGGACTTCGAGCTGCTGCGCGCGATCGCCGCCACCGGCAAGCCCGTCCTGTGCTCCTCGGGCATGTCCGATTGGGAGACCCTGGATCGTGCCGTCGAGGTCTTCGACCGCGACAAGCTCGTGCTCATGCACGCCACCTCGACCTACCCGCTGCCGCCCGAAGAGGTCAACCTCAAGGCCATCCCGGCCATGCGCGAACGCTACGGTGTTCCCGTCGGCTACTCCGGCCACGAGCTCGGCCTCGAGATCTCGTTCGCCGCAGCCGCACTGGGTGCTGTGACCATCGAACGCCACATCACCCTCGACTCCTCCATGTGGGGATCCGACCAGTCCGCGTCGATGGAACCGCGCGAATTCGCCTCCCTCGTCAAGGGCGTCCGCGTCCTCGAAACCGCATTCGGCGACGGAGTCAAGCGCGTCATGCCGGGCGAGGAATCGAAGATCGATTCCCTGCGCAAGGTCACGGCCTGAGCAATCGGCTGAGCCACCTCGGCGAGGATTTTCTGCGCCGAGGTGGCTCTTCCATGTCCGATCCACTGATCTTCTGGTGGACCAACCCATGACCGCAATCTTCGGAGAAGGCCCGTGACCGATTTCGACCTGAGCATCATCATTCCCGCAAAAGATGGTGCCCCCTACCTGAGCACGCTGTTCCGTTCGCTGAGGCAGCAGGGCCCCGTCTGGGACCGCACTCAGCTGATCTTCGTCAATGACGGATCAAGTGATGAGACGCCGGAGCTGCTCGATGAGTTCAGCACTTGGTTCCCTCATTTCGAGGTCCTCACCAACCCGGAGGCGACGGGACTTGCCAATGCCCGAAACAAGGGCCTGGCATCTGCCCGGGGAGAGCACATCATCTTCCTCGATGGGGACGACTGGTTGGCCCCGGGGCATCTGTCCTCGATGCTTGCCGCAGCCCATAGGCTCGGAGTCGATTTCATCCGCTGTGACCATACGACGGTCGAGGGGACCAAGCGGGTGCGCAAACTCGCGCCGATGTCGGTCCGAGACGTGCCATTGGATCCCAAGGTGGGGATCCTGCCCGTCTACGAATCGACGATGGTCGACTATCCGTTCGCCTGGGCCGGCATCTTCCACCGGCGAGTGCTCGAACAGGGGATCCTCCATTTCCCGGAGAACTTCATGACTGCCGAAGACCGGTCCTGGATCTGGCGGCTGCACCTGCAGGCCGAGTCCTTCGCCGTCGTCGATGCTCCAGGGATCCTCTATCGAAGAGGGATGGCGGGCTCTCTGTCGCGCATCGTCGACATTCGACAGCTGGATTTCATCCGCGCATTCGGACAGATCTTCGATCTCGTCGCTGCCGAGCCGGACGCCGACCGACTGTGGCCGAAGGCGATCCGCAACTGGTTGGCAATCCTCGACCATCAGATCAATCGTTTCGCAGCGTCGCCGGCGTCCCTGCGAAACCAGTTGCGAAGGGGTGCACGAACGATTTCGGCGAAGATTCCGCCAGAGTATCTGCGTGAGGAATTCGTTCTGCAGAAACAGGGACGACAGCTCAACGTCAGCAGCTACCTCAATGACGCACCTTCGTTAATGCTGGAGATGGTGAAGTGAAACAGATCTTTCTGGCCTCGACCCTGTTCGAACTCGTCTGCTTGGCGGCAGGAATCGATGGCGGTGACTACGACCGGCCGGCGGCTCCGGCGCTGATGGGAACCGATGGATTCGCGCCCGAGGACACCCCGGCTCCGACCGAACGGATCCTGCTGGTCAGCAACAACGCCGTGGTCATGGAGCTCTCGGAATCCTTCGTCGATTCGCCGGGAGCCGCCTCGTTGATCGCCCGGTTCGATCGGGTCGTCAACCTCAATGAGGCGCTCGCGCCTCTGCACGTCCATCCTTCGTCATGGCGGCCCGATCATACGGATCTGCCGGTCGTGGAATCGTATCTGCGTGGCCGGTGGGGGTTGGACGATACCGACGAGATCGAACTCGTAATCGAATCACCCCAGGTCAACCCGGCCATTGCGCTTAGCCGAGTGTTCTCCCGCGCGACGATCAGGGTACATGCCGACGGACTGATGAGCTTCGGCCCGACCCGCAATCAGATTCCGCTGACGAACGGTCAGCGGATGTCCGTGCTGCATTACTTGCCACTGGTGCCGGGAATCTCGCCGAAGCTGCTCCGCGAGTTCGGAATCGTCCACCGCCCACTGGGTGTCGAGTCGTTCACCGGTGTGGTGCGCGAGCTCGGCGAGCATTCGGCCGAAGCGCTGGAGGACGAGCTGGGAGGGGTTCTCAGCGCCGCGCCGTCGAGCAATCGTCCGTGGGCACTGGTCGTCGGCCAGTATCTGTCGGCGCTCGGACTCATCACTTCTGAGGAAGAGACGCAGCTGCACATCGACATGATCGAGGCCGCCGCTGCGCGCGGAATGGAAGTCGTCGTGTTCAAACCGCACCCGGCCGCTCCTCCCTCGCAGACAGGACCACTGTTCGAGGCGGCACAGAGACTCCGGATCACTCTGCAGCTTTTCGACCTGCCCGTCATGGCCGAGGTCATCATCGATCGTCTGGCTCCCGACCTCATCGTCGGCGGGTTCTCCACCGCACTGATGACTGCTCGCCAGATCTATCAGGTACCTGCCCTGGCTGTGGGTACGGATCTGCTGCTCGAAGCCATCGCTCCTTATCAGAACAGCAATCGCATCCCATTGACGATCATCTCCGAGATCTGCGACGGCAGCGCCCCGGACAAGACCGACGCGCATCCGCAGCTGGGGCGTCTGCTCGCAGCCGTCTCTTACTGCATGGCACCGACGCTGTCGCACGATCTGCGTGACGCGGCAACAGACTTCCTCACAGAGGTCTTCGAGGTCAGCACAGGCCGCGGCGAGTCAGCTGACCGATTCAGTCGCTATTTCAAACGCCGACGCCTCACCGCGCTCGCTCTGCCGGGCAGCACGTCGAAGGCGTTTGCTCCGAAGCGGATGATCAAACGATCGGGAACGCTCGTGATCAAAGCGGTGGCAAGAAAACAACAACGCATCATGAAACGGATCCAACAGCGGTGACACCGAAGAAGAAGCGCCGGAGCGCCGTCGCTTTCGTCGAATCCCCACTGCAGTTCCTTTCGGCGCTCGAATCACATGAGCCGACGGAGGATCTGCTCATTCGGGCCCGGGCAAGCGCGAAAGGCATGACGTCCTTCCTCGATGCCTTCGATCCGGCCTGGTTGCCGAAGAATGTCCGCCTCGAGCGAGATGGGGCGAAACCGGGAGTGTTGCGGAAGACGAACTTCGACCGGATCTACCTCGGCGATGCCTGCTCCGGTCAGGTGCACAGAGCCTTGGCGCTGGCATACCTGGAACGTCGTCTGCCGGAGGTCGTCATTCTCGATGACGGTCTGGCCACGTACTCTGCGATCGAGATCCTCACCGCCAAGCGCGGTCCCCTCGTCCGTCCCCGGCAGAAGCTCAAAGCTTCGCGCACGGTCATGGCCGCTCACGTCGCCGACCGGCTTCGCCACCTCGCCACTGTGGGCAAGCTGCGCTGGCACACGGCGCTGCCGGTGGCGAAGCCGCTGCGCAAGGCGTTCCTCAAGTCCGGTGGCGAAATCACCCGCCACCGGTTCGAACACCTGCAGACTCTGCCCACCGGCGGCAGCCACCCGCGGGACAACCCGGTCATCGGTTCGTCCCTGGCCGCCGACGGGCTCATCGACGCCTTCGCCTACCGGGCGTGGGTCGATGACATCATCGACACTCACGGATCGATCACCTATTACCCGCATCGGCGTGAGACGGAGGAGTTCCTCGCCGATCTCGCCCAGGACGAGCGCGTCAGGATCAAACATCTCGGCCTGCCCATCGAGCTGCGTCTGATCAACCTGCCGCCGGATTCGACGATCCGCAGCCTGCCGTCGACGGCGGCGGTGTCCCTGGCCGTACTCAATCCGGATGTGACCATCGATGTCACCGAGATCCCCGCGAAGTGGTGGACCGGCGCCTCACCCGATAGTCTGCGAAAGTCCCTCAACGCCCAGTCAGTCAAGGCAGATGACGATTCCTGAACCAGGCGATCCCCACTACAGCGGGCCGATCATGCCGACGCCCCTCTCCGACGCACCGCCTCGGCCCTCACATCTGACCGAGCGCACTCGCGCGGACGGTCAGTCGTCGCAGTCGAACTTCCCGGACGGTCCGGTGCTCCCGCCGCGGCGGTCGACCGGGCTCGACCCCATCCGCATCCTCTCGATTTCCGACAGCGAGTCGTACCTCAAGTGGGCGACCCAGCTTCTGTCGTCCCTGCCCGACGTCGAGGGACGCGTGTTCCTCGTCGACAATCCGATTCTGCCGACAGATGAGCAGATCGCCAGCGCCGTCGCCGGCACCGACTGGGAACACCGAGAGGTCCCCGTCATCGCGCGGGCCGACCTCGCGCAGGTCATCGCCGATCACTCCCCCGATATCGTCCTCGGCGCCGCCACCGGCCCGATCGTCGCCCAGGTCTTCCTCACCGCGCACACCCGCACGGACCGTCCGGCCCTGATCTCGGGGCTGCCCGGAATGGGTCTGCCTGCCAGCGGCAAGGGGATGAACTATCGCCGGCTAATGGATGCGTTCATCGCCCATTCCTCCGCCGAGGTTGCCGCGTACACCGAGGCGAGCGCACGATCGCAGGTGCCCTGCGAAGTTCTGTTGGCGCGCCTGCCGATGCTGCGTTCGGAAAGCATTCCGCAACTCGCGGCACCAGCGGAATCCCTCGCCGAGGCGCCCCCACCATCCGACGCCGCCGCGCCGTCCTCGGCGGGTGCCGCACGAACCGGTGCCCCTGCGGCCCCACGCACTCTGCTCTTCGCCCCGCAGGCGAAGGTTCCTGCCGAGCGAGCCGACCGTGAGGCGATCATCGCGGCACTGGCCGAGTTCGCCGACCGGCACCCGGATTCGACGGCGGTCATCAAGATGCGGTCGCGTCCCGGTGAGTTCGAAACCCATCACGAACAGCACTCCTACTTCGAGATCCTCGACGACTTCCGCACCCGCAGAGTGCCTGGAGCGAACCGCATCGAGCTCGGGTATGGTCCTCTCAGCGACTTCCTCACCGACGGCTCGGCCTTGGTCACTGTGTCCTCGACTGCGGCCCTCGAATCCATCGATCGGGGCATTCCGACCCTGCTCGTCTCGGACTTCGGCTTCAACGCCGAGCTGCTCAACGAGGTCTTCGCAGACTCCGGTGCCACCGGCACATTGGCCGAAGTCGCCGCCGGATCAATCGGATTCCCTGACCCGGAATGGCTGACCGAGAACTACTTCCACGCGCAAGACGGACAGCTGCGCCGAGATCTGGGGCTGTTGGCCACCCGAGCACGGGCCGGTCAACTGCCGAACCGTCGGTCGGCACTGCTCAAGCAGAAGCGGATGCTCATCAGGGCCGAACTGCGCACCGTCACTCCGGCCCCCGTCGTCAGCGCCTACCGCAAGCTGCGCCGCACCCGCTGACGGCCAACCCCTGGCGCCCCGAGAATAGGTCACCAACGGACGTTCGGGTCCAAACATGGGTCAGCATCGGATACTTTTGGCGCCCGAGACTATCCGATGCTGACCTAGGTTCTGGGGTGAACAGCGCTTTTCGGAGCTCAGAACGCGATGGTTCGCCCAGCCGTTTCCGGGAGTCGGATGAGCAGCGGCCTGTAAGCTGATCGACCACACGACCGCACAGACAAAGCAGCGACCAAAAGGACACTGAATCCGATGACCGTCCCCAAGCCGATTGTGATCGCTCTGCTGTCTCTGTTCGGCGGCAGCGTTCTGACGATCCTCGCGATAGCCGCAGTCACGTTCTCCACCGAAGGCGGCGGATTCTCCGGTTCCGAGTGGCTTGTCGGACTCGGCTTTGCTGCTGCCGGCCTTGCGATGCTCTGTCCAGTGCTTCTTGCGGTACTGGCCGTGATGCACCGAATAGCTCGCAACCAGTCTTCGAACCCTCGTTAGTCCGATAAGCACGCCGGCGCTGTCGGCCGGTGGCGCTCAGCCCCGGTCGTCGGGGACCCGGCTCGATTCCTCCATGGGAACGACCACCTCGGCGTGGGGTGACTCGTCTTTGAACACCCAGGTGCGGTAGGCGTAGAAGCGGAAGATCATCGCCAGTCCGATGCCGATGATGTTCGTCGAGATGTTGTAGGTGAGCTGGTCGCGCATATCGAGCAGGTACCAAGTCACACCGAGCGGGATGACCGTGATGACCATGCCGGCGAGATTGACCGCGATGAACAGGACGATGCCGCGCATGTTCGAGTTCGTGGTCCGGTCGCCGTAGGTCCAGAGTCTGTTGCCGATCCACACGACGACCATCGACAGAATCGTCGAGATGATCTTCGACTTGATCGGGCTGCCCTCGAGGAGGGCGGGGATCGGACCGAATCCATAGGCCAATAGGTTCGACAGGCCGACGTCGACGATATAGCCGAGCCCGCCGACGGTGAGGAACTTGAAGGCTTCCACCGCCAGGCGCCGGAGACGGTCCGAAAATGACTCTTTCATAACTGCTACCAGTCTATGGCCCTAGGATTCGGACTTGCTGGATGCCGAGCCCGGCGGAGTGGCCGCGTCCCGGTCCGGGTCGGAACGGCCGTGTGCGGATCCGTTCTTGGTCGTGTCTGGGCGTCGCCGCCACATTGCAATCGCAAGTACGACGGCCGCAGTCAGTGCCAGAGCCGGCCAGAACGTATACCGGAAATGGTTCGCCGGTACGATCGGGAAATACCCGAAGATATAGCACAGCGCCGAGGCGGCCAGAGCGGTAATCTCGGGCCAGAACGACCGCGGCCGGTGGGCAGACGCGTTCAGTTCGCGACGGGTGCGGCTGTGCGATCGGTACCCGAGACCGAGCAGCAGAACGGCGACGAGGGCCCAGAACCAGGGCTTGAAGAGCATCGGGAAAGTTCCCAGCGCGAAGTCCTCGACATACGGCCGGACGATGTAGTCAGCCTTTGCGCTCCCTGCGGGCAAGCGTGCCTTCTGCGCATCACCATCCCAGTCGGCCTCCCAGTATTCGAGCTTCGAGGTGAAGAAGTAGGAGGAGTAGACCGATATCCGATATTCGATGTAGCTGACCGGATGAGTGACGACTTCGTTCAGCCACAGCGACTTCAGCTCATCCTGGTAGGCAATGGGACTGAATGCCTTCCCAGTCGTGCCTCTGCCGTAGCAGTTCCAGTAGGCGTCCCAGATCTCGCCTCTCTTCAGGCATTTGTCGCGCGCAGAACTGATGTGGTCCTTGAGCGCTCTGGGTGCGTCAGACGACTGCAGTCGAGATTCCGGCACGGAGAACATCACGTCGTCGAGTAAGATCTGTGAGATCTGGCCGGTCTTCGTCACTCCCATCTGCGAGTCGATGACCGCGTCGGTGACTTTGACGCCTCCGCCGATGAGTCCGAGCACGATCAGCGACGAAACCGCCGTCAGCAGAAAAGGGCGTCCTTTTATCGCGGAGTCTGTTGTCGGCTCTGAAGTCTCCGATGACGCGGAGCCTGCAGGCGTGGCAGAGTCTCCAGATCGTCCTCGCCGATGGCGCCACAGATGCACCAGGCACCACCCGCCATACACGGCGATCGGGACGACCGCGAACACCGCATTCTTGCGCACCCCCACCGCGTAGACGAGGAGGGCCAGCGTCGGAAGCCACAGCAGCCACGTCTTCGGAACCAAGCGGGTGATCATGATGAGGACGACGGCGAGCAGGATGGCCACGGCCATCTGCGAATCCTTCCACAGCGTCGTCATCTGGGAGACGACCCAGGGAGTGACCATGATGGTCGGACCCAAGAGCGACACCCACCTCGGCGCCCCAGATCGGTGGACGAGCACCCCGATCCCCCACGCGGCCGCGGCCAGCAGGCCGACCTGCACCATGAGCAGACTGCCCGGGTCTCCGGTGATGTCGATGAGGATTCGCCACACCGCGCTCATCACCGGCGCATGCCAATCGGAGTACGGGATCTTTCCGGTTGCCTGCAGGTACTGATTGGCGATATCGACGTTGACCCGACCGGGCCAGAACAGGCGCAGGAAGATAAACGACCATGCGACGGTGAAGAGAGCAAGCAGCAGGTCCCATGCCAACGGGGACGTCAGCCACCTGCGAATAGCAGAACGACTCATGAAGCGAAGCGTGCCCGCACCTGCCGGCTCGGCTTCATCCGTGCTGCGTCGGCAAAGATCTCTGCCTCCGGGGCTGAAAACTCTCGGTCCGCGGGAGCAGTCTGCTGCGGCGTCTGACGCTGCGTGACGGGTCGACCGGTCACCGCGGGCAAGCTGAGATAGACCAGGCGGGAGGTCTCACGACGGGCTCGGCGCAGACCGTCCAAAGTCAGGCCGACGCTGCCGAGCAGGAACGCCAGTCCCATGAGTGCAGTGGCGAGGATCGCGGTCGGGAACCTCGGTACGAGCCCGGTCTGCCAGAACTCCCACACCACAGGCAGTCCGAAGATCAGCGACAGTGTGGCAAGCAACAGAGTCAGCGTGCCATAGAACAGGCGGGGCCGTTCGTGTCGGACGAGCGCGGAGATGAGCCCGAGGATGCGGAACCCGTCCTTGAAGGTCGAAAGCTTCGACTCGCTTCCGTCGGGTCGGTCACGGAAGTCCACGGCCACCTCGGTGGTGGGAAGGCGCAGGGACATCGTGTGCACGGTCAGCTCGGTTTCGATCTCAAACCTACGGCTGATGGCGGGGAATGATTTGACGAAGCGGCGGGAGAACACGCGGTAGCCCGAGAGCATGTCGGAGACCTGCGAACCGAAGAGCCACCCGGTCAGCCGGTTGAACATCTTGTTCCCGGCCTCATGCCCGGGTCGGTAGGACGTGGTCTCCTGATTGTCTTGGCGAACTCCGAGCACGTGGTCGTACGGTCCGGAGATCAGGGTGTCGATCATGTCGGGCAGGTGGGCCGCCTCGTAGGTGTCGTCGCCGTCGATCATCACGTAGATGTCGGCATCGATGTCGGCGAAGGCGCGGCGGACGACGTTGCCCTTGCCGGGGACGTTCTCCTTGCGGACGATGGCGCCGGCTTCGGCGGCGCGCTGCGCGGTCCTGTCGCTCGAGCAGTTGTCGTAGACGTAGACCGTGATGCCCGGAACGGCGGCCTTGAGGTCGCCGACGACCTTGGCGACGGTGATCTCTTCGTTGTGGCAGGGAACGATCGCGGCGATCCTCGTCGTCTGCTCGTGCATTCACCGGTCCCGTCGTGGAGCTCATCCGCCCGCCGGGTGCTCCGGGCAGGCGGACCTGTCGATCATTCACAGGTACGCCCCGGACATGGACATCGGGTTACGTCGGAGGAAAATGCCGCTGGATTCTGCCCCGACTTCCCTTGCCGTTCACCGTTTCGTCATCTCTGCCTCCCCGAGGCGGTCAGCCACGTTCTACCTTTCAGCAGTGAGGCCTTCGTCACGATGGGCCGCCAATGCGTCCTTTTATGACATCCCGTGACGGCGCCGAGGCGCTTCCTTGTCATCCTGAATCGTCGGCCCTACTGGACCGTAGGCTGACCCATCCCCATTTTTCTGCCGTCCACCACCGTGTGCGGCATTCGTCAACCACACGAGGAGGCGCCTGTGATCGAACTGCGCGCGCTGCGGAAGGTGTTCGGAGAGACCGTCGCCCTGGAGGAGATCGATCTCTCGGTCCCTGCCGGAGAGATCCACGGCATCGTCGGACGCTCCGGCGCCGGCAAGTCCACGCTTATCCGCTGCCTGACCGGGCTCGAGTCCCCTACCTCCGGGACGGTGTCGATCGACGGTGTCGACCTCACGAACCAGTCCGGTTCAGGTCTGCGCGAGGCCCGTCGCAGCATCGGCATGGTCTTCCAGCACGTCAACCTCCTCGACTCGAGCACGGCGCTGAAGAACGTCGCCCACCCGCTCAAGATCGCCGGTGTCGGTAAGGCCGAACGTCTGGACAAGGCTCGTGAGCTCCTCGAGTTCGTCGGCCTCGGCGACCGTGTCGACAACTACCCCTCTCAGCTCTCGGGCGGTCAGAAGCAGCGCGTCGGCATCGCCCGCGCCCTTGCCGCCGAGCCGAAGGTGCTGCTGTGCGATGAGCCCACCTCGGCACTGGATGCGTCGACGACGGACCAGATCCTCGGTCTCATCCGCTCGCTGCGCGACCGTCTGGGCATCACCGTCCTCATCATCACTCACGAGATGTCCGTCATCCGCGAGATCTGCGACTCCGTGACACTGCTCGCCGATGGCCGTGTGGCCAAGACCGGGAAGCTCGCCGAGGTCATCTCCGAGCCCGGATCGGATCTGGCCAAGGACCTCGTCCCCCTGCCTCCGGTCAGCATCGATGACGGGGCGAGCCGCCTCGTCGAGGTGTCCCTGGCCGGAACCGATCTGCCCACCGTGCTCACCGCCGCGCGGAACGCCGGAGCAAGCGCCGAGGCGATCCTCGCGGGAGCCGTGGAGACGATCGAAGGCCGTCAGATCGGTCGGCTGCGCTTCTCCGTGGACTCGGTCGAACAGGCGAAAGAGCTGATCAGCGCTCTGAAAGCCGATGGCATCTATGCGGAGGAGGCTGCCTGATGAACGATCCCACATGGTTCGACAACCCGGCGATCACCGATCAGATGTGGCCGGCCACCATCGAGACTCTGCTTATGACCGCGTGGTCGACCGGGCTGGCTGTGCTCATCGGTCTGCCTCTGGGCGTCTGGCTGTTCACCGCTTCGAAGGGCGGGCTGAATTCGAACCCGGTCGTCTACCGGGTGCTTTCCTTCATCGTCGACGTCACTCGTTCGATCCCGTTCATCATCCTCATCATCGCGCTCATCCCCTTCGCACGATTCGTCGTCGGCTCGGCACTGGGCTGGCAGGCAACCGTGGTGTCGCTGACGATCGGTGCGATCCCCTTCTATGCCCGCCTCGTCGAGAACTCGCTGCGCGAGGTCTCCGAGGGCAAGATCGAAGCCGCGCTGATGATGGGGGCCTCGAACGGGCAGGTCATCCGCCAGGTCTACGTGCCCGAGGCTCTGCCCGGTCTCATCGGAGCAGCCACGGTCACCTCGGTGACGTTGGTGTCGTACACCGCGATGGCCGGCGCCGTGGGCGGTGGCGGTCTGGGTGCGCTGGCGATCTCGTACGGCTACCAGCGGTACCAGGCGGACACGATGATCGCCTGCATCATCGTCCTCGTCCTCATCGTCACGATCATCCAGTTCATCGGCGACCGGATGGCCCGCGTGGTCGACCACCGCTGAACCGCCTCGGCGAATCCCACCTCAACTGCACTCTTCACAACACAAAGATCACATCAAGGAGAATCATGAAGACCAAGCTCATTGCGATCGCGGCCAGCGCGACTCTGCTGCTCTCGGGCTGCGGACTCGTCGGCGGCGGCACGGATTCCGTCGGTGAGAAGGACGGCGACGTCACGAAGCTGACCGTGGGCGCGACCCCGGTTCCGCAGGGCGACATCCTGCGCTACGTCGATGAGAACCTCGCCGAGGACGCCGGCCTCGACATCGAGGTCACCGAGTACACGGACTACACGCTGCCGAACAAGGCGCTCAACGACGGTGACATCGACGCGAACTACTTCCAGCACAAGCCCTACCTCGACTCCGAGGTCGAAGGCCAGGGATACGAGATCACCGGCTTCAAGCCCATCAACCTCGAACCCTTCGCGCTGTTCTCGAACGACATCAAGGACGTGGGTGACATCCCGAAGAACGCGAAGATCGGCATCAACAACGACCCGTCGAACCAGGGTCGTGCGCTGAAGATGCTCGAAGACGCGAAGCTCATCACCCTCAAGGACGGCGTGGACGCGATCGACGCGAAGCTCTCCGACGTCGAGGAGAACCCGAAGAACGTGAAGTTCGTCGAGGCCGACGCCGCACAGCTGGCTCGCACCCTCGAAGACGTCGACGCATCGGTCATCAACGGCAACAATGCCCTCGAGGCCGGCCTGAACCCGGCCAAGGATGGCATCCTGCTGGAGAAGGCCGACGACAACCCGTACGGCAACTTCCTCGCTGTACGCACCGAAAACAAGGATGACGAGAACATCAAGAAGCTCGACGAGCTGCTCCACTCCCCCGAGGTGAAGAAGTTCATCGAGAAGAAGTGGGCCGACGGCTCCGTCCTCCCCTCCTTCTGACCCCAATTACTACCTGACGGCGGCTCAGATACCTCGCGCGAGGTATCTGGGCCGCCGTCGGGTTGTTTGAGCAGGGAAACATTGCTTGATTCGCGGAGAACCGCGAAGACGGAGGAGACTGGTCATTAGTGAGGTTCAAGGACGCGCCTGGGCCAGTTCGAGCCTCGTCCACGAAGACTGCCCATGTCGACTCCCACCGGGAGAGAACGGAACGTTTCGATGACCACGCGAACTCTGCAGCTTCTCGCTACGGCAACGTTGGCCGCTTTGGCAGTCAGCGGCTGCGCTCCCGGTGATGCTCAGCCCCCGGACGGCAGCGACTCCCACACCGAAGCTTCATCAAGTTCGGCAGATGCCTCCGACAACCAAAAGGTCGAAGACCAGCTCAAGAAACTCGAAGCTCGCTACGACGCGAGAGTCGGCGTCAGCGCGGTCGATACCGAGTCCGGCGAATCAGTTGACCACCGTGCAGACGAGCGCTTCGGCTTCGCTTCCTCTCTCAAGGTGTTCGCCGTCGCCGAACTCCTTGATCGCACGACGCCGAAAGAGCTTGAGAAGAACGTGACCTGGACTCAGGCCGATGTCGATGAGGCCGGATGGACACCGGTGACGGAGGAGCACGTCGACGACGGGCTGCCACTGGAAGATGTGGCCGAGAGCGGGCTGAGGGTCAGCGACAACCTGGCGATGAACATTGTGCTTGATGAGCTTGGCGGACCAGAGGCTCTCGACGACGCCATGGAGAAGGACGGTGACTCGACGACCGAGGTGACTGACGAAGAGCCGGAGCTCAACGACGTCGAAGAGGGTGACACGGACAACACCACCACCCCGGCCGCATTCACCGCCAACCTGCAGGACCTCCTCGATGCGAAGCGACTCTCGGACGATGATCGCAAGGTTCTCTTCGACTGGATGTCGGCGAACGAGACGGGAGACCCGCTCATCCGCGCGGGCGCGCCCGACGGCTGGGTCGTCAGAGACAAGTCGGGGCATTCGGATGCGATTCAGAACGACATCGCAGTGGTGACGCCTCCCGATCGCAAGCCCATCGTCCTATCCGTGATGACAGAGACCGATGACCCCGAATCGGAGGACGGGCCGGCCCTGGTCGCTGCCGTCGCCGAGGTGGTGCTTAACGAATTCGAGTGAAGCCGACCCGCTCGAATTACTACCTGACGGCGGCTCAGATACCTTGCGCGAAGTATCTGGGCCGCCGTCGGGTTGTTTGGACACGCGTCAGCTCGCCTCCCCTTCGAGGTCCGCGCACCCGGACCATTGAGTCGATGACAGAATGCGAACAGGAACAAGCCACTCGAGGAGGAGCACATGACACGCATTGGTTTCATCGGAGTCGGAGAGATCGCCTCGGCGATAGTCGAAGGGCTTGCTGGCAGTGAGGCGAAAGCCGACCTCCAGATCTTCCTCTCCCCACGCAATGCCGACCGTGCAGCGAAACTCAGTGAGTCCATCGAGTCTGCCACGGCCTGCCAGAGCAATCAGGATGTCGTCGACCACAGCGACCTCATCGTCCTCGCAGTTCTGCCGCAGCAGACTGACGCAGTCCTGGACGAACTCGACATCCCTGCAGAGAAGACCTTGGTCAGCGCCGTCGCCGGCGTTTCAACGGACACGCTCGACACCCATCTTCCGCAATCCCCTACGATCGTGCGCGTCATCCCGCTGCCCGCCGTCCGCGAGCGCAAGGGAGTGACCGCCGTGTTCCCGGCCAACGACGCGGTCGAAAACATGCTGAGCCACCTCGGCGGATCGGTGACCGCGGCCGATGAGACGATGTTCTCCACGCTCTCGGCCGTGACAGCGACAATGTCGGCGCACTTCGCGTTCCTGCAGACGATCACTGCATGGCTCGTCAATCGCGGTTGGGACCAGGCGGATGCCGATCATTTCATCCGCGGCCAGTTCGTCGGTCTCGGCACCACCCTCGCCCAGACCACCGACCCCATCGACGACCTCGTCGCCGCACACGAGACGCCGGGCGGCCTCAACGAAATGCTCAATAACGCGTGGATGGATGAGACCAACCGCGACTCTCTCGCAGCAGCTCTCGACGCCGTCTTCGATCGCGTCACGAAATCCGACTGACCCCTATTGCTACATGACGGCGGCTGAGCAACCTGGCGCCAGGTTGCTGAGCCGCCGTCGGGTAGTAATTAGAGGTCAGAAGAGGCCGGTGATGTTGCCGTCGTCGGTGACGTCGATCTTCAGCGCCGAGGGTTCGCGCGGCAGGCCCGGCATCGTCATGATGTCGCCGGCGATGACGACGATGAACCCGGCACCGGCCGACAGCCGCACGTCCTTGATCTCAATGATGTGATCGGTCGGCGCCCCGCGCAGGCTGGCGTCCGTCGACAGCGAGTACTGGGTCTTCGCGACGCACACTGGCGCATCGCCGTATCCTTCGTCCGTGAACTGACGCAGCTTCCGCTTCACCTTGGCCGGCAGGTCAATATCGGCTGCCTGGTAGATCCGCTGCGCGATGGTCCGGATCTTCTCCTCCAGAGGCGCCCCAAGCTCGTACGAATACCTCGCCGAGGCGGCCGGATCCTCCGGTGCCCCGCCCGCAGCCTCGACAACCGCCTCCGCCAGTGCCAAAGCACCCTTGCCGCCGTCGGCCCAGTGCGTGGACTCCACAGCCGCAACCCCAAGACCATCCAGGTGGTTGATCGCCGCGGCCATCTCCTCGTCGGTGTCCGTGGGGAACCGGTTGAAGCACACGACGGGCGTCAGTCCGTAGATCTCGCGCAGGTTCCGGCAGTGCAGCTCGAGGTTGCTCATGCCCTCCAGCACCGCACCAACATCAGCCGAGTTCACATCCTTCACGTCGACTCCCCCGTGGTACTTCAGGGCCCGCAGGGTCGCGACGACGACCACGGCCGAGGGCCAGATGCCCGCTGTCCGGCACTTGATGTCGAGGAACTTCTCGGCGCCGAGGTCCGCACCGAATCCAGCCTCGGTGACGACCCAGTCTCCCAGGGCCAGCCCGGCCTTCGTGGCGAGCAGGCTGTTGCACCCGTGCGCGATGTTCGCGAAAGGTCCACCATGGATGAATGCCGGGGAGTGCTCGAGCGTCTGCACGAGGTTCGGGGCCAGAGCATTGCGCAGCAGCGCGGTCATCGCCCCGGCAGCCCCAATATCGGCAACGGTGATCGGTTCGCGCCCACGGCTGTGCGCGAGCACGATCCGTCCCAGCCGTTCCTTGAGATCGGCCAACGAGGTGGACAGGCAGAACACGGCCATGACCTCGCTGGCGACGACGATGTCGAAGGCGTCCTCGCGGGGCACTCCCCCGTTGATTCCGCCGAGTCCGACGACGACCCCGCGCAGCGCACGATCGTTGAGGTCGACGACGCGACGGATGTGGATCCGCCGTGGGTCGACGTCGAGCTCGTTGCCGAAGTGGATGTGGTTATCGAGCATGGTCGCGGCGAGGTTGTTCGCCGCCGCGATGGCCGCGAAGTCGCCGGTGAAGTGGAGGTTGATGTCCTCCATCGGCACGACCTGCGCATATCCGCCGCCGGCCGCTCCGCCCTTCATCCCGAAGACCGGCCCCATGCTCGGCTCCCGCAGGGCGAGTACGGCCCGGCCGACCTCGGGTTTCGATCGGGCGAGTTCGTTGAGCCCGTCGGCCAGGCCGATGCTCGTCGTCGTCTTTCCCTCCCCCGCCGGGGTCGGGCTCATGGCGGTGACGAGGATGAGTCGTCCATCCTCGGCGCCGGCCGAAGCCTGGTCGAGGACGTCGATGGGGACCTTGGCCTTCGTCCAGCCGTGGGGGATGATGTCCTTCGATTCGAGACCGAGTCCGGCGGCGATGTCGACGATCGGATCGAGCTCGGCGCTGAGCGCAATATCCATATCAGTGGTCATAAGGCCATCATGCCGCTTATGGTCCGTTTTGTGACCACCGCCGCCCCGAGATTCTGCTCAATGTCCGCCGAGTCCCGTACACCGAAGCTTTCCCTCGCCGAGGTGGCCCTCCGTCCCAGCTCGCCCCGACTTCCCATCAAGCCGAGGAATCACCGGCCCGGCGGATGATCTCGATGACTTCGTCGATATCGCCGGTCGTCGTTCCCGGGTTGACGATGCAGGCCCGCAGCACCGTCCGACCGTTCACCGCAGACGGGGCGAGGAATGCGTCCCCTTCGGTCTGCAGGCTAGTGGCCAGCCGGGACTGATGGGCATCGAGGTCTTCCTCGGCGACGCCATCTGGGCGGTGGCGGAAGCACACGACCGAGAGTCCGGTGGCGACGATTTCGAAGTCCGTTGCTTCGTCGAGTCGAGCGGCGAGGTGATCGGCGACGGCGATGTCGCGGGCGATGAGTTCCCGGTAGCCGTTCCACCCGAGGTGCATGATCTGCGTCCAGACCTTGAGTGCTCGGAACGACCTCGTCTGCTCGAGGCCGTATTCGGAGAACCACACCGGTTCGTCCGGGGTCGGCTCCGAGCGCAGATAGCTCGGCACCAGGCTGAATGTCTCGCGTACGGCCCGGCCGTCACGGTAGAGAACCATGCCGACATCGACCGGGGAGTACAGCCATTTGTGGGCGTCGATGCCGACGCTGTCGGCCCGTGCCAGACCTTCACGCGCCTCGACCAGGTCGTCAAGCAGCATGACGGCCGGCCCACCGTAGGCCCCGTCGACGTGGAGCCAGACACCGGCCTCGGCACAGATGTCGGCGATCTCGCCGAGGGGATCGATGGCCCCGGTGTTGACGGTGCCGGCACTGGCGACCACGGCCAGAGGCACATGGCCGGCGGCGAGGTCGGAGGCGATCATCTCGCACAGCGCCACACAGTCCATCCGGGCCGCCTCGTCGACGGGGATCTCACGGATGCTGTCGGTGCCGAGACCCAACGATTCGACGGCCTTCGTCACGCAGGAGTGCGCCTCTGCGGTGGCGTAGACACGCACGGAAATGGCGCCGACCCCCTGCTTCCGGACGTCGATACCCGCTTTGGCGAAGGCACGCTGTCTGGCCGCCTGCAGTCCGAGCAGCGCAGCGGCCGAGCCGCCGCTGGTGAGCAGTCCGTGCGCGCCCTCGGCCCGGCTCCAACCGAGCAGTTCGAGGAACCACCGGATGACCTCGTGCTCGACGTGGACCGCGGCGTGGCGCCCTCCGGCGACGCTCGGGTCCAGGGCCGCGGCGATGAGGGAGGACGCGACACCGATCGGGTGGGGTGCCGAGTTCACCCACGCGAGGAATCGGGGGCTGCCGTTTCCGAAAGGGTACGGGGTGATGCGCTGGCGCACGGCGGCCAGGACTTCACCCTCGCTGCGGCCATCCTCGGGGCGGATTCCGTGGCGAATTCGGTGAGCGCGGACTCGGGAAGCACTCGTGTGACGGGCCCGTTCGCTGCGTCGTCGAAGATGTTCGCCGCGATGCGAGAGGCCTCGTCGAAGGTGGCGCGGAGGCGAGCATCGTTCCAGGTCCAGCCGGGTTCTGCGGGGTTCACTGCTCGTCTCCGTTCCCGTGGCTGCCCATGTCCATGACGAGGTAATACAGGCAGGTCTCGTCTGTTTCGTTGCGGAATTCGTGGTGCATCGTCCCTGGGAAGTAGATGCTGTCTCCGGCACCGAGCCTCTGCTCATTTCCGTCGAGGACAAGGGTGAGCTCACCGGTCTCGACGGCAATGTATTCGCGACTGCCGGATCCGTGCGGCGGGTAGGCACCGGCATCGGTGTGCGGTTCGATCTCGACGCGCATGAACTCGAAATCGAGGCCTGGCAACACCGGGTTGAGGACACGACGGTGCCAGCCGTCCTCGCCGATCACGGTCTGCTCACTGTGCCGCTGGCGGGCGATCTCTCCGGAGGCTTCGACGGCAAGCAATCGTGCACTCGTCGTGCCCAAGGCGCCTGCGAGGCGGTCGAGGGTGACGATGGTCGGCGTCCGACCGCCGCGTTCGACCTCGGAGATCATGCTGCGACTCACCCCGCTCGCCTGAGCAAGGCCATTGACGGAGAGCCCGCGCTCGACTCGCCGGTCCTTGATGCGCTCCCCGATGACTGCGGGGTCGACGGATGAATAGGTCATATTGTCCACTATAGTGACACCTTAAATCAGATGTCCACTATAGTGGTCAGGCTGCTATCGCCGAGGCCACCGTCCCCGTCACCGCCGCAGCAGGACGCCTCCGTCAGAGACCTACCGAGCGCCCACCCGGAAACGGTCCGGCACGTCGCCGCTACCCAATGCCAAATCGGCGGCGAACTCACCGAGCAGCGGCGCGAACTTCGCCCCGTGCCCCGAACAGGCCGAGACGATGACGAGGCCATCGATCTCGTCGATGACGAAGTCCTCGTTCGGAGTGTTCGTGAACAGGCACGTCGTCTCCGCGTACGGCTCCGGGACGAGCCCGGGCAGGTGCCGCTTCGCGTAGTCGATCATGCGACCTCGCATCACTTCGGTGATCTGACCGTCCTGGTCGAGTGCGGAGCCGATCACACGACCGCCGTTGAACTGGGCGAGTTTCTGTCCGGCGAATCCGGCATCCCGACCGCCAGGCAGCCCGTAGGTGAAGATCTCGGAGGACTTATGGATGAATGTCGGCCAGGGCGTGCGCGGCCGCCCGTCCGAGTCTGCGTCTCGGTAGGGCATATGGAAGGCCTGCTCCTGCCGAACCTCGAAACGCGGCAGAGCCGAGAGGAACCCGTCCGGAAGCCCAAGACCGCCGAGGAGGGCGGGCAGCCATCCGCCGGCGGCAACGATGACTCGGTCCCCCTCGACAACTGCTCCCGTCACCGAGGTGACGCTGAAGCCGCCCTCGGAACGTCGGGCCACCTCGGCGACCGTCCAATCGGTGAGTACCCGCGCGTGTCCGGTGGCCACGGCCAGGTCGAGGAAGGTGCTCACAGTGGTTTCGGCATCGATGACCCCGGCATCGGGATGGAAGAGCACCTCGGTGTCGAAGGCGAACTGGGGCCAGCGCTCGGCCGCCTGCGCCGGGTCGAGCACTTCGTGATCGACTCCGACGCCCTCGAAGATGCGGGTGAGTTCGGCGGTGTGCCGGACGTCGCCGTGGTCGACCGCACCGGTGACCGAAATGAGTTCGGTGCCGGATGCGGACTCGACCTCTGTCCAGAGTTCACGCGACCGGACGACGAGCTCGGTGTAGAGCCGGTCGGGGTAGGCGTAGCGAAAGATTCGGGCAGAGCCGTGGGAGCTGCCGAGGTCATTGGCGGGGGTGTGCCGTTCAAGGACGGTGACGTCTTCGCCGCGGGCGGTCAGCGCATAAGCGGTCGCGGCTCCGGCGAGGCCGGCGCCGATGACGATGTGGTGGGTCACCGGCCCATTCCTGCGGCGTCGACGGCGCTGCGGACGATCTCCTCGAGACCGAATTCGGCCTTCCAGCTCAGCAGTGCACCGATCCGGGAGACGTCGGCAACGAGTGCCGGCGGGTCTCCCGCACGACGCTCGCCCATTTCGGGGACGATGTCTCGGCCGGTCGCCTCGGCGATGGTGTCGATGACCTCCTTCACGGATGCTCCGGTGCCGGTGCCGACGTTGAACACGGTCTCCGTGGTGCCGCCGGCCTTCATGTAGTCGAGGGCGGCGATGTGGGCCTCGGCTAGGTCTTTGACGTGGACGTAGTCGCGGATGCAGGTGCCGTCGGGGGTGTCGTAGTCATCGCCGAAGATGACGGGAGCCCTCCCGTCGGCGAGGCGGCCGAGGACGATCGGGATGAGGTTCATGACTGCGGTGTCGGCGAGCTCGGGCCAGCCGGCTCCGGCGACGTTGAAGTAGCGCAGCTTCACGGCGTTGAACGTTGTTCCGCGCATCGTCGCGGCGGTAATGGCGTTGTCGATCATCCATTCGCCAATGAGCTTGGTCTGGCCGTACGGGTTGATCGGGCGACAGTCGAGATCTTCGGGGACCATGTCGACATCGGGCATGCCGTAGGTGGCCGCTGAGGAGGAGAAGACGAGCGAGGTGATGCCGGTGCGTTCGACGGCGGCGAGGATGTTCGTCAGTCCGCCGATGTTCTGCCGGTAGTACATGACCGGTTCCTCGACGGATTCGCCGACCTGCTTCTTCGCGGCGAAGTGGATGATCGAGTCGACCTTGTGCTCCTCGATGGCGGCGACGAGGCGGTCCTCGGCATCCGCGGCAGCGAGGTCGAGGTCGACGACGGGGAGTCCGTCGACGCGGGAGGCGATCCCTGTCGAGAAGTCGTCGACGACGAGGACGTCGTCACCGCGTTCGGTGAGCAGCCTCACCACGTGCGAACCGATGTAGCCTGCTCCGCCGGTCACGAGAACTGCCATGCGCCGAATGCTCCTTCGTGTGTCGTTCACCGCGTATCACGCGATTTCTGTGCTCAGATCGCGGGGCGATCCGTCGTCGATGTCAGCTTAGTCGAGGAAGCTAGGTCGCAGCTGTGGTGTCTGGTGCGGTCCCGTAAACGCCCTAGAGGTTGTGCCCTTACTTGTCACCGCTTGGTCACAGAGCAGCGGCGCGAAGAGGTTTCCGTGCCTCAAACCGTGACAATTCAGATCTTCTCAATGACTCAACTATGACTGTGGCACTTTTCTGACCTCTGTGTTCATCTGAATTCAATAAGCCTGCCACCTGCAAGTTCCTCTTATGAGTGCTACAGAGGATCCGCCCCGGCGCATCTTTGCAACGGGTCCTTGAATCTACCTGGGCGTAACTATAACGACGATGCAACTTTATCTGTGTTCAGATGATTACATTTTGATTACTCCGTAATGTTGTGAGAGATCTGCCAGGAAACTGCCTGTTTCCGTCCAGGCTGCGCTTGGGACTGATCAGGATCCGAACGATGTGGAGAACCATGAGAATACTGAGAGGCCGGCCTGGTACCGGCCGGAAGATTGCTGTGGGATCAGTTGCCGCAGCCACGGTGATCGGGCTGACGATGATGACGGTTTCACCGGCAAGTGCTGACAAGGTGAAACCAGACGAGCATGCAGAAGCATTCGCCCAGCTCATCGATGCCGACTTCATTGAAGCGGACCTACTCGATGTTTCGTCTGCTTACCGAAGCTACCCGATAGACAAAGATGAGACAGCAGACAACCAGGCACTCAACTTGGCGTTGCTCCAAGAACTCGGACTCACGCTTCCAAACATAGGGCTTCCCCTCATCTCTTCGGATGGCGAAGACGGTCTACTGAAAATCGGAAACGCAGGAGCGTTGAACTCCTACGCGGACGCACCCGGCCGGACTTCGGCAAGAGCCGGAACCGGAGCAGTCGACAAGAACGGCGCTCTTAATTTTGATCCCTCGAATCCCGCTGCCAGCGGGAACGCCAGCCTGGAATTGACTAGCCTCCTTGAACAGATTGATGCCGACGAACTCACGGACGACATCATCGATCAGCTCTCCATAGAGCTTGGCGCAATCGGGTCTACTGCGCAGGCCGCCGGTAGTAAGAACTACACCTCCGGTTACACCGTCGCCGACGCAAAATTGGACCTTTCCAGCCCTCTGCTTGGCGGTCTCGTCACCGATATCAATACTACTGTCGACGGCCTCGGAACCACCGTGCACGATGTACTCGGTGAGGAAGGTACAGCCAGCGGGGTATTGAGCGATCTTGATTTCGACGCATCAATCGGCGGCAAGCTTTTAGGTGTTAACGTCCGGAGCGGGACAATTGCTGTCGACGGAATCAATCAGGCGCTCGCTGGCGTGAAGGGCGAGGTCATCAATAAGCCTCTTGTCGACGAAAACGAGATCGTATCGATCGACCTTCAATACGGAACAGTCTCTGTCGACGTAGAAAAGGCCACCGGCGCAGATGACCTCAATGACCTGCCGGCCAACACTGAACTACTCAACGACGTCACAATTAACAATATTGTCGACGCCGTATCCGACGCTCTAGGACAAGTAACAACGCGCGTGACCGATGGCTTGGAAGAGGTCTTCAATAACGCGAAAGTCACTCTCGACCTCAAAGCTAATTTGAAAGTCGCAACCGTTTCGGCAGTCGGTGTCACGATTGCCGTTGATACTACAATCGGGCAACTGGTCGGCACCGACGACTCGGCACCGTCTCTCACGATTACTCCAGATGGAGGGGTCGGCTTGTTGCTGGATCTTCTACTCGGAGTCTTGGGAACAAGCGTCACTGAACTTGCCAACGACCTTGCGCTCGACCTCCTCGACGAGCTTACAAGCAATATAGGTGTACTTCTAGACGCTCTCGGCCCAGATCTCGAACCTACCCTTACGGGTCTCGTCAAACCGGTCATCACTGATCTCAGTGGAGTATTCGCGGCGATCAATAGCAAACTCGCAACTATCGTCATAAATGAACAGTCACCGCTTCCCAACGATTCTGTCGAAGGTGTTTCTGCTCAAGCATCGCCGCCTGATTCCAGCCAGGTTGTCGGCACTAACGGCCCCGGTTTTACGATCAGTGCAGTCAGCGTCGAGGTACTTCCCCAATCTGACGCTATCGATCTCAACCTCGCTTCGTCGTCCGTACGTGCTACCGAGAACGCTGCACCAGGCGACGCCAACACCAACGCATCTGCTTCTGCCTCGGCATCGGCGAATGCCGACAACAACCAAAATGCAGTTGCGCAGGCTGCCGCTCAGGCTGCAGCGATGGCCGATGAGACAGCCACAGCCTCTGCTGCAGCCGATGCGGATGCAACAGCTGCAGCCCAATCTGCAGCAAACGAAAATGCCTCAGAAGATGCATCGGCTGATGCGACCTCCGACCCCAATGCATCGTCTATTGCGGCGGCGCAAGCCGCAGCAGACCCCGAAGCAGAGTCTAACGACGATTCGAACGCAAGTGCTTCGGTAGCTTCTGATGCGAATTCAGCAGTAGCGTCCGAAGCCGCAGCAACCGCGAACTCCTCTACTAACGCATCTGCAGACGCAGCTACTAACCCAGATGCGGGAACCGATCCGGACGCTGGAACTGATCCAGATGCAGGGAACGACCCGGACGCTGGAACCGACCCTGATGCGGGCACGGACCCCGACGCGGGCACGGACCCTGATGCAGGCACGGACCCCGACGCCGGAACCGACCCGGACGCGGGCACGGACCCTGATGCGGGCACGGACCCCGACGCGGGCACGGACCCCGACGCGGGCA
>NZ_BCSJ01000014.1 GCF_001570805.1 Brevibacterium epidermidis NBRC 14811 | reverse complement strand
ATTTTTTGGGGTGATGGCCTCGTTCAATCCTTTTGGGTTGGGCGGGGCCATCACTGTATTCACCGGTTGTTGCTACCTGGCGGGGGCGCAGCTACCTCGCGCGAGGTTGCTGCGCCGCCGTCAGGTAGCAATTAGGAGAGGGGAAGGGTTGGAGACGAAGAGAATTGACGCTCTCAGAGCCGAGCTTGCTCGCGACGGCGAGGTTGCGATCGGGTTCAATCGGACGAAGCAGTTTCTGCGTAATCCTGCCGGTTTTCTCGGGCTGCGCCGTTCCTCCCCGCCCTCACCACAGGTGATCGTCAACAACTTCGGTCTGTGGGCCGCCGTGGACGGATTCCCCGAGAGAGGCGTGCCGTGGGCCCGTATTCTCGAAGTCCACATCACCAAGGTGAACGTCAGCTCGTATATCGACGTAAGCATCAGAACTCCCGATACGCCTGACCGCCGGCGTTCGCTGCGTCTGCCGCATATGCTCACGGTCGATCCGGAAGATCTGGCCAAATGGATCGTCATGGAACTGATGGAACGCGGCAACCCGATCTGACTTTCATCCCGACAGTCCAATGACGACTTTCAACCCGGTGTCCTCCTGAGGAGATCCCTTCCGGATGGTAGGCGACGCGTTCTCGCACCGAAGCTCACATGCTTGTCCATAGTTATGTTGCATGTCACGATGAAACTGTCCGCTGCGCCGGATGCAAGTGAATAGTGACATCCGAATAGACAGCAAGGGAGAGACCGCATGAACGTATCAACCATCATCTGGATCGTCGTCGCCATCGTCGTGGTCCTGATCATCGTCGGCATCATCATCGCAGTCAGCCGAAAGGCGGCGGCGAAGAAGCGCGAACACCAGCGGCAAGAGGCCGCCCAGATTCGACAGGAAGCTGCCGAATCCGAACATGATGTTCGCGCTCGAGAGGCCGAAGTCGAGAAACAGAGGGCAGATGCAAAGCGCGCAAAGGCTGAGGCCGATGCTCGAGCTGCCGAGGCTGATCGTCAGGCGGCCGAGGCTGAACAGCTGGATACTCAGGCCGCGAAGCGCGAAGAAGCTGTGAAGGCCGAACGGCTCGAGCACGACCGCAGGCTGCAACATGCCGACGAACTTGACCCGGATACACAGCAGGATTCCGGTGACGCTCGTCGTGCAGACAACGCCGGTGCTGCTGGGGCGGCCGCGGCCGGGGCTCATGGGACGTCGACGAACAGCCAGACTGAGCACCGCCCCGACGAAACCGTACCGCAGGACGGGCATCGGCCCGACGAGCCAGTCCAGCGAAACGATGTCCGCCATGAACAGCCTGTTCGGCCGGACGCACCTCGTCAGGACCATCCTGGTCATCGTGATCACGCCTATGTGGAACAGCCTGTTCGGCAGGATGCGCCGCGTCCGGACCAGCCTGGCTCTCAGGAGCCGGTGCGCCGCGATCCCTACGCACAGCAGCAGGACATCCGAACTGACCAACAACCGCCGGAAAACGGAGTCCGGCCCCACGCCGAGGAGCCGCCGGCCGAGGAGTACGATCCTCGAGTCGACCGACGCGGCACTCAAAGCCCATACGCTCGCGGCGATCGGAGGGTGGATCCGCTCGATGACGGAGGGGACCCCGACGTTCCGAAACACTGACGCATCATCGGCCTGAGTCAGATGAGACGGTGCCCGAACCACCCACGGTTCGGGCACCGTCTCGTTGGTCTCGGACCTCCGGGCACTGCGAGCGATCGTGCTTCGGATGGGAACTGCCGCCTCGGCGAGGGATCGAGCTGAGAACAACGACACGAATTCGTGACAAGCGGTTGCGTTGAAATCGATTGATGCTTCTGTAGTGTGTACGGCAAGATCCTAAGGAAGGCACCCTATGCTCGACAAGCTGCACGACGCACTTCGACTCCGCACCAACCCGGCCATCTTCTTCTCCTCAGCGGCCGTGATCATCATCTTCGTCCTGGGGACGATCTTCTTCACCGATCAGCTCGACGCAGGCGTCTCGGTCGCCTCGGATTGGCTGCTGACGAACCTCGGCTGGTTCTACATCCTCGGCGTCACCGTCTTCGTCGCGTTCCTCATCTACATCGCCGCCTCCCGCTACGGGCGAGCGAAGCTCGGCCCCGACGACGAACCCCCGGAGCATTCCAATGGCGCCTGGTTCGCCATGCTCTTCGCCGCCGGCATCGGCTCGATCCTCATGTTCTGGGGCGTTGCCGAACCCGTCAGCCACTTCGGCGATCCACCGCGTGCTTCCCTCGGCATCGAACCGGGCACGCCTGCCGCCGCGGTAGATGCCATGAACTTCACGTACTACCACTTCACCCTGCACACCTGGGCGATCTTCACCCTGCCCGCGCTGTGCTTCGCCTACTTCATCCACAAGCGGAACCTGCCGCCGCGGGTGAGCTCGATCTTCCAGCCCATCCTCGGTGAGAAGATCCACGGTCCCATCGGCAAGACAATCGATGTCGTCGCCATCATCGGCACAGTCTTCGGCATCGCCGTCTCGATCGGTCTGGGCACGTTGCAGATCAACGGCGGCCTCGCCCAGGTCATCGGCGTCCCCGAGAACGCTCTGTGGCAGCTGATCATCATCGGCGTCGTCTGCGGACTGGCTACGATCTCAGTCTCGCTCGGCCTCGACAAAGGCATCAAGGTCCTGTCGAACCTCAACATCGTCGTGGCTGTGCTGCTGCTCGTCTTCATCGTTGTCCTCGGCCCGACCCTGTTCATGGCCAAGGGCGTTTTCGAATCCCTCGGCACCTATATCCAACAGCTGCCCGAACTCGCGCTGTGGAACGACACATTCGCCAACACCGGCTGGCAGAACACCTGGACGGTCTTCTATTGGGCGTGGACGATCACCTGGTCGCCGTTCGTCGGCATCTTCATCGCCCGCATCTCCCGCGGACGCACCATTCGCCAGTTCGTCATCGGCGTGCTCGCCATCCCCTCGGCCTTCTCAATCCTGTGGTTCGGCATCTTCGGATACGCCTCATTCGACATCGAGCTCAACCAAGGCGGAGGACTGGTCGACCGAGTTGTCGATCAGGGCGACATCCCCGGTGCGCTGTTCGCGTTCCTTGACCACTATCCGCTGGCCGGTCCGATATCGGTGATCGCGATCGTCCTTGTGGTCATCTTCTTCGTCACCTCGGTGGATTCCGCAGCTCTCGTCGTCGACACGATGAACAACGGCCACGAAGACTTCAACCCGCTGCCGCAGCGTATCTTCTGGGCCCTTGCCGTCGCCGTCGTCACCGCGGCACTGCTGGTGTTCTCCGGTTCCGGCGGGCTCGAAGCGCTGCAGTCGACGATCATCCTCGTCGGCTTGCCGTTCTTCATCATCGCCTACTTCCAGATCTACGCACTCATGCGAGCCCTGCGCGAGGATGCGGGCGTTCTGCCGCGGGTGCGCATGCGCCGTTGGAAGAAGGTCCTGCCACCCGAAGAGGTCGAACGCCGACAGGGCGGAGACGAACAGTTCGGACACGAATACGACGACGATGAGGAAGTCGTTACCGAACCCGAAGCGGTCGAACCGGCACCGGAGTTCCGGGATCCGTATATCGAGGAATCCCGCGAGAAGAAGAGCCGGCGCGAGGGGACCTTGGCCAGCCGCACCGGCAGCCGTTCGAAGAGATCGGGCCACGGTAAGGGCGGTGACCCAGGGCAGGACGACGGCGCCGACTGAGGTGGCTCACCGTGGCCAGCGGCGACAGTCGATTGTCGCGGCCCGGAGCGATCAGCCTGATCGGCGCGGCCGGGCATGACGAAGGGGACGCTGCACATGCAGCGCCCCCTTCGCATCTTCGGATCAGATAGCTATGTCAGATCACTGACCGTTCTTGATCATCTCCGCGCACTTCTCACCCATCATCATCACGGTGATGTTCGGGTTGACCGTAGTGATCTCCGGCATCGCCGAGGCATCGACGACGCGCAGACGGTTGACGCCCTTGACCCGCAGCTGCGGATCCAGCGGCGACATCTCGTCTTCAGGTGCACCCATGCGCACCGTGCCGACCGGGTGGTAGACGGTGTTGTGGGTGCGGGTGATGTAGTCGGCGATCTGCTCGTCGGTCTGGACGTCCTTGCCGGGGAACAGCTCCTCGCCGGCCCATTCGGACATGGCGTCCTGGGAGACGATCTCGCGAGCCTTCTTGATGCCGGCGACCATGACGCGCATGTCATGGCCTTCCGGATCGGTGAAGTATCGGGGGTCGACCTTCGGCTTGTCACGGAAGTCCTTCGAACGCAGGCGCACGGTGCCGCGCGACTTCGCATGAGTGACATTCGGGGTGAGGCAGAAGGAGTTCTCCGAGGTCTTGTAGCCCTGACGCAGGGTGTGCATATCGAAGGGCACCGAACCGTAGTGCATCATCAGGTCGGGACGGTCGAGCCCATCCTCGGTGGGGGAGAAGATGCCGATCTCCCACCACTGGGTGGAATCCTCGACCATCGGCTTCTTGGCCTCCCAGGAGATGACGCCCTCCGGGTGATCGCCCAGGTGCTCGCCGACTCCCGGCGAATCCACGCGGGACTCGATGCCGACCTCGGCGAGGTGGGCCTTCGGACCGATGCCCGAGAGCATGAGCAGCTGCGGGGTGTTGATCGCGCCGGAGGAGACGATGACTTCCTTCTTCGCCTCGATCCGGTTGGTCTTGCCGAAGGCGTTGTTGACCACGAGCACGGCCGTGCAGTTGTCGTCCTCGTCGAACTCGAGCTCCTTGGCCTGAGTGTCGGTGAGGATCGTGAGGTTCTCACGGTCGAGGATCGGGTGGAGGTAAGACACCGAGGAGGACGACCGGGTGCCGTCGTCCTTGCGGTTGACCTGGAAGAAGTTCGCACCGTTGATGACGGTCTGGCCCTCGTTGAACTGCACGCGAGGGATGCCGGCCTGCTCGCAGGCGTCGAGGAGCGCGACACCACACGGATCGACCGGGGGCACGTTCATCAGACGGACGGGGCCGTCATGGCCGTGGTGATCGCCGGGCAACTCATTGTTCTCGAGCTTCTTGTACAGGCCGAAGGTGTCCTTCGAACCCCATCCGGCTGCGCCGTGCTTCTCTTCCCACTCGTCGAGATCCTCGCGCGGAGCCCAGAAGGCGATGCACGAGTTGTGGGACGAGCAGCCGCCGAGCACCTTGGCGCGGGCGTGGCGCATGTGCGAGTTGCCGTTCTCCTGCTCTTCGATCGGGTAGTCCCAGTCGTAGCCGGATTCGAGGAGCTCCATCCAGCGGTTGAGCTCAAGGACGACGTCCTTGTCCGTGTCGGTGGGTCCGGCTTCGAGCAGTCCGACGGTGACCTCGGGGTTCTCGCTCAGTCGGGCCGCGACCGCTGCGCCGGCAGAGCCGCCGCCGACGACGACGTAATCAAAGCTATGAGTAGTCTTCACTGTTCATCTCTCCTTAAACTGCGGTAATCGTCTACAGGCTGCGGCGGATCACTTGGTGTGATCGGGGAACCAGCCGGTGACCGCCGGCTCGAGGTTCTGGTAGATGTGCTTGGCTTCCTGGTACTCGGCCAGCCCCGTGGGTCCGAGCTCGCGCCCGAAGCCGGACTGTTTGTAACCGCCCCACTCAGCCTGCGGCAGGTAGGGGTGGAAGTCATTGATCCAGATGGTGCCGTGCCGCAGACGCTGAGCGACCAGCTGGGTCTTGCCCGCATCCTGGCTCCACACTGCCCCGGCCAGACCGTAGTAGGTGTCGTTGGCGATCTCGACGGCCTCATCCACGGTCGAGAAGGTCTCGACCGTGACTACGGGACCGAAGGCCTCATCGGAGACGACGGACATTCCGCGCTTGACTTGGTCGAGCACGGTCGGCAGGTAGTAGAAGCCATCGGCCAGATCGCCTTCACCGAACTTGCCGCCGCAGCGCAGACGCGCACCTTCGGCGATGCCCTTCTCCACGTAGGCGTGCACCTTGTCGCGGTGTGCCTCGGAGATGAGAGGACCGGTCTCGGCGTTCTCATCGAAAGGTCCGCCGAGACGGATCTGCTCGGCACGCTCCACGAGGCGGCTGACGAATTCCTCGGCGATGGAATCCTCGACGATGAGTCGGGCGCCGGCCGAACACACCTGACCGGAGTGGACGAAGGCGCCGTTGAGAGCATTATCCAGAGCCGCATCGAAGTCGGCATCGGCGAAGACGACGTTCGGGTTCTTGCCGCCGAGCTCAAGGGCGATCTTCTTGATCGAGTCGGCGGCGTTGCGGAACAGCAGACGACCGGTGACGAGGCCACCGGTGAACGAGACCATGTCGATGTCCTCATGCGTCGACAGCGGGGCACCGGCATCGGCACCCGCACCGAGGATGAGGTTGCCGGCTCCAGCCGGCAGACCGAGCTCTTCGAGCACCTGCATGGTGAGGATCGCCGTGTGCGGGGTGAGCTCGGCAGGCTTGAGGATGAAAGTGTTGCCAGCGGCGATGGCCGGGGCGATCTTCCACGCTGCCTGCAGCAGCGGGTAGTTCCACGGAGTGATGAGCGCGCAGACGCCGACGGGCTCGTGCACGATCTTCGACGCAACGGTGTCGGTGCCGGCGTCGACGACGCGACCGGCATCGTTTGCGGCGAGCTTGCCGAAGTAGTCGAAGCAATTCGCGATGTCGTCCATGTCGATCTGCGATTCGACGAAGCGCTTGCCGGTGTCCAGGGACTCGGCCTTCGCGAATTCGTCCTTGCGCTCACGCAGAACGGCAGCGAACTTCAGCAGCAGATCGCCGCGTTCGCTGGCGGGAACGGACGACCAGACGCCGGAGTCGAAGGCGCGACGAGCGGCCCTGATCGCCAGCTCGGTATCTTCGGGGCTGGCTTCGTCCACCTCGGCGACGAAGCTGCCGTCGGCTGGGTTGTGGATCTTCCGGGTTCCACCGTTGACGGCTGAAACCCACTGTCCGTCGATGAAGAGTGTGTTTGGCACGATTTCTCCTTTTCCTAGCGGGTGAACGAGTTGCAGTTCTGTGGAGTCGAGTGGTCTACGGGCCGTCTGACCTGCACGGCGACTGAGCTCTGCGGCGTCGACTCGCGTGCTTCCGGCAATCACAATAGGCGAAGTCAGGGGCCGAATGCGCAATCCGATGATGCTGGTCACATAGGCAAGTGATATTGCTCATGGCGCGGCAGGGGACTGCGGCTGAAGGGGCTGTGCTGTCGTTCGCAGAAAGCGCGACGGGCAGGTCGGTCGCCGCGGGGGAGAAGCGGGCGGTGCAGCCTGAAATTCTGATCGTGGAAAAGCGGAGACGTCCGTCATCCGCACAATGGGCTTCCACGTCAGGTGTCATTCATCTCCTGGTGTCGAGGCGGCGCAGATCTCCGCTGCCGCCGAACCTCTTCGATTGCCGTCGGTCGTGTTCGACTGGATTCGCCTTGATTCTAACAGAGCGCTGAGGCGGTGACCTGGGTCTCGACGCTCGTGACAGCGGGCACGATGGTGAGCAGAATCGGGGCGTTGACGTGTCCCCGCCCACACGGCGTTGGAGCAGTGAGTGCACTAGAATAGAGCGGAACATCAAAAAGACTTCATAGGGAGAATCGTGGCCCAAGGGGATTCGCGAGACAGCCAGGACAACCGCCGCGCAGATGGCGGTCACCGCTCAGATCGCGACAACAATCGCAACCGTCGACCGGACAACCGGGACGGCCGCGGGCCACGCCATTCCGACCGCCGTGGTGGTTATCAGGGCAACCGCCGGAACGACGATGATCGTCGCGGTGGCTACGGCCAGAACCGTCGGGACGACGACCGCCGTGGTGGTTATCAGGGCAATCGCCGCAACGACGATGATCGTCGTGGCGGCTTCAACCGTGACCGCCGCGATGGTGATGACCGCCGTGGTGGTTACCAGGGCAATCGCCGCAACGACGACGACCGTCGAGGCGGATACAACCGGGACCGTCGCGATGGGGACAACCGTCGTGGAGGCTATGGCCAGAACCGTCGTGATGATGACCGCAGGGGCGGGTTCAATCGTGATCGTCGTGATGATGACCGCCGAGGCGGTTACCAGGGCAACCGTCGGAACGACGATGACCGCCGTGGTGGGTTCACCCGCGATCGTCGCGGTGGCGACGACCGCCGTGGCGGCGACGAACGTCGCGGTGGCTATGGCCAGAACCGTCGGGATGACGATCGCCGTGGCGGCTACCAGGGCAATCGCCGCAATGACGATGACCGCCGAGGCGGCTTCAACCGTGACCGTCGCGACGGAGACGACCGTCGGGGCGGCTACCGCGGAAGCCGCCGTGACGACAACCGCGGAGGACGCGGCGGCCATGGCCGCAACGACAACGACCGTCGTGCATCACGCAAGACCGACACGGGCGACTACGCACGCGAACAGCGGGCCCGTCGCCCGCGCATCCAGGAACCCGAGATCCCCGAAGGCGTCACCGGCCGCGAACTCGACAAAGAGATCTCGTCACAGCTGCGTTCCCTCGATAAAGAGAACGCCGACATGGTCGCCAAGCACCTCGTCGCCGCCGGCGGCCTGCTCGACCTCGACCCGGAACGAGCCCACGAACATGCCAAGGCCGCCATGGCCCGCGCCGGTCGTGTCGCCGTCGTCCGCGAAGCACTCGGCATCGCCGCGTACTACGTGGAGCAGTACGACGAAGCCGTCCGCGAGCTGCGTACCCACCGTCGCATCTCCGGTTCGAACGACAACATCGCGCTGATCGCCGACGCCGAACGCGGCCGCGGAAAGCCCGAGAAAGCCCTCGAGCTGCTGAAGAACTCCGAGGAACTCGACCTCGAGAACGAGACCCGCACCGAACTCGTCATCGTCGCAGCCGGAGCGAAATCCGACCTCGACGACATCGCCGGTGCGCGCCGACTCATCGAAGCTGAGGACTTCACTCAGAAGCCCAGCGGCGGACTCGTCCGACTCATGGCCGCGTACGCCGAGGTGCTGCGCATCGACGGCGAAACCGAACTCGCCGACAAATATGAAGAGCTCTCCCGCCGCACCGCCAAGGCGACCGGCACCCTCTTCGGTGACGAGATGCCGGACCTCAACGCCGGCGTCGAGATCGAGACCGTCGAAGAGGTCGAAGACGAGCCCGAAGCTCCCGAAGCTGAGACCTCCGAAGAGTCTGACGCTGAGGCCGCTGACGCCGAGGCAACCGAGGGCGAGGCCGCGGACGCGGAGACTGTTGAGTCTGCGGACGACTCAACCAGCGAAGCCGATGATTCGTCGGCCGAAGCAGTCGCCGCTCCTGTCACAGCTGGCGAACCCTCGACGGAAGCCGACGCAGAGCCCGAGGCTCCGGCGGCAGCCCCGAAGTCGAAGACGCATGTCTCGGCGAAGGAACTGAAGTCGGTCAAGGTCACCGACGACGAGATCGAAGCCGAACTCGACGAGATCCTCGCCGATGCCGAAGCAGGATCTGACTCTGACGCAGACGGTTCCGACTCTGACGCAGCACCCGCCGAGGCCGACGGAGACCAGTGACACTGACCGCCGAACTGGACAACACAGCAGATGGGCGCCTGCCCGAGTCCCCGGGCACGCCCATCGACTGTGTCCTGTTCGACCTCGACGGAGTCGTCTACCACGGCAACCACGCCATCGACGGTGCCGCCGACGGCATCAACTGGCTCCACACGCAGTCGATCCCGGTCAACTACGTCACGAACAACGCCACCCGCACCGCAGAAGCTACGGCCGAAAAGATCACCGGCATGGGAGTCGACGCCTCCGCTGACGAGGTGATCACCTCGGCGCAGGTGCTCGCCGAACGCCTGGCCGAACGATTCGGACCCGGCGCCCGCGTCCACCTCCTCGGCACCACCGGACTGCGCATCGCACTCGAAGACGCAGGCCTCGAAATCACCGACTCGCTCGACGCTAATCCCGTTGCCGTCGCACAAGGACTCGACCCGGAGATCGACTACGCGAAGATCGTCCGCACCTGCGACATCATCCGCTCCGGCGCGGAATGGTGGGCGAGCAACCCCGACTTCTCCCTCCTCACGGAAACCGGGAAAGTCCCCGGCAACGGTGCCTTCGTCGAGCTCATCGCCCGACTCACCGACGCCACCCCCGTCATCGTCGGCAAACCCGCCCCGCACATGATGGACTTCGCGGCCGGCCGCCTTCGCGCGCACCGGCCGCTCATGGTCGGGGACCGACTCAACACCGACATCGAAGGCGGATGCGCCGCCGGAATCGACACGGCACTCGTCCTCACCGGAATCCACGACGTCCATGACGCCCTGCGCGCTGGGCCCGGGAGCCGACCGACCTTCATCCTGCCGAATCTGCGCGGACTCGAAGCCCTCATCACCGGCACCGACCGCGGGGAAGCCGGCCGGATCGAAGCCGAACTCCGGCGGGCATGGGCGGCCATCGATGCGGGGGAGACCGACGCCGAGGCGGTCCTGGCCGAAGGACGCCTGCCCCACCGGATCGGGGAGGACGAATGAGCGAGAACCAGACACCGACACCCGGGCCGACCCCGGGAACAATCCCCACCCCAGGCACGCCTTCAGCTCCAACCCCCGCCTCGGTGAGTGGGGACGTGCCGGTCGAGACATGGCGGGCCGGCCTCGCCGAAGCCAAAGAGGCACCGGCCGCAGAGCGCCATGAACACTTGAACTCCCTACTCAACGATCTCGACGCGCAGGTGGGTTCCTTGTGAGCAGACTCGACCGGGCTCTCGTCGACCGCGGACTGCTGAACTCTCGCTCCCGCGCGGCCCGCGAAATCGCCGCCGGCCGCGTCAGCGTCAACGGCCGCACCGCCTCCAAAGCCTCCCAAGACGTGAAAGACACCGACGACGTCACCGTCACCGAACCCGACCCCTGGGTCGCCCGCAGCGCCCACAAACTCCTCGGCGCGCTCGACGCCTTCGACCTCACCGACGAACTGAGCGGACTGACCGCCCTCGACGCGGGAGCCTCCACCGGCGGCTTCACCCAAGTCCTCCTCACCCGCGGAGTCGCGCAGGTCTGGGCCGTCGACGTCGGCCACGACCAACTTGCGCCCATCCTCCGCGTCGACCCGCGCGTGCACGTCCGCGAAGGACTCAACCTCCGCGAACTCGCCGACTCCGACGTGCCGACCGTCGACCTCGTCGTCGCCGACGTCTCCTTCATCTCCCTGCGCCTGCTCATCGCACCGCTGCTGGCCGCCACCGCCGCATACGGAGAACTCCTCCTCATGGTCAAACCCCAATTCGAACTGGCACGCGCGTCCCTGGACAAACACGGAGTCGTCACCAGCCGGGACAAACGCCGCCGCGCCATCGACTCCGTCCTCGAGTCCGTCACCGACCACGACGCGCGCGTCACCGACATCGCACCCTCACCGCTGCCGGGCCCGAGCGGGAACCGAGAGTACTTCCTGCGTGTTCGCCCAGGCCGAACACATGACCAGTCCGATAGGCTCGACCAAGCAGACATCCCCGCCCACCTGGACGAAATGATGAGAGGAGAGTCGTGACCAGACACATCATGGTGCTGCTGCACCCCCAACGTGATGAGTCGGCCGTGGCCGCAGTCAGCGTGTTCAAGGCCCTCCTCGACGACGGAGTCACCCCCGTCGTCCTCTCCGACGAGATCGTCGGCATCCGCGCCCGACAGGCCGAAGCCGTCGACGACGAACCCATCCTCAACCACTGCATCATCATCGATCCCTCCGAGCTGGGGGAGTGGAAGAACGCCTGCGAACTCGTCATCGTCTTAGGCGGCGACGGCACGATCCTGCGCGCCGCCGAACGCTTCCACGGCTCCGGCGCCCCGCTCATGGGCGTCAACCTCGGCCATGTCGGATTCCTCGCCGAAAGCGAGAAGGAAGACCTCGCCGAGGCGGTCCACCGCGCCTCCCAACGCGACTACTCCGTCGAGGAGAGGCTCGCCCTCGACGTGTCCGTGTGGCACGAAGGCGAGAACATCTTCAACGCCTGGGCGCTCAACGAGGCGACCATCGAGAAGACCTCGAAATCCCGGATGATCGACGTCGTCCTCGGCGTCGACGCCCGCCCCGTATCCTCCTTCGGCTGCGACGGCGTCATCCTCGCCACCCCCACCGGCTCGACCGCGTACTCGTTCTCCGCCGGCGGTCCCATCGTCTGGCCCGAGGTCGAAGCGCTCATCCTCGTTCCGATCTCCGCCCACGCCCTGTTCTCCAAACCTCTGGTCGTCAACCCGACCTCCCGCCTCGGCGTGGAGATCTCCCAGTCGAATCCCGAGTTCTCCGCCGTGCTGTGGTGCGACGGTCGCCGTGCCCTCGAACTGCCGTCCGGGGCGCGTGTGGAAGCCACGCGTTCGAAATCGCCGATCCGCCTCGCTCGCCTGCACACCGGCCCGTTCACCGACCGACTCGTCGCGAAGTTCCGCCTGCCCGTCTCCGGCTGGCGAGGACCGATCAAGGAGGCCTGAATGATCTCCGAACTGCGCATCTCCCACCTCGGCGTCATCGCCGAGGCCGCCGTCGAACTCGACACCGGCTTCACCGTCGTCACCGGTGAGACCGGTGCGGGCAAGACCATGTTCGTCTCCGCTCTGTCCCTTCTCATGGGCCGCAAGGTCGGCTCTGGAGTCGTGCGCAAAGGCGCGGAGAAGGCCGAAGTCGAGGGCATCTTCACCGGAGTTGCCGAACCCGTGCGCGAACGCATCGAGGAAGCCGGCGGCAGCGCCGACGACGAAGCGATCATCTCCCGTACCGTCGCACTCAAAGGCCGCGCCCGGGCGACGGCCGGCGGACGGACCGTGCCGATCTCCGTGCTCACCGACATCTCCTCGGACCTCATCACCCTCCACGGCCAGTCCGAACAGCTGCGCCTCAGGGGAGCCGCCCAGCAGCGGCACCTCCTCGACGCCGCCGGCGGGTCGGCCCTCGCCGAGGTGGCCGACCGCTACCGTGTCGCCTTCGAGAACTGGCGCGAGACGCAAGCCCGCGTCACTCGCATCAAAGACTCAACCGCCGCCCGCCGCGAACGCATCCTGTGGCTGCGCGGCTGCCTGGAGGCCATCGACAAGGTCCGTCCCGAACCCGGTGAGGACGAGACCCTGGCCGCGCAGGCGGCGAAGCTCGGGTCCGCCGCCGAGATCACCCGCGCCGTCGGCGCCGCCCACGACCTGCTGCTCGGTTCTGAGATCGACGATGCCGGGGCGGCCGTCGACCTCGTCCACCAAGCCATCAGCACGATTTCCGATGTCGAAGGCTCCGACAAGGAACTCGTCACCATCCGCGAGGCACTCAACGACGCTGTGCTGCGCCTGTCCGACTCCGCCGCGGAACTGTCGTCCTACCTCTCGGGATTCGACGAACTCGGCGAGACCTCGCTTGAGGAGACCGAAGCCCGTCGCGCGGAACTCGGATCTCTGGCCCCCTACGGCCAGGACGTCGCCGAAGTCCTCGACTTCGAAACCCGATCGGCCGCGGAACTCGCCGAACTCGAAGCCGAGGACCGCGACCTCGACGGACTCGACGCCGAACTCACCGAGGCTCGCGAGACCATGGAAGCGGCCGCCTCGGCGCTCACCGAGATCCGCAAGTCCACCGCGGAGGAGTTCTCCGCAGCCGTCAGCGAAGAACTGGCCGCCCTGTCGATGCCGAAGGCCTCGGTCGCCTTCGAGATCTCCGAACGCGAACCCACCACCCACGGGGCCGACGAGGTCCGGCTGACCTTCGCCGCCCACGAATCCTCCATCCCCGATGACATCGCGAAGATCGCCAGCGGTGGTGAGCTCTCCCGCGTCATGCTCGCCATCGAAGTCGTCCGCGCCGCCAGCGAATCCATCCCCACCTACGTCTTCGACGAAGTCGACGCCGGAGTCGGCGGCAAAGCTGCCGTGGAGATCGGTCGCCGACTGGCCAAGCTCGCCCGGAACGCCCAGGTCATCGTCGTCACCCACCTGCCGCAGGTCGCAGCCTGGGCCGACACCCATGTGACCATCGTCAAGGACGATGACGCCGAGACCGTGCGCTCGGGCGTGCAGGAGCTCACCGATGCCGAACGCGTCGTCGAACTCTCCCGCATGTTGGCAGGAATGGACGACTCCGCCTCGGCGAAGGCCCACGCGGCCGAACTGCTCGACAACGCTCGGCAGGTCAAGGAGGCCGGCGTTGGCAGCAGATGAGAGAATGGGCGGACCATGAAAGTGCGCAGACACCGTGAGAACCTCACCGCACCGACTCGGTCCGGTCCCGCCCCTGCCCGTCTGGACCGACGCACAAAGAATCTGACGAAACGCCTCCAAGCAGGCGATATCGCCGTCATCAAACACTCCGATATCGACCGCATCTCCGCCGAAGCCCTCGTCGCCTGCCGGCCGGCCGCGGTGATCAACGCGGACAAATCGATCTCCGGCCGCTACCCGAACCTCGGCCCGAGCATCATCGTCGACGCCGGCATCCCCCTCATCGACGCCGCCGGAGCGGAGATCTTCGACACCGTCGACGAGAACGCCGAGATCTCCATCGAAGGCGCCACCATCTACTCTGGCGAGACCGAAGTAGCCACGGGAGTCCTGCAGACGGCCGAGACGATCGCCGAGGACATGCACGCCGCCGAAGCCGGAATGAACTCCGTGCTCGTCGACTTCATCGACAACACGATCGAATACATCCGCAAGGACTCCGATCTGCTCTCGGCCGAACTCGTCGTGCCCGAGGTGAAGACGAAGTTCACCGACCGGCATGTGCTCATCGTCGTCCGCGGGTACCACTACAAGGAGGACCTGGCGATGCTGGCCTCCTACATCCGCGAATACCGGCCGCTGCTCATCGGCGTCGACGGCGGAGCCGACGCCATCATCGAAGCCGGATACCGACCGGACATGATCGTCGGGGACATGGACTCCGTGTCCGACACCGCTCTGACCTCGGGTGCCGAGATCGTCGTCCACGCCTACCGTGACGGCACGGCACCCGGCACCGAACGGGTCGAAGCCCTCGGCGTCGAATGCGTGGCCTTCGCAGCCTCGGGCACGAGCGAGGACATCGCCATGCTGCTCGCCGACGACAAAGGCGCCGAACTCATCGTCGCCGTCGGCACCCACGACACCGTCATGGAGTTCCTCGACAAAGGCCGCAAGGGCATGGCCTCGACCTTCATCACCCGACTGCGCGTGGGCTCGAAGCTCATCGACGCCAAGGGCGTGTCCCTGCTCTACCGGCAGCGCATCTCCAGCCTGCAGCTGGCCGTGCTCATCATCTCAGGCCTCGTCGCCCTCGGTGTGGCGATGACCGCGACCTCGGCCGGACAGACCTTCCTCGGCCTCATCGGCGCCCAACTCGACGGCCTCTTCGGCTGGATCGGCTCACTCTTCGGCGGCGACCCCACAGCATCGACCGATTCCGCCGGCCTCATCCAAGGACTGACCCGTGATTGATTTCCGCTACCACCTCGTCTCCCTCGTCTCGGTGTTCCTGGCGCTGGCCGTCGGCATCGTCCTCGGTGCGGGACCGCTGAAGGAGCCGATCGGCGAATCCCTGCAGAGCCAGGTCGACGCCCTGCGCTCTGACCGCGACAACCTGCGTTCGGATCTCGACGCGGCCAAGGGCAATATCGACAAGCAGAACGAATTCGTCACCGCCTCCGCCCCGGAACTCATCGGCGGCACCCTCGACGGGCAGGAAGTGAGCATCATCGCCGCCCCCGAAGCGGACTCCGAGCAGGTCGAAGAGGTGAGCAACCGGGTCAAGGAAGCCGATGGGACCATCGCCGGCGACGTCTCGTTCGTGCCGAACACGCTCAGCCTCGACGATTCCGATCAGTTCCTCAAGAAGCTGCGGATCCTCGTGCCGAACCTGCCGAAGGACGACTCGACCGCGATCCGCGCCGCCCTCGTCATCGCCCTGACCGGCGACGCCTCGATGCTCGAGGACGAGGACGACCAGGCGGATGCGGAGAAGCAGGCGGCGAAGCTCTACGACGCCTTCGTCGAAGCCGACCGTCTGCGCACCGACTCGGACCACAAGACGACCTCGCTGTTCATCGTCATCGACGATGAGAACTCGACCCTCGCCGAGGATACCGAGCCCAGTCCGCAGGCCTCCGACGACAAGGGCACCCGCACCCTCGTCACCGACTTCGTCACCGTACTCACCGCCGAAGCCACCTCGGTGGTCGTCGCCGGTGACGCCGGATCGGCACAGAACGGACTCGTCAACGTGCTGCGGTCGGAGAAGTCCCGCGCCAGCACCGTCGACGGACTCGGCCTCGGTGCCGGCCCCGTCATCACCGTGCGGGCACTGGCCTCCGGAGAAGACGGAAAACACGGGCACTTCGGATTCGCCGAGGATGCCGAAAGCATCCTGCCGGGCAAGATCGAAGACACATCCTCCGATGACACGCAGAACGGAGACGAGAAATGATCCGCTCCATCGTCAGCACCGCCGTGGCCGGACTCGCCGGCTTCACCGCGACGAAGGCCGTGCTCAGATCACGGCTGCGCACCCATGAGAGCGTGGTGCGCACCAACCACGCAGGACACGACGTCTCACTCGCCGAAGGCCCCGCCGTCACAGCGGGACTGCTGGCCGGGAGCCTGCTCATCGAAGATCCCCGTCAGCGGACGGCGACCCTGCTGGCCACGGCCGCGGCGGGCGGCCTCGGTGCTGTCGACGATTTCTGTGAGTCCGGGTCCTCCAAAGGCCTGCGCGGCCACCTGTCCGCACTGGCCCGCGGGGAGATCACGACCGGGACGTTGAAGATCACCGGCATCCCGCTCGCGTCGATCGCGGCCGCCGCGATCCTGCGCAGCCGCACCCGCCCGACTGGGATCTTCGGGATCAGCCATAAGGACGACCGGCCCTGGTACGCGGCCGCCGCGGATGTCATCGTCACCGGGGGAGTGATCGCCGGATCGGCCAACCTGTTCAACCTCCTCGATCTGCGTCCCGGCCGGGCACTCAAGGTCGGAGCACTCACGCTGGCCTTCACCGACCACGAACGCCGCGTGTCCTGGGCACCCTCAGGTGCGATCGCCGGAGTCACGGCCGCCGCCTGGCCCGATGACCTGGCCGGTGATGCCATGCTCGGAGACACCGGAGCCAACGCCCTGGGCGCGGCGATCGGCGTGATCCTCGCCGAAACCGCCACCCCGGCACAGCGACGCCTCATCCTCGCAGTCCTCGCCGGACTCACCCTGGCCAGCGAGAAGGTGTCCTTCACCTCCGTCATCGAATCAACACCGGGCCTGAGGGAGATCGACTCCTTCGGCCGCGAGGTCGTGTGAACAAGCTCGTTCGAGTCCTCGCCTCCACGGCGCTGCTCGTATCGATCATCACCCTGCTGACCCGACTGGTCGGCTTCTTGCGCTGGCTGGTGTTCTCGGCGACCGTCGGCGCCGGCACCGTCGGCACCGCCTACCAGAGCGCGAACCAGGTCCCGAACATCCTCTTCGAGGTCGTCGCCGGCGGCGCCCTGGCCGGAGCGGTCATCCCGCTGCTCGCGGTGCCGCTGGCCAGATCGGACAAGCAGACCGCGGGACGCATCGCCTCGGGCCTGCTGACCTGGGCGATCAGCGTCACCCTGCCTCTGTCGATCTTGCTGGCCGTCTTCGCCCCGCAGATCGCGAGGATCCTCGTCGACACGAAGACCAGTGACGCGGGAGTGCAGGCGACCGTAGAGCTGCTGCTCATGTTCTCCCCGCAGCTCGTCCTCTACGGAATCGGCGCCGTGCTCACCGGGGTGCTGCAGGCCCACCGGAGGTTCCTGTGGCCGGCTTTCGCCCCGCTCCTCTCCAGCCTCGTCGTCATCGGCAGTTATATCGCCTACAAAACAGTCGGCGGCAGCGACGACACCTGGCAGACCCACCTCGGTTGGCTCGGCTGGGGCACCACCGTCGGCGTCGCAGCTCTCGCTCTGCCGTTGGCCCTGCCGATGGCCTCGACCGGTTTGAAGCTGCGCCCCACCTTCACCTTCCCACCCGGAGTCGCCCACCGTGCGCTGCGCCTCGCCGGTGCCGGAATGTCGGCCCTGCTCGCCCAGCAGGCCGCTGTGCTCGCGACCCTGACTCTGGCAAACCACATCGGCGGGGACGGCACGCTCGTCCTCTTCAGCTACATCAACGCCGTCTACCTCCTGCCCTACGCCGTGCTCGCCGTGACCGTGGCGACCGTGGTCTTCCCGACGCTATCGACCTGGGTGGGACGATCCACCGACCCCGAGGCGACCGAGCACAGACGTGCGGAAGCCGGGAAACGCTTGCGGTCGGTGACCTCGACGACGACGGCGCTCATCATCGCCGTCGGCGGACTCGGCGCCGTCATCCTGCTCTCAGCTGCGGGCCCCCTGCAGACCTTCTTCATCGCCATCGACGCCGAAAACACATCCGCCGCTCCCTTCGACTCGATGGCACCGGCGATCATGGTCATGGCCCTGGCCGTGCCCGGTTGGTGCTTCGTCGCCTGGGGCACCCGCGTCTTCTATGCGCTCGAACGCTCCCGACACTCGGCCGCCGCCACGACGACGGGCTGGATCCTCGTCATCGTCGGCATGGTCGGGGCCATCCTCGTGACGAATGCGAACGGCAACGCGGGACTGACCCTCATCTGCATCTGCAGCGGCTACGTACTGGGCATGACAGTGGCCGGAGTGTTCCTCCTCGTGAACATGCACCGCGTCCTCGGACCCGCCGGACTCGCCCTCGTCGGACGTCGGTCGCTGCTCGCTCTCGGGGCCGCCGTCGTCGCAGGCACCGCCGGGGTCGTGACCTCGCAGTGGTTCGGGGGACTCTTCGACAATTCCGCGAGCTCGGCGGTCATCGCCGGAGTCGTGGCAGCCCTCATCGGCTGCGCGGTCTTCGGCCTCATCGTGCTCATCGTCGACCGCGGTTTCCTCGGCGAAGTCCGCAGTCTGTTGGCCGACCGCAACCGGGCAGGTGTCAACGACGAGACGACCGTCCACGCAGCAGAGACGCACAATAGAGACAACGGACCCAGCGACACAGACAACGGTTCCAGCGACACCGACAGGGAGGAAGACTCATGAGAATCGTCTTCACCATCGGCACCTCGACCGGGGGAGTCGGCACCCATGTGCACGCACTCGCCCGTGACCTCGCCGCCGCCGGGCACGAGATCGGAGTCATCGGACCGGCCGCCACCGACGAGCACTTCGGGTTCTCCCTGCTGCCCGGAGTCCGCTTCGGCGTCCTCGAACTCGGCACCGGAATCGGGGCCTCCGACGCCGCTCTCATCCGCCGCCAGCGCACACTGCTGCGCAGCTTCGCCCCGCAGATCGTCCACGCCCACGGCTTCCGGGCAGGGCTGATCACCCTGCTGACCCTGCGCACGCTGAAGAGCCGACCGAAATTCGTCCTCAGCCTCCACAACCAAGCCAGCGGACAGGGACTGCGCGGCCGGGTCGAAACCCGCGTCGAGACGATGCTCGCCCGCGGTACCGACCTCGTCCTCGGCGCCAGCACCGACCTCGTCGATCGTGCTCGCGAACTCGGCGCGCAGACCGCTCGCTTTCTTCCTGCCGCCGCCCCCGAGGTCACACCTGTATCCGCCGAGGCGGCCGCCGCCACCCGCGCGAACCTGGCCGAGGAATTCGACTTCGATCCCGGCGCACTCATCGTGCTCGCCGTCGGGAGGGTTGCCAAACAGAAGAACTACCCGATGCTCGTACGCGCACTCGCCCGCCTCGGCGAAGGAAACCGACAGGCCCAGGGGAACCGGCAGAACGAAGGAAACCGGCAGACCGAGGGGAACCAGCCGAGCGAGATCGTCGCGCTCATCGCCGGTGCCGCCGACGACGAAGTGCTCGCCGAAGTCCGCGCTCAATACGATGACGCCGCAGCCGCCTCGGCGATCCCTGCCCTGCATTTCCTCGGACCCCGCGACGACATCGCGGAACTCGCGGCCGCCGCGGACATCTATGCGCTCACCAGCGTGTGGGAAGCTCGTGCGCTGGTGCTCCAAGAAGCACTCATCTCCGGCAAGGCGATCGTGGCCACGGCCACCGGCGGCAGCGCTGAACTCGTCGGCGACGCCGGCATCCTCATCGACCCTGACGACGATGCCGCCTTCGCTGAAGCCGTGGCCGAACTCGCCGTCGATCCCGCCCGCCGCGCCGAACTCGGGACCCGGGCCCGGGCACGCGGGGCCGAGCTTCCCGATGAGAGGGAAGTTGCCGAAGAACTCGCAGGTCTTTACACGGAACTCGTGTCTGCCCAGGTAGGCTAGAACCAGCGTCGAACGAAAGAAGAGGATGAGGAAATGAGCGAATCCGGCGAGGTCAACCCACTGAGCGCAGACACAAGGATTCTGCACGTGCTCGCCGAGACCACCGGTCCCGTCGTCGAAGTGGCGAAGCTCGCCGTGCTCGGTCACCTCCGAGCCGGTTATAAGGTCGCCGTCGCCGCGCACCGGTCACTGCTGGGCACCTTCGGAGTCCCCGAGGAACTGGCCGGCGAATTCCGCGAGATCGAGCTCGCAGCACGCAGGCGCTTCACGATGGCCGACCCGAACACCGCCTTCACTCTTCACAAGTACTACCAGCACGTGGACATCGTCCACGCACACGGACTGCACGCGGCGACGCTCGCCGGCCTGGCCTTCACTGGTCTGCCCGCCCGCCTGCACCCGAAGGTCGTCGCCACCATCGAGTCCTTCGACTCCGCGAACGTCATCGAGAAGACCGGAGCCGAGATCGTCGGCCGCACCGCCACCGCAGTGCTCGGCACGACCGAACCCGTCGTCGACTACTACGGCGGCCGCGTCCCAGTCGTCGAACGCGCCGAACTCGTCCACCCGGACATCGACGTCGACCTCACTGTGCGCACCCCGCGCGCCGAGGTCCGTCGCGAACTCGGCATCGGCGAAGGCACCTGGATGGTTGCCAGCCCCATCGCCCTGCGCGACCACACGGCCCTGGCGACCGTCCTCGACGCCGCCGACCAGATCAACCAGCGCCGCCGCGACCGCAACGTCGTCTTCGCCCTCACCGGCACCGGCAAGGACCGCTCGACGATCTCCCGCGAATTCGCCGACCGCGGAGTCCTCGTCGCGCCCGCCGGCGACCTCGTCGATGTGGCGGCCGCCGCCGATGTCGTCATCGCCAGCGAAACCATGACCGGTCTGTCCCACGAAGACCTCATGCAGCTGTCGAAGCCGGCAGTCTTCATCGGCAGCGAACGTCGTGCAGGCATCTGGGGAGAGGCCGCGAAGGCCGTTCCCGCCGACGACACGGAAGCTCTGCTGCGTGAGATCAATCATCTTCTCGACGATCCGGCCGGACGCGGAACTTCCGCTGTGGCAGCAAAGAAGCGGGTCATCGACGTGAGCAACGGGGCGGCGATCTCCGAAACGCTGCTCGATCTGTACGCCGAGGTCGACGCCGTCTCGGATTCGTGAGCCGGACTTTGATAGAATCAAATCCCGTGGTGAATCGAACTGGCCCAGGCGGCACACATACGGCAAAGCACATCTTCGTCACGGGAGGCGTCGCCTCCTCGTTGGGCAAGGGTCTGACGGCATCGAGCCTCGGCCATCTGCTCACTCAGCGCGGTCTCACCGTGGCAATGCAGAAGCTGGATCCCTACCTCAATGTGGATCCCGGCACGATGAATCCCTTCCAGCACGGTGAGGTCTTCGTCACCGAGGACGGCGCAGAGACTGACCTCGACATCGGCCACTACGAGCGCTTCCTCGACAACAACCTCGACGGCGCAGCGAATGTGACCACCGGACAGATCTACTCCTCGGTCATCGCGAAGGAACGCCGCGGCGCGTACCTCGGCGACACCGTCCAGGTCATCCCGCACATCACCGATGAGATCAAGGCGCGCATGCGTGCCCAGGCCGAACGCCCCGAGGCGGACCGTCCCGATGTCATCATCACCGAGATCGGTGGCACCGTCGGCGATATCGAATCCCAGCCCTTCCTCGAGGCGGCCCGCCAGGTCCGTCACGACATCGGCCGGGACAACGTGTTCTTCATCCACGTCTCCCTCGTGCCCTACCTCGGGCCCTCCGGAGAGCTGAAGACGAAACCGACCCAGCACTCGGTGGCGACGCTGCGCTCCATCGGCATCCAGCCCGATGCGATCGTGCTCCGCTCCGACCGCGCCCTGCCGGATTCGATCCGCGCGAAGATCGCCGGCGCCTGCGACGTGGAGACCGAAGCTGTCGTGTCCTGCGTCGACGCCCCGAGCATCTACGACATCCCTAAGGTCCTCCACGACGGCGGCCTCGACGTGTTCGTCATCCGCAACCTCAACCTGCCCTTCCGCGACGTCGACTGGACGAAGTGGGACTGGGTACTCGAGCGCGTGCACAACCCGTCCCGGGAAGTCACCATCGGCATCGTCGGCAAGTACATCGACCTGCCCGACGCCTACCTCTCCGTCACCGAGGCGCTGCGCCACGGCGGATTCGCCAACGACGCGAAGGTCACGATCAAGTGGATCCAGTCCGATGACTGCTCCACCGAAGCCGGCTCGGAAGCGGCGCTGAACGGCCTCGACGCGATCTGCGTGCCCGGCGGATTCGGCATCCGCGGCATCGAAGGCAAGCTCGGCGCACTCGAGTACACACGCACCCACGGTATTCCGACGCTGGGCCTGTGCCTGGGTCTGCAGTGCATGGTCATCGAATACGCACGCAATGTCGCCGGCATCGAGGCGGCTTCGTCGTCCGAATTCGACCCCGAGACCACGGTCCCCGTCATCGCGACCATGGCCGAGCAGCTCTCGATCGTCGAAGGCGAAGGCGACCTGGGCGGCACCATGCGCTTGGGCACCTACGAGGCGAAGCTCACCGAAGGCAGCGTTGTGGCCGGCGTGTACGGAGACACGACGATCAGCGAACGTCACCGTCACCGCTACGAGGTCAACAACACCTACCGTGACCAGCTCGCCGAGGCGGGGCTCGAGTTCTCCGGAACCTCACCGAACGGTGAGCTCGTCGAATTCGTCGAACTTCCGAGTGATACGCACCCGTTCTACGTCTCCACTCAGGCGCACCCCGAGCTGAAGTCGCGTCCGACCTCTCCGCACCCGCTGTTCGCGGGCCTGGTCGCCGCGGCGCTCGAGCGTCAGTGACCGTTGTCCAACCTCACAGTGAATGCCGTCGGCCACAGCGCCGGCGGCATTCGCCGTTCCACCACCGTCGACATCCGGGAGGCAGCCGATGAACACACCGCACGATGAGATCCTGCAGGACGAACCGGTGATCCCGCCGATCACCTCTTCGAAGGTCGTCTACGAAGGCGCCGTATGGGACATCCGCAAGGAGACCTTCGACCTGCCCGAGGCCACCGGCCTCGTCCGCGACCTCATGGCGCACACCGGTGCCGTCGGAATCGCCGTCGTCGACGATCAGAAGCGGATCCTGCTGGCCCAGCAGTACCGGCACCCCGTCCGTGCCCGGCTGTGGGAGGTGCCGGCGGGCCTGCTCGACATCCCCGGAGAGGACCCGCTCGAAGCGGCGAAGAGGGAGCTCGTCGAAGAGGCCGACCTCACCGCCGTTCACTGGGACGTCCTCAGCGACTCCTGCCTGACTCCAGGCGGCAGCTCCGAGACGATGCGTCTGTACCTCGCCCGCGGTCTCACTGAGGTTCCCGAAGCCGACCGTCACGAACGCGGCGAGGAGGAGGCCGGGTTCCGCTTTGCCTGGGTTGATATCTCCGAGGCGCTCGATGCCGTCGCCGATGGGCGGATCACCAACGCGATCGCTCAGCTCGCGATCTTCCAGGTCGACCGCGTGCTGCGCGCAGAAGCGTCGGGAGCACGGGTGAAGTTCCGTCCCGTCGATGCGCCGAGGCGACTCGTCGACGGCCGCCCCGACTTCGGTCGCGGTGCGAGCGTCGAGACGACCGGCACGAGCGAGGATGCGCCGTCCACGCAGGTCGGCACGGGCGAGGACTGATAACCCGTGGCCCGGCACGGTGCTGAACTGCTGCCAGAGAATCTGCCTGACGATCTGCGTCGCGGTTTTGCGTCCTATCTGTCCTCCCTGCGTTTCGAACGGGGACTGTCGATGAACTCGATCGATGCCTACGCCCGTGACCTCGCCCGGTACGGAACCTGGCTGACCGAGGACGGGGTGAGCCGCCTCGGCGAGGTCGATCGACAGAAGGTGGAGAGCTATGCGCTCCACCTGCTCGATTCGGGATTGGCACCGCGGAGTCGTGCCCGCGCACTCGTCGCGGTGCGACGATTCCACACCTTCGCCCTCGGGGAGAACCTCACGTCCACGGATCCGGCCTCCGAGGTCAGCCCGCCGCAGGAGGGACTGCGCCTGCCCAAGGCCCTGGCGCTCGACGACATCGAAGCGATGATCGCGACCACGGACGGGGAGGAGCCGGTGCAGATCAGGGCCGCCGCCCTCCTCGAACTCCTCTACGCCACGGGGGCCCGCATCTCCGAAGCCGTGGGGGTCGACCTCGATGATCTCGACCTCGACTCCGGGCTCGTCCGGCTCTACGGCAAGGGCGGGAAGGAGCGGATCGTGCCCTTCGGATCCCATGCGGCCCGAGCCCTGGGCGCGTGGGTCTCACGAGTGCGGCCGTCGATGGCGGCGAAGGCGAAGTCCTCGGCTCCGGCCGGGGCACTGTTCCTCAACGCTCGCGGAACCCGGCTCTCCCGGGTCTCCGCGTGGCAGATCGTCAAGAACGCCGGGGAGGCTGCCAAGATCGACGCCCAGGTCTCTCCGCACACCTTCCGGCACTCATTCGCCACGCATCTTCTCGAGGGCGGGGCGGACATCCGCGTCGTCCAGGAGCTGCTCGGGCATGCCTCGGTGACGACGACGCAGATCTATACGAAAGTCTCCGAGGAGACACTGCGGGAAGTGTACGCGACCTCGCACCCTCGGGCGCGGTAGGGTTGTATGAAGAGCAACGAAAGGTGGCCATCCGAGTGATGAATACGCAAGAGGCGTTGGAGATCCCCCAGCAGAGGACCGCAGCAGTCGAGCCCCAGGATTTCCCGGAGCCGGCACCCCTGGATTCGCACGGACCCGCCCGCATCATCGCGATGGTCAACCAGAAGGGCGGGGTCGGGAAGACGACCTCGTCGATCAACCTCGGTGCTGCCCTGGCCGCCTACGGTCGCAAGATGCTGCTCGTCGACTTCGACCCGCAGGGCGCACTGTCCGTCGGACTGGGACTCAATCCCTATGAGCTCGATATCAGCATCTACAATCTGCTGATGAACCCGCGACTGGACCCGCACGAGGTCATCGTCGAAACGGAATTCGACAACATCGACATCCTGCCGGCCAATATCGACCTCTCCGCCGCCGAAGTCCAGCTCGTCGGCGAGGTCGCCCGCGAGCAGGTGCTCGCCCGTGCCCTGTCGAAGGTCGCCGACGAATACGATGTCATCCTCATCGACTGCCAGCCCTCGCTGGGTCTGCTCACCGTCAACGCTCTGACCGCCGCCCATGGTGTCGTCATCCCGCTCGAGACCGAGTTCTTCGCACTGCGCGGCGTCGCCCTGCTCGTCGAGACGATCGAGAAGGTCCAGGACCGGCTCAACCCCTCGCTCGAGGTCGACGGAATCCTCGCCACGATGTTCGACTCGCGAACGCTGCACTCGAAGGAAGTCATGTCGCGGGTCACCGAAGCCTTCGGTGACAAGGTATTCGAGACCGTCATCAACCGCACCGTGAAGTTCCCCGATGCCTCCGTGGCGGCCGAACCGATCACGAGCTTCGCACCGAAGCACGCCGGCTCCGAGGCCTACCGTCGACTGGCCAGGGAGCTCATCGCCCGCGGAGGCGCACCCTGAGCGACTCCGTAACCGACGAGGAGGAAGCGGCCCCCGATTCAACCGAGGCCGCTGCGGGCGATGCAGTCGCTGGTGATGTGAAAGTCGTTTCCGGCGAAGCATCCGCGGATGCCGAAGTCGCTTCCGGCGAGGGCTCTGCCTCCGGCAGCGAAGTAGTCTCCGGCGATGATGTCGCGCAGGGATTCCAGGTGCGGTTGGACAACTTCACCGGCCCTTTCGACCTGCTGCTCGGTCTGATCTCGAAGCGTCGACTCGACGTCACGGAGATCGCCCTGGCCGAGGTCACCGATGAGTTCATCGCCTACACCACCGAACTGAAGGATCAGGCGAATCTCGCCGAGATCTCCCAGTTCCTCCTCGTCGCGGCGACCCTGCTCGACCTCAAGACCGCACGGCTGCTGCCGCACGAAGAGGGAGAAGAGGTCCTCGACCTCGAACTGCTCGAGGCCCGCGATCTGCTCTTCGCCCGGCTGCTGCAGTACAAGGCGTACAAGTCCGTGTCCGGTTATCTGGCCGAGGCGATGGCCGCCGGGTCGATCCGCGCTCCACGTGACGTCGACCTCGAACCGGAGTTCCAAGACGTGCTGCCGCCGTTGGAGCTCAACATCGGTCCGGGTGAGCTGGCCGGAATCTTCGCCACCGTGCTCCAACGCGATCACACCCCGCCGAGCGTGGCCGTCGACCACATCCACCTGCCGCTGGTCAGCGTGTCCGAGCAGCGCGGGCACATCATCTCCCTGCTGCGGGTCGGAGACGTCGACTTCCAGGATCTGCTCGAATCGGCTGAGAACACTCTGGTGGTCGTGGCGCGGTTCCTCGCCCTGCTCGAGCTGTTCAAGGTCGGCCTCTGCGACTTCGACCAGCCCGAGCCATTGGGACGGCTGCTCATCCACCGGACCGAGATGAACGAAGACGGAGTCGACCTGCGCACCGAGGGTGACTGGAGCGGCGACGAAGAAGGGGAACACTCATGATCGATGACGAGATCCTCGCCGGCATCGAAGCCGTGCTCATGATCACCGATTCGGCTGTGACCGCCGAAGACCTCGCCGGCTCCCTCGGCCTCGACGAGGACACCGTCCTCGAAGCCATCCGCACCCTCAAAGCCGACTACGACGGAGATGAGAACCGGCGGCAGCGCGGGTTCGAGATCCGCCACGTCGCCGGAGGCTTCCGTATCTTCTCCCGCGGCGACTATCACGAAGTCGTCAAGGACTTCCTCACCGCCGGACAGAGCGCGAAGCTCTCCCAAGCCGCCCTCGAGACCCTCGCAGTCATCGCCTACCGGCAGCCGATCTCCCGGCCCCGCATCGCCGCCATCCGCGGAGTCAGCGTCGACGGCGTCATCCGCACCCTGCTGCTGCGCGGACTCATCGTCGAAGCCGGCAAGGAGGCGTCCACCTCGGCGCTGCTCTATGCCACCACGCGTACGTTCCTCGACACGATGGGCATGAACGCGATCGACGATCTGCCCGACATCGCCCCCTACCTGCCCGAAGACGCCGATGTCGCCGAACTCGGCGCCGAAGACACCGAGGTGCTCGCCGAGATCGACGGCGCCCTCGACGACGATCTCGACGATGAAACTGATTCGTCCGCCGAGATGTCACGAGTCGCCGATTGATTTGAGAGAATAGACATATGAGTCCCTACCGTGATCATCGCGCCCCCGGCGGGCGCCAGAACCGACCCAGCCGAAAACAGCGCGCAATGACGGCGAAACAGGCCTCCAACAAGGGCGGTACGGGTGCCGGTCAGACATCAGATGCCCACGTCAGCGGGGGTGTGCGGCTGCAGAAGGTGCTCGCCGAGGCGGGCCTGGGATCACGTCGTGCCTGTGAGCAGCTCATCGTCGACGGCCGCGTCGAGGTCGACGGCAGCATCGTGACCGAGCTGGGCACCCGGATCGACCCCGAAACGCAGTCCGTGTACGTGGACACAGTGAGAATTTCGACACAGACCAAGAAGGTCTACCTCGTGCTCAACAAACCCGCGGGAGTCGTGTCGACCATGAGCGATCCCGAGGGTCGCCCCTGCCTGGCCGACTATGTGCGCAACAACACGGAGCGCCTCTTCCACGTCGGTCGGCTCGACACGGAGACCGAAGGCATCATCCTGCTCACGAACGACGGGGAGCTGAGCAACCGCCTGGCCCACCCGCGCTACGAGATCCCGAAGACCTACGTCGCAAAGGTCAAGGGCCAGCTCGCGAAGGACGCCGGAGCCATCCTCAAGGCCGGAATCGACCTCGAAGACGGCTTCGTCAAGGTCGACGACTTCAAGCTCGTCGATTCGACCCCGGGCAAGTCCGTCGTCGAACTCACGCTCCACTCCGGCCGCAACCGCATCGTGCGCCGCCTGCTGGCCGAGATCGGCCACCCGGTGGAGCGCCTCGTGCGGCTGAAATTCGGACCGATCGTCCTCGACGAGCAGAAGCAGGGCAAGATCCGCCCGCTGCGCTCCGATGAGGTCGGCGCACTGTTCGAGGCCGTCGGTCTGTGAGAGTCCACATCATCGGCACCGGCCTGCTCGGTGCCAGCCTGGGGTTGGCGCTGAGCGCAAAAGGCCATCAGGTGACCCTCGAAGACACCTCACCGACCGCGCAGCAACTCGCCGCGGACCTCGGTGCCGGCCAGGTCGTCACTCCGAAGGCAACCGTCGCCGAGGCGGCCGACCCGAACGCTGCCACCGACGCTGCGTCGCCTGCCGCACACCCGGACATCGTCGTCGTCGCGACCCCGCCCGACGTCGCCGCCCGGGTCATCGCCTCGGCGCTCGAGAACTACCCGAACGCTACGGTCACCGATGTCGCCAGCGTCAAGACCCGCCTGCTCGAAGCGGTGCGCGAACTGACCACGGGCACTCAGCTCGATCGCTATATCGGCTGCCATCCGATGGCCGGACGCGAGAAATCTGGGGCGATCGCCGCCCAGTCGGACCTGTTCACGGCCCGACCCTGGGTGATCTGCTCGGACGAGGACACCCCGGCCGACCGCCTCGGCGAGGTCATCGCCATGGCCGAGGACACGGGCGCCTCGGTGCTCCATCTGGATCCGCGTATCCACGATGCGGCGGTCGCGAAGGTCTCGCACGTGCCGCAGGTCGTCGCCTCCCTCGTCGCTTCCCAGCTGCGGCACGCACCGCTCGAGGAGATCTCGCTGGCCGGCCAGGGACTGCGCGATGTCACACGAATCGCCGCCTCGGACCCAGGGCTGTGGACACAGATCCTGACCGGGAACGCTGAGGAGGTCCGCTCTGTGCTCGTCGATCTGCGCACCGAGCTCGATGAGGTCATCAGTGCTCTCGAACTCGGACCCGGTTCGACGGGACTGCTCGCCAAGGCGATCGCCCTGGGCAATGAGGGACACGACCGGATTCCCGGCAAGCACGGGCAGCCGCCGACCACCTATGCTGTTGTCACGATCCTGGTTCCGGATACGCCCGGAACCCTGGCCCGGCTGTTCAAGGACATCGGCGACCTCGGCGTCAATGTCGAGGACTTCCGGATGGATCACGCCTCCGGCCGGAAACTGGGCATGGTCGACGTGTCCGTGGTCCCGGCCATCCAGCAGGAGCTGGAGATCGGATTGCTGTCGAAGGGATGGCAGATCCCCGAATCCGCCATCGAGAAAGAAGGAACTGCATGAGCGTCGTAGCCATTGACGGACCGTCCGGAGTGGGCAAGTCGAGCACCGCCAAGGAGGTGGCGCGTCGGCTGGGCTACCAGTACCTGGACACCGGTGCGATGTACCGGGCGATGGCGTGGCTGTGCCTCAACCGCGGGGTCACCGACCCCGTCGACGTGCTCGAGCAGGTGCGCGGCGCGGACTTGGAGATCTCGCTCAGCCCCGACGAATTCTTCGTCTCCGTCGACGATATCGACGTCACCGAGGAGATCCGCGGTGAGGAAGTATCGGCGAACGTGCAGACGGTCTCCGGCGTCATCGACGCCCGCGAGGAGCTCATCGAGATGCAGCGGGCCTACATCACCGCCGCACCCGAGGGCATCGTCGTCGAGGGCCGGGACATCACGACCGTGGTCGCTCCCGATGCAGATGTGCGCCTCCTCATGACCGCCCGCGACGAGGTCCGTGTGGCCCGCCGCGCGAAAGAAGTGCACGGCAATGCCGACGCCGAGGCGATCGCCGCCACCCAAGACCTCGTCACCGGCCGTGACGCCAAGGACTCCGCCACGACGAGCTTCTTAGAGGCCGCCGACGGTGTGTTCACACTCGATACCAGCGACATCGACTTCGACCAGGTGGTCGAAACGGTGCTGCAGCTGGTGAAGGACTCACAATGAGCGAATCCGAATTCCACGAGACACCCGACGAAGACCTCGTCGACCGCGTCGAGAGCATCAGCGACGAGGAGGCCGAGCAGCGGGCGACCGCGCTCGAGGCCGGACTCGAAAGCTATGAGCTCGAAGACGAGGACCGTGCGCTGCTGCGCGCCTACGGCTTCGACGAAGACGAAGACGAGACCCTCGGTGCCGCACCGGTGCTGGCCGTCGTCGGTCGCCCCAACGTCGGCAAGTCGACGCTGGTCAACCGCATCCTCGGCCGCCGTGAAGCCGTCGTCGAGGACGTTCCGGGAGTCACCCGTGACCGCGTGAGCTACCGGGCGGAATGGAACCGACAAGAATTCACCCTCGTCGACACCGGCGGTTGGGATCAGGATTCGAAGGGCATGGCCTCGCGGATTGCGATCCAGTCCGAGGTCGCCGTGGACATGGCCGATGCCGTCCTCCTCGTCGTCGATGCCACGACCGGTCCGACCTCGACCGATGAGATGGTCGTGAAGATGCTGCGCCGGAAGAAGAAGCCGGTCCTCCTCGCCGCGAACAAGGTCGATGATGAGCGCGGCGAGCTCATGGCCGCCGAACTCTGGGGCCTCGGCCTCGGCCAGCCCTGGACAGTGTCTGCTCTGCACGGTCGGGGAGTCGCCGACCTGCTCGATGAAGTGCTCACGATCCTGCCCGAGGTCTCGGCCGTCGACACCCGTGTCGAAGAGGGCGGACCGCGGCGCGTGGCGCTCGTCGGGCGTCCGAACGTCGGCAAGTCCTCCCTGCTCAACCAGCTCATCGGCTCCGACCGAGTGCTCGTGGACAACGTCGCTGGCACCACTCGAGATCCTGTCGACGAGCTCATCGAGCTCGGAGACAAGCAGTGGCGCTTCGTCGACACCGCCGGCATCCGCCGTCGTGCCCATCAGGCCAGCGGTGCCGACTTCTATGCCGCACTGCGTACGCAGACCGCGCTCGAACGCGCCGAGGTGGCCCTCGTCCTCATGGAGGTCCAGGACCCGCTGAGCGAGCAGGACGTCCGCATCGTCACGACCGCCGTCGAGGCGGGACGTGCCGTGGTGCTGGCATTCAACAAATGGGATCTGCTCGATGACGAACGCCGCTTCTACCTCGAGCGCGAGATCGAACGGGACCTCGGCCATGTGGCGTGGGCACCGCGCGTGAACATCTCGGCGAAGACCGGACGTCACGCGGAGAAGCTCGTGCCGGCGATGGAGGCCGCTCTCGAGGGCTGGGACACCCGCATTCCGACGGGACGACTCAATGCGTTCCTCGGTGAGCTCGTCGCGGCCAACCCGCACCCGGTGCGCGGCGGCAAGCAGCCGCGCATCCTCTTCGGCACTCAGGCGCAGTCGCGTCCGCCGAAGTTCGTGCTCTTCACCACCGGATTCCTCGACCCCGGTTATCGGCGGTTCATCATCCGCCGTCTGCGTGAGACCTTCGGCTTCAAGGGCACCCCTATCGAGGTGTCGATGCGCATCCGCGAAAAGCGTCGGGGACGCTGAATGAACGAGGACGAGCAGGCGAAGGCGCCGGGTGCCGCAGACGGTGCGACCGGGCGAACCGGACGAACCGGGGATGCCGCGCGCCCAGATGAGTCTGCGTCGTCCTCACGACCGGCGGCTGAGCCGGGGTCGGCCGGACCCACCGCCTCGGCGGGGGCCGCCTCCCGACCTGCCGCCTCGGCGGGGGATCCGTCTGCGTCGGCCGCCTCGGTGATGGTGGGATCCAATTCTTCCAGCACAGAATCGGGCACGGCATCCGGCGCACAATCCGCACCAGAATCCGCACCAGAGTCCGACCCCGCAGGAGAGAAGCGGCCCTGGCACGCGCGGCCGCCGGCGCGAGCGCTGATGATCGCGGTGACGCTGGCAGGGCTGGCGTATGCGCTGATGTTCTTCCGCGGGCTCCAGGACATCGTGGCTCCGGTGTTCCTCGCGCTGAACTTCTACATCGTCGTCTACCCGGTGCAGCGGCTGCTTACCCGGGTCAAGGTGCCGCGGGCGATCGGGGCGTGCATCTCGGTCGTGCTCGTGTTGTGCATGATCTTCGCGTTCTTCGGCCTCACCGCGTGGTCGGTCGCCGAGCTCGTCATCCTCATCCCCAGCTACAGCAACGAACTCGTCAACACGTACCAGAATGCGTTGGCGCTGCTCTCGGACATCGGGGTGACCTCCTCGGTGATCCAGCAGCAGCTCTCGGCCTTCGACGTCCGCTCCGTCCTCGACGCCGTCTACCCGCTGCTGACGAATCTGTCGTCGGTTGCGGGCCTGTTGACCACTGTGATCATGGCGGTGTTCTTCGTGGCGATGGATTCGATGGGCATCGACAAGCGGATGGCGATGCTGCTCGATGTGAAGCCCACGCTGTCGGCGTCGATCGGTGATTTCGCCAGCGGTGTCCGCCGCTACTGGGTGGTGGCCACGGTCTTCGGTCTCATCGTCGCATTCCTCGACGTCATCGCCTTGGCGATCATCGACGTTCCGCTCATCTGGGTGTGGGGCGTGCTGGCATTCCTGACGAACTACATTCCGAACATCGGCTTCGTCATCGGCCTTCTCCCGCCGGCACTGCTGGCGCTGGTCGACAGCGGATGGCAGTCGGCGCTGTGGGTGGTCATCGCCTACAGCGTGCTCAACTTCGTCATCCAGTCGATCATCCAGCCGAAGTTCACGGGCGAATCCGTCGGCGTCACTCCCTTGGTGTCGTTCCTGTCACTTCTGTTCTGGGTATGGGTCCTCGGCTGGCTCGGCGCGCTGCTGGCATTGCCGGCCACCCTGCTCATCAAGGCTCTGCTCGTCGACGCGGATCCGAGAGCCAGGTGGGTGAATATCCTCCTCGCCTCTGATCCGAACACCGCGCGGGCCGAGCTGGTCAAGGCCTGAAGAAGCCCGAGGCTGCGGTCTGACGATACCCAGCCTCGTGCGCTGAGGAGCGTCTGCGGGTGACCCCTCGCACTGTGGCGGCAGAGTGGTTAGCATGAAGTATGGCGACACTACTGAATATCCATCCGGAGAACCCGCAGGACCGACTGATCGAGAAGGCCGCTGAGTCACTCAGGAACGGTGGCTTGATCGCTTATCCCACGGATTCCTGTTACGCCCTCGGCTGCGCCCTGGACAACAAGGAAGGCATCGAGCGGATCACCCGCATTCGGCACCTCGGCTCGAAGCACCATTTCACGCTGATGTGCCACGACTTCGCCCAGCTGGGTCAGTTCGTCATCGTCGACAATTCCGACTTCCGAGCCATCAAGTCGATGACGCCGGGACCCTACACGTTCATCATGAAGGCGACGAAGGAAGTACCGCGCCGGATGATGCATCCGAAGAAGCATTCGGTCGGCGCTCGTATACCGCAGAACGTCACGGCCCTCGCCCTCGTCGAGGCGATGGGGGAGCCGATCCTGTCGTCGACTCTGCTGCTGCCCGGCGACGAGGATCCGCTGACCCACGCCGAGGATGTCATGGACCAGCTCGGCAATGACCTCGACATCGTCATCGAGTCCGGAGTCCCCGGAGTCGTGCCGACCTCGGTCGTCGACTTCACCGGAAAGTTCCCCGAGGTGGCCCGCGTCGGAGCCGGGGACGTCTCCCGGTTCCTCGACGAGTGAGACAGCGGGCAACGTCTCCAATGATGTGTCCGGCTGGCTGAATTTTGACCGTGATGAGTCAGACGGAATGGAAGTCGGTCTTGATGAATCCGCCGCACTGAACGAGCGTGACCGAGGGTCTCAACGATCTGGCAGAATAGCTCAACGAAATCTCGCCGAGGTGGCCAAGCCGCCTCGGCGAGACTTCGTTTCCGCGATATCGCCGCCCTCAACCGAAAGACTGCGAACCGCCGTCAGAGGCCGAGGTAGGCCGCCTGCACGTCGGGATTGTCGAGCAGTCGTGAGGCATCATCAGCGAGGACGATCCGCCCCTCGGCCAGCACGTATCCCCGGTGGGCGATCGCCAGTGACGCCTTCGCGTTCTGCTCACTGAGCAGGACTCCGATACCGTTCCGATTGATCTGTGCGACCGACTCGAGGACCTGCTCGACGACGATGGGAGCCAGGCCCATCGACGGCTCGTCGAGGATCAGCAGGCTCGGATCCGACATCAGTGCCCGGCCGATTGCGACCATCTGCTGCTGTCCGCCGGACAGGGAGCCTGCCGGCTGCTTCGCCTTCTCCTTGAGGATCGGAAACATGTCGAGGACCTCAGCGTAGATCTCTTCGGTTCGCGACTTGTTCCGGTGGGGGTACGACCCCAGACGCAGATTCTTCTCCACCGACATCTTGCCGAACAGATGGCGACCTTCGGGACAGTGCGCGATACCGGCCTTGACGATGGCATTGGGACGCGCTCGATGAAGCTGACGCCCCTCATAGACGATCGACCCTGACCGAACCCGCATCAGTCCGCTGATGGTCTTGAACAAAGTCGTCTTTCCTGAGCCGTTCGCGCCGAGCACCACGGTGAGCTCTCCGGGCTGCGCGGTGATACTCACCCCATGGAGCACATCGGTGGCATCGTACCCGGTGCTGACATTGTCGAGCGTGAGCATCAGTTCTCCTCCTGTGCAGTGGAACCGAGGTAGGCGCGGATGACGTTCGGATCGGATTGGATCTCCGCCGGTGCGCCGAGTGCCAGCTTCTGTCCGTGGTCGAGGACGAGGATCGTGTCCGCGAGGTCCATGATCATCGTCATCTTGTGTTCGACGAGCAGGACGGAGACCCCTCGCTGCGGCAATGATCGAATGAGGTCGCCGAAATCGACAGTCTCCTCTTCGGGGATGCCGCCGGCGGGCTCGTCGAGCAGCAGCAGTTCGGGCTCCGTGGCCAGTGCCATTGCCACTGCGGTGCGCTTCTGCACCTCCTGCGGAACATTCGACGCCAGATCGTGTCGGTACTCCGCGACCCCGCAGTACTCAAGAGCTTCCATCGCCTTGTCTTCGTTGATGCGTGATTCACGACGGTGGCGCGGCGTGTGGAAGACGGCGTCGAAGACATTGGACTTCGAGCGGACGATCCGTCCGGCCAGGACGTTCTCCAACAGGGTGCTGTCATCGAACAGGTTCGTCGTCTGGAATGTCCGGGCGATGCCACCGGCTACGGTACGGTGCGGGGACGAATGCGTGATGTCCTCGCCTTTGAAGCTGATGGTCCCTGCCGTGGGCCGATAGAAGCCGTGGACGAGGTTGAACAGCGTTGACTTGCCGGCACCATTGGGACCGATGACCGCGGTGATCTGACCCGCTTCAACGTCCAGGCTCACGTCCTTGACCGCGTCGAGCCCGCCGAAGCGCTTACCGAGACCGCGAATTTCGAGCAGCGTCATTTCTCCTCCTCGGAGTTGGTGCCGACTGAGGCGGCTGAATCCGATCGTGAGGACTCGTTGTGTTCTGAACCGCGGGCCTCTGCACTCCTTCGTCGTCGATTGCGTTTGTCGACGAATCCGCCGAGGTATCCGACGATTCCCCGCGGTGCGAAGATCACGAGGGCGACGATGATGGGTCCCAGCACGATGAATCGATAGGCCTGGAAGTCTTGGAACAGTTCGAACAGGAATGTCACGATCATGCTTCCGAGCAGCGGACCTGCGACAGTGCCCATGCCTCCGACGAGGATGAACATAAGGAATTCGAAGGTCTTGTCGATCGATGCCGCATGGGGGCCGATGAATCCGACCACAGTTGCGTAGAGTCCGCCGCCGATTCCTCCGAGGACAGCCGAGGCGGCGAATGCGAGCTGTTTGCTGAATCCGACGCGCACACCTATCGCATCCGCCAGATCTTCGCTCGTCCTGATGCTCAGCAGCGTGCGACCCACACTCGAGCGCCGAATCGCGTACGTCGTGTAGATGCACACGAGCAGGATGGCGAAGACCAGGTAGAACATCGCAACCGGAGATTCGAAGTCGATGAGTCCTCCGCCTTCGGGGAACTTCACGTTGTTGACGCCGGAATGTGCGTGGGTGACGGACTCCCAACGGCTGATGACGAGGAAGATGATGAAGCCGATGGCCATTGTGAAGATGGCGAAGTACTCATCCTTCGTGCGCAGGGCGATCAGCCCGCAGAGGTAGCCGATGACCGCAGTTCCGATGACGGTTGCGACGAATGCGGTCCAGAAGCTCCAATCGTAATCGGTGGTGAGCAGCCCGACTCCGTAGGCGCCGATGCCGAAGAACCCGCCTTGGGCGAGGTTCAGCTGTCCCGTGAAGCCGAGGATGATGTTGAGGCCGTAGACAGCGATCGCCGCGCACATGCCGACGGTGATTACTCGCATCGTGTAGTTCTCCTGCGCAAACGCCAGGGGCGTCAGGCCGAGCAGGACGATGACGGCGATGGTGCCGATGATCCGAGGATTCTTCATTGAGCTCATCGCTGCACCGCCTTCGTGAACAGGCCGTTCGGTTTGATGGCCAGCACAGCGACGAGAACGACGAATGCCACGGCCTCTCCGACAGCTGAGGAGATGTAGGTCGCCGTCATCGTCTCGGCGATGGCGAGTGCGAATCCGCCGACGATGGCGCCCGGAAGCGACCCCAGACCACCGAGGATGATGATGGCGAACACTTTGAGGTTGAGCGCATCGCCCATCGTCGGAGACAGAAGATTGATCGGTGCGACGAGGCCCGCCGCGATCGTGGCCAGCAGGGCGGACAGCCCCAGCGTCAGCATCGATACCATCGACGGGTTGATGCCGACCAGCGATGCACCGACGCGGTCCTGTTCGATCGCTTCGATCGTCTGGCCGTGGATGGACCGCTTGATGAACATCGCCAACAGCGCCAAGACGATCACCGCGGTGACGATGATGACGATCCTCTGCGCAGAGATTTCAGCGCCGAGGATGCGCAGTTCGCCGGTGATCGGCGTGTCCATACGTCGGAAGTCGGCTCCCCAGATCGCTTGAGCCAGGGCCTGGAAGAAGAACATCGCACCGACGGCCGCGATCATGTGGTGAGTATGCGGGGAGTTGCGCAAGGGATGGAATACGAGGCGTTCGAGCCCGACACCGACGACGAAGAGCATGATCGCCGCAATGCCGATCGCGGCGATATAGGGAACGCCGACGGTCGTGAGGAAGAAATAGGTGATGTACGCGCCGAGCATATACAGCGCACCGTGAGCCAGGTTGGGAATGCGCAGCACTCCGAAAACCAGTGTCAGACCGATCGCAGCGAGGCAGTAGACACCGCCCAGCGCGAGGCCGTTGAAGAGCTGTTGGATGAAGAGAGTCATGATCAGTCGGGTCCTCTGCAGGCATGAGTTCGGCCGGGTGAGGCGCACTCATGCGCCTCACCTTCAATACAGCCGCTGACGGAAGTTACTTATCGTCGGATACCTGCTCGATCGGCACCTTGGTGTATTTGCCGTCCTCATTGAGGAACGCCGCCTCCAGATCGGGATTGAGGAGGTGGCCCTGCTCTGTGATCTCGTCGGGGAAGCCATTGACTTTGTACTTGTCATCGACCTCTGGCAGCGCCTCACCGATGGCTTCGCGAATCTTCTCCGGGTCGTCCGTTGTTCCCGCAACCTCCATCGCCTTCGCGACGATCGCAATGCCCTGGTAGTTCAGCGCCGTTTCGCTGGTCGGAACCTTCTTCTCTCCGGCCTTCTCAGCGAACTTCTTCAGGAAGTCCTTAGTGCCGGGATCTTCGTATTCGGAAACCGGCAGAACGCCGACAGAATTCTTGAGATTGTCGAGTTTCGTCACCGTGGCCATCTCATCCAGCTTTGCCTGATCCATGACGAGGAAGCTGCCCTTGAAGCCCTGCTTGCGAGCTTCTTCCATGATCAATGCTGTCGGTTGGGATGGTCCGCCGACGAAGATCGCATCGGGCTTCTCCGACAGGGCTTTCGAGACAGGGCCCGCGAAATCGGACACAGTTGCGTAGTCGACGCTGTTGTCGCCGCCGATCTTCCCGCCGGCTTCGCTCCATGCGTCCTTGATCGACTTGGTCCACTGCTGCCCGTACTCACTCTGAGTTCCGAGCAGAGCGAGCTTCTTGCCTCCGTGCTCCATGGCAGTCTCGGAGAATTCCTCAGCATAGGATTCGAAATTCGGAGGGATCATCATCGTCAGGGGGTTGTCCGCCTGCACGATCGCGGGATCGGACGTGTACGCAGAGATGAGGAAGTTCGACCTGCCGCTGTTGATCTGCTGAATCGCCTTGATTGCTCCGGCGTTCGGGGAGACGACCACAGGGGCCTTGTCCTGATCGGCCAACCGCTGAGCATTGCTCGCGGCGGTGGACGGTGCGTATTTGTCGTCGAGGGACTTCAGCTCAAGGGTCACGGGATTGCCATCGACCTCGACCCCGTCTGCGTTGAGATCGTCGATGGCCATTTCGAGACCGATCTTGACGTTCTCACCGTATGCGGCGCCACCGCCGCTGAGCGGTCCTGTATAGCCGATGACGACGGTGTCGCCCTCACCTGAACCGCCACCGCCTCCGCAGGCTGTGGCAGTCAATGCGATTGCGCCCAAAGCTGCTGCTGCCGATAGTCTCCGGCGGCGACTTCGCGAGACAGAGTTCATCTTTTCTCCTTTGAAAAGCTCCTGGAGCGAGCTTGCTCCACACGGTGTCCGGGACGTCGTCAGTGATAGTTCCCGGAGTCGTCGTCAATCCGTAATGGACTTCGACTGGTGTGAACATTTCCAAATCACTCTCGTGAAGTCAATGGTTTTGGGCTAGATTTTTGAACGTTCGATAATGTTCGGGGCTGGTCCAGGCTCGGAGAACATAAGGCGAGGTCGGACTGCATGCGTGCCGAATTTCTCAGATCGGCTCTGCGGTTCTGAAGCGTTCGACCTGGCCATGTGTCTGAAAAGTGAGCAAACAATCGTTCAGTGACGGAATTGGTCTATAGTGGGCATAGCTGCATGGGAGATCTGCATCACATCAGGTCCGATGCAGACGCGAACCGCAGGTGCCCACTCGGTTCCCCTCGGCAATGACGCAACATCATCTTTAGGAGCTTGTTCATGACTCGTACAGCAATCGTCACCGGTGGAGGCCGCGGCATCGGAGCCGCCATCGCCAAGCGACTCGGAGCCGACGGACTCAAGGTCGCCGTTCTCGATATGGGCCCCACCGACGAGACCGTTGCCGCCATCAAGGACGCCGGCGGCGAAGCCCTCGGCCTCGAGGCCGACGTCTCTGACGAGGACTCGGTCAATGCCGCGGTCAAGCAGGTTGCCGAGACACTCGGCGCGCCGACCGTCCTGGTCAACAATGCCGGAATCCTGCGCGACAACCTCCTGTTCAAGATGACTCACGAGGAGTTCAACAAGGTCCTCTCCGTCCACCTCGGCGGAGCTTTCCTCATGGCGCGGGCCGTGCAGTCCTACATGGTCGAAGAGAAGTTCGGCCGCATCATCTCGATGTCGTCCACTTCGGCACAGGGCAACCGCGGACAGACGAACTACTCCGCTGCCAAGGCCGGCATCCAGGGCATCACGAAGACCTGGGCGATCGAGCTCGGCAAGTTCGGCATCACCGCGAACGCCATTGCTCCCGGCTTCATCGAAACGGATATGACCAAGGCCACCGCCGAGCGTGTGGGCATGGGCTTCGAGGACTTCGTTGAGGCCTCGGTCCAGCAGATCCCCGTTGCCCGATCGGGAAAGCCCGAGGACATTGCTCACACTGCATCGTTCCTCGCCTCCGAGGGAGCCGGCTTCGTCTCCGGTCAGGTCATCTACGTCGCCGGCGGTCCGAAGGACTGATCGCCGCCGTCCTCACGACGAATCAACGAACATCTTCGAAAGGTGAGACCCATGAGGGAAGCAGTCATTGTGTCGACGGCACGTACGCCGATCGGCAAGGCCTACCGTGGTGCCTTCAACGACACCCAGGCTCAGGAGTTGGCCGGCCACGCGATCAAGCATGCCGTGGAACGCGCTGGCTTGGAAGGCGGAGAGGTCGAGGACGTCATCTTGGGCGCTGCTCTGCAACAGGGCAGCCAAGGTTCGAACGTCGCTCGCCAGGCAGCATTGCGCGCAGGCTTGCCCACGACGGTGCCGGGAATGTCTATCGACAGGCAGTGCTCATCCGGGCTGATGGGCATTGCGACCGCAGCGAAGCAGATCCTCTTCGACGATCAGGAGATCGTCGTCGGCGGTGGCGTGGAGTCGGTGTCGCTGGTTCAGAACGACAAGATGAACACGTTCCGGGCCAAGGATCCGTGGCTCGAAGAGCATGTTCCCGGTATCTACTATCCGATGTTGGCCACTGCCGAGGTCGTTGCCGAGCGCTATGGCATCAGCCGTGAAGCTCAGGACGAGTACTCCCTGTCGTCGCAGCAGCGCACCGCTGCTGCTCAGGAAGCCGGTCGGTTCGATGCCGAGATCGTGCCTCTGCCGACGACGAAGGTTGTCGTCGACAAGGAGACGAAGGAGACCTCGCGTCAGGATGTGGTTCTCGAAGCCGACGAGGGCAATCGCCCCTCGACGACGCTCGAAAGCCTCGCCAGCCTCAACCCTGTACTCGATCCCGGTGTGGCTTCGAAGGTTCCGAGCATCACCGCGGGCAATGCGTCGCAGCTCTCCGACGGCGCATCTGCTTCGGTGGTCATGTCAAGCGACGAAGCCAGCCGTCGCGGACTCGAGCCGATGGGCATCTACCGCGGCATGGCCGTGGCCGGCTGTGAACCGGACGAAATGGGCATCGGTCCTGTGTTCGCGATTCCGAAGCTGCTGAAGAACCATGGTCTGTCGATCGACGACATCGGGCTGTGGGAACTCAACGAGGCTTTCGCAGTACAGACCCTGTACTGCCGTGACCGCCTCGGCATCGACCCCGAGAAGTACAACGTCGACGGCGGCGGCATCTCCGTCGGACATCCGTATGGAATGACCGGTGCCCGACTCGTCGGACACGCTCTCATCGAGGGACGCCGCCGTGGAGTGAAGTACGTCGTCGTCACGATGTGCATCGGCGGCGGACAAGGTGCAGCAGGACTGTTCGAAGTCTGCTGAGGCATTCCGCCGGCAGTTCAACTTGAACTGAGGGCCGACGATATTCTGGTCGATTCTGACCGAATATCGTCGGCCCTTTCCGTGTTCGAGATCGGTGCGGAGGCTGACTTTGCTTGGGGCACCAGAGTGCTCTCAGAACGGCGGAGGCTCGCCGGAGTCCCAGAACCAGTTGCGCAGCTCTGCGTCATCCTTGCCTGACCGTGCGGTGCCAGATGCTTCGTCGGCACTGCGCGGCGCAGTCTTGGGTGCGAACGCATAGGGGTCGTTGGCAATGAACTCTCTCCAGCCTGGGCTACGGTCGGTCGCGGCTGGTTCCGGGCATTCCTGTGCCTGCTTCCGATCACCGGGAACGGGGTGTTTCACGTTTGGATCGCCGCTGTTGTGGGCAGACGCCGTTTCAGAGTCAGATTGACGCTCAACATCAGGATCGCCCTCGGCATCAGATTGATGCTCGGTGGCTGGAACACTCTCGTCGGCAAGTGGATCCTCGATGTTTGCCTGTTCCGATGTGACTGCTCGACCCGTTCGGGGGAGTCTAGCGCCGAATCGTTCGAGGAACAGCCGAGCATGCTCAATGCTGATGGGGTTATCCGGCGAGACGACCTCTGCAGTGACACCCTTGCGGAACACGTACTCCAGGTGGCCGGGTTCGGCCATCCGCACGTCGAAATTGCCGTTGGTCTTCTGCAGATGGTGGGCCTTGCACAGACAATGGAGATTTCCGAAGCGAGTGAGACCGCCCTGAGTCGGGTCGGAGTGATTGAACGGGTCAATATGATCGACCTCTGTCACCTCAGCGGGTTGAGTACATCCCGGGAAGGTGCAGGTCATGAATTGAGCGACAAGTGTTTTGCGCACGCTGTTCGGTATTGCATAGGACGTTGCCTTCGCATCAACAGGTGTTCCAGTTGCCGGATCGGTCAGCAGCCTGGTCCAGGTGGTGGAGTACCCGGCGACCCGTCGTGCCATTTCGGCTGGGATCGGTGACCCGTTTGGAAGCATGCCCGCCAGATCGCACACCTCTCCTGAAGTCAGAGGTACCTCCGATGGTGCTGGCGTCGAGACTTGCGATGATGTTGGTCCGTCAGGTGGTGCCGGCGTGGTTGAGAGTGTTGACGTTGGCGGTTCGTCGGGAGGCGGCGGGTCTGGGGGACCGGTAGTCGGTGGTGGCGGATTTAGGGGATCGACGGAGGGCGGCTGTGGACTCGACGGCTCAAGGGTTGGTGGCGGCGAACCGTCGTCATCCGAGTGGAATTGGCTGAGCAGAGTAAGCAGAGGAACGGTGATGAAGGTGCTGGCCTGATTCGCCAACCAATACTCGTTGGTCGGCATATCGAGGAGGAACTCAAAGCTGATGCGGCGCTCGCCGGCATCGAGGATGGGACTGCCGAATGCATCGACACCACCGGACGCGGCAGCTTCGGATCCCTCGGATGCGGGGCGAGCTCCGCTGGCACGTGAGCCGATGAGCGCCTCGAGCGCTTCTGCCGTGTCTTGATCCGTGGTGTTGTTGCTGCTGAGGATGGCCTCGAGCAGCTGGGATTCGAAGATGCGGTCAGCTGGAGTGGTGTTCGCAGGGCGGCTGGGCTCTTCTTCCGGTGCGGATGCCCGGCGGCCGGAGTCACACTGCGCGGACGCTTCCGAGCTGGCTGGCTCTGACTGTGTCGGTCCTGCGTGGCCGTTCGTGTCCATGTCGTCGAACACTCGCTCGATGTAGTCGAGCAGCGCCTCACCTTCCTGCATGGGGACGCCGTCGGGTCCGGCGAAGAGCCCATCGAGAGGGAAATCGGTGCTCGTCGACGTGTTGTCGGCCTCGTTTGTGCTGATGATACGCAGCTTGATCTGTGGACGCGTGCGCGTGAGTATGTCGAACATCAGGGCTGAGACCGAACGCTCCTCATCGAAGCATTCTCCTGCCTTCAGCTGATCCGAGAACGCGCTCGTATTGCTCTTATGAACCGCTCGGGCAAAGGCGTCGAGCCTTCTGTAGCAGGCTTGAAGCTCAGGTGCGGGCCCGGTCAGTGTGAGGTAGGCGGTTCCGTCGTCGCCGGTGCTGAAGTCGACCCGACGACGCAGTGAAACACTCTTCAGAGTGTCCTCGGCCGGTTGAATGACTGCGATCTTCAGAGCGACCGATCGCTTGAACGTCTCGATCGTGATGTCAGCGCGCCGGCGGGCGAGGTAGTCATCGAATTCCGGCAGATGCTCGAAGTGCAGGTCACGACACGCACGAGTGACACAATCGACGTGTTCGATCGTGAAGTCTCCATCCAAGCATCGCTTGAGGAACCGCGGAAGTCCGTGCACTAGCGTCATCGATGAAGTCATGTGTCTGAGCGAGTTGCTCGTCGTCGCGCCCAGAAGACTCGAATAGACGCCGGCCTCGGTCGGTTCGATATTGCCGCGCAGCCACGTGAAGAAGGTCAGCTTCGGATCGTAACCGGGAAAGTCAGGTAAGAGTGCGGGGTTGATCAGGAACTCCTTGGCCAACTTCCGCACTCGACGGTGTTGACGGCCGGTGGCACGGTTCTTCTTCCGTCCTGTGATTGCGCCGACTTTCGTCCCGATTTCGGCTTCGACCTGGGCCACAGCCTGTGTCCACGCAAGTGTCTCTCTGCGGGTCCAAGTTCTGAGCGGGGAGAACACGTCGTCGGCAGGAACGTCGACAACGCAGTCGTTGCTGTTGAGGGCAACTGTGGCTCGCTTGCCCACGGGCAGACGATAGCGTGCCGCAGTCCTGGTGAATGACGCGAACTCAAAGACCGAGTCGGGCTGACTGCCCAAGAGCCCGAGAGCGTAAGCGACGTCCTGAGCCACGACTTCACTCGTGGCGATGAAAGAATTGATCTGGGCGAGGCTGCTCTGAGCATAGACACCCAGCAGGTCGACGAGCTCATTGTCTTCGGCGATCTCCAGACGACGTCCGTGGGCCCGGCGGAACTTCGACAGAGCCCGGTGGTCTGCCTCCGCAGGGGGAGCGGTGGGCAGGCCGAATTCCCGTCCGTCGTTGTCTCCGATGTTCTTCATCGGTCTTTCACCTCTCCACGCCTCTGTGGAAGTTGATAGTCAGGGAAGTCGCCTATCTCAATTATAGAATCTGCGGATAGAAAAAGATGTCACAATACGATTACAAATAGAACAGATACCCCTATGTTCCAGAAACGAAGCAATTGTGGACCGTGTTTGTCAGTACCGATTTGTTTGTCCTCTGACTCTACGGTTCGGCACTGACACGACATTGCGATCGGACTGTCGACCTTTGGTGAACCGTCTGCGTATCGCCGTCCAATAGGGGCGGGCACTCAACAAGGGCGCATAACGATCTTGTGGGCCCGCGCACTGCCGGCCCTACTCCGGCCGATCCAGCAGATCAAGCCCCAATCCACCGACCCATAACAACCGGCCCCGCCGCCCCGGTTCGCTAGAATCGGGGACGTGGCAGCGATCGACAAAGATATTCTCCGTTTGGCACTTCCCGCACTCGGAGCCCTGATCGCCGAACCCATTTTTCTGCTCACGGACACGGCCATGGTCGGCCACCTCGGTGCCGGTGCTCTGGGATCGCTGGCGATCGCGTCGACGATCCTGCAGACGGTGCTCGGTCTGATGATCTTCCTCGCCTATGCCACGACTCCGCGCGTGGCGAAACGGATGGGATCGGGGGACCGGCCGGGCGCGATCACGGCAGGATTCGACGGAATCTGGCTGGCACTGGGCACCTCCATCCTGCTCATCATCATCGGACTGCCCCTGCTGAGCACCGCGATCGGAGCTTTCGACCCGGATCCGGCGATCACCGAGGGCGCACACTCCTACCTGGCGATCTCATGGTGGGGTCTGCCGTTCATGCTCATGGTCATCGCAGCGACCGGGCTGCTGCGCGGGCTCCAGGACACGAAGACCCCGCTGATCGTCGCGGCGGCCGGCTGCATCGCAAATATCGGTCTCAACGCCTTCTTCATCTACGGTCTCGACATGGGAGTCGCGGGATCGGCGATGGGTACGGTCATCGCGCAGGCCGGAATGTGCGCGGTCTACCTCACCATCTCCATCCGCGCGGCCCGTCGCCTCCACGCGAGCATCCGTCCCGACTGGTCAGGCGTGTTCACCTCGGCGAAGACCTCCGGTTGGCTGCTGGTCCGCAACGCCTCACTGCGCGCGGCCCTCATTCTCCTCGTGTTCCTGGCCACGGCGATGGGCACGACGGACCTTGCCGCGATCCAGGTCGCTCAGAGCATCTTCTTCGCCCTTGCGCTCGCCCTCGACTCGTTGGCCATCGCGGGCCAGGCGATGATCGGCCTCGAGCTGGGCGCGAAGAACACCGACGCGGTCGCCGCGATCAACCGCCGCCTGTGTCTGTGGGGGATCATCTTCGGCATCGTCGTCGGCGTCGCCCTGTTCGCCGGCTCCGGAATCATCCCCCGAGCCTTCGCCTCCGACCCCGCAGTGGTGTCGGCACTGGCCGCACTCCTGCCGGTGCTGGCGCTGAGCATGCCGATCGCCGGGTACGTCTTCGTCCTCGACGGCGTGCTGATGGGAGCCGAGGACGCGAAGTACCTGGCTCTGGCACAATTGGTCGCTGTGATCGGATACGCGATTCTGCTCATCCCGATCATCAACATCTGGCCGGGAGCCCCCGGGCTCTGGGCCGGCTTCTGCATCGGATTCGTCGGTTTCCGCGCCCTGACCCTGGGCTGGCGAGTACGCAACCGGGCGTGGATCGAACGCGCCGTCGAGAAAGGAATCTCATGAACGCTGCCCACACTGACGCTCATGATTCGCAGAACACCTCCGCCGAGGCGGCCGCCGCCTCCCTGCGCGGACGGATCCGTCCGCTGCCGGCCGAGACCGATGACGAGACCTTCCTGCCGTTCCTTGACCTGTGCTTCAACTGGTCGACGGACAAACCCCGGATCGAACTCGAGGACCTCCGCCACCGCAGCGACGCGGTCTTCTACTTCCGCGACTGGGGTCGCGATGGTGACATCGCCGTCGCCGCGCACGCCGAGGCCGACGCGCAGTCGCCGATCATCGGGCTCGCCTGGGTGCGCCTGGCCGATATTGAAGACGTTGTCGGGAAAGCCGAAAAACAGGTGGGCGGAGACTTCGCGGCCGCCCTGGATAAGACCGGCACCGAGGTGGTTCGCAGTGAGGTCGTCACCGACGGTGACGCCGAGGCTGATTCGAATGACGAGGGTGGCATAGCTACCGCCGAGTCGGCAGCCGCCGACCTGTCGCCGAGCGACGGTCGGGCGCCCTTCACCGGTTACGGCTGGGTCGCAGCCGATATCCCCGAGCTCTCGATGGCTGTGCTGCCCGACCACCAGGGGCAGGGAATCGGCGGTGCGCTCCTCGACACCATCTGTGCGCTGGCGCGGATGAGCGGTTACCCCGCCGTCAGCCTGTCCGTCGAAGACGGCAATGGAGCGGCGAAACTCTACGCCGACCACGGATTCGTGTCCGTCGGCCGCAACGGCGATTCTGACGTGCTCGTCCGCAAACTCGGCTGAGGAACAGTCTGACGCTTACTTAAGCGGCGGGAGTTCCAACTCCTCGAGCCAAGGACGGACCACCTCGGCGATGTCACGTTCTGCCACGTCGGAGACGCAGCGGATGAACTCCTCTGTGCTCACCGAGGAATGACGGTACCGCTTCGTCCATTCGGCGACGGCCGCGAAGAAGTCCTCATCGCCGAGCTCGAGGCGCAGGGCATGCAGGCACAGTGCACCGCGCTTGTACACGCGGTCGTCGAACATGTTCGGCCCGCCCGGATCGCCGAGCATGATGTCCTGCGGCTGGGCAGACAGATCGTCCCACCACTGCCGCGCGCGCTCGTCGGCACTCGCGCGGCCGGACTCCTCCGACCACAGCCACTCGGCGTAGCAGGCGAAGCCCTCGTTGAGCCAGATGTCCCTCCACCGCGAAGGCGTGAGCGAGTTTCCGAACCATTGGTGCGCCATCTCGTGTGCGACGAGGCGCTCGGCCTCCCACTCGGGACCCAGATGATTGGGCCCGAGCACGGACAGTGGCTGCGACTCGAGCGGAATCTCGAGAACGTCATCGGTCACGACCACGTCGTAGACGTCGAACGGGTAGGGCCCGAAGCGTTCGATGAACAGGTTCATCATTCCGTGCTGGATACCGAGGCGCTCGACCGCCACATCCCAATGATCGTCGGCATAGACGCCGAGGGGAACGGAAGATTCGGTCCGGCTGTGCGTCGTGCGCCTGCCCGACGAATCGTGAACGGACACGTCCTTGCCGGCAGCGCTGGCGACTCCTCGAGCGGCGCTCGACAGCGCGTCCCGGGCCGAACCCGCAACCGCGTCCTTCGCCGCGCCGAGCATCGCAGCACCGAACCGCGTGGCTCCGGAACTCAGAGGGATCTGCCCGTACTTGTAGCGGCCGATCTGCACCGTCGCCAGGTAAGTCGCCAGGGGAGTCGATGACTCATAGGTCCAGCGGGTCCGCCCGGCCTTGCGCGTCTTCTTCGTCAGGCTCCCGTTGGACACCACCGTGTACTCGGACTCGACGAGCACGGAGATCCTGTACTGGGATTTGTTCGAGGGGTGGTCGTTGCACGGGAACCAGGTCGAGGCACCGACGGGCTGTCCAGCCACGAGCACCCCGTCTTCGAGCTCCTCCCAGCCGATGTCGCCCCACGTGCCGATCGCCGGTTCCGGATTGCCCGTATAGCTGATGTCGATGACCACCGGCTGGTTGCTCTTCAGCACCGGGGTCGTCAGCCGCAGCTTCTTCCCTCGAGCGGAGAAACGGACCTTCTTGCCGTTGACGCTGGCCTTCGTCACCCGCAGACCTGTGAGGTCGAGGACGATCGATGAGGTGTCTGTGAGCACCCGCCCCTTGAGCACCGCCCTGGCCGAGAGTCGGTTCGGACCGATCCGGTAGTCGAGGTCGAGATCGTAATGGTCGATATGAAGGTCCGCGTTGCCGACACCCTGTGTATAGGTATCAAGCATGCGATCGGCCCGATCGTTCTCCGTCGTCGGGGTCTGAGCCGTTGTGACCGACGTCGTCTCGGCCTGCTTCTTCGCGACCGACGTCTTCTCGGCCTTCTTCGCTGAGTGCGGGAAGTTCTGGGGCATCCACCCAGGGTATGACAGGATTGCCGCTGAAGTAGGCATGGGCCGGCACGAACTCTCCGCGCATGACCAGAGACGTCGCTCCCACCGTGGCGTTCTCACCCAGCGTGGAAGCCGGGAGGATGACGCTGTTGGGCCCCAAAGTGGCACCAGGATCGAGCTGCACTGTATCGAGACTCATCACCCGATCATGGAACAGGTGAGTCTGGACCACACAGCCGCGGTTGACCGTCGAATTGTCGCCGAGGCGGACGAGGTCGGCCTCCGGCAGCCAGTAGCTCTCGCACCACACTCCGTGGCCGATCTTCGCGCCCATCGCCCGCAGGTACCACACGATCGCAGGCGTGCCCACGGCGTTCCGGGCGAACCAGGGAGCGGCCACGAGTTCGACGAAGCAGTCGGCGACCTCGTTGCGCCAGATGAATGACGACCACAGAGGATGCTCCCCGGGTCGGATGGGACCGGCGAGGATCCATTTCGCCGCCACGGCCAATCCCGCTGCCACAGCACCGGCGGCCATCATCACGATCCCCGAAGTAAGCAGGGCCAACAGGACCGAAGCGAAGAACGTCGTCGACTGCGCGGCCACCCCGCCCGGCAGGCCGAGGAAGAACCAGATGGTGAGGACGACTCCGGTGATGAGCACGCCGCCGGCGATGATCGACGAGATCCGCAGCGTCTCCCAGAAGGCACGAGCGGCCTTGACCCCGAAGGTCGGAGCATAGGTGAGTGACTCGTCGGATTCCACAGCGGCGCGACGCAGCTGCACCGGGGGAGAGCCGAGCCACGACGATCCCTTCTTCGCCTTCGCCGGCGCCGCTGAGAGCACCGCGACGAGGGAATTCTTCGGCACCCTGCGACCAGGGGATGCGATTCCCGAGTTGCCGAGGAAGGCGCGTTTGCCGACCTTCGCTCGCCCGGCGCGCATCCAGCCGTGCCCGAGTTCGTAGCTGGCGACCATGGTGTCATCGGCGAGGAAGGCACCGGCCGCGATCGTCGTCATCTTGGGCACGAAGACGACGGTCGAGATCTCCGTACCCGGCCCCACCTTTGCACCGAGGAGGCGCAGCCACCACGGGGTGAGCATCGACGCATAGAGGGGGAACAGCAGATCCCGGGCCATGTCGAGCAGACGCTCCGTCGCCCACACCCGATATCCGCGAGCCGAACGAACGGGGAACTCACCCTCTTCCATGCCGATCGCCAGAATCCGCACGGACACAAGGATGAGTAGGGCGGTGGTGAGGAACCACAGGCAGGCGACCACGGGGGACCATGCCACCAGCAGCCAGGGAGACTCGAGAACCTCGATCCCGGAGACCCCGAGCATGATCGCGAAGCCTGGCACTACCGCAAGATACGGCAGCAGCGCATTGATCTGGGAGCCGACGGCGTAGAACAGGAAAGGCAGACGCCGCCTGGGCGGGGGAGCCGGCCAGGACTTCTTCGCCTTCCCGACCCGCACCGCAGGCGAACCTGAATAGATCTGGTTCTTCCGCACCCGACCGGTCACCGCGGATCCGGCTTCGACGAGAGCTCCGATCCCCACCTCGGCGCCGGGCATGAGCGTCGACCGGGCACCGATCGTGGCGTTGCGGCTGATGTCGATGCGTCCGATGCGCAGCAGGTCGCCGTCGACCCACCAGCCCTTGAGATCGACTTCGGGTTCGACTGCAGCGCCCTCGCCGAGGGTGAGGAAACCGGTCACCGGGGGCACTGAGTGCAGATCGGCGTCGCTGCCGATCCGATTGCCCAGCAGCTTCGCATACCAGGTCACCCAGGGTGCGCTCGCCACCGAGACCGCAGCGGCGATGTCGGCGATGTGTTCGGCCAGCCACAGCCGTTTATGCACCCACCCGGATCGCGGATAGACCCCGGGCCGGATCCCGATCATGAGCAGGCGTGCCGCACCCGCGGAGATGAGCATCCGCCCCCACGCGGTGACGAAGACGAGGAAGAGGACGATAAGCACCGGCCACGGTGTGAAGGGCAGGTCCGCGCCGAGACCGACCCCGATATTGGCCGCGAGCATCGCCAGTACGACCCATCGGACCCCGCCGAGGATGTGCACCGGAATTCCGAGCAGCACCTGGAAGGCCTGCATGCCCCGGGAGGTCCGTGTGATCGTCCGCTTCGGACCTGCCGGTCCGATTCCGGCCCCTTCCTCGCCGTGGCAGAGCCTGGACAGGGCGCCGAAGCGCGGATGCGCGTAGATGTCGCCGACGGTGACGCTGGGATGGCGGGTGCGCAGTCGGGAGACGAGCTGTGCGGCGCCCAGCGAACCACCGCCGGCGGTGAAGAAGTCCGTATCGCTTCCCGGTCGGGCACCGAGGACCGCGGCCCACTGCTCGGCGACCCACTCCACGTCCTCGTCGAAGACCTCATCGGATCCGGCCGCCTCGGCGCCGTCATCGAGCGGCCACCGCAGGGCATTGCGGTCGACCTTGCCGGAGGTCTTCGTGGGCAGGTCATCGACGAGGGCCAGACGGGGAACGAGTGCGGCCGGCAGTTCGTCACGCAGCCGGGCCTCCCAGTCGGGAAGGTCGGCCTCGCCGGAACCGGCACCGGGGGCGAGGTAGCCGATGAGGACGTCCGTGCCGGCCGCCGTCTTCTTCACCGCGGCCGCAGCGCCTTCGACACCGGGCAGGGCCTGCAGGGCAGCGTCGATCTCGCCGAGTTCGATGCGTCGGCCTCCGAGTTTGATCTGCTCATCGGCACGACCGACGAAGATGAGCCCGGCCGGATCGTTGACGACGAGGTCGCCGGACCGGTACCCCCGGTCCCAGCCGAGACTCGGCATGGGGGCGAACTTCTCGGCGTCCTTGGCAGCATCGAGGTAGCGGGCCAGTCCGACTCCGCCGATGATGAGCTCGCCGGTCTCGCCCTCGGCGACGGGTACGCCCTCGGCATCGACGACGGCCAGATCCCAGCCCTTGAGCGGCAGGCCGATGCGCACCGGCTCGGACCCGTCGAGCATGGCCGCGCAGGCGACGACGGTCGCCTCGGTGGGGCCGTAGGTGTTCCACACTTCACGGTCGTCGTCGCTGAGCCGACGTCCGAGCTCGGGCGGGCAGGCCTCACCGCCGAAGATGAGGAGGCGGACATTGTCGAGGCTCTCCGCCGGCCACAGTGCGGCCAGGGTGGGCACGGTCGAGACGACGGTGATCTGCCGCGATGACAGCCACGGTCCCAGATCCATTCCGGACTTCACCAGTGCACGCGGGGCAGGGACGAGGCACGCGCCGTGCCGCCAGGCCAGCCACATCTCCTCACAGCTGGCGTCGAAGGCCACGGACAGTCCGGCCAGGACGCGATCGCCGGGACCCAGCGGCTCCTCGACGCAGAACAGGGCCGCCTCGGCGTCGACGAAGGCTGCCGCCGAACGATGGGTGACGGCCACGCCTTTCGGAGTGCCCGTCGAGCCGGAGGTGAAGATCACCCAGCAGTCGTCATCGGGGGTAGGCGAACGCAGCTCGGAACGGTCGAGAGGACCGCGGTCGGTGCGGGATTCGATGTGTGGTCCGGCGGTGACCACTCCGGTCACGGCCGCCTCGGCGAATACGGTGCGCGCCCGCTCATCCGGGTCGTCGACGTCGACGGGAACGTAGGCCGCGCCGAGCATGAGCGTGGCCAGGATCGCGAGGTACAGATCCACCGACCCCGAGGGGACGCGGATGCCGACCTTGTCACCGGGGCCGATTCCGGCTTCGGCCATCTCCAGCGCGAGATCGCGGATCGCGGTGATGAGCTCCGCGTAGCTGAGCACCCGAGTGCCGTCATCGAGGGCCGGTTGATCGGGATGGGCGCCGGCCGACTCGAGGAGGACGTCGATGAGGGTGCGGTCCTCGCGGGGCCGCACGGGGGACGGGAACTGCGGTGCGTATTCTCTCACGGATCTTCCGAGTCGTTCGGGAGCTGACTGGCGCCGGGCCGACCGGCATCGCCGGTGACCTTAGTCCAATAAGGTGTCGCGGACGTGAACACAGGTCGGGGCGCACGGAGCGCATCCCGGTTCCACGGACTGATCCTATCGCCACGGGACAGGCACTATCGTCACGGCTCAGGCGTCCGTGATAGATGTGAGTAGACGGCCGTCCGCGGTCGACCAGCTGATTTTCAACGATGAGGAGCACGCCCATGGTCACAGTTCTCACCCACGCCACCGTCTTCGACGGCACCCGCTTCCTGCCCGGCACCCGGGACGTCGTCATCGACGGAGGACGAATCACCTCGGTGACCGAAGGGGGACAGGGATCACACAACGCCGGGGACGACTACGTCGACTGCACGGGCAAGACGATCATTCCCGGAGTCATCGACTGCCACGTCCACCTCACGAGCTCCGGAGCGGCAGCCACCGCGAACTTCCACGATCCGTTCTCGCTGCAGTTCTATAATTCCGTGGCGAATATGGAAGCCACCCTCAAGGGCGGAGTCACGACCGTGCGCGACGCCGGCGGCACCGACCTCGGGGCAAAGGTGGCAGTGGAGACCGGCGTGGTGCGCGGTCCGCGCCTGACGATCGCCGTCAGCATCATGTCCCAGACCGGCGGGCACGGGGACTTCCACCTCGTCTCCGGAGCCGAATCGCCGTTCCTGGCCCCTCACCCGGGCCGGCCGTCGGGAGTCGCCGACGGACTCGAAGGGGTGCAGAAGAAGGCCCGCGAACTCCTGCGGGCGGGCGCCGACCACATCAAGATCTGCTCGACCGGGGGAGTGCTCTCCCCGCGTGATGACCCGCGCCACTCGCAGTTCACCGAAGCCGAGATCGCCGTCATCGTCGCCGAGGCGGCCGCTCAAGGTGCGTCCGTCATGTCCCATGCCCAGGGCGCACCGGGAATCAAGAACGCCGTCCGTGCCGGGGTGCGCTCGATCGAACACGGAATCTATCTCGACGACGAGGCCATCGACCTCATGTGTGAGCACGGCACCTTCCTCGTCCCGACCCTGCAGGCCCCACAGGCGGTCATCAAAGCCGCCGACACCGGCGCCGCACTGCCCGCCTCAGTCGTTGACAAGGCCCGCCGCGTCGTCGAGGCGCACCAGGAGTCGATCGCTCGGGCCCACGAGGCGGGAGTCCCGATCGCTCTGGGTACCGACGCCGGAGTCGGCCCACACGGGGAGAACCTCGAAGAGATCAGCCTGTTGGCCGAGGTCGGGCTCTCCACGACGGAGGCGCTCGCCGCCGGCACCTCCGTGGCGGCTCGCCTGCTCGATGACGATCGGGTCGGTCGCCTCGGCGCGGGCGGTCTGGCCGACCTCGTCGTCGTGGACGGCGACCTGCGCACTGCCGATGTCCGCGGAATCGAGAACCGAGTCAACGCGGTCTACCTCGACGGCGAACTCGTCTGAGTCGTTGACCGAACCGGAACGTCGCCGAGGCGGTGCGCCCTGATCGTACGTCTGCGAGGGCACGGCCGCCTCGGTGGGTGAGATCGGTCTCGCCTCATCATTTGGTGAGGGAACCCTAACCTGATGGGGCTATGATGAGGGTGACCGATCCATAGGCCGCAGCGCGTCATTGCGGCGGAAATGCCAGAGAGAGGAGTGCGCCTCAGCGATGAATCCGCTCGACTGGTCGTTTCCGATCGCCGTGACCTGGCTGATCATGTTCGGCATCATCATCTTCCGCGCCGGCGGCACCTTCCTCCTCGGCCGCTTCGCCCGGAAGGGGATCCGCAAGTTCGACCGGGTCGAGAAGATCATGTCCGGGCGCAAGTACCGTCGCGCCGAGGACACGATCGACCGTTTCGGGGCACCAGTCGTGGCACTGAGCTTCCTCACCGTCGGACTGCAGACGGTGGTCAACCTGGCTGCCGGAACCACGGGGATGCGCTACCGCCGCTATGTCCCGGCGCTCGCCGTCGGCGGATCGCTGTGGGCGCTCATCTACTCGACCGTCGGATTCCTCGGCTTCAAGGCCGTCGCCAAGGCCTACCAGGCCGAGCCGGGACTGACCGTCGGGCTCGGCCTCGTCTTCGTCGTCGCGATCATCGGTCTGTTCATCGGACTGCGCAAGGACCGAACTCCCGCCGAGGAAGAGGCCTCCGCCTCGGTGAACTGAGCGAACTGCGCTGCCGCCTCGGTGATTTGAAGGATCCAGCTGGGCGAACCGAAGGATCCACCTCGGAGTCCGTCAGGCAGACTGTGGTCCGAAGTGCCGCGCGCGTTCAGTAGAGTGGGACAGCGTCAGCGTCGACATGACGAGACTGCTCGTCGACAGTGAGTAAAAAGGAGTCCCCGGATGGTCGTGGCCTGGTGGAGCATCATCCCGTTCGTTCTGCTGCTCGGGTGCATCGCGGTGCTCCCGCTCATCCCGGCCACGGAGAAGATCTGGGATCGCAACCTCGTCAAGCTCATCGTCGCCTCGGGCGGAATCTTCCTCGTCGGAGACATCAAAGCGACACCGCGCAACAACACGATCTTCATCGTCGCGAACTGCGGTGGTCTGCTCACTCCGCTGGGCGAGACCCGCCGCTGTTCCTCGGCATGCTGCGCGGAGTGCCCTTCGAATGGACGTTCGGACTCTGGCCGTACTGGCTGTTCGTCAATGTCCTTCTGCTCATCAGCTACTTCGCCCTCGACTCGAAGATGTACGCAAAGGAACCGGCCGAGGCACTGGCCAAGGACGCCGAGTATGCGACGAAGCTCGGCCTGCGCGGCGCCAGCGGTCTGCTGTTCCTGGCGATCATCATCATCGCCGTCACGTTCATCCCCTCGGTCGACTTGCACGCGATCGAAACCGGGCATGCGACCGCCTCGGACTACGTGCCGCGGCGTGAGGTCGTCATGCTCCTCTCCGCGATGACCTCGTTCCTCGTCGGCGACCGTGGTGCCAGCTTCAACCTCAACAAGTTCACGTGGACGCCGATCCTCGAAGTCGGGGCGCTCTTCATCGGCATCTTCCTGACGATGATGCCTGCTCTGCAGCACCTCGGTCAGATCGCCCACAAGATCCCGCTGGGCGAGATCTCCCTGTTCATCTTCACCGGCGGCCTCTCCTCCGTCCTCGACAACGCTCCGACCTATGTCACCTTCTTCGAGATGGCCGCCCAGGTGCCGGGCGAGCCGAAGGTGGCGGGAGTGCCCGAGACGCTGCTCATCGCCGTCTCGCTGGGTGCCGTCATGGGCGGAGCCATCACCTACATCGGCAACGGACCGAACTTCATGGTCAAATCCGTCGCAGAATCGGCGGGCGTCGCGATGCCGAGCTTCGGCGGCTACGTCTGGTGGTCGCTGCGCCGCCTCATGCCGATCCTCGTCTCGATGGTGCTCATCTTCATGACCGGTTCGCTGTGGTGGATGCTGCTCGGAGTGCTGGTCGGACTCGTGATCCTCGGACCGGCCGGGCGAGACCTGCGTGCGGCGAAGGCCGTGAAGGCGGACTGAATCGTCATGCCCGGAACCAGTGAGTCACGCAGGTCGAATGCGGTGGGACTCTGAGTCCGCGCGATGAGGCTGGGCGGTCCGGTTCCGGCCGGGGCCGCAATGGTGTGAGCGCCGCTGCCGGAGTCGGCCTCTACTTCACCGGAAACGGGGCCGTCTTCGCGGCGCTGCTGCCGTGGTATCCGCTGCTGGTCGACCGCCTCGAGCTGAGCTCCTGGCAGTTCGGACTCGTCGTCGCCTGCTTCGCAGTCGGATCGCTGCTGTCCTCGGCCCTGCCCGCCGCGCTCATCGCCCGGTTCGGAGCGCACCGGGTCGTCATCGTCGGGACGGTGATGCTCGGCGTGGCCGCCTCGGCGACGGCATGGTCGGTCAACGGCGTGATGATGGCAATCTGTCTGCTCCTGCTGGGGTGCTGCGATGCGATCGTCGACGTCGCGCAGAACGTCGTCGGCATCTCCGTCCAGGAGCGGGCCGGCCGCTCGATCCTGTCATCGATGCATGCGCTGTGGAGCCTCGGCGGACTGCTCAGCGGAGCCGCCGCGACCGCGGCCGCCAGCGCAGGTGCCGACATGCGGGTGTGGCTGGCGATCATCGGCACCGCAGCCGTGCTCATCACGATCGTGGGTCGGCGCCTCATCGGCGGATATGCCTCGCCGAGGCGCGTCGCCGGTTCCGATCCGAGCTCGACGTCCGATTCCGGGGCCGACTCCGGATCGGAATCCGGATCGGACTCCCGTGTGGCTGATCTGACCGGAGAGGTTGAGCGCGCGAGCCGTGGCGGCGCCGGGGCCGCGGGACGTTCGAAACTTGCGGTTCTCTTGGCGGCGCTGCCCTTGGCGATCGTGGCGATCTGCGGTGCCGTGGTCGAAGACGTCGCGAACAACTGGGCAGGGCTGGCCGCGGTCGATTTCGCTGAGTTTCCGGCCGCCTCGGCGGGGATCGCCTTCAGCATCGTCATCGGCAGCCAATGTCTCGGACGGTTCAGCGGGGACGTGCTCGTGACGAGGTTCGGGGCCGGTCGGGTCGCACGCCTCGGTGGCGGACTCATCGCTCTCGGCGGGATCGGGGCCATCACGGCCCAGGAGCCGATCCTGCTGCTCATCTCGATGGGAGCGTTCGGATTCGGGTCTGCGACGCTCGTGCCCGGTGCACTCGGCGCTGCTGGCCGTCTGCCCGGAGTGGGCCGGGCCGGGGGAGTGACGCTTGTGAACTGGCTGATGCGGGTCGGCTACCTCGGGACGAGCCCGCTGATCGGGGTCGTCGCCACCGGAGCCGGACTGCGCTGGGGCCTCGGCATACTCGTGCTCGTCGGCATCCTGACGATGGTCTTCGCGAACCGCTTGGACGTGCGCCGGACCTGACGCCTGCCGGAGTCGGCGCGGGAGCGGGGTCGAGATCGCGCAATGTATGGGTGGGCTCGAGATTACGCAGGGTGCAGAACAGTTCCGGGAACGAAAAATGTGCCGCTACCTCGTTGATGCGAAGTGGCGACACATGTGGTGGTCGGGCTAGCGGGATTTGAACCCACGACCTCTTCACCCCCAGTGAAGCGCGCTACCAAGCTGCGCCATAGCCCGTTACCGTACTCCCTCGTGGGCAACGAGAACTAGCTTATACCGATCAAGGGCCAACTGCCAAAACCGCGTTCCGTGACCTTCGAAAAACAGGTATCATCCCAGGTAGATACCGAAGAAGCGGGACTTGCAGATGCCTGACAGGGTGACCCGGTAACATTTCCGTTTCGTGATTGTTATGAAAGTGGACTAGGCCGCTATGCTTGGTACACCGACAAACTAGAGGAGTCGACATGGCAGATCTGGATTATCCAGTGTCTTTGCGGTACTCGCGCGACCATGAGTGGGTCGCGACCACGGATGACAATGCAGTAGTCCGTGTGGGTATCACTGATTTCGCCCAGGAACAGCTGGGTGACGTCGTCTATGTCGACCTGCCTGAAGCCGGGGATTCGGTCACCGCAGGGGAGTCCTGTGGCGAAGTCGAGAGCACGAAGAGCGTCTCTGACCTGATCGCACCTGTGTCGGGGACCGTCACCGAGGTCAACGACTCACTCGACGACTCACCAGAGACCGTGAACTCGTCGCCTTTCGAAGGCGGGTGGATGTATCTCGTCGAACTCAGTGACCCCGCACAGCTCGAATCGCTGATGGACAGCGAGGCGTACAAAGAGCTCATTCAGAGCGAGGAGGCGTAATGTCGCAGAATCACGATCAGAATCGTCCGACCCCCTCGCAGCCCTGGTATGACAACGGACAGGTCCCGCAGTCGAAGAAGTTCCCGTTCGGGGCCGGAAACGGCAACGGCGGCGACGAGTCGGCGACTCGGATGAACCCTCAGGTCGACCAGAACAGCCAGGGGAACACCCCGCCCTACGGACAGCAGCCGGCCAACGGCGCCCCACAGGCACCGCAGTACGGCAACGGCCAGAATCACGGCGGGACCCCGCAGGGCGGTCAGCCCTACGGCAACGGCCAAAACCACGGCGGCACTCCGCAGGGCGGCCAGCAGTACGGCAACGGTCAGCAGTATGGCGGTGGCCAACAGTACGGCGGCACTCCGCAGGGCGGCCAGAATTATGGTGCGTCGCAGCCGGCCGACCAGCCCTACGCCGGAAACGGTCAGGGCGGCCAGAGCCAGCAGCAGTATCAGCCTCAGCAGAGTCAGTATCCACCGCAGAACTTCGACCAGCCGCAGAGCGGCCAGCCTCAGTCCGGTCAGCCTCAGGGCAGCCAGGGTCAGCAGTACGGAAACTATCCGCAGCAGGGCGGCCAGCCGCAGTACGGTTCGAACGGTGCCGGCCAGTACGGCCAGTTCGATCCCAACCAGCAGCAGGGAAGCCAGCCCGGCCCCGGCCAGTATGGTCAGCCCCAGTCGGGTCAGCCGCAGTCCGGTCAGCCGCAGGGTGCGCCGACGAACGGCGGTCAGGATCCGATGAACGATTCGGGCAGCCAGCAGTTCCGGGGAATCCTGGACCCGCATACCGGCGAGATCCACCCGGTTCCCGACCTCGAAGGTCTGCAGGATGCAGACGCTCTGCTCGTCGTTGTCTCCGGACCGGACTCCGGTTCGCAGATCCTGCTCGACACCGACGTGGTCACGGTGGGTCGCAGCCCGAACGCGGACATCTTCCTCGATGACGTCACCGTCTCGCGCAAGCATGCCGAGTTCATCCGTACTCCCAGTGGTTTCACGCTGCGCGACACGGGCTCGCTCAACGGCACCTATGTGGGGCGTCAGCTCATCGACTCGATCGAACTGCAGAACGGTGCCGATGTGCAGATCGGCAAGTTCCGAATGATCTTCCAGCAGCGTCCGCGCTCCTGACCGGGGGATAATGTCAAAAGTTGAAGTCGAGGTTGTCGGCGTCCGCATCGAAATGCCCGCCAACCAACCGATTCTGCTGCTCAAAGCCAGCGAACCTGCGTACTATCTGCCGATCTGGGTCGGTGCGATCGAAGCCAATGCGCTGTCGATCGCTCAGCGGGGACTGACCCCGCCGCGTCCCATGGCGCACGCGCTTCTGCTCGACGTGCTCGAGAAGTACGAAGCCGAGCTGCAGGACGTGACGATCACCGGCAAGGATGGTCAGATCTTCCTGGCCGAGCTGCACACGAACGACGGGAAGTCGATCTCTGCGCGCCCCTCGGACGCGGTGACTCTGGCGCTGACAGCGCACTGCCCCGTCTACGTCGAAACACAATTGCTTGAAGAGTCCGGAATCGAAGCTCCCGAGGCCGATGAAGAGGAAGTCGCACAGTTCAGAGACTTCCTCGACAACGTCTCGGCCGAGGACTTCGAAACCGGTACCGAAAACCCATGAAAGTGAAACAGTGAGTCTCCACACCGATCCGGTTCTGTCCAACAGAGAAATCGCCGCTGCCGGCCACGACAACCTCCGCGGTCTCGACGACTGGCGAGAGATGGATCCGAAGCAGCAGCCGACGTATCTCGACAGCGCCGCGCTCGACGAGGTGCTCACCGACCTGCGCAACTCGCCTCCGCTGGTCTTCGCCGGTGAAGCCGATGTGCTCAAGCAGCGGATTGCCGCTGCCTCTCGCGGTGAGGCCTTCGTCCTGGCCGGCGGCGACTGCGCCGAATCCTTCGACGGAGCTCAGGCTGACAAGATCCGGGCTCGTGTGCAGACTGTTCTGCAGATGGCTGCAGTGCTCACCTACGGCGGTTCGATGCCCGTGGTGAAGATCGGCCGTATGGCCGGTCAGTTCGCGAAGCCGCGCTCGGCCGATATGGAGACCCGCGACGGAGTCACCCTGCCGTCGTTCCGCGGCGACATCGTCAACGGCTATGAGTTCACCGAGGAATCCCGTCGCCACGATCCGGAGCGTCTGCTCAAGGCGTACCACATCTCCGCATCGACGCTTAACCTCATTCGTGCGTTCACCCAGGGCGGTTTCGCAGATCTGCGGTTCGTGCACGACTGGAACCGCGGTTTCCTCGCATCGAACCCCGGCTACCAGCGCTACGAACAGACCGCTGCCGAGATCGACCGCGCCATCCGCTTCATGGATGCCTGCGGAGCCGACTTCGACGCTCTGAAAACCACCGAGTTCTACGCCGCCCACGAAGCGCTGCTGCTCGAATACGAACGTGCACTGACCCGCATCGATTCACGCACCGGCGAAGCCTACGACGTGTCCGGCCATTTCCTGTGGATCGGTGAGCGCACCCGCGAGATCGACGGTGCTCACGTCGACTTCCTGTCGAAGGTGCGCAACCCCATCGGCGTGAAGCTCGGACCCACGGCGACCGCAGACGACGCTCTGGCCCTGGCCGAGAAGCTCGACCCCGACGCCGAACCCGGCCGTCTGACCTTCGTCACCCGCATGGGTGCAAGCCAGATCGGCGAATCGCTGCCGGCTCTGCTGGCGGGAATCGGCGATCGGCTGCCGCACGTGACCTGGGTCTGCGACCCGATGCACGGCAATACGATCACCTCGAACACCGGGTACAAGACCCGCCGCTTCGAAGACGTCATGGCCGAGGTCGAAGGATTCTTCAACGCCCACCGCGATGCAGGCACGATCCCCGGCGGACTGCACATCGAACTCACCGGCGATGACGTCACCGAGATCATGGGCGGAGCCACGGAGATCGACGACGAAGGCCTGCGTCGCCGCTACGAGACTCTCGTCGACCCGCGCCTCAACCACGATCAGTCGCTGGAGATGGCGTTCCAGGTCGCCGAGTACCTCACTCGCCGTCAGTAACAGCCACCACCGACAATGCCGAGGGCTCCGCAGAATCTCTGCGGAGCCCTCGGCATTTGTAGAAGCGACGAGTCATTCGTATGAGCGACAAGGTTCGTTTCTCTGACGAGTCATTCGTCACGAGCGACGACCATTAGTCTGACTGACACGATTTGTCTGACCACCGGTGCCAAGATGAGTCCTACTTGTCTTTGTCCTCGTCCTTCTTATCGTCGGACTTCTTGTCCTTGTCGTCGTCCTTCTTCTTCTCGTCCTTCTTGTCGTCCTTCGAGTCGGAGTCTTCCTTCTTCTCCTTGCCCTTGGACACGCGGACGATGATCAGCGAGTTCGCGGGCTTCGACTCGGTGCTCTTCGGGAACTGCGAGACGACCTTGCCCTTGGGCACGTCGTCGGAGAACACCTCGTCCTTGCCGACGCGGAATCCGCGCTTGGCCAGGGTCGCATAGGCTGCGTCAAAGGTCAGTCCCTCGACGTTGGGCACCGGGATCGGGGCGACGCCCTTGGAGACGACGAGGTCGATCTTCTCGCCCTTCGACAGCTTCTTCCCGGGCTTCTGCGAAGCGGAGATGACGGTGTCCTTGGCGACTGTGTCGCTGAACTCCTCGTCGACCTTGCCGACCTCGAGATTGACCTTCTTCAGTGCGCCTTCTGCCTCGTCCCGGCTCATGCCTTCGAGCTTCGGGACCGCGAACTTCTCCTCGCCCTTGGACACGACGACGGTGACGGATGAGTCGGGGGCGAGCTCCGCACCGCTGACAGGTTCGGTGCCGATGACGGTGCCGGCGGGCACCTTGTCGTCGAAGACTTCCTTGGGCTCAGCCTTGAGGTCGTTGTCCTCCAATTGCGAGGTGACCTCTTCGACCGGTTTGCCTGCCAGTTCGCCGGGGACGATGGACGTCGGAGCCGGGAGGTTCGCCACGACGAACCATGCGACCAGGGCGAGGACGGCGACCACGGCGACGAGTCCGGTCAGTACTCGACGTCGGCGTCGTTTGGCAGGGGATGCCCCCGCCGAGGCGGCCGCGGAGCCGGCGACGACCGCGGCCTTGTCGTGGCGATCGGATTCCGAATCCTTCGATTCCTGCTCGTCATCGGAGTCCTCCTCGCCAGATGAATCGTTCGATTCGTCGGCATCTGCGGAGTCGTCGGAGGCAGACGCGGCGGTGGAGTCATCTTTTGCACCGGAGGCGGCGACAGCTGCGGCACCGGCACCGGCCACACCGGCTCCGGACGCAGCGATGGTGGCTGCGCCGGCAGCGTCGTCCTTGCCATCGTCAGCATCGGAGTCGTCAGTGTCAGCCTCGTCGGCAGCATCCGCGTCGTCGGAATCATCCGTGGCGGCCGCCTCGGCGGAGATGTCGTCTCCATCGGAATCTTCGGAATCGTCTGGAGCACCAGTCTCGTCGGCATCCTCGGTGTCGTCCTCTTCGCCTTCGAGATACGGGATCTCGTCGGTGCGGGAGCGCTTCTCCTTCGGGACTTCCTCGCCAAGGTCGATGCTCGCGGTGAGCACGGGGGAGTGCTCACCGGCCGCGATCTGCGGATCTCCGAGGTCGAGTTCGGCCTCGCTCATCTCCGCACGTGCTTCGGCCAGGGCCAGACGGAACTCGGCGGCATCGGCAGGACGGTCCTCGGGATCCTTCGACGTCGCCCACAGCACGAGCGCGTCCAGGCGCGGGCTGAGGCGGGCAACGACGTCCGACGGCGGCGGAACCGTGTCGTGGACGTGACGGTAGGCGACCTGGATCGGGACTTCGTCGGTATAGGGCTGAGCGCCGGTGAGCATCTCATAGAACATGATGCCGACCGTGTACAGATCGGTGCGCGCATCGGCTCCGGCCCTGGTCACGAGCTCGGGAGCGACATAGCCGACGGTGCCGATCAGCGTCTTCGTCGTCGTCGCCGTGGTCACGGCACGCGCCAGACCGAAGTCGGCGAGCTTGACCTGACCATCGGTGCCCAGGAGCACATTGTCGGGCTTGAGGTCACGGTGGATAATGCCCGTCGAATGCACGGCCTCCAACGCGGCGAGGATTGCGTCGAGGACGACGATCGCCTGCCTGGGGGTGAAGGTGCCGCGGTGCTTGAGCTCACGGCGCAGAGTCACTGACGGCAGGTACTCCATGACGAGGTAGACGATATCGCCGTCGCGAGCCTGATCGTGGATGGCCACGAGGTTCGGGTGGGTGAGACGACCGGCGTTGATCGCTTCCCGGCGGAAACGTTCGACGAAGGTGTCATCGGAGATGAGGTGCTCGTGCATGACCTTGATCGCGATCTCGCGGTCGAGGCGCAGGTCGGTGCCGCGGTAGACCATGGCCATGCCGCCGCGGGCGATCTTGGCATCGATGCGGTAGCGGTCATTGAGCACCGTGCCGATGAGGGGATCTCGGCGAGCGGTCACAGGGCCTCCTCCAAACGCGCACGCTGCAGCTGGACACCGCGGACGAAGGCCTTCGTCTCCGACAGCAGTCCGTCGGCGCGAACCGAGCGCAGGTCCTGGTAGTAGCCGGCGATGGCTTCGTTCTCCGACTCGGCGGTTTCGACGAGCCAGCCGAGGATGACGGTTCCGGCGACGATATTGTCCTCGATGTCGAGAAGGTCGAGTCCACGGCCGACGATATCGGACGCCCAGCGACCGGAGCGTGGAGTGATCTGCATGATGCCGATCGCGTTTCCGGCCGAGACCGTCGTGTGCTGGAAACCGGACTCCTGCGCCGCGACAGCCTGCATGAGGGCAGGATCGGCGCCGAGTTCGAGCGCGAGCGACGCGACGAGCAGCTTTGCCTGCGCCGGGGCGGGATGGCGACGGTGCAGCAGAGTGTATTTGTTCAGCCGGGCCGCGTGGAGCACAGAGGGACGGATGCCCTCGACCTGCGCGCTGGCGGCGACACGGGGGATGTCACTCGGGGCTTCGGGAGCGGTGCGACGCGGTCGGGCCTGCGATGGGCGGAGAAGAAGGAGTTCGCCGACTTTGATGAACGAGTCATCGCCCATAGCGTTGGCCCGGCGCAGGGTCGCGGGCGAGATTCCGTGCCGCGCGGCGATTCCCTGCAGGGTCTCGCCGGGGGCGACGACGTGCGAGGGATCATCATCGGGCAGATCGTTCTTCTCCGGCAGGGACAGGACCTGACCCTGGTGGAGATTCTGCCGCGGCGAGATGCGGTTGAGTTCGGCGAGTGCGGGCACGGAGACGCCGTGCTTGCTGGCCACACCATAGAGGGTATCCCCCTGCTTGACCTTGTAGGTGCGGCCGCCGTGGGTGACGGGAACGGTCACACTCGCGGTGCCCGAAATCCACTGGGGTCCGGTGGTCGCGGCCGCTGCGTTCTCGGCAGATGCTGAGTCTTCTTCTGCCGCCGAGTCTTCTTCAGCAGACGGTGCGTTCTCGTCGGGGGAGTCGGTGGTGGGGGACACCTCGGTGGGGGATTCGTTTTCGGGGTCGACCCGTTCGGCTCCTGGGATCGGACCGGTCGAATTCACTTTCGAGGCGGCGCGGATGTCAGGAGCGGCGGTGACGGGCTTGTGCCGTCGCGGTCGTGTCATCTGTCACCTGTTGACTTCATGTCGAATGGGGAAGCTACGGTCCCCAGCCTAACGAGTACGCGGGCGCGACCCGAGCATTCGGCACCGCATGGCGGGGTGTTTCTGCCGAATATTGCTACGCTTGGGGGCGTGAATACCGAAGAACTCGTCAAGGACTGGGCCCCGCTGCCCGACATCGCAGAACTCACCGGACTCGGCATCTCCCAAGTGCGGAGGCTGCTCGAAGACGGCGCCATCTGCGGAATCAAGATCGGCTCGCCGAAGGTTCTGCGGGTTCCGCTGGCATTCTTCATCGACGGCGAGGTCGTCAAGCCGCTCAAAGGCACCCTGCACACGCTCTTCGACGCCGGATTCGACTACGAAGAAGCTATCGTGTGGCTCTTCACCCACGACGAGACCTTGCCCGGCCGTCCCATCGACCTGTTGCGCGCAGGCAATAAGAAGGAAGTGCGCCGCCGAGCTCAGGCCCTCGCGTTCTGATCCGAGCGCTTATTCGTCAGCGCTCATTTCCGTCAGTTTCAGCTGGATCGGTAGCTCAGCGCTTTCGCGAATCCCTTGAGTCTGTCCTGAGCGGCCGAACCGATGTGCACCCGCGCCGAGGCGGCCGACCCTTCCGCTGACACTGCACCCGAATCGGCTCTCGCCCACGTATCGACGATCGTCGTTGCGTGGGCGTGTTTGTCTGCGATGAAGGATTCGACGGCGGCGAGGCCGCCGGAGTCCGTGATCATGTCGACGCATTCGGCCACTTCGGCGTCGGTGAGGTTCGAATCTCCCAGCCGTGAGGCGAGGATCTCGAGCTGCTCGGCCGAGATCCGGGCAGCGGTCTCGGCGATGAGCACGGTCCGTTTGCCTTCACGGATGTCGTCACCGGCGGGTTTGCCCGTGGCCTCGGGGTCACCTGCGATGCCGAGGACATCGTCGCGGAGCTGGAACGCTTGGCCGAGTGGGAGGCCGAAACCGGAGATCTCCTCGAGCTGTCGACTATCCGCCCCCGCAAGGGCCGCGCCGAGGAGGAGCGGCTGCTCGACCGAATACTTCGCGGACTTATAGCTCAGCACTTCCCACGCACGATCGGCGATCCGGTCGTCGTCGAGGGGGATGACCTCGGCGAGCACGTCGAGGTACTGGCCGACCATGACATCGCGACGCACGGTTCCGCGCAGCTCGCGGGCCATGCGGTTGCCGCCCAGCGCTTCCTGCGATCGCTCGAAGAGCTCCTCGCTCAGGGCCAGGCAGATATCGCCGATGACGATGGAGGCGGAGACGCCGAAGGAGGCGCCGTCGCCGTGGAAGCCGGAAGCCTGATGGCGGGCTTCGAACTGTCGGTGCAGGGCGGGTCGACCGCGGCGAGTGTCCGAATTGTCGATGACGTCATCGTGGATGAGCGCGGCAGCGTGGAGCAGTTCGAGCGATCCGGCTGCCTGAGCCAGGCCGACGGCGACATCGGCAGATGTGCCGGTCGCTGAGCTGGCAGAGGTGCCTGTCGTAGGGCTGACAGAGGTTCCACTCGTCGTGCCGGCGCGGACGTCGCCGCCGGCGAGCTGGAAGCCCCACCACAGCAGGACGGGACGGATCCTCTTGCCGCCGCGGGTGAACTCGATGAGGGCTTCGCCGACCGCTGCCGCATCGGGTGAGATCGCCTCGAACTCGGCGGCCTTCTCGGCGAGGAACGCCTCGAGCTGGTCGGACACCTCGGCGGCGATGGCCTCCGGAGAATCGAGAGACTCGATGAGGACGGGAACGGCGACGGGATCGGCCGTCGGGACGGACTTGTCCGACGTCGAGGGTGCAGAGGACGAAGCGGACCCGGAGGTATCGCCGGGCGTCACAGAACTGTCCGAGGTCATGAACCGATGTTTCCGCCGACGGTGACGATCGAATTCGCCTTGTCCTCGGAATCCTCGGCGACCGTGACGACGAGAACGCTGTCATTGTCCTTGTGCTTGAAATTGACCACGCGGGCGCTCTTCGTCTTCACCTCTTCGCCGAGGGGTTCGAAGTCGGCTTTGCCGAGCTCCTTTTCGTAGAAGGCGAAGATGTCCTTGGCGTCGGCCTTGGCGCGCACGACGAGGCTGACCTGTTCGGGCAGCTTCTTATCTTTGTCGTTGTGAGCCTTGACGATCGACGCCGAGAGCACCTCTGAATCCGGGTACGGCTTGATGTACTCGGGCAGATCCTTCACATCGTTCGAAGTATCGGGATCCGAGCCGGTGGCCTCGGTCGATGCTTCTGCCGAGGCGGACTCGGTCTCGGTCGAGGCTGCGGAGGCCGAGTTCTCCTGGGACGCCGAAGGGGTCGATTCGGCCTTGTCTCCACCTGTTCCCGAGCATCCCGCAAGAGCGAGAGCGGCCACGATGGGCAGTGTCATGACAGCGGTGCGCGATACCATGCTTCAAGAGTACCTGGACTGTTCGGCGGAGCCGAAAGGAACGAGCGCGAGGGGCAGGCGATGAGTCGGAAGCAGCTGGCACGATCCGGAGGTGATCTGAGCCGACTGGGCACGGACGACTCCGGTGCCACCATGCTCCACCTCGACATGGACTCGTTCTTCGTTTCCGTGGAGCTGCTCAGCCGTCCGCACCTCGTCGGCCGACCCGTCATCGTCGGCGGGCGCAGCGGCCGCGGTGTCGTCGTCTCGGCCAGCTATGAAGCGCGCGAGTTCGGAGTGCATGCGGCGATGCCGATGTCGCGGGCCATGAACCTGTGCCCCTTCGCCGAGGTGATCCCACCGTCCCATGGCCTGTATTCCTCCTACTCCCGCCAAGTCTTCGACCTCGTCGCCGAAGTGACCCCCGATGTGCGCCAGGTCAGCGTCGACGAAGCCTTCATCGACGTTTCCGGAGCTGTGCGTCGCCTGGGCTCCCCGGTGGAGATCACTACGCAGCTGCGTGCCCAGATCCAGGAACGCACCGGCCTGAGTGCCTCGGTCGGCATCGCCGTCAGCCGGGTCGTGGCCAAACTCGCCTCGACGAGGGCGAAGCCGAACGGTCAGCTGCTCGTGCCCGCGGCCGCGACTCAGGAGTTCCTCGACCCGATGCCGATCGAGGCGCTGCCCGGAGTGGGGGAGAAGACGCAGGAAGGGTTCTCCCGCTACGGAATCCGACTCATCGGCGATCTCGCCGCCGTCGACGAGGACTGGGCCGCACGCGTCTTCGGCGCCCACGGCCATCAGCTGTGGCGGGCCGCCCACGGCCAGGACTCCTCCGGATTCGACCATCAGGCCAAGGAACACACGATCAGTGCGGAGAACACCTTCGGCGAGGACATCTGGGACATCGCCGTGCTCGAACACGAACTGCTGCGTCTGGCCGACAAAGTCGCGTACCGCGTCCGCGCGGAGGGGAAGGTGGCCACGAGCCTCGGACTGAAGTACCGCCTCGGCGATTTCACGACTCTGTCGAGGTCGGTGACCCTGTCGGCTCCGACGGATCTGGCCCGGGAGATGTACGAGGGACTGCGCCCGGCGCTGCGCAAGCTGCGCGAACAGCGCTCCCAGGGAGTGAGGCTGCTCGGAGTCCGGGCCGCCGGCCTCAGCGACTTCGCCGTCACCGGACGGCAGGCCACCTTGGACGAACCGGAGCATTCGGGACGCGAAGCCGAGGTCGCCCTCGACGAGGTGCGCCGTCGGTTCGGCAGCGAAGCGATCTCGCAGGCCTCGCTTCTGCGCAAGCGCCCAGATGCCTGAGAACGGGTGAGCGGGAGCACAGTCTGAAGACCCCGTGGGAATCCGGCTCCAGACGGCCCCCGAAGATGTTTTTTCGGGCATCAGAGACTATGATTGAGCTAAAGACTTGAGTATTGAAACGGGGGTTCGAGATGCCACTCTCCGATCACGAACAGCAGCTGTTGGATCAACTGGAGAAGCAGCTGCGCAGTGAAGACCCTCGTTTTGCCCGGAATATCTCGGAAACCCAGGCCGCGGCCACGGGTCCCGGATTCTCCGCCAAACGCTTCGTCCTCGGCATCCTCATCGCTCTCGCTGGACTGGCCGCGACGATCCTCGCGATCTCGCTCGTCTCCAGCTCTGTATGGTGGATCGCCCTCGGTGTCGTCGGATTCGGCCTCATGGTCACCGGAATGTACTGGGCATTCAGCCGTCCCGGCCACGTGCACACGACACAGACCGATTCTCGGAACGCCAACTCGAAGTCCAGCAGCAAGGGCAACTCCGGTTTCATGAGCCGAATGGAAGACCGGTGGGAGAAGCGCCAGCGCGGCGAATGATCCTGCTCGACACGATCAAGGCACTCTCGATATGAGGGTGCCTTTTTCAATGCCCACTCGAGTGCTCGTGACCGCCGGTGCCGTCTTCGCCGGCATCTTCGCCTTCGCCGAGGCGGCCCACTGGAGATCGAGCTACAAACGTCTGGGAGACCACGACGTCGCCCGTGGACGCCGACCTTGGAGCGATCCATGCTCGAGCCCTGGCACCGGGACACTGACAGCGAAGGACAGCGATCAGATCATCGTCGTCCTCGGATACGGCAATCGCGGGGAGCGACCGAACGGAATCAACCGGTTCCGTGCCCGTGCCGGTCTGCGCTCGATCGATCCGATGGCGCGTTCGGCCCTCCTCATCTTCTGCGGGGGAGCCGTCACGGGCAGAACGTCGGAGGCGGCCATCCTCGATCGCTTCGCCCGAGAGGAACTCGGCTTCACCGGCAGATCACTGGTGGAGGATCAGAGCACGACGACGTGGGAGAACATCGCCAACGCGATCCCGCTCATCGACCGCGAACTCACCCCCTTCACGACGATCAGCATCGTCTCGAACTCCCACCATGCGGAGAAAGCCCGAGATCACCTGTGGCAGATGCGCCCGGACCTGGCACGTCGGCTTGTCCCCGGAGGAGACTATCGGTTCGGAGAACACCCGCTGATGAAAGCCGTCGCCGCCATACGCGGACTGATCGCCCTGGCTGCACTCGACCGAGAGAACGCGAAGCGGGCTCGCGAGAGCTAGCTGAGAGGCGGGCACTCGGGAGCTGACTGAGGAGCGCCACGATTGCACCCAGACAGCGAAGAGGCGGCCCCGTAGGACCGCCTCTTGCACTTTGACCACTGTCAATTCGACCAGCAGCGTCAGACCATCATTTCGGACGATTGAACAGGCTGGCCGGCCAGATCTTCGCGGAGATCCGACTGCCCGGCGTGGCTCGCTCCGACAGGTCCGTCTTCACCTCGTCGACGAGTGCACTCACCTCGGAGTCGTCGAGAGACGCGGGTGCGGCACCGTAGCGCTGGGCTTCGAGAGCATCGACGAACGCTCCCAGGGCCGAATCATCTTGGCCCGATTCGCTCGGTCCGGACGGGGCCGGGCTGCTCAGACGCCGCAGTCGTTCATCCGAACGATCGAACGCCGAGGAACCGGCTGCTCCCGCACTCGCTCCGGTGGCACCGGAACCGGCGGCCGCCTCGGCGGCGGACTTGCGCACGGGTTCACCCGTGTTCGGGTCGACCTCGGGCGCAGTGGAGCCAGCATCAGCACCGGTCGAGCTCGTGGCATCCGTGGAATCGGCGCCGTCCCCCGCAGCGCCGCCGGCAGCCCCAGCAGCACCGGCCGCCGGCACGGCACCGGAGAGCACGAGTTCGTTGAAGCGCAGCGTCCGACTCGAATCCAGGCTCTGCCCGTAGTCGGTGGCCAGAGCGCGCACCTCGGTCCACACGGCTTCGAGATCGTGCGGATCCTTCGTCCTGCGCGACCGCAGGATCGAACGCCAGATCGCCGGCAGCGCGACGAGCAGCAGCAGGACGAGCACGATCACTACAATGCCGAAGACCGTGCTGAGGTTCGAACCGGCAGGCTCAGCGGCCTGAGTGCTCGTCTCCTCCTCGGTGGGCTCGTCGGCGCCACCGGTCGGCGACGCTGATTCGGTGGGCTCTTCGCTCGGGCTCGCCGACTCCGACTCGTCGTCGTCCTTCTGCTGGTCGGCTCCATCGGCAAGGGTCCACTTCGGCGGATCGCCGGCAGGACCACCGGGGGTGGGCTCGAAGCGCACCCAACCGGCGCCTTCGAAGTACAGCTCCGGCCAAGCATGCGAATCCTGCATGCTCACGTCATAGCCGTCCTCACCCTGATCCGCGCCGGCGTATCCGACGCCGATGCGCGCTGGGATACCCATCGTCCGAGCCATGATCGTCATGGCCGAGGAGAACTGGACGCAGTAGCCCTTCTTATCGGCCAGGAAGTCCGAGATCGCATCGCCGCTGGCCCGTTCGGGAGCATCGAGCGAATACTCGAAGTCGCCGCCGCGGAAGTACGCCTGCAGCAGGACTGCGGCCTCCCACTGGTTGTCGGCATCGGCCGTGACTCTCTCCGCGGTCTCCTTCACGCGGCTCGGCAGAGAATCGGGGACGGCGAGTTCGGTCTCGAAGTCACTCTCGGAGACCGGAGTCGCCGACTGCAGATCCTTGACATCGGGATTCGGGGACAGATAGTCCATCGAGTACTGCAGCCCACCGGTCTTCTGGCCGTTGCCCACGACTGTCAGAGTCTTCTCGTCGAAGATCCACCTACGGTCGAGGTCCTTCGGCTGCTGCGGAGCATAGGGAGACGGCAGATACTGCTGATCGTACTTGTCGCTGACAGCGACGCTGATCGTCTCCTCATTGAAGTTCTTGTCCCGCGGCATCCCCTCGGGCCACGGCATGCCGTCGGCGGCGATCGCGAAGGGATCGAGGCTGAACGGGCTCGGCGCCCAGTTCTCCCCGTCGAAGTCATCGATCGAGGTCAATCGGATCGGATCCGTTTCCTTCGCCGTCGTCTGGTAGCTGAACAGCGTCGAATCGTCACGATCGCCGAGGTTCTGGCGCAGGTTGAGGAACGGGTTCGTCACCGTCAGATCGCCCTGGCCCTTCGACGCCCGATCAGGCAATGTCGGCACCGGCGGCAGCAGAAGGGGCAGTGCGATGCCGATCGCCAGCGCCAGAGCTCCGGCCAGGACCGCCGTCATCCCTCCGCGCCACCGGGTGGCGGGCAGATAAGGGCTGAGCATGAGCAGCAGGAACGCCGCGAGGATCGCGACCACATGCCACCACTTCACTTCCTGAGCGGCGAAGTAGACGGGGATCATCCACAGCACGAGCAGCAGCACACCGCCGACCTTCGGCGCCCGCAGATCCGAGACGAGACCGTCGATGAGGATCGTGATGAGAGTGAAGGCGATCGTGAGCATCGCGATGAAGCCCGGTGTACTCGCGGCCGGGGGAGCGGTCTCATAGAGGTCGGTGACGCCCTCGGAGAGCAGGTCGATCACCGTACCGAAGGACTGACCGGACGGGATGAACCCGAGCAGCAGCGAATCCCCGGCACAGACGACGAAGACGGCGATGAGACCGGCCACGCACTGCGCGATGACCGCGGTTCCGGTCGAACGCAGCACCGGAACGGTGCGGAACACGGCACCGATGACGACGACCACGGCGACGGAGACGAGCACAGGCGGCAGCCAGGCGAAGTCCTTGAACACCGCCGACACGGCGACAGCGGTCAGGGCCATGGCGATGAAGACGACGAACGCTTCGAGCCAGCCCGTGCTCGGACGCTCATCGTTCGTCGTCACAGGTGCCGATTCGTCCTGCGCCGGAGGCCTGGAATCGGCTCCGCGCGGACGGGTGTCAGGAGTATCGAGACTCATCGGCGCACCCCCTGCGGAGCCGAGCTCGCGGCACCCGGAGCTGCGGAGGCAGCACCGGCAGTACCCGGCCCGGGCTCGGCCGAGGCCCGACCGGTGCCACTGCCCGAGCGCTTGGATTCGAAGGTCGTCCACGATTCTGGCAGGTCCTCACTGAGGCCGAGCATCGTCAGGTCGTCGATCTCGCTGAGGGTGCGCAGAGTCACCGGCACGCGACGGGAGAAGTGCGAGGCCAGCTCCTGCCCGCGCTGATCACCGACGGAGCAGATGACGATGTGATTCGGGTTGTCGTGCGAGGGCAGTTCGACTCTGCCCGGACGCACGAGGGCGGAGAGCAGACGCAGCTTGTCGATCTCGCGGGCTCCTTTGAATCTGATCTGGTGTCCGGGAGCGACGACATTGACCTCGTAGTCGGCCCGGAGGAACGCGGTGCCTGCGGCGGTCGCCGCGGCCAGCAGGAATTCGATCTCGAGATCGCTCGGCTCTTCGGCGCCCTCATCGGCGACGAGGTCGATGAGGATGAGCGAGTAGAGCGTCTCCTCATCGGCTTCGTGCCGGACCATGAGCTCGCCGGACTTCGCCGTCGAGGGCCAATGCACATGCCGCAGATCATCGCCGGGGACGTATTCACGTGTGTGGAAGTCGCGGGTGGTGTGACCGGTGCGGACCTTGCCGTCATCGAGGCGGGCCGGCCGGATCGACGAATCCTGCGGAATTCGCGCAGGCAGAATCGGCACGGACACGGCGACGGGGAACGCCCCGTGGACCTTCTTCTTCATCTTCACCAGGCCGAAGGGACCGAAGACCGTGATGAGGACCGATTCGATCCCGGAGACACCACGTCGGTTGGGGGTGAAGGACGTCAGCACCGTCTGCGAAGCCCCATGGGCCAGAGCCGGAACATCGCCGGAGGTGGAATCGCCGAAGCCCTCGGCCGGAACGAAGTCGATGGTCGCGGCAGGAATCGCGAGCTGGCCGATATTGGTCACGCTCGCCTGCAGTTCGACCTCTTTGCCCTCGGCAGCCAGAGGGTAACGGTCTCCCGAGGGAGACAGCGCCACCTCGTGGAGGTTCGTGCTCATCGCGATCGACACCCGACGGGTGCCCCAGAGGATGAGCAGCGCCGAGAGCAGAACCAGCCCAAGTAGCAGCAGACCGGCCGGCAGCAGGCCGGGCAGCGCGAAGCGGTAGGCCGCGATGATCAGGGCCGCCCCGGCAAGGACGAAGATGATGCCCGAAGTGCTCAGTCGCATGCGGTCACTGGTTCGTCGAGACGGGCACGCGGGACAGCACTCGGCCGATGAGGTCGGCTGCGAGGTCTGCGTCGTCGCCGTCGCGGGGGATGATGCGGTGGGCGAGGATGTACGGGGCAAGGGCCTGCACATCGTCGGGAGTGACGAAGGTGCGCCCGGACAGGGCGGCACGAGCCTTCGCCGCACGCAGCAGGTGGACACCACCGCGAGGGGAGCTGCCGAGCAGGATCGCCTGATCGTTGCGCGTGGCATGGAGGATCGCCACGATGTATTCGCGCAGCGCCTTGCTCGCAGACACGTGGCGGACGATGGTGCGCGCCTGAGTGATCTGCTCGAGGTTCGTCACTGCCGTCGCCGTTTCCAGCGGGTCGTTCTGGATCTGGTTGTCCAGCAGATCGACCTCATCGGCGGTGGCCGGGTAGCCGAGCGAGATGCGTGTGAGGAAGCGGTCACGCTGCGCCTCCGGCAGAGCGTAGGTGCCCTCCATGTCGATCGGGTTCTGAGTCGCGACGACGATGAATGGTGTGGGCATCGGATAGGTCTGCCCGTCGATCGTCGCCTGACCTTCGGCCATGCACTCGAGCATCGCCGACTGCGTCTTCGGGGACGCACGGTTGATCTCATCGGCGATGACGATGTTCGCGAACACCGGGCCCTGCCGGAACTCGAAGTGACGAGTCTCCTGGTTGAACAGGTTCACGCCCACGACGTCGGTGGGCAGCAGATCCGGAGTGAACTGGATGCGGCGCACTGAGCCGTCGACGACCTTGCCCATGGCGCGGGCCAGCAGGGTCTTGCCGACGCCGGGGACGTCTTCGAGGAGGACGTGTCCGCCGGCGAGCAGCGCAATGAGCGAGAGCCCGACGGCCTCATCCTTGCCTTCGAGGACCGAGTTCATCGCTGTGCGTGCCCGTGAGGTCAGATTCTGCACCCACTCGATGTGTTCGGCGCCGATCACGGAATTGGTCTGTGTACCTTCTTGGCTGGTCGACATACCTTCCATTGTCCCCTAAAGCCGGCACCCCAGCCACACGAGCTTCTTTCAGATTCGTCACTCCCTGTTCCTCCCCACTCCCTTTCCCTCCCCGAGGCGGCCCCCACTCCACTCCCTACCCTCCTCCCCACTTTCCTCCACGCGGACCCTCCACTTTCCTCCCCACTTGCCTCCACCTCGGCGCGGTGATCGTGTGAGATCCGCGGATTCTCGCGGATCTCCGCTGTTTTCCGTGTTCTCGCCGAGGCGACCCACCCCCACCGTGAACGCGCCGATTTCCGTGCTTCCGACACTCCAGCGACGCGCCTCTGGGAAATTTTCCCCACTTTCCTCCACCTATCTGACCTGGGAAAACGATGGGTTCGGAGCATCGGTGGGTCAAAAAGCTGGAATACGTGGAGGGAAGTGGAGTACTGTGGTTGCTATCGGAGCCGAAGGGTTTCGAAAGGGGTGAGACGACATGTTCTTGGGCACTCATATGCAGAAGCTCGATGACAAAGGTCGCCTCATCCTGCCCGCAAAGTTCCGCGAGGAGCTGTCGCCCGGACTCGTTCTGACCCGTGGCCAGGAGAACTGCCTCACCCTGTTCCCCACCACGGAGTTCGAAGCCGAGCACGCGCGAATCCAGAACGCGCCGAAGACGAATAAGGAAGCCCGCGACTACCAGCGCGTGTTCCTGTCGGCGGCATTTGCGGATCAACCGGACAAACAGGGACGCATCACGGTCCCGAACATATTGCGGCAGTACGCATCACTTGATCGGGAAGTCGCAGTGATCGGCATGGGCAACCGAGTCGAGATCTGGGATGCACCGACCTGGGAGGACTACCTCGTCGGCGCTCAGCAGGCCTTCGCCGAACGCGAAGAGGAGGTGATTCCCGGAGTGATCTGATTCTGCTCGGGTTTGATCCTTGCCCGCCGTGCTCGAGTTTCGGGGAACTTCCCCGTTTCCGAAGCTCGGACGTCCTGACACACTTCCCCGGTGGCAGGGCCACGGCGGTCAAGGTTCTGGCTCCAGCAGCGCACCTCCGACCACCCCCGTATGAAGGACCCACGAATGACAGCTCAGCACGTACCGGTGCTCCTGACGCGCGTGGTCGAACTCATCGGCGTCGGAGTCGAAGCCGCACGGGAGGCCGGAATCACCCCGGTCGTCGTCGACGGCACCCTGGGAATGGGCGGGCACGCCGAGGCGGTGCTCACGGCCTTCGACGATGTCCACCTCGTCGGCATCGACCGTGACCTGCAGGCCATCGACATTGCCACCGAACGTCTGGCCCCCTTCGCTGACCGCATCGACATCGTCCACGCCGTCGATGACGAGCTTCCAGACGTCCTCGCCGACCTCGGCATCGACGAGATCAGCGCGATCCTGCTCGACCTGGGAGTGTCCTCCCTGCAGCTCGACGAAGACGAACGCGGATTCTCCTACTCCCGGCCAGCGCCTCTCGACATGCGCATGGACCGCACCCAGGAACTCACCGCCGCGAAGGTACTCGCGACCTACTCCGAATCCGAGCTGCGCCGCATCCTCCGCGAATACGGCGAGGAGAAGCTGGCCGGCAAGATCGCGAAGATCATCGTCACCGACCGGGCCGACACCCCATGGGAGACCTCGGATCAGCTCGCAGCCATGCTCTCGCGAGTCATCCCGCAGACGAAGAAGAAGTCCCACCCCGCCAAACGCACCTTCCAGGCCCTGCGCATCGAGGTCAACGACGAACTCGGAGTGCTGCGCACCGCACTGCCGGCGGCACTGGAAGCGCTGCACCTCGGGGGAGTGGCCGTCATCGAGTCCTACCAGTCGCTGGAGGACACGATCGTGAAGAAGACCTTCCGGGCGGCCACAACCTCCTCGGCACCGCCGGACCTGCCGGTCGTGCCCGAAGAGCACCAGCCCTGGCTGAAGGAGATCATCCGAGGCGCCGAAATGGCTGATGAGAACGAAGCAGAGAACAATCCGCGGGCGGCGAGCGTCCGGCTGCGGGCAGTGCAGAAGATCAGGGAGGCACGATCGTGAGGAATTCCCAGGCGACCGCCGGTCAGCCCCACTTCACCGAACGCTCCCGCCGGCTCGAAGAGGCCGGTGGTCAGCAGGGCGGGGCGAAGCTGCGGCTGCTCAAGTTCGAACTGCCCAAGTCCCGTCTGCCGTTTTCGATGCTGTGCGTGGGGATCCTCCTCGCCACCCTCGTGGCCGTGCTCCTGCTCAACATCTTCGTCGCGAACACCTCCTACAAGGTCGACCAGCTGACGAGCGAGAAGGAAGCCCTGGCCGAACAGAAGGACCGCCTCGTCGAGGACAACTCGTACCGCGAGTCCCCACAGAACATCTCACTGGCCGCCGAAGAGCTCGGCCTCGTCCGCGACTCCTCACCGGAATTCCTCGATGCGAAGACCGGGAAGATGATCGACGCCCCCGGAATCGACGTCAGCGGTGAGAAAGAGCCCACAGTGGTGCCCGGCCCGCGTGCCGATACACGTGATGACCTCCGACCCAATCTACGATCGGATGAGAAGCTCCCGGTCGTCGGGGGCAGCCCGAGCCAGGACGTGGCGGCTCCCAGCCAGGAGGCGCCGAAGTAGTCCGAGCTCACCGGGACCAGGGAACGGCCTGACCGAAACATTCGCCGATCACACCAAGGACCGAGGACGGAGCAATGGGCTCAGCCAAGACCCGACTGAAGAGGAAGCGCAAGGGCGATGGCCCCAATCTGCGCTGGCGGATGGGCATCATCGCCGCACTGTCGGTCCTCGCTCTCCTCATCACCGCCTGCAGGCTCGTGTCGATCCAGGGCATGGATTCGATGAAGCTGGCGGAGAAAGCGCTGTCGAACCGCCTCGTCACTCAGACCCTGCCCGCCGATCGCGGACAGATCCTGGCCTCCGACGGCACCGTGCTCGCCGACAGCGTCTCCCGCTACCAGCTCGTCGTCGACCAGCAGAACGTCGCCCAGTACGAAGTCGACGGCAAACTCGTCGGCGCCTGGGGCGCAGCCGAAGCCCTGTCGAAGCCGCTCAACACCGACCCAGGTCTGCTCTACCCGAAACTCGTCGGCGACAAGCGCTGGAACCCCGTCGCCAAGGGCCTGACTTCGGAGACCTGGCGTGAGGTGAAGGACCTCGAAGTCCTCGGCATCTCCGCTGAAGAATACGCCGTGCGTTCGTACCCCGCCGGCGGAGTCGCCGGCAACCTCGTCGGCTTCCTCAGCTCGGACGGCACGGCCCAGGCCGGACTGGAGAAGGCCTATGACGAACAGCTGTCTGGCAAGGACGGGCAGCAGCAGTACGAACGCGGTGCGCGCGGAGAGATCATTCCGCTCGGCGACAACAACATGAAGGACGCCGTCGACGGCGAAGGCCTGCAGACGACGATCGATCCCGCGATGCAGTACTACGCTCAGCAGGCCATCGAAGAGCAGCGGAAGAAGCACGAAGCCGAGTCCGCGTCGATCGTCATCAAAGAGATCAAGACCGGACGCATCATCACCGCCGCCGATGCTCCCAGTGTCGACCCGAACTCTCCAGGCAAGGTCGACGGACCCGACCGCGGCTCGCGCATCTTCACCGACATGTTCGAACCCGGTTCGACCGCGAAGATGGTCACCGCCGCCGCACTGCTCGACAAGGGACTCGTCACTCCGGAACAGGAATTCACCGTCCCTGACAAGTGGAAGGCGCCGAACGACGAAGAGTTCCGCGACTCCCACGAACACCCCGACGAGAAGCTCACCTTCGCCGGAATCCTCGCCCAGTCCTCGAACACCGGCACCATCCTCGCCGGCAAGGAACTCACCGAGGCACAGCGTTATGAGTACATGAAGAAGTTCGGCTTCGGTTCGAAGTCAGCCATTGGTTTCCCCGCCGAGACCTCAGGCATCCTGCACCCGTACGAGGAGTGGGACGGACGCACGAAGTACACCGTGATGTTCGGCCAGGGTGTGGCCGCGAACGCGATCCAGACCACCGACGTCATCTCCACCATCGCCAACGGGGGAGTCCACGTCCCGTCGCGACTGGTCGACGGCATGGTCTCACCGAAGGGACGTACGATCTCGACCCCGGCCGGAGAGAAGCAGCGCGTCGTCAGCGAGAAAGCCGCCGACGAGACCCTGCGGATGCTCGAGGGCGTCGTCGCCGAAGGCACAGGCAAGTCCGCCCAGGTCTCGGGCTACCGAGTCGCCGGCAAGACCGGCACCGCACAGGCACCGGCTGCCGAAGGCGGAGGCTACGACGGATACACGGCTTCCTTCGTCGGCGTCCTGCCCGCCGAAGACCCCGAGCTCGCGATCTCCGTGACTTTGCAGCGGCCACGCAACGGCTACTACGGTGGACAGGCCGCTGCCCCCGTCTTCTCCGACGTCGCGGGCTTCGCCATGCGGCATCTGAAGATCCCACCGTCGACGCAGAAGCCCGACCTGCCTGCGCGAGAATGGAAATGATGCGTTTTTCACAGCTGCTGCCGATCGCACCCGGCACCCTCCACGGAGACCCCGAGACAGAGGTCACCGGAGTCTCCCATGACTCGCGAGCGGTCTCACCCGGACAGCTCTACGCTGCCCTGCCGGGAGCGAACGTCCACGGTGCGAAGTTCGCCCCCGACCTGATCCGCGCTGGCGTGACTGCCATCCTCACCGATGACGCCGGCTGGCAGCTCATCTCGGATGCCCTCAGCACGGACGAATCCGACAGGGAGCTGCTCGGCGGAGTCACCGCACTCATCGTCGAAGCACCCCGCGCCGTGCTCGGGTTCGTCTCCGCCGCCGTCTACGGGACCACCTCGGTGCCGGATCTCATCGGAATCACCGGAACGAACGGGAAGACGACGACGACCTACCTGGCCGACGGAATGCTCGCGGCGCTGGGCCACCGCACCGCCGTGATCGGCACGGTCGCCATCCTCATCGCCGGCGACACCGTGCCCAGTGTGCGAACGACACCTGAAGCTCCCGAACTGCACGCCCTGTTCGCGAAGATGCGTACGGCCGAGGTCGACACCTGCTCGATGGAGGTCTCCTCCCACGCGCTCAGCCAGCACCGCGTCGACGGGGCGCACTTCAACGTCGCAGGATTCACGAACCTGTCCCAAGACCACCTCGACTTCCACAACACGATGGAGGAGTACTTCGAGGCCAAGGCGCAGCTGTTCACACGCACGTTCTCCGACAAGGCAGTCATCGTCATCGAAGACGAATGGGGCGAGCGGATGACGGAGGCCGCACAGGTGCCGGTGCGCACCTTGGGACGCGACGACCGCAGCCAGTGGCGCATCGAACACACCCCGGGTGAGGCGGACTTCGTCCTCCACCTCGACGACGGGCAGAGCATCCGCCTGCGCTCACCGCTGCCCGGCGACTTCAACGTCACGAACACTGCCCTGGCGGCCTCGATGCTCATCGAATCGGGCATCCCCGCGGCAGAGATCGACGCGATCGGTCGCAGCTTCATGGCCACGGTGCCCGGACGGATGGAGATCATCGACGTCCTCGGACCTCGCGCCCTCGAGGAATCACCCCCTGAGCTGCTGCCGCGGGCCATCGTCGACTATTCGCACACCCCCGACGCGATCGCGAAGGCCTTGGCGACCCTGCACGCTGATTCCGATGAGCTCATCATCGTCTTCGGAGCCGGAGGCGACCGTGACCGCGGCAAACGCTTCGGAATGGGACAGGCTGCGGCACGTGAGGCCGATGTGATCGTTCTCACCGACGACAATCCCCGCACCGAGGATCCCGACACCATCCGCGCCGCCATCAGGCAGGGAATCGACGCCGAGGTGGATGCGGGCCGCGCCCGTGTGAAAAAGATCATCGAGGTGCCCGATCGCGGTGCCGCCATCGATGAGGCGATTGCGGAAGCAGACCCCCGCGCGACCGTGCTGATCGCGGGCAAGGGGCATGAGACAGGCCAGACCGTGGGCACCACGGTCACCGATTTCGACGACCGGGCCAGGACACGCTCAGCGCTGTCCATGCGACTGGGCGGCGAACAACCAGGTAAAGTTCACAGATGATATGAAGCGACTGACTGCAGCCGAAATCGCAACCGCCCTGAGCGGCGAGTTGTACGGCATCGACCCCGAGATCCCATTGACCGCCGGTGTGGTGACCGACTCGAGAGAAGTCGGACCCGGCGATATCTACGTCGCCCGCCGAGGCGAGAGCTTCGACGGCATCGAATTCGCCGCCGCCGCCGTCGAGGCGGGAGCGGCCCTGATCATCGGCGAATCCGTCCCCACCCTCGACGACGAACCGCTGCCGGTCGTCGTCGTCGCCGATGCCACCGAAGCGCTCGGCCAGCTGGCCAAGCACAGCATCGAAGGCCTGCGCGCAGACGGTGAGCTCACCGTCATCGCGATCACCGGATCCGTGGGCAAGACCACGGTGAAGGACCTCGCCGCCGATCTCCTCTCCGGGGAGGCCGAGACCGTGTGGCCGCCGAACTCGTACAACAACGAGGTCGGTGTTCCGCTGACGGCGCTGCGGGCGGTCGAGTCCACCCGCTTCCTCGTCCTCGAGATGGGAGCCCGGTCGATCGGCAACCTCGCCTACCTGACCAGCCTCATCCGACCCGATATCGCCGTCGAGCTCGCCGTGGGCACCGCCCACTCCGGAGTCTTCGGTTCGATCGAGAACACCGCTCGGGCCAAGGCCGAACTCGTCGAGTCCCTGACCGCCGGGTCCACCGCCGTGCTCAACGCCGACGACACCCGCGTGTCCGCGATGCGCGAGGTCCTCGCCCCCGACGTGTCCACGCTGTGGTTCTCACAGCGCGAGTCCCTGCCCGAGTGGGTCGGAGAAGACGACCGCGTCGTGCGCGGCACCTCAGTGTCCACGGATTCCTCCGGCCACCCGACGTTCACCCTCACCCTGCCCGGTGAGGAGCCGCGGGATGTGCGCCTGGCGCTCATCGGCGAACACCACGTCGGCAACGCTCTGGCGGCAGCTGCCATCGCCCACGCCTGCGGAGTCACGACGAAGTCGATCGTCACGACTCTGTCGACCTCCTCGGCGGCCAGCCGCTGGCGGATGGAGCTCATCGATTCGCCGTCGGGCGTGACAGTGCTCAATGACGCCTATAATGCGAACCCCGAATCCATGCGGGCCTCGCTGAAGACCCTGGCCTCGATGGGCCGCGGCGACGAGGAGACCAGCCCGCGACGCACCTTCGCCGTGCTCGGCGAGATGCTCGAACTCGGTGACGAATCGGTGTCCGCGCACTCGGCCATCGGCGAGCTCGTCGTGCGCCTCAATATCACTCGCACCATCGTCGTGGGAGAGGGCGCCAAGCCGATCTTCAACGCTGCGAACCTCGAGGGCTCCTGGGGCAACGAGGCGGCCTGGGTCGCCACCGCGTCCGAGGCCAAGGATCTCCTGAACGCCGAACTCGCTCCCGGCGACATCGTTCTGTTCAAATCCTCCCGCGACGCCGGTCTGCGGTACCTGGGAGACGAAATCGCCGGAGTATCGGGGGCCCAATGATTGCCGTACTGCTCGCAGCCTGCCTGGCTCTCATCTTCGCCCTCGTCGGCACCCCGCTGTTCATCCGGGTGCTCGTCAAGAAGGGGTACGGCCAGTTCGTCCGTGACGACGGTCCGACCTCGCACGCGACGAAGCGCGGTACCCCGACCATGGGCGGTGTCGTCATCATCGGCGCCGCCGTGCTCGCCTACCTGCTCGGACACCTGTTCACCGGTTCTGTGCCCACCGCATCGGGTCTGCTCGTCCTGTGGCTGGCTGCGGGTCTGGCAGTCGTCGGGTTCCTCGACGACTTCATCAAGATCAAGAAGCAGCGGTCGCTGGGTCTGCGTCCGGTGCCGAAGCTCATCGGCCAGGCCTTCGTCGGAATCTCGTTCGCCGTCCTCGCCCTGCAGTTCCCGAACTCCTTCGGCGAGACCCCTGCGTCGACGAAGATCTCGTTCATCCGCGACACGAACCTCGACCTCGCGTTCGGATCGGCGATCCTCGGCCTCATCCTGTTCGTCATCTGGGCGAACCTCATCGTCACCGCCGTTTCGAACGCGGTGAACCTCACCGACGGTCTCGACGGTCTGGCCGCGGGCGCCTCGGTGGTCGTCTTCGCCGCCTATGTCGTCATCGGCACCTGGCAGTCGACCCAGAACTGCAACCTCATGTCCGAGGCCACGAACGCCTGCTACTACATGCGCGACCCCCGCGACCTCGCAATGGTCGCCGGGGCCATGGCCGCAGCCTGCTTCGGCTTCCTGTGGTTCAACACCTCGCCCGCGAAGATCTTCATGGGCGACACCGGTTCGCTGGCCATCGGCGGCGCCTTCGCCGGACTGGCGATCATGTCGCGCACCGAACTGCTGCTCATCGTCCTCGGCGGACTCTTCGTCATCATCACCCTGTCGGTGATCATTCAGGTCGCGTCCTTCAAGACCACCGGCAAACGCGTGTTCCGCATGGCACCGCTCCAACACCACTTCGAGCTCAAGGGCTGGGCGGAAGTGACGATCGTGGTGAGATTCTGGATCATCGCGGCCCTCTTCGTCATCGCCGGAATCTGCCTGTTCTACGCCGATTGGGTGGCGCGCATTGGCTGATGAACCCACCGCTACCAAGGAGATCCCGACCGCGCTGAGCGGACCGAGCTCCTCCCTGGCCGGACTGCGCATCCTCGTCACCGGACTCGGCGTGACCGGATTCCCCGCCGCCGTCCACCTCGGCGAACGCGGAGCCGACGTCATCGTCATCGACGGTGACGCCACCGCCGATGTCAGCGAGAAGGCGCAGATCCTCGAGGTCTTCGACGTCGACATCCGACGCGGACCCGAACACGTCGAGGCTCTGCCCGAAGGCGAACTCGACCTCGTCGTCACCTCACCCGGATGGCGTCCCGACCAGCCCGTGCTCGCAGCGGCCGCGGAAGCCGGTATCCCCGTCATCGGCGAAGTCGAACTCGCGTGGCGGATCCGCGGCACCAACGACGCGAAATGGCTGGCCATCACGGGCACCAACGGCAAGACGACGACCACCACGATGCTCGAGTCGATGCTGCTGGCCGCCGGACTCAAGGCGAAGGCCTGCGGAAACATCGGCACTCCGTTGCTCGAAGCGGTGCTCGAACCCGGACTCGAAGTCCTCGCGATCGAACTCTCGAGCTTCCAGCTGCATTGGCAGGAGTCGATGAGCGCCGACGCCGCGGCAGTCCTCAACATCGCACCCGACCACCTCGACTGGCACGGCAGCGCCGAAGCCTATGTTGCGGACAAGGCGAAGATCTTCCACAATGCGAAGCTCGCCTGCGTGTACAACAGCGCCGACGAAGTGACTCTGCACATGGTCGAGGACGCCGACGTCATCGAAGGGGCCAAGGCCATCGGCTTCACCGGCGGCGTACCTCACCCCGGCGAACTCGGCGTCGTCGAGGACCTGCTGGTCGACCGGGCCTTCATCCCGCAGCGCTACTCATCGGCCGCAGAACTCGCCTCCCTCGACGATGTGGCAGCCGCCACCGGAGTCGCAGGTTCGCGACCCGCCCCGCACCAGATCGCCAATGCACTGGCCGCCGCCTGCCTGGCGCGCGCAATCGACGTGCCCGGTCAGGCGATCTCCGCAGGACTGCGCAGCCACTCGCTCGGCGCACACCGCATGGTCACCGTCGCCGAAGCGGACGGCATCCGCTGGGTCGACGATTCGAAGGCGACGAACACGCACGCCGCGAATGCCTCCCTGGCCGCCTTCGACTCGATCATCTGGATCGCCGGGGGACTGCCCAAGGGCGCCGACTTCACTTCGCTGTTCGCCGACCACCGCGACCGACTGAAAGCACTCGTGCTCATCGGCGAAGACGACTCGGCCTTCCGCGAGGCCATCGCCGCGACCATCCCCGACCTCGAGGTCGTGAGGATCGAACCGGCCCTGGCCGTGGACTCCGGAGTCCCGAAGCGCCGCGGAGAGGCCGTCGCCGCTGCCGCCGTCGACGCCGCCGCACAGCTGGCCGAATCCGGAGACACGGTTCTCCTGGCACCCGCTGCCGCGAGCATGGACCAGTTCCTCAACTACAACACTCGCGGCGAACTGTTCACCGAGGCCGTCAACACGCTCCTGGAGCGCTGAGATGGGACGGCAGACCACCGCGAAGGCGGATGAACGTCGCCGCCGCAAGCAAGCGAAGACGAGTGTTTCCGCCTCCGCTCCGACGCGGCCGCAGAACGCCGGAGCGACGGCTGCGACGAAGCCATCGGGCGTGAAGACCGCCACGAAGGCACCTGCCGCGAAGCCCGGCACCACCGTGTCTGCCTCGAAAGCGTCTGCCACGAAATCCGCCTCGGCGAAGAAGACCGCAGTCAGACGACCGACAGCCACCGGCACGTCGAAACCTGTCTCGCGCGGCACCGCGGCCAAGGCCGCAGGCGCGAAGAAGCCGGTGACGAAGTCAGCGAGAGCCTCCGCGAAGAGCGCCCCCGGCAAGAGCGCCTCCAGCAAGAGCACTCAGAAGCCCGCCTCGGTGATCAGGAACGCCTGGAATCATCTGCGCGGTGACATCGCCAGCCTCTCCGCTCATCCGCTGACGACCTACTTCCTCATCCTCGTCTGCGTCGTGCTGCTCACGGGACTGGGCCTGGTCATGGTGCTCTCCGCCTCATCGATCACCTCCTACGACGGGGGAGCAGGCTCCTCGTTCGCCTACTTCAACAAGCAGGCCATGTTCGCCGGGGTCGGCCTCGTCATCATGTTTGCGGCGAGCAGGATGTCTCTGCAGTTCTGGAAGCGGACCGCGTGGTTCGCGATCCTCGGCGGACTCTTCATGCAGGCTCTGGTCTTCGCGCCAGGACTCGGCAAAGAGACGAAGGGCAATGCGAACTGGATCGGCTTCGGCGGATTCCAGATCCAGCCCTCGGAGTTCCTCAAGGTCGCCCTCGCCCTGTGGCTCGGCTTCATACTCGCCAAGAAGGCCGGGAAGATGAACACCTTCGGCCACGCCATGATCCCGATCGTCCCCGGTGTCCTCGCTGCCGCCGGACTCGTCGTCGCCGGCAACGACCTCGGCACCGGACTCGTCATCATGGCCATGGCGTCCGTCTGTCTCTTCGTCGGCGGATTCCCGATGAAGTACTTCATGATGCTGGGCAGCGTGCTGGTCGCAGCCGTCACCTTCTTCGTCCTCAGCTCCCAGAACCGCCTCGACCGCATCCAGGCGATGCTCACCGGGCACGCCGATCAGAGCGCAGCGGACACCATGGGCCAAGCCTGGCAGTCCAACCACGGACTGTTCTCCCTGGCATCGGGCGGATGGCTGGGAGTCGGACTCGGCGCCAGCCGTGAGAAATGGTCCTGGCTGCCCGAAGCCCACAACGACTTCATCTTCGCCATCATCGGTGAGGAACTGGGGCTCGTCGGCACCCTCGTCGTCATCCTCATCTTCGCCGTCCTCGGATACGGCATGGTGCGCGTGGTGATGCGCTCGAACAGCCTCATGGTCCAGGTCGCCACCGCCGGCTTCTTCGCCCTCATCATCGGCCAGGCCGGAATCAACATCGGCGTCGTCACCGGACTGCTGCCGGTCATCGGCCTGCCGCTGCCGTTCGTGTCCTACGGCGGCTCCTCGATCATCGCCTCACTCCTCGCAGTCGGAGTGGTGCTGTCGTTCGCCCGCACAGAGCCGGGCGCCGAGGCGGCCATTGCCGCCAACAAGGATCGCCTGCGATCCTCCCTCGCCGTGCTTGCCCGCAAGAAAAGGAAATGAGATGACGAGTATCCTCCTCGCCGGTGGAGGCACCACCGGCCATATCTCGCCGATGCTGGCGATCGGCCGTGAGCTGCGTCGACAGCACCCCGAGTGGGATGTCTTGGCGCTGGGCACCCCCGACGGGCTCGAAGCCGATATCGTTCCTCGCGCCGGGTTCGAACTGCTCACCATCGACAAGGTGCCCATGCCCCGGTCGATCAGCCCTGCCCTGCTGAAATTCCCGGGACGCTTCCGCGGCAACATCTCTGCCGTCAAGCAGATCATCTCCTCCCGCAGCATCGATGCCGTCGTCGGCGTCGGCGGATACGTGTGCCCACCGGCGTTCCTCGCCGCCAAACAGGCGAAGATCCCGCTCATCGTCCACGAAGCCAACGCGAAGCCGGGAATGGCCAACCGCCTCGGCGCCCGACTGACCACATCCGGACGCGTCGGCATCACCTTCCCGGACACCGAGCTGCGCAATTCGACCCTCGTCGGCATGCCCATGCCCACGGAGATCACAGACCTCGACCGCAGCGATGAAGGACAGCGTGCGGGATTCCGCGCCGATCTGGGGCTGCGCGATGACCGCCCGGTACTCGTCGTGACCGGCGGATCCTCCGGCGCGCAGAAGATCAACGAAGCCTTCCTCGCCACAGCGACCGCCTGCCAGGAAGCAGGCATCCAGGTCCTCCACATCACGGGAGCCGGAAAGGGCGACGCGCTGCGCGAGGTCGCGGCCGAACTGCCCGACTACCACGTCGTGGACTATGTCGACGGAATGCACCGGGCCTATGCGGTCGCGGATCTGCTCGTCGCCCGCTCCGGAGCCGCCACTGTCTCCGAAGCCACGGTCGCCGGAGTCCCGGCCCTCTACGTGCCCCTGGCCATCGGCAACGGCGAACAGCGCCTCAACGCCTCCGGCAGCGTCTCGGCCGGGGCCTCCCTCATGGTCGACAACGCCGAATTCTCACCGTCGACGGTCGTCGACACCATCCTGCCGCTGCTCGCCGACGAGTCCCGACTCGCGCAGATGAGCGAAGCGGCACTGCAGCTGAACTACCCCACCGATGCCGCGGCCCGCATGGCCGCCATCGTCAACCGCGCGCTGGAAGGCTGAACATGACCTCTGCGAACACGAGCCCCGCGAACATCGTTCCCGTCGGCGAACTCGGAGCCGTCCACTTCATCGGGATCGGCGGTTCGGGAATGTCCGGAATCGCTCGGATCATGGTCATGAATGGAGTCGAAGTCTCCGGATCGGATGCGAAGGAATCCAACGTCGTCGACGTGCTGCGGACCCTGGGCGCCACGGTGATGATCGGGCATTCGGCGGACAACCTCGGCGAGGCCGATACGCTCGTCATCTCCTCGGCCATCCGCAAGGACAACCCCGAGCTCGTCGAAGCCCAGCGTCGGGGACTGCGCATCCTGCACCGCTCCGGAGCTCTCGCCTCGCTCATGGTCGACCGGCGGGCCGTGGCCGTGGCCGGCACGCATGGGAAGACCACGACCACGTCGATGACCACCGTTGCGCTGCAGGCCTGCGGAGTCGATCCGTCCTTCGTCATCGGGGGAGTGCTGTCGACGACGGGCACGAACGCCCACCTGGGCACCGGCGACGTCTTCGTCGCCGAAGCCGACGAATCCGACGGATCGTTCCTCCTCTACGAACCGGCCATCGGCATCCTCACGAACGTCGAAGCCGACCACCTCGACCACTACGGGACCCCGGAGAAGGTGCGCGAAGCCTTCATCGAATTCTGCGACGGCATCCAGACACGGGGCGGAACGATCATTGCCTGCGCCGACGACCCGGGATCCCACGATGTCGCCCTGCACTCCCGCAGCCAGGGCGCCGACGTCGTCCTCTACGGCACCTCCGAGGGCGCCGACGTCGTGCTCCGCGACCTCGACTCCGGAATCGGCTCGACCTTCGTCCTCGACCTGCCCGACCGGGACGAAGAGCTGCGGGTCGAACTGCGGCAGCCGGGAATGCACAACGCACTCAACGCCACCGCCGCCATCGCCGTGGCGCACAGCCTCGGCGCCGATGTCGAACGCGCGGCCACCGGACTCGCCGGCTACGGAGGGACCCGCCGCCGCTTCGAGGAACGCGGAATCGCGGCCGGAGTCCGCGTCATCGACGACTACGCCCACCACCCCACCGAGGTGCGCGCCGTGCTCAGCGCCGCCCGCGGAGTCGTCACCGACGGAGGACGAGTCTGGGCGATCTTCCAGCCGCACCTGTACTCGCGGACGATGGAATTCCGTGAGGAGTTCGGACAGGCCCTCGGCCTTGCCGACGAGGTCGTCGTCCTCGACGTCTTCCCCGCACGCGAAGATCCCGTGCCCGGAGTCACCGGTGCGCTCATCGCCGATCGGGTCCCGCACGAGAACGTGACCTTCCTCGAGTCCTTCGCCGAGGCGGTCCCCTTCGTCGCCGCCCGTGTGCAGCCCGGAGACCTCGTGCTCACCGTCGGAGCCGGTGACGTGACGATCCTCGGACCCGAGCTGCTGAGCGCACTGGAGGGCTGAGGCCCATGGCGCCGCTTCCCCCGGCCCAGGCCGGTGACAACTCCACCGCGGACCTCACCGGAGTCATCCGAGCGCGCCGCCGGCAGACCTGGCGTCGCCGCCTCATCGCCGTCGGCATCGTGATTGCCCTCATCGCCCTCGTCGCCGTCGCTTGGTTCTCACCCCTGCTGTCTCTGCAGAAGGTCCAGGTCAGCGGCAGTCAGTTGGTCGACACCGACGAGGTCAGCAGCTTCGTGCTCGACGAACAGGGCGGCACCCCGCTGCCACAGGTGCGCCCCGGCACGGTCGAGGACTCCGTGCTGAAGGAGTTCCCGAAGGCAGAAGCGGCCTCCGTGCACTACTCCGGGCCCAGGTCTCTGAAGATCACAATCACGGATCGCACTCCAGTCATCGCGATCGAAGGCGAATCCGGCTTCAGGCTCTATGACTCCGAAGCCGTCGACCTCGGAACGGTCGACAAAGCACCCAAGAAGCTCACCTTGCTCAACGGCGGCGGGCACCAACCGGACAGAGAGACCGTATCCGCGGTCATCCGCTTCATGGGCGAACTGCGACCGGAGCTGCGCCGTCAGCTCGTGACGATCGAAGCCAAGGACGCCATGAGCCTCAAGGGCACCCTCGACACCGGAAAGCAGAAAGCCAAGGTCGTCTTCGGCGATTCCTCGGATTCCAGTCTCAAGGTGCGCACCGCAGCCCAACTCGCCGCCGAAGGCCGCACGGAGATCGATGTCTCCGTGCCCTCGGTGCCCGTGACGGACTGAGCCTGCGACTCCCGGGCTTGCACGTTGTTGCGCCCTCCGGTTCAGACCCCGACCTCGGAGGCGCCACTATTGCCTCCGTTTGGCCCCGACACACCGGGAATGAAGTTTGGCCGAAGCCCGACACTCCGGGGAGAATGGTTGCAGTGATGTTGTCCCGCCCAATAGCCTCAGGGCAGAGAACACAGACCGATTGCACACGCAGACCCTGCGTGACCGAAGCGCTTGAGACGAGGAACCGACTTGGCTGAATTCCCACAATCCGGAGCGGATATCAAGGTTGCCGGAACCGGCGGCGGCGGTGTCAACGCTGTGCAGAGGATGATCGACGTCGGCCTGCGCGGCGTGGAGTTCATCGCAATCAACACCGATGCCCAGGCGCTGGTCCTCTCGGACGCCGATGTCAAGCTCGAGATCGGCCGCGACCAGACCCGCGGACTCGGCGCCGGTGCCGACCCTGAGATCGGCAAGAAGGCCGCAGAATCCTCCGAAGACGCCATCCGCGATGCCCTCGAAGGTGCGGACATGGTCTTCGTCACCGCCGGCGAAGGCGGCGGCACGGGAACCGGCGCAGCCCCTGTCGTGGCCCGTGTGGCCCGTTCGCTCGGCGCACTGACCATCGGTGTCGTCACCCGCCCATTCACCTTCGAGGGACGTCGTCGTTCCGCGCAGGCGGAAGCCGGAATCGCGGCCCTGCGCGAAGAGGTCGACACCCTCATCGTCATCCCGAACGACCGTCTGCTCTCGATCTCCGACCGCAGCGTCTCCGTCGTCGAAGCATTCCGCTCCGCCGATGAGGTCCTGCGCTCCGGTGTTCAGGGCATCACCGACCTCATCTCGGTCCCGGGCCTGATCAACCTCGACTTCGCCGACGTGAAGTCGGTCATGCAGGATGCCGGAACCGCGCTCATGGGCATCGGCGCCGCCACCGGTGACGACCGTGCCGTGCAGGCTGCCGAATCCGCCATCGCCTCCCCGCTGCTGGAAGCCAGCATCGACGGAGCGCACGGAGTGCTCTTCTGCATCACCGGTGGTGGAGACCTCGGACTCTTCGAAGTCAATGAGGCCGCACGCCTGGTCCAGGAGGCCGCGCACCCCGAGGCGAACATCATCTTCGGTGCCGTCATCGACGACAACATCGGCGACGAATGCCGCGTGACTGTCATCGCCGCTGGATTCGACAACACTTCGCCGAACGCGGAGACCGCCGGATCCGACCAGATTCCTGCCCCGATCCCGGCAGCAGCTCCGGCGGAGACCGAATCCGAGTCGCCCGTCGTCGCCGAGCCCGAAACCGAGACCCCGGAAGCCGAAGAACCGGCAGCCGCTCCGCGACGCAGCGAGGAACACCAGATTCCCGCCTCGCTGCCGGGTGAGCGCAGCTGCTCGAACTTCGACTCCGACCTCGATATCCCGGACTTCCTCAAGTAATATGCTGCGCTCGAGGTTCGTCATCCCGGGCGGGCGCACCGCCCACGTCGCCTTCACCGATCGGCACGGCGGTTACTCGAGCGGGGACTTCTCCTCGTTCAACCTCGCCCGCCACGTCGGAGACGATGACGAACTCGTCGCAGCCAACCGAGCCGCTCTCGCTCAGGTCATCGGCCTGAGCGGAGAGCGGCTCTCGTTCGTCTCCCAAGTGCACGGAACCGACGTGCACACCATCAGCGACGAAGCGCAGCTGCGGCAGGCGCCGGTCGAAGCCGACGCCCAGCTGACGACCGTGCCCGGGCTCGGACTGGCGATCATGGTCGCCGACTGCACGCCGGTCATGCTCGCCGATGCCGACGCCGGTGTCATCGCCGCCGTCCACGCGGGACGCCCGGGGATGGCAGCGGGAGTCGTCGGCAATACGGTCGCGGCAATGCGCGAAGCCGGTGCCAAGAACATCCACGCGGTCATCGGACCCTCTGTCTGCCCCCGCTGCTACGAGGTCCCGGCCGAGCTGAGAAGCGAGGTCGCGGCGATCGAGCCCACGGCCGCCTCGGTGTCGGTGACCGGCACACCGGCACTCGACGTTGCCGGAGCCGTGGCCGAACAGCTGCGCCGGGCCGATGTGACCATCGATCATTTCTCGCGCACCTGCACGAAGGAATCCGAGGACCTCTTCTCCTACCGCAGGCAGAAGCGGACGGGACGGTTCGCCGGGATCATCTGGCTGCAGGAAGAAAAGACCGCGACACACCCATAGGACTCACCAGCCTAGATGCTCGCGTGCGATAGTTTGGGCGACAGGTGAGCAAGTGCCGAAGTCCGAGGAGCTTTAGACATGTCAGCAATCAAGAAGACGCTGGAATACCTGGGTTTCGTCGAAGAAGAGGACGAGACCACCCAGCACACCGACCGTCGTGAACCCAACCACCGGGACCGCGAGGTCGTCGAGTCCTTCGATGACGCCGACGAGTACGACGAACCGGCAGCGGCGGAGGAACGGACTCCGGCACCGGTGACACCGATCCATCCGTCACCGATCCGTCCCGTAGACACTCCGGCGCCAGGAACCTCAATGAATCGCATCAGGACCATCCACCCCCGCAGCTACAACGACGCCATGGTCATCGGCGCCGCCTTCCGTGAGGGCACCCCCGTGATCATGAACCTCTCGGAGATGGACGAGAACAACTCCAAGCGCCTCGTCGACTTCTCCGCCGGCCTCATCTTCGGCCTGCACGGGTCGATCGAGCGCGTCACGAACAAGGTGTTCCTGCTGACCCCCGAGAACATCGAAGTCGCGGGCGAGAACGAAGCCGATTCGGACACTCAGGCCAGCTTCTTCAACCAGAGCTGAACGCGACTTCCGAATCTCTCAACTCGTCCTCAGCTGGAACCGCTAGGCTGAAGCGTCGGAACTCAAGCAACAACGAAAGGCGCGGGGGACCCACGTGGCCATCATCTTCTACATCCTCGGTACAGCGCTGAGCCTTTACGTCTACGTGCTCCTGGCGCGAGTCGTGCTCGACCTGGTCCAGGTGTTCTCCCGCGACTGGAGGCCCACCGGCTTCCTCCTCGTCCTCGCCGAGATCGTGTACACGCTCACCGATCCGCCGCTGAAGCTGCTGCGTAAGATCATTCCGCCGCTGCGTCTGGGACAGGTCTCGCTCGATCTGGGATTCATCGTCCTGCTCATCGGCATCCAGATCATCGCGTCGGTGTTCTTCAACCTCTCGCACGCTTCCGCCTGATCCCCGTCCTGACAGTGATCTCGGCTGACTGATCACTGTGATCGGGTGCCGGGATCTGCCTGAATAATGAGTCGGCCGATTAGCGGGATTTCATTGAGTGAATACCGGATAAATGGTGAATATGCTCACCAGAATTGGCTGTTTGCCTGTCCGAGTTGTTAGCCTCGAATGCGTAAAACTTCGTCATTGAATGCGAGACACGCCATTACTGCGGGACAAAACTGCAGGTGTTACGCTAATGTGACGTTGAAGCCGTCCTTCTGGGCGGCAGCGTAATGAATGTAGATCGACCGAAGGTGACCTCATGGCGCTCACGCCTGAAGACGTAGTAAACAAGCGGTTCCAGCATGTGAAGTTCCGCGACGGGTACGACCAGGACGAAGTCGACGATTTCCTTGATGAGGTCGTCGTTGAGATTCGCCGTCTCTACCAGGAGAACGACGAACTGCGTCAGAAGCTCTCCACCGCCGAACAGCGTGTGAAGGAACTCGAAGCCGGCGGCGCCTCCGCTGCACCGGCTCAGGACATCGACGCCACTCAGGCGATGCCCGCCGCAGTTCCTGCACCCGAAGAGAAGGAAGAGGCTGCGGCTCCGGCCGAGGCACCTGCTGCTCCGGCACCGGTCGAAGAGACCCCGGCTCCGGTCGTCAAGGAAGCCGCTCCCGCTCCGCAGGACAACAACTCTGCCGCACCCGCGATGGCCGCCGGTGCTGCCGGTGGAGCAGCAGGCGCCGGTCTCGGTGCTGCCGCAGCCGGTGGCGACGGAGACGCTCATGGTCTCATCGCTCTGGCTCAGCGCGTCCACGACGAGCATGTTGCTGAAGGTGAGCGCAAGCGCGACGAACTCATCAAGAGCGCCGAGAAGGAAGCTGCCGACATCGTCGGCAAGGCCGAAACCAAGCGCGACGAAACGCTGTCGACCCTCGAATCGCAGAAGTCGACCCTCGAGCGTTCGATCGACCAGCTCTCGAACTTCGAGCGCCAGTACCGCACTCGACTCAAGAGCTACCTCAACGATCAGCTGCGTGACCTCGAGAACTCCACGAGCCTGGCTCCGGAGACCCTCGACGGGAACAACCCTCTGGGCGGTTCCTCGAACCACAAGCTCTGATCTTCAAGTACCACCGACCGAGGTCCGGGAACTCTTCGGAGTACCCGGGCCTCCGTCGTGTTCGCACGCTGAACGAGCACAGGGCTGAGTCGGACCCATTCGGCTGTGGTCTAGAATGAACCAAATGAACGATCCTGCCTCACGGGTGAAAAGACCCCGTGCCGCCATGATGGCCCTGCTGTTCACAATCGCGGCAATCGTGGTCGTGATCGATCAGTTCACCAAATTCCTCGCCGTGAGCCTCCTCGAGGGCCAACCGCCCGTGCCGGTGATCGGCTCTCTGGCCGGATTCACCTTCTACCGCAATCCCGGAGCCGCGCTCGGCATCGGCTCGAGCGTGACGTGGATCTTCCCGATCATCGCCATCGGAGTCTTCGTCGCGATCCTCGTGATCTCCCGCAAACTCGGTTCGCGAGCCTGGGCGATCGGGCTCGGTCTGCTCCTGGGCGGACTCTTCGGCAACCTCGTCGACAGGCTCTTCCGCGAACCCGCATTTCTGCACGGCGCCGTCGTCGACTTCATCGATCTGTCGCTGTTCATCTGCAACGTCGCGGACATCGCGATCTCTGCAGCCGCAGTGACCCTCGTCATCGTCAGCCTCAGAGGCATCGACATCGACGGCTCCGACTCCACCCGTGTGAAAGAGGACTCTTATGACTGAACGCTCCATCCTCGTCCCCGAAGGACTCGACGGCCAGCGCGTCGACGCTGCGATGTCGAAGCTGCTCGGCCTCTCCCGCACTGCGGCCGCCGATATCTGCGCCGACGGGGGAGTGGAGATGTCCGGGCGTCCGGTCATCAAATCCGATCGTGTCATCGCCGGCGAACGACTGGACATCATGATGCCCGAACCCAAGAAGCCGCTCGAGGTCGTTCCCGACCCCGTGCCGGGAATGCGCATCGTCCACGACGAGGATGCCTTCGTCGTCGTCGACAAGCCCGTCGGCGTGGCAGCCCACCCGGCTCTCGGCTGGACCGGACGCACCGTCGTCGGCGGACTCGCCGCAGCGGGCTTCCGCATCGCGACCTCCGGCGCCCCCGAACGTCAGGGCATCGTGCAGCGCCTCGACGTCGGAACCTCCGGGCTGATGGTCGTGGCGAAGAGCGAATACGCCTACAGCGTCCTCAAACGCGCCTTCAAGGAACGCACTGTCGAGAAGACCTACCACGCGGTCGTGCAGGGGCTGCCCGATCCTGTGCTCGGCACCATCGACGCACCGATCGCCCGGCACCCGAAGCACGACGGGCTCTACGCGGTGCGCACCGAAGGCAAGAACGCGATCACCCACTACGAAGTGATCGAAGCCCACCGTCGTGCCGCCCTCGTCGAGATTCATCTGGAGACCGGACGCACCCACCAGATCCGCGTCCACTTCTCCGCCACCAAACATCCCTGCGTCGGCGATCTGCCCTACGGCGCCGATCCGGTGCTGGCGAAGGAACTCGGTCTGGAACGCCAGTGGCTGCACGCCGTCAAACTGGGCTTCCAACATCCCGACACGCAGAAGTGGGTTGAATTCGAAAGCGGCTACCCCGAGGATCTGCAGATCGCGCTCGACCGCATCCGACCGAACTGATCCCGGTGCCCGGCGCTGTCTGGGCCGGGCCGAAGTGCCGGGAACAACAGTCCCGAAACCCCTCTCCTCAGATGCTGATGGACTAAGCTGGATAGGCAACACCGGCAACTTCAGGAAGGCGGCGCCCAGTGCCGAATGAGGACTTCGTCCACCTCCACGTCCATACCGAATACTCCATGTTGGACGGTGCGGCCCGCCTCGCCGATCTGATGGCCGCGACGAAGGCATCGGGAATGTCCGCGATCGCCACGACCGACCACGGATACCTGTTCGGAGCCTTCGACTTCTGGTCCCAGGCGACCGCCGCCGGAATCAAGCCCATCATCGGTGTCGAAGCCTATGTCACCCCCGGCACGGACCGTCGGGACAAGACGCGCGTGAAGTGGCGTACCGACGAATCGCAGAAGAGCGACGACCTCTCCGGCGGTGGTCTCTACACACATATGACCCTGCTGTCTCGGAACAACACGGGCATGCGGAACCTGTTCAAGGCCTCCTCCTACGCCTCCCTGGACTCGGTGACCGCGAAGTGGCCCCGGCTGGACCAGGAGCTGCTCGAAAGCTATTCCGAGGGACTCATCGCCACGACCGGCTGCCCGTCCGGAGAGATTCAGGTGCGGCTGCGTCTGGGGCAGTACGAAGAGGCCAAAGCGGCTGCCGGGAAATACCGTGAGATCTTCGGCAAGGAGAACTACTACGTCGAACTCATGGACCACGGTCTGTCCATCGAGAAGCGGGTGACGAAGGACCTCATCCGACTGTCGAAGGAACTCGACATTCCGCTGGTCGCCACCAACGACCTCCACTACACGCACGAATCGGATGCGAAGGCGCACGAAGCGCTGCTGGCCATCCAATCCGGTTCCAAACTCATCGAACCCACCTACGATCAGGGCGGTTCGCGGTTCGCCTTCTCCGGCTCCGGCTACTACCTCAAGACGCCCGCAGAGATGCGGTCGCTGTTCAAGGAATTCCCCGAAGCCTGCGACAACACCCTCGAGATCGCCGAGAAGTGCGAAGTCTCCTTCGATACCTCGGCGAACTACATGCCGAAGTTCCCGTGCCCTCCCGGTGAGGACGAGACCTCATGGCTGATCAAGGAAGTCGCCAAGGGACTCGACTACCGCTACCCCAACGGCGTTCCCGACGAAGTCCGCAAGCAAGCCGACTACGAGCTCGACATCATCATCTCGATGGGCTTCCCCGGCTACTTCCTCGTCGTCGCCGACTTCATCAACTGGTCGAAGGACAACGGGATCCGCGTCGGACCCGGCCGTGGTTCGGGTGCCGGTTCCATGGTCGCCTACGCGATGCGCATCACCGACCTCGATCCGCTGCAGCACGGACTGTTCTTCGAGCGCTTCCTCAACCCGGACCGTGTGTCCATGCCCGACTTCGACGTCGACTTCGATGATCGTCGCCGCTCCGAGGTCATCGACTATGTGACCGAGAAGTACGGCGATGAGCGTGTCGCGATGATCGTCACCTACGGCACGATCAAGACGAAGATGGCGCTGAAGGACTCCGCGCGTGTGCTCGGCAAACCCTTCTCGATGGGTGAGCGGCTGACGAAGGCGCTGCCTCCGGCCGAGATGGCCAAGGACATTCCGCTCAAGGACATCGAGGACACGCAGTCCAAGCGCTATAAGGAAGCCGGCGAGTTCCGCGAACTCGTCGACACCGACCCGGAGGCCCGAGAAACCTTCGAAACCGCGAAGGGCCTCGAAGGGCTGAAGCGGCAATGGGGCGTCCACGCCGCCGGTGTCATCATGTCCTCGGACCCGATCATCGACGTCATCCCGATCATGCGCCGGTTCCAGGACGGTCAGGTCATCACCCAGTTCGACTATCCGACCTCTGAGGGCCTCGGGCTCATCAAGATGGACTTCCTGGGACTGCGAAACCTCACGATCATCTCCGACGCAGTGGAGAACATCAAAGCCAACCGGGACTATGATCTCGATCTCGAGCATCTGAGCCTCGACGATCCGGCGGCGTATGAGCTGCTGACTCGCGGTGACACCCTCGGCGTGTTCCAGCTCGACGGCGGCGGTCTGCGCGCCCTGCTGCGGATGATGAAGCCTGATAACTTCGAGGATATCTCCGCGACCCTGGCGCTCTACCGGCCCGGTCCGATGGGTGCAGATTCGCATACGAACTATGCGCTGCGCAAGAACGGGCTCCAAGAGGTCACCCCGATCCACCCGGAGCTCGAGGAGCCGCTCAAGGACATCCTCGACACCACCTACGGCCTCATCATCTACCAGGAGCAGGTGATGGCGATCGCGCAGAAGGTCGCCGGATACTCCCTCGGCCAAGCCGACATCCTCCGCCGTGCGATGGGCAAGAAGAAGAAGTCCGAGCTCGACAAACAGCAGGTCGGCTTCTTCGGCGGAATGAAGGAACGCGGCTTCTCCGAAGGTGCCGCCCAAGCACTGTGGGACATCCTGCTGCCGTTCTCGGACTACGCGTTCAACAAGGCGCACTCGGCCGCCTACGGCGTCGTGTCCTACTGGACCGCATACCTCAAGGCCCACTACACGGCCGAATACATGGCGGCCCTGCTGACCTCGGTCGGTGACAATAAGGACAAGCTCGCGATCTACCTCAACGAGTGCCGTCGCCTCGGCATCACCGTGCTGCCCCCGGACGTCAACGAATCCGCGCTCCACTTCACCCCTGTCGGCACCGATATCCGCTTCGGCATGGGAGCGGTCCGCAACGTCGGCGCCCATGTCGTCGAAGGCATCGTCGAAGCCCGCGGAGAGAAGGGCGCCTACACCTCGTTCACGGACTTCCTCGACAAGGTGCCCAGCCACGTGTGCAACAAGCGCACCATCGAATCGCTCATCAAGGCCGGCGGCTTCGACTCGCTCGGCCATAGCCGCCGCTCACTCGTCGAAGTCCACGAGGAGGCCGTCGACTCGGTCATCGGCGTCAAGAGGCAGGAAGCCAACGGACAGTTCGACCTCTTCGCCGGGCTCGGCGGGGACGACGACTCACCCGGCTTCTCCGTGACCATTCCCGACCGTCCGGAATGGGAGAAGAAGGAGAAGCTGTCTTTCGAGCGCGACATGATCGGCCTCTACGTCTCTGATCACCCGCTCAACGGTCTCGAAGGTGTGTTGGCCGCGGAATCCGATGCCTCCATCGCCGAGGTGGTCGATCCGGAATCGCATCGCCACGACGGATCCCAGATCAAGGTCTGCGGAATGATCACGCAGGTCACCCGCAAGGTGTCGAAGAACTCCGGTCGTCCCTATGCGATCGTGACTTTGGAGGACCTCGAAGCCGAGATCGAAGTGATGTTCTTCGGCGACACCTACGAACCGGTGGCGAGCCTGCTTGCCACCGACCTCGTGATCTCGCTGACCGGTCGCATCCGCACCTCCGATGACCGGCCGACCTCACTGATGGCGATGTCGATGACGATTCCCGATGTCACCGACCCCAATGACCGGCCGCTCAACCTCATCATGCCGATGGAGAAGGCGACCGAGGACATGGCGACGAAGCTCAAACGGATCCTCGAATCCAACAAGGGGCAGACGGACGTCCATATCATCCTGTCTCAGCCGGGTCGGCAGACGGTGATGCGTCTTGATCGGTCGATCCGGGTCGATCCGAATCCGAGCCTCTACGGAGATCTCAAGGCGCTGCTGGGCTCCCGCTGCTTCAGCGTCTGAGGCCGTCCGCACTTCGGGCCGGGGGACTCACCTCTTGCTGCGGAGACTAGAATGGTGCGGGTGAACATTCTGGACTTCCGTGGTGAGACCCTCAATAAGCGATTCCTGGCGCAGAAGCTGCCTCGGGCCGCCGAGACCCATGCCGATATCGAACGACGGGTGGCCGAGCTGCTCGACACCGTCGCCGGCGGGGGAGCGGCCGCGGTGAAGGACTTCACCGAACGCTTCGACGGAGTGCGTCCCGAAGCCCTGCGCGTGCCTGAATCCGCACTGGCAGAGGCCGCGGCGGAACTCGATCCCGCGATCAGGGCTGCGCTCGTCGAGTCCATCGACCGCGCCCGGAAGGTCGCCGCCGATCAGCGCCCCGTCGACGTCCGCACGGAATTGGCCTCCGGTGCTTTCGTCACCACCCGCCACCTGCCGGTCGAGCGCGTCGGACTCTATGTGCCAGGCGGACTGGCCGTATACCCGTCGACGGTGATCATGAACGTCGTGCCCGCGCAGACCGCCGGTGCACACTCGCTGGCGATCGCCAGCCCGCCGCAGAGCAATGGTCTTCCCCACCCGACCGTGCTCGCCACTGCCCACATCCTCGGCATCGATGAGGTCTGGGCGATGGGTGGAGCACAGGCGATCGGCGCCCTGGCATATGGCTTCGACGACGATGAGGAACTCGAGCCCGTCGACCTCATCACCGGCCCCGGAAACGCCTATGTGGCCGCAGCTAAGTCCCTCGTGCGCTCCCGGGTCGGCATCGACGCGGTCGCCGGACCCACGGAGATCATCGTCCTCGCCGACGATCAGGCCGACCCGCGCTTCGTCGCCGCCGACCTCATCAGTCAGGCGGAGCACGACGAACTGGCCGCCTCGGTGCTGGTCACCGACTCAGTCGAACTCGCCGAAGCGGTGCAGAAGGAGTTGGACGTGCAGGTGCCTGAGGCGATGCACACCGAACGGATCGCCACGGCTCTGGCCGGACGGCAGTCGGCGATCGTCCTCGTCGACGACCTCGATGCCGGGATCGCCGTCGTCAACGGATATGCCGGTGAGCACGTCGAGGTCCACACGGCCGATGCCGCATCGGTCGGGGCACGGATCACGAACGGGGGAGCGGTCTTCCTCGGCGATTGGGCTCCGGTGTCGCTGGGCGACTACTGTGCCGGGTCGAACCACGTGCTGCCCACGATGGGCACTGCCGCTCACGGTTCGGGTCTGGGTGTGCACTCATTCATCAAGGTCAGCCAGGTCATCGACTATGATCGGGCGGCCCTTCACGAGGTGGCCGAACACATCGGTGTTCTCGCCGCCAGCGAACAGCTTCCGGCCCACGGCCGTGCTGTCGACATCAGGTTCGAGGAGTAGAGATGCGCTGTCCGTTCTGCCGTGAGTCCGATTCGCGGGTCGTCGATTCGAGGACCAGCGAAGACGGAGCCGCGATCCGCAGGCGCCGGCAGTGCCGTCACTGCGGTCGCCGCTTCACCACGATGGAGGCCACGAGCCTGTCGGTGATCAAACGCTCCGGCGTCACAGAGGAGTTCTCCCGTCAGAAGATCATGTCGGGTGTGCGCAAGGCCTGCCAGGGCCGTCCGGTCAGCGACGATGATCTTGCGAAGCTCGCACAGCGGGTGGAAGAGAACATCCGGTCGCGCGGAATCGCGGAGATCGACGCCGACGAAGTGGGTTTGTCGATCCTCGACCCGTTGCGCGAACTCGACCAGGTCGCCTACCTGCGGTTTGCCAGCGTGTACCAGGGATTCGACTCGCTCGAGGACTTCGAAGCCGCGATCGATTCGCTGCGTGCCGATGCGCTGCTGCAGTCCGGGCAGACCCGCGAACCGACCCCTGACGACTTCGCCGACTGAACGTCGCGGAGCGTGCGCGTGACCGGATCCTGAGACTGCTGAGATTTCCGTCAGAAATCTTCGTTTCGAGTACCGCGGTACAGAAATAGTTGTGTAGTATTGAACGTGCGCGCTACGGCGCGCGGCCGCTTGCGGTTCGGAGGGGAAGCCGAACCCAAGCGGCCTTTCAACATTCAT
>NZ_BCSJ01000013.1 GCF_001570805.1 Brevibacterium epidermidis NBRC 14811 | reverse complement strand
GCAACCTCGCGCGAGGTTGCTGGGCCGCCGTCAGGTAGTAAAAAGGGAGGGTTTCAGCCGGCTTGGCGGACTGCCTCTGCGGAGAAGAGTTCGGTCAGCTCTGTGGACACGGATGCCAAGACGCGCAGACGTTCCGTCGTGCGGGTCAGCGCCACATAGAGACCGCCGACGCCCTCCTCGCTGCCGAGCGGGGCGATGCGGCCGGGTTCGACGATGACCACTGCATCGAACTCGAGGCCTTTGGCCTGCTGCGGGGTGATGAGGGCGATCTGATGATCCAAGCCCGTGACCGAACGTCCGAAATCGAAGTCCGCGACCGCCTTGGCGATGGGCTCGATGAGCTCCTCATCAGCGATGACTGCGATCTTCCCGCCTGCGGCTGCGGACACCTCGGCCGCGACAGTCTCGGGGAGAGCGGCCAGCATTTCGGATTCGTCGGCGAAGGAATCCAGCTGCGGATCCGATCCTCCCTGGCGAACCGACTCGACGAGTTCGAGTTGCGGGAAATGCCGATGCAGGTAGCGGTTGGCCAGATCCATCACCGACTGCGGGGTGCGGTAGGAGACCGTGAGCACCTGGAGGGCGAAACGGTCGCCGACGAATTCGGAGAGGATCGAAGACCAGGTGCGGGCATTGTCGACCTGCGAAGACTGTGCGAGGTCGCCGACGACGGTGGCCGACTTCGACGGCACGCGACGGAAGAGGACCCGCCACTGCATGGGGGAGAGCTCCTGCGCCTCATCGACGACGAGGTGGCCGTACGTCCACTCCCGATCCTCGAGGGCGCGTTCGGCCAAGGTCATCGCCGGCCCCTGCTCCTCCCAGCGGGCCGCAAGCGTCTCGGCGGAGACCATTCCGCCGGTCTCGGTCATATCGACGACGGCTTCGGCATATTCGCGTGCCGATTCGTCCCGAGCCTGGGTCTGCTGGGGAGCGGACCCGAGAAGTTCGGCGAGCTCGTCGAGCAGCGGCACATCGTCGACCGTGAACTCGTCCCGACGCTGCTCGAGCAGAATCGACTGCTCGGCAGGAGAGAGGAGCTTGCGAGCGGCGGCCTGCAGCTTGTGAGGCTTGCCCAACAGAGAACGCAGAGCGGCGGCAGGGCCGATGGGGAACCACGCGAGGTTGAGGGCACGACGCACGTCGACGGAGGAACGCAGATCCTCGAGCAGCTCGGGCAGTCGCTCTCCGGCCGCGTCCATACCCATCTCACGGGCGAGATCCTCGGCGAGGATCTTCAGCAGACCGGTGACGAAACCGGTGCGCGCTGCATTGTGCGGATCTCCGCTGCGACGAGCCCGATCACGCGCGGACTGGACGTCCCGGCGACGGAGCACGATGTTGTGCGAACGCACCCGCATCTCGACATCCTGGTCGGGGATGCGCTGGTAGTTCGCAATATGGTTCTTCAGCACACGAGCCATGACGGAACGGCCCTTGATCTCGGCGACCGCCGGTGTATCCGTGGCGTCCGTGTCGAGTCCCGGGTACAGCCGACCCGGGGTGAGCAGGACGGCCCCGGTCTCGCCGAGGCTGGGCAGGACCTTCTCGATGTACTTGAGGAACACCGTCGACGGGCCAACGAGGAGGACACCGGATTTCGCGATGCGCTCCCGGTGACGGTAGAGCAGGAAGGCAGCGCGGTGGAGGGCGACGGCGGTCTTGCCGGTGCCCGGTCCGCCCTGGACGACGAGGACGCCGGAGAGCGGCCGGCGGATGATCGCATCCTGTTCGGCTTGGATGGTCGCGACGATATCGCCCATCCGACCGGTGCGATGAGTGGTCAGCGCCGCGAGCAGGGCGCCTTCGCCCTGCAGGTTCGACCGCTGTGAGTCATCGAGTGCGTCGATGTCGAGCACATCGTCTTCGATTCCGGTGACCTTCCGGTTCGCGGTGACGAGGTGACGGCGGCGGGCGATTCCGTCGGGATTGGCGGCCGTCGACTGGTAGAAGCGTTCCGCGGCGGGTGCCCTCCAGTCGATGAGGATCTGCTGGCGCTGTTCGTCGGTGAGACCGATGCGGCCGATATACGTGGGGTCGTCTTCGTCGACGATGTCGAGGCGACCGAAGCACAGTCCCTCCTCGGCGCCGTCGAGACGGATGAGCTGATCTTCGTACAGCGTCGCGAAGGCATCGCGTTCGGTGCGGTGCTGGTGATTGCCTCCGACCTCGGAGATCCTCACCGTGCCCAGCCGGGCTGTCGTCTCCTCCCGGAGCTCATCGAGGCGGGTATAGAGCTCGTCGAGCTTGGTCTGCTCGACACGAATTTCTGAAGTTTCGGTCATCTCACCTTCTTGGGTCGGCATTCAATTATGCCGAACTTTCCCCGGCGTCTGTAGTCACAACGTCATTTCGGACCGGGGCGTACCTCACATTCCCGCCGAGTGCGGTTACATTCGCGGATTTGGGCCCCAGGAAGGAGCGCGAGCAGGCGCGCGGATGAGAGACCCGGGCAAGTCCTTGGGTCCAGGGGCAGAGTTCCCAGTTGGCGCGAAAGTCAGAGACCCAAGCGGGAACGCAGATTCGCTCCGGACAGGAAGGTCGCCGAGGAGGCGGCGGTGCGCAGATTGCGATCGAGACCGACTTCATCGAGCGGAGTGTTGGAGGCGAGGACCACGACATTGCCGCGTCGACGTCCTTTGAGGATCGCCGGTTCCGTGGCGGCGGCAAGATGGGCGAAATGTTCGCCGAGGCTGCGCAGTTCGGACCGGAGGACGTGGTGGTCGCCGGTGTCAGGCACATTGGCGACATAGATTCCGGAGTCCTTGACCGCCTCGGCGCAGGAGGCGAAGAACTCGGACGTCTGCAAGGCGGCGGGAACCGAGTCGTGGTCGAAGGCATCCCGGACGAGGACGTCGAGGGTATCGGGTCGGAACTTGCCGATCTCGACGGCTCCGTCGCCGGCACGCAAGGCCAGGGCGGGGGAGCGAGGCAGGTCGAACCAGTCGCGGGCGAAGTCGAGCAGCTTGCCATCGATGTCGATCGCCGTCTGCTTCGACCCCGGTCGTGCCGAGTCCAGGGCCCGGGCCAGCGCACAGCCGGCGGCACCGATGTGCGCGACTCGCAGAGTCCGGTCGGGGAGTTCGACGTCGATGATGCGGCGCATCCAGTCGAGGTATTCGAAGTCCAGACGCTGCGGATCGCTGAGAGTGATCGACGAGGAGGGGACCCCGTTTACGTGGAGCACATAGGAATCGGCCTCACCATCAAGCTTCTCCAACCGGGCTTCTCCTGTCGAGATGTCGACCACTTGAGAACCAGGGGCTGTGTATATCCGTCTCTTCGCCACCCCTCACTTGTATGTCAGTGAGGCGATTGAGGCAATTCGGTTGAATTCTCGTGGGGACGACGGCAGTGACTCGTCCACTGCTGCGCTGTGGACCGGTTTGGTCCGTCCACAGGCACGAACCGAGGTCTGGAGGAACGGCTCCGGAATCGGTTGGAGTGAGACCGAGACAAGAGGCCCTCTTGAGGAGCGGGCCCCACCTCAGCCACAGGGGCCGCCTCAATCGGTCGGTTCCGATCCGATCAAGGAGGACACAGTGAAGACACCGGCCAGCACACCCGAGGACATCATCGGGATCATCCCTCACACTCTCGGGTACACCCCGCGGCGCAGCCTCGTCGCCGTCGTCGTCGGCACGGAGAACAACGGGGCCCAGACCAGTTCGACGACGATGCGCATCGACTTCGACAGGGAGAGCGCGGCGCAGACATTGTCCGAAGGCGGCGGCTGGTATGCCGACCTCATCATGCGCGCCTGTACGGTGACCGGGGTCTTCCTCGTTCTCTACGATGATGACTATCAGCCGGTCAGTGCCTTCGGCTCCGGTGCCGATGCCGAATATGCCGAGGTCCATCGTGGTCTCATCCGGGCGGCGATCGATGAACTGGCGATGACCTTCGCCGCCAGGAGCGTCGACACTCTCAGCGCGTGGTGGGTCAACCAGGACCACTTCGGTCGCATCGACGAGGACGGCTACGACTGCACCCCGCTGATCGAAGCAACCACCTCGGCGTGTGCCACGGAACTCGTCGCCGGAGGATCCAACCCCGTCGCTGACCCCGAGGATCTCGTCATCTCCCCGATGCCTGCCGAGGCTTTCGCCGACAGCCGTCGCGGACATGCCGAGGAGTGGATGGGCACGGACGAGGCGTTCGCGATCCTCGCCGACGTGTACCCGCGACTGGAGGCGATGCGGCACGAAGAGGAAGCCATCGATGAGGCGCGCATCCATGACCTGATGGACCTGCCGACCGTCATGGCCTTCGACACCCTGCTCGTCGAGCTCTGGTCACGCGACGCCCTCGAAATGATCCTCAGCTTCGATCACCCTGACTTCCCGCCCTCCCTGGTCAGGGGACTCGACGGTAACGAACTCTGCACCATGAGCCGCCGCATCGTCTCCCAAGCCCGGGCCGCTCAGCAGCTCGTCGGGCTCTCATCGCGTGCCCCGCGACCGCGAGACCTTCTGGTCACCATCGCCCTGCTCAAGGACTACCTGCAGGCTGGCCACCCGCAGGCGAGAGCCAACACCTATGCCGTCATCGCATGGTTCGAATGGTCGCTGGGCGGGTCGACGATGGCACTGAACTACGCGCGCGCCGCCATCGAACTCGAAGCCGAACACGGACTTGCCGAACTCATCGTCAGCGCTGTCAACATGGGATGCCTGCCTCGCTGGCTGACAGAGACGCAGCGTTCGAGCATCTGATCGGATCGGCTGGGACGGTCGACCGCCTCGGCGAGGTGAAAGTGATGCGGGGAGGCGAGGTGAAATCAATAGGGGAAGACGAAGGGGAACAATTCTGCAAGTCCCTTTGTTCTTCTGCACTGGCCGACAGCATCGTTCCGGAGCCTTGGTCGGCCGATTCGCAAAGCGGGGAATAACGTGAGAAAATTAAGCGTTGACCCAGTCATTGCACGATGGGCGAACTGTGCGTTCGCCCCGGACCGTACGCGGACCACTTGACTTGGGTCTTAGTACTGTCCGAATGCATGGGGAAGTTTCAACGCTCGCGAAAGGTGAACACGTGCCCAGAGTCGACAAGGAATCCACAACGGTGACGGAGAAGTCGGAGGGAACGGCCGGCAAGACCTCGACCGGTGGAACCAAGACCACTGCGGCGTCGAAGTCCACTGCGAAGAAGACGACCGCTGCCGGAGCCAAGAAGGCAGCGACCGCGAAGTCGACCGCCGCAAAGACCGAGACGGCTGCGTCGAAGAAGACGACTGCTGCGAAGAAGACGACGGCCACCAAGACGACCGCCGCTAAGACGACCGCCGCGAAGTCGACCACCGCAGCGAAGTCGACCGCTGCTCCGAAGAAGACCACGACGAAGGCCACCGCCGCCAAGGAAGCCAAGAAGGCGACCAAGGCGAAGAAGGCCGACGACGATATCGACACCACCGAGGAGGTCGAACCGGCAGCGGACGCTCTGGCCACAGAGGAGAGCCCCGCCGAGGCGACCGAGACGAAGAACTCGGAGGAGAAGCAGAAGAACGCCGCCGTGGCCGAGGCCGGTGGCTTCATCGTCTCCGACGCCGACGAAGAGGATGCACCTGCCCAGCAGGTCGTCTCCGCTGGTGCGACCGCTGACCCCGTCAAGGACTACCTCAAGCAGATCGGCAAGGTGGCGCTGCTCAACGCCGCCGAGGAAGTCGACCTCGCCAAGCGCATCGAGGCCGGCATGTACGCCGAGCACCTGCTCAACGGCGGAGAGGTGACCGATCCTCGAGAAACGATGGACTACAAGTGGATCATCCACGACGGTCGCATCGCGAAGAACCACCTGTTGGAGGCCAACCTCCGACTCGTCGTGTCCCTGGCCAAGCGCTACACCGGCCGCGGAATGCTCTTCCTCGATCTCATCCAGGAAGGCAACCTCGGCCTCATCCGCGCCGTGGAGAAGTTCGACTACACGAAGGGCTTCAAGTTCTCGACCTATGCCACGTGGTGGATCCGCCAGGCGATCACCCGTGCGATGGCCGACCAGGCTCGCACGATCCGTATCCCGGTGCACATGGTCGAGGTCATCAACAAGCTCGCCCGTGTGCAGCGCCAGATGCTGCAGGACCTCGGTCGCGAACCGACTCCGGAAGAGCTCGCGAAGGAACTCGACATGACACCCGAGCGTGTCGTCGAGGTCCAGAAGTACGGCCGCGAGCCCATCTCGCTGCACACCCCGCTGGGTGAAGACGGCGACTCGGAGTTCGGCGACCTCATCGAGGACTCCGAAGCCGTTGTGCCCTCGGACTCGGTGAGCTTCACCCTCCTCCAGGAGCAGCTGCACTCCGTGCTCGACACGCTCTCCGAGCGTGAAGCCGGAGTGGTGTCCATGCGCTTCGGACTCAACGACGGTCAGCCGAAGACCCTCGACGAGATCGGCAAGGTCTACGGAGTCACGCGTGAGCGCATCCGTCAGATCGAGTCGAAGACGATGGCCAAGCTGCGCCACCCGTCCCGCTCGCAGGTGCTGCGCGACTACCTCGACTGAGTCTCGTCTCGAGGTCGGCTCGAGGTGAGATGAGAGAACGCCCCTGGGAACTTCCCCAGGGGCGTTCGGCATTCACGGTTCAGAACCAGTCGACGATGCCGTCGAACAGGGCGTCGGCGTATTTCTTCTGCCCGGACTTCGACTCCATGAGCTCCGCTTCGGACGGATTGCGCATCTCTCCGCATTCGACGATGACGGCGGGAACCGAAGCATTGTTCAGACCGGCAAGGTCCGGTCGCCGGCTGATCGCGTCCTTCCCGTAGGCCTTGTTCGGAGTGAACTCCTCACCCATCGAAGTGCCCACAGACTTCGCCAGGTCCACGGAGGCCTTCTCTGTCTTCTCGTCCTCGCCGGGGTCGGCGACGATGACGTGGTAGCCCTTCACCGAACTCGATTCGCTGCCGTTCGCGTGGATGCTCACGAGCAGGTCTGCGTCGTCGGCGAACGTCCCGCGCTCGTCCACGCACGGTCCCACTCCCTTGTTGTCCTTGCGGCTGAGCACGACTTCTGCTCCCGCCTCGGTCAGCGACTTCTCCAGCTTCTTCGCCACCGCCCACGTGAAATCGGCTTCCGGATAGTCGGAGTTCGTCGACGTGCCCGTGGTGTTGCAGGCCTTCGTCCCGCCGCGACCGTCCGGCACCTGCCGGTTGATCTCGCCCGGATGCTTCGCATTGCCGCCATTGTGTCCGGGGTCGACCGCAATGACCTTCCCCTCCAGGTCCTTATCGTCCGCCTTCGCCGAGGCGGTCCCCGACTTCGCGTCCTCCCCACCGTCCGCGCCTTTGTCGGCAGAGGGGGACTGGCCGGTGGTCTCGGCCGCCTGTGTTGTCGGTCCGGATGAGTCCGAGCCCTGGGAGCAAGCCGCCAGTCCGGGCAGGCAGAGTGTGGCAGAAGCGAGGAGGCTGGGTACGAGGAGGCGATGACGCATGGCTCCATTGTTTCAGGTACGGGGTACACATAGTCGAGTTCGCCCGGATGGATTCCCGACACGAGCCGCAGGGAATAGGGTCCTGAGCGCGCAGCGATTAGAATTTAATCGAACGAGAGGAAATGTGTGGAAGACGAAAGCTACGGCGCCAGGCATCTGTCCGTCCTGTCCGGTCTTGAAGCGGTTCGCAAGCGACCCGGCATGTACATCGGCACGACCGATTCCCGTGGTCTCATGCACTGTCTGTGGGAAGTCATCGACAACAGCGTCGACGAGGCCCTCGGAGGATATGGATCCGAGATCCTCATCGAACTCGCCGCCGACGGATCGGTCGCCGTCACCGACAAGGGCCGCGGCATCCCCGTCGACATCGAGCCGAAGACCGGTCTGACCGGCGTCGAGGTCGTCATGACCAAGCTGCACGCCGGCGGCAAGTTCGGCGGTTCCTCCTACGCAGCGTCCGGCGGCCTGCACGGCGTCGGCGCTTCGGTCGTCAACGCTCTGTCCGCTCGCCTCGACGTCGAGGTTACCCGCGGATCGAAGGTGCATAAGATGTCCTTCCGCCGTGGTGTGCCTGGACGCTTCGACGACTCCTCCGGCACCCCGAGCCCCGACAATCCCTTCGAGGCTTTCCAGGAACCGACCGGCTTGGACATCGTCGGTAAGGCCAAGCGCGGTGCGACCGGCACCCGAGTCCAGTACTGGGCCGATCCGCAGATCTTCCTCGCCAAGGCCCAGTTCGACTACCAGCATCTGGTCGAACGTGCCCGTCAGACTGCCTTCCTCGTGCCCGGCCTCGAGCTGCGCATCGTCGACCGGCGTGGTGTCGCTCGTGACGAGACAGGCGCCGTCATCGAGGAGCGCGAAGAGGTCTTCAAGTTCGACGGCGGAATCACCGAATTCGTCGACCACCTCTCCATCGACCCGCCGATCACCGATACCTGGCGACTCCAGAACACCGGCACCTTCAAGGAGACCGTCCCGGTGCTCAACTCCTCGGGTCACCTCGAGTCCAAGGAAGTCGAACGTGAGGTCGGCGTCGATATTGCTCTGCGCTGGGGGACCGGCTATGACACGAAGCTGAAGTCCTTCGTCAACGTGGTCGCAACACCACAGGGCGGCACACACCTCGCCGGGTTCGAACAGGCCTGCCTGAAGGCGATGCGCAAGGCCGTCGACGCCAACGCACGCAAGCTCAAGGTCGGCAAGGACAAACTCGAGAAGGACGATGTGCTCGCCGGCATGACTGCCGTCGTCACCGTGCAGCTGACCGAACCCCAATTCGAGGGGCAGACCAAGGAAGTCCTCGGCACCGCGGCGGTGCGACAGATCGTGGCGAAGACCGTCGAGTCTCAGTTCGGCGAAGTGCTGGCGTCGACCAAGCGTGCCGAGAAGCAGCAAGCCGCGGTGCTCATGGAGAAGGTCGTGGCCGAGATGAAGTCGCGCATCTCTGCCCGCACTCACAAGGAGAACCAGCGGCGCAAGACCGCGTTGGAGGCCTCCTCACTGCCGGCGAAGCTCTACGACTGCCGCGACAACGGGGTGGAGAACACGGAGCTGTTCATCGTCGAGGGCGACTCGGCGATGGGCACGGCGAAGGCAGCCCGCAACTCCGACCACCAGGCGCTGTTCCCCATCCGCGGGAAGATCCTCAACGTGCAGAAGGCGACTCTGTCGGACATGCTCGCCAACGTCGAATGCTCGGCGCTCATCCAGGTCATCGGCGCGGGCTCCGGCCGCAGCTTCGATATCGATGCCGCCCGCTACGGACGAGTGATCATCATGACCGATGCCGATGTCGACGGTGCCCATATCCGCACTCTGCTTCTGACGCTGTTCTTCCGGTATATGAAGCCGCTGGTCGAGGCCGGTCGCGTCTTCGCCGCGGTGCCTCCGCTGCACCGTGTGGAGGTCGTGACGAAGCGCGGAACGCCCAACGACGTCATCTACACCTACACCGAAGCCGAGCTCCACGCTCTGCTGAAGAAGCTCGAGAAGCAGAAGAAGACCTACAAGGAACCCATCCAGCGGTACAAGGGCCTCGGCGAGATGGATGCCGACCAGCTGGCCGAGACCACCATGGACCCGAGCATGCGTACCCTGCGGCGGGTGACGATGGCCGACGCCGAGATGGCGGAGAACACCTTCGAACTCCTCATGGGATCATCGGTGGGACCGCGCAAGGAGTTCATCGTCTCCGGCGCCGCCGTCCTCGATGCCGAACGCATTGACAGCTGAGATCGACGACTGAATCAGCATCAGCTGATCTGAGTCAGCACTACCTCATCTGAGCCCGGGCCGGTCATCGGCCCGGGCTCAGATGCCGAATGCGGACGGTGTGACGATGAGCAGGGTCGGGAGGAGCAGAAGCAGAACGGCCAGTCCGATCGACATCAGCCGCACGGGGATCCGGGCAGGATCCAAGGGATGTGACAGACGCTGGATGCGCAGAGCGGACAGATCGCTGCGGTGTTCGGGACTGATCGCCGCGGCCGAACTCACTGCCTGTGCCAGGATCTTGGGATCGACATGGTCGCGCGCCTGATCGTCGGCCATGAGCTCGATGAGTCGGTTCACCGAGTTCAACCCGATCGCCGTGGCCGAGAAGTAGGGCAGGGCCCGATGCCATGCGGCAAAGGGGATGACGAGCACATCGTGCCGGAAATCCAGATGTGCCCGCTCATGGGCGATGACGGCGGTGCGCTCATCCTCGTCGAGGGCTTTGAGCAGACCCGTCGACAGGACTGCGGTGCCCTTCCGTGGTCCTTTGGGCAGACAGTAGGCGACGGCTTCGTCGGTGGTGATGATTCGAGTGTCGGGGTAGGCGCTCGACGGTTCGCTGAGCAGATGCAGGATCTCGTCGTGGCGCAGGCGGGTCTTCCGTGCCGAATAGAACGTCAGGACGAGACAGCCGAGCAGCCGAACGATGAGGAGCACGGCGATGATGAGGAAGATCCACGCCAGGAGGGACAGCTGAGTGTGGTCCCTGCCCCGGATGAGATCGAAGAGTCCCTGGGGAAGACTCGTCGTTCCCGGGGCTACGGCGAATGCGAGTGCGGCGCCGATGAGGGACAGTCCTCCGGAGAGTCCGACGGCCTGCCAGAGGACGACTTCGGAGATGGGATCACCGCGGAAACGGGCGAGTGCAGCAGGAATAGGCCATGCCAGCAGAAAAGCCAGCACGGCCAGGATGATTCCCACGATGGTCATTGAGGTGACCGGCCTGGGTCAGGACTGCGTCGAGTGATTGCGCCCGAGCAGATTGCGCAGCGCCTTGGTATCGGCTTCCGAGACAGTGCCGAGGAAGCGAGCGAGGACAGCCTGACGATCCGGTGCCTGAGACAGCATCTCGGTCATCAGCTCCGCCACGTGATCTTCACGGGTCGAGACCGCGATATAGCGGTGCGGGCGGATGCTGCGATCGCGAGTGACGAAGCCCTTCTTCTCGAGTCGAGACAGGACAGTATGGACGGTTGTCAGCGCAAGCTCGCGGTCCGAAAGGACCTCGCGGAGCTCGGCGGCGCTCAACCCGTCGTCGTGGACCCAGATGGCGTCCATGACGCTGCGTTCGAGTTCACCCAGTGTTCCCACAGTTCTTACGCCCTCAATTTCTTTGTCGGTCTGATCGCACCAGTATATCTCTACAGGCTGTCGAATTCCACACGGACACTCGAGCTTCGACACAGCGCCGACCCTGGTCAGGCGTCCCGGTTCGAGCGCATACTTGGAACCGGGAGTCTCGAATGATGAAACCGCAAAGACGGCACTTCTACGCACTGTAAAATTCTACGTGGCGTAGAAATACTGCTCGTGTGAAACCTGAATGGAGCGCCCATGGAACTGGACCCAGTCCTCATCGGACGGTGGCAATTCGGAATCACAACGGTCTACCACTTCTGGATGGTGCCGTTGACCCTGGGACTCGGCATGCTCGTGGCGATCCTGCAGACGATCTACCATCGCACCGGCAACGAGGTGTATCTGCGGGCCACGAAGTTCTTCGGCAAGCTCTTCCTCATCAACTTCATCATGGGCGTGGCCACCGGTCTGGTCCAGGAATTCCAGTTCGGAATGGCATGGAGCGAATACTCCCGTTTCGTCGGCGACGTCTTCGGCGCTCCCTTGGCACTGGAAGCCCTGCTGGCCTTCTTCCTCGAATCGACGTTCCTCGGCCTGTGGATCTTCGGCTGGGGCCGACTTCCCCGAGCGGTCCACCTCGGCTCGCTGTGGCTGGCCGTCATCGGCACGTGGCTCTCGGCCTACTTCATCATCGTCGCGAACTCCTGGATGCAGCACCCCGTCGGCGTCGAAATGGTCGACGGCAGGCCCGTGATGACCGACGTCTGGGCGGTGCTCGGCAACAACACCGCCATCGCCGCCTTCACCCACACGATCTTCGGCGCCCTGGCAGTCGGCGGTTCCTTCCTCCTCGGCATCTCGTGGTACCACCTCTATCACCGACGCAAGGCCGGAATTGACAGCGTCGGCACTGACGGAAAAGTCATCGTCGGTGCGTCGAAGGAGCTCCCCGGACGGGACAAGACGGACCACGCTGTGTGGATCAAGACCCTGCGCATCGGCGCCATCGTCGGCGTCCTCGCCTTCGCTGGCGTCTCGATCACCGGCGATATCCAGTCCAAGCTGATGTTCGAACAGCAGCCCATGAAGATGGCCTCCGCCGAGGCGGCCTGCCACGACGGCACACAGTTCTCCGTACTCACGATCGCCGACCCCTCGTCGAACGACTGCGACGGAGTCCAGAACATCTTCGAGATCCCCGGTCTCCTGTCGTTCCTGGCCAACGGCGACTTCGACACCCCGGTCCACGGAGTGACGACTCTGCTGCCCGAATACCAGGAGCGCTACGGCACCCATATCCCCGACGACCCGCGGTACGGCGAACACGCCGGTGAACCGGTCGACTACCAGCCGATCATGATCGTCACCTACTGGGGCTTCCGCATGATGATCGGCTTCGGCGCACTGGCCGCCGGAGTCTGCCTGATCGGACTGTGGCTGGCCCGCAAGGGCACGGTGCCCGAGTCGAAATGGCTCAGCCGCGGTTTCGTCCTGGCCATCACGGCGCCGTTCCTCGCGAACTCGGCCGGATGGATCTTCACCGAGATGGGACGCCAGCCCTTCGTCGTCGCACCGAACCCGGCACAGCTCGACGGTGTGTTCATGTACACGCAGGCGGCACTGTCTCCCGAGGTGACACCGGGAATGCTTCTGTTCTCCCTGATCAGCCTCGCCTCCGTCTACGGAATTCTCATGGTCGTCGAACTGCGATTGATCACGAAGTACGTCAAGGGGGGAGTCGCCTCGGCGATGCCCGAACTCGACCAGACGAATACCAAGCCCACGATCACCGACAACGGCGACGACGTCCTGTCGTTCGCGTACTGAGGGAAGGTCACGATGGAAATCCTCGCCACTATCTGGTTCGTCCTCATCGTCGTGCTCTGGATGGGATACCTGTTCCTCGACGGCTTCGACCTCGGTGTGGGCATGATGATGCCGTTCCTCAGCCGCAGCGAACGCAGCAAGCGCGTTCTGCTCAACTCGATCGGTCCGGTCTGGGAGGGCAACGAAGTCTGGCTGATCACCGCCGCCGGAGCGATGTTCGCCGCCTTCCCGCACTGGTACGCCTCACTGTTCTCCGCGCTCTACATTCCACTGACCATCTGCCTGCTCGCGCTGATCTTCCGCGCGGTGGCCATCGAATACCGCGGCAAGGGCCACTCGGAGCGGTGGAAGTCCTTCTGGACCTGGGCGCTGGCCGTGGGATCGGCCGGAACCGCGTTCTGCATCGGTGCGCTGCTCGCACTGACGACCATCGGGCTGCCGCTCAACGGCCACGGCGATATGGTCGGCGGACCTTTCGCCTGGATGTCCTGGCCCGCACTCGTCGGCGGCCTCGGCGGACTCGGCTTCTCCCTGGCCCACGGGCTCATCTACCTCGGTCTCAAGACCCAGGGTGAGGTCCGTGCACGGTCACGGCACTGGGCCGGTCGGATCATGCTGCCGGCCGCGATTCCGTTCCTCATCTGGTTCGCCTACTCGATCACCCAGCGGATCTGGCTCGTCATCCCGGTGCTCGTTGCGGTTGCCGCGCTCATCATCGCGTTCTTCGCTGTCCGGGCCGGTGCAGAGAAGCGCGCATTCATCCTGCACGGGATCTTCCTCATCGCAGGACTGGTCGCGGTCTTCGCCGGAGCCTTCCCGAACGTGCTGCCGTCGACGATCGACCCGGCGAACTCGCTGACGATCGATGCGGCATCCTCATCGGACTACACCTTGAACGTCATGCTCATCGTGACGATCATCATCCTGCCGATCATCATCGCCTACCAGATCTTCAGCTACCGGATGTTCCTCGGTCGCATCGCCGAGACCCACATCCCCGAAGCGCACAGACTGCCGGTGGCGATCCATTCGTGAGCTCGCCTCTGTCGATCCTGCTCGAACTGCCGACCGGTCGGAGGGGGCTGGCACTGTCCGTGCTCTCCGCCCTGTGCCGGGCGGTGGGAATCGTCCTCATCGCGGAAGCCCTGGTCAGGGCCATCATCGACCACAGCGCGCCCGGACTGTGGGTGGTCCTCGGAGTCCTCGGCGCGCTGCTGCGCGGCGGCGGTCTCTGGCTCGACCGCAGTCTGGGCACACGGCTGGCCGCCGAATCGAAACGAGGTCTGCGGCTCTCGATCCTTTCCGGACTTCTGCGCGGTCGGGGACGCCCGCGGACGAATGCGGCGGTCACGGTCACCCGTGGAATCGACGACCTCGACGACTACTTCACCACCGTGGTTCCGGCTCTGACCGCGGCTGCAGTGGTGCCCATCGTGCTGCTCGTGCGCATCGTCTTCAGCGATGTCCTCTCTGCGGTCATCATCGCGGTGTGCCTGCCGCTGGTGCCGATGTTCATGGTGCTCATCGGCCGCTATACGGCAGAGTCGACCTCGGAGACTATGGCGGCTCTGGAACGACTCTCCGATCACCTGGCCGAACTCGCTGAGGGGCTTCCCGTCCTCATCGGCCTCGGCCGTTCACGCGATCATGCGCGCCGTCTGCGGGAACTGGGGGAGCGCTACCATCAGGCGAACCTGGCGACTCTGCGCATCGCGTTCCTCTCCAGCCTGGCCCTCGAACTCATCGCCACGATCTCGGTGGCACTCGTCGCCGTGGTCATCGGTCTGCGCTTGGTCAACGGAACGATGGATCTGGGCGATGGCCTGTTGGTGCTGCTCATCGCACCTGAATGCTTCATCCCCCTGCGGGAACTCGGAGCCGGTTACCATGCGAGCGAGAACGGACGCGAAGCCCGGGAGAGAGCCCGGTCGCTGGTGTCGGAGACACAGGCGGCGGAGCCCGCGTTCGACATCTCCGGCCGGCCGGGAGAGCAGCGAGTGCTCTATACCGACGGCACGCTCATCACTTGGTCGGGGACCATCGACGCCGGGCCGGGCGTGACGACGATCAGCGGCAGATCGGGCACGGGCAAGACAACTGTGCTCGGTGCGCTCGTCGGCAGTCTGCCGGCAGATGCGCACACCACCGCCGATCCGTTGACCGCGGCCTATGTGCCGCAGGCCCCACGCATGTTCGCCGAGACCATCGGTGCGGAACTGAACCTCTTCGGTCTCGATGATGATCGCGCGCGGACAGCTCTGTCGGCGGCTGGACTGCCCACTGATCTTCGGGTACAGACGGCGGCGCTCAGCCCCGGCCAGCAGCGTCGACTGGCACTCGTGCGTGTGCAGCACCGCCTCGGCGACGGTGCCGATGTGCTCGTCCTCGACGAGCCGACCGCCCACCTCGATGAGGACAATGCCGACATCGTCATCAATCTGATCGCCGAGGCGGCCGCCACCCACCGGGTGATCCTCGCCAGCCATGACGAACGGGTCCGTGCCCTGGCCGACACTGAGATCCGCCCGGAGAAGACCCGGATCTCAGCGGCCGAGAGGGCGAAAGCAATGGCGTCGACCGTGACTGCGGCTGCGGCTGCGACGGCGACTACGACGGCGAACGCGATGGCGACGGCGGATCGGGGCCGGACCGGCAACGCCGAGGCTCCTGCCGTGAATTCGTGGGACGAATCTTCCTCAGCGGATGAACGGACGAGTTCCGGAGACGAAACTGTCACGCTTCCGATGGCTGAGGACAGGTCGGACGTCGAGAAGCAGCGGACTCATGGCGAGTCCGGGACGGCGACGCTGCGTCGTCGCTGGTCGATTCTGAACTCGAGCCTTCCGCTGTTCACCCCGACCATGCTGCTGGCCGCTCTCACCGCATGTGCGTCGAGTCTCGCGGCCATCGCCCTGACCGCGGTCTCCGCATGGCTCATCGTCGAAGCCTCATACCAACCGCCGATCATGCTGCTCATGGTCGCCATCGTCGGTGTGCGCTTCTTCGGACTCAGCCGGTCCGTGCTGCTCTATGCCAGCCGACTGAAGCTCCACTCCGCGATCTTCGCCGCACTCACGCGACTGCGGACCCGGCTGTGGGAGCACTTCGAACGCGTCGGCATGAGCGATCGGCGGCTGCTGACCTCGGACTCGGCACTGCGCGCCATGGTCGCCGATGCCGATGACGTCCGTGACCTCGTGCCCCGGACTCTGTTCCCACCGCTCGTCTCCGCCTTGGTCGTCATCGGCGTGAGCATCACCGCGGCGCTCCTCGACGTGAGTTCCCTGGGGTGGTTCATCCTTCTGGGAGCCGTCAACCTCGTCATCGTCCCGATCCTCGTCATCCGGGCGGAGAGCCGCCTTGCATCTGGAATCAGAGAAGACCGCAATCGGATTCTGTCCGTGCTCACTCGCGCTCTGCATGCGAAGGACGATCTGCGCACGAACCGGGTCGAATCCAGGGTCCTCGGTCTGGTGGCCGGACTGGAGTCCGATCTCGAGGCGAAGCAGAAGGCGTCTGCTCGCAATTTCGGGCTTGCCCAACTGTGGCTGCAGCTGAGCACGTTCACCACCGCAGTGATCTTGGCGGCCTCCTCGGGGGCTCCGACCGAGATCGTTGCCGTCCTCTCCCTCATGGCATTGGGACTGGGCGAGGTGTTCGCCTCGGCGCTCGAAGCATTCCGTCAGTTGCCCGGACTGGGCACGGCTCTGGACTGCCTGCCCGATCCGGACGGTGCGGTGGACTCAGACGCCGAGGCGTCGGCGTTGTCGGCGCCCACAGACGAACTCGTCGGAGTCGATGCCCTCGAATTCGACAAGATCACTGTCGGATGGGACGACCAGGCTGTCGTGTCAGGACTCGACCTGAGAACCGAACGCGGCGGATGGGCCGTGCTGTGCGGCGACAGCGGAACCGGCAAAACAACGAGTCTGAGTGTGCTCCTGCGTTTCCTCGACCCCTGGTCCGGCAGCTACCGCGCCCGCGATCGGAACGGAACAGACCACGATATGCTCACACGCTCACCCGAGGACCTGGTCGGCAGAATCGCCTGGTGCCCTCAGGAAGCACACGTCTTCCGCTCCACGGTGCGCGGCAATCTCGCACTCGCGCAGCGATCTGTTCCCGGAGACGACGAGATGTTTTCCGCACTGAGAGCTGCAGGACTGAGCGATTGGGCCGACGCCGGGGGACTCGACCGCTGGGTCGGCGACCACGGTACGGAGATCTCCGGCGGTCAGCGACAGCGTTTGGCAGTGGCCAGAACCCTGCTGACCGGGGCCGATGTGATCGTCCTCGACGAACCGACGGCGCACTTGGACGATGAGACGGCACGAGCGCTCATTGACGATCTGCGCGGGAGTCTGCGCGACCGCACGGTCGTCATGGTCACACACGACCGGCGACTCATCACGGACGGCGATGAGGTCGTCGACCTCGGTACACGGGTTCCCGAGGCCGAAGCCTCAAGAGTCTGAGGTCAGTCCCGCTTCGAACCGAACATGATCTCGTCCCAGCTCGGGATCGAGGCGCGCGAATTCTTCTTCGACTTGGGCTTCGATTCCTTCGCCGGAGCCGAGTCCTTGAACTGATCGGCGTGATCGCTCACACCGGGCTCATTGAGCAGCGAGAGCTGATTCTCATCGTCGAACACACCGACCTTCTCTGTCGGCTCCTGCGGCTCCTCACCGGACGGCGCCGCATCCTCGAAGGCGAATACTTCGTCATCGGTAGCGGCTTCGGGCTGACCGGGAGCGGTATGCGCACCCTGCGGGTGAGTCTCAGGATCCTCGGTGACTGCACGCAGACGGGTCCGCGGCTCCTCCTCGGTGTGGCGACGCTTGCGCAGGTTCTCCAGGATCCGGCCGGTCTCGGCCTGGTGATCGCGGGCCTGCTGCGACGGAGCCGAACCGGCGGTGGGGCGGACGGGTCCGTCCGAGGCGATCGACGCGGACGACTGATCGGTACGGGGGAGGACGTCGACCTCCTCGGTGTTCCGCTGACGTTCGGCACCGCTGCCGTAGTTCGGGATCGGTCCGGTGTCGGTGGGGCCGGAATCGGCGAGCCATTTGGCCTCATCGTCGATCGGGGTGAGCGAACGGCGGTAGTAGTGCCAGCTGGCGGTGCGGACACGGTCGGCGGCAGTGAAGCTGAGCTGGATGTACCAGTTGCCGTCCTGCTGCTTCCAGGAATCCCACTCCATCGTTTCGATGTCGACATCGCGCATTGCCAGGCGTTCCTGGCAAAGCTCGATGAGCGGAGTCGGCTCGCCGTTGGGATCGTGATCGGAGTAGATGGGGTGACGGCTGGCGAGGTAGGCGGTGCGTTCGCGTTCGGCCATCGCCGGACCTTCATAGGTGCGCACATACTCGATATCGGCACCGGTGGAGGCCACGACCTCCTCGGCGTCCATACCGCCGCGGATCATGGCCTGGATCTCTTTCGGACGCACGGGAGTCTCGGACTTGGGCTGGGAGCGGTCCCTGCGGACCGCGGCGATGAGAGCCTCATCGAGGACGACTCGGTACTGAAGCCCGTTCTCGTCGTTCAACAGCAGATGGGTGCCGTCTGCGTTGACTCCGTTCAAGATCAGTTCACGCATTGCCTTAAGCTCCTTTGTCGCGTCTCAGAAGCATCGTGTCACGTTCGGCGCGTCGTGCCGGGCAGATTTCCGCGCGAGTCGCGAAATCACGGGCCGGATCAGCGATCGGTGGGTCGAATCTGTGAGACCGGACACGAATATTCGCGGCAGGGGACCGTGCGCCCGGACATGGGATCGTGTGTCCTGCCCGGCAGGTGTCTGCTCCGTGAGTGGGCACGGCTCACTGTGCGGACAGCGGGCCGTGCTGAGGTGCAGTCTGTAAGATCGAAACCGTGAATACGACTGCACCCATCGACGCCCTGGTCCTCATGTCATTCGGCGGACCGGAGGCCCCAGAAGAAGTGGTTCCATTCCTCCGCAACGTCACCGCCGGCCGCGGGATTCCCGAGGAGCGGCTCGAGGAGGTGGGGGAGCACTATTTCGGCTTCGGAGGCAAGTCTCCGATCAATGATCAGAACAAGGCTCTGCTGGCCGCGCTGCGTGCCGAACTCGATCGCCGCGGAATCGACACTCCGCTGATCTGGGGCAACCGCAACTGGGATCCCTATCTCACCGATGAGGTCCGCAGTCTGGCCAAGAATGGTGCCACGCAGTTCCTCTCGATCGATACCTCCGCTTACTCCTCTTACTCGTCGTGCCGTCAGTACCGTGAGGACTTCGCGAAGACGATCGACACGCTCAAGGACGAGGGCCTCACGGTCTCGATCGACAAGATCCGCCAGTTCTACAACCACCCCGGATACGCCGACGCCTGCGCAGACTGCCTGAACAAGGGCCTCGCGGACTTCCGGTCCAAAGTCGGACAGATCGACTCGGCCAAGCACCGGATCCTCTTCGTCACGCACTCGATTCCGAACGTCATGCAGGACGCCTCGGAGGTGTCCACCAACGGCTACCGTGCCCAGCACGAAGAGCTCATCGATCACCTCATGGGGCGCATCGATGAGGCCGTTCGTGTTCCGGCAGAGCTCGTCTACTGCTCGCGCTCGGGTTCGCCCGAGGTGCCGTGGCTCGAACCCGATGTCAACGACCGGATGACCGAACTCGCCGAGGATGGTGTGACAGGTGTTGTGCTCGTGCCCATCGGCTTCATCTCCGACCATATGGAGGTCGCCTTCGACCTCGACACCGAGGCGAAGGAGACCGCCGGAGAGCTCGGTCTCGACTTCACCCGGGTGGCCACCGTCGGCACTCACGACGCCTTCGTCAAGGGCCTCGTCGACCTCGTCGAGGAACGTGCCGCTCAGCTGCGCGGAGATGATGTCGACGCGCCGGCGATTACCGGAACCAAGGCGCTCGTGCCCGGCAGCGGCGCCTGCAGCATCGACTGCTGCCGCGGTCGCATCGAACGTGCGACCTATCCGAACTGGGCCGTCGCGAACTGAGGCACTTGTGAACTGGGCCGTCGCGAACTGAGCCTCGGAGACGAAAGAACCCTCCCTCACCGATTCGGTGGGGGAGGGTTCTTCTCTGTGTGATCTCTCAGAGATCCTCGGGGCTCGGGATGACCGGCAGGGCACCCGTCTCGGCCTGGATCACCTCGGCGATAGGGCCGGTGTCGACATCGTTGCGGCCGGCCAGTTCCATCAGATTCTGAAGGTCGTCGATGAGATTCTCGACGAGGAAATCATCACCGGCAGACCGGGCCTCGTGAATGCGATGACGGACATCATCGATTCGGGTGTCGAGCTGATCAGCGAATTCACTCATTGTGGATCCGTCCTTCCTCGGGCCGCATCCACAGGGGACGAACCCGGTAATCTACCGACAGGCTGTGCTGTCGGTGCTGTCCATCACAAGCATTCTTGCAGAGCTCTTCGTGAACTCTATGTGTGCTCAGTACATGCAGACAAGCTGGTGACGAGAATCACCGCATCAGGTGTTCATTCCATCTTGCCAACGGCAAGCATACAGTGCACAATGCTGGGGACACATCTCGGAAGAGGAGAGTATGCTCCTCTTCGGCACCCCCTCCGGACAGAGAGCGATGAGGCCATATGGCAACAGATTACGACGCACCTCGCAAGCAAGACGATGAGATCAAAAGCGATTCGATCGAGCAGCTCAAGGCCCAGCGTTCCCAGGCTCAGGCGAGCAAGATTGACGAAGACGAGACTGCAGTAGCCGAAGGCTTCGAACTTCCCGGTGCGGATCTTTCGAACGAAGAGCTCTCCGTTCGGGTCCTGCCCAAGCAGAACGACGAGTTCACCTGCATGGAGTGCTTCCTGGTCCGTCATCGTTCGCAGCTTGCGACCGAAGAAGGCGGAATCCCCATCTGCACCGATTGTGCAGGCTGAATCGCTTCTCTTCGCAAAAACGGACCGCGCCCTGGAATGGGGCGCGGTCCGTTTTTCTTTTCTCTCCCTGCTACCTGACGGGGGCCCAGCAACCTCGCGCGAGGTTGCTGGGCCCCCGTCAGGTAGTAATTAGGGGTTTAAGCGTTGAGGGCGGCGGCTAGTTTGTGGGGGTGTCGTGACGACACGAGCCAGTACGGGGTGGGATCCGATTCATCGTTGAGGTGGATGCGGACGACGGATTTCGCCCACGGGCGGATCTTGAGGAAGGCGCGAGCATCGAGATCGACGCCGCGGGCCTGACGGGCCTCTTCGCCGTCGAAGGCTTCCGCGCTCGGAACGAACTTGCGGTCGATATGAGCTTCTCCCACAAACAGCTGACGTTCGGTGACGATGATCGTCAGCGTCAGCGAGGTCAGCCACCAGGCGAAGAGGATGAAGCTGACGATGGGAAGGATGATGGTGCCGAGCGTCCACACGGGTGCGACCATGAGTGCCGTCGACAGAGCGGCCACCACGACGAGGATCCACATGCCGACCGAGGGGCGGACCTTCTCCTGGTAGACCACATGGGTTCCGGATTGAGTTGTTGCCATGGGCCCATTGTCCCATAGCGAAAAGTTTGGCCACGCTCAGGCTGGAGCGTTAGAGTGCATCTTTGTGACGGAAACCGTGAAGATCAACCTTCAGCTCCTCGACGCGGGCATGAGCGCCCCCGACTACGCGCATGCGAGCGACGCCGGGGCAGACCTGCGCTCGACGATCGACTTCGTCCTCGAACCCTTCGAACGCCGCGTCGTGCCGACCGGAATCGCGATCGCCCTGCCTGAAGGGTATGCGGCCTTCGTACACCCCCGTTCGGGTCTGTCGAGCAAGCACGGCGTCACCGTCGTCAACGCACCCGGCACCATCGACGCCGGATATCGCGGTGAAATCAAGGTGCCGCTCATCAACCTCGATGCGAAGACCCCGCTGCGTGTCGTCCGCGGCGACCGCATCGCCCAACTCGTGATCCAAAAGATAGCCCACGCCGACTTCGACATCGTCGAATCCCTTGATGACAGCGCCCGCGGCGCCGGGGGATTCGGATCCACCGGCGGAATCGACGCCGGCCTCAGCGAAAAGGAGAAGTGAGGACTCATGGGACTTTTCTCCCGGTTCAAGAAATCCACACCGACGACCGATGACGACGTCCGCGCCGATGACGAGCTCACCGACGACGATGAGCTCGATGCTCAGGACACCGACACCGAGGCGGCCGATCGTGCAGACGACGACGCCGATGTCGATGACGCCGAGACCGACGCAGCCGATTCCGACGATGACCTCGACGAGGAAGAAGCACTGCTGGAGAAATCAGCACCCTTCGACCGGTCCGAGAAGGGCCCGTTCGACATCTCCGAGGAATACCCGGAACATGACCGTCTCGACCTCGGTGCTCTGAAGGTGCCCGTCGTCGACGGAATGCAGGTGCGCCTCGACACCGACGACGATTCTCAGCGCGTGCTGGCCGTGACCCTCATCCACGACGGCGGAGGCATCCAGCTGCAGGCATTCGCGACGCCACGTTCCGAAGGTCTGTGGAACACTGTGCGCGGTCAGCTCGCCGAGTCCGTGACCAAACAGGGCGGTGAATCGACCGAACTGCACACCTCGCTCGGCAAGGAACTGGCCATCGAGGTTCCGGCGAAGACGGAATCCGGTCGCCCCGGCAAACGCGCCATGCGCTTCGCCGGCATCGACGGGCCACGCTGGTTCGTCCGCGCAGTGTTCTCCGGCAAGGCCGTGACCGATGACGAGGTGCGCGCCGAACTGTCCGCACTCTTCCGCGGAGTCGTCGTCGACCGCGGCGAGGAAGCCATGGCTCCCCGTGAGCTCATCGCGCTGACCGCTCCGCAGGTCGATCAGGACGAGACGGAGGAGAAGGACGAGGACGAGCTCAACCCCTTCGAGCGCGGCCCCGAGATCACAGAGGTCCGCTGAGCTCCGATGCGGAACCTCATTCCCCGCCTCGTGCGTGAGTTCGGATCCCGGGACGCCGAGGCCAGGGCTGATCTGCGTCTGGTCAGTCAGATCCCCGGCGCCATCCCGGTCGAAGAGCTCGAGGCGCGTAAGACCTCACGCATCGCCGGGGTCGTTTCGGCGACGACTCAGTCGTGCAGCGGTGACAGCCCCAGGCTCGACATCACCGTTGACGACGGCACCGGCGAAGCCCGCGCGCAATTCCTCGGACGTCGAGAGATCAGCGGCATCCGTCCCGGATCCCTCATCGTCTTGGAAGGACGATTCTGCGGCAAGGACGGAGTGCTCACTGCGCACAACCCCGTCTACGAACTCGTACAGACGCGCGACGATTCCGAGGACTGACCGGGTTCAAGGGCTGAACTGACCGGCGACTCTGTCACTGCGACTGAACCGTCTCAGCGACATAACGGCCACAGACGCCTGGCTTCAGCCCTCGGCATTCTCTTCGGTCGCCGCGGTCTCCTGCAGCAGTGCGAGCAGCGCCGGCTCCTGATCGGGGGAGGAGAGGAAGAACAGTTCGTCCCCTGCCTCGATGACATCATCGGCGCTCGGAGCGAACGCCCGCGAATTGCGGATGATCGCCACCAGCACCGTATCGAGCGGGAAGGTGATCCCGCCGACGCGCTCGGCCACGAGGTCGGCGTTCTCGTGCACGGTGAACTCGAGCAGCCCTGCCTGACCCCGTTCGAAGCTCATCAGGTGGACCAGGCCGCCGACCTCCACGGCCTCCTCGACGAGCGCGGTCATCAGGCGCGGAGTGGAGACCGCGACATCGACGCCCCAGTTGTCGTCGAAGAGCCATTCGTTCTTCGGATTATTCACGCGCGACACCGTCCGCGGCACCCCGAACTCGGTCTTCGCAAGCAGGGAGAGCACCAGATTGGTCTTGTCGTCGCCAGTTGCAGCCACGACGACATCGGCCTCCTCCAGCCCCGCCTCGGCGAGACCGGCGAGCTCACACGCATCGGAGAGCAGCCATTCGGCGCCCGGAATGCGCTCATGACCCAGCGCTTCCTTGCTCTGGTCGATGAGCAGGACCGAATGCTCCTTGTCCAGCAGCTCCCTGGCCACCGACCGTCCCACGGATCCGGCTCCGGCGATGATGACCCTCATTCTTCTTCCTCCACGGTTCGCACGGGCTGATCGAGGATCCGTTCGATCTCGCCGAGGCGGTCGACCGGAGCCATGAGATGAACGAGATCCCCATCCTGGAGGAGCAGGTCATCGTGGGCGACGATGCCCTCGGACAGGCGGGTGACGTAGGCGACGCGCGCCTTGGTCCGGGATTCGATCTCCTTGATCGGACGCGCCACCCAGCCCGGGTCCAGATGCACCTCGGCGAGGACGAGTTTGCCCGAGGGCTCACGGTATTCGGTGATCGACCCCTGCGGGATGATCTTGCGCATCACCTGCTCAGCCGTCCACCGCACGGTGGGCACGGTGGGGATGCCGAGGCGCTCGAAGACCTGCGCCCGGTCGGGATCGTAGATGCGAGCGGCGACATTGCTCACACCGAAAGTCTCGCGGGCGACACGCGCGGCGAGGATATTCGAATTGTCACCGCTGGAGACCGCGGCGAACGCGAAGGCCTCGGCGGTCTTCGCCTGAGACAGGGTCTCACGGTCGAAACCGACCCCTGTGATCGTCGAGCCGCTGAAATCGCGACCGAGTTTGAGGAATGCGTCGGGGTCCCGGTCGACGACGGCGACGGAGTGCCCATTCGCATCAAGGGCCTTGGCCAGGGATGCCCCGACTCGGCCGCAGCCCATAATCACGAAGTGCATGGGTTTTCCTCTCCGCAGTGATCTACCATTGGTTGCCGTGGCCAGCAGTTTTTCTGATGCCGTCAAAAGACTACTCGTTGGACGGCCCTTCCGCAGTGAGGACAGGCGTGCGCCTGCGCTGAAGAAGCGCATCGCGATGCCCGTCTTCGCCTCCGACATGCTCTCGTCGGTGGCCTATGCCCCCGACGAGATCCTGCTGGCACTGTCACTGACCTCACTCGTGGCCCTGACCGTGGCCCCCTGGATCGGTGTGGCCGTCGGCATCGTCATCCTCGTGATCGTCGCCTGCTACCGCATCAACGTCAAGGCCTACCCCTCCGGCGGCGGCGACTACGAGGTGGCCTCGAAGAACCTCGGCTCCGGTGCCGGACTCGTCGTGGCCGCGGCCCTCCTCGTCGACTATGTGCTCACGCTGGCCGTGTCGATGACGGTCTTCGCCGCCTATATCACCACGGCGTTCCCGGCGCTTGCGCCCTACCGAGTGCCCGTGGCCATCGTCGGCATTCTCCTCATCTGCTTCGCCGGTCTGCGCGGCTCACGAGCCACCCCGATGCTGTTGGCCGTGCCGACCTATCTGTTCCTCGGCGCCGTGTTCCTCACGATGTCCGTCGGCCTCATCCGCGTCGGACTCGGCGACACCCCGCACGCCCAGACCGCGGACTACACGATCGTGCACAGCAATATCGGCGACCAGGCGACTCTCGGTCTGGCCACCGTCCTCATCGTCCTGCGCGCATTCTCCTCCGGAGCCGTCGCCCTGGCCGGTGTGCAGACCGTGGCCACAGCAGTTCCCGCATTCAAGAAGCCGCGCGGCAAGAACGCCGGCAACACCCTGCTGCTGTCGGGACTGCTCGCCGCACTCATGCTCACGGGCCTGACCTATCTGGCGTCGGTCACCGGCATCAAATACGTCGACGACCCGCATATCTACCTCGTCCGCGCCGACGGCAGCCCGGTCAGCGCCGAATACGAACAGGAACCCGTCCTCGCGCAGCTCGCCCACGCGATCTTCGACAACGCTCCGGTGATGTTCTTCATCGTCGTCCTCATCACCGCACTCGTCCTCATCGCTGCCGCGAACACAGCGGTCGAAGGCTTCCCCGGACTGGCCTCACGCCTGGCCCGTGACGAATTCCTGCCGCGGCAGCTGGCGACGAAGGGTGACAGGCTCACGTTCTCCAACGGCATCCTGCTGCTGGCCGCGGCGGCGATCGTCCTCGTCATCGCCACATCCGCCTCGGCGACGGTGCTCATCCAGCTCTACCTCGTCGGAGTCTTCGCCAGCTTCGTCCTGGGCCAAGCGGGAATGGTCCTGCACTGGCGCAAACGACTGCGCCTGGTCATCGACTCGAAGACCCGTGTGCGCATGCATTTCAACCGGGTCGTCAACACCGTCGGCTGTGTGCTCGCCGCCGGCGTCCTCATCGTCGTCATCGTCTCGAAGTTCCTCGCCGGCGCCTGGCTGGCCGTCGTCGCCATGGCCGGGCTCTACCTCGTCATGGGAGCCATCCACCGCCACTACTCGCGTGTGACCCGCGAGCTCGCCCCCGACGCGGATGTGAACTCACGGACGATCCCGTCGAACACCCACGCCATCGTCGTCGTCAGCGAAATCGACAAACCGACGCTGCGGGCACTGTCCTACGCACGGGTGACCCGGTCGAGCCAGCTCGAAGCCGTCACCGTGGCCGTGGACGAAGAGGCAGCGGCCGATCTGCAGAAGCGGTGGAACCAGATGGAGCTGCCGGTTCCGCTGACCGTGCTCGGCTCCCCGTACCGCGAACTCGTCCGCCCGATGTTGGCCCATATCCTCGCCATCCGCCGCAGATCGCCGCGCGACCTCGTCATCGTTTACATCCCGCAGTTCGTCGTCGGCCGCTGGTGGGAGCACATCCTGCACAACCAGGTGGCGCTCAAACTGCGCACCCGACTTCTGCTGGTACCCAACGTCGTCGTGGTCTCCGTGCCCTGGCGACTGAAATCCTTCTCTCGACAGTACGGCGGAGACGGACCCGATTCCGACACCTCGCTGTACAGACAGGCCTAGAACACGCATGAGCGACACTTCGGTACCCGCCCAGGAACTCACCCTCGACATCGAGGCACCGGCGGCCGGCGGCACCTCCATCGCCCGACACGACGGCCAGGTCGTCTTCGTCTCCGGAGCCCTGCCCGGCGAGAAGGTCCGAGTCCGCACCGAGGAAGGACCGCCCGCCCGTTTCCTCCGGGCCACCGTCACCGAGGTGGTCGAGGCCTCCGCCCACCGCGTGCCCGACCGTCGCCTCGACTATGTATCCACCGGTTCGGCCGGGTTCGGCGGGATGGAGTTCGCGCACGTCGACCTCGCCCACTCCCGCAGGCTCAAAGCCGAAGTGCTGACCGACCAGCTCTCACGCATCGGGCATATCGACCTCGACGCCGAGGTGCTGCCCGCACCGGCAGAGACTGACGGCACGGACTGGCGCACGCGTGTGCAGCTGGCCGTCGACGACGAAGGACGGGCCGGAATGCTCGCCCCCAGGTCACACGAGGTCATCTCCGTGACCGCGCCGCCCCTGGCTGCCGGAGCCCTGCACGACCTCGACATCGCGGCACTCCATGCGCCCGGCGTTCGCCGTCTTGAATTCGCGTGGGCCGGCGACCACGGTGCGCTCATCGTCCGTGGTCGGCCCACGCCACAGGTCCTCGACGAGATCGACTCCTGGCTGCCGACCTCCTTCTCCCTCCTCGCCGAGGCGGCCGGACCGGAGAAGAACCGCGGCCGTGGCCGCGGTGGTCGTCCCCGTGGTCGCGGTCGCGCCCATGCGCCCGCTCCCGCACTGCGAGTGCTCCGCGGAGACAGCACCCTGACCGAAAAGGTGGACGGCCGTGACTTCACCGTGCGAGCCGACGGCTTCTGGCAGGTCCACCGGGAAGCGGCCGGACTGCTCAGCTCCAGAGTCGTCGATGCACTGCCTGCCGATGTCGATGCGATCACCGACCTCTACTGCGGGGTCGGACTCCTCGGCATCTCCGCCGCCCGGGCCACCGGCGCACCCCTGTTCGGCGTCGAAGGAGTGGAAGCGGCCATCGCACATGCTCGAGACAACGCCCCTGACCTCGAGGCCCAGTTCCTCGCACTCAGCGTCGATCGTGCCCGACTGCCCGATTCGGAAGTCATCATCCTCGACCCGCCACGGGCGGGTGCGGGGAGGAAGGCCACCTCGGCGATCATCGAATCATCGGCGCGCACCCTGGTCTACGTCTCCTGTGACCCGGCCACGCTGGCCCGGGACCTCGCGGCGCTCACCGGCGGGGGATTCGCGATCGAGAGCCTCACCGGGTTCGATCTCTTCCCGCTGACTTCGCACCTCGAGACGGTCACCGTCCTGCGGCGGTGACCGCGCGGCGGGGGAGGAGGACGAGCGCGATGAGGGCGATGAACGTCGTGAGGAATCCCCACAGCCCCCACCAGCCGCCGGAGCGGCCCTTCTCCTTTGCGAATGAGCTGCAGATGACGGCGAAGATGATGCCGACGAGCAGTGCGCCGAAGCCGAATCCGGCGCGTAGGGTGAACGGGTCCATGGGATCTCCTCGGTGGCGGCATGCTGGTGCGATGCCTCTTGCGACTGTGCTTCTCACGCTAGGCCGTGAGGCCCGGCCGCGGCCCTGGTGATGCCCGCACGAGGGCCTGCGGAAAACCCGATCGAAGCGAATCGCGGCTCCGTGTGCCATGGTGGTCAAAGCCCCTCAAATGCGATAGAATTTATCTTGACGTCAAGATACTTTTGGAAACATATGTGTCGCGTAAATCGGTGCGTGATGCAAGGGTCCGACCGCCGAGTCGGACGGACCCGGTTTCTTGGATGAGTATCGGATGAAACAGGAGAATCACGATGAGCAACGTCGATACGTTCAAATCGAAGAGCACCCTGACCGTAGGCGATAAGGATTATGAGATCTATCGCCTGGACAAGGTCAAAGGGTCGGAGAAGCTTCCCTTCAGCCTCAAGGTGCTGTTGGAGAACCTGCTGCGCACGGAAGACGGCGCAAACATCACTTCGGAACATATTGAAGCCCTCGGCAGCTGGGACCCCAGTGCCGAACCCGATACTGAGATCCAGTTCACCCCGGCTCGTGTGGTGATGCAGGACTTCACCGGTGTGCCCTGCATCGTCGACCTCGCCACCATGCGCGAGAAGGTCGTCGAACTCGGCGGCAGCCCGGATCAGGTGAACCCGCTGGCTCCGGCCGAGCTGGTCATCGACCACTCGGTGCAGATCGACCGCTTCGGCACCGCTGACGCCGTCGAACTCAACATGGACATCGAATACCAGCGCAACGGTGAGCGCTACCAGTTCCTGCGCTGGGGACAGACCGCATTCGAAGACTTCAAGGTCGTGCCTCCAGGCATGGGCATCGTCCACCAGGTCAACATCGAGCACCTGGCTCGCGTGGTCATGCCGCGCGAGGTCGACGGAGTCCTCCGGGCTTACCCGGACACCCTGGTCGGCACCGACTCGCACACCACGATGGTCAATGGCCTCGGTGTGCTCGGTTGGGGCGTCGGCGGCATCGAGGCAGAGGCCGCCATGCTCGGCCAGCCCGTGTCGATGCTCATCCCGCGCGTCGTCGGCTTCAAGCTCACCGGTGAGATCCCCTCCGGTGTGACCGCAACAGACGTCGTCCTCACGATCACCGATATGCTCCGTCAGCACGGTGCCGTCGGCAAGTTCGTCGAGTTCTACGGCAAGGGCGTCGCCGAGGTGCCGCTGGCCAACCGCGCCACCATCGGCAACATGAGCCCCGAGTTCGGTTCGACCGCCGCGATCTTCCCGATCGACGAAGTCACCATCGACTACCTCAAGCTCACCGGCCGCACGGACGAGCAGATCCAGCTCGTCGAGGACTACGCCAAGACGCAGGGACTCTGGCACGATCCGGAGAACGAAGTCGAGTACTCCGAGTACATCGAACTCGACCTGTCCACCGTGGTGCCCTCGATCTCCGGACCGAAGCGCCCGCAGGACCGCATCGAGCTCTCTGACGCTAAGAACCAGTTCGCCAAGGACATCCACAACTACGCCGCTCCCGGCGAAGAGAACAAGTCCGTGGACGTCAGCACCGCTGACGGACGCAACTTCGAGCTGGCCAACGGTGCCGTGGCGATCGCTTCGATCACCTCGTGCACGAACACCTCGAACCCCTCGGTGATGATGGCCGCCGGCCTGCTGGCACGCAATGCCCGCAAGCGCGGACTCAACTCGAAGCCGTGGGTCAAGACCTCGATCGCTCCGGGCTCGAAGGTCGTGACGAACTACTACGAGAAGGCCGGCCTCATCGAGGATCTCGAGGCGCTGAACTTCTACATCGTCGGCTACGGCTGCACCACCTGCATCGGCAACTCCGGTCCGCTTGACTCGGAGATCTCGAACAGCATCCAGGACAACGACCTCTCGGTCACCGCTGTCCTGTCGGGCAACCGCAACTTCGAAGGTCGCATCAGCCCGGACGTGAAGATGAACTACCTGGCTTCGCCTCCGCTGGTCATCGCCTACGCGCTGGCCGGAACCATGGACTTCGACTTCGAGAACCAGCCCCTGGGCAAGGACAACGACGGTGTCGATGTCTACCTCAAGGATCTGTGGCCTTCGCCGGAAGAGGTCGAGTCGGTCATCGCCTCGTCGATCTCGACCGATATGTTCGACAGCGAATACGGTCGCATCTTCGACGGTGACGAGCGCTGGCAGCAGCTCGACACCCCCGAAGGCAAGATCTTCGAGTGGGACGACAAGTCGACCTACGTGCGCAAGCCCACCTTCTTCGACGGCATGGGTCTCAAGCCCGAAGCCGTCGAGGACATCAAGGGTGCTCGCGTGCTCGCGAAGCTCGGCGACTCGGTGACCACCGACCACATCTCGCCTGCAGGTTCCTTCAAGGCCGACACCCCGGCCGGCAAGTACCTCGTCGAGCACGGTGTCGAGCGCAAGGACTTCAACTCCTACGGCTCGCGTCGCGGCAACCACGAAGTCATGATCCGCGGAACGTTCGCGAACATCCGTCTGCAGAACCAGCTCCTCGACGGAGTCCAGGGTGGCTTCACCCGCGACTTCTCGCAGGAAGGCGCTCCGCAGACGACGATCTACGACGCCTCCGTGAACTACCAGGCCGCCGGCACCCCGCTGGTCGTGCTCGGTGGCAAGGAGTACGGTTCGGGATCCTCGCGCGACTGGGCCGCAAAGGGCACCAAGCTGCTCGGCGTCGAAGCCGTCATCACCGAAAGCTTCGAGCGCATCCACCGCTCGAACCTCATCGGCATGGGCGTTCTGCCGCTGCAGTTCCCCGCCGGCGAATCCGCTGATTCGCTCGGACTCGACGGCACAGAGATCTTCTCCATCGAAGGCGTCACGGAGCTCAACGAGGGCAAGACCCCGGCGACCGTCAAGGTCACCGCCGAGAAGGAAGACGGCACGAAGGTCGAATTCGACGCCGTCGTCCGCATCGACACCCCGGGTGAAGCCGACTACTACCGCAATGGCGGCATCCTGCAGTACGTTCTGCGTCAGCTCGCAGAAGCCTGATCGCAGGAGATGTGCTGAAGCGCTGTGAGTCTGCGACTCGCGGCAAACGGTTCGCGCTGAGGCGCTGAACCGGAACACAGCGAGGGCCGGTGGGATTCTTCCCACCGGCCTTCGTCGTGTCCGGATCCGTGCGATGAAGGGTGAGGGACGCGCGCGTGAGAGATAGGATGGGGCGAATGGAATCTGTCCGCCAACGATGTCGTCAGAACTGAGGCCGCATGACCTTGCTCGAATCCCTCGGCTCGCCTGCCGATCTGCGCCGCCTCGACGCATCAGAATGCGACGTACTGGCCAAAGAGATCCGCGACTACCTCATCACGACTGTGTCCGGCACGGGTGGACACCTCGGCCCCAACCTCGGCGTCGTCGAACTGACCATGGGCCTCCATCGCACCTTCGACTCGCCGCGCGACACCATCATCTTCGACGTCGGCCACCAGACGTACGTGCACAAACTGCTCACCGGCCGTCGGAACGAATTCTCCACCCTGCGGCAGCGCGACGGACTCTCCGGCTACCCGAGCCGGTCCGAGAGCGCCCACGACGTCGTCGAGAATTCGCACGCCTCCACGTCCCTGTCCTGGGCCGACGGCATCGCAAAAGCCCGCCAACTCACCGGTGAGACTGATCGCCACGTCGTCGCCGTCATCGGCGACGGTGCCCTGACCGGAGGAATGGCTTGGGAAGCGCTCAACACCATCGCTGCCGACACTTCCACCCCGCCGAGGCGACTGGTCATCATCGTCAACGACAACGGCCGCTCCTACGCCCCGACCGTCGGCGGATTCGCCGCCCACCTCGACGAACTGCGCACCACCTCGAGCTACGAGAAGCTCCTCAGCTGGGGCAAAGAGACTCTGCGCCAATCCGGCCGGCCCGGTCGCGCCGCCTACAGCGCCATCCACGGCGTCAAACGCGGACTCAAGGACATGGTCAGCCCGCCCGAGACCGGAATGTTCGACGAACTCGGCATCAAATACTTGGGACCTGTCGACGGACACGATCTGCCCTCGGTTGAAAAAGCCCTGCAGCTGGCCAAACAGTTCGACGGCGGCCCCATCATCGTCCACATGATCACGCAGAAGGGCCACGGATTCGACCCGGCCGTCAACGACGACGCCGACCAGTTCCACTCCGTCGGCGTCATCGACCCCGTCACCGGGAGATCGACACTGTCGAAATCCACGTCATGGACCTCCGTGTTCGGCACCGAGATCTGCGAACTCGCCGAAGAGCGCAAGGACATCGTCGCTGTCACCGCAGCCATGCTCCTGCCCGTGGGACTGGCGAAATTCGCCGAGGAATTCCCCGACCGCGTCTTCGACGTCGGCATCGCCGAACAGCATGCAGTCGCCTCCGCCGCTGGCCTGTCCTTCGGCGGACTCCACCCGGTCGTGTGCATCTACTCGACGTTCCTATCCCGCGCCTTCGACCAAGTGCTCATGGACGTCGCCCTCCACCGCCAAGGCGTGACCTTCGTCCTCGACCGCGCCGGAATCACCGGCCCCGACGGAGCCAGCCACCACGGAATCTGGGACATCGCGATGCTCCGCGTCGTCCCCGGCCTGCGCCTGGCCGCACCCCGCGATGCCGCCCGACTGACCGAAGAGCTGCGCGAAGCCGTCACCGTCGAAGACGCACCGACCGTGGTGAGATTCCCCCGCGGCAGCGTCGGTGCCGACATCCCGGTGCTGAGGCGGCTCGACGACGGCGTCGACATCCTCCGTGAGCGACCGACCGGTTCCGAATCCCATGTGCTCATCGTCTCCGTGGGACCATTCGCCAGGCTGGCCGGTGACGTCGCCGACCGACTGGCCGAGCAGGGACTGAGCGCGACGATCATCGATCCCAGATGGGTACTGCCCGTGCCCGAATCCGTCATCGGCCTCGCAGCCGCCCACAGCCTCGTGGCAGTGCTGGAAGACGGTGTGAAGATCGGCGGCATCGGTTCGCAGATCCGCTCCGACCTGCGCGAAGCCGACTCGCGGATCGGGGTGCTCGAACTCGGAGTCCCCGATGAGTTCCTGCCGCAGGGAACGCGCGAAGAGATCCTCACCGAGGTGGGCCTCGACGTCGACACGATCGTGTCCGAGATCCTGCGTGCCCTGCCCGCCGAGGTGGCCGACCGAGCCGATCAGAGCGCCCGCCGCGCGGTGTGAGGTTGAGAATTCCCGCTGCGCAGCGGGAGGTTCAGGCCTGGGGGAGTCCGGCCAGGGTCTTCTTCAGCGCGGGGGCACTGAGCCCGACCTGCCAGGGCCGTGCCCCCGCCTCGGCTAGGTAATCCTCGACATCGACGTTCGACTCCGCAGCCAGGGACTTCACGATTGCCGGCTGGAGGAGCACATCATGGGGGATCGTCAGCTCGTCGGAGAGCTCCGACATTGCGGCCTTCAGCGCCGCCACCCGCTCCTTGAGCTCCGCCGGATTGAACGCGCTGCGCTTCGACCGTCCGCGTTCGAACCGTCCCGGCAGCTCTTCGGCACCCAACCGGGAGGCCTTGCGGTAGGCACGGAAGAGTCGGGCCGCCTCGGCACGGGAGAGCCGGCGCCACTGCGCCAGGATGTCATCGCTGGACTTCACACCGGACTGTGCGAGGGCGACGAGGTCACGATCGCGCAGGATCTTCGACGGAGCCAGGTCGGCCTCGCGCGCCATGGAGTCCCGTGCCTGCCAGAGCTCACGGACCCGGGCGATGTCCCGGCGGGACTTGATCTTCGACAGCCCATGCGTGCGCCGCCACGGCTCAGCGAAATGCTTCGGGGTGAAATCGAGCAGGTGCGTGAACTCCTGCCGCGCAAACTCCCACCGGCCGGAATCGAGCAGCTGCTGGTGGAGGATGTCGCGGATCGGCAAGAGCACCTCGACGTCGAGGGCGGCATAGTTCAGCCACTCCTTCGGCAGCGGACGCGTCGACCAATCGGCGGCCGAATGCTCCTTCGCCAGTCGCACACCCAGAGTGCGCTCGGCGACAGCGGCCAGACCGAACTTCTCCCATCCGAGCAGCCTGGCGGCCAGCTCGGTGTCGAACAGGGCCGCCGGGCGCATCCCACGCTCCTGCAGGCACGGCAGATCCTGTGTCACCGAATGGATGACCCACTCATCGGACCCAAGCGCCGGGTTGAGCTCGCTGAGATCACCGAGAGACTCGGAATCGAGGAGGAACGTGCCTGCACCCTCACGGCGCAGCTGAACGAGGAAGGCGCGCTGACCGTATCTGATTCCCGAAGCTCGTTCGGCGTCGATGGCGATGGGCCCCGCGGCGGCGGCCAGACTGGCGATCGAGGAGGAGAGATCCTCCGGGGTGTCGACGACGTCGGGGATGCCGTTCGCGGGTGTTTCCAAAAGCGGTAGTTCGGTTGTCATCGACGGCGCCCGGGCAGGGCTGTGACTCCTTCAGGAAGTGGTGGCAGTCCGGCGACTGTGCTGAGCAGATCGATCCAGGCTTCGAAGTGATTGCCGATCAGATCCGGCTCGTCAATCACGGGTGTCCACGAAGCGCGCAGCTCCAAGTCTATCGTGGCCGGGCGATCGGCCAAGGTGCCGAAGCTCTCGGACAGCACCCGAGTGGTCGTCCCGCCGGCGGCGAGCACCTGGCAGTCGTTGGAGTCGAGGGCATCCTCGAGCCAGCTCCACGCCACATGGCCGAGCATCGTCTCATTGCCGAGTTCGTGTTCGAGTTCGGCGCGGATATAGGAGACCACCCGGAACGAGCCTTCCCATTCCTCCGGGGCGGCGGGGTCAAAGAGGACGACGATGCGGCCGGTGGCGAGCTCATCGATGGTCTCGCCGCTGGCCCGCAGGAACGTCTCGTCGGCGCTGACCTCGGCACCGAGAGCATAGGAGTAGGGGGCCAGCCGGGCCGGGGCGGGGATCTCGGAAATCGACACGTTGTTCGTGCTGCGCGCCTGACGCAGCACCGACGTCACGGCGGAGAACTCCGCCGGAATGCGATTGAGAGGTGAGGTGTTGACCACAGTTGCCACGATAGATCAGCCGTGCCGGCAGGGGAATCATCCACGCCGAGGCGGCCCCGGACAATCCTTCGGACGCCGTCCTCGGCCGCATTCTGAGACGGCAAGACGGCCCGTCTTGAAACCGAGATCGAGTGGGCATGTGCGATCGAAGAATGGGAAGATGGAGCCATGACATCACCCTTGTTGGCTGCCCTGCGTTCGGAGCCGGTTTCGCACACTCCCGTCTGGTTCATGCGGCAGGCCGGCCGCTCCCTGCCCGAGTACCGCAAGCTGCGCGAAGGTACCCAGATGCTCGATGCCTGCCGCGACCCCGAGATGGTCTCCGAGATCACTCTGCAGCCGGTCCGCCGCCACGGCGTCGACGCGGCCATCTTCTTCTCCGATATCGTCGTCCCGCTCCAGGCCGCCGGCGTCGATGTGGAGATCGTCCCCGGCGTCGGCCCGGTCATCGCGTCCCCGGTGCGCTCCCGCGCCGATATCGACGCCCTTCCCGGACTCGAAGCCTCCGATATCCCCGATATCACCGAATCGATCCAGCGAGTGACCGCCGAACTCGGCGATGCCACCCCGGTCATCGGGTTCGCCGGCGCCCCGTTCACCCTGGCCAGCTACCTCATCGAAGGCGGGCCGAGCAAGAACCATGAGAAGACGAAGTCCCTCATGGCCTCCGACCCCGAGGCGTTCTCCGCGCTCCTGGGCAAGCTCGCACAGATGTCGGCGACATTCATCGACGTGCAGCTGAACGCCGGAGCCAAGGCCTTCCAGCTCTTCGACTCCTGGGCCGGCTACCTCTGCCGGGAGGACTACGAGAACCACGTCCTCGAACACTCCACCGCCGTCTTCGACGCACTGTCCGGCCACGATGTGCCGAGCATCCACTTCGGCGTGCAGACCGGTGAGCTCCTCGGCTCCATGGCCCAGGCCGGATCCACCGCCGTCGGCGTCGACTTCCGCGTCGACCTCGCCGACGCCGCCACTCGGGTCAAGCCCGGTCAGGCGCTCCAGGGCAATCTGGACCCGGCCCTGCTCTTCGCCCCATGGGAGGCGCTGTCCGCTCGTGTCGAGGCCATCGTGCGCAAGGGACTCGAGCTCGATCGCGGATTCGTCTTCAACCTCGGACACGGCGTGCTGCCCGATACCGACCCAGAGGTGCCCGGTCGCGTGGTCGACCTCGTGCACCGCGTCTCGGCAGAGATCCTCGGCAACCGCGGCTGATCGGATGAGTCAGATCACCGTCGTCGGGGGAGGGGTCTCCGGTCTCGTCGCCGCCCACCGTCTCTCCGCCGACCACGACGTGACAGTCCTGGAGGCGGGCGACCGTCTCGGCGGCTGCCTGAAATCGACCACGCTCGATGGTGCCGTGCCCGTCGGCATCGACACCGGAGCCGAAGCGAGCCTCAACCGACGTCCGGAGACCAAGAGCCTGGCCGCCGAACTCGGCCTCGACTCGGTGTTCCCTTCGACACACCACAGTTCGCAGGTGCTGAGCCGGGGAGACCTGCACGCGATTCCCAAACGGACGATCATGGGAGTGCCCGCCGAAGCCGCCGAGGTCGAATCCCTCATCGGCACCGAGGCGGCCGAACGTCTGGCTGCCGAGCAGCTGACGCCCCCGATCGACGGCGACGATGTCTCGCTGGGTGCGTTCCTGGCCGAGCGCCTCGGCGATGCCATCGTCGACTCCCTCGTCGATCCGCTGCTCGGCGGAGTGTATGCGGGCCGCTGCCGGGACCTGTCCCTGGCCGAGACGGTTCCTGCCCTGCTGCCCGCCGCCGTCGAGGGCACCTCGGTGCTCGACCTCGTGGCGCAGCTGCTTGCCGCACGCGATGCTCAAGCGGCTGCCCCGGGACGACCTGCAGAACCGGTGTTCATGAGCTTCGAAGGCGGGATCAACCGCCTCATCCCGACCCTGCACGAGGCGATCGAGGCCCGAGGAGGTCAGGTCCGCCTCGGCGCCGGTGTCACCGGTATCCGGCGTGACGGTCGCACTTGGACGGTGACCGCGGACGGGACCGATATCGAGTCCGACGGGCTCGTCCTCGCCACCCCTGCCCACGTCAGCGCGGGACTCCTCGCCGAGGCGGCCCCCACCGCGGCCGCAGCACTGCAGTCCGTCCCCTACGCCTCCACCGCGTTGGTCGCGGCGCTCGTCGATCTCGGGGGAGTCGAGCTGGACGGTTCGGGATTCCTCGTCCCCGTCACCGAGGGCACATTCATCAAGGCCTCGACCTTCGTGTCGAACAAATGGCCGTGGACGGCCGCCCATATCCCCGCGGGCACGGCCCTGGTGCGGATGAGCATCGGACGTTTCGGCGATGGACCCGAGGTGTGGGGCAGCCTGTCCGATGAGGAGATCATCGAACGCGCCTTCGCCGATTGGCAGACGATCACTTCCCGCCCGGAAGCGCAGCTGCTGAGCGCCGAAGTCCAACGCTGGGACTCCGCGCTGCCGCAGTACCTGCCTGGCCATGCCGGACGCATCGCCGCCATCGACGCCGAGATCGCGGACCTGCCCGGCCTTGAACTCGCCGGATCCGCGTACGGCGGAGTCGGCATTCCCGCGTGCATCGCCCGCGCTGATGCCGTTGCCCAGAGACTGAACCGGCCCGCCGGTGACGACCAAGACAAATGAGAATGAAGAGATGACAGAAGGAGCAGATATGAGCGAATTTACTCAGCCCACCGACGCCCAGATCGAGGAAATGAACGAGCAGACGCGGTATATCGCCTACTCCGTCTTCGCTTCTGCAGGAGAACTCGGCGATGCCGATCGCAAGGAACTCACCGATGAACTGCTCGCGGCTCTGGAGCCGTTGAAGGAACGCGGTCTCATCGTGCGCGGAATCTACGACGTCTCGGCTCTGCGCGCCGATGCCGACGTCATGTTCTGGTACCACGCCCCCGAGATCGAGGTCGTCCAGGCCGCGTACTCGGCGATCCGTCGCAGCCTCATCGGCGGAGTGCTCGAACCCGTGTGGTCCGTCGTCGGAATCCACCGTCCGGCGGAGTTCAACAAGGCGCACCTGCCGGCTCTGCTGACCGATCCCGAGCCGGGCGATTACATCTGCGTGTACCCGTTCGTGCGGTCCTACGATTGGTACCTCCTCGATCCCGCCGAGCGGTCGAAGATGCTGCGTGACCACGGTATGGCCGCCGCCGCGTACAAGGACATCAAGGCGAACACGATCGCGTCCTTCGCCCTCGGCGACTACGAATGGCTGCTGGCCTTCGAAGCCCCCGAGCTGCACCGCATCGTCGACCTCATGCGCGACCTGCGCAACACCGAGGCGCGTCTGCACGTGCGTGAAGAGGTCCCGTTCTACTCCGGACCGCGCCGCGAGCTCGTCGACATCATCACCGACTGGCGCTGACCGTCAAGTAGGGCTCCCGCCAGGCAGAGAAAGGGCCGCCGCACCGAATCGGTGCGGCGGCCCTTTTGCGTGGTCGGGGAGTGGGGCTACTTGCTGCCCTTCTTCACCACATAGGAGTGACCGTTGGCATCGGTGCGCATTTCCAGCCCCATGGCAGCGAGCTGCTGGTGCCGCAGAGTCTCGTCTTCGTAATATCCGCCCGGGCGAGTGTTGTCGACCTGTGCCGGTCCGACGATCTTGCGGAAGAAGTTGTTGAGCCAGCCCACTCCGCGCTGGGAGTCAGGATGCTGGTTCTTCTTACGCGCCGGACTCTTCTGCTTCGGGTCCTGCTTCCGGTTCGAATCATCGGCGGAAGGCTGCGAGGAGGACGACATAGAGAAGATCCTATCGACGACGTGCCGCTTGGGCAGGGACTGGGTAGGTTTCACCTCAAGTGTACACTGATCGTTAGTGCCCTAAGTAATTAGTGCAGAGACTGCACGCCCAGATTGCCGACGCGGAGGATCGACGAGACACGATGCTGGAATCCGAAAGCTCGACCGAACAGCTGGACAATCCGCTGGCGCTCGAGAGCCAGATCTGCTTCGCCCTGGCGGTGGCCTCACGCGGAGTGATCGGCGCGTATCGGTCCGTGCTCGAACCCATCAGTCTGACCCACCCGCAGTACCTGGTGATGCTTGCGTTATGGCAGCACGAGAAGCTGCCGATGCGCGAGATCGCCCGACTGCTGCGCCTCGAGCCCGCCACAGTGTCACCGCTGGTCAAACGCCTCGAAGCGTTGGACTATGTGACGAAGACACGGAGTGAAAGCGACGAGCGGATTGTCGAAGTCACGCTCACCGATACCGGTCGTGAGCTGCGCAAGAGCGCCGAGGCGATCCCCGGGACGATGATGGCCAAACTCGGCATGGACGTCGACGGAGTGCGCGAACTGCATGCGGTGATGCAGAAGATCATCGCCTCCGTCGACGCCGCCGAAGCAGACGCAGGCTGAACTCAGCCCGCGGGGCGTTCCATCGGGGTGTGCTCGAGTCCGTCCTCGTCGAATCGCGGACCGTTGGGCGTGAAGCCGAACGATCCGTAGAAGCCTTCGAGATGCGACTGCGCGTTGAGAGTCAGCGGCGAATCCGACCAAGCGCCGACGATATCGGAGAGCAGGCGGCGGCTCCACCCCTGCCCACGCGCATCCGGATGGGTGGCGACGCGACTGATGCTGCGCGCCCCAGGACGGGCGGCCGGACCATCGGGCACATCTGCAGGCAGAAGCCTGGCGTATGCCCACGGTGAGAGATCACGTCCGTGCTCGGCACCGTGAGTGTCCGACATGGCAGACGCCGGTCGCGGGTAGAAGAAGTGCAGGGTCTCCGGCATCGTGTCGACTCCATCGGCGTCGAGGAAGACACATTCCTGCTCGACGACGAAAGCGCGGGAGCGCAGCTGCAGGATTCCGTAGAGCTCTGCGGGCAGGAGTTCGTCGAAGATCTTCACAACCGGTTCGGTCGCCTCGACGATCTGAGAATCCGTCTGAGAAGCAGTCGCCGCCTCAGGCATCGGCGTCGGCGGTGTTGAGCTTCAGAGAGATCGAGTTGATGCAGTAGCGCTGGTCGGTGGGAGTGTCATAACCCTCGCCGGCGAAGACGTGGCCCATGTGCGAATCGCAGTTCGCGCAGCGGACCTCGACGCGCTCCATACCCAGCGAGCTGTCGCGGATGTAGCGGACCCGGTCTTCGGCCAGGGGAGCGTAGAACGACGGCCATCCGCAGTGTGAGGTGAACTTCGTATCCGAGGGGAACAGGTCGGCTCCGCAGGCCCGACACTGGTACATCCCCGCAGCCGTCTCCTCGTTGTACTCACCGGTGAAGGGACGTTCGGTCGCGCCCTGGCGCAGCACTGCGAACTCCTCGGGTGAGAGCACGTCCTGCCAGCGGATCTCCTCGGCCGCAGCCCCCTCGTTCGTCGAAGTTCCAGCGTTGATTTCTGATGACTGTGTCATCGTGACCTCCGATATCTGTCAATAGCGGTAATGGCGGCGAGGAAGAAACGATTTCCACCTCTGCTGAGTGCAACATCGAGCGGCACTCGCTCATTCCGCACAACAGCGTTTGGTGCCTGATCATTCCTTAGGCAACAATGAAGACAGGAGGTTTTCATGGTCCGCGACACGAAGTTCCCCGCTCGCCTGCTGGCTGCCGGTATCGGCGTCGGCGCCGGGCTCGGTGCCCTGATCTCTGTGGCGTCGTCGGGCCTGGCAGCCTACTTCGCCCGCAAGATCATCGTTCCGGAGAACGCTCCGGAAGAACTCGACATCCTGCACATCGATGGATTTCCGCCGAATATGCGCATCCATCTGCCCGCCGACGAAGAGACGACGGTGCCCGGCACCTACGGTCTCTATTTCAATCAAGGGTCGGGACACGCGGTGATCGGCGACATCGTCGAATACGATCCGCGTTCACGCACGGTCTCCCGAGAGATCCTGTCGGTGACCCGCGGTGACATCCGCCGGGCCTGGCAGGGACGTTGGACTGGCATCGTCTACCCGGACCCGATCGCGGCCGGTGTGAACTTCGAAGACATCGAGATCCGCTCCGACGCCGGGAACCTGCCCGCGTGGCTGCTGCCGACCGATCACCCGGAACCGCAGGACACCTGGGCGATCCTCATCCACGGTCGAGCCAGCACCCGCGCCGAAGGTCTGCGTGCCGCTCCTGTGCTCAACACCCTCGGTGTGCCTGCGATCGCCATGTCCTACCGCAACGACGCCGAGGTGCGGGTGGAGACCACATCGCGCTACGGACTCGGCGACACCGAATGGATCGACGTCGACGCGGCCATCGACTTCGCCGTCTCACACGGGGCGAAGAACGTCGTCCTCTTCGGCTGGTCGATGGGTGGGGCCATCGCCCTGCAGACGGCCTCCCGCGGACGCAACCGCCGATTCGTCACCTCACTGGTCCTCGACGGACCCGTCGTCGACTGGGTGAACGTGCTCGACGGTCAGGCGAAGAAGAACCTGCTGCCGACGCCGATCGCCAAACTCACGCTCGAAATGATCACACAGCCGTGGGCACGGCCGATCACCGGCCTGGAGACCCCGCTCGACCTCGATCGTATGGACTGGGTGACCCGCGCCGCCGAACTCGACGTGCCCGTGCTGCTCATCCACTCCGACGACGACGAGTTCGTGCCTTCCGGTCCTTCACACGCTCTGGCGGGGGTCAGGCGGGACCTGGTGACGATGCCCTCGTACAGCAAGGCCCATCACACGAAGGAATGGAACATCGACCCGGTGCGCTGGGAAGACGATGTCGCGAATTTCCTCGAGGCGAAGATCCTGCCCAAGGACTGATCGCAGGGCGCAGGAACGCCTTCGCGGCTCAGCCCTGTACACGCCCTGGCCCCGGGGCTCACGGTTCGAATGTGAGCGTGTCCTCCGCCGCCGCTGCCACGGCCTGCTTCGAATACGGCCAGGGGCGGTTGACATTGGCGGCCCAGTCATTCGTCTGATCGTCGTAGTGCGGGTGGAAGGCATGCCCCGATGCGCCCGTGAGATTGATCCAGTTCGAGGCATCGAAGTTCGACAGATCGACCGTCTGCCGCATCGACGGCACCCAGTTCGTCTCATAGCCGACTGAGGCGTCCCAACCGGTGGCATGGACGACTCCCGAACCGCCGGAGACCTCATAGGGGCCGCGGTTGAACAGCTTCTCCACCGGGGTGATCCCGGATTCGCCGAGGCTGGCGTTGCGGATCGTCAGCCGGTGCAGGATTCCCCACCGCCACGTCACGGGTTCGGGACCCAGCAGGTCCTCCGTCTCCGTCCACGCCGTCTTCATGGCTTTGCGCAGGGCCTCTTCGCGTCCTTCGACGCCCTTGCCGGACCACCACTGCGAGTCCGGGTCCTCGAGCATCTGCGAGAGCACGAGGTACCAGCGTGAACCGCCGCTGGGGGAGACTCCGTCGGGCAGCTTCGAGCTGATCGTCTGCTCGAGCAGAGTCTTCGAGAGCACATTGAAATAGGCGGCCCCGGCACTGTTGGCGGCATCGAAGCCGTTCCACTTCTTCAGCAGCTTCTTCGCCTCGAGGATGTCCTCATCACCGTGAGAGTGGATCTTCACGGCTTCGGGCACGAGCTTCGCAGCGAACGGATTGAGGTCGTCGTTCTGGATCTCCGCCATGTCCGCCGGTCGCAGCTTCCGCCCCTCGGCGACGGCATCCTTGATGCGCTTCGTGATGCGTCGGGCACGGTCTCCGTAGTCGAAGTCCTCACCCAGATCCACGGTCTCACCGGGGGAGGCGACGGGATTGTTCGCGGTGACGATCCAACCGCGCTCGGGGTTGTACAGGTGTGGGAGATCCTCGAAGTCGATCCAGCCCTGCCAGTCTTCCTCGGACTTCCATCCTCGGCGGGGCACTGTGCCGTCTGCCTTTCCTCGGCGCGGAATCATTCCGGGAGCCTGATAGCCGATATTGCCGGCGACATCGGCATAGACGAGGTTCTGTGAGGGCACGTCGAACAGGGACGCCGCATGCCGGAATTCCTGCCAGTTCGTGGACTTGTTGATGGCGAACACCGCCGAGGCGGTCGTGCCCGGACGCAGAGCCGTCCAATCGAGCGCGAGCCCATAGTGCTCCTCGGCCGGGCCCGATTTCGGATCCTTCGAATCCGCCCCGGTCGTCGCATCGAGTACCTTTCGGTAGGTGCCGTCGAGTTTGGACACCAGCGGACCGTTGCGGGTGGAGCGGATGGTGATCTCACGCGAGTCCTCACCCGCGACCTTGATCGTCTCCTTGCGGACCTGCAGCGGTTCGTCGCCGTCGTCGTGGATGACCTTCCCGTCGCGGATCTTCTCCACCACGAGGTCAGTGACATCGGCGCCGAGGTTCGTCAGACCCCACGCGATGGACTGATTGTGTCCGATGACGACACCCGGCAGTCCGGAGAAGGAGAACCCGGTGACGTCGAAGGGGCACTCTTCGGTGACCTTCTTGCACCGCAGACCCACCTGGTACCAGACCGAGGGCATCGCCGGGGCAAGGTGCGGATCATTGGACAGCAGCGGTCGCCCGGTGCTCGTGTGCTCCCCGGAGATCACCCACGAGTTCGACCCGATATCGTCACTGTTCTGTCCCAACATCGGCGGCAGCGATGAGACGGTGTCTCGCAGCTCGAGGAGATCATCTGTCGGCGGTACCGCCTCGGTGTCGGTGGTCCCCGATGGGGGTGCCCCGGTGACTGAGCCTCCGGCGTTGGCCTGGTCATCGGACTGGGTCTGTTCATTTGACTGGGCCTGGTCGTCAGTTTGCGACGAATCGCTGCTCGGGGCCGCCTCGTCGACGTCGTCGCCGCTGCGGTTCTTCGGGGCCTTCTCACCGGCCTTTCCGCCGAGGATCGTCGGCCGGGTGTCATACGGGTAGTCAGGGTAGAGATCGTTCATCTGCTCGTCGGTCAGTTCCGAGCTGAGGATCGAACGGTCGATCTCGTTTTCGAGGTTCGACCGCAGGTCCCAGGCCATGGCCTTGAGCCACGCGACGCTGTCGACCGGGGTCCATTCCTCGACTTCGGTGCTGCCGGATTCCAGACCGAGGACGGCGTATTCGAGGGACAGCTCGGTGGGGGACTTGTCCTTGAGGTAGGCGTTGACGCCATCTGCATAGGCCTCGTAGTAGCCCAGGCTCGTCTTGTCGAGCTTCTTCACTTCCTGCTCGGCGACCTTCCGCCAGCCGAGAGTGCGGATGAAGGTGTCGGTGCCCAGCTGGGATTTGCCGAAGAGCTCGGAGAGGCGTCCCGAGGTGACATGCCGGCGGAAGTCCATCTCCCAGAACCTGTCCTGGGCGTGGACGAATCCCTGGGCCAGGAACAGGTCGTGGGCGGTTTTGGCCTCGATGGTGGGCACACCCGATTCGTCACGGTTGACGGTGACCGGCGCGTCGAGTCCCGGCAGTGAGATCTCGCCATCGGTGGTCGGGAAGGACCGACGCACGAGGAACAGTCCGACGAGGGCGAGGATGAGGGCGAGGACGAGGACTCCGGCGACGACGCGCAGCAGCACACGGGCACTGACCGACAGGTTGGAACCGCTGGATGGGCGGAGCACCTTGAGCAATGCGCTCGATTCCTTCTCACTCTGCGCATCGGGTGCCGCCATGAGTCTCCTTCGGCTGTCCTGAATGTTTCGGTTCTCAGCAAGTATAGGTGTCAGGAGGCCTGGGTCTGTGGACGAAGGTCACGAGAACGACGGAGATCATCATGAGGAGGAACCACGCCACCAGCTTCGTCAGCGGAACCAGATGCCAGCCGTCGTCCTGACTCGGGTACAGCCAGGCGCCTGCCGCGGTCCCGATGTTCTCGGCCACCCAGATGAAGAAGGCGACGAGGACGAAGGCCAACAGCACCGGCATGGTCAGTGTTCTGCGGTGGATATGGAAGTACATGCGGCAGCGGAAGAAGACGATGACGGTGGCCAAGACGAGGATGAGTCGGACGTCGATGATGAAGTGGTGGGTGAAGAAGTTGATGTAGATGGCGGCGGCGATGATCACGGTCAGCCACCTCGGCGGGTAATGGCTGAACCTGAGATCGAAGAGACGGTACACGCGGACGATATAGGATCCGACGGCGGCGTACATGAACCCGGTGAACAGGGGTACGGCCCCGATGTGCAGAACACCGCCGGGAGCGTAGTTCCATGAGCCGACGGCCGTTTTGAAGATCTCCATTCCGGTGCCGACGATGTGGAAGACGATGATGACGATGAGCTCGCGACCGGTCTCCAGACGGGCGACGAGCATGCCGATCTGGATGATCACGGCGAGGATGACGAGGAAATCGTTCTGGGCGACCGGCGCGTCGTCGGGATAGAACCACGAAGTGGCGATGATCGCAACGAGCATGAGTCCGCCGAAGAGGCACGCCCAAGCCTGCTTGATTCCGAAGGCGAGGAACTCCCGAACACCGGCGGGAACTCGGGGCAGAAGCCTGTCGGCGAAGGCGTCGAGGACGGTCTCCAGGCGCGTCAATTCGCGGCGATCGGCCATCTGCTGAAGTACCCACTTCCGAAAGTCTGAGAAAAACCTTACGATAATCCTGCGGTCACGCTGGGTGCCCGTAATTCGGCCCCATCCAGTGAGAAGAACGCTCACTTGGTCATGGATGACCTCAAGGACCATAACTGATGAAACCGTTGCCATTCTTAGCCTCGGCGCTCACCGGAATGCTCGTCGCTGCGACCCTATCGGGACCGGCGCTCGCCGCTTCACCGGAAACACACACGAACACGCCCGGCGCCGCTGCCGCGGGCGTGCCGGAACCGAAGGCCGGACTCGGCGACGCCGGGACCGGCAATGACGACACCGAGTCAGCTTCCGCTGCTGACGATTCGGCACAGGACGTCGATGTTGCCGCCGCTGACACGGACGGCACCCCTTCCGAGACGACTGTCGATGCCCAGACCGATGAGGTCACGAAACTGTCAGTCGACTCCTCGGACGTCACGATCATCGGTGCCACATGGGAGGGAGAGGACCCCGACCTCGAAATCCGCACCCGTGACGGCAACGGCTGGTCGGAGTGGGAGAGCCTGCCGACCGACGACGAGGGAGGCCCCGACGTCTCTTCCGCAGAGGCTGCTCAGATTCCTGCTGCCTCGAGCCAGTCGCAGTCCGTCGCCCTTCCGGTACTCGATTCCGATGCTGTCGAAGTGCGCGCTGCCGACGAGCAGGCTGATACCGATGATCTGCAGATCACTCAGGTGTCCACAGCGGTCACGAAAGCCGATGCGCAGGTGGCGAAATCCGCCGGGGGAGTGAGCGCACATTCGGCCACGGGACCGGCCCTCGACGCGCAGATCTCGGCGAAGGACCTGCGATCGAAGATCGTCACCCGCAAACAGTGGGGTGCCAATGAGAAGCTCGTCCGCTGCGCCACGGACAAAACATCGTCGGCCAAGGGCGTGTTCATCCACCACACTGCGGGTTCGAACTCGTACTCGAAAGCACAGGCACCGGCGATCATCCGCGGCTACCTCGCTTACCACACGCAGAACCGCGGGTGGTGCGACCTCGGGTACAACTTCCTCGTCGACAAATACGGCACCATGTACGAGGGCCGTGCCGGCAGCCTCGACAAGGCAGTGACCGGAGCTCACGCCTCCGGGTTCAATTCCTGGACCATCGGCATCAGCGTGCTCGGCACCTATTCCTCGGCGGCCCCGAGTTCGGCCGCACAGACCTCAGTCAAGCGCCTCGTCGCGTGGAAAGCCGGACAGTACGGCTTCAACCCCACGGGGAAGATGACCTTGACCTCCGGCGGGGGCGGCACGAGCAAGTTTGCTCTGGGCAAGAAAGTCAGCCTCAACGTGGTCGCCGGACACCGGGACACCAGTTACACCGAATGCCCGGGACTCGCGTTCTACAACAAGCTCGGCAGCATCCGCTCGGGAGCCAAAGCACTGATGCCGGAACTGTCCCCACCTCCGACGAAGGCCCCCGTCAAGAGCCCGGCACCGAAACCGAAGACGTACCCGACGAAGGGCGCAATCGGTACGTACTACCAGAAGAACGTGGCGAAGACCGGCAAACCGGTCGGCCCGGAGAAGAAGCTGAAGAACCCGAACGGTGCCTACCAGACGTTTGCCAAAGGCACCGTGTACTGGTCGAAATCCACCGGTGCGCACTTCCTGACCAAGGGCCAGATCCGCGTCGCCTACAAGCGAGTGAAGTACGAGAAGGGCGTTCTCGGGTTCCCCAGCAGCGACAAGAAGACGTTCAAACACCGGAAGAGTGCTCGGTACCAGAATTTCCGCTCCGGAATGATCACCTGGTCGCCGCAGACGGGCAGCGACGTCATCTACGGCGGCTTCCTCACGAAGTGGAAGAAGATGGGAACCGAACGCAGCAAGCTCGGACTGCCCAAGTCGGACCGGACCGTGAAGAACGGCGTCAAACGCCAGAACTTCGAACGCGGATACATGACCTACACGAAGAAGACCGGCATCAAGGTCTATATCCGCAAATAGTCGCGTGTTCCTCTGCGGAGGTGCGCTTGCGGAGATAGGACGCTGAAGAGCGGGGAGCATAGACTGCCGTCATGCACATCCTCCTCTTCGGCGCCTCCGGCCACGTCGGGGCCGGTCTCGCCCGACTGCTCAGTCAGCACCACACGGTCACCGGGATCGTGCGTCGTCGCCCGGAAACGGAGACGGCGTACGAACCGGTGATCGTGCCGGACTGGGTGGACGAACCGGAAGCCGTCACCTCGGCGCTCGCCTCCGCTGACCTGCCCCCGGTCGATGCCGTCATCGCCGCCATCGGCGGGTGGTACATCGACGAACCGGTGCTCGACCGAGGTCTGGCGAAGTTCGATGCGGACTACGACTCCTATCTGCGCGGACACTTCACCGCCTGTGCGATCTCGCAGTCCCTGGCCGATGATCGGTCGGAAGGAGGCGGCACGTCTGAGCGCTCAGCCGATTCGTCCACTGACAGTGCAACGTCTGCAGAACCGGCGCCCACCCGGTTCGTCCATCTCGCCCTCAATGGAGTCGCCAGCGTCGAGGCGCTCACCGGGTCCGGGGCGATCAGCGTCTTCGGTGCTGCGCAGAAGATGCTCATCGAGGTCGCCTCGGCGGAATCGACGACCGTGGACTTCAGAGAGCTGCGGATCATGGCCCCCATCGGCGGCGACGATCGTAATGATCTGACCGGGGGAGTCGATACAGTTCCCCTCGCCGAGGTGGCCGAAGCACTCACCCCGATCCTGCACTCACCCGAACGCTTCGACGTGAGCACGGAGATCCACGCAAACGCTGAGAAATAAGACGGCTGAGTCTCGTGCTCAGGCGCGGCGGTAGCGGAGGAAGACCTGGCCGTCCTCGGTGCAGACGTCGATGAGGTCCAGATCGATCTTCGCCTCGAGCCCGGAGAAATGACTGCCGGGCGTGCGGATATAGCGCGGGCTCACGCTCAGATGCAGTTCCGCGCCCGGATAGTGCTCGAGCAGCCGGAACGCGAGATTCGGACCTGATTCGCACAGCAGCACTACGTCGTCCGATGGTGCCGGCTCTGGGGACTTTCGCGATTGGGGGGACGCAGCCGTCGGGAGTGAGGCGGCCACCTCGGTGACGGTGTCCGCACTGAAATGCTGAGCACGGTAGTCGAGTCCGCGAGCGTCGAGCTCGCTTTGCAGGGCCGTCGGATCGGACTCGGTGAGCACATACACGGGCGTGTGCTCGAGCGTCTTGCCGGCAGCGTTGATGACGGGCAGCTGCGGATTCAGCGCGGTCCGACGGTCGATGATGATCGCATTCGCGCCGCGACGCAGAGCGAGGAAGCGCCGGAAATCAGCGTCCGTGGACACTCCGGTCGACCAGCCGTCTTCGGCGAAGGATCCGTTGATCGACTGGACGAGGGAGATGATGAGATGGCGCACGGGCTCCTGCTCTTCTGCTTCTTCGGCTCTGCTGTTTCTTGAGTGCGGCTATTTCTTCAGCTCAGTTGCCGGACCCATGGCGATTCGCGGGTGGGCGTCGGGATCGATCGTGCGCATGATCCATTTGAGATCCGCCTCGTCGAGGGTGACACAGCCGTTCGTTCCCGAATCGTGGTCGAGATGCAGCCAGATTCCGCCGCCCTTGTCCCAGCCCATCGGCCGGGTCTTGTCCGTCGGCGCGGTGCCGGGCTTGCGGTTGTAGTCGATGGCGATGATGTAGTCGAAGACCGATTCGTAGTTCGCCCCATAGGCCACCGTCGCCGAGGAAGGCAGACGATTGTCCTGGGTGTACGGCAGCTCGGTGCCCGGGTTCGCTTTGAAACCGCCCGCGTCGCTGAGTGTGAACACACCGATCGGGGTGGTCTTGTCACCTTCGCGGCGATCCTTCAGCCATCCGTTGGAGCCGTTGTGGGTGTCGAAGGTCTTGAGCTTCTTCCACTTCTCGTCCGTGAACTCATAGAAGCTCAGGCTCGACTTCTCGGAGTCAGCCGTCGGCGAGGTCGCGACGAGGACCTGTGAGGTCTCTGCCGGGATCTGGTCCGCGAACTCCTTCGTCAGACCGGGGACAGGGACGGGATGGACCGGGCCGGTCGCCTCGGTGCCGGACTGATCATCGGACTGGTCCGTGGAGGTTGATGCGGAGTCGGATCCGGTGGGGGAGTCCTGGGCTGGGGCGGCGAAATCACCGAAGCTCGTCTGCTGTGCGGGAGCGGCGAAACCGGCGGATTCGACTGATCCCGAATCGTCCGTGCTGCCGTCGGCATCGGCGCCGCAGGCAGTCACCAGCAGAGCACATGCGAGAAGCGCGGGCAGTCCCGCTCGCCGGTAGACTCCATTGGACATGAGGTCATCATCTCACGAGGTATGAGAACTCGCCGGTAGCGACTATGCGAAAATGACACCATGAGCATTCCACCTGTGCCGAACCACCCTCCGCGCCCCGGGCGTCGGAAGCCGGCCGAGGAGTCTCCCGAGTCGATCACAACCCAGTTGTTCATCGGCGAGGATGAGTCCGCGGCCGCCGATGGCTCCACCCAAGCGCTGACTCCCGCAGAACTTCAGAGGCTGCGGTCGATGGTCGAATCCGATGGCACCGATGCCACCGAGGTGCTCAGCCTCGAAGAGCTGCGCGGACTCGCCGCCGCCGAAGGGTACGAGACCGGAGGGCTGCCGGCCGCGCCGCGCAAGGTGAACTCCGATGACATCGCCGCCGCCGAAGCGGCTTCGGCTCCGAAACAGTGGAATCCGCTGCCAGGATCGCAGACGGCTCCTGCCGACCCGAACCAGGCAGAGCCTCGCCCGCCTCAGCCCGATGCTCACCCTCAACAGCCCGAACCCCACCCTCATCAGGGGCAGTGGGGCGGCGAATTCGGTGCTGCCGGTCAGGCCCCACCGCCGCCGCAGTCCGCTGGGCCCGTGCAGGCGCCGGCGGGACCCGACTACGCTCAGCCCGGCGCCGGGCACCCCGGCGGACCCGGATATGGGCAGGCCGGCCACGGTCCTGCCTACGCTGCCGCACCTGCCGGCTACGGTGCCGGTTATGGGCCGGGCGGACCTGCCGGTCCAGGCGGACCCGGCGGTCCAGGAGGTCCTGGTGGCCCGGGAGGTCCCGGTGGGCCGGGGTATTCCGGCGGCCCTGGCGGACCGCAGGGCCCTTATGGTCGACGCTCGAACACGAAGAAGGTTCCCGCGTGGCTGTGGGTGCTCGCAGCAATCGCACTCGTTCTGGCGCTCGGAATCGTTGGCTATATCGTCTGGGACTCGACCCAGGGCGATGACACCACCACAGTCGGCCCCACGGACGAGCCGTCGATCGGCCAGTCCGACGACCCCGAACCATCCGATTCGGGCAGTTCGAAGGCACCTGTGGCCGAAGAGACCTTCACCTCTCCGTCGGGCAACATCGCCTGCACCATCGACTCCGAACGCGCGCGCTGCGTGATCAAGGACTACGACTACTCACCACCGCAGAAACCCGAGGACTGCAAGCTCGACGACTGGGGCTCCATCGTCGTGGCGAACAAAGAAGGCGCTGGATTCTCCTGCGTCGAAGCACCCGAGAGCAACGGACCGGCACGCGTCCTCGGCTACGGGGACTCGATCTCCGCCGCGGGAATGACATGCACCTCCAGCGAAGAGGGCATGACCTGCAAGTCCGATGACACCGGAGTCGGATTCAACGTCCGCCGCGCCTCGGTCGACTTCCTCAAGTAAGTCGACAACCAGGTCGACACCGTCGAATTCGGGGACTCCGCCGGGCCCGGACGGATGGTGCACGGCCCGGGCGGAGCCGCCTCGGCGATCTTAGGATGTGGACTCGATTCGGACGGAACGAAGAAGGGGGACTACGGTGACCGTGTGGCTATCAGGTTCCTCCTCCTTCCTTGCCGCGACGAGTCCTGAACGGACAGCACGCTCGTCGCGGAGTCCTCGTATGCTGGTCAAGCGCTGAGAAACAGAGATAGAGGAACAATGAAACTGCAGAAGCCTTCTCCCATGCCGTTCGGCAAATACAAGTCGTTCCAGGACCGCATCGCACTGGATATGCGCGATCGCACCTGGCCGGACCAGATCATCAGCAAAGCGCCTCGGTGGCTGAGCACCGACCTGCGCGACGGCAACCAGGCGCTCATCGACCCGATGACACCGGACCGCAAACGAAAGATGTTCGACCTGCTCGTCAAGCTCGGCTTCAAGGAGATCGAGGTCGGTTTCCCGGCTGCCAGCCAGGTCGACTTCGACTTCGTCCGCGAGATCATCGAACAGGACGCGATCCCCGATGACGTCCGGATCTCCGTGCTCACCCAGGCTCGCGAAGATCTCATCGAACGCACCGTCGAATCCCTCGTCGGCGCGAAGAAGCCCACCGTTCACCTCTACAACGCGACCGCGCCGGTCTTCCGCAAGGTCGTCTTCGGCTTCGACGGCGACGGCTATGACCAGACTCGCGATATCGCACTGCAGGGCACTCAGGCCGTGATGAAGCATGCCGAGACGCTGCTGTCCGACGCTGACTTCGGCTACCAGTACTCGCCGGAGATCTTCGTCGACACCGAACCCGAGTTCGCCCTCGACATCGTCGGCAGCGTGCTCGATATGTGGCAGCCCGCCGCCGGACGGGAAACCGTCGTCAACCTGCCCGCCACCGTCGAACGCGGCACCCCGAACACCTATGCGGACCAGATCGAATGGTTCTGCCGCAACATGCCCTACCGCGACGAAGTGGCCGTGTCCCTGCACCCGCACAACGACCGGGGCACCGGCGTGGCCGCAGCGGAGCTCGGAATGATGGCCGGAGCGGACCGCATCGAAGGCTGCCTGTTCGGCAACGGTGAGCGCACCGGCAACCTCGACCTCGTCACCGTCGCCCTGAACCTGTACACGCAGGGCGTTGATCCGGAACTCGACTTCTCCGATATCGACGAAGTCATCCACACCGTCACCGAATGCAACCAGATCGGCGTCCACGAACGTCACCCCTACGGCGGCGACCTCGTCTTCACCTCGTTCTCGGGCTCGCACCAGGACGCGATCAACAAGGCCTTCGCCGACCGTGAGAAGAAGGCGAACGCACAGGGCACCCCGGTCGACCTCATGGAATGGGACATGCCCTACCTGCCGGTCGATCCGAAGGACCTGGGCCGCTCCTACGAGGCGATCATCCGCGTGAACTCGCAGTCCGGCAAGGGCGGAGTGACCTACCTGCTCAAGAGCGAGCACGGACTCGAACTGCCGCGCCGCATGCAGGTCGAATTCTCGCGCGCCGTGCAGCAGCACACCGAGGCCGGCGGTGAAGTCACCAGCGAAGAGATCCGCCGCATCTTCAACTACGAATACCTGCCCTCCGACGACCCGGAAACGGCTTGGGGCCGCTTCCAGATCGTCGGCCTGCGCACCGAGTCGAGCAACACCGACGGCTCCGGTTCCTCCGCAGAGCGCATCGAGGTCGACCTCATCGTCGACGGTCAGGAACGCACCTACGAAGGACGCGGCAACGGACCGATCGATGCGCTGGTGAAGATCCTCATCGACCAGTTCGACGTCGACGTCCGACTTCAGGACTACTCCGAGCACGCCGTCGGCTCCGGCGCGGACACCAACGCCGCAGCCTATGTCGAACTCGCCGTCGGCGACCGCGTCGTCTGGGGTGCCGGACTGCACCCGAACATCACGAAGGCCTCGCTCAAAGCCGTTGTCTCCGCGGTCAACCGCGCCGCACGGGAACGCCAGAACTGAGGCCGGTGGGCTCTCGGTCAACGCGAAAGTCGAAAAAGTCGTCGCCAGCGACGATACTTTCGACTTTCGCGTTGACCGAAACCTTTTGATCCTCAAAGGGACTTCGCGCCTGATCTCACAGCAGTCGCAGAGCGCGGCGGGGATGGTTCCCCGCCGCGCTCTGCGATAATGGCCGGGTGCACAACTATCGTGATGAAGGCATCGTGCTCCAGGGGCACAAGCTCGGCGAAGCCGACCGCATCGTCACCGTGCTCACTCGCAGCCACGGCCTCGTCCGTGCCGTTGCAAAGGGGGTGCGCCGGACGAAATCGCGGTTCGGCTCCCGCCTCGAACCCTTTATGCTCGTCGACCTGCAATGCCATGTCGGGCGCAGCCTCGACATCGTCACCCAGGTCGAGCTGGTTGAGCCCTTCGCTCGCGGAATCGCCACGGACTTCGATGTCTATTCGGCCGCCTCGGTGATGGCGGAAACGGCACGCAGCATCACCGAAGCCGAACCACAGTCCCGCACGCATTTCCTCCTCCTCGTCTCTGCTATCCGATCGCTGTGCAACCGCGAACACCCGCCGAGGCTGTCCCTCGATGCGTACCTGCTGCGCGCGATGTCCGTGGCCGGGTGGGCACCGAGCCTGCTCGACTGCGCCCAGTGCGGCAGCCCCGGACCCCACCGTGCGTTTTCCGCAGCGTTGGGCGGGGCCGTGTGCACGAACTGCCGGCCCTCCGGTGCGGCACTGCCCGACACCGATGCGCTCGAACATATGGCAGCGCTGCTGTCCGGCGACTGGGAGAAGGCCGAAGCCGCTGACCTGCACGATCAGATCGACGGGTCGAAGATGGTCTCGGACTGGGTGTCCTGGCACCTCGAGCGCAATATCCGATCACTGCGAGTTCTGGAGAGCACATGAGCTACCCCGCACCACCGGCCCACCCCAGCGGAGCGAAGCCTCCGCGCATCGACGCGAAGTTCGTGCCCATGCACGTCGCGATCGTCATGGACGGCAACGGTCGGTGGGCGAATCAGCGGGGACTGCCGCGCACCGAAGGCCACAAGGCCGGTGAGGCATCGCTGCTCGACGTCATCCACGGCGCGATCGAGATCGGCGTGGACTATCTGTCGGCGTACGCGTTCTCGACGGAGAACTGGAAACGCTCACCCGAAGAGGTGCGCTTCCTCATGGGCTTCAACCGTGACGTCATCCGTCGCCGTCGTGACGAGCTCAACGCCCTCGGCGTGCGCATCGTATGGTCCGGGCGGCGGGGGAGACTGTGGCGCTCGGTCATCGACGAACTCGAAACCGCCGCGGAGATGACGAAGAACAACAAAGGCCTCGTCCTCCAGTTCTGCGTCAACTACGGCGGACGCTCTGAAATCGTCGACGCGATCAATGAGATCACCGCCGAGGTGGCTGCCGGAAAGCTCAAACCAGGCAAGGTCTCGGAGAAGACCGTCCGCTCCCGCCTCTACGCACCCATCGTGCCCGACGTCGATCTGTTCATGCGGTCGTCGGGGGAGCAGCGGACTTCGAACTTCTTACTCTGGCAGACGGCGTATGCCGAGATGGTCTTCCAAGACGTGCTGTGGCCCGACGTCGACCGTCGTACCCTGTGGGCAGCCATCGAAGAGTACGCGCGCCGCGACCGTCGATTCGGCGGCGCCGTCGACACACCGTCGGCTTAGAAGCCCGGCGGCCCAGAAGCCGGGTGCTGAGCCGCGGCCTGCAGCTCGGAGGTTCCGAGGCTCAGCCGGCGGGAACCACTCTGCGTACGGAGTGAGCCACATTTCGTACGTCACATCTGTGCGCGAACAGACGCCTGGAACGAAAAGTGACGCAAACCTGCACCTTTTGTGGTCGAACGTGTACGAAATGTGAGCGTGTAGGGCGTTGGTGATCCCAATGGAGGTGACGGAGCGCCGCACACGCGGGATTGACTCACGGCGTAGGCATTGCAGGGCAGACGACGAGGGCCCCGCAACATTACGCTGCGGGGCCCTCGTTATGGCTTCGGCCGGATCGGCGTCACCCTGGCCTCTCGAGGAGGCTGGGGGAGTCACCCATGTGACGCGACCAGTGCCGTCAGATCAGTAGCGGTCGCGGGGACGGTCGCCCCGTCCGCCGAACTTCTTGCCGCCTCGGCGATCGCCCTTGAAGTTGCGGCCGTCGCCGGGCTGCTTGTCGAAGTTGCGCTTCTTGAACGGGCGTCCCGGGCGACCCGAATCCGGACGGATGTCGATGGGGCGGCCCTGGATCTCGGTGTGGGAGAGCTTGCGCAGCACGCCCGGGTCGAGGTCCTTGGGCAGGTCGACGAGCGTGTGGTTCGAGCGGATGTCGATGTGGCCGATCTGCTTCGAGGTGATTCCACCTTCGTTCGCGATCGCACCGACCACGGCACCCGGCTGCAGGCGCTCGTTGCGTCCCAGGGCCAGACGGTAGGTCGTCATGTTCTCATCACGGGCACGACCACCGCGGCCCGGACGGCCACCGTCACGACCACCATCGCGGTCGCGGTCACGGTTCTGACGACGCGCCGGTTCCGGCATCGGTTCGGCCTTGAGCGTGTTCGACTCGAGGACGAGGGAGGCCAGAGCGGCGGCGATGTTCGAGGCCGGCACATCGCGGGAGAGCGAGTACTGCTCGATGACGTCGGTGAGTTCGGAGAGTTCGGTCTGTGCGAGGACATCGTCGATGCGCTTCGTGAACTTCTCAACGCGGGTGTTCGTCAGCTCTTCGACGCTGGGCAGGGTCAGCGACTCGACCTTCTGCTTCGTGGCGCGCTCGATCGAGCTGAGCATACGCTGCTCGCGAGGGGTGACGAAGAGGATCGCTTCACCGGAGCGTCCGGCACGACCGGTGCGGCCGATGCGGTGGACGTAGGACTCGGTGTCATGCGGGATGTCATAGTTGACGACGAGCGTGATGCGCTCGACGTCGAGACCGCGGGCTGCCACATCGGTGGCGACGAGGATGTCGATCTTCGCCTCACGCAGCTGATCGATCGTGCGCTCACGAGCCTGCTGCGGGATGTCGCCGTTGATGGCAGCGGTCTTGAATCCGCGGGCGCGCAGCTTCTCGGCGAGCTCCTCGGTGGCCTGCTTGGTGCGCACGAACATGATGATGCCCTCGTACTCCTCGACCTCGAGGATGCGGGTCAGGGCGTCGAGCTTGTGCGAGTGCTGAACCATGAAGTAGCGCTGACGGATATTCGCACCGGTCTGCGACTTCGCGGCGATCCGGACTTCCTTGGGGTCGTCCAGGTACTTGCCGGTGATGCGGTGGATCGAAGTCGGCATGGTGGCCGAGAACAGTGCGACCTGACGGTCCGGCCCGACCTGGCTGAAGATCTCTTCGATGTCTTCGGCGAAGCCCATCTTGAGCATCTCGTCGGCCTCATCGAGGATGAGGTGCTTGAGGCTGCCGAGCTTCAGCGAACCCTTCTTGAGGTGGTCGATGACACGACCCGGGGTGCCGACGACGACCTGCGCTCCGCGGCGCAGACCCGCCAGCTGCGGGCCGTAGGCCTGACCGCCGTAGATCGGGAGGACGGAGAAGTCGGACAGTTCCGTGGCGTAGGAGGTGAACGCCTCGGCGACCTGGATCGCGAGTTCGCGCGTGGGGGTGAGTACGAGAGCGAACGGGCCATCGTCGGCGCGCCCCGCCTCGGCGAGGTCGGACAGAGCCGGCAGGGCGAAAGCCGCGGTCTTGCCGGTTCCGGTCTGGGCGAGGCCGATGACGTCACGGCCCGACAGGAGGGTCGGAATGGTCTCGGCCTGGATGGGGGTGGGGATCTCGTAGCCCTGCGCCTCTACGGCCTTGAGCACGAGCGGGTGGAGGCCCAGTTCGGAGAATCTCGGAGTGGTTTCTTCGTTTGCGGACACATCGGTCATGAGTGATCTCTCTCACGTCGGCACACACTTGATCGCAGATGACTGTAGTGGCGATCTACCCTGCGGCCGCTTGTGCAATCATCGTGAGCAATCCGGGCCGAAACCGTAGAGATCCAAGAACTCGCTTGGACAGACGTGAAGACGTCGGTACGGAGAAAGGTTTGGGTGTACCCCCAAGTCTACATGCCGCACCCTCGCCGAGGCGGTCCCGAAGTGGGAAACCAAGTGTGAGATCAGTCGCCTCCCGCGCTTTCCATCCGTCGTTTCGGATGCGCGTCAGGGCCGGTCGGGCCGGTGTTGAGGAAGCGGCGGTGTGACCAGTTAGGCTGGTACCTGCGAGCCACGGCAGCCGGCCGTCGGCGAACTGAAACAAGGAGAGAACAAGTGGCACAGTCCAAGTTGGATGCCGTCATCGCCCTGGCCAAGCGCAGAGGATTCGTCTTCCAAGCAGGAGAGATCTACGGCGGTTCCCGCTCGGCATGGGACTACGGGCCCTTGGGTGTGGAGCTCAAAGACAACATCAAGTCCCAGTGGTGGCAGCAGTTCGTGCGCGGTCGCGAAGACGTCGTCGGCCTCGACTCCTCGATCATCCTGCCCAAGCGCGTCTGGGAAGCCTCCGGCCACGTCGAGACCTTCGTCGATCCTCTCGTGGAATGCCTCAACTGCCACAAGCGCCACCGCGAGGACCACCTCGTCGAGGCCTACGAGGCGAAGCACTCCAAAGCCCCCGAGAACGGAATGTCCGATATCGTCTGTCCCGACTGCGGCACCCGTGGTCAGTGGACCGAACCGCAGGAGTTCTCTGGTCTGGTCAAGACCTTCCTCGGCCCCGTCGATTCCGAAGCGGGACTCCACTACCTGCGCCCGGAGACCGCGCAGGGCATCTTCGTGAACTTCAACAACGTGCTCACCGCAGCACGGAAGAAGCCGCCGTTCGGCATCGGCCAGATCGGCAAGGCCTTCCGCAACGAGATCACCCCCGGCAACTTCATCTTCCGTACGCGTGAGTTCGAGCAGATGGAGATCGAGTACTTCGTCCACCCGGACGAAGCCGAAAACTATTACAAGCAGTGGGTCGAAGACTGCTGGGCCTGGTTCCTCGACCTCGGCATCTCCGAGGACAACGTCCGCCGCCTCGATGTTCCCGCCGAGGATCGTGCACACTATTCGGCCGGCACCATCGACATCGAATACCGCTTCGGCTTCCAGGGATCCGAATGGGGCGAGCTGATGGGTGTGGCCAACCGCACCGACTACGACCTCGGCACCCATACCGAGGTCTCGGGTGCGAAGCTGCAGTACTTCGATCAGGCCAGCGGCGACCGCTACACCCCGTATGTCATCGAGCCCTCCTTCGGGCTGACCCGGTCGATGATGGCGTTCCTCGTCGAGGCCTACAGCGAAGACGAGGCTCCGAACACGAAGGGCGGCGTCGACAAGCGAGTCGTGCTCAAGCTCGACCCGCGCCTGGCTCCGGTCAAGGCTGCGGTGCTGCCGCTCAGCCGCAACGAGAAGCTGACCCCTGCGGCCAAGGATCTCGCTGCCCGTCTGCGCCGTCGCTGGAACATCGACTTCGACGATGCCGGCGCCATCGGCCGTCGCTACCGTCGCCAGGACGAGATCGGCACCCCGCTGTGCATCACTGTCGACTTCGACACCCTCGATGATCAGGCCGTGACGATCCGCAAGCGTGATGACATGAGTCAGGAACGCGTGAGCATCGACCAGGTGGAGAACTACCTGGCCGAACACCTCGCCGGAGCCTGATCGACTGGTCCTCGACACAGAGACGCCCCTCGACACAGAGACGGCCCTGACTCCACCAAGTGAGTCAGGGCCGTTTCGCTGTCCTCCGCCCTCCCAGAACTACCTGACGGCGGCCCAGATACCTCGCGCGAGGTTGCTGAGCCGCCGTCAGGTAGTAATTAGGGGAGGTCAGAACATTGTCCAGGCTTCCTGCAGGACGCCGCGGATGATCTGCTCCATCTCGTCGAACTCGTTCTGACCGACGGTCAGCGGAGGCGAGAGCTGGATGACCGGGTCGCCGCGGTCATCAGCGCGGCAGTACAGGCCGCTTTCGTACATCTTCGCCGACACGAAGTTCTTCAGAATCCGCTCGGACTCCTCTTCGGTGAACGACTCCTTCGTGTCCTTGTCCTTGACGAGTTCGATTCCGTAGAAGAATCCCTCACCGCGGACGTCGCCGACGATCGGCAGGTCCTTGAGCTTCTCGAGCGTGAACTTGAAGGCCGCAGCGTTCTCGTGCACGTGGTCGTTGAGCTTCTCCTCTTCGAAGACGTCGAAGTTCGCCATCGCGGCCGCACAGGCGACGGGGTGACCGCCGAAGGTGTAGCCGTGGTAGAAGGTCTCATCGCCGCCGGGGCCGAAGGGCTCGAAGAGACGATCGGAGGCGATCATCGCACCCAGCGGCGCATAGCCGGAGGTGATGCCCTTGGCCGAGGTGATGATGTCGGGAACATAGCCGAAATCGTTGCAGGCGAACATGTCGCCGATGCGACCGTAGGCGCAGATCGTCTCGTCCGAGACCAGCAGCACGTCGTATTCGTCGCAGATCTCGCGGACCCGCTCGAAGTATCCGGGAGGCGGCGGGAAGCAGCCGCCCGAGTTCTGTACGGGCTCGAGGAAGACAGCGGCGACGGAGTCGGCGCCCTCGAACTCGATGGCCTCACCGATGCGGTCGGCGGCCCACCGGCCGAAGGCCTTCTCGTCATGGGCGAGGTGCTCAGGTGCCCGGTAGAAGTTCGTGTTCGGCACCTTGTGAGCGCCGGGGACCAGAGGAGCGAACTGCTCACGCAGCCCCGGAAGCGAGGTCACCGACAGCGCACCGTGCGGAGTACCGTGGTAAGCGGTGGCTCGGGAGATGATCTTATGCTTGCCGGGCTTGCCGACGAGCTTGAAGTAGTTCTTCGCCAGCTTCATCGCCGACTCGACCGAATCGCCGCCGCCGGAGGTGAGGAAGACCCTGTTGAGGTCGCCCGGCGCATAGCTGGCCAGACGCTCCGAGACCTCGATCGCCTGCGGGTGGACATACGACCACAGCGGCATGAACGGCAGCTTCATCGTCTGGTCGTACATCGCCTTGGCGATGGTCTCACGACCGTGGCCCACCTGGACGGTGAAAAGGCCGGCGAGACCGTCGAGGTACTTCTTGCCCTTGTCGTCGAAGATGTGGTGGCCTTCGCCGCGTACGATGACCGGCGCCTCACCACCGTTGAACAGTGCTTGGTGTGGTGACATGTGCATCCACACGTTGTTGCGGATGGCATCCTGATAAGGCGTGCCGGCCCTGGTGACATTGTCTGTCATCGCGTCCCCCAGTTGTATTTCTGCTTTTCGAGTGAGAGGTACATGAAGAGCTCCGTATCCACGACGGCATCGATCGAGCGGAGCTCCTCATTGACGAACTCGATCAGATGCCGATCCGATTCACACACGATCTCGACCAACAGGTCGAACGAACCGGCGGTGACAACGAGGTAGTCGATCTCGTCGTAGTCGTGCAGCTTCTCGGCTACCGCGGAGATGTCCCCGCGGACCTTCAGCCCCACCATCGCCTGTCGCGCGAATCCCAGACTCAGCGGGTCGGTCACGGCGACGATCTCCATGACACCCGAATCGATGAGCCGCGATACCCGTTGGCGCACGGCGGCCTCGGACAGGCCGACGGACTTGCCGATGGCCGAATAGGATTTCCTTCCGTCGTGCTGCAGTTCGACGATGATCGCCTTCGACTTCTCGTCAAGGTTCCCCAGTCGGGAACCGCCGCCGTTCGGCAGGAGCGGGTCCATTCTTCACCTCCGTGATGTGCGTCTCAGTACAATCTATCACCGATTCTGCGGAAATGCGCTGTTTCGCGTGCGAATTCAGTCGAAACTGAAATTGTTTGGTTCTGGATTCGTCAGAAATCGCCGAGGTGGCCGACGAGTATGCATGTCCACGTGACGTTCGCGGTGACGCCCGGATCGGCAGTTCACGGACCGTGTGGATCCTCGTTTCCGGGCCTTGGGGATTCTCGTTGTCGGACCTCGCTGATTCTCGTTCTCGAGACCCTCGATCCACTGTTTCCGAGACCTGCCGATCCCCGCCGACGCACCGATCGGCGCATCTCCGACAACACGCGCCTCGACAGTGATTGACAGGGTGTGAGCGGGATCACCACACTGGGATCATGAATGAGGGTGAGCTGTTCTACGGCGGCGAAGATAATCGCCCAGATGTGTACGGGATGCGTCCCGGAGCCGAGCAGGGGCAGGCCGGCAAAGAAGTCAAGGCTCGCCCGCAGCCGGTTCCCGGCGAGGTCGATACGATCGGCGCGAACGAACTGTCGTTCAGCGCCGAGGAATACCTCGGCCGCATCGCGTCGGTGCGCAATCGCATGGTCGACCAGGGTCTGGCTGCGCTCATCGTCACCGACCCGGCGAATATCTACTACCTCACCGGCTACAACGCGTGGTCCTTCTACACGCCGCAGCTGCTGTTCGTGCCATCGTCGGGGCCGATGACGCTGTTCATGCGCGATATGGATGCTCGCGGAGCCTCGCACACCTCATGGCTGCCGCCCGAGGACATCGTCGGCTATCCCGAGCGCTATGTGCAGCGTCCACATATCCACCCCTTCGACTGGGTCGCCTTCGCCCTGCGCCAACGGTGGGAAGTCGCCCGCGCCTCGACCTCGCCGGTCGGGGTCGAGATGGATTCGCACTTCTTCTCACCCCGGGCCTTCCGCGCGCTTGTCAACGGCGTGCCCGAATGGCGCCTTGTCGATTCCTTCGAGCTCGTCAACTGGATCCGCGCGGTGAAATCTCCGGCGGAGATCGGGCTCATGCGCAAAGCCGCGAAGGTGACCACCGCAGCCATGGACGCGGCGCTGGGCACGATCGGCGTCGGAGTCGGCCAGAACGAAGTAGCCGCGGCGATCTCTGAGGCCCAGACCAGAGGCGGTGACGGAGTCTGGGGTGACTATCCCTCGATCGTGCCGCTCATGCCCACCGGCGAAAGTGCGGACACCCCACACCTGAGCTGGACCGACCGGAAGTTCGCCGCCGACGAATCGGTGAGCATCGAACTCGCCGGAGTCCACCGTCGCTACCATGTGCCGCTGGCGCGGACCGCGGTGACCGGCCGTCCGAAGCAGGAGCTCGTGCGACTCGAAGGTGTCGTCGCCGAGGCGCTGTCCGCGGTCCTCGACGTCGCCGCCCCCGAGGTGCCCACTGCGGAACTCGCCCGCACTTGGAATCGCGTGCTCGCCCTGTCGGGACTCGAGAAGCCCAGCCGCCTGGGCTACTCGATCGGCATCGGCTACCCGCCTGACTGGGGTGAGCGGACGATCTCGATCCGCACCGAGGACGATCAGATCCTCGAGGCGGGAATGACCTTCCACCTCATCGGCGGAATGTGGATGAACGGATACGGAATCGAACTCTCCGAGCCGGTGCTCATCACCGACACCGGCTGCGAACCGTTCACGAACTTCCCCCGCGAGATCATCCGCGTCTGAGAAGTCCGCCAGTCATTCGCTGAGGCGAAACCATCCCGCATGCCCGAGCTGAGACGCCAGTGGATCCTCAGGCGAAGAACTGGATCCACAGACCCACGACCAGGGCGTTGATCCCGGCCACCGTCAGTGCCCGGCCCTGCACCCAGGAGATGTCCCGCGCCGAGGCGGCCACCGAGGAATCCGCGATCTGCACGGCCATGGCCACTCGCGGGGGAGCGGCGAGGGCGGCCAGTGAGCCGGCCGCGTTTCCGGCCGCGACCACCGGCATAACCGAAACATGAGAGGACGAGGCGACCGCGGTCAGGGTGCCGGTGAACATCGAGTTCGCTCCCGTGTTCGACCCGGTCAGCACTGCTCCGATCGAGTTCAGCCACGGAGTGAGCAGCACGAGGCCGGCCGGCAGCAGTCCGCCGATCGCCTCGCTCATCCCCGTCGTCGTCATGATCCAGCCCATGAGCATGAACGCGGCCGTGCCCACCCCGATGGGAACCCAGGAGCGCACCGCTGAGACTGAAACCGAGCGCCGGCCCTCGACGGCGATGGCGGCGATGAGGCAGGCGGCGGCCAGCCAGAACGGGGGAGAGGCGATGATCTGCGTGAGCAGTGAGGGCAGCGCCGAATGCAGACCCCTGGCCAACAGCAGCCCGATCGTGAGCACCCCGTAGGGCAGGACAGCCACGCCGAGGCTGCGCGTCAGTCCCGTCTTCTTCTTCCGGACCATGAACAGCGCACCGACGACGAGGATGACGATGAGCGATCCGATGATTCCCGACGGGGCCATGCCGATGACATAGCTGGAGGCGAGGATCCCCGCCCACATGAGTGTGCCGGCACCGATGATCCCCAGCGCCGAGGCGGGGGAGGGGCGCATGATCGCGACCACCGCGATCGCGACGATGATGACCGGGATCGCATTGATCCATGCCGTGGCCAAGCCGAGTTCGTCGACGTCCAATCCGGCCAGCGCCGCCGCGACAGTGGTGCCTGGGCCCAGTGCGCCCCATGGCACGGCGATGAGGCCGAGGAGACCGAGGATCGCCGACTGCCGCAGAGTGCAGCCGAGGTGGCGAAGGATGGGTACTCCGACGGTGACGCCGATGCCGAAGCCGGTGACCGATTCCGCGAAGGGCACGATTCCGAACACGACGAGCGCGACCCCGAGAGGGCGACCCGGCGACAGCGATTCGACCCAGGCGGAGATCTGCGACATCGACCCGGCGGACTCGAGCAGTCGAGCGAGCAGCATGCCGAAGAGCAGGATGAGCGCGACCTCGAGGATGAGCGGGAAGTAATCGACCCCTGATTCCACCAGCACCGAGGTGGGGGTGGGGAAGGCGAAGGCGACGAGGACGGCCGCGAGCACGGCTCCGGCCAAGGCCGCGACCCATGAGCTCTGCTTGAGCAGGAGCAGGACGATGGCAATGAGGATCGGAGTGAGAGCCAGCACTGCCGCCATTGAGTCAAGTTTCCTTTGTGAGATGGGATTCTATGATCCAAGAATAGATTATGATGCTCCAATGGTGAAAGAAGAGGATCTCGGCGCACGTGTCTTCGGCGCCCGCATCAGGGCCCGGCGCAAATTCAACAACCTCACCCTCAATGAGCTCGCGGTCCGGGCCGGACTGTCCCGCGCTGCTCTGTCGAAGATCGAACGCGGAGAGCAGGACACTTCGGTCTCGAACGCCATGGGCCTCTCTCGCGCGCTCGGCGTCGACGTCGGCGAATTGCTGGCCGCGCCGGAAGTCACCATCACCCGCAGCGACGCGATCCCCACATCCTCGAGCTTCGGGAAGGGGGTCTGGCGTCGGGATCTGCCCTCGGCGTTCGAGAACATGGACGTCGTCCACTACCGCCTCGACCCGCGCAGCGAGACCTCGGCCTTCGCCGCCCACCGCAGCGGATCGCGTGAGAGCTTCTTCGTCCTCAAGGGCAGCATCGAGATCGTCACCATCGACCGCCGCACCACTCTGCACACCGGCGATTGCGCCCAAGCGCCCGGCGACGTCCCGCACCAATTGGCCAACCCCCACGATGAGCCCGCCGAACTCATGCTCATCATCGTCTGACCCCGCCCCACCCCTTATTGCTACCTGACGGCGGCCCAGCAACCTCGCGCGAGGTATCTGGGCCGCCGTCAGGTAGTAATTAGGGTGGTCTTGACCGGTCGAGCTGCCTCGGCGATCATGGATATGTTCCATTTCCGACGAAGGACGTCTCAGCTGTGAAGTGAATCCTCATGCCGTGACTTGCGGGTGCCACGGACCCGCAGCGCTTCTGCGTACACGAAATGAGGACTCTCATGCCTGCAGCAATCACTGTGTCCGGACTGGACTTCCGCCTCGGCGACGATACCGAGATCTTCTCCCAACTCACCGCCACCATCCCCGCTGACCTCGTCGGACTCGTCGGCGACAACGGGATCGGCAAATCCACCTTCGCTCGAGTACTCGCCGGTCGGCTGCCAGCCTCGGCGGGAACCGTCATGGGTGCCGACAGTGCCGTCTACATCGACCAGCTGCTGCCGCACTCGACGCAGCGAGTCGACTCCGCATTGGACATCGCCTCCGCGCGGCAAGCGCTGCGCCGTGCGCTGAGCGGCGAAGCCGACCAATCTGACTTCGAACTCATCGGCGACGACTGGGACATCGAAGAACGGGCCCTAGCGGCGCTGGCCGATCTCGGACTGCACCTGAGCCTAAGCGACCTCGACCGGAGCCTGAGCAGCTTCTCCGGCGGGCAGGCCACTCGCATCGGACTGGCCCGAGCAGCACTGGTCGGCGATACCTGGCTGATCCTCGACGAACCGAGCAACAATCTCGACGAGGACGGACGCGCACTGCTGACGACCCTGCTCACACAGCGGCGCGGACCGACACTCGTCATCTCCCACGACCGAACCCTGCTGACGCATATGAACTCGATCATCGAGATGACCGACCGGCTGCGCGTCTACGGCGGAAACTTCGACGACTATGAAGCCATGGTCGCCGCGGAAGAGGAAGCCAAGCAGCAGAAGGTCACCGATGCGAAGAAGACCCATTCGATCGAAAAGCGACAGCGGATCGAACTGGAGACGAAACTCGCACGGGCCGACCGGAAAGCGAAGAAGGACAAGGAGAACAAACGCCGGCCGAAGATCGTGATGAACGGGCTGACGAACTTCGCCGAGAAGTCAGCGGCCAAACGACGCGGCGACAAGGCCGACGATGAAGCAGCGGCATGGGACGAACTCAACGCCGCCAAAGATGCGCTGCGACGGACGTCGAGTGTCCGCCTCGACCTGCCGGACACCCTAGTCCACGCGACCAAACGGGTCCTCGAGATCTCCACGACCGCCTCGGCGAGGGCCGAACGACCGCAGACGGTCGTCGGACCGGAACGGATCCGACTGACCGGACCCAACGGGGCAGGGAAGTCGACGTTGCTGGCGGCGATCCTGGCCGCCGCGAACGGTGAGGCGGCAGAGGCCCAAGCGGCCGCAAGGGGCCCACACGCGGCGGCCGGACGAATCGACTCGGACGAACACGAGAGGGTCGAATCGGGGCCGCCGATCGCCGAACTCTTCGGCGCCCTCGACATCTCCGTCGCTGTTCCGACGGCTCACCTGGACCAGCAGTACCGACTGCCGGGAGAGCTGACGGTGATGGAAGCGGTGCGATCAGGCAATCCGCATCTCGACCCGCACCGCGTCCACGAAGTGCTCGCGGCCATGGGACTGCGTGCAGGGCGCACCGACCAGATCTGTGCGACCCTGTCCGGAGGGGAACGATTCCGGGTTGCGCTGGCGTCAGGACTCCTCCAAGACCCGGCCCCGCAGCTGCTCATCCTCGACGAACCGGGCAACAATCTCGACCTGTCATCGCTCGAAGCTCTGGTGACCGCTCTCGAAGGATTCGGCGGTGCCATGGTGATCGTCACCCACGACGACCGGCTCGCGGCAGAGCTCTCCGTCGACACCGAATGGGATGTGCGGGAATTTCTGTGCACCGAATCAGTTGATATGAACAGGTGAGTTGGCGCCACGGGGGAGGAGTGCGTCCGCATCGGTATAGATTCCGACCGTTAATGGGTGAAGAGAGGCAGGCGAATGTGCGATTTTGACTTGACTGGGATAATGGTTGCGTGAGTGTCATCAGCCCTGCCCCAGAGACCAAATCCCCGAAGCCCGAAACAGCCCTGCGCATCGGGCCCATCGAGCTGTCGTCACCCGTCGTGCTCGCGCCGATGGCCGGGATCACGAACACCGCTTTCCGCCGCCTGTGCCGCGAATACGGAGCGGGACTCTATGTGACCGAAATGGTCACCACTCGGGCGCTGGTCGAACGCAATCCGAAGACGATGCGCATCATCCACCACGAACCCTTTGAGACCCCGCGCTCCGTCCAGCTCTACGGAGTCGACCCAGTGACCATGGGCCAGGCCGTGCGGATGATCGTCGAGGAGGATCGCGCGGACCACATTGACCTCAACTTCGGCTGCCCCGTCCCCAAGGTCACCCGCAAGGGCGGCGGCTCCGCGCTGCCGTGGAAGCAGGACCTGTTCAAGTCCATCGTCACAACGGCCGTCACCGAGGCGGACCGCCGGGACGTGCCCGTGACCGTGAAGATGCGCATCGGCATCGACGCCGACCACACGACCTTCCTCGATGCCGGCGAAACTGCGCGCAACGCGGGCGTCGCCGCCGTCGCCCTGCACGGCCGCACCGCCGCCGATCTCTACTCGGGGACCGCGAACTGGGACGCAATCGCCCGATTGAAGGACCACCTCGGCGACACCGTTCCGGTGCTCGGCAACGGCGACATCTTCGCCGCCGAGGATGCCCTGGACATGATGGCCAGGACCGGCTGCGACGGCGTCGTCATCGGTCGCGGATGTCAGGGACGGCCGTGGCTGTTCGGCGACCTCGCGAATGCGCTCAACGGCAGCGACGAACGCCACCGTCCCGGACTCGCCGAGGTGGCCCGCGCCGTGTACAAACACGGCGAATACCTCGTCGACCACTTCGAGGACGAATTCCTCGGCGTTCGTGACCTGCGCAAACACATCGCCTGGTACTTCAAGGGCTATCCCGTCGGGGGAGACCTGCGCAGCCAGCTGGCCATGGTGTCCTCCCTGGAAGAGCTCCACGGTCTGCTCGACCAGCTCGACAAGGACGCCCCGTACCCGGGCGAAGCCGCCGAAGGATCCCGCGGCCGCACCACCCGGCCGAAGAAGCCGCACCTGCCCGAAGGCTGGTTGGACTCCCGCATCTTCGATCCCAGCGGGAAGTCGCTGCTGTCGGAGGCCGAACTCGACATCTCAGGAGGATGAGAATGCCCTTCGACACTCACCCGCACACCTCGGTGCGGACGGGTACCGTGGCGGTCTACTCGCCCTGGGACGAGGAACGGTGGGTGAGCGAACCGGCGAAGAATCCACGACGCTCGGCCTTCCAGCGCGACCGTGCCCGTGTCCTCCATTCCTCGGGGCTGCGCCGCCTCGGCGCGAAGACCCAGGTCGTGTCCCCGGGCACTGACGACTTCGTCCGCACCCGGCTGACTCACTCGCTCGAGGTCGCCCAGGTCGGGCGCGAACTCGCCCGCTACCTCGGCTGCGATCCCGATATCGTCGACACCGCCTGCCTGTCCCACGACCTCGGACACCCGCCCTTCGGCCACCACGGAGAGACGATCCTCGATGCCCTGTGCAAAGACATCGGCGGGTTCGAAGGCAACGCCCAGACCCTGCGTCTGGTCACCCGCATCGAACCGAAGGTCATCGCCGACGATGGTCGCCCGGCAGGCCTCAACCTGTCGCGCGCGAGCCTCGACGCCCTGACGAAGTACCCGTGGCCGCGATCTGAGGCCTCGGCCGGTCGCCGCGACTCCGGGGTGCGCAAATTCGGTGTCTACGACGACGATCGAGCTGTCTTCGACTTCTACCGCGAGGGCGTCGACAACGGCCAGAAATGCATCGAAGCCCAGGTCATGGACTTAGCCGACGACATCTCGTACTCCGTCCATGACGTCGAGGACGCCATCGTCGCCGGTCACCTCGACCTCGCCGACTTCGCCGCCGACGATCGCCGGGCCGAACTCTTCGAGATCACCCGTCAGTGGTATCTGCCGGAGACCACCGATGCGGAGATGAACAAGGCACTCGGCCGCCTCCAGGCCGCCGCCTACTGGCCCAAGGAGACCTTCGACGGCTCCCGTCGAGCTCAGGCCGGCCTCAAGCACATGACCAGTCAGCTCATCGGGCGCTTCGTCGGTTCTGCGGAATCCGCGACGCGGGAGGAATTCGGCTGGGAGCCCCTAGCGCGCTACTCAGCCTCACTCGTCGTGCCTGAGTCGACCACCGTCGAAATCGCCGTGCTCAAGGGCATGGCCACCCTCACAGTGATGGTCGCCGAGGATCGACTTCGACTCCACGACATCCAGGCGGCTGTCATCAACGAACTCGCCGACTGGTATTGGCAGTCACCGGACAAACTCGATCCGATGTTCCGCGCCGATCACGCCGAAGCCGCCGATGACCCCGCACGCCTGCGCGTCATCGTCGACCAGATCGCGTCCCTGACCGACCATTCCGCCTGGGCCCTCTACCACCACCTCAACGCCGGAGCGGAGGATCGGCTCTAGACCATGGCCGGACTCATCAAACGCGAGGACATCGATGAACTGCGCAGCCGCACCCGCATCGATGAAGTGATCGGGGAATTCGTCACCCTCAAGACCGCGGGCATCGGATCGCTCAAAGGTCTGTGCCCCTTCCACGACGAGAAGACCCCGTCATTCACCGTGCGTCCGCAGGTCGGGATGTACCACTGCTTCGGCTGCGGAGAGTCCGGAGACGTGTTCACCTTTCTGCAGAAGGTCGAACAGCTCAGCTTCGTCGAAGCCGTCGAGACGCTGGCCGGCAAGGCCGGAATGCACCTGCGCTACGAGGACGGAAAAGGGCCGGACCGGGAACAGGCCAGCCGCAGGCAGCGGTTGCTGGAGATGCACGAAGTCGCACAGCGCTTCTTCACCCAGGCTCTTGAGTCCGAGGCCGGACAGATCGGTCGCGAGTTCCTCACCGGCCGCGGCTTCCCCGCCGAGTCGAGCCGGGAGTTCGGCATCGGCTTCGCTCCGAAATCCTGGGATGCCCTGACGGGCCACCTGCACAAGGCCGGCTTCACCGATGAGGAGATCCTCGCCGGCGGTCTGGCCAGCGAGGGCGGTCGCGGAATCTACGACCGGTTCCGCGGTCGGGTGATCTGGCCGATCAAAGACATGACGGCCCGGACCATCGGCTTCGGTGCCCGCCGACTCTATGACGACGACAAGGGACCGAAGTACCTCAACACTCCGGAGACCGCTCTCTATCACAAGAACCAAGTCCTCTACGGGCTCGACCTGGCGAAGAAGTCGATCGCGAAGACCAAACGCGTCGTCGTGGTCGAAGGCTACACCGACGTCATGGCCGCCCACCTCGCCGGAGTCGAACAAGCCGTGGCGACCTGCGGAACGGCCTTCGGCGCCGAACACGTGAAGATCATCCGACGCCTCCTCGGCGACGACCCGACCGGGCAGGTGATCTTCACCTTCGATGGTGACGCCGCCGGTCAGAAGGCTGCACTCAAGGCCTTCGAATTCGAGAACCTGTTCACCGCCCAGACGTTCGTCGCCGTCGAACCCGACGGTCTGGACCCCTGTGACCTGCGCATGCAGAAGGGCGACGCGGCCCTGCGCGAACTCATCGACGGGTGCAAGCCGCTCTTCGAATTCGTCATCACCACCGCGATCTCACGCTTCGACCTCGACACCGTCGAAGGTCGGATCTCCGCGGTCCGCGCCGCCGCCGAAGTGCTCACCGACATCCGCGATCGCAACAGCCTCTCCCACTACTATCGGTTCGTAGCCGGCCGCATCGGCGTCGATATCGACGAAGTGGAAGGCGCTGTCCGCACCGCCGCACGCCAACCGAAGCAGAACCGTCAGACCGGAGACCAGCCGGCCAACCGGCCCGGATTCCGCGACGGTCCGCCCGCAGCCCCCGCGCAGAACTTCCGCCGCGAACCACCGCCTCCGCCCACGGCACAGTCATCGGCACCCGCCGAGGCAGCCCCGGAGCAGGCGGGCGCCTCGGCGGGGGAGATCTCCGACGAACGCAGCATCGAATACGTCTACGAGGAACGCCCCGACGTCTCGAACCTCTCGGCTCCGATCAACCCTGCCCGCCTGAAGACGGAGAAGGGTGCCCTCATGGTCGCCCTCCAGCATCCCGAGGCCGTCAATGCGAAGCTCTTCGATTCGCTGTCAGGGAAAGCCTTCGAACACCCCGGCTACCGGCGGATCCAAGACGCGATCAAACAGGCCGGGGGACTGGGGGCAGCCGGCGCAGTCCAGTCGAAATGGGCTGAACGCGTGCTCGAAGCCAGCGACGAAGACCTCAGGCCCTATGTTGCCCAGCTGCTCGTGACCCCGTTGCCGGTCGTCGAAGGAGACGGGATCAATCGGTTCGCCCGCGGCATCGTCGCTCGCCTCTTCGACTACGACCTCGAACGCATCGCCAAGGAACTCCACTCCCGTCTGCAGCGCCAGGACACCGCTGACGGAGCGGGCCAGGCCGCACTGCTCGGTCAGCTGCAGACCCTTGAACAGCATCGGGCACGCCTGAAGATGCTCATGTGAGCTGAGACGGCACCAGCACACTGCTCAATCCACGTCACTGCACTCATCGAAGCACCAGACTCAACGGGCTCACTGCGCTCCGTGAAACTCTGCACACAGTGAAATAGTGCACAATTGCAGATTTGCAGTTGGTGAAAGTTTGCATGTGGTGCAAAATGTACTTATGCCCGTTGAAGAAACCCTGCGCTCGAAGAAAGCGCGGCTGACCCGCAACGCCCTCCATGAGGCCGCGATCACCCGCGTCCTCGAAGACGGCCTGGCCTGCGCCACCGTGGCGAACATCGCCGCAGACGCCGGCGTGTCCACGCGTACCTTCTTCAACTACTTCGAGACGAAAGAGGACGCGATCGTCGGCCTCGGACCCGAGGTCAGCGTCGACGAAGGCCTTGCCTTCGACTACGTCCACAGCCCGGCCGGACTCGACACTCTGGCCGAAGACACCGCTCGCTTCGTCCGCGAAGCACTGCTCGTCGGCTCCGTCGATCCCAAACTTCCGGTACGGCGCCGCCGCCTCTTCGCCCTGTACCCGGAAATCGTGAGCAAGAGCTTCGACCGGGCAGAAGAACTCGAAGAGATCGTCACTGGCCACGTGCTCGACCGACTGCGTTACCTCGGCCAGGAGTTCTCCTCCGAGGACTCCGCCTGGCGCAGCGCGCGCATGCTCACCCAACTCTGCCGCGTCCCGCTCAGCCATGCGGGACAGGCGATCAAAGCCAATCCGGATTCGGTCGAGCACAAAGGTGGAACCAAAGCGATCTTCGAAGACTCCGTGAGCCTGTTCCGCAAGGTATTGGACCGACTGCAATGACGAAAGCTGTGATGAGAAGCAACCACGAAACAGATGTGACAACAATGCCTGCAACCACCTCGAAGAACTCCGCAACCGCGGGACCCGACGAACAGACCGCGCCGATGACCACCTCGGCGATCATTCTGCTCTTCGTGGGCCTGATGATCGCGATGTTCATGTTCTCGCTCAACCAGACGGTGCTGGCCACAGCGCTGCCGACCATCGTCGGCGAACTCGACGGCGTCGACCAGATGCTGTGGGTCTCAACCGCATTCATGCTCGCCTCGACGATCATGATGCCCGTCTACGGCAAGGTCGGTGACCTGTTCGGACGCAAACCGCTGTTCATGTTCGCCATCTGCTGCTTCCTGCTGGGCTCGGTCTTCGCCCTCATCGCGAACGAGATGTCGACGCTGATCTTCGGCCGCGTGCTCCAGGGCATCGGCGGCGGCGGAATGATGATCCTCTCGCAGTCGATCATCGCCTCCGTCGTCCCCGCTCGCGAACGTGGCAAATACATGGGCATCATGGGCTCGGCCTTCGCCGTGTCGTCCGTGGCCGGACCGCTCATCGGCGGCTGGCTGACCGAAGGCCCCGGCTGGCGCTGGGCCTTCGCCATCAACTTCCCGCTGGGCATCATCGCCCTCATCGCCGCCGCTGTGTTCCTCAAGGTGCCCAAGCACACCAGGGGCAGCGGACCGCGCCCGAAGATCGACGTCATCGGCATGGCGCTCATCTCCATCGTCACCTCCTGCATCGTGCTCACCTCCGCCTGGGGCGGACACGACTTCGAATGGGGATCCTGGCAGATCAACGGACTCATCATCACCGGAATCGTCGCCGCAGTCGCCTTCGTGTTCGTCGAGCTCAAGGTCAGTGAACCGGTCATCCCGATGCACCTTTTCGCCAACCGCGACTTCCTGCTGTGCACGATCGCCGGTCTCTTCGTCGGCATCGGCATGTTCGGTGTGCTCTCCTATATGCCGACCTACCTGCAGATGGTCCACGGCATCGACGCCACCGTCGCGGGCCTGATGATGGTACCGATGATGGGCACGATGCTCGTGTCCTCGACGCTCGTCGGATTCATCGTCTCCCGCACCGGCAAGTACAAAAAGTACCCACTGTCCGGCATCCTCATCATGGCCGCCTCGCTCGTCCTGCTCTCCCAGCTGAAGGCGGAGAGCTCGGCCTGGGAGACCATCGGCTGCCTGGCGCTGCTCGGACTCGGACTGGGTCTGAGCATGCAGACTCTCGTCCTCGTCGTCCAGAACGCCTTCCCGGTGTCCATGGTCGGCACCGCGACCGCCTCGAACAACTACTTCCGCCAGGTCGGCGCCACCCTCGGTATGGCGTTCATCGGTTCCGTGTTCACTCAGCGACTCATGGACAACATCAAGTCCGGAATCACAGAGATCGCGAAGGCGGCCCCACACGGTCACATGCCCAAGATCTCCTCGACGGGGCTGACTCCGGAGATCGTGTCGAAGCTGCCGGAGCCGTTCCATTCGCTCATCATCACGTCCTACAACGACGCGCTTGTGCCACTGTTCCTGTGGGTGGCTCCGCTGGCCGTGCTCGGATTCGTCTTCCTCTGCTTCCTGCCCAACACTCCGCTGGCGCAGACGCTGAAGAACGAACCGGCGAAGCGGGAGAACCTCGACGTCGGAGCAGAGAACGCGGTGATCGCGCCTGCGTCGGTTTCCACCCCCGCCGAGGCATCATCGGTTAGTGTGGCAGAAAGCCCACTGTCGGAGGAGCCGAGGAATGACGGTACTGACCATACTCAACTCACCCGGGACCGAGATCCCGTCACTGATCACTGATCTGGGGGAGCGGGACGGGATCGAACTGCGCGTCGCCGAAGCGTCGACCCTGTCCCAGGCGCTGCCCGGCACCGATGTGCTGCTGATGTGGGATTTCTTCTCCACAGCGCTCAAGGATGTCTACGGCAGCGCCGACCGGCTCAGGTGGGTCCACGCCGCAGCAGCCGGTGTCGACTCGCTCCTTTTCGATGAACTCGTCGACTCACCGGTGACGGTGACGAACGCGCGGGGGATCTTCGACCGCCCGATCGCCGAGTTCGTCCTGAACTACGTCCTCATGCACGCGAAGAACTCGATCGGTTCTCTCGCCGATCAGGCCGAGGGGAAGTGGAATCGTCGGTCGACCCGTGATATCGCCGGCACCAAGGCGCTCATCGTCGGCACCGGCGCGATCGGCCGAGGCATTGCACGTCTGCTGCGAGCCGTCGACATCGAGGTCACCGGTGCGGGATCGCGCGCCCGCAGCGGCGACGCCGACTTCGGTGAGGTCATCGACTCCGCAACCCTGCCCGAGCATGCGGCCGGCTTCGACTGGGTCATCGATATCGCGCCGCTGACGGAGAAAACCGAAAGGCTCATCGGCGCCGAGGCGTTCGCCGCCATGGACGACTCCGCTGTGTTCATCAACGTCGGACGAGGCGACACCGTGGACACCGACGCCCTCGTCACCGCCCTGCGCGCGGGGCAGATCGCCGGGGCCGGGCTCGACGTCTTCGACGAGGAGCCGCTGCCCGCGGGCCATCCTCTGTGGTCGATGGACAATGTCATCATCACCCCGCATATGAGTGGAGACACCGACGGGTGGAGGATGCGACTGGCCGAGCAGTTCCATCGCCTGTTCGAACAGTATCTGGCCGGGGAGCAGTTCCCGCACACCGTGGACAAGAAACTCGGGTACGTACGTTGAGCCAGGCCGACGATCCCGCGGCACAGCGGGCGTTCCTGGCCAGGGTGATCGCCGAGCTCATCGCCGTGCGCCGCGCCCGTCTGCTGAGCATGCTGGTGCTCGCATTGGCGATGCTCGTGGCCGGCCTCGGGGCCGCCGTCCAAGCCCAAGGCGATCACATCGACGCGGTGCTGCTGTTCTCGGCTTTCAGCCTCATCATGATCGGCATGGTCTGCGCACTCGGTGCGATCATCGCGTGGACGCGGATCAACCGGGACGTGCTCGACTCGATCGCGGCTACAAGACCGGCTCGGGCAAAAGCGCCGCGGACACGGAATGCCGGTCTCGCAGTGGCTGTGGGCTTCGCCATCGTCGGGATCCTGTTCGGCACACTGCTGTGGGGTCAGACTCCGATCCTGGCTGGTGCCATCGTGCTTGCGTGCCTGCTGCTGGCCTGCCTCGGACCGATCTGGGCGAATGAACTGGCGAACGCCGACGACCGACTCGCCGTCATCCTCGACAGCGACGATGATCTCTCTGCCCGGTTCGCGACCTTCACCCCGATCTGGCTGCACGAAGCCATGGAGTCCGACGCCGCGGCGGAGTAACTGAAAGCTTTCGCTGGCGGGGGAGGCGAGTGCAGTGCAGCAATGAATGACGAAGGCGCCCGGAGTCAAAGGACTCCGGGCGCCTAACTCAGCCGGTCACCGACCGCTCATCTCAACGGTCGGGTGAGCCGCCTCGGCGATATCAGGGAAAGGCCGGGACGTCGACGTCGGCCATCTTGGCCACGCAGCGCACGACCTGGCAGGAGTAGCCGAATTCGTTGTCGTACCAGACGTAGACGACGACACGGTCCTCATCGACGATCGTGGCCAGACCGTCGACGACACCGGCACGCTTGGAGCCGACGAGGTCGGTGGACACGAGCTCGGGGGAGGTGACGTAGTCGACCTGGTTGCGCAGCGGCGAATGCATCGACACCTCACGCAGGTAGGTGTTGAGCTCGTCGACGGTGGTGGCCTTGTCCAGGTTGAGGTTGAGGATCGCCATCGACACGTTCGGGGTGGGCACGCGGATCGCATTGCCCGAGAGCTTCCCGGCCAGCTCCGGCAGAGCCTTGGCCACAGCCTTGGCGGCACCGGTCTCGGTCAGGACCATGTTCAGCCCGGCTGCACGGCCGCGGCGGGAGCCCTTGTGGAAGTTGTCGATGAGGTTCTGGTCGTTGGTGAACGAGTGGACCGTCTCGACGTGGCCGTTGCGGACACCGAACTTGTCGTTGATTGCCTTGAGCACCGGGGTGATCGCGTTCGTCGTGCACGATGCGGCCGAGACGATGTTGTCCGAGTCGAGGATCGCGTCGTCGTTGACTCCGAAGACGATGTTCTTGACATCGCCCTTGCCGGGAGCCGTGAGCAGGACCTTCGAAGCACCGGGGCAGGCGAGGTGCTTGGACAGGCCCTCTTCGTCACGCCACTTTCCGGTGTTGTCGACGATGATGGCGTCGTTGATTCCGTAAGCGGTGTAGTCGACCTCGGAGGGGTCATTCGAGTAGATGACCTGGATGAGGGTGCCGTTGGCCTGGATGGTGTTGTTCTCTTCGTCGACGACGATGCTGCCGTCGAAGGCTCCGTGCACCGAATCGCGGCGCAGCAGGGAAGCGCGCTTGACGATGTCGCTGTCCCCGTTGCGGCGCACGACGATCGCACGCAGACGCATACCGGTGCCGCCGGCACGGTCGATGAGGATGCGGGCGAGCAGACGACCGATGCGACCGAAGCCGTAGAGCACGACGTCGCGGGTCTCGCCCTTGCCTGACTGCGATTCGACGACCCCGGCGAGCTCGGCGGCGAGGAAGGCGTCGACATCGGCGTTCGGATCATCGAGCTTCTCGATGAGGCGGCCCAGATCGATGCGAGCCGGAGCCAGGTTGAGTCCCGACAGTGCTTTGACGATGCGGTGGGTGATCTGGATGTCGAGCTCTTCGCCGAGGAAGTGGCGAGCGTAGCGGTGAGCCTTGATCATGCCGGTCACCGACTTGTTCAGCAGCGACCGTCCGAACAGGGTCAGCAGAACGTCGTTCTCACGGTACAGGCGTCCGACTAGCGGAATGAGTTCTTCGGCGGCAGTCTGCTTCTTCGCCCAATCGTCCAGGCGAGCAGTCGTAGCGTCAGTCAAAGGTCGTGTCCCCTCGGTCAGTTATAACGGATGCGCCAACAGTCTACCGTCTCGCCTATTCGCGATCGGACTGGCGTTCCTCGAACCGCTTGAAGCCGAGCAGAGTCAGCGCCACGATTCCCGCACCGGTGATGAGTGCGCCGAGGCTCTGCGCCTGCACCTTCGGTTCGACGAAACGATATTCCGGCTCCTCCTCACGCGGCCGCGGAGGCTTCGCCGTGCCGATCCAAGCGGCGATGAACAGGATGATGCGGGCGAAGACGTTGAGCGTGAGCATGATCGCGATGATCGATCCGAACACGCCGGCGGCCTTGTTCCCGGAGAAGAGATTGACGAGCACCGTGGAGAAGTTGATGAGAATGAGGAACGCGGTCGCGCCGATGAGGGAGCCGCGGTTCTTCGCCTGTTTGTCCACCGGCTTCTCCGGCAACATCGTGAACAGGAACCAGAAGATCATCCAGGCGGCTCCGAAAGTGAGGATGACCGGAACGATGAACAGCAGGCTCGCGGCGAATCCGGAGAGTCCGAGCAGATCGGCGATCATCGACCGCAGGCCGGTGCCGACGACGGTGAGTGCCACGGCCAGCAGAAGACCGATGATGAGGCCGATGAGGGTGACGACATTGCCGAGGACCTTGGCGACGAAGGATTTCTCCGGCACGGCATCGTCGAAGTCATCGTGCAGCTGTGCGCGCACCGCGGCACCGAGGTTGCCGATGAATCCCTGACCGGTGTAGAGACCGGTGAGAATACCGATGATTCCGACTGCCTGCCAGTCGAGGAGGTAGCCCTCGAGTGTTTTCGTCAGCGACTCGTTGCCGGCTGTGAACGCCTCGATCTGTTCCGTAACCTCGGGTAGAAGCTCGGGGCGGGCGACGTCGAGGACGAAGCCGATGCTCGCGAGGCTGACCATGGCGATGGGCATGACCGCGAGAACAAGGAAGTAAGTGATCGCGGCACCGAACTGATTGCCCAGACGCTGTCCGAAACGCTGGACTGCGCGCATAAGGTGGGCGGGCCCGGGTCTGTTGACGGCATTGTGTCCGACCTCAGCGACGGTGTTGCGCGAGGCCAGTACTTTGGCAGGTGCCACGTGAGTGCTCCTTCGATGCGTATCCGCAAGGTGCGTTCGTTTTCCGGTCTGAGGTGTTCGTTTCCACACTAGCCGCTGTGAGCGTACTGTGAGCGGCAGGCCGCGCCCTTATCTAGACTTTTGACCATGCCGATCACTGATTCGTACGCTCTCGCCGACGATTTCGCCCCCGCTGCCGCCGACAGCCTCTCAGCCGGTCTGCCCACTGGGGGAGTCCCCGCCGATGTGCTCGCAGCCGGCGGCAGTGCGGCTGACAGCCTCAGCGGATTCTCGGCCTGGACCGTGACGATCATGGAGACCCTGGGGCCGGCCGGTGTCGGATTCATGGTCTTCCTCGACAACATCTTCCCGCCGATCCCCAGCGAACTCGTCCTGCCACTGGCCGGATTCACCTCGAGCCAAGGGCAGATGAACATCGTGGTTGCGATCGTCTTCGCCACGATCGGATCAGTCGTCGGCGCAGTCCTGCTGTGGGCTCTGGGCAAGTGGATCGGCATCGAACGCATCGCCCGCATCGCGGTGAAGATGCCGCTGGTCGACGTCGATGATGTGCACAATACCGTCGCCTGGTTCGACAAGCACGGGGACAAAGCCGTGTTCTTCGGGCGGATGATCCCGATTTTCCGGTCCCTCATCTCCATCCCCGCGGGCATGCGGGATATGCGACTGGTCAAATTCCTGCTGCTGACGACGTCCGGCAGCGCGATCTGGAACACGATCCTCATCGTCGCGGGCTTCACCCTCGGTGAGAACTGGTCGGTCGTCGAGACGTACGCCGGTTACTTCCAGAACCTCGTCATCGTCGCCGTGGTCATCTTCGTCATCGTGTGGATCGTTCTCAAGGTCCGCAAACAGCGACGGAAGAAAGCCGCCGGGCTCGACACGACCGAAGACGATCACATCAAGCCCGGACAGTTCGACTCCTGACGCTGAGGCGGCTCAGCCTCGCATCAGCTCACCCAAGCGGATGCCGTGTGGGCGGGTGCGACCTCTTCGCCGGGCTTGACCGGTCCGGGTGCCGTCCCGTCGCCGAAAGGCGATCCGCCGAACTTGCTGTCGCGACCGTGATCGCTCAGCCAGCCCGATAGATCCGGGCCCTTGGGCACGATCTGCGTCGGGTTCACGTCCTGGTGGACGATGTAGTAGTGCTGTTTGATCTGCTCGAAGTCGACCGTGTCTCCGAAACCCGGCGTCTGGTACAGGTCGCGGGCGTAGCCCCACAGGTTCTCGAAGGCCGTGAGCGGCTGACGGTTGCACTTGAAGTGGCCGAAGTAGACAGGATCGAACCGAACGAGGGTCGTGAACAGTCTCACATCCGCCTCGGTGATGGTCTCACCCATGAGGAAGCGCGAATGGCTGAGCCGGTCCTCGATGATGTCGAGTGCGTTGAAGAGGCGGTCGAAGGCCTTTTCGTAGGAGTCCTGGGAGCCGGCGAAACCACAGCGGTAGACCCCGTTGTTGATCTCGGTGTAGATATGGCGCATTACCTTCTCCATCTCCTCCCGTGATTCCTCGGGCCAGAGATTCGGGGCACCCTCACGGTGGAATTCGGTCCACTGGGTGGAGAAGTCCTCGGTGATCTGTGGGAAGTCGTTGGTCACTACGACGCCGGTGGGCACGTCGACGACGGCCGGCACGGTGATTCCGCGCGGATAGTCCGGGTACCGGGCGAAGAATGCCTGCTGCAGCCGTTCGATGCCGAGCACCGGATCCACTCCGCCCGGGTCGAGATCGAATGTCCACGACCGCGCATCATGGGTGGGACCGGGCAGACCGATGGAGATGACGTCCTCGAGTCCGAGGAGGCGACGGACGATGATCGTCCGGTTCGCCCACGGGCAGGCGCGGGCGGCGACGAGGCGATACCTGCCCGGTTCGACGGGCCACTGCGCGTTCGGATCGTTGAGGATGCGATCGTCGATGTAGTTCGTATCGCGGTTGAATTCCGCACCTTCGGTCACGTAGCTGGGCGTGTGATCAGTGGACTCGGACATGACGCTGCCTCCAATGAGATCGGTGAGTGCGACTACTGTCCTCAGCTTACGACGCTGAGGCAAGCCCTCACCGAGGCGGGACGACGTCACCGACGCACCGTCCTCCTCGGTGACAGAAGTCCACCGTCGCCGAGGCGGGACGACGACGGCCCGGGACGGACCGTTCGAGTCCGTGCCCGGGCCGTGCCCGCGAGCTGTGACCGGCGGCTGTCCGTCGCCGACAGCGGCTGTGCCTCAGCTGGCGTAGAGCGCGTCGATATCGGCGGCGAAATCCTTGTTGATGAGGTGACGCTTGACCGACTGCTTGGCCGAGAGGTAGCCGTTCTCCTCGGTGAGTTCGATCGGCAGGATCTTGAACTTCTTGACCCCTTCGGCGCGCGAGACGGTCTTATTCATCTGCTCGACGGCCTTGGCCACTTCGGCCTGGATCGCATCATCGTCGGCGGCTTCGCGCAGATCCATCTGCGGCAGATCATGGTTCTTCAGCCAGCCCGGCAGCATCTCCGAATCGAGGAAGATCAGAGCGGAGACGAACTTGCGGTTCTCACCGACGAGAACCGGCTGACCGATGATCGGGTGACGACGCAGGACATCCTCGAGCGGAGCCGGGGCGATGTTCTTGCCGCTGGAGGTCACGATGATCTCCTTCTTGCGGCCGTTGATCGTCAGGTAACCGTCCTCGTCGAGGGAGCCGAGGTCGCCGGTGCCGAACCAACCGTCGTGGAACTCCTTGGCCGTGGCCTCCGGGTTGTTCCAGTACTCGCGGAAGACCGGCACACCCTTGGCCAGGATCTCACCGTCGGGAGCGATCGCCACGGAGACTCCGGGCAGAGGCACGCCGACGGTTCCGATCTTCGACTTCTCAGGCACATTGACGGTGATCGGGGCCGTGGTCTCGGTGAGTCCGTAGCCTTCGAGGACGATGATGCCCAGTCCGCGGAAGAAATGACCGAGGTGAGCGCCGAGTGCGCCACCGCCGGAGACCGCGTGGGTGACCTTGTTGCCCATGACCGCACGCAGCTTCGAATAGACGAGCTTGTCGAACAGGGCGTGCTGGAGCTTGAGGCTGGTCGGCACCTTGCCGGCGTCCAAAGCCTTTGAATACGCGACGGCGACCTGCTCGGCGCGGCGGAAGATCTTCTCCTTGCCACCTGACTGAGCATTGGCCAGTGCGGCGTTGAAGACCTTCTCGAAGACGCGCGGAACACCGAGGATGAACGTCGGGCGGAAGCTGCCCATGGCGTCGGTGAGCTTCGTCAGATCCGACTGATGGGCGAGCAGCGCGCCGTTGCTGATGGCCAGGACCTCGATGAACCGGGCGAAGACGTGAGCCTGCGGCAGGAACAGCAGGCAGCGCATCTCCGTACCCAGAACACTGGGGATCTGCTGGCGGGCGGCCTGGGCGGTCTGGACGAAGTTCGCGTGTGTGAGTACGCAACCCTTGGGCTTGCCGGTGGTGCCGGAGGTGTAGATGATCGTGGCCACGGATTCGGAACCGACCTGTGAGCGGACTGCTTCGAGCTCCTCATCGCTGATGTCCTTGCCGGCTTCGGCGAGATCGGCGAAGGCGCCTTCATCCCAGACCCGAAGGGCCGGCTCTTCGCGTCCGGCGGCCTTAGCCGCTGCCCGCACCCGGTCGGCATGCTCGGCGCTGGCGACGAGCCCACGCGTGACATCGGCGTCGGTGAGCATCCAGTTGAGCTGGCTCTCCGAGGAGGTGTCGTAGAAGGGAACGGAGATTCCGCCGGCGTACCAGACGGCGTAGTCGCTGAGCGTCCACTCATACGAGGTGGGTCCGAAGATCGCGATCCGGTCGCCGACTCCGACACCCAAGGCGATGAGTCCCTTTGCGGCCGCCTTGACCTCTGCGAGGAATTCGGCCGCGGTCAAGTCCAACCAGCCGTCTCCGTCCGGCTTGGCGACCAGAGGGCGGCTGGGGTCCTCGGCTACTGTGCCGAGGAAGATGTCGGTCGTCGACGAGGTGGTATCGACCTCGAAACCTACGACGGGTGTTGACGACTGCGGCATGGTCGTTGGGCTCATGAGTCTCCTTCGAGGACGTAAGTTACTGCTCGGTTATCTTACAGTTCGGCCGGGTCTCAGTGAAATCGATCACGTTTGCCGTGATAACCGGCGTCCGCTGCCCTGCGAGCAGTCTATCCAAGTCGAATCAAGGGACGTTCAGAGTACGATGGTCGGAACCCGCTCACGTCTGTTCAGCGAAGGAAGGTAATGACGACGAACCCTGAGGAGACCGGTTTCCGCTATGACGCGGCGCTGGCCGAAAAGATCGAGAAGTCTTGGCAGCGCACTTGGGAGGAATCGGGCACGTTCCACACCCCGAACCCCACCGGAGACCTCGGCGAGCTTGACTCCCAGGATGTCTCGTCGCCCTACGCTCCGCCGGCCGACCTGAGCCAGCGCGAGTCCCTGTACATCATGGACATGTTCCCGTACCCCTCCGGCGTGGGACTGCACGTCGGCCACCCGCTGGGCTACCTCGGTACCGACGTCTACGGCCGTTACCAGCGCATGCGCGGACACAATGTCATGCACGCTCTGTCCTATGACGCCTTCGGACTGCCCGCCGATCTCTACGCGGTGCAGACCGGTCAGCACCCGCGCATCACCACCGATGCCAATATCGCGAACATGACCGAGCAGCTGCGTCGCCTGGGCCTGGCCCACGACGTGCGCCGCCGCTTCGCCACGACCGACGACGAATTTGTCAAATGGACGCAGTGGATCTTCCTGCAGATCTTCAACTCCTGGTACGACCCCGAGGCGACCACCCCCGACGGTGAGGCCAAGGGTGCGGCTCGTCCGATCGACACGCTCATCGAGCAGTTCGCCTCCGGCGCACGCCCCACCCCCGACGGTCGCGCCTGGTCGGATCTGAACCCGGCCGAGCGGGAGAACGTCCTGCAGGACTTCCGTCTGGCCTACGTCTCCGAATCCCCGGTCAACTGGTGCCCCGGACTGGGCACCGTGCTGGCCAATGAGGAGGTCACCGCCGAAGGTCTGTCCGAACGCGGAAACTACCCGGTCTTCACCCGCCGTCTGCGTCAGTGGAACATGCGCATCACCGCCTACGCCGACCGCCTCATCGACGACCTCGACGGTCTGGACTGGCCGCATGCGATCCACGCGATGCAGGTCAACTGGATCGGCCGGTCGAAGGGCGCCCTGCTGCGCCTGCCCGTCGCCGGTGACGAGACCTCTGAAATCGAGGTCTACACCACCCGCCCGGATACCCTGTTCGGCGCCACCTACCTGGTCCTCAGCCCCGAACACCCGCAGGTCGCCTCACTGACAGCGCAGACCTGGGATGCGTCCACGCCCGAGTCCTGGCGTGGGGGAGAGGCCACCCCCGCCGAGGCGATCGCCGCCTACCAGCGCGCCGCCGCGGCCAAGACCGACGCCGACCGGCAGCAGAGCCGGGAGAAGACCGGCATCTTCACCGGCTCGTATGCGCTCAACCCGGCCACCGGGGTGCAGGTTCCGATCTTCATCGCCGACTACGTCCTCATGGGCTACGGCACCGGAGCGATCATGGCTGTGCCCGCCGAAGACGCGCGTGACTGGGACTTCGCGAAGGCCTTCGGACTGCCCTATATCCGCACCGTGCAGCCTCCGGCCGACCACGATGAGGACGCTCCGTTCACCGGCACCGGTGTGATGATCAACTCTGCCAACGCCGAGATCGACATCAACGGTCTCGAAATCGATGCAGCGAAGGCCAAGGTCACCGAATGGCTGGCCGGCAAGGGCCTGGCCACCGAATCCACTCAGTACCGTCTGCGCGACTGGCTGTTCTCCCGCCAGCGCTACTGGGGCGAACCGTTCCCGATCGTCTACGACGAGAACGGCACTCCCATCGCTCTGCCCGATGAGATGCTGCCCGTCCAGCTGCCCGAGGTCGACGACTTCGCACCGCGCACCTATGCGCCCGACGATGCCGACAGTCGTCCCGAGCCGGCGCTGAGCCGGAACCAGGAATGGACGAGCGTCGAACTCGACCTCGGTGACGGCCCGAAGATCTACCAGCGTGAGACGAACACGATGCCCAACTGGGCGGGATCGTCGTGGTACCAGCTGCGCTACGCGGACCCGCACAACGCCGACCGCCTCGTCGACCCCGCCAACGAGAAGTACTGGCTGGGACCGCGGCCTTCGAAGCCGCGCGGCGGCGCCGACCTCTACGTCGGCGGGCAGGAGCACGCTGTGCTCCACCTGCTCTACGCCCGGTTCTGGCACAAGATCCTCTTCGACCTCGGACATATCTCCTCGTCCGAGCCGTTCCACCGTCTGGTCAACCAGGGGTACATCCAGGCTTACGCATACACCGATTCCCGTGGTGTCTACGTCCCCGCCGCTGAGGTGGAGGAGAAGACCGAATCGAACGGTGAGCTGACCTTCTGGTTCAACGGCGAGCAGGTCAACCGTGAGTACGGAAAGATCGGCAAGTCGCTGAAGAACTCCGTCATGCCCGACGAGATGTACGACGCTTTCGGTGCCGACACCTTCCGCGTCTACGAGATGTCGATGGGTCCTCTGGAACAGGACCGTCCCTGGGACACTCGCGCGGTCGTCGGTGCCCAACGTTTCCTGCAGCGCGTGTGGCGACTCTTCGTCGACGAGACCACCGGCGAGTCCGTGGTCGCCGACGGTGAGGCCGACGCCGAATCGCTCAAGGTCCTCCACCAGGTCATCGACGGCGTGCGTGAGGACATGGACAATCTGCGGTTCAACACCGCGATCTCGAAGCTCATCGTGCTCACCAACCACGCCACCAAGCAGGGCGGCGCGACCCGGGAGGTCCTCGAACCGCTGACGATCATGCTCGCGCCCTTTGCCCCGCACCTGGCCGAAGAGCTGTGGTCGCGCCTCGGACACAAGTCGACGGTCACCTATGCGGCGTTCCCCGAGGCGGATCCGAACCACCTCGTCGCCGAGACCGTGACCTGCGTGGTCCAGGTCAAGGGCAAGGTGCGTGCACGGCTCGAGGTCGCTCCGGACATCTCCGCCGACGAGCTGGAGAAGCTGGCTCTCGAATCGCCGAACGCCGTCAAGGCCCTCGGCGGAGCCGGAGTGCGCAAGGTGATCGTGCGCGCGCCGAAGCTCGTCAACATCGTTCCCGACGCCTGAGGACACGGCGATACATCGCCGTAACACAGCTTCTGGGAGACTGCATGGGTACGGGCGCCGGACAGCGGCGCATCGCCCCCTCGACTACGACTGGTGAGTGCATGACGAACGACAGAGTTCAGGACGAGATCCGACACGCCCTCGGCGTGCGGCCACAGATCGACCCCGCCACCGAGGTGGTCCGACGGGTCGAATTCCTCGTCGACTATGTGCTCACCACCGGTGTCAAAGGCCTCGTGCTCGGCATCAGCGGCGGACAGGACTCCACTCTGGCCGGCAGGCTCTGCCAGCTGGCCGTTGAGGATCTGCGCCGCCGCGGTGCCGAGGCCGAGTTCTGGGCCGTGCGCCTGCCCCATCATGTGCAGACCGATGAGTCGGACGCCCAGGACGCGCTGTCCTTCATCGGCGCCGATCATGAGCTGGCGATCAACATCGGTGCCGCCACGGATGCGGCGGCCGACGAGTACGAGAAGGCCGCTGGAAGCCCGATCACCGACTTCGGCAAGGGCAACGTCAAGGCCCGGATGCGGATGATCGCCCAGTTCGAACTCGCGGGGGAGAAGAAAGCTCTCGTCGTCGGCACCGATCATGCCGCCGAGGCGGTCACCGGGTTCTTCACGAAGTTCGGTGACGGTGCGGCCGACGTCGTTCCCCTGGCGGGTCTGAACAAAAGGCAGGGACGGGAACTGCTGCGCCACCTCGGTGCTCCCGAACATCTCATCGTCAAGGTTCCGACCGCGGACCTGCTCGATGACGAACCCGGCCAGACGGACGAATCGTCGCTGGGTCTGACCTACGACCAGATCGATGACTTCCTCGAGGGGAAGGAGATCGAGCCCGCAGCCGCCTCGGCGCTCATCGAGAAGTACCGCCGGTCGGAACACAAACGTCGCACCCCTGTGGCTCCGACGGACACCTGGTGGATCCGGCACTGACCAGGATCCTGTCCTCCCCGCACAGGGACTGTCATTTCGGGTTCAGCCGCTGATGAAGAAGCGCCCCGGTCGTCGAACGACCGGGGCGCTTCTTGAATTCTCAGGGTGATTCGACTCAGTCGTTGAACGGCGGGGTGCCCGTGACGAGTCCGAGTTCGAGTGCCGTCTGATTGAACTCCCACCGGGAGGAGACGAAGTCGTCGCTGAGGCGTTCGCCGCGGCTCTGGGCTTCGGTGTAGCCGCGCCAGCCGTCCTTGCGGGCATCGCCGGGACGGATTTCACGGACACCGGAATCGTCGGGGGAGGTCCGAGTCTCCTCCTTCACCCAGATCGACAGTCCCTCAGCGGCCCGATAGAGGTTCATGAACGCCGTGTGCGAGCGCGGGTTGTCGAAGCTGGCCTTCTTGAACTCGGCACAGAAGGTGGTGAGCGGTTCGAGCTCGTCGACGGCGACGGTGGCGAAGGTAGCGTCGAGACGCAGCGACTGGATGAGGCCCGACGAGTCCGGGATGAGTTCGAGGATGCGGCGGGCGCGACGCTCATCGGGAAGCAGCTCGACCGTGTCCTCCACCGGGGTGAGTCCGACAGTGTCCATCCGGCCGCGTTCGACGCTGAGCTGCTGTCGCAGTGCGTCGATCTGCTGCTGGGCACGTCGCCATTCGCCGTGGAACATCAGCAGTGCGGCGATCACGCCGAGGCACAGCACGAGCCCGATGATCCAGGCTGCGGAGTGCAGCCCGGGGATGGCGAAGGCCACGATGCCGAGCACGGTGAGCACGGCAAACGTCACGGCGGCCGGTGAGTTGGTGAGGAAATCAAGGAAACGCTTCACAATTCCAAGCCTACTGTTTCAACCTCCACATATCGTGCAACCGGGTGGCATATAGTGTGGTCGAAAACGCATGCCTATTCCCAGGAGAGCTCGGTTTGAAGATTTCAGTCATCGGTTGCGGATATCTGGGCGCGGTTCATGCGGCGGCCATGGCGTCACTGGGCCATGAGGTCACGGGAGTAGACGTCGATACCGAGAAGGTCGAGGCACTGACTTCGGGCCGACCGCCCTTCTTCGAACCGGGACTGAGTGAACTCCTCGTGAAGGCTCAGGAGCGCGGAAAGCTCGAATTCACCACCGACGTCTCCCGCGCCGCTGACGCCACAGTGCACTTCGTGTGCGTGGGCACTCCGCAGAAGCCCGGGGAGTTCGCCGCCGATGTCACCTATGTCGATGCGGCCGTGGAATCGCTGCACCCGCACCTGACTGCGGCGTCAGTGGTTGTGGGAAAGTCGACCGTTCCGGTGGGCACCGCCGAGCGTCTGGCCGGAGTCATCGCCGACACCGGGGCCGCAATGATGTGGAACCCGGAGTTCCTGCGTGAAGGCCATGCGGTCGAAGACACTCTCCACCCGAATCGTCTGGTCTACGGTGTCGCCGATGGCGAACCCGGGCAGGCGGCGGCTGCGACCCTCGACGAGGTGTACGCCTCGATCCTCGCCGAAGACACTCCGCGGATGATCACGGACTTCGCGACTGCCGAGCTGGTCAAGACGGCGGCGAATTCGTTCCTGGCCACGAAGATCTCGTTCATCAATGCCATGGCCGAACTCTGCGAGGCCTCGGGCGCCGATGTCACCCAGCTCGCCGATGCCATCGGCATGGATGACCGGATCGGCCGCAAATTCCTCAACGCCGGACTCGGCTTCGGCGGCGGCTGCCTGCCCAAGGACATCCGTGCGTTCATGGCCCGGGCCGGAGAGCTCGGCGCCGATCAGGCAGTGGCCTTCCTCAAGGAGATCGACTCGATCAACATGCGTCGGCGAGTGCGCATGGTCGACATCGCGCGCGACGCCCTGGGCGGATCGTTCATCGGCAAGAAGATCACCGTCCTCGGTGCCGCATTCAAACCCGACAGCGACGACGTCCGTGACTCCCCGGCTCTGGCCGTGGCTCGGCTCATCGCCACGCAGGGCGGTCTGGTCACCGTCACCGATCCGCAGGCGATCGACAACGCAAAGAAGTCGTTCCCCGAGCTCAACTACGTCGCCGACACCGCCGAGGCGATCAGCGGGGCCGAAGCCGTGCTGCTGCTGACAGAATGGCGCGAATACCGCGATCTCGACCCGGCAGCCACCGCTGAACTCGTGCGCGGGAAGGTGCTCGTCGACGGCCGCAATGTGCTCACTCCCGAATTGTGGCGGGCAGCGGGCTGGACCTACCGAGCTCTGGGCCGTCCATGAGAATCGGGCTGGTCACCGACTCCACGGCACAGCTCTCCGCTGACGAACGCGAAGAGCTGAAAGGGGCCACCGGCGGCCTCTTCGCTGTGGTGCCGCTGACAGTGCTCATCGGCGGAGTCGCCTTCGCCGACGGTGAAGTCGATGCCGAGCACCTGTGCGCGAAGATGACCGACGGCACCGAGGTTACCACTTCTATGGCCACCCCGGCCCAGTTCTCCGAAGCCTATGCCAGGTTGCGCGAGGACGGAGCCGAAGCCATCATCGTCGTGACGATGTCCGGCGAACTCTCCGGCACCCGCGATTCCGCGGTCACCGCTGCCGAAGCCGAGGACATCCTCGTCGATGTCGTCGACTCGAGGACCACCTCGGCGGGATTGGCCGGGGCACTGTCTGTGGCCGTGGCCGGGATCCAGCAGGGACTCGACACCGAATCGATCGCCGGAACCATCGCTGACTGGTGCGCGGCAGAGACCCGTTCCGTATTCGCCCCGGGAAGCCTCGAATACCTGCGCCGAGGCGGCCGGATCGGTGCCGCATCATCGTTGCTGGGCCGGGCCCTGCAGATCGTTCCCGTGCTCGGCCTCAACGCCGGAATCGTCGTTCCGCTCGCCCGGGTGCGCACCCGGACCAAAGCGTTGGAGAAGATCGTCACTCTTGTCACTCAGGCCGCCGCCGAGGTGGCCGAGCCCGAGGACACCGTGCACGTCGAGCTGCAGAACGCCGAAGGGGAGATGGACACAGCCGATGCCGAACTGCTGAGCACACGGCTGCGCGAACTCGGATATGAGCCCTCATTCAGGACGCTGTCGACGATCATCACCGCCCATGTGGGTCCCGGCACGGTCGGTGTGACCGTGCAGACGAAACCCTGACTCACCCACTCCAGCCTGGGGACACTCAAGTGACTTGAGCTCCTCAGCCCTGTGGACGCAGACGTCCTTTCCACAGGCCCAGTCTCTGCTCTGGCAGCCAACTGTTTGCGGTGCCTAACGTCGGACCATGGCTGTGTCTCCGGATGATCGATTCGCCGGCCTCCTGGGCGCCAGTGCCGAGCGCGGCGGTTGGGTGCCCGGCGATGTCTATACCGCCGATACCGCCGGTGACGAGGAACCCGTCGAGCCCCGTCGTGTGCGGCTGCCCGTTCTGGTAGCTGTCGGCATCGCCACGGTCGGAATCCTCGTGCTCGCCTTCTTCCTCTTCCGACCCGCGCCGCAGCAATCACCGGACGGCGGCGATCCCGTGGCCGAGCAGGGCGCAGGCGCCGGTCAGTCGCCGGCTGGGACTGAAAGCGGGGCAGAAACGGGCGACGGCGCGGCGGGAACAGCCGACGGAAAGGAGGGAGCCGCCTCGGCGAAGGCAGCGAATTCGAACGGGACAGTGATCGTCCACATCACCGGAGCTGTGAAAGAACCCTCCGTGGTCACACTGAAAGCGGGCGCGCGGGTCCAAGACGCCGTCGAAGCCGCAGGCGGACTGAGCGCGGGAGCTGACAGCGAGGCCGTGAATCTGGCGCGTGTGCTCGCCGATGGTGAGCAGATCCACATCCCGAAGGAGGGAGAAGAACCAGCAGGAGATGTCGCTGGAGCTGGGACGGACGGGACCGGTCAGAACGGGACCGGGTCTGATGGTTCTGGGGCGGGCGGAGCTGGGGGAGCAGCGGCAGGAGGGGCCGGTGGCAGTTCTGCGGGAACCGCCGACGCATCAGCCGGGGCAAACGGTGCGGAACCCGGGTCGGCCGGAAAAGTCGATCTCAACACCGCCGATGCCACCACCTTGGAGACCCTGCCCGGAGTCGGACCTGTCACCGCCGAGGCGATCATCAGCCACCGCAGCCAACAGCCGTTCGCCAGCGTCGAAGATCTGCTGCTCGTCAAAGGCATCGGACCGAAGACCTTCGAAAGCCTCAAAGACCTTGTCACCGTCGGCTGACCCGGACCGCTCATCACCGCACTCGCGGTCGCGAAAGCGACGGTCCGCGCAGCAGTCGTGGGAGCAGAGGGGCACCGTCCTGCGACGGAAGTGCAGTTCCGCGGTCGTTTGGGTGCGGGAACGGGCGGCGCTGTGGCCGGGCTCCGTGCGTCTCCTGTGCTGTGCGGCAGGCCTTTGGACAAGTGCACTCCTGTCACCGGAGCCGTGGACGCTGTTCGGCATTCCCGTACTCGGACTCGTCGGGATCGTGGTCCTGAGACGGCACCACCACCTCGGTGTCGGTGTCCTCGTCTTCACCTGTCTGCTGACGATCCAGATCACCGCCCTCGCCGCCGCCCACGGACCGGAGGCAGAAGCCGAAACCACAGGGCTCGTCGTCGGCCACAGCGAACCCGGAGCGTCCGGCTGGACGCGACTGACGCTGCTCACACCAACCGGGTTCATCCACGTGCTCAGCCCCGAAACCGTTGCGGACGGAACGAAAGTGCGGATGCGCACGAAGCGCCTCGACGACATCCGCTCCACCAAGGCAGAACCCGACGTGCTCGAACAGCCGAACGGACTGTGGCAGTGGCGAGAGACGCTGCGCACCGAACTGCGCGTTGACTCACTCGCTGCCGGCAATGACGGCGGCCGACTTCTGCCCGGTCTCGTCGTCGGCGACACCTCACCACAGGATGACCGGATGGTCGACGACATGCGAGTCGTCTCCCTCACACACGTCTCGGCCGTGTCGGGCAGCAACGTCACGATCGTCAGCCTCGGAGCCGGACTGCTCGCCGGTGCCTGCCGAGCCGGACCACGACTGCGCGTGAGCATCGGCGTGCTCACCTGCCTCGGCTACGTCTTCATCGTCGGATTCGAACCCAGCGCCATCCGAGCCGCCGGAATGGCGATCGCAGCGGCAATCGTGTTCCTGCGCGGCGGCGGAATCTCTCCGGTCGCGGTCATGTGCTCGACGGCGAGCCTGCTTCTCGCGTTCGTGCCAGTGCTGGCCACCTCGGTGGGGTTCGTCCTGTCCGTGGTTTCCACGGCCGCGATCATGTTCGTCGTCCCGATCCTTCTGCGCCGTCTCGCCGTGCACCTGCCGCTGGCGCCCACGGTACTCGTCACCGCACTCATCGTGCCCTTCGTCGCCCAACTCGCGTGTACTCCGGTGCTTGTGGCGATCGATCCGCGGATCGGCTTGTGGTCGGTGGCGGCCAACGCCTTGGCCGCACCTGCCGTCATGCCGGCGACGGTGGCAGGCTTCCTCAGCCTCGTGTTCACCGGCATCGCGACGACCGGACTGCCCGGAGCCGACTTCGCCTCGGCCCTGCTGTCCTGGTGCGGGTCGTTCCCGGCTTGGTGGATCGTCATCGTCGCCCGAGTCTGCGCCGCACTGCCCGGGGCGGCCCTCGACTGGCCGGTGCCGCCGGTCGGAACGCTGCTGGCACTCGGGCTTCTCTTACTGGCCGTGGTCGGAACATGGATGCTCGTGCGTCGGCGGCTCTGGGGTCTGCCTGTCCTTGTCCTGTGCTGTCTGCTCACTGCCGCCGTCATCGTCACGGTCAGGGCGAAGCCGCCGGCCGCGGACTGGCTCGTACTCGTCTGCGATGTCGGTCAGGGGTCGGGCGCAGTGATCAACCTCGGTGACGGTCGGGGTCTCGTCGTCGATACGGGACGTGAGCCGAAACCCATCGACACCTGCCTCGACGAATCCGGGATCGAGGAATTCGACCTGTTCATCTCGCATTTCGACGCCGACCACTTCGCCGGATATGCGGGCACCACGTGGGGGCGGAAGATCGACCGTCTGTTCGTCTCCGCGAATGTCGCGGACTCGCCGGAAGCACGGCGCGTGATCGCTGATACCGGCGTCGAGGCGGTCCCCACCCACCGCGGGCAGACGCTCAACTTCGAGTCGGCCAGCGTGGAGGTGCTGTGGCCGCCGCTGCGTTCGGTCCTTGCCGCCGAGGACGAAGAACTGCGCAACGAAGACTCCCTTGTGGCGCGGGTCGACCAGAAGGGGTTGAGCACTCTGCTGCCTGGCGACGTCGGAGCCGAGGAGCAGTATCTGCTCGCACAGCAGGTGCAACCGGTCGATGTCCTCGTCGCACCGCACCACGGTTCCTCAGACCTGGCTCCCGAGTTCTTCGCCGCCGCGGCGCCTGGCCTCGGCGTCATCTCGGTGGGGGAGAACAACTACGGGCATCCGAGTGAGAAATCGCTGCGGTCCTTCGGCCCAGTGCCCGTGCTGCGCACCGACCACTGCGGTTCGGTCGCGCTCTACGCGGGCAACCGCTTCAGCACCGGCCACAGCTGTCCCGAAGACAAAGGGTGAACTCGCAGGTGCCGAGCGGCAGTGCCGGCCGTGACTGTCGTGTCGGGCGTCCACGATAAGCTGGGGTCCATGGCAGTGAAGAAGACCCTGATCCCGTGGAGCTCGGCGAAACCCGCCCCTGTCGTCATGATCTCCGGTGGTGAATCGGTGCTCGTGCGCATGGCCAAGGACCGCATCGTCTCGGCCGCACGGAAGCAGGACCCCGAAGAGATCGAATTCGACGCTGCCGGATACCAGGGCGGTGAACTGGCCATGGCGGCTTCACCGTCCCTGTTCTCCTCATCAAAGCTCATCGTCGTCGACGCCGTCGAAAAATGCTCGGAGGACTTCCTCAACGACGCTCTTGCCTACCTGGACGCACCGAACGATGACGCCGTGGTGGTGCTGCTGCACGCCGGAGGCAATCGGGGAGCGAAGCTCATCAAGAAGCTCGACGCCGCCGGCTTCCCGCGCATCGATGCGGCGGTGCTGAAGAACGAAAGCGATCGGGCGAAGTTCGCACAAACTCGCTTCAAGACCGCGAAGCGGCGGATCGACGAAGCGGGAATGGCCGCACTCATGTCGGCGCTGGGCTCGGACCTCGCGGAACTCAATGCCGGGGTCGACCAACTCATCGAAGACACCGAAGGCACGATCACCGCCGAGGTCGTCGACCAGTACTACGGCGGCCGGGTCGAGGCCACCGGCTTCAAGGTCGCCGATGCGGCAGTGGCCGGAGACGCGAAGAACGCGCTCAGTCTGCTCAGGCATGCGCTGTCGACCGGATCCGATCCGGTCCCGCTCGTGGCGGCAGTGGCGATGAAGCTGCGCGGAATGGCGAAGGTGCAGGGCTTCTCCGGCACCAGCGGTGAGCTCGCCTCTGAGCTGAAGATGGCACCGTGGCAGGTCGACCGAGCCCGCCGGGAAGTGCGGCGGTGGAACGAGGTGGCGTTGGGCCAGTCACTCATCGCCGCGGCTGAAGCCGACGCCGCCGTCAGGTAGCAATAAGGGAAAAGTACGGGGCCCGATCCTTTCGGATCGAGCCCCGTGAAGCTATAGCCTCAGTCGTCTGCTCAGAGAGCGTTGATCTGCGTGGCCAGGCGCGACTTGCGGTTCGCAGCGTTGTTCTTGTGCAGAACACCCTTCGAAACAGCCTTGTCGAGCTTGCGGGCGGCCACAGCATAAGCCTGCTGTGCCTCGTCCTTGTTGCCGGCAGCAATGTTCTCGCGAACGACGCGGACGTAGGACCGAACCTCGGACCGGACAGCCTTGTTGCGCTGACGAGCCTTCTCGTTGGTCTTGTTCCGCTTGATCTGGGACTTGATATTAGCCAATTTCAACACTCTTTCGTGTTAGTGGTACATGGTCGTGAGGGCGCATCGAACCGACATGATCATCTCCGCGGGGAAACACATCGACGACATCGAATCCGACGGCATCTTCACCCGACCTCGGCGAGACACACGCCTTGATGAAGACACAATCACCTATGATACAGCCTCGAGTCACGGGCTGGAAATCCCTGCGCGGCCCTGTGACGCAGTGCGCACAAGGGCTCGGCCCGGCCGGTCAGGGGAGAACCAGTAACGTCTCAGCCGGAGATGTGCTTCGCCACTCGATCGAACACGTCACGCGGCATGATCGCACCTTCCCTGCGGATCGAATCGGGATCGAGGCGAATGATCCGATCGAGGCGGAGCTCAGACGGTCGTCCTTGCGAATCCCAGTCCCCGCTGCCGATGTTCATCCACTTGGCGTGCCGGTCCTCCCGGACCTCGCCGACGCCGCCGGGAATGTGATCCTTGCTGGTGAGCATGAGCGCGAGCACCCACTTGCCGTCACGGCCGACGACGAGGGACGGCCGGTCCTTGCCCTGCGAGTAGTCCTCCTCGAACGGCACCCATCCCCAGACGACTTCGCCGGGATCGGCATCACCGTCGAGATCGGGGGAGTAGCTGACCTTGAGCGACCCCGTGAAATCACCGGGATACAACCCCGATCCGCTCTGACTGCCTGAGCCGCCCTGGCCGCCTGTGGCACGATCAGCAGAACCCGCCGAGGCGGTGCCCCCACCGCCCGACCGTGCAGAATCCTGCCGGCGGGCATCCGTGGGCTGCGATGAGCCCCCGGAGTTCTTCTTCGACTGCGACTGACGCAGGTAGCGCAGCCCCTCACGGACTCCGATTCTCGCGGCCCGATTGACCAGTGATTTCCAATTCATACGTCCAGCCTAAACGAGTCGACCGCCACAGACCGCGAAGAACAGCGCACCGTTCGCACAGTGCACCCGATGGGCCGCTGCCGATGTCGAACCGACACGGTCAGGTGAAGTCGAGGACCGCCTCGATGGGGAAATGGTCGGACGGGTACTTTCCGTCGACCTCGAACGTGTCGATGCGGGTAGACACCGTGCGCAGGCCCGGGGTGGTGAGGATCCAGTCGATCCGCGGCTCACCCTCCTTCGGTCCTTTGTACCGGTGGAAAGTGCCGATGTTCTCTCCGGGAACTTCGGCTCCGGTGTCGGTGAGTCCGAGCTCGGTGCAGAAGAAGTCGTAGACCGGGGATCCGGTGGCGACATTGAAATCACCGGTGACTACGCAGGGATGGGCCGCCTCGGCGATGGTGTCTGCCATGATCTGACCCGATTCGAGACGAGCACGCTCGGATTTGTGATCGAGGTGGGTGTTGAGCACGCGCAACTGTCGATCGGAGGTGAGGTCGCGGACATCGACCGTCGTCAGGGTGCGTGCGTGGGAGACTCCCCACGATTCCGAGGCCACGGTGTCGGGCTGTTCGGACAGCCAACTGATGTCCACGGCTTCGACCTCGAAGCGCGTCGAATCGAGGATCACGGCAGTGAACTCGCCCGAATTGCCGCCGGAGTGCCCCTCGCCGAGCCAGATGTACTCCTCGGGCAGCAGACTGATGAGCGTCTCGAGCTGGTCGAGCTCGCCCTCCTGGGTGCCGATGAGGTGGGGATGGGCACGCCGGATGAGCTCGGCGGCGATCGGCAGCCGCTCGGCCACCGGGTGACCGTCCATGGCGGGATAGCGGAGGTTGAAGCTCATGACCCGGAATTCGCTCATGACTCCATCTTCTCCGATATCTTCCCCGATTCGCACGGTTCGGCGCGGACGAATCGCGACGGACACACAGGATCGAGGCGCCCACGCCCGTGGATTCCAAGTCCGCGCGCAAGTCATGAAACAATGGGAGATCCGGTCTGTCTGGGGACCTGGTCTGTCAAAGGAAGGGCGTTCATGTCACCTCAGGTGAATAAGGAAGCTGCAAAGCGGATCTCACCGTCTGCCACCTCACCCGAGCTGATTCGCAATTTCTGCATCATCGCTCATATCGACCACGGCAAATCGACCCTTGCCGACCGCATGCTCCAGATGACCGGCGTCGTCGAGAACCGCGATATGCGGGCCCAGTACCTCGACCGGATGGACATCGAACGCGAACGCGGAATCACCATCAAATCCCAGGCCGTGCGCATGCCATGGGAACACGAAGAGACGCCGTACGCGCTCAACATGATCGATACCCCGGGCCACGTCGACTTCAGCTATGAGGTCTCGCGGTCGCTGGCCGCCTGTGAGGGCGCTCTGCTGCTCGTCGACTCCGCTCAGGGCATCGAAGCCCAGACGCTCGCCAACTTGTACCTGGCCATGGAGAACGATCTGACGATCATTCCCGTGCTCAACAAGATCGACCTGCCGGCCGCACAGCCGGAGAAGTACGCGGAAGAGCTCGCGAACCTCATCGGCTGCGAACCCGAGGATTGCCTGCTCGTGTCCGGCAAGACCGGAGAAGGCGTCGAAGAGGTCCTTGACCGGATCATCACCGATATCCCCGCACCCGTCGGCGACGCCGACGCACCGGCACGCGCGATGATCTTCGACTCCGTCTACGACACCTACCGCGGTGTGGTCACCTATGTCCGCGTCATCGACGGTTCGCTCTCGCCGCGCGAGAAGATCGAGATGATGTCGACCGGCACCACTCATGAGCTGCTGGAGATCGGCGCCTCAATGCCCGAACCCAAGGCGACGAAGGGCCTGGGCGTCGGCGAGGTCGGCTACCTCATCACCGGTGTCAAGGATGTGCGCCTGTCGAAGGTCGGCGACACCGTCACTGCCGCAGCCAAACCGGCCGACGAGGCACTCGGCGGCTACCGCGAACCGAAACCGATGGTCTTCTCCGGGCTATTCCCGATCGACGGCTCCGACTACCCGGTGCTGCGCGACGCCCTCGACAAACTCAAACTCAACGACGCCTCCCTGGCCTACGAACCGGAGACCTCGACGGCTCTGGGCTTCGGCTTCCGCTGCGGATTCCTCGGACTCCTCCACCTCGAGGTCCTGCGCGACCGGTTAGAACGCGAATTCGACCTCCACCTCATCTCCACCGCTCCGTCCGTGATCTACGACGTGACCATGGAAGACGGTTCGGAGTCCGTGGTGACGAACCCGAGCGAGTACCCGACGGGCAAGATCAAGGAAGTCCGCGAACCGATGGTTCAGGCGACCATCCTCACACCGAGCGATTACATCGGTGCGGTCATGGAACTGTGCCAGGATCGCCGCGGCAAACTCCAGGGCATGGATTACCTGTCCTCGGACCGTGTGGAGATCCGTTACCGACTCCCGCTGGCCGAGATCGTCTTCGACTTCTTCGACCAGCTGAAGTCCCGGACCAAGGGCTACGCCTCCCTCGACTACTCCGATGACGGCCAGGACGCCTCCGACCTCGTCAAGGTCGACATCCTGCTGCACGGCGACCAGGTCGATGCGTTCTCCGCGATCGTCCACCGCGACAACGCCTACTCCTATGGTGTGGCCATGGCCGGGAAGCTGCGCAAGCTCATCCCACGCCAGCAGTTCGAGGTGCCCATCCAGGCGGCCATCGGCTCGCGCATCATCGCCCGTGAGACCATCCGCGCCATCCGCAAGGACGTCCTGTCGAAGTGCTACGGCGGCGACATCAGCCGTAAGCGCAAACTGCTCGAGAAGCAGAAGGAAGGCAAGAAGCGGATGAAGATGGTCGGCAGCGTCGAAGTTCCGCAGGAAGCGTTCATCGCGGCCCTGTCCTCCGACGAGCCGGAGTCGAAGGACAGCAAGAAGTAAGTGCCCGCACAACCGACCGGCGAGGTCCCTCCACGCGACGGTTCCCTGCCGACATCGGCAGGAATCGGCGCCGCCGAGCGGGGGCTGAGCCTTTACGTCCACGTCCCGTACTGCCGGGTCCGCTGCGGCTACTGCGACTTCAACACCTACACCGCCGACGACCTCGGCCCGGGCGCGTCCCGCGAGGACTACCGCGGCAATCTCGCTCGTGAGCTCGATCTGTCCGTGTCCACCCTCGCCGAGGCGGGAGCGGGCGATCGTGAGGTCTCGACGATCTTCTTCGGCGGAGGAACCCCGACACTGCTTGCCGCGGACGTGCTTGCCGGGGTGATGGACGATATCCGTGCACGATTCCCTTTGGCCGAGAACGTCGAAGTCACCACCGAAGCCAACCCCGACACCTTGGACCCTGAGTACATCGCGACTCTCGCCGGTGCCGGTTTCAACCGCATCTCCATGGGCATGCAGTCGGCTGTGCCGCATGTGCTGGCGACCTTGGATCGCACCCACGATCCGGAGAAGATCCCCGAGGTGGCTCGCTGGGTTAAGGACGCCGGCCTCGAGCTCAGCCTCGACCTCATCTATGGCACCCCGGGTGAGTCGATCGACGACTGGCGACGTTCCCTCGACGTGGCCCTGTCCAACGAGGTCGACCATATCTCGGCGTATTCCCTCATCGTCGAGCCGGGAACGAAGATGGGCGCCATGGTTCGCCGCGGCGAACTGCCGATGCCCGATGAGGACGACCTGGCTGACAAGTACGAGATCGCCGATGCAGCGATCTCCGCTGCGGGAATGCACTGGTACGAAGTGAGCAACTGGTCGACCAGCCCCGAAACGCGTTGTGAGCACAATATGGCCTATTGGCGCAATGCCGACTGGTGGGGCTTCGGACCCGGCGCCCATTCTCACGTCGGGGGAGTGCGTTTCTGGAACGCCAAACACCCGCGCGCCTGGGCCGACCGTCTGCTGGCAGGGGAGTCCCCGTCGATCGGCCGCGAGGTCCTCGACGACCAGACCCGGGAGATCGAACGGATCATGCTCGCGGCCAGGATCGACAGGGAGCTGCGTCTGGACTCTCTGGCTCCGGGCAGCCAGCAGGCGATCAAGACGTTCATCAAGCAGGGACTGCTCGACGCCGATGGTGCGGAGGCCGGCTGGTTCCAGCCGACCCTGCCGGGACGCCTTATGGCCGACTATATGGTGCGCATCCTCACCGAATTCGTCTGAGCAGACTTTCAGCACGGGTCTTCCCCACGCGGCACCACACCGATAGTGTCAAGGTGAGTGGTGCTGTTGGTGCAGATGCGGAAGGGGCGACGTCGATGACTTCCCCAGATCGTGATGGGTACCGAGAGCACTGGCAACAAGTCTCACGGTATGGATCTCAGCCGGGTTATCGTGCGCCGAATGAGCAGAGATTCGCTGCCGCGGCCGCTGCACGTGAGGCGATGATCGCCGGGAGAGCACCAGTGCTGCCCGCCGCTGAACCGTCTGTTTCGCGTCGTCCGTGGAAAGTCGTCGTAGCGGCTGTTCTCGGCGCCGTGGCGCCGCTCTTCGTTCTGCTCGCTCTCACCATTGCGGCATTCACCGGTGGACGTGTCCTGCGGGTGCTCGGAAGGGCCCTGCACGGGATCGGCGACTCGACCGAGGCAGCAGGTGTCTCGGCTGCCGGCGACGTCACCGCGTTCCTCGCAAATGTCATCCTCTTCGTCGGTGTGGTGGCCGGAGTGGTCGTGATGATCGGTTTTTCCACATATGCCTGGAGGATGCTCGTCGGCACGGGGCGCGCACGGTGGGTGGCGCTCGTGTGTCTGGCACTGGGATTCCTCGTCATCACACCGCTGAGCCCGCTGCTCATCGGCGGATTCCTCCTGCTGGGCACTCTGAGCGTGGTGTTCGCGTTCCTCCCAGACTCTTCGGCATGGTTCGCACAGCAGAGACGAAACCGGGCCGCTCCCGAAATGCGGGAGCGGCCCGGCGGCGCTGACTGATTCTGAGGTGGTGACACCGGCCGCAGCCGAGATCACTCCTGCCGAATCACTTGATGAACTGGATGCTCATGGGAACCTTGTACACCTCGCCCTTATTGGCAGCGACTGCGGCCATGATCATGAACACGAGAGCAACGACCCAGATGACCAAGAAGAGGATGCCGCCGATGCCGAAGGTGATGAGAGCGAGGATGTCGGCGACGATATAGGCGATGATGAGGGTGAGCTGGAAGTTCAGCGACTGACGAGCCTGTTCGCGGACGAAGGGCGACTCATCCTTCTTCACAAGGAAGATGATGAGCGGAACGATCCACGCGGTGAAGATCGCACCGACCTGTGTCCACGTCGAAGTGGAGCGATCTGACGGCGACGGCTGCCAGAACCCGGCCGAACCGGGACCATAAGCCTGAGGAGGCAGTGCCTGGGAATTGAATGATCCGGGATTACCGGACGAATTCATTCCATATCCCTGCGGACCGCCGTAAGGCTGCTGAGAACCATAACCGGGCTGACTTCCATAGGCCTGCTGCGAGCCATGTCCGGGCTGGGAACCATGCTGAGGGTTCTGCTGTTGAGACCCGTAGGCTGGATTCTGCTGCTGCGAACCATAGCCGGGCTGTTGCTGAGAGCCGTATCCCGGCTGCGAACCCTGCTGAGGGTTCTGCGGCTGAGAGCCGTACTGGGGCTGGCTGCCCTGCTGGGGCTGTGAACCCTGCGGAGGCTGCTGAGTGTACGGCTGCTGTGAGCCCGACTGCGGTGAATAGTTCGGGGGCATCGGCTGCGACTGTCCGTTGTTCGGCTGCTGCGGGTTGTCCGACATGAGAGTCCCTTCAGAGTTTGCGATCACTCCACACTAACTCAGAGTGCGCGGGGGTGACGGGGAAAGTTCACTTCACGAAGTTGATGGTGAGCGGGAATTTGTAGCCCTCGCCCCTGTTGGCTGCGACGGCCGCGATGATGTAGATGACGACGTAGACGAGCGGGACGATCAGAGCGGCATACATGAGGAACATGCCGAGGCCGAAGGTCACCAATGCCAGCATGAAACCGAGGATGCCGAAGACGAAGAAGGCCGCAAACGTGACGATCGTGTTCGTGATCATCGCATTGAGCCCCTGACGGGAATGCTCGCGGACGAAGGGCGACTCGTCCTTCTTCACAAGGAACATGATGAGAGGCATGAAGCCGAAGATGATCGCGCCGAGGTGGGTCCACAGGGCCGTGGTCCGGTCTGGTTCGTGCGCCATCCAGAACTGCTCGGAGCCGGGTCCGTAGGCGTGCTCGGGCAGGGACTGGGAGTCGAACATCGCAGGGTTGTGCATCTGCGGCATACCGAAACCTGGCTGACCGCCAAATCCCGGCTGACCACCAAAGCCGGGCTGCCCGCCGTAACCGGAGTTCGGCTGGGCGCCATAGGCCTGCTGAGAGCCGTACCCCGGCTGGGCACCGTACCCGGGCTGACCGGTATGCGTCTGCGGCTGAGAGTACTGCTGATTCTGTGGCGCGTAGGGCTGTTGCGAGCCGGAGGCCTGAGAATAGTTCGGCGGCATCGGTCGACTGCCGGGCTGTTCGGGGTTGAACGACATGGGGATCCTTTCGAATACTCTTGCCATTCACCCTAGCCGAGCGACGTGTCCCGGCGATGTCGGGAAAGCCTCACTCCTGTGACAGTTTCGGCACACGCGGGCCGCTCATATCCATCGGAGGACCTCAGCCGACGGTGACGAAGTCGATGAGCTCCTCGACCCGACCCGACAGCGTCGGTTCGACATCGGCGATGGTGCTGACCTTCCCGAGGATGCGCACCCACCCGCGAGCGACATCCCGATGGTCGGCATGCGGCCACCCGATGCGACGGAGGATTCCCGTCTTCCAGTCCTCACCGCGGGGGACGACCGGCCACTCGCGGATGCCGACGACGTGGGGTTTCACGGCCTGCCAGATATCGACGTAGGGGTGACCGATGATGTGGACAACGTCGCGGTAGCGCGGATCGGCGCGGACCGCCTCGGCGATCTTCGATTCCTTCGTCCCATTCACCAGATGGTCGGCGAGGACACCGACTCGATGCTCCCGATCCGGACCGAAGGCCTCGAGCTTGTCGGCGACATCATCGAGACCGCCCAGGGGTTCGACGACGACGCCTTCGATGCGCAGATCATCGCCCCAGATCTTCTCGACGAGTTCGGCATCGTGTTTGCCCTCGACCCAGATCCGCGACCCGCGCGCCACCCGGGCTTTCGCACCGACCACGGCGCGAGAGCCCGAAGCCGTCCGTCCGGGCTGCTGAGGCTTCTTCTTCGGCAGCTGCACATCGACGGGCTGTCCCTCGAGGAGGAAACCCGGCCCCAGTGGAAAGACGCGCACCTTGCCGACGCGGTCCTCGAGCTTGACGACGACACCGGCCGTGGTCTTCTCCGCGCCGACGACGGCACCGACATAGCCGCTCATCGCATCCTCGAGAACCATGCCCAGGCCGAGCTCGACCTGGCGGGACTTCTTCGGACGGTGCGACGACGGTGAGGAACCGGAGAGCACATCGGGGCCATAACGATCAAAAGCATTCACGGGCACCCACCATAATCAAGGACTGACCCACAAACGCGCAGACCCGCAGACCACCCCAGAAATGAATTCCGGGATCGAGAAGCGTAGAATTGGCACTCAGACTCAAAGAGTGCCAAACGCAGGCACGGTGACCACGGCCGGACCAGCGAGACGGACCGGCCCCGGCAGACGGAGAGGAGACCCGCGATGAACGACAGCAGACGAGCACAGGTGCTGCGCGCCATCGTCGAGGACTTCGTCGCCACCAACGAACCCGTGGGATCGAAGGCGATCGTCCAGCGCCACACCCTCGGAGTCTCTCCGGCCACGATCCGCAACGATATGGCCCAGCTGGAACAAGAGGGCTACATCGCCCAACCCCACACCTCGGCCGGCCGGATCCCCACCGACCTCGGCTACCGGATGTTCGTCGACCGCATCGACGAGTTCAAACCGCTGACCACCGCCGAGCGACGCGCGATCTTCCAACTCATCGACGGCGGCGTCGAACTCGACGAGATGCTCGACCGCACCGTCCGCGTCCTCTCCGGCCTCACCCGGCAGGTCGCACTCATCCAGTACCCGACGGTGTCCCGAGCGCGCATCAAACACATCGAGGTTGTCGGCCTCGGCCCCGGCCGGATCCTCGTCGTCCTCATCACAGACGCCGGTCAGGTCGAACAGAAGTCCGTCATCACCCCGACCCCGCTCGACGAGGACTCCGTCCGCGGACTGCGCGACCAGATCAACGCCGAATTCGCAGGGCGCACCCTCGCACAGATCTTCGGATCGAGTCCCACCACCGAGGCGGCCGCCACCGAACCCAGCGAGCCGGCGGTGCGTGACGACTCCGGTCTGACACAGGTGAGAGCCGCCGTCGTCGACCTCGTCGCCGCCACACGCGAAGAGCGCATCATCATGGCCGGGACCGCGAACCTCGCCCGCTCCGGCAGCGAATTCGGAGAGAAGATGGCCCCGATCCTCGAAGCCTTCGAGGAACAGGTGGTTCTGCTCAAGCTGCTCACCTCGATGGCCGAAGACCATGAGGGGATCAGCGTGCGCATCGGGCGTGAGAATACTCACGAATCATTCAGTTCGACTTCCGTCGTCGCCGCCGAATATGGTCATGACACGGGTTCGTCGGCCAGACTGGCAGTGCTCGGCCCGACCCGCATGGACTATCCGACGACGATTTCGGCAGTCCGCGCCGTCGCCAAATACGTGTCCTCGATCCTCGACCGAGGGTAGGGCGGCTCAGTGAAGACGACCGGGGCCACCCGCAACCGGACACTGCACCACCGGTGAACACCGCGCAGCAGCGCAGCTACCACCACGAACAGAGAAGACCACTACGTCAGGGAGAGAGAAGTTTCTGTGGCCGATCACTATGAAACACTCGGAGTGTCCAAAGATGCTTCCGCGGCTGAGATCAAGTCGTCGTACCGGAAGCTGGCACGCAAGTACCACCCGGACGTCAATCCCGGTCACGAAGACGAATTCAAAGCCATCTCACTGGCCTACGATGTGCTCTCCGATCCGGAGAAACGCCGCAACTACGACATGGGCGGCGGCGAGAACGGCCAGGGCTTCCCGGCCGGCGGCGGCTTCGGCGGATTCGGCGACATCTTCGAGACCTTCTTCGGCGGTGGCGGCGGCCAGGCCGGCGGCCCGATCCCGCGCACACAGCGCGGCAAGGACGCCCTCGTCGGCGTCAACATCGACCTGAAGACCGCTGCCTTCGGCGGCACCGTCGACCTCGACGTGACCACGGCGGTCGTCTGCGACACCTGCTCCGGTGCAGGTACGCAGGAGGGCACCAAGATCGAGACCTGCTCGCTGTGCCACGGAGCCGGCAGCGTCCAGCGCATGACACGGACCCTGCTGGGCCAGATGGTCACGAACCAGACCTGCAACTCCTGCCACGGCTTCGGCACCGTCATCCCGAACCCCTGCCTCAACTGCCAGGGCGACGGACGCGTGCGCAAACAGCGGACCATGAAGATCCGCATCCCCGCCGGTGTCTCCGACGGCACTCGCATCCAGCTGAGCAGCCAGGGTGAGGTCGGCCCCGGTGGCGGACCCGCCGGTGACCTCTTCGTCGAGGTCATGGTCGCCCGCCACGAAGTCTTCCAGCGCGACGGCGACAACCTCCGAGCAGCGGTCTCCGTGCCGATGACCGCCGCAACCCTGGGCGCGACTATCCCGTTCGAGACCTTCGACGGCACCCAGGACCTCAACATCGCCGCCGGCACCCAGTCCGGCACCGTGGTCAAGCTCTCCGGACTCGGCGCCACCCGCCTGCGCTCGGAGACCCGCGGCGACCTGCTCATCACCGTCGACGTCCTCACCCCGGACAAACTCGACGACGAGCAGCGCGAACTGCTCGAGAAGCTCGCCGAACTGCGCGGAGAAGAGACACCGCGCGCCCAGATCTCGACCGAGAACCGCGGAATGTTCTCCCGCATGCGTGAGAGGTTCGCCGGTCGGTGAGTCTTCCCGTCTTCCGCTCCGCCACCGCCGCCGAGGCGGTCGTCGGGTCCGCCCTCACCCTCGGTGAGGACGTGGCCGGGCACGCGGTGCGGGTGCGTCGGATCGGGCCCGGTGAGGAGATCGAGATCGTCGACGGCGACGGCACGCGTGTGCGCGGAACCGTCACGGCCGCCTCGGCGACCGAACTGACGATCGACGTCACTGCGGTGACGAACGAGGAGCACACAGGCCCACGCCTTGTGCTCGTCCAAGCCCTTGCCAAGGGCGACCGGGACCTGCAGGCCATCGAAACGGCCACGGAGATCGGCGTCGACGAAGTCATTCCCTGGGCCGCCGAACGCTCGATCGCCGACTGGCCGGCGAAGAAGCGGGAGAAGATGGCTGCGAAATGGGAGAACCTCCTCGGTGCGGCCTCCCTCCAAGCCCGGCGCTCACGGGTTCCGGTGCTGCATGAACTCGTCCGCGGGGTTGCTTTAGCCAAATCATTCGACGAGACGGATGCGGTCTTCGTCCTCCACGAGACCGCCGAGCGCAGACTTTCCGAAGCACTGGCCGACCTGACCGCGGACGGATCCTCGCGGCTTCCGGAACGCATCGTCTTCGTCGTCGGACCCGAAGGCGGCATCAGCGACGGCGAACTCGACGCGCTGACCGGCCGCGGGGCGACTCCCGTGCTGCTGGGACCGACGATCCTGCGCTCGTCATCGGCCGGATCGGCAGGCCTCGTCATGGCCCAGAATTCATTGGGCCGTTGGTGAGGCATCGGACTAGGATGGAAGCACACTCAGGCGCTGCCGGAGACGGTGCGCTCACTTGCAAAGGAACATTCTGGACATCACCCCACCGAACACGAACCCCATGAACCCCACAGACTCGGACACCGCCGCAGCCGGTGACGGTGCCGCAGGCAACGATGCCGTGACGGACCCGCGCGGTGCCGAACGCGACACCGTGCGACTGGTCATCCCCGACTCCATCGACCTCGTCGCCTTCTTCGGCCCCGGAGAGTCGAACCTGCGCGCTCTGGAGAAGACCTTCGACGACCTCGACATCCACGTCCGGGCGAACCAGGTCCAGGTCACCGGCGATCCCAAGCGCGTTGAATCGTTCGTCAGCGTCATCGGGGAACTCAAGAAGCTCCACACGGCCGGCCATCGGATCAACGAAGAGACGATCGACCGGGTCACGACGTTCTCCTCCGAAGGAGCGGCCGCCTCGGCGGTGCTGGGTACGAACATCCTCTCCACCAGGGGAAAGTCGATCCGTCCGAAGACGATGGGCCAGCACGACTACGTCAAGGCCATCCGCAACCACACGATCACCTTCGGCATCGGCCCGGCCGGAACCGGCAAGACGTACCTGGCGATGGCCATGGCCGTCAATGCGCTGCAGCACAAAGAGGTCTCGCGGATCATCCTCACCCGGCCGGCCGTCGAAGCCGGAGAATCCCTGGGCTACCTGCCGGGCACGCTGAACGACAAGATCGACCCGTATGTGCGCCCGCTGTACGACGCGCTTCACGATATGGTCGACCCCGAGTCGATCCCGCTGCTCATCGAGACCGGCACGATCGAGGTCGCTCCGTTGGCGTATATGCGCGGGCGGACCCTCAACGATGCCTTCATCATCCTCGACGAAGCCCAGAACACGACTGCCGAGCAGATGAAGATGTTCCTCACCCGCCTCGGCTTCGGATCGCGCATGGTCGTCACGGGCGACATCTCCCAGGTCGACCTGCCGGGCAAGACCCGCAGCGGGCTCAAGGTCGTCCGCGACATCCTCGACGGAATCGATGACCTGCAGTTCTGCGAACTGGGCAGCAAGGACGTCGTCCGGCATTCGCTGGTGACGAAGATCGTCGAAGCCTACGACCTGTGGGGGAGTGCCGAATGAACACTGAGATCCTCAACGAGACCGACGCCGAGGTGGACCTCGACGAAGTCGTGGCCCTGACCGAATACTTAGGCGAAGCCCTCCATATGCACCCCGGTGCGGAGCTGGCCGTGACCATGGTCGATTCAGCGGCCATGTCCGAACTCCACGTCACCTGGATGGACCTCGAAGGTCCGACCGACGTCATGTCCTTTCCCATGGATCAGCTCCACCAAGGGGAGCCGGACAGCCCGACCGAAGGCCAGATGGGCGATATCATCATCTGCCCCGAAGTCGCCGAAGCCCAGGCCGGAGCGGCCGGCCATTCGACGATGGACGAGATCCTGCTGCTCACCGTCCACGGATTCCTCCACCTGCTCGGCTACGACCACGGTGAGCCCGAAGAGCGCGAAGAGATGTTCGCCCTCCAACGGCACCTGCTGCTGACCTTCTTCGCGGCCCGCTACGACGGTCGCACCGACATTCCCACACCCACCGAGGACTGATCGTGTTCATGTTCTTCCTCGGTGCGGCACTGTGCCTCATCATCGCGGCCACTCTCTCTGCTGTGGATGCCGCGCTGCTCAACGTCTCCCACCATGCGGTCGAGGAGGCGAAGGAGGACGGCAAGCGGGCGGCAGTGCGCGTGGAGAGGATCCTCGCGGACCTGCCGACGAACATCAACGTCATCATCTTCGTCCGCAACTTCCTCGAAGCACTCGCCACGGTCTTCATCGCCCTGGCCTACGACTCCTACTACTCCGTGGGCCCGCTCATGGTGTTCCTCACGGTGCTCACCGCCTCGGTGGCGGTATTCATCATCGCCGGCGTCTCCCCGCGCACGATCGGCAAACGCCGTTCCCTGGCCGTGAGCCTCAACCTCAGCTGGGTCGTGCGCATCGTGCTCGTCGCGCTCAAACCGCTGACGCGCATCCTCGTCGTGCTCGGCAATCTGCTCACGCCGGACAAGGTGTACAAGGATGGTCCGTTCGTGACCTCCGAGCAGCTGCGCGACCTCGTCGAACGCGCCAGCGAATCCGACATCATCGAAGACGGCGAACGCGAGATGATCCAGTCGGTGTTCAACCTCTCGGACACCTCGGCGAACGAAGTCATGGTGCCGCGCACCGACCTCGTGACCGTCGACGCGGAGGTCAGCCTGCAGAAGGCGATGAGCCTGTTCTTCCGTTCCGGCTTCTCCCGCATCCCCGTCTGCGGGGAGGATCTCGACGACGTCCGCGGCGTTGCTTACCTCAAGGACGTCGCACGCCGCCTCTACCTCCACCCCGAGGAGGGCGACCGCCCCGTCGGCAACCTGGCCCGTTCCGTCCTGTTCGTCCCGGAGACGAAGCCGGCCGACGATCTGCTGCGGCAGATGCAGCTGGACTCGACGCATCTGGCGATCCTCGTCGACGAATACGGAGGCACCGCCGGGCTTGTGACCATCGAGGACATCGTCGAAGAGATCGTCGGCGAGATCGAAGACGAATACGACAACGGCGATGACGAACTCGTCGCCGCCGACGACGGATCGTTCATCATCAGCACCCGCATGTCGATCTCCGACTTCGCCGAATACTTCGATGTCAGAATCGACGAAGACGACGTCAACAGCGTCGGCGGACTGCTCTCGAAACTCATCGATCGGGTGCCCATCGACGGTTCGCACGCTGAGATCGAAGGCCTCGAGATCGAAGCCATGGAGGGGCAGGGCCGCCGCCACAGGATCACCCACGTGCGGGTCACCCGCACCCACGAGGACAACAGAGACGAAGCGCAGACCGTCGCAGCCGATGGCTCGGGGACGAAGGAAGAGGACTGAGATGGAATTTCGCACAGACTACCCCGAGGACTATCGGGCCGGCTTCGCCTGCTTCGTAGGTCGACCCAATACGGGCAAATCGACGCTGACGAACGCCCTCGTGGGGGAGAAGGTCGCGATCACCTCGGCCAAGCCACAGACGACGCGGCACACGATCCGCGGAATCGTCCACAAGGACGACCACCAGCTCATCCTCATCGACACCCCCGGGCTGCACAAACCGCGCACCCTGCTCGGGTCACGGCTCAACGATCTAGTGGCCTCCACCCTCGGGGAAGTCGACGTCATCGGCTTCTGCCTGCCCGCCGATGAGCCGATCGGCCCTGGAGACAGGTACATCGCCTCCCAGCTGTCGCTGCTGGACGGACGCACCCCGATCGTGGCTCTCGTGACGAAGGTCGACCGAGTACCCAAGGCTAAAGTCGCCGAAGCGCTGATGGCCGTCGGCGAACTCGCCGACTTCGCCGATGTCGTCCCTGTCTCCGCAGTCGAGGACTTCCAAGTCGACACCGTCGATTCCGTACTTGCGGCGCATCTGCCGAAATCACCCCCGCTCTACCCCGACGGCGACCTCACGGATGAGCCGGAAGAGAAGATGATCGCCGAGCTCGTCCGTGAAGCCGCCCTCGAAGGAGTGCGAGACGAACTGCCCCACTCGCTGGCCGTGCAGGTCGAGGAGATGTACCCGCGTGAAGGACGCAGCGAGGACAACCCGCTGTGGAACGTCCACGTCAATCTCTACGTCGAACGTCCCAGCCAGAAGGCCATCATCATCGGCAAGGGCGGCAGCCGCCTCAAGGCCATCGGCTCGGAATCCCGGCAGGGCATCGAACGACTCCTCGGCACGAAGGTTTACCTCGACCTGCACGTGAAGGTGGCCAAGGACTGGCAGCGCGATCCGAAGCAGCTCGGCCGCCTCGGCTTCGATTTCAACAACTGAGCGTCAGCGTTCTGCGCCCCTGCTGGCGCTGCGTGACCGGTATCACCCTGCGGGGCTCGAGTTGAACCCGGCACTCGAGCCTGCCTTAGACTAGGCCGAGTGAATGCCGAGCAGACTCTGGTCGCACTGAGCGACCGATCCCCACAGGTTGCCCCCGAAGAGCTCATCGAAGGTCTCGTGCCGCCGCCGCAGTTCGAGGACGTGTCCTTCGACAGCTACCGCACCGACCCTGCCGAACCCTCGCAGGAAGAGGCACGGAACAAGCTGCGGGAATTCACCCAACGCTCCACGAGCCAAGGATTCCTCGGCAAGCTGTTCTCGAAGGGCAAGTCCAGCGCCAAAGGCGTCTACCTCGACGGCGGGTACGGTGTCGGCAAGACCCACCTGCTGGCCTCAGCCTGGCATGCCAATGAGAAGCCGGCGACCTTCGGCACCTTCGTCGAATACACGAACCTCGTCGGAGCCCTGGGTTTCGCTCGAGCGCGGGATGACCTGTCGAAGATGAAGCTCGTCTGCGTCGACGAGTTCGAACTCGACGATCCCGGCGACACCGTGCTCATGTCCCGGCTGATGCGTGAACTCACCGATGCCGGAGTGAAGATCATCGCGACGTCGAACACTCTGCCCGGGTCTCTGGGGGAGGGGCGTTTCGCCGCACAGGACTTCCTGCGCGAGATTCAGGCACTGGCCGACCAGTTCGAGGTCTACCGCATCGACGGCAAGGACTACCGTGCCCGTGAGATCACAGCTCCGGCGGATCCGCTGCCGGAATCCGAACTCGACGCCGCCGCGAGTCAGCTCGAGGGGGTCGTCGCCCGTGACGACTTCTCCGAGCTGCTGCACCATCTGTCCACCGTCCACCCCTCACGCTATGGGCGGATGGTCGACGGCGTCGATGCGGCAGTGTGGGAGAACGTGCGCACCATCGACAACGAGAGTGTGGCACTGCGATTCGTCGCTCTCGTCGACCGGCTCTACGACCGCAACGTGCATATCATCAACTCCGGCGCGGCCCTCGACAAGGTCTTCACGGAGGAGTCCCTGGCCGGCGGTTACAAGAAGAAGTACATGCGTTGCCTGTCACGCCTGACCGCTCTGTCGTCCTGAACCGGGTCGGGGTTCGGCAGAATCCCGCCTGCAGTGTCTGGACACCGTCGGCACTCCACGTGTAGCCGGCTGAACTCTTCATGACGACGCCCGTTGCACTTCCGATCGAAGTGCAACGGGCGTCGGTCGTCTCAGCGCAGACCGATCAGGTCGAGGACGCGCAGATCCGGAACCCAGTCCGGCAGACCGGTGAGCCTGAGGGTGCACCAGACGACGATGCCGACGAAGGCCGCAGTAGCCGCTCCGACGGTCCACCGGACCCATAGGCGCTGCGCCATGATCCAATGCGTCCAGCGTTCGACATTCACCCGCACGAAGTGCAGAAGGCGCTGGGCCCAGCGGAACTCGCTGGAGATGATGAACAGGCCGATGATGACGATGAGCCATCCGGGTCCGGGCAGCGGAACGAGGGCGAGGCCGACGAGCACGATGATCGTGCCGAGGCCGCCGACGATGCTGCGATAGATGGCTGCCGTGTGCGCATTGGCCAGCACTGTGCGTCGCCACCGGAGGAAGCCCAGACGCAGCTTCCGCCACGGTCGGGGACCTTGTCGGTGGTGGCGTGACAACCAGCCTTTGGGGCGGGTCTGCGGGCTCTCTGCGTTCACCCAACCACTATAAGATGGTGACCCTGAAAGCTTGATCGGTACGTGTGACCACGATCACCCGATTCTGATTTTGCGTATGCCGCCACCTGCGTATAGAGTTATATCTCGTTGCCAGGGAAACCGGGCAGCGAGAAATGCGGATGTGGCTCAGTTGGTAGAGCATCACCTTGCCAAGGTGAGGGTCGCGGGTTCGAGTCCCGTCATCCGCTCGGAGGCGTCATGGCACTGCCTTGGCGGTGGCGTGGCCGAGAGGCGAGGCAGCGGCCTGCAAAGCCGTATACACGGGTTCGAATCCCGTCGCCACCTCGGATGACCGGCAGAAATGTCGGTTGACCAGCGCGATTGGCGCAGCGGTAGCGCGCTTCCTTCACACGGAAGAGGTCACTGGTTCGATCCCAGTATCGCGCACAGGGACCCTTGGGTTCCGGTGCAACAAATGAATAGAGCGCGATTGGCGCAGCGGTAGCGCGCTTCCCTGACACGGAAGAGGTCACTGGTTCGATCCCAGTATCGCGCACAGAAGAAGCCCCGAGTGATCCACTCGGGGCTTCGTGCATTCACATTCGAGCGGACACGCTCAGTGCCCGGTCTTTCACGGCGGCCCACTTTTGGGTGAATAGCCCCTGTTTGAAACAGGGCTGCTCGCCTCAAACTGGGCTGAACCCGAGCCGCTTGGTGCTGAAGTGGATTGAGTACATTTCGTTCACCATGTTGCAGGTCTGAAACGCGGTCAACATGCGGTATCACACAGGTTTGCTAGTACGCTAGGTGTTGTACAGAACGACGATGACTTCGGAGCACCTATGTCTACTCCTCAGAACCCGTACGGATCGGGTGACGGTTCGCCCAACAACCCCAACGGGCAGAACTCGAACAACCAGCCGCCGAACGCCCCCAACTACGGCAACGATCAGAACGCCGGTCAGCAGCCTGGCCAGTACGGTTCGGAGCAGTCCGGTCAGCAGTACGGCTCCTCGGGCAACCAGCCCTACGGTTCGCAGCCGAACTACGGCCAGGGCGGCAACGACGGTTCGCAGCAGTACGGGCAGCAGGCTCCCCAGTACGGTTCGCAGCCGAACTACAGTGCTTCGAACGACCAGAACCAGTATGGCCAGAATCAGTACGGTCAGGACCCGAACAATCAGAACCAGTACGGTCAGGGTCAGCCTGACCAGAATCAGTACGGGGACAACCAGTACGGGCAGAACCCCTACGACGCCAACGCGCAGGGATACGACGCCAACCAGTATGGTCAGCAGCCGGCCTACGCAGGTGCGGACGGATCCTCCGACCAGTTCATCCCGGCCAACCCGAACGCCTCCTACGGCCAGTACCCCTCGGGCAGCGGCGGCAACACCTCGAAGAACATCTGGGGCATCCTCGCCCTTATCGGCGGCATCGTCGGTGTTCTCGGTGCCTTCGTGTTCGGCGGCGGCGCACTCTTCGGCATCGCTGCGGTGATCTTCGGCTTCATCGGACTTTCCGCCGTCAAGAAGGGGCTCGCCAGCAACAAGGGCCTCAACATCACCGGCATTATCCTCGGTTTCTTGTCGGTCCTCATCTCGATCGCCGTCGTGATCTTCACCATCCTCGGGATCGGGATGCTCGGCAAAGCAATCGACGAAGCCGCCAGCTCCTCCGCTCCTGCAGACCCCAGCCAGGGTGCGGGCCAGGATCCCAGCCAGGACTCCGGCGGCTCTGACGGCGGAGACGCCGCACCTGCTCAGGCCGGCGAGGTCGAGATCGGCACCGACGTCACCGCGGCGATCAACGTCCGCCCGGGCACTGCATCATCAACAGCGTCCGGCGCCGCGTCGACGAATGGTGAGATCGCCATCGTGACGATGACCGTCAAGAACAACTCGAGCTCCGAAGTGACGATGACTCTCACGGATCTGACTGCCAACAATGGCGGCAGCACAGAGTACGACGATGTCTTCGACTCCGGAAACGGCTATAAGGGTTCGCTGAGCTTCACCGATCCGGTTCCTGCCGGTGGCGAGACGACCTACAAGCTCGCCTACGCAGTTCCCAACGCCGAAATCGATGGGATGCACCTCAAGCTCGAACTCCCCGACGACCTCGGCAAGGGCCAGGACTTCGAGTTCTACAAGCAGTGATGACCTGAAGCCCGTGGTCACAGTGCTCTAAGGAGCCTGACACCGCGAGCAAAAGGCTCGACAACCACAGTTGGGTGGCAGTCTTCGGACTGCCACCCAACTTATCTGTCACAAGCGAATTGGTACTAGAATCGTCTGGTGGGCAGACCACTGGACGGACTGCTCAGCAGAAGACGCAACGAATGGAGAAGATCAGTGGCAGACAGCATTGACTGCGCGGGCGAAAGCATCCCTTTCACAGAGGGGCTGACCGGAACGGAGATCTTCTCCACCGACCGCACGGTCGTTGCCATGTGGCTGAACGGCGAACCCGCTGACCTCAGTCGCGTACTGCAGGCAGGGGACCGGATCGCACCGATCACCATCGACTCCGATGCCGGCCTCGATATTCTGCGCCACTCCACCGGCCACGTCACCGCACAGGCCGTCCAGGAGCTCTTCCCCGGAACCAAACTCGGCATCGGGCCCTACATCACCGACGGTTACTACTTCGACTTCGACGTCGCCGAACCCTTCACCCCTGAGGACCTCAAGGCGATTCAGAAGAAGGCCGCCCAGATCGTCAAGTCCGGTCAGACCTTCAACCGCGTCGTCGTCACCGAGGACGAAGCCCGCGCCCGGATGGCGAACGAGCCCTATAAGCTCGAACTCATCGACGACAAGGGCAAGGGCGGCGACGAAGAGACCTCCGTCGAGGTCGGCGGCGGCGAACTCACCGTCTACGAGAACGTCGACCGCAAGGGCGAAGTCGTGTGGCAGGACCTGTGCCGCGGCCCCCACCTGCCCAACACCAAACTCATCGGCAACGGCTTCGCCATCACCCGATCCTCGGCCGCCTACTGGCGCGGCGACCAGGCGAATGCGAGTCTGCAGCGCGTCTACGGAACCGCCTGGGCCTCGAAGGACGACCTCAAGGCCTACCAGGACCGCATCGCCGAGGCCGAACGTCGCGATCACCGCAAGCTCGGCGCCGAAATGGACCTGTTCTCCTTCCCCGAGGAGCTCGGCTCCGGTCTGCCCGTATTCCACCCCAAGGGCGGCGTCATCAAACGGGAGATGGAGGACTACGTCCGCGCCCGTCACATCGACGAGGGCTTCGAGTACGTCGGTACCCCGCACATCTCGAAAGAGACCCTGTACTACACCTCGGGACACCTGCCCTACTACGGCGAGAACATGTTCCCCTCGATCGCCGTGGACGAGGTCCGCAACGAGTCCGGCGAGGTAGTCAAGGAGGGCACTCCCTACCGGCTCAAGGCCATGAATTGCCCGATGCACAACCTCATCTACCGCTCCCGTGGCCGTTCCTACCGCGATCTGCCGCTGCGCCTGTTCGAGTTCGGTACCGTCTACCGTGACGAAGCCTCGGGAGTCATCCACGGCCTCACCCGCGTCCGCGCACTGACCCAGGACGACTCGCACTCCTATGTCGCCCAGGAAGACGCCGCGGCAGAGATCCGGCACCTGCTGAACTTCGTGCTCAGCCTGCTGCGCGACTTCGGCCTCGACGACTTCTACCTCGAACTCTCCACCCGTGACGAGGACGGGAAGAAGGCCGACAAATTCATCGGCTCCGACGAGCAGTGGGCCGAAGCGACCAGCGTGCTCGAGGAAGTCGCCCAGGAGACCGGACTCGAACTCGTCCCCGACCCGGGCGGTGCGGCCTTCTACGGTCCGAAGATCTCCGTCCAGGCCCGCGACGCCATCGGCCGCACCTGGCAGATGTCGACAGTCCAGCTCGACTTCAACCAGCCCGAGCGCTTCGGACTCGAATACGTCGCCGCCGACGGCTCCCGCAAACAGCCGGTGATGATCCACTCCGCGAAGTTCGGCTCCATCGAACGCTTCCTCGGCGTGCTCACCGAGCATTACGCCGGCGCGTTCCCCGTGTGGCTGGCACCCGTGCAGGTGACCTGCATCCCCGTGGCCGACGAGTTCAACGACTACCTCGCCGAGGTGGCCGACCAGCTGCGCAAGGCCGGAGTCCGCGTCGAGATCGACGACAGCGACGATCGGTTCCCGAAGAAGATCCGCAATGCGTCGAAGTCGAAGGTGCCCTTCACCCTCATCGCCGGAGGCGAGGACCGCGACGCCGGAGCCGTGTCCTTCCGCTTCCGCAGCGGCGAACAGGAGAACGGCGTTCCCGTCGCCGAGGCGGTGCGACGGATCCTCGACTCGATCGAAACCAAGGCTCAGGTATGAGCGGAGGCGACGACGACCGATCCGCTCAGGAGAACCCGGACGGCCGCCTCGGCGAGGGGATTCCCCACCCCGAGGCTGCCGCTGGGTTCCCCGGGGAACCCGACGGATTCCAACGTCTGTGGACCCCGCACCGGATGGTCTACATCGACGGTCAGGACAAACCGAAGGACGATCGAGCCGAGGAGTGCCCGTTCTGCACGGCACCGTCGAAGACGGATGAGGACGGACTCATCGTCGCTCGCGGCGAGACCGTGTACGCGGTGCTCAACCTCTACCCGTACAACCCGGGCCACCTGCTCATCTGCCCCTATCGCCACGTCGCCGACTACACGGATCTGACGGGGGACGAGACCGTCGAACTCGCCGAGTTCACGCAGAAGGCGATGCGCGTCATCCGGGCAGTGTCCGGACCCCACGGATTCAACCTGGGCATGAACCAGGGACCGGTGGCCGGCGCAGGAATCGCCGCTCACCTGCACCAGCACGTTGTCCCGCGCTGGGGCGGAGACGCGAACTTCCTGCCAGTGATCGCCCAGACCAAGGCCCTGCCGCAAGTGCACGCCGATGTGCAGGCACGCCTGTCAAAGGAATGGAACAGATGAATCCTGAAGACCTCGGCACCCTTGCCGAGTACTCCTCACCCGTGCTGCGCGGACATGACACCGTCATCACGATCCGACGACCCGACCTCGAATCCAACTGCTACCTCTCACAGCTGTTCTCGCTGACCGAGGACAGCTCCAGACGGCTGACCCATTCGTGGTCGGACTCGACCCCGCAGTGCGGCCCGAACTGGTCGGGATACCTCAGCGGAGAGAAGAAGGCCGCACCGCAGCTCTTCGTCGGTGACAGTCTGGAGACGGCACATCAGATCACGGACAACCACCTCGGCGTGGCCGAATTCGCCCTCGACGACTCCCGCTCCAGGGCCCTCTACGTCGCCCGCGTCGCCGAACCCGGACGCTACGGACTCGACGACTCCATCCCGGCGGCTGAAGAGGCCCCACGCCGGATCACCACAGCGTCCTACCTGGCCAACGGCCTCGGTTATACGAATGACCGACCGGCACGGGCCTTCCTCGTCGACCTCGCCGAACCCGGTCTCGGCACCGTGGGCCTGCGCGGGGCCTCCGAAGTGCCGCTGTCGACCCTGCTGACCACGCCGGACACCGACGTCCACGACCCGCAGTTCTCACCGAACGGCACGCGCGTGTCCGTGATCTCCGCCCTTCACCCCGACCGGGGACAACCCGATCTGCGCTCGACGGTCTGGCTGCTCGGGGGCGATGACCCGACACCGCTCGACCTGCCCTCCATGGACGTCGGCCTGCATTGGTGGCTCGACGAGGACACCGTTCTGCTGGTCGGCAATGCCCTGACCCGAGACGAACTCGACTTCGTCGGGCAGATGCCCGGACTCTTCATCCACGACGTCACCACCGGCTCTACGAGGCGGCTGACCGATCCCGAGACCGTGGCCCTGGCGGGGGTCCCACCACGGATCCATGGGGGAGCGGTCGTGGCTGCCGTCGACGCCGACGGAGCCACCCGGATCGTCCGCGTCGCCCTCGACGCCGCTGAGATCAGCTTCGACGAACTCGAATTCCTCACCGACGACACCACCGTCGTCAACGGCTTCGACATCGACGACGACACCCTCGTCTTCACCGGATCGACTCCGCAGTCTCCGGCCGTCCTCGGCCGCATCGCCCTTCGCGGTCGCGCGGAGTCCGGGACCGCCTCGGCGATGGGTGCCTCTGTCATCGTCAAGGAGCATCCGGCACCGGCGAACTCCGTCGTGCCCGAGGTGCTGCGTGTGCCAGGCGTTTCCGGGACGATCACCGGCTGGCTGGCCAAACCGCAGGGGGACGGGCCGTTCCCCGTCATCCTCAACATCCACGGTGGACCCTTCGCCCAGTACACGCATTCGTGGTTCGACGAGACCCAGGTGCTCACCTCCGCAGGCTACGCCGTCGTGTTCTCGAACCCGCGCGGCTCCGGCGGACGCACCCGCAGCTGGGGGACCGCCGTCCAGGGCGATATGGCGGCACCGGCGATGGCCGATGTGCTCGCCGTCCTCGACCATGCCCTCGACACCGACCCCTCGCTGGACCGCAGCCGTCTGGGCATCCAGGGCGGATCGTACGGGGGATATCTCACAGCCATGACGATCGCCGCGGACCATCGCTTCCGCGCAGCCATCGTCGAACGCGGCTACCTCGATCCCGACAGCTTCGTCGGAACCTCCGATATCGGCCGCTTCTTCACCGAGGAGTACACGAGCCGCAGCCGTGAGGCGATCGTGCGCCAGTCACCCCTGGCCCATGCCCCACAGGTCGGCACACCGACCCTCGTGATGCACTCGGAACTCGACCTTCGCTGCCCGCTGGAACAGGCCCAGCAGTACTACGCGGCCCTGCAGAGAGCCGGAGTCGACACCGAGATGCTCATCTTCCCCGGCGAGAACCACGAACTCTCCCGGGCCGGGCAGCCCCGCCACCGCAGGCAGCGCTTCGAAGCCATCCTCGACTGGTGGGACCGCCGCCTGAGCGGCGGGAATCGGACACAGTCGGAAGGCGAGCGACACCTTCCGGACGCGGCCGATCCCGAGGCCGCCTCTGCCTCCGACTCCGCGTCATGAGCGTCGAGTTGGTCGGTAATGCGCAGACCCGATATCGTTCTCTGGACCGCTGTCGCGCTCTTGCCGAAATCCCCCAGCGTCATTATTCTGCAAACACTTGCCTCCCTTCGCCGCCGACCACTGGAGAAACATGAAACCTCGTAAAGCCTCACGGGTCGTTTTACTCAATGAGCGCGACGAGGTTCTCCTGATCCGAGCCCAAGATCTGCTGACCCCCAGCCACCAATGGTGGATGACCTGCGGTGGCGGTTCCGAACTCGGTGAGTCGGCCGCGCAGACGGCAGCGCGGGAACTGGCAGAGGAGACCGGGATCGAATGCGAACCGCATGAGCTCATCGGCCCCTTGGCCACTCGTGACGAGGTCTTCGAATTCACGGAGAAGTCGCTGCGTCAGGTCGAAACCTACTTCGCGTTCCGCACCAGCGAGGACATCGAACTCGAAGACGCGGTCTGGACGGACATCGAGAAGCGCAGCCTGCTCGAATTCCGCTGGTGGACCCGGGAGGAGCTCCTGGCCACGACGGAGACGATCTATCCGAAGAATCTGCTCGGCCTCATCGACCTGGCCACCGCCGGGTCCGTTCCCGACGTGCCGCTGGTCATCGACTGAACTCGCGATTGCGGTTCAGCGGGAGTATGCACGGAATCGCGAACGGACGTCTGCACGAGTCCGGACGGTCAGCGTATAGACTTGAGGGGCTGTAACTACAGGAAGGAACACCAGTGGCAGGTCATTCCAAATGGGCAACGACTAAACACAAGAAGGCGGCCATCGATGCCAAGCGCGGCAAGCTCTTCGCCAAGCTGATCAAGAACATCGAGGTTGCTGCTCGCAACGGTGGACCTGACCCCGATGGCAATCCGACGCTCTTCGATGCGATCCAGAAGGCAAAGAAGAACTCGGTTCCCGCCGACAACATCACCCGTGCGGTCAAGCGCGGCGGCGGCCTCGACGGCGCCGGAGTCAACTACGAGACGATCATGTACGAAGGCTACGCCGACGGCGGAGTGGCACTGCTCATCGAGTGCCTCACTGACAACCGCAATCGTGCAGCCTCCGAGGTGCGCGTGGCCGTGACCCGCAACGGCGGATCGATGGCCGACCCCGGATCGGTGACGTACAACTTCAATCGCAAGGGCGTCATCATCGTCAACGCTGCGGAGACCGACGAAGAGGCCATCCTGCTGGCGACCATGGACGCCGGTGCCGAAGAGGTCAAGGATGAGGGCGAGAAGTTCGAGATCATCTGCGAGGCCACCGACCTCGTGGATGTGCGTACCGCACTCGTCGACGCCGGCATCGACTACGATTCGGCCGAGGCCTCCTTCGTGCCCGAGCTCGAGGTCAGCCTCGACGCGGAGACCGCGCAGAAGGTCTTCACCCTCATCGACGCGCTCGAAGACTGCGACGACGTGCAGAACGTGTACTCGAACGCCGATGTCAGCGATGAGGTCCTCGCCGAACTCGATGCCTGATGCGCATCCTCGGCGTTGATCCCGGACTGACCCGGTGCGGGCTCGGTGTCATCGACACCCTGCCCGCCCGGAAGGCGAAGATGGTCGCCGTCGACGTCCTGCGGACTCCCTCCGCCGACTCCGTCGACCTGCGCCTCGGTGCCATCGCCGAGGCGTTCGACACATGGTTGGACACGTACCGACCCGATGTCGTGGCCATCGAACGCGTCTTCGCCCGCAATGACGTGTCCACGATCATGGGCACCGCCCAGGCCTCGGGGCTGACCATGGGGCTGGCGGCCCGCCGCGGACTGCCCGTGGCCATGCACACTCCGTCCGAGGTCAAGGCCGCGATCACCGGTTCGGGCCGTGCGGACAAGAAGCAGGTCACCTCGATGGTGACGCGGATCCTCGGTCTCGACGCACCGCCGAAGCCCGCTGATGCCGCCGACGCCCTGGCGATCGCGATCTGCCATTCCTGGCGTGGTGCGCTGTCGGCCCAATCGACGCCGGGGAAGAACAAAGACCTCACCGAACGCAAGGCCGGCGGCCGGCAGGGCAGCGGACTGACGAAGGCCCAACAGCAGTGGGCCGAGGCCATGCGGCGCGCCAAATGAGCATGGGGGAGTGGGCGCCTGCTAACCTGGATTCGTACACGTGTTCCCCTTAAGAAAGGCTGCTCGTGATCAGTTTCCTCAGCGGTACGGTGCATCGGATCGCAGCTGACCACCTCGTCGTCCTCACCTACGGTGTCGGCCGGAAGGTCCATGTCACCCCCGACACCTTGGCCGGAACTCGGCACGGAGCCGAGATCGAACTGGTCACCAGCCTCGTGGTGCGCGAAGACTCGATGACTCTCTACGGCTTCGGCACCGAGGACGAGAACCACACCTTCGAGGTGCTGCTGTCGATCTCCGGGATCGGTCCGCGCCTGGCGATGGCGGTCCTGTCGGTGATGGGACCCGACGAGCTCGCCGCAGCGATCACGAATCAGGACGCCAATGCGCTCACCCGTGTCCCCGGAATCGGGAAGAAGGGCGCCTCGCGCATCATCCTCGAACTCGAGAACAAGCTGCCGAAGCTCACCGCTGCCGCTCCCGGACCGACCCTGTCCTTCGGCGGCGGCAACCAACAGGTCGTCGACGCACTCGTGGGACTCGGATGGAAGGAAGCGCAGGCTGAGGACGTCGTCGCCGAGGTCGTCAAGGAGACCGGTGCTGGTGCCGGCACCTCCGTGGTCCTCAAGGCCGCGCTGAAGGTCCTGGGTGCGAAGAAATGACCGAATCGTTCGAACCTGGAACGGGCAGAGACGGGGTCGACTCCTATGAGCTGGAGTTCGGCGATCAGACGATGACCGGTGCCGAACGCGAACGGCTCGTCTCCGGCCGGGCCGAAACGGCCGAACGCGACGACGAGGCGGCCCTGCGCCCGAAAGGGCTTGCCGACTTCATCGGTCAGCCGAAAGTGCGCGAACAGCTTTCGCTCGTGCTCGATGCCGCGAAGGCCAGACAGAAGGCTCCCGACCATGTGCTGCTCTCCGGCCCTCCCGGGCTCGGCAAGACAACTCTGGCGATGATCGTCGCCCATGAGATGAACTCGAGCCTGCGGGTGACCTCCGGTCCGGCCGTTCAGCATGCCGGTGACCTCGCCGCGATCCTGTCCTCGTTGGAAGAAGGCGAAGTCCTCTTCATTGACGAGATCCACCGGATGGCCCGGGCCGCTGAAGAGATGCTGTACGTGGCGATGGAGGACTTCCGAGTCGACGTGATCGTCGGCAAGGGGCCCGGCGCCACGGCCATTCCGCTCGATCTGCCGCAGTTCACCCTCGTCGGAGCGACCACCCGGTCCGGTCTGCTGCCGGCACCGCTGCGCGACCGCTTCGGCTTCACCGCTCTGCTTGACTTCTACTCGAGTGCCGACCTGCTCACGGTGCTGCAGCGCTCGGCCCGGATGCTCGGCATCGACTCCGAACTCGCCGGACTCGAAGAAATCTCCACGCGGTCCCGGGGGACCCCGCGAATCGCGAACCGCCTGCTGCGCCGCGTCCGCGACTGGGCACAGGTGCGGGGGAGCGGAATCATCGACGAGGAGGCCGCCACCAATGCCCTGCGCGTCTACGAAGTCGACGAACTCGGACTCGATCGTCTCGACAGGTCTGTTCTGCAGGTGCTGTGCAAGCGCTTCGGCGGGGGACCGGTCGGTCTGGGAACCCTCGCCGTCTCCGTCGGCGAAGAAGCCGATACGGTCGAAACCGTGTCCGAACCCTACCTCGTGCGAGAGGGACTGATCAGCCGCACCCCACGTGGACGTGTGGCCACGACGGCGGCCTGGAATCACCTGAAAATGCAGATCCCAGCAAATTATGAGTTCTGAACCCCGCATTTGAGTTCGCTATGGGAGGTGAGGACGAACTAAGCTGGTTCACTGATTCATTCATATGAAAGGCTGATACCTGTGGATTTGCTGATCCCTCTTGCGCTTGCCGCGCTGCTGATCTTTTTCCTGTTCAATTCTCGGCGTAAGCAGAAGGCGCGTGCGGAGGAGATCAAGTCGGGTCTCGTGCCCGGTGCAAAGGTGATGACTACCTTCGGTGTCTTCGGAACCGTTCTCTCCATCGACGAAGAGAACAACCAGGTGACCATCGAGTCGGGCCCCGGAACGGTCCTGCGCGTCCACCGTCAGGCCATCGGCCAGATCGAGAACAACCAGGCCGCAGCGCCCGTCGACGCCCCTGGCGCCGCCGCTCCTGCCGCTGAGGCCGACGTCGATGCCGCCGCCGACGACGAGAAGCCGGCCATCACCGATGCCGAGCTTGACGCCATGAACGAGCGCAAGCGCGCCGAGAAGGACACCGCGGACGAGGACGCAGCCGGGGACGTCGTCGCTGACGAGTCGGCTGCGAAGACCGAGGACGTCGACGCCGAGGATGCCGCTGAGACCGATGCCGACTCCGCCACTGCGGACGAGGACTCCACGGACTCGGATACTGACAAGAAGAACTGATCCGTTCTCGCACTCTGCTCCCGACTGAAAGCTGAAACGTGTCCGATATCGAAGAAAAACCACGCCCTGGTTTGCGCTTCCTGTGGCTGACCATCATCACTGTGGTCCTCGCCGCAATCATCGCCGGAGGAGTCATCTGGTCCAACGCCACGACGACTCCGAAACTCGCTCTCGACCTTGAGGGCGGAACGTCGATCATTCTGGAACCGCAGGTGTCCGAGGGCACGGACATCAGCAAGGAGCAGCTCGATCAGGCCGTGGCGATCATCCGCCAGCGCGTCGACTCGACCGGTGTCTCCGAAGCCGAGATCACGACGCAGGGTGACCGCAACATCGTCGTGAACCTCCCGGGCAACCCCGACGAGGAGACGCGGAACCTCGTGCGTTCGTCGGCTCAGCTCGTGTTCCGTCGCGTGGCGCTGGTCGGTGACCCGCGTTCACAGGAGCAGATCCAGAAGGAGCAGGAGAAGAGCGGCGGCGAGGAGTCGGGCGGCGACGACGGGCTGAGCGACGAAGAGCGCAAACGCCTCGAGGACCTCACCGGCGCCGACTCGCAGGGCGACGCCCAGGGCGAGTCGCAGGCTCCCTCCGGCGGCGGCGATGTCGTCAAGGCCGGCGGAACGGCTGAGAAGAAGACCGATGAGTCGTCTGCGAAGACGAAGTCCTCGGAATCGGAGAGCAAGGACGCGGAGAAGTCCGGGAAGGGCAGCGGCTCGAGCGAGGGTTCGAAGGTCACCGACTCGACACCGCGGCCCCTCTTCGATCCCGAGAAGGATGCCGCCGAGTGGCAGACCGACAAGATCATCAAGGAATACTCGGAGCTCGACTGCACGAACAAGAAGAACCGGACGGGCGGCCAGCAGAAGCCCTCGGACGAACCGGTCGTCTCGTGCTCCGAAGACGGCCAGGCGAAGTACATCCTCGGGCCCGTCGAACTCTCCGGTGATCACCTCGCCGATGCCAACGCGGGCTATGCCGCGGGAGCCAACGGCGTGCAGACGAACAACCCTGCCGTCAACCTCTCCTTCGATGCGACCGGACGTGAGATCTTCAAGCAGATCACCTCGGACATCACCGGCAAGCAGCAGCCGTACAACCAGTTCGCGATCGAGCTCGACGGCCTCGTGCTCTCGGCTCCGTCATCGAACGCTGTCATCACCGACGGCAACGCCCAGATCACCGGCGACTTCTCCCTCGACGAGGCGCAGACTCTGGCCAATCAGCTCAAGAACGGTTCGCTGCCTCTGAGCTTCCAGGTCCAGAGCGAGGACCAGATCTCGCCGACCCTGGGATCGAACTACCTCAAGATCGGTCTGCTCACCGGACTCGTCGGGCTCCTCCTCGTCGTCGTCTACTCGCTGCTCCAGTATCGAGTCCTCGGCCTCGTCACCGTCTCGAGCCTCGTCGTCGCCGGTGTGCTCACGTATCTGCTGCTGTTGCTGGCATCGTGGAGATACGGCTACCGACTGTCCCTGGCAGGTGTCGCCGGTATCATCATCGGCATCGGCATGGCGGCGGACTCGTTCATCGTCTACTTCGAACGTGTGAGGGACGAACTGCGCAGCGGGCGCAATCTGCTCTCCGCCGTCGAGGTCGGCTGGGATCGAGCCAAGCGCACGATCTACGCCTCGAAGGCCGTGAACATGCTCGCCGCCGTCATCCTCTACATCCTGGCCGTCGGCTCGGTGCGAGGTTTCGCCTTCACCCTGGGTCTGACCGTGATCATCGACGTGCTCATCGTCTTCCTGTTCACCCACCCGATGCTGCAGCTCCTGTCCCGGACGAAGTTCTTCGGCGAAGGCCACCCGATGTCGGGCATGGATCCGCGCTTGCTCGGGGTCAAGCCCGCCGCCTATCGCGGAGCCCTCAACCTGTCCATCGATGACGAGGACAAGTCACCCGAGGCGAAGCGCCGTGAGAAGGCGCGGATGCGCAAGGCCGGAATGACACCCGAGGACGGCTCCGAGACGCCCAACGCGGCAACGACCGGATCCGAATCGGACGAGACCTCGACGACGAAGAAGACCAAGGCCGCGAAGTCGAAGAGCGCGAAAGCGGCGAAGACCGCGACTGCGGCGGGCGGAATGACCATCGCAGAGCGGAAGGCCGCCGCTCGGCGAGCCGAGGACGATGATGCCGCCGACGACTCGGCGACTGACGATGGCAAGGAGGCTGACAAGTGAAACGGTTCTTTGCCTGGGGCAACCGCCTGCACAGCGGCGAATCATCGATCCCCTTCGTCGGCAAGGCGAAGCTGTGGCTGGCCATCTCCGGAGTCCTCGTCCTCCTGTCCCTGCTCGTCCCGCTCATCTTCGGCTTCAACTTCGGCATCGCCTTCAAGGGCGGTTCGCAGTTCCAGGTCGACCACGTCACCGACACCTCGGCGGCGAAGGGCGAGGGCATCGTCAACGAGGTGGTCTCCGGTTCTGAGCCGCGCCTGACGCCGACCAGCGACACGGCCGTCCAGATCGAGACGAACCAGCTCACCGACCCGCAGATGCAGGACGTCCGCGACGCTCTCGTCTCCGGCTACGACGTGAAGGTCGAAGACGTCACCTCGACGTTCGTCGGACCCGAATGGGGTCAGGACGTGACGTCGAAGATGATCCGTGCGCTCGTCATCTTCGTGGCCATCGCCCTCGTCGTCATGGCGCTGTACTTCCGAACCTGGAAGATGTCGTTGGCAGCGATCGTCGGACTCTTCGTCGTGATGATCGTGACCATGGGCATCTACTCGGCCACCGGTTTCGAAGTCACTCCGGAGGCCATCATCGGCTTCCTCACCGTGCTCAGCTTCTCGCTCTATGACACGGTGGTGGTCTTCGACAAGATCCGAGAGAACACGACCAGGTTCGAGGAGAAGCGGAACCTCAAGTTCTCCGAACTCGTCAACCTGGGTGTGAATCAGACGACCGTGCGTTCGATCAACACCTCGGTGGTGTCCGTGCTCCCGATCGCCTCGATCCTCTTCATCGGTGTGTTCCTGCTCGGCGCGGGAACGCTCGTCGATATCTCGCTGTCTCTGTTCATCGGTACTATAGTGGCAGCCGCTTCGACGCTGTTCGTCGCGAGCCCCCTCTATGCTCTCCTCCGGGCGAATGAACCGGCGGTCAAGGCACAGGAGGAGGCCGTGCGTGAACTACGCTTGAAGAACGGGGGAGCAGACGTCCCACCGGTGACACACGCCGAAGTCTGATTCCCGAGAGAGGAGATGTTGTGGCTTCGTCCGCTGAATCGCGCCGTCCGCGAGGCATCTCCCGCTTAGCCTGGTGGGCGGCCAGGGCGCAGAACAACCCTGGCTACCCGCGAGTGCTCGGCCCGATGATCCGGGCCCTGCAGTCGAACCATCCGAAGGCGGACATAGACCTCGTCGTCCGGGCCTACAAGGTTGCCGAGGAGGCCCACCGAGGGCAGACCCGGAAATCCGGTGACGCCTATATCACCCATCCGATCGCAGTCGCGACGATCCTCGCCGAGATCGGCATGCTGCCGGTCACGCTCGCCGCCGCACTGCTGCACGACACCGTCGAAGACACCTCGTACTCACTCGAGGAGCTCACCGAGGAATTCGGATCCGAAGTCGCCGCGATGGTCGACGGGGTCACGAAGCTCGACAAGCTCACCTACGGGCAGGCCGCGCAGTCCGAGACCGTGCGCAAGATGATCGTGGCGATGGCCAAGGACATCCGCGTCCTCGTCATCAAGCTCGCCGACCGTCTCCACAACGCGCGCACCTGGCGATTCGTCCCGGCCTCGTCGAGTACGAAGAAGGCCCGCGAGACCCTCGACATCTTCGCCCCGCTGGCACACCGGCTGGGCATGAACACGATCAAATGGGAACTCGAAGACCTGTCCTTCCAGGTCCTCCATCCCAAGGTCTATGACGAAGTCGTCCGACTCGTCGCGGATCGGGCTCCCGAACGCGAGAAGTACCTGGCCACCGTCTCCGAAGAGCTCCAGGGCGAGCTCAAGGAATCCGGGATCGAAGCCTCCATCACCGGTCGCCCCAAGCACTACTACTCGATTTATCAGAAGATGGTCGTGCGCGGACACGAGTTCGCTGACATCTACGATCTCGTCGGAGTCCGCGTCCTCGTCGAATCCGTGCGCGAATGCTATGCCACCCTCGGCATCGTCCACGCCCGCTGGAACCCGGTTCCCGGACGGTTCAAGGACTATATCGCGATGCCGAAGTACAACATGTACCAGAGCCTGCACACCACGGTGATCGGGCCGGCCGGCAAACCCGTCGAGATCCAGATCCGGACCCACGAGATGGATCGGCGCGCAGAATTCGGCGTCGCCGCCCACTGGAAGTACAAGGACCTGGGCAAGTCCTCGAAGGCCGTGACCTCGAACACCGCACGGTCGGTCAAGGTCTCCGATGCCGGAGAAGTCGACGACGCCGCCTGGCTGCGTCAGCTGCTCGACTGGCAGCGTGAGGTCTCCGATCCCGACGAATTCCTCGACAGCCTCCGCTATGAGGTGAATTCGAAGGAGGTGTACGTCTTCACTCCCAAGGGCGAGGTGATGAGCCTGCCCTCCGGTGCCACCCCCATCGACTTCGCCTATGCCGTGCATACCGAGGTCGGACACAAGACCATGGGCGCCCGGGTCAACGGTCGTCTGGTCGCCTTGGACACGGAGCTGAAGAACGGCGATTCCGTCGAGGTCTTCACTTCGAAGGACGAGAACGCCGGACCAAGCCGCGACTGGCTCGGCTTCGTCAAGAGCCCGCGTGCGCGCAGCAAGATCCGCCAGTGGTTCTCGAAGGAGCGCCGCGAAGAGGCGATCGAGAACGGCCGCGAACAGCTCGCCCGAGCAATGCGCCGCCACTCGATCTCCGCGGCCTCACTGATGAGCCAGGAGGCTCTCCAAGTCGTCGCCACGGAGATGCGGCTGCCCGATGTCAGCGCCCTCTATGCCGCGATCGGCAACGGAGTGTCCTCGGCCCAGCACGTCGTCGACCTGCTGGCCAAGGAAGTCGGGGAGGACGACGATTCGGTCGTGCTGCCGCCGGAGCCGCGCAACCGCACCGGCCAGTCCTCGGGACACCATTCCTCGTCCGAAGGCGTCATCGTCAAAGGCGTCGACGATGTGCTCGTCAAGCTCGCCCGCTGCTGCACGCCGGTGCCGGGCGACGAGATCCTCGGCTTCGTCACCCGCGGCTCAGGTGTCTCCGTGCATCGAGTTGACTGCCCGAACGTGACCTCCCTCAAACGCGAACCCGAACGCATGGTCGAGGTGTCCTGGGGCGAGAAGACGAGCGGCATCTACCTCGTCCAGATCCAGGTCGAGGCTCTCGACCGGGCCGGTCTGCTCTCCGACATCACGAAGGTGCTCACCGAGACCCATGTGAACATCCTGTCCGCGTCGGTCGGCACCTCGCGGGCTCGTGTGGCGCAATCGAAGTTCGTCTTCGAGATGAGCGACGCCAGCCATCTGGACACGGTGCTCTCCGCCGTGCGCAAGGTCGAAGGGGTCTTCGACGTCTACCGCATCTCCGGCGGCTGATCCTCCCTGTCCAACACCGCACGCATCTGGGCGACGAACGGCCGTCGGGCCACCTCGGTGAGGTAGTCCCGGAGGCGATGGCGCAGACCGGTGGGGATCTCCGCGATGATTCCCCGCAGCGCGCGCGGCGACTCTGCGTTCCGGAAACGGAAGTGCGGGAAGAGCAGATCGTAGAGCGTGCGCTCCTCCGTGGTGATGGGCAGCCCGTCGATGAGGCACCAATCGTCGTCGGCCAGAGTCGTCTCATGGACGTCGAAACCGTCATCGGCGATCCATCGTCGTCGGGGCAGAGTGATGAAGTTCAGCGGAGCCGGAGCCCGGCCGAGACCGCGATGCACCCACCAGGCGCTGTCGTGCGAGAGTGCGAGGCCGGGCGGGATGAGCGAATGCAGGGCGGCCATGCGTTCCGCAGGGGAGAGGATCGCGCCTTTGCGCACCCAGGTCGATTCGGTCAGTCGGATGAGCAGGCCGTCGAGGGTGAGCTCGGTGAGCTGCTCGTACCCGAAGTCCCGCAGGTGAAACAACGCCTCCATACTCGAACTATCGTCGGGTACGGAGGCGTTGACAAGACTCCGGTGAGCGCCTGTGGACAGGCGCTGACTCGAACGTCAGAAGCTGTGGATGAGGACCGCGGCCTCAGTCGAGCTCTGCGGCGGTCTGTGCGAGCTGATCCCTCCAGGCGCGGCGGGCGTCAAGAGCCTCCTGCGCCTCGGCGACGGCTTTCTCATCGCCGCCGGACTTCGCGGTCTCGAGCTTCTTCTCGAGTTCGACGATCGATTCGTCGAGCTGGCTGAGAGCACCCGAGGTGCGGGCTTTCGTCTCCGGGTTGCTGCGCTGCCACGCGGCTTCCTCGGCATCGGCAAGTGCACGTTCGACATCGCGCAGTCCGTTCTCCATCCGGGACACATCGGCACGAGGAACCTTTCCGGCTTCCTCCCACTGGTCCTGGATGGTGCGCAGCTCGCGCTTTGCCGCCACCGGATCGGTGATCGGCAGCAGCGCCTGAGCCTTCTTCAGCAGCTCTTCCTTGACGACGAGGTTGCCCTTGAACTCCTCGTCCAAGGCGGCGTTCTCCGCGTCACGGGCGGAGAAGAACACGTCCTGTGCCGCACGGAACCGTGCCCACAGTGCGTCATCGTCCTTGCGGGACGCACGCGGGGCTCGCTTCCACTGGCTCATCAGGTCCTTGTACTTCTGGGACACGGTGCGGAAATCGGTCGAGGCCGACAGCGACTCCGCCTCGGCGACGATCTTCTCCTTGATCCGCTTGCCTTCGGCATTGACCTTGTCGAGCTCTGCGAAGAACTCCTTTCGCTTGTGCTCGAAGGTGTTCCGAGCCTGTGAGAACCGGCCCCACAGCTCCTGGTCGACGGCACGAGGCAGACGCGGACCGCTGCGCTGCATGTCCTTCCACTGGGCGAAGAGCTCACGCAGGCGCGCACCCGACTGCTTCCACTGGATCTTCGACGGGTCCTGCTTTGCCAGGGTCTCGGCTTCCACGACGAGAGTTTCACGGTCCTCCGCAGCGGCCAGCTTCGCGGCTTGAGCGCGAGCAGCCTGTCGGGACTCAGTGGCCTCGGCATCGGAGATGAGGGTGTCGAGCGTGGCGCTCAGACCCTTGAGATCGCCGACGACGTTGGCTTCCGGCAGCGTCTCCTGCAGCGACTTCGCCGCTGAGACGACCTCACGGCCGGGAGCGCCGGCGGACAGCCGGTTGCGCAGCAGGACCGCGCTCTCGGCGAGTTCGACGTACTTCTTCGCGAAGTACTCGAGAGCTTCCTCGGGAGTGGCGTCCGGGTACTGACCGACGGCTCGCTCACCGTCGGCGGTGGTGACGAACACATTGCCGTCCGCATCGGCACGACCATGCGTCACCGCGCGAGCCACCTCGGCCTCGTGGTCGATATGGCTGGCATTGACCACCTGTGCGGCCTGCGGACGCGGCAGCGACGACGGACGGGGGGTCGGCTTCGGTGTCGGGGTCGACATGGTTCTCACCTTGTTTCCATCGGTCGAACCGGCGGGGCATTCCACCCGCCGATCACTCGATTGTGGGATAGACGTTATCCCAGCATAACCATCGGCGCGCGTGTAGATAGACTTTGCACATGGATGTGTTCTCGACCAACGCCGAATTCCTCGACGTCAACTGCTACGCGGTACGCGCTGCAGGACGCAGCGACTGCATTCTCATCGACTCCGGATACGACTGTGCCCCGGGGCTTGAGAAGCTGCTGAGCGAGGAGGGACTGGAGCCGCGGGCGATCTTCCTCACCCACGGTCACCCCGACCATATTCTGGGCCTGACCAATGTGCTCGCACGTTGGAATGTGCCCGTGTACCTCGGCGCTCCCGACCGCTACCGTCTGGACTCGCCGGCGACGACGCTCAACCCGCAGTTCGCGGCGATGCTCGCTCCGCTCGTTCAGGACTGGAACGCTCCCGAAGCCGATGACGTCACCGACGGGCAGAGCTTCGAAATCGCCGGGCTGACCATCACCGCGGTCGCCGCACCCGGCCACACCGAAGGCTCCATCCTGCTGCGCGTCGTCGACGGCGAAGAAGAGGTCATCTTCACCGGCGACGTCGTCTTCGCCGGAGCCATCGGCCGCGTCGACCTGCCCGGGGGAGACCCGCAGGCGATGCAGGAGTCACTGCGGGCATTCGCCACGCTCCCGGACGTGCCGATCTATCCTGGACACGGCCCGGCCTCCCGCGTGAGCACGGAACTCGCAACGAATCCGTTCTTCTGAAGCCTCCGCCACCGAAAAGCCGGACCCACGCGTCCGGGCTCGTCCGCTGAGCTTCACCCGACACCACCCGAAACAGACACCACACGAACCAGCGGTGCCGCATGGCATCGCACCAGCACCGAAAGCAAGGAGCACCATGGCGAAGTCAGCCCGTCTGTCCGGATTCCCGGAACGACTCCCGGCCGAACGCGTGATCGAGAAGGCCATCATCGACACGCTCGAACACACCTTCGCCCTGCACGGGTTCTCCGCCCTCAACCACCGCGCCGTCGAGCCGATCAGCCAACTGGCCAAGGACGGAGAGATCGACAAGGAGATCTTCGCGGTCTCCCGACTCCACTCCGAAGGCGCCGAACGCAATCCGCTCGGCCTCCACTTCGACCTCACGGTGCCGCTGGCCCGTTATATCGCCGACAACGCGAACGACCTGAGCTTCCCGTTCAAGGCAGCCCGCGTCCAGCCCGTCTGGCGCGGCGAACGCCCACAGGCCGGCCGCTACCGTGAGTTCATCCAGGCCGATATCGACGTCATCGCCGATGGTGAGCTGCCCGGACACTTCGAGGTCGAGATCCCCCTGGCCGTGGCCGATGCGTTCTCCCGGCTCGCCCCGCTCGGCGTGCCCGGTATCAAGATCGTCGTCAACGACCGCAGGCTTCTGGAAGGCTTCGCACGGGGAATCGGACTGACGAACATCCAGGCCGTGCTGCGCTGCCTCGACAAGTACGACAAGATCGGTCCCGAAGAGGTCGGCAAGCTGCTTGCCTCCGAAGCCGGAGCCGATGAGGAGCAGCAGCAGCTGTGCCTCAAGCTCGCCGCCATCGAATCGGACTCTCCGGACTTCGCCGACGAGGTGCGTGCCCTCGGGGTCGAGCACCCGCTGCTCGACGCGGGACTCGAATCGCTGACGACCCTGCTGCGAGCCGCGGCCGAACGCGCTCCGGGCGTCGTCGTCGCCCAGCTCAAGATCGCCCGTGGTCTCGACTACTACACGGGAGCGGTCTATGAGACCCAGCTGATCGGCCACGAAGAGCTCGGCTCCGTGTCCTCCGGCGGTCGCTACGACTCGCTGGTGACCGTGGGGAAGAAGAACTATCCCGGGGTGGGCATGTCCATCGGCGTCTCCCGCCTCATGGCGTTCATCCTCGGCGAGGAATCACAGGTCCGCGCCACCCGCGGCACCCCCTCGGCGGTCGTCATCGCCGTCACCGAGGAGGCCCGACGCAGCGAGGCCGACGCCGTGGCCGCGACGCTCCGGTCCAGGGACATCCCCTGCGAGGTCTCGCCGAACGCGGCGAAATTCGGCAAGCAGATCCGCTACGCCGAACGCCGTGACATTCCGTTCGTCTGGTTCACCGACGGTGAATCCGGTCACGAGGTCAAGGACATCCGCTCGGGAGAGCAGACCACGGCTGATCCGGACACGTGGACTCCGGCAGAGGACGACCTCTGGCCCCGCGTGTACCGGAGCTGAGCGCAGGGCGACTATCATTGTTCACGCGCTAGACCACAACATCACAAAGGAGCCCTAGGTGCTGCGAAGCCACGAAGCCGGAAGCCTGCGAGCCGCGAACGCAGGAGAAACCGTCACCCTCACCGGGTGGGTCGATCGTCGTCGCGATCATGGAGGTGTCGCCTTCATCGATCTGCGTGACGCTTCGGGAATCGTGCAGGTCGTCGTCCGTGAGGACGATGCCCACCAGCTGCGCAACGAAACCGTTGTCAAGGCCACGGGCACCGTGTCGGTCCGCCCCGAGGGCAACACGAACGCGAACCTGCCCACCGGCGAGATCGAAGTCATCGACACCACTGTCGAGGTGCTCTCCGAGGCTGCGGCTCTGCCGTTCCAGGTCTCCGACCACGCCGAGGACTCCGGAGCCGTGGGCGAGGAGACCCGCCTGCGCTACCGGTACCTCGACCTGCGCCGTTCGGGCCCGGCTAAAACGATCCGTCTGCGCTCCGACGTCAACAAGGCCGCACGCTCCGTCCTCGACGCGCACAGCTTCGTCGAGGTCGAGACCCCGACCCTGACGAAGTCCACACCGGAAGGCGCCCGCGACTTCCTCGTCCCGGCTCGCCTCAAGCCGGGCTCCTGGTACGCCCTGCCGCAGTCGCCGCAGCTGTTCAAGCAGCTGCTCCAGGTTGCCGGCATGGAACGCTACTACCAGATCGCGCGCTGCTACCGCGATGAGGACTTCCGCGCCGACCGTCAGCCCGAGTTCACCCAGCTCGACATCGAAGCCTCCTTCGTCGAGCAGGAGGACATCATCGCTCTGGCCGAGGAGATCCTCACCGCGCTGTGGAAGCTCATCGGCTACGACATCACCACGCCGATCCCGCACATCACCTACCACGAGGCGATGGAGAAGTACGGTTCTGACAAGCCGGACCTGCGCTTCGGCCTCGAACTGCACAACCTCACCGAGTTCTTCCAGGACACCCCGTTCCGCGTATTCCAGTCGCCCTACGTCGGCTCCGTCGTCTACCCCGGCGGCGGATCGCTGCCGCGCCGTCAGCTCGACGGCTGGCAGGACTGGGCCAAGCAGCGCGGCGCCAAGGGACTGGCCTACGTGCTCATCGGCGAAGACGGAACCCTGGCCGGCCCTGTGGCCAAGAACATCTCCGATGAGGAGAAGGCAGGACTCGCCGAGGCGGCCGGTGCGCAGCCGGGCGACGCGATCTTCTTCGCCGCCGGTGAGGCGAACTCCTCCCGCGCCCTCCTCGGCGCCGCCCGCAACGAGATCGCTGAGCGCACCGGCCTGATCAAGGACGGCGACTGGGCATTCGTGTGGGTCGTCGACGCGCCCCTGTTCGAATCGGCCGCCGAAGCTCAGGCAGCCGGAGACGTCGCGGTCGGCGGCGGCCAGTGGACGGCCGTCCACCACGCCTTCACCGCACCGAAGCCCGAATTCCTCGACACCCTCGAACAGGACCCGGGTGCGGCTCTGGCCTACGCCTACGACATCGTGTGCAACGGCAACGAGATCGGCGGCGGTTCCATCCGCATCCACCGCAAGGATGTGCAGGAACGCGTCTTCAAGATCATGGGCATCTCCGCCGAAGAGGCCGAAGAGAAGTTCGGCTTCCTCCTCGAAGCCTTCAAGTTCGGTGCGCCCCCGCACGGCGGCATCGCCTTCGGCTGGGACCGCATCGTGTCCCTGCTGGCCGGGGTCGACTCGATCCGTGAGGTCATCGCCTTCCCGAAGTCCGGCGGCGGCTATGATCCGCTGACGCAGGCACCGGCCCCGATCACCGACGCCCAGCGCGCCGAGGCCGGAGTCGACTTCGAACCGGAAGACGACGACGCCGAGGCCTGATGAGCCAAGAACCCAATCTGTTCTCCGACGGCCCGGACCAGGATTCCCCTGGTCCGGGCTTCGCCGGTTCCTCCGGGTCCTCCTCGGGGCGCGCCCTTGACCCGCTCGCTGTGCGGATGCGTCCGCGGACCCTCGACGAGGTCGTCGGTCAGGAACACCTGACCTTCCCTGGATCCCCGCTCAACCAACTCGTCGAAGCCAGCGGGGGAGACCGGGCGGGAGCCTCCTCGGTGATCCTGTGGGGCCCGCCCGGAGTCGGAAAGACCACGCTGGCCCATGTCATCTCCCACGCCCCGGGCCGCACCTTCGTCGAACTCTCCGCCATCACCGCCGGCGTCAAGGACGTACGGCAGGTCATCGAGAACGCCCGCCGCGAACGGGAGATGTACGGCCGCACGACGGTGCTGTTCCTCGACGAGATCCACCGCTTCTCCAAGGCCCAGCAGGACGCCCTGCTGCCCGCAGTGGAGAACCGGCTCGTCGTGCTCGTGGCCGCGACCACGGAGAACCCGTCGTTCTCCGTCATCTCGCCCCTGCTGTCGCGGTCGCTCATGCTCACCCTGCGTCCGCTCGACGACGAGGCGGTCGGCAATCTGCTCGACCGTGCCGTCGAATCCGATCGCGGGCTGGCCGGGCAGTTCACCCTCACCGAGGATGCCCGGAACTTCATCGTCCGCATCGCCGGTGCCGACGCCCGCCGGTCGCTGACCGTCCTCGAAGCCGCCGCCGGAATCGCGGCCGCCCAAGCGGAGGAGACGGGCGACGAACCGATCTCGATCACCGAATCCGCATGCGCGGAAGCGAGCAGCGAGACCGTTCTGCGCTATGACCGCAACGGCGACCAGCACTACGACGTGGTCTCCGCGTTCATCAAATCCATTCGCGGCTCCGATGTCGACGCGGCCCTGCACTATCTGGCGCGGATGATCGTCGCGGGTGAGGACCCGCGCTTCATCGCCCGCCGCGTCGTCATCTCCGCGGCCGAGGACATCGGCATGGCCGACCCGCAGGCGCTGCCCATCGCGGTGGCCGCCTCGACGGCAGTGCAGAATATCGGCATGCCCGAAGGACGGATTCCGCTGGCCGAAGCGGTCACCTACTTGGCCCTGGCACCGAAGTCGAATGCGAGCTACCGAGCGCTCGACGCCGCGATCGCGGACGTGAAGAACGGACTCGCCGGACAGGTGCCCATGCATCTGCGCGACGCCCACTACCCGGGCGCGAAAGAGCTCGGACACGGTGAGGGGTACAAATACTCGCACGACTATCCGCACGGAGTCGCCGACCAGGAGTATCTGCCCGAGTCCCTGCGCGGAAAGAGCTATTACACGCCGAGCACGAACGGAATGGAACGCAGCATGGCCGAAAGGCTCGAAAACCTCAGGCGGCTGCTGCGGCCCTGATAACTTTGTAGTCAGACGCGGTGACGGACAGAACCGTCGCGGACGGCGCCGATCGAGGAGGACGGCATGGCAGACATCGTCATCACCATCGCCGCCGCGCTGGCGCTCGGACTCATCGCCCATGAGCTGCGCATCCCGCCGCTCGTCGGATTCCTCGCAGCCGGGTTTCTCCTCCACGTCTTCGGCTTCACCGCCTTCGCGGGACTCCAGCAGGTCTCGGACATCGGAGTCGTCCTGCTCCTATTCACGATCGGACTGAAATTCGATCTGCGCTCCCTGCTCCAACCCGAAGCCCACGGCACAGCTGCGCTGCACATGGTCACGGTGGTCCTCCTCGGTGCGGGGACGATCGGAGCGGCCGCGGCCATCGGCATGGTCGCCATCGGCGGGGGAGTGGGCACCTTGGCGCTGTTGGGTTTCGCCCTCTCGTTCTCCTCCACGGTGCTCGTCGTCAAAGTGCTCGAAGACCGCTCCGACGACGGGTCCTACTACGGTCAGATCGCCATCGCGATCCTCGTCCTCCAGGACCTCGCGGCCGTCGCCTTCATCACGATCGCCGGTGAAGAGCCCCTGAGTCCGTGGGCCTTCGCCCTCGTCCTGCTCGTCCCCGCAGTCTGGGTGCTGAGACGGATCCTCGACCGTGCCGGCCGCGGAGAGCTGCTCGTCCTCTTCGGCGTCGTCATGGCCCTGGGGCCCGGCTACGTCGCCTTCGAATCCGTCGGCATCCACGGCGACCTCGGAGCCTTGGTGCTCGGCCTGCTCTTCTCCACTCACTCACGAGCCGTCGAGATGTCGAAGGCCCTGTTCAGCGTCAAGGAGCTCTTTCTCGTCGGGTTCTTCGTCGTCATCGGACTCCAAGCGGTCCCCACCTGGTCGGACCTGTTCATGGCGCTGCTGCTGTGCGTCATCCTGCTGCCGTTCAACTTCGCGAGCTTCTACCTCATGGGGAGGCTCTTCGGTCTGCGCAACCGCACCAGCGTGCGCACGAGCCTGGCACTGAGCAACTTCTCCGAATTCGCACTCATCGTCGTCGCCGTCGGCGTCGACAACGGACTCTTCGAAGACAACTGGCTGACCATCATCGCCCTCGCCGTGGCCCTCGGCATGATCGGGTCCTCGCTGGCCAATGCCTACAGCCTCCAGATCGTCGCGAAGCTCGACGCGATCCTGCCGGACGAGAACGAGAGCCGACTGCGGGCAAAAGACCGACCGCTGGACACCGGAGACGCGGAAGTCGTCGTCCTCGGCATGGGCCGCATCGGCCGCGGCGCCTACGAACGCTTCGTCGAACGCGGCGACCGCAGCGTCATCGGCATCGACAACGACCTCACCGTCGTCGAAGCTCTGCGTGCCGACGAGTTCAACGTGCTCGAAGGCGACGCCACCGACCACGAATTCTGGCATCGCCTCGTCGTCGGCGGCAGCGCCCATACCGTGGTGCTGGCCATGGCGCTGCACGACTCGAACACCTTCGCCCTCGAACAGCTGCGCATCGCCGGCTTCCCCGGAACCATCGCCGCCGTCGTCCAACGTCCCGACCAGGCCGAGCATTTCGAATCCGAGGGCGTTCACGCCGTGATCAACATCTACAGCGGATCCGGAGCGGCCGTTGCCGATGCCGCCATCGACAGCCACGAAGACGGCTGCCGGCAGTGACTGAAGTGAGCGCAGATCAGCCGTTCGGCCGGCACGGGCCGTCGGAAACAGTCGGGAAGATCACATCCGCGGATGCGCCGATCCGCTTTGCCACGGTTCGCCTGCACCCGCTAAGATAGACAGCTGTTGTGCCTGCAAGCTAAAGGCGGTCGGTGCGAGCGGATCTCGACGCTCAATCCCTCTTTCCCATCCGGGGAAACAACAGTCGCGTTCGGGGCGAGAACCTCAGGGGCCCTTCGTGACAGAACACATTGATGAAAGGTAATACAGTGCCAGCACCAGCACGTAATCGCCGCATGACGCGCCTCTCGCGCGCCCTCGGCATTGCTCTGACACCCAAGGCCGAGAAGTACTTCGAGCGTCGCCCTTACCCTCCAGGTGAGCACGGCCGCGCCCGTCGTCGCAACGACAGCGACTACTCGGTCCGCCTCAAGGAGAAGCAGCGTCTGCGCGCGCAGTACGGCATCCGCGAGGCTCAGATGCTCAAGACCTACAAGGAAGCCAACCGCCTCCCCGGCCTGACCGGTGAGACCATGGTCGAGCTCCTCGAAATGCGCCTCGACGCCCTCGTCCTGCGTTCGGGCTTCGCCCGCACCATGGCCCAGGCCCGTCAGTTCGTCGTGCACCGTCACATCACGGTCGACGGACAGCGCGTTGACCGTCCCTCCTTCCGCGTGAAGGAAGGCCAGACCATCCAGGTGCACGAGCGCTCGGCTTCGATGGATCCGTTCCAGGTCGCCGCCGCCGGTGGTCACAAGGACGTCCTGCCCGCAACGCCGGGCTACCTCAACGTGAACCTCGAGGGCCTGCAGGCAACACTGCTGCGCGCCCCGAAGCGCGAAGAGGTGCCGATCACCTGTGACGTTCAGCTCGTCGTCGAGTTCTACTCGCGCTGATCTGCTGAACACAGCGCATCGCGCCACCACGACTGCCCGGGACCTCTTGGTTCCGGGCAGTCGTGCATTCACGGCACGCCGCGCCATCTCGCATATTGCGACTGACCCATTAAACTAGTCCCTGGTAAGTGCGGGTACGCACGAGTAGGTGTCGCGTCGGGCTCACCAGCCGGGCGACGCACAGGCAATATCTGAAAGGCCTTGGATTGAAGACGGCAGAGATCAAACAACGCTGGTTGGACTACTTCGAAGCGAACGGGCACACCGTGGTCCCCTCGGCGTCGGTGATCAGCTCCGATCCGTCCATCCTGTTCAACATCGCAGGAATGGTGCAGTTCATTCCCTACCTCACCGGTCGCGAACCGGCGCCGTTCAACCGCGCCACCAGCGTGCAGAAGTGCGTGCGCACCGGAGACATCGAAGAGGTCGGCAAGACGACCCGCCACGGCACCTTCTTCCAGATGAACGGCAACTTCTCCTTCGGCGACTACTTCAAGCGCGACGCCATCAAGTTCGCCTGGGGACTGCTGACGAACCCCGTCGCCGAGGGCGGACTGGGCTTCGATCCCGAACGTCTCTGGTCGACGGTGCATGAGGACGATGCCGAGACCATCGACATGTGGCTCGAAGAGACCTCCATTCCCCGTGAGCGCATCCAGCTGCGCGACAACGAAGACAACTTCTGGCACACCGGACAGCCCGGCCCCGGCGGCTACTGCTCCGAGATCTACTTCGACCGCGGCCCCGCCTACGGCGTCGAAGGCGGACCCGTGGCCGACGAAGACCGCTACATCGAGATCTGGAACCTCGTGTTCATGGAGTTCGAACTCTCCGAGGTCCGCTCGAAGGTCGACTTCGACATCGCCGGCGACCTGCCCGCGAAGAACATCGATACCGGTATGGGACTCGAACGTGTCGCCTTCCTGCTCCAGGGCGTGGAGAACATGTACGAGATCGACGAGGTCTTCCCCGTCATCGAAGCCGCCAGCCGCCTTGCCGGTCGGAACTACGGCGAGGACGAGCTCGCCGATGTGCAGCTGCGCGTTGTCGCCGACCACGTCCGTTCGGCCCTGATCATCATCGGCGACGGAGTCCGCCCCGGCAACGAAGGCCGCGGCTACATCCTCCGCCGCCTGCTTCGCCGCGCCGTGCGCGCCATGCGGCTTCTCGGCGTCAAGGAAGAAGTCCTGCCCGAGCTGCTGCCGGTATCCATGCAGGCCATGAAGCTGTCCTACCCGGAACTCGAAACCGATTTCGACCGGATCTCCCGGGTCGCCTTCGCCGAGGAGAAGGCGTTCCTGCGCACCCTCGAATCCGGCACCCAACTGTTCGCGAATGCCGCACAGTCGCTGAGCGGTGACAACAAGACCATCAGCGGAGACATCGCCTTCGCCCTCCATGACACGCACGGATTCCCCATCGATCTCACCCTCGAAATGGCGTCCGAAGCCGGACTGAACGTCGACGAGTCCGGGTTCCGTGAACTGATGAGCGAGCAGCGCACCCGCGCCAAGGCCGATGCCAAAGCGAAGAAAGGCGGCGGCCACGCCGACCTGTCGGCCTATTCGGCCCTGCTCGAAGACGGTGCCAGCGAATTCGTCGGCTACGACCGGCTCGAAGCCGATTCCCGAGTCCGCGGAATCGTCACCGACGGTGTCGCCGCCGAAGTGCTCACCACCGGCCAGAGCGGTGACGTCGTCCTCGACCTGACCCCGTTCTACGCCGAATCGGGCGGCCAGCGCGCCGATGTCGGACTCATCTCCGGCCACGGCTTCACCGCCCGCGTCACCGACGTGCAGAATCCGGTCAAGGGCCTGCCGGCCCACCGTGTCGAAGTCATCGACGGAGAGCTGCGCGTCGGCGACGAAGTGCTCGCCGCCGTCGACCACGACCACCGGTTCCAAGGCGCACAGGCCCATACCGCCACCCACCTCGTCCACGCCGCGCTGCGCGAGATCCTCGGCAGCCACGCTGTGCAGGCCGGCTCGCTCAACCAGCCCGGATACATGCGCTTCGACTACTCGTTCCCCGAAGCCCCGAGCACCCAGATGCGGTCCGAGATCGAAGAGGTGGCGAACCTCGCGGTGCGCTCGAACTACGAAGTCGGCACCGAATACATGTCCTTCGACGATGCGAAGAAGTCCGGCGCCATGGCGCTCTTCGGCGAGAAGTACCCGAACGTCGTACGCGTCGTCGACATCGGCGGCCCCTTCTCCCGCGAACTCTGCGGCGGCACCCACGTCGGAGCCTCCGCCGAAGTCGGCCCGATCTCCGTGCTCTCCGAAGCCTCCGTCGGCTCCGGAGTCCGGCGCATCGAAGCCGCGGTCGGAATGGACGCCTTCCGGTCCCTGGCCGCCGAACGGACCATCGTGTCCTCGCTCTCGGAGATGCTCAAGGTCCCCGGCACCGATGTCACATCACGCGTGTCCGACCTGATGAGCCGTCTCAAGGATGCAGAGAAGGAGATCGCCCGCCTCAACGCCCAGCAGCTGCTGGCCTCGGCCGGGAAGTTCCTCGACGAAGCACAGACCGTGGGCCAGACCCTCTTCGTGCAGGCCGAACTCGGCGACATCGCCAACGCCGGAGACATCCGCACCCTGGTCACCGACCTGCGCAATCGGGTCTCCGACCGCCAGGCCGTGATCGTCGGCATCGGAGTCAGCAACGGCAAACCCGTCGTCGTCATCGCCACCACCGAGGCGGCCCGGACCGCCGGACTCCAGGCCGGCAAGCTCGTATCGCTGGCCTGCGGCGAACTCGGCGGCGGAGGCGGCGGCAAGCCCGATCTCGCACAGGGCGGGGGAAGCAACCCCGCGGCGATCCCGTCTGCCATCGCGGCGGTCAAGGCAGCCATCCAGTGAGTTTCCGCCGAGGTCGTCGGCTGGGTCTCGACATCGGTTCCGTGCGGATCGGTGTCGCCTCCAGCGACCCCGACGGGATTCTGGCCACCCCGCTCACCGTCGTCCGTCGTAAAGACGAACCGGCGGCGCTGCGACAGCTGCGCGACATCGTCGACGAATACCAACCCATCGAACTCCTCGTGGGGGACCCGAAGTCCCTCGACGGAGCAGCCCGGGCCGCAGCCACCTCGGCGTTGGAATTCGCCCGCCGGATCGCAGCGGCCACCGGCACCCCCGTCCGGCTCGTCGACGAACGCTTCACCACGGTCGAGGCCCACCACGCTCTCGCTGCGGCCGGCAAATCATCACGCCAGCGACGCGAGATCGTCGATGCCCAAGCCGCCGTGATCATCCTCCAGAACGCCCTCGAGTACGAACACAACACCGGTGTCCCCGCCGGCCGTGAGATGCCCGACGAGGAGAATGACGAATGAGTCCCATCACCGAAGAGTTCTCGTCCGACGAAGGACTGACCCGCGCAGAAGTGCGCGCGAAGAAACGGCGCAGAATGATGCGCCGGCGCCGGACGACGACGATCGTGATCATCTGCATCCTCGTCTTCGGCATCGGGGGATTCTTCGGTGTGCGTGCAGCTGGGGGAGTCTTCGACGACCTATTCGGACCGAAAGGCGACTACGAGGGCCAGGGCACGAACGAGGTCTCGATCGAGATCGCGCCCGGCTCCTCGGCCCGCACCGTCGCCAACCAGCTCGTCGAAGCTGGAGTGATCATGAACTCCGAACCCTTCCTCGACGAGATCGAACGCCGTGACGCGACCATCCAGGCCGGAACCTGGACGATGCGGGAGAAGATGAGTTCGAAGGCCGCGGTCGAAGCGCTCATCAATCCCATCGCCCCGCCGAAGATCACTGTCGCCGAAGGCAAGCAGGTCGAAGAGATCAAGTCGATCATGATCGAATCGGGAATGAACGCCGACGAGGTCGACAAGGCCCTCGACGACAAGACCCCGAAGGACTACGGCCTCGAGATCGACTCTCCGAGTCTCGAAGGCTACCTGTACCCGGCGACGTACGACCTGAACAAGCAGAAGACCGCCGAGGACATCGTCCAGGAGATGGTCGACAAGACCGAGACCGAACTCGACGAACTGGGAATCGAGAACAAGGACGCCAACCGCATCCTCACCCTGGCCAGCCTCGTGGAGAAGGAATCCCCGGGCGACCCCGAAGTGCGCTCGAAGGTGGCCAGGGTCTTCCTCAACCGCATCTCCGAGAAGTCGCAGACCGGTGGACTGCTCCAATCGGATGCGACCGTGGCCTATATCCACGGCGCCCGCTCCGATCTGACGACGACGAAGAAGGAACGCCAGTCCGACTCGCCGTACAACACGTACAAGAAGAAGGGCCTGCCTCCCGGACCCATCAACTCGCCGAGCCAGGGCGCCGTCGAGGCAGCGCTCGAACCCGCCGACGGTGATTGGCAGTTCTTCGTCGCAACGAACCCGGACACGGGGGAGACGAAGTTCGCCGACAACTTCGAGGACCACAAGAAGAACGTCGAGATCTACCGCAAGTGGCTGCGTGAGCACAACAAGGACAACGGTTAACAGGTGAGGATCTGCGCCGCAGTGCTCGGTTCGCCGATCGCACATTCGAAGTCCCCGCTGCTCCACCGCGCCGCCTTCGCGGAACTCGGCATGGAGTCCAGTGAGTACGACCGGTTCGAACTCCGAGCCGATGAACTCGAAGGATTCCTCGACTCCCATCCCGACCACATCGGGTTCTCGCTGACGATGCCGCTGAAGGACCGACTCGTCACCCTCGCCGTTGAACGCGGCTGGAACGTCGATGACACCGCGGCACTGACGGCAGCCGGAAACACACTCGTCCGCCGCAGCGGTCAGGTGGAGGTGGCGAACACCGATGTGCGCGGCATCGTGCGCGCCATTGCGCCGCGCATGGAAGCGAGCCCTGACGCGAACAGTGGTGCGGGAGCCGGTCGGGCGACGATCCTCGGTGCCGGAGCCACGGCCGCCTCGGCGCTCGTGGCCTGCCGCGATCTCGGGATCGCCCATGTCGACTTCCGCGTTCGCAACCCCGACCGTGCACGCCGGGTCATCGACCTTGCCGAGCGGATCGGACTGACCGCCTCGGTGGGGGACCTGACCCGGATCGAACCGTCGGCGATCGTTATCTCCACCCTCCCCGCCGAGGCGGCCCCCGACCCGGTCTGGGACGATTCCCTCACCCCCGGTGGGGTCGCCCTCGATGTCGCGTACTCCGCCGAGTCGGCCTTCCTCGCCGCAGCTGCCGCACGCGGACTGCACCCCGTCGACGGCACGGCGATGCTCGTCGAACAGGCCGTCGCCCAATTCGAGATGTTCCTCGACGCAGCCAGGGCCGAGGACCCGTCGACGGCGGAGAACCTGCCGGCAGCAGATGATCTGAGCGCACGGGTCGCTGCGGCCATGTACGCGGCACTCGCGGGCCCACCCGCCCGCGCTCAGGACTGAACCGGGGATCACGATGGACACCGGAGTGCTGCACGGGATGACCATCGGTGTCACTGTTCTGGCCGCTCTGGCGTGCGGACTCATCCTCACCGCAACCCCGCAGGTCTGGATCAACGACTCCGCACACCTGCAGCGATGGCAGGGCTCCAGATGGGCTCGAGGGCCGGGGCCGATGCTGGGCGGGCTCGTCATCGCCGCAGTCGCCGCGCTCGTCTTCACTCTCACCGTGCTTGCACCACTGGAGACCGGGTGGAGCGCCCATGCGCCGCTGAGCGGGGAGACGTTCGCCCCAGATCAGCCGAACTCGGCCGATCGCATCATCTCCGCGCTGCTGCTCGGCCTCGCCTCCGGAGCCACACCATTCCTCATCACCGCGGACGTCAGCCTACGCAGACTGCCCGATCGGATCAACATCCCGCTGTCGCTGCTCGCCCTGGGACTCATCATTACAGGTTCAGTGCTCGGAGAGCTGCCCATGTGGTTCACGGCATTCTTCGCCGGACTCGTCGCTCTCGTCTTCTTCATCGCACTGCACCTGTTGGGTCGATTGCTGCGGGCGCGGACGATGGGGCTCGGGGACGTCAAACTCGCGTTCATCGTCTTCGCCGTCGCCGGTCTCTTCGACTTGTGGGCACCGGCCCTCGTGCTCGTGGTGATGATGCTCCTCGCGGGCGTCTGGGCGCTCGTCGGAGCGGTGCGAGCCCGGCGGATCCGCGGGGTGACCATCGCCTTCGGACCTGCCATGCTTTCCGGCATGTGGCTCGGGTGCCTGTTCGCCCCAATACTTTTGTAGAATCGGTGGAATGTTGAGATGGCTGACTGCAGGCGAATCCCACGGCGAAGCGCTGACCGGGATCATTGAGGGGCTTCCCGCCCATGTACCGATCACCAGGGACGATATTCGTGCGAGCCTGGCTCGCCGCCGACTCGGCTATGGCCGCGGCGCCCGAATGAAGTTCGAAGCCGACGAGGTGCGACTCCTCGGCGGCGTCCGCCACGGGGAGACCCTGGGATCACCGGTGGCGATCGAGGTCGGCAACACCGAATGGCCGAAATGGGAATCCGTGATGAGTCCGGACCCCGTCGACGCTGCCGAACTCGAAGGATTGGCCCGCAACGCCCCACTGACCCGGCCGCGCCCGGGACATGCCGATATCGTCGGCATGCAGAAGTACGGCTTCGACGAAGCGCGCCCCGTGTTGGAGCGCGCCTCGGCACGTGAGACCGCGATGCGCGTGGCACTGGGCACGGTGGCCGCGAAGTTCCTCGGCGAACTGGGCATCACCCTCGTCTCCCACACCGTGGCCATCGGCGGAGCCGAACACTCTGCCGACGCCCTGCCCGCACTGCCGACAGCAGCCGATGTCGAGGCTCTGGACGCCGATCCGGTCCGCTGCTTCGACGCGGACCTCTCGGCGGCGATGGTCACCGAGATCGATGCGGCGAAGAAGGCCGGGGACACCCTCGGCGGAGTCGTCGAAGTCCTTGCTTACGACCTGCCCCCGGGGCTGGGCTCACATGTGCATTGGGATCGTCGTCTCGACTCCCGCCTGGCCGGTGCCCTCATGGGCATCCAGGCGATCAAGGGCGTCGAGGTCGGAGACGGATTCCTCACCACGAAGCGTCCCGGATCCCGGGCCCATGACGAACTGGAAGTCGGATCCGACGGATTCCGCCGCACGAGCAACCGTGCAGGCGGCACCGAAGGCGGAATGTCGACCGGCGGTCCGCTGCGTGTACGTGCGGGAATGAAGCCGATCGCCACGGTTCCGCGGGCCCTGGCGACGGTCGACGTCGAAACCGGTGAGGCTGCGAAGGCGAACCACCAGCGCTCCGATGTGTGCGCGGTGCCCGCCTCGGGTGTCGTCGCCGAAGCCATGGTGGCACTCGTGCTCGCCGAGGCGGTCGTCGAGAAGTTCGGCGGAGACTCCGTTGCCGAGACGAAGCGGAACCTGGACGCCTATGTCGCGGCCATTCCGGAGAACCTCCGCATCGGCCGATGAACCACACCCCGCTGCCCAAACCGGTTCCGCCCCTGGAACCGGTTCCCGCCGCGCTCTCGCGCATCGTGCTCTCCGGTCCGCCGGCGGCAGGGAAGTCGACGATCGGTCGGCTGCTCGCCGACCGGCTGGGCCTGCCGCTGACGGACACGGATGCGAACATCGTCGACAAGTACGGGGTCATCTCGGAGATCTTCGTCGAACGCGGCGAAGATCACTTCCGACGCATCGAACGCGAGGTCGTGCGCAGGGCTCTGCGTCGTCTCCTCGATCGGCCGGGCATCGTCTCTCTTGGCGGAGGCGCGATCCTCAACCCGGGCACCCGAGCACAGCTGAAGCACCCGGCGATCAAGGTCGTGCACATCGATATCGATGTCGACACCGTCGCACAGCGGCTGACGGCCCCGCACCGGCCGCTGCTGCGCGGCGCGGGAACCGCGGTGGAGAACTGGCTGGCGCTGGTCAATGAACGCGAACCGCTCTACGAGCAGGTCGCGACCTTCCGCGTCCAGGCATCGAACTCACCGCCGTCGACGGTGGTCAATCGGGTCGTCGATGTGCTCACCGGTCTGCAGCGTGCCGAAGAGTACGCGAAATACGCCCACGCCGAGGACGACGGCTCCCATCACGAGAGCTGAGCACAGAGCCTGCGGCTGCAGAGCTGAGCACAGGCCCGGCGGTGAGACGACTGCGTTCAAACCGGTCAGGCGTTTCGCCGCCGAGCACCTGTGAGGGCTAGGCTGGATCCGGCCCACGGAACAGGTGACTCGACTTCGAGCACCTACCCGGCGGCCGACCCTTGAGAGAAGACGATGAACGATCAGGAAGACGGACGAATGAGCCTCACACGCATCAATGTGGACGCCGGCGGGAACTACCCCGTCCTCGTCGGCCAGGGACTGCTCGGCGAACTGCCCGAGCTGCTCGGAAACCGCGTCGAGAAGGTCCTCGTCATCCACCCCCGCGCCCTGCGCACCACCGGTGAGACCGTCCGCGACGACCTCGCGGCCGCCGGCCTCGAGGCCGTGGCTGCGGAGATCCCCGACGCCGAAGAGGCCAAGCACGTCCAGGTCGCCGCATTCTGCTGGCAGGTCCTCGGCCAATCCGATTTCACCCGCACCGACGCCATCGTGACCGTCGGCGGGGGAGCGGTGAGCGACCTCGGCGGATTCGTCGCCGCCACTTGGCTGCGCGGGATCAAGGTCATCCACATCCCCACCACCGTCCTCGGCATGGTCGATGCCGCAGTCGGCGGCAAGACCGGAATCAACACAGCCGAGGGCAAGAACCTCGTCGGCTCCTTCCATGCTCCCGCCGGAGTCCTCGTCGACCTCGACACGCTCGGGACCCTGCCGGAGAACGAACTGTTCACCGGACTCGCCGAGGTGGTCAAGACCGGTTTCATCGCCGACCCCGCGATCCTCGATCTGGTGGCGAACCACGCGAAGGACGAGATCGCCGACGTGCACGGCCCCGTTCTGCGTGAACTCATCGAACGCTCCATCCGCGTCAAAGCCGAAGTCGTCTCCGGTGACTTCAAGGAGTCCGGACGGCGGGAGATACTGAACTACGGCCACACTCTCGGCCATGCGATCGAGCACAAGGAGCGCTACCAGTGGCGCCACGGTGCCGCCGTGTCGGTGGGCATGGTCTTCGCCGCCGAGGTGGCGTCGATGATCAAGAGTCTGCCCTACGAGGTCGTCGACCTCCACCGTGAGCTGCTCGGCAAGCTCGGACTGCCCGTGGGCTACCGCTCGGACGTCTGGCCGCAGCTTCTCGACACGATGAAGCGGGACAAGAAGGCCCGCGGAGCGATGCTGCGGATGGTTCTGCTCAGCGACATCGGCGAACCCAGCACCGTCGAGATCCCCGATGCCTCCATCCTTTTCACCGCCTACCAGGAGATCGGCGAGGACTCGCCGACGGTGTCCCTCGGCATCGGCCTCGGCCTCAACTGACCCCGCCCAGATGGAAGGCTCCCGCTGGGCTTGCTAGACTTGCCCAGTGGCGCATTCGTCGACCCCGCACCCCGGGGATGTGAAGTGCGCCTTGCCGACTGCGATCACCATTCGGTGATCATGACTGAACCGAAGAAGGACGAATTAGTGGCGACAACGAACGACCTGAAGAACGGCCTTGTGCTCAACCTCGACAACCAGCTGTGGCAGGTGCTCGAATTCCAGCACGTCAAGCCCGGAAAAGGACCGGCCTTCGTCCGCACCAAGCTGAAGAACGTCATCTCCGGCAAGATCATCGACAAGACCTTCAACGCCGGCACCAAGGTCGAGACCGCGAACGTCGACCGCCGCGATATGCAGTACCTCTACCATGACGGCACCGACTACGTGTTCATGGACGCCAAGGACTACGACCAGGTCAACATCTCCGCAGAGCTCGTCGGCGACGCCGTGAACTACATGCTCGAGAACCAGGATCTGCAGATCTCCTTCCACGAAGGCACCCCGCTGTCGGTGGAGCTGCCGCCCTCGGTGGAGCTGACCATCACCCACACCGAACCCGGACTCCAGGGTGACCGTTCGACCGGCGGTTCGAAGCCGGCGACCCTTGAGACCGGCTACGAGATCCAGGTGCCCCTGTTCCTCGAAGAGGGCGTCAAGGTCAAGGTCGACACCCGCAGCGGCGACTACCTCGGTCGCGTCAAGTAAGTGGCATCGGCACGTACCCGAGCCCGTCGCCGGGCTCTTGAGCTGCTCTTCGAAGCCGGGCAGCGTCGGCTGGCCATGGACGAACTCGTCACCATGCGGTCGAACGATCCCGACTACCCGATGAAGGAATACGCGGTCGAGATCGTCAAGGGCATCACTGAGAAGCAGGCGGAGATCGACGAGATCATCTCCACCTACTCCGAAAGCTGGACCCTGGACCGGATGCCGGCCGTCGACCGGTCGCTGCTGGAGATCGGAACCTGGGAGATGCTGTTCAACGACGAGGTCCCCGACAAGGTGGCCATCGACGAAGCAGTGTCCCTGGCCCGACAGTTCTCCACGGATGATTCTCCCGGCTTCGTCTCGGGGCTGCTCTCCCGCATCCTCGACGTCAAACCGACACTCATCTGAGCCGGCGGGTCCGCACTCCGGACCCGCCCGCCGGTGGGCATCCCACCGGGTCTACAATCGAATCGAACCACTCCTTTAACCACCGTCCAGAGAGGCGGAGAAGGGGAAATATGACACAGCGAACAGTGCTGGACGCCCCCGATATCTCGCGGGCGATCACCCGCATCGCGCACGAGATCATCGAATCCAACAAGGGCAGCGATGACCTCGTCCTCCTCGGCATTCCACGCCGCGGAGTCCCGCTCGCCCACCGACTCGCCGAGGCGATCGCCTCGATCTCCGGGCGGCCCGAGGCAGCGGAAGAACTCGCCGGCAGCCTCGACATCACGATGTACCGCGATGATCTGCGCGGCGGCTCCTACCGGGCACCCGAACCCACCTCCATCCCGAACGCGGGAATCGATGCGAAGACCGTCGTCCTCGTCGACGATGTCCTCTTCTCCGGACGCACCATCCGCGCCGCCCTCGACGCTCTCGCCGATGTCGGCCGCCCCTCAAAGGTCCGTCTCGCCGTCCTCGTCGACCGCGGCCATCGCGACCTTCCCATCCGCGCCGACCATGTCGGGAAGAACCTGCCGACGTCGAGCAGCGAACGCGTCAACGTCTCCCTGACCGAAATCGACGGAGACGACTCCGTGAGCATCTCGGGAGGCCGCGAATGAAGCATCTGCTCGACACCGCCTCTCTCAGCCGCGAAGACGCCATCGGCATCCTCGACATCGCCGAGGAGATGACTCTCGTCTCCGAACGCGAAGTCAAGAAGCTGCCCGTGTTGCGCGGACGCACCGTGGTCAACCTCTTCTTCGAGGACTCCACCCGGACCCGACTGTCCTTCGAAGCCGCAGCCAAACGACTCTCGGCCGATGTCCTCAACTTCTCCGCGAAGGGCTCGTCCGTGTCGAAGGGCGAAAGCCTCCAGGACACCATCCAGACGATCTCGGCCATGGGCGCCGATGCCATCGTCGTCCGCCACTCGGGAGCCGGCACCGCCCACCGCCTCGCCCACACCGGATGGATCGACGTCCCCGTCGTCAACGCCGGCGACGGCACCCACGAACACCCCACCCAGGCTCTGCTCGACGCATTCACCCTGCGCCGGGCACTGGCCGGAGTCCCCGCCTCGGGGCCGGTGACCGGGGGACCGCGCGGTCAGGGACTGGACGGCGCGAAGGTCGCCATCGTCGGAGACATCCTGCACTCACGTGTGGCCCGGTCGAACGTCCACCTGCTCGCCCGCCTCGGTGCGGACGTCCACCTCATCGCCCCACCCACTCTGCTGCCGTGGGGAGTGGAGGACTGGCCGGTGACCGTTCACTATGACTTCGATTCGGCCCTGAACTCCGAGGACTTCGCAGCCGTGATGATGTTGCGGGTCCAGCACGAGAGGATGCACGAATCCTTCTTCCCCAACGAACGCGAATACGCGCGTCTGTGGGGACTGAGCGCGTCCCGGCTGGCCAAACTGCCGGAGTCGACCTTCATCATGCACCCGGGCCCCATGAACCGCGGTTTCGAGATCTCCGCTGCCGCAGCGGATTCACCCCGCGCCCTCGTCCTCGACCAAGTCGAGAACGGAGTGAGCGTGCGCATGGCGGTCCTCTACCGTCTGCTGACCGGTCAGGAGGAGACCAATGACTGATTTTCTCATTCGCGGAGCCGACGTCCTCGGACGCGGAGTCGCCGATATCGCGATCCAGGACGGACGCATCGTCGATCCCGAGCTCCTGGCCACAGGCGATCACGAGACCGTCGAGGCGGCAGGCCTTGTGGCACTGCCCGGCCTCGTCGACATGCACACCCACCTGCGCGAACCGGGCAAGGAGGACGCCGAGACAGTGCTCACCGGATCACGGTCGGCAGCCTCGGGCGGATATACCTGCGTCCACGCCATGGCCAACACCGCACCCGTGGCCGACACCGCAGGAGTCGTCGAACAGGTCCACCGCCTCGGCCGCGCCGCCGGATTTGCCGAAGTCGTGCCCGTCGGCGCCGTGACCACCGGTCTCGAAGGCAAACAGCTCGCCGAGCTCGGAGCCATGGCACGATCCGAAGCGCGCGTGCGGATGTTCTCCGACGACGGCATCTGCGTCTCCGATCCGCTGCTCATGCGCCGCGCCCTCGAATACGTCAAGACCTTCGACGGGATCATCGCCCAGCATGCACAGGAACCGCGCCTGACCGAAGGCGCACAGATGAACGAGGGAACGGTCTCGGCCGAACTCGGACTGCCCGGCTGGCCCGCCGTCGCCGAGGAGTCGATCATCGCCCGCGATGTGCTCCTGGCCGAACACGTCGGATCACGGCTGCACATCTGCCACGTCTCCACGGCAGGCAGCGTCGATCTCATCCGCTGGGCCAAGGCCCGAGGGATCGCCGTGACCGCCGAGGTGACGCCGCACCATCTCATGCTCACCGACGAACTCGTGCGCACCTTCGACCCCGTGTTCAAGGTCAACCCGCCGCTGCGCACCGATAAGGACGTGCAGGCCCTGCGCGAGGCCCTGGCCGACGGCACGATCGACGTCGTCGGCACCGACCACGCCCCGCACACCGCCGAACACAAATGCAGCGAATGGACCGCCGCGGCCATGGGCATGGTCGGAATGGAATCCGCACTGTCAATCGTCGTCGCCGCCATGGCGGACCACGACTTCGATTTCGGCGATGTGGCCCGTGTGATGTCTTCGGCACCGGCACGGATCACCGGCGCCTCCGGACACGGCAGCCTCGAGATCGGGGCAAGTGCGAACATCGTCCTGGTCGACCCGGCCGCGCCGCACCGCATCGAGCCCGCCGACCACGCCACGAAGGGACGCAACAACCCCTTCGCGGGCGTCGAAGTGACCGCAAAGGTCACCGACACCTTCTTCTACGGCCACCGGGTATTGGCCGCAGGGGCACTCACAACACCCCACCCGGCAGGAGCAACATGGACACAACAGTAGGCACACTCATCGTCGCCGCAGTCATCCTCGCAGCGATCGTCGCGATCGCCTGGGGATGGAGCCGACGCAAACAGGCCCAGTCAGAGGTCGTATCTCCGCCGAAGCCCCATATGGGCATCAAGGCCGTGTCCGATCCCGTCGAAGGCTCCTACGTGTCGACGACGAAGGCCGGCCATCCGCTCGAACGCGTCGCCGTCCACGGTCTGGGCATCCGCACCACCGGCGAACTCGTCGTCACCGACGGGGGAGTGATCATGGACCTGGCCGGACGTGAGGACTTCCTCATCCCTCGCCGCGACATCGTCTCCGTGGACACCACGAACGGCATGATCGGAAAATTCGTCGAACGCGGAGGCATCATCCGCATCACTTGGCACCTCGGCGACGACCTCGTCGACACGGGCTTCCGCACCCGCTACTCCGCATCCACCACCCCCACCGTCGACCGCATCCGCGAAATGATCGAAGAGGCACAATGAGCTTTTCAACCACACCCGCCGTCCTCGTCCTCGAAGACGGCCGGACCTTCCACGGATCCGCCTATGGCAGCATCGGCGAGACCACCGGTGAGGCCGTTTTCGTCACCGCCATGTCCGGATACCAGGAGACGCTGACCGACCCGTCGTACCACCGACAGATCATCATCCAGGCCGCTCCGCACATCGGCAACACCGGGATCAACCGCACCGATGACGAATCCGCTCAGATCTGGGCCGCCGGCTACGTAGTCCGCGACGCCTCACGGATGTCCTCGAACTGGCGGTCCGAGGGCGACCTCGTCGACTGGCTGAAGGAGTCGGGAATCGTCGGCATCTCCGACGTCGATACCCGAGCCCTGACCCGACACCTGCGCGACAAGGGCGCCATGCGTGTGGGCATCTTCTCCGGACCCGCCGCCGAGGCGTCCGAGTCCGAACTCCTCGCCCGTGTCCAGGCCTCCCCGCAGATGGCCGGAGCCAACCTCGTCGACGAAGTCTCGATCACCGAACCCACCCTCGTCCCCGCCACCGGGGAGAAGAAGTTCAGCGTCGCCGCCGTCGACCTCGGCATCAAATCGATGACCCCGGAACGACTGGCCGAACGCGGGATCGACGTGCACCTGCTGCCGTCGACCATCAGCTTCGCCGAGATCCAGGCGCTGGGCGTCGACGGAGTCTTCTTCTCCAACGGTCCCGGCGACCCCGCCACCGCAGACGACCAGGTCGAACTGCTGCGTGCCGTCCTCGACGCAGGCATTCCGTTCTTCGGCATCTGCTTCGGCAACCAGCTGCTCGGTCGGGCACTGGGCTTCGGCACCTATAAGCTGCCCTTCGGCCACCGCGGGATCAACGTGCCCGTGATGGACCGAACGACCGGCAAGGTCGAGATCACCTCGCAGAACCACGGCTTCGCCGTCGACGCTCCTCTGGAGGGCGAGACCGTTGCCCCGCACAAGGCCGACTACGGCCGGGTGACTGTCTCCCACGTGTGCCTCAACGACGATGTCGTCGAGGGACTCGCCTGCCTCGACATTCCCGCCTTCTCCGTCCAATTCCACCCCGAGGCTGCGGCCGGCCCGCACGATTCGAGCTATCTGTTCGATCGCTTCGTCGACCTCATGTCCGCTTCCCAGGCCGATTCGGCTGCCCAGGCCTAAGGAGAACACCCCATGCCACTGAGACAAGACCTCAAATCCGTCCTCGTCATCGGCTCCGGCCCCATCGTCATCGGCCAGGCCTGCGAATTCGACTATTCGGGCACCCAGGCGTGCCGCGTGCTGCGCTCCGAGGGCCTGCGCGTCATCCTCATCAACTCGAACCCGGCGACGATCATGACCGACCCGGACATCGCCGATGCGACCTACGTCGAACCGATCGACCCCGAGGTCATCGAGACGATCATCGAGAAGGAACGCCCCGATGCGCTCCTGCCCACCCTCGGCGGACAGACCGCGCTCAACGCGGCTATCGCCCTGCACGATGCCGGAGTGCTCGAGAAGTACGGCGTCGAACTCATCGGCGCCGACGTCGATGCCATCCAGCGTGGTGAGGACCGGCAGAAGTTCAAAGACATCGCCGAAGCCTGCGGCGCCGAGGTGGCCAAATCGGCCATCTGCCACACTCTCGACGAAGCGCTGGCCGCGGCCGAGGAGCTCAACTACCCGGTCGTCGTCCGCCCCTCGTTCACGATGGGCGGCCTCGGCTCGGGCATGGCGTACGACGAAGCCGATCTGCGCCGCATCGCCGGTGCCGGCCTTTCAGATTCCATCACCCACGAGGTGCTGCTCGAGGAATCGATCCTCGGGTGGAAGGAATACGAACTCGAGCTCATGCGCGACAACAAAGACAACGTCGTCGTCGTGTGCTCGATCGAGAACGTCGACCCCGTCGGCGTGCACACCGGTGACTCGATCACCGTGGCCCCGGCACTGACCCTGACCGACCGGGAATACCAGTCGATGCGCGATATCGGCATCGCCATCATCCGCGCCGTCGGTGTGGACACCGGCGGCTGCAACATCCAGTTCGCCGTCGACCCGAAGACCGGACGCATCATCACCATCGAGATGAACCCGCGCGTGTCCCGGTCCTCGGCGCTGGCGTCGAAGGCCACGGGCTTCCCGATCGCCAAGATGGCCGCGAAGCTCGCCGTCGGCTACTCGCTCGACGAGATCCCGAACGACATCACGAAGGTCACCCCGGCCAGCTTCGAACCGACCCTGGACTATGTGGTCGTGAAGATCCCGCGCTTCACCTTCGAGAAGTTCCCGGCTGCGGACCCGACCCTGACGACGACGATGAAATCCGTCGGCGAAGTCATGGCGCTGGGCCGCAACTTCACGACTGCTCTGCAGAAGGCGATGCGCTCACTCGAGCAGAAGGACGCCTCCTTCAGCTGGGCCGACCTGCCCGACGTCTCAGACGACGACGTCCGCGAATCCGTCCTCGAAGCCATCTCGCACGCCACCGCTGACCGCATCCATTCGGTCCAGCGGGGACTCGCCGCCGGACTGAGCGCGGAAGAGGTCTTCGACGCCTGCGAGATCGACCCCTGGTACCTCGACCAGATCCAGCTCATCAATGAGGTGGCCGCCTATATCCGCGACGCCGACGAACTCGATGAGCAGGTCCTGCGGGTCGCGAAGAACCACGGCTTCTCCGATGAGCAGATCGCGGCCCTGCGCGTCCTCGACACCGGTGTCGTCACCGGCATCCGCCACGCCCTGCGCGTGCGCCCGGTGTTCAAGACCGTCGACACCTGCGCCGGCGAATTCGAAGCCAAGACCCCGTACCACTACTCGTCCTACGACTCCGAGACCGAGGTCATGCCGCGCGACCGCCCGGCCGTGATCATCCTCGGCTCCGGACCGAACCGGATCGGTCAGGGCATCGAGTTCGACTACTCGTGCGTCCACGCCACCATGGCGATCGGCTCGGCTGGATTCGAGACGATCATGGTCAACTGCAACCCGGAGACCGTGTCAACCGACTACGACACCGCCGATCGCCTCTACTTCGAACCGCTGACGTTCGAAGACGTCATGGAGGTCTACCACGCCGAGCTCGCCGCCGGCGAAGTCCTCGGCGTCGTGTGCACCCTCGGCGGACAGACCCCGCTGGGCCTGGCCGACAAACTCAAGGCCGCGGGCGTGCCGGTGCTCGGCACCCAGCCCGAAGCCATCGACCTCGCCGAGGATCGCGGAGAGTTCGGCACCGTCCTCGAACGGGCCGGACTCACCGCGCCCAAGCACGGCACCGCGGTGACCGCGTCGGAAGCCGCAGCGATCGCCGAGAACATCGGCTACCCGGTGCTCGTGCGCCCCTCCTACGTCCTCGGCGGCCGCGGAATGCAGATCGTCTACGACCGCACCCAGCTGCTCGACTACATGGCCAGCGCCACGGAGATCTCGTCGGACCGTCCGGTCCTCGTCGACAGGTTCCTCGAAGACGCCATCGAGATCGACGTCGACGCGCTCTTCGACGGCAACGAGGTCTACATCGGCGGAATCATGGAGCACATCGAGGAAGCCGGAATCCATTCCGGTGATTCCGCCTGCGTGCTGCCTTCGCTGACCCTGGGAGAAGACGTGCTCGAGCGCGTCCGCCAGGGCACGAAGGCCATCGCCGAGGGTGTGGGTGTGCGCGGACTGCTCAACATCCAGTTCGCGATCGCCGCCGATGTCCTCCACGTCATCGAAGCCAACCCGCGCGCCTCACGGACCGTGCCCTTCGTCTCGAAGGCGACGTCGACCCAGCTGGCCAAGGCGGCAGCACTCATCGCCGTGGGCCGCACGATCGATGATCTGCGCGGTGACCTGCTGGCGGCAGAGGGCGATGGCTCCACCCTGCCGCTCGACCATCCGATCGCCGTCAAGGAGGCGGTCCTGCCGTTCCGTCGGTTCACCACCGTCGAAGGCAAGATCGTCGACTCGATTCTCGGACCCGAGATGCGCTCGACCGGTGAGGTCATGGGCATCGACCACAACTTCCCGACCGCCTTCGCGAAGGGACTGCTCGGGGCGTCTGTGAAGCTGCCGACCTCGGGCACCGTGTTCGTCTCGGTAGCCGACCGGGACAAGCGCGCCATGGTGCTGCCGGTCAAGGAACTCGTCGACATGGGCTTCGACGTCGTTGCGACCACCGGCACCGCGGGGGTGCTCTCCCGCTACGGGATCAAGACCACGCAGGTGCACAAGCACTTCGAGGCCGACGCCGAAGACCGCACGGTCATCGACTACCTCACCGCCGGCACCATCGACATGGTCATCAACGTGCCCTCGGGCCGACAGGAACGCGCCGACGGCTATGAGATCCGTGCCGCCGCGACCGCGAACTCCGTGCCGCTGATCACGACGCTCGCTGAATTCGCGGCCGCCGTGACCTCCCTCGAGGTCATCCGGGACTCGAAGTTCGACGTGCGCAGCCTGCAGGACTGGAGCGCCTGATGTTCGGCCCCCGACTGGCGGCCGCCATGGACGAGCACGGACCGCTGTGCGTGGGCATCGACCCGCACGAGCATCTGCTGGCCTCCTGGGGGCTGCCGGCCAGTGCCGCAGGCGTACGGGAGTTCGCCCTCCGAGCGGTCTCCGAACTCAAGGGTTCGGTGGCTGCGATCAAGCCGCAGTCCGCGTTCTTCGAGCAGTACGGCTCCGCCGGAGTCGCCGCTCTCGAGGAGACCCTGGCTGCGGCCAGGGACGCCGGGCTGCTCACCGTCCTCGACGTCAAACGCGGTGATATCGGGTCGACCATGGGCGCCTACGCGAAGGCCTACCTCGACCCCGCCTCGGCGCTGGCCGCGGATTCGATCACGGTTTCGCCCTACCTCGGGTTCGGGACCCTGGAACCGGCGTTCGAACTCGCAGCCGCTCACGACAAGGGCGTATTCGTCCTCGCGCTGACCTCGAATCCGGAAGGTGCCGAGGTTCAGCACGCTGAAAGCGACGGTGAGTCGGTGGCGGGATCGATCGTGTCCCGTGTGCGGCAGCGCAATGCTCAGACGCTGGGGTCGGCCGAGGGCCCCGGTCCGTTCGGACTCGTCGTCGGAGCGACCATCGGCACGGCAGCTGCAGACCTGGGATTCGATCCCAGCGACTGCGGGGGACCGATCCTCGCCCCGGGCGTCGGCGCACAAGGCGCCGGCCGGGACGAGCTGCGGGCGGTCTTCGGCGACAGAGCACTGGCTTCGGGGCAGGTGCTCGCCACCGCGTCCCGGGCAGTGCTCAGTGCCGGGCCCGACGGTCTCGCCGACTCAACCGTCGCACTCAACCGTGCGCTGACGGCAGCGGACTGAACACCGGTGTCCGGATCGCGGGTCGGTCCGGACACCGGATTCGGTGTCCCGTCGGCGGATGAATTCCGGCTCGCCGCGCCATTAATTCTGCTCATATCGCCTCTCGGCAGGGATTTTGTCTTAGACTGAGACAACTTCCCTACCTGCCCGTTCATGGTGACAGAGGAGACAAAGTGGCACTCGAACCGTTGACCCCGCAACAGCGTTCCGCTGCGCTGGACAAAGCGTTCAAGGCGCGTCAGGCACGAGCCGAAGTGAAGTCGGCGCTGAAGACCGGCGATACCGATCTCGCCGCCGTGCTCAAGAAGGCGGCAGACGACGAAGCACTCGCGAAGATGCGTGTGCTCGATCTGCTCAGGGCTCTGCCCGGAGTCGGCGACCGGCGAGCCGAGGCCGCCATGGAAGAGGTCGGCATCGCCACCTCCCGGCGGATCAAAGGCCTGGGCGTGCACCAGAAGACCGCCCTGTTGGAGAAATATTCCTGAGTGTGACAACCTCAGATCTGTGAACAATCGACTCACCGTCCTCGCGGGACCGACCGCCGTCGGCAAAGGCACCATCAGCACCTATATTCGGCAGAACCACCCCGAAGTCTGGTTCTCCGTGTCGGCCACGACAAGACCGCGGCGCCCCGGTGAGATCGATGGTGTCCATTATCACTTCCTGACCGACGACGCCTTCGACGCCCTCATCGCCGAGGGTCGGCTGCTCGAATACGCTGTCGTCCACGGACGCCACCGCTACGGCACACCTGCGGCACCGGTGGAGGAGAAACTCGAACAGGGGATCCCAGCGCTGCTCGAGATCGACCTGCAGGGCGCCCGCCAGGTCAAAGAGAAGATGCCCGACGCACGCTTCGTCTTCCTCGCCCCGCCCACCTGGGAGGAACTCGTCTCCCGACTGACCGGTCGCGGCACCGAATCGGAGGAGGAGCAGGAGCGACGACTGGCCACCGCCAAACGCGAATTGGCCGCCGAATCGGAGTTCGACGTGACCATCGTGAACGACCACGTTCGCACTGCGGCCGAAGAACTCCTATCATTGATGGGTATATCCACTTCCGATTAGATGGGAATCTCCTTGCCCGCACAGCCTGAAGGCATCACTAATCCTCCGATCGACGATCTGCTCAACGTCACCGGTTCGAAGTACGAACTGGTCTCGATCGCGGCAAAGCGCGCCCGTCAGATCAATTCGTACTACGCCCAGCTGCAGGAGGGACTGCTCGAGAACGTCGGTCCGCTCGTCACGCCCGGCACCAATGAGAAGCCTCTGTCGATCGCTCTGCGTGAGGTCAATGAGTCGAAGATCGTCGCCCGCGAGGTCTCCGAAGCCGACTTCATCCAGGCCGCACCCGAGGCCGAAGCCACCGCTCCCGTGAGCAACGACGGCGCGATCGACTTCAGCGACCAGTGAGAATCGTACTCGGCGTCGCCGGTGGGATCGCCGCCTATAAGGCGGCACACATCATCCGGCGACTCCGGGAGCTCGACCACAGCGTCAAGGTCGTCCCGACGGCCAACGCGCTGAAATTCATCGGTGCCCCCACCCTCGAGGCCCTGTCCGGCCAGACGGTGACCACCGACGTCTTCGACGAGATCGACACGGTCAACCATGTCCGGATCGGGCAGGAGGCCGAACTCGTCATCATCGCCCCGGCGACCGCCGATCTCATCGCGAAGATCGCCGCCGGACGGGCCGATGATCTGCTCACCGCCTCCGTGCTCACCACCACCGCCCAGGTGGTCGTGGCCCCGGCCATGCACACGGAGATGTGGCTCAACCCCGCCACGGTCGCCAACATCGCGACTCTGCGCTCCCGCGGCGTCCACGTCCTCGACCCCGCAGTCGGTCGCCTCACCGGCCCCGACTCCGGTCCCGGACGCCTGCCCGAGCCAGAAGACATCGTCGCCTATGCACTCTCGGTCAAGGACGCCGACGCCGGTGATCCGGCGGCTGCGGCCTCCGATGCGCGCGGTGTACTGACCGGTCGCCGCATCGTCATCAGTGCCGGCGGCACCCGCGAACCGCTCGACCCCGTCCGGTTCCTCGGCAACCGATCCTCGGGCAAACAGGGCATCGCCCTGGCCAAGGCCGCACACGCTGCAGGCGCAGACGTCGAACTCGTCGCCGCGAACATCGACTCCGGACTGCTGACGGGACTGCCCGACGACATCACGATCACCCCAGTGGAATCCACTCTGGAGCTCCAGTACGCGATGCAATCGGCGCAGACCCGCGCCGATGCGATCATCATGGCCGCAGCCGTTGCCGACTATCGGCCCGCCGAGACGACGGACTCGAAGATGAAGAAGTCCGGAGACGAAGGGCTGACCCTGCGCCTCGTGCAGAACCCGGACATCCTCCGGGGCCTCGTCGACGAGCGCAGCCGACAGACCCGCCTCGGCGATCAGATCATCGTCGGATTCGCCGCCGAGACCGGAGACGCCGAGACCACCGCACTCGACTACGCGCGGGCCAAATTCCGGCGCAAGGGCGTCGACCTGCTCGTGTTCAACGACGTCTCCGACGACCAAGCCTTCGGCCACGACGACACCATGGTCCAGATCATCACCTCCGACGCCGGCGACATCAACGTCGGCGAGGAATTCCACGGTTCGAAGGACCATGTTTCACAAAAGGTCATTGCGGCCCTGTCCGACCAGTTCACCCACGTAGAATCGACAACGTGACACACACAAATCTGCGTTTCTTCTCATCCGAGTCCGTCACCGAGGGACATCCCGACAAGATCTGCGACCAGATCAGCGATGCGGTGCTCGACGACCTGCTCCGTCAGGATCCCAGCGCCAAAGTGGCTGTGGAGACCATGGTCACCACCGGCCTCGTCCACGTCGCCGGTGAGGTGAATACGGCCGCTTATGCCGATGTCGCCGGAATCGTGCGCAACCTCATCACCGGAATCGGCTACGACTCCTCGGACACCGGATTCGACGGACACTCCTGCGGAGTCTCCGTGTCCATCGGCAGCCAGTCCACGGACATCCACTCAGGTGTGACGAACCCGCTGGACTTCCGCGAAGCCGTCGAATCCTCCGACCACGGCACCAGCCTCGGCGCCGGAGACCAGGGACTGATGTTCGGCTATGCCGACAACTCCACCGATGTGCTCATGCCGTTGCCCATCCACCTGGCCTCCCGGATGGCCGAACAGCTCTCAGAGGTGCGCAAGTCCGGTCGCCTCGACTACCTGCGCCCCGACGGGAAGACGCAGCTGACGTTGGGCTATGACGGCAATGAGGCCGTGTCGATCGAGAACGTCGTCGTCTCCACGCAGCATTCGGCGGAGACCAGCCAGTCTCAGCTGCACACGGAGATCAAGGAACTCGTCATCGACCCGGTGATCGCGAATTCCGGTCTCGACACCTCGGGTGCGAATATCCACATCAACCCCGCTGGCCCCTTCGTGACGGGCGGGCCGATGGGCGATGCCGGTCTGACCGGGCGGAAGATCATCGTCGACACCTACGGCGGCTTCTCCCGCCACGGTGGCGGTGCGTTCTCCGGCAAGGATCCCTCGAAGGTCGACCGTTCCGCGGCCTACGCGATGCGCTGGGTGGCGAAGAACGTCGTCGCCGCGGGTCTCGCCGACCGTGCCGAAGTGCAGGTGTCCTATGCGATCGGCCGTGTCGATCCGATGGGTCTGTACGTCGAGACCTTCGGGACGGAGAAGGTCGACCCGAATGCGATCTCCCGGGCCATCCGCGAGGTCTTCGATCTCCGCCCGGCGATGATCATCCAGGAACTCGACCTGCTGCGCCCGATCTACTCGCAGACCTCGACCTACGGCCACTTCGGTCGCGAACTGCCCGACTTCACCTGGGAGGTCACGGACCGCGCCGAGGATCTGCTGCGCGCCGTGTCCGCCAACTGATCTGCCGTCGGCGTGGACGAACCTCTCCCGATCGACACCGGAACCTCGGCCGAGGGCCAGGTGCCTCTGGCTCCGACCGATCCGGTCGCCCGAGTCCTCATCGACCACCCCGTCCCGCACTTGGCGCGGACCTTCGACTACGCGGTCCCGGAGAAGCTCGCCGAGGCGGCTCTGCCCGGTGTGCGTGTGCGAGTGAAGTTCGCAGGGAAGCTGCGTGACGGGTATCTGCTCGAACGCGTCGAATCCTCGGACCATATAGGGCCGTTGGCGACGATCCAACGCATCAGCGGACCAGTCCAGGTGCTCAGTGAGGATCTGCTCGCACTGTGCGAGGCAGTCGCCCGCCGCTACGGAGGCACTCTCGTCGATGTGCTGCGTCTGGCCATCCCACCGCGTCATGCCCGCGGGGAGAAAGCCGTGCTCAAGGCGGAAAAGGCCGGGAAATCGGCCGACCCGGCCGCTGCGGAGACCGAGAATCCCGTGACCGGTCCGGACGACGGACCGGCGGATGATCCGCAGCTGTTGGGCCGCCTCGGCGAATGGGTTCTCACGGCGGGGGAGGAGCCGACGTCAGACGAACGCGCGGCACAGCCTCGGCGCAGGGCCCTGGCCTGCACACCCGGACCGACGCCGGGACTCAGCTGGATCCGAGCCGGACTCGACGCCGCACGGGCGACCCTCGAATCGGGACGATCTGTGCTCTGGCTCGTGCCCGATCATCGTGAACTCGCCGTGCTCCATTCGACTCTCACCCACGCCGGGATCGCTGAGGTCTCGGTGCTCAGCGCCGACCAGTCACCGGAACTGCGGTGGCAGGCCTGGCTGCGTGGGCTTCTCGGCCACACGAAGATCACCATCGGCACACGCGCGGCGGCCTTCGCACCCGTCGCCGACCTCGGGCTCATCATCTGCACGGATGATGCGAACCTCAACTTCCTCGATCAGCACGCCCCTTACCCGCACGCTCGGGAGGTCTGCCTGCTGCGATCGACGATCGAGGACACCGAACTGTTCTTCGTCTCCACCGACCGCAGCGCCGAAGTGCAACGTCTCGTCGAAATCGGGTGGCTGGCCGACGTCACACCTGTCGGACCGGCCAGGAGGCATGCCGCCCCGGTCGTCTTCGTCCCCGACGAAGAGCGGGACCCCTTCGCCTGGCAGCGCATCCCCAGCCGGGCCTGGCAGATCATGCGCACGGCACTGCGCCCGCGTCCCCGCGACGGGGGAGTGCCCGGTCCCGTGCTCGTGCAGGTGCCGCGGTCCGGCTACTATCCGGTCTTCGCCTGCGCCCGGTGCCAGGAAGTCGCCCGCTGCCCGCAATGCCAAGCGACGCTGACCACACAGTCAGAGGTCGGACCCTTCGCCTGCCGGTCCTGCGGTTATCACTCGGAGACATTCAGCTGCCAGCGGTGCCGCTCGAACCAAGTGCGATCGATCGTGCGCGGTCGGGCCCGCACCGTCGAAGAGCTCGCCCGAGCGCTGCCGGACATCGAGATCGTCGAATCCGGAGGCGACCACATCTCCACCGCCCTCGACGAGACCCCGCGACTCGTAGTCGCCACGACGGGCGCCGAACCCTATGTGCTCGGCGGCTATGCCGCAGCGATCCTCCTGGACTCACTCTGGCCGGGGCCGTGGATGCGGTCGATCGACGAAAGCGTGGCACGCCGACTGCGCGCGGCCTCCCTCGTCCGCTCACGCGATGACGGGGGAGCCGTCTACCTCGGCGACGAAGACGAACTCATCAGGCAGACCCTGACCGCCTTCGACCCCACGACCTTCATGTCACGGCAGCTCAGCGACCGAAAGGTCCTCGGGTTCCCGCCCTACCGACGGATCCTCGAACTCACTGGAGCCGGCGCCGACATCGACGAAGTGATCGGCGAGATCGGCCAAGTCGAGGAACTCCTGCGCGAGGACGCCGAAGACGGGCAGCGCAGCGTCAGCGCCTACCCCTTCTCCGCCGGAGACCGAGTCGGAACAAGAGTGGCCGAGATCATCGCCTCCCGCTCGGCGAAGAAGCAGCCGCAGGTGCGAGTGCGCATCGACGATCCCCGGTCGCTGTGACCGACGGGCGAACCAGTAGAATTCCCCGTGTGGATATCGTCTTCGCCGGCACCCCTGATGTCGCAGTTCCCGCCCTCGAGGCCCTAGCTGAATCGGATCACCGCATCCGTGCGGTGCTCACCCGACCCGATGCGCCCGTGGGACGGAAGAGAGTCCTCACCCCATCACCGGTGAAGACCCGCGCCCTCGAACTCGGACTGCCCGTCATCGAAGCCAGCAGGCTGCGCGGAGACGTCATCTCCCAACTGCGGCAACTCGACGTCGATGCCGTCGCGGTCGTCGCCTTCGGAGCCATCGCCGGACCCGCCGCACTGGGCACCGCCCGACTCGGGTGGTTCAACCTCCACTTCTCACTGCTGCCTGCTTACCGCGGGGCCGCCCCCATCCAACGCGCACTCATCGGCGGTGAGACCACCAGTGGAGTCAGCGTGTTCCGCATCGACGAAGGCATGGACACCGGTCCCGTGCTGCGCCGACTCGAACTGCCGCTCGACCACCCCGACGTCGCCACGGCACTCGAGGACTATGCGCGCCGAGGCGCTCCCGAACTCGTCGCCGCCTTCGACGAACTGGCCGCCGGCACAGCCGCCGAGACCCCGCAGACCGGAGAGCCCAGCCACGCTGAGAAGATCACCGTCACCGACGCCCACCTCGACCTGTCCGCACCCGCCGCCCAGGTCATCGACCGGGCCCGCGGAACCAGTCCCGCACCGGGACCGTGGGTGGAACTCGACGGCAAGAGGACGAAGCTCTTCGGACTCACACCCGCACCCGAAGTGACGGCCTCCGGCACAGTCGGGGAACTCACGACCTGGCAGCAGCAGCAGGTGCTGCGCTGCGGCGACGGCTGGGTCCTCGTCGACGAGGTCCAGCCCTTCGGCAAGCCCCGGATGAATGCGGCCGACTTCCTGCGCGGCCGCGGTGACGTGACCTTCGACCCCTATACCGATGAGGAATCATAAGAGCCATGGCTGAGTCAGCAGACAGAGACCGCCGAGGCGACAGCCGCGGCCGAGGCGGCCACCGAGGCACCGACCGACGCGGCGGCCACGGCCGCAGCAGAGGCGATCGGGACCGCACAGGTCAGGAACGCGGAACACCGCAGGGTGAACGAACGGGCAAGAACCTGCCGCGGCGCATCGCCTGGGAAGTCCTCCTCGACGTAGCGACGAAGGACGCGTACGCGAACCTCTTGCTGCCGGCCAAACTCTCCCGCACTCATATGGGCGCCCAGGACGCGGCCTTCACGACCGAGCTCACCTACGGAGCCCTGCGTCGGCAGAAGTTCTACGATGCAGTCATTGAAATCGCCTCCTCCCGCGCCATCGACAAGATCGACCCCGAGCCCCTGGCCGCAATGCGCCTCGGCGCCCACCAACTGCTGTCGATGCGAGTGCCCAACCATGCGGCACTGTCCGAAACCGTGGCCGTGGTCAAACGCTCGTCGCCGAAGACCGCCGGATTCGTCAATGCCGTGCTCCGCCGCATCTCGGAAGCCGAACCCGCGGAATGGCTCGACCGGGTCACCGCCGAGACCTCGGAGACCACCCGACTGGCGATCGAACACTCTCATCCCGAATGGGTCGTCCGGGCACTCACCCAAGCGCTCAAGGGACACGGACGCGACGCCGCCGAACTCGAAGCACTCCTCGCAGCCGACAACGCACCCGCGAAGGTCGGGGTCACCGCACTGCCCGGACTCATCGACCGCACCGAACTGCCGGGGGAGCCGACACCGCTCTCACCCATCGGCGTCACCCTGGACACAGCGGTGCCCCGGGACGTCGCAGCCGTGGCCGACGGACGCGCCCGTGTTCAGGACGAGGGATCTGCCCTCGTCGCCCTCGCCCTGGCCGAGGTCGACGCACCCGCCGGAACCTGGGCCGACCTGTGCGCCGGCCCCGGAGGAAAAGCCGCCGTCCTCGGCGCCGCAGCCGCCGGCGAATCGTTGACCCTCGAAGCCTTCGACTCCAGCGAGCACCGCGTCGACCTCGTCCGCGACTCCACGAAGGCACTGAGCAACGTCACCGCAGCACTGCGCGACGGACGCGACGCCCGCGGCCCGTACTCGAAGATCCTCGTCGACGTGCCCTGCTCCGGTCTCGGTGCCCTGCGCCGCCGTCCCGAAGCCCGCTACCGCAGACGACCCGAAGACATCACGGCGCTGTCCGGACTCCAGCGTGAACTGCTCTCTTCGGCGCTAGACGCCTGCGCACCCGGGGGAGTGATCGCCTACTCGACGTGCTCTCCGCACTATGCCGAAACCGTGCTCATCGTCGACGAAGTTCTGCGACTGCGCGCCAAGTCCGGGTCCGACGACATCGAAGTGCTCGACGCACCGGCCGTGCTGTCGTCGATCACCGGCACCGAGGCGGAATCGTTCGCCTCGGTGACCCGCGACGGCGGACGGTACGCTCAGCTCTGGCCGCACCTGCACAACAGCGACGGAATGTTCCTGGCCCTCCTGCGAAAGGCGAAATGACCCATGTCCATCGACATCAACCCCTCCATCCTGTCCTCGGACTTCTCCGATCTGCGCGGTGAGCTCGAGAAGATCAGCACTGCCGATATGGCTCATATCGACGTCATGGACAACCATTTCGTCCCGAACCTCACCTTCGGCCCGCCCGTCGTCGAACGCATCCAGGCGATCTCGCCCATCCCGCTCGATGCCCACCTGATGATCGCCGACGCCGATCGCAATGCTCCCGTGTACGCGGAGATCGGCTGCGCCTCCGTGACCTTCCACGCCGAGGCGGCCGCCGCCCCCGTCCGCCTGGCCCGGGAACTGCGCCGCCTCGGAGCGAAGGCGAGCCTCGCGCTCAAGCCGGCCACCCCGATCGAGCCCTTCATCGACCTCCTCGGCGAGTTCGACCAGATCCTCATCATGACCGTCGAGCCCGGATTCGGCGGTCAGAAGTTCCTCGACGTGTGCCTGCCGAAGATCAAGCGGACTCGTGAAGCGATCTCGGCCGCCGGACTCGAGATCAAGCTGCAGGTCGACGGGGGAGTCTCAGCGTCGACGATCGACCGGGTCGTCGACGCCGGCGCCGATGTCCTCGTGGCCGGCTCCGCCGTCTACGGCGCCGAGGATGCCGCAGCGGCCATCAGCGAACTGCGCACCCTCGCCGCCGCCCACACCCACTGACCGATCCGGGCCGGCTGATAACAGCTGCCCACACCTGAAGAGAGCCTGCGATGGACCTGTTCGCCTGGTTGAACACCCCGGCATTCGAACTGCTGGGCAAACCCGTGCCGTACTCCGACCTGTTCGGCAACATCTGTGCCCTGGCCACGGTCGTACTCGCGCTGCGCCGGAACATCCTCTCCTGGCCGGTGCAGATCCTCGGGTCCATCCTGCTCTTCTCCGCCAGCGTCTCTGCCGGCCTCGGCGGCAATGCCTCCCGGCAGGTCGTCATCATCGTCGCCGCGGTCTGGGGGTGGACGCAGTGGAAGAAGTCCAAGGCCGACTCCGGTGAGGTCCTCGTCCGCTGGGCCACCTGGAAGGAACGGGCGATCCTCCTGGCCGCTCTCGTCATCGGCACCGGAGTCTTCGGCTGGGTCCTCGCCTTGGGCGGATGGTCATGGAACCCGTACCCCGACGCGTATATCTTCATCGGCTCGATCGTGGCCATGTACGCCCAGGGGCGGGCCATCGTCGAATTCTGGTTCGTCTGGCTCGCCGTCGACCTCGTCGGCATCCCCCTGGCCGTCGCCGGCGGACTCGTCTTCTCCGGCGTCGTCTACCTGTTCTTCCTCGTCATGGTCATCCTCGGACTCATCGACTGGTCGAAGCGCTCACGCCAGACGATCTCGGCACCCCACCGTCCGGCCACCGACATCGGCCGCGACCCCGAGGACTGAACGGCGGCGACCGCGGGTTCGGTTGCTGACTGTCCGCGGTGCCGTGGGCTGTCCGTCCGCGGTGTTTTAGAACATGAGACCCCGCATGCTTCGGCCGAGGCGGATGCATTAGGCTGGAGCGGTGAAGACCTTTGAGACTCTCTATGCCGAACTCCAGCAGAAATCCCTCGATCGCCCGGACGGTTCGAAGACCGTGGCCGAACTCGACGCCGGAGTCCATGCGATCGGCAAGAAGGTCGTGGAAGAGGCCGCCGAAGTGTGGATGGCCGCTGAATACGAAACCAAGGAAGAGCTCGCCGAGGAGATCTCGCAGCTGCTCTACCACGTGCAGGTGATGATGATCGCCAAGGGACTGACCCTCGACGACGTCAACACCCACCTGTAAGACCCTCCCACGAACCTGACCGACCCGACGCCATCGAACTCCAAAGGGACCCCATGCTGCGTGTAGCCGTGCCCAACAAGGGCGCACTGTCCGAAGCCGCCTCCGACATGCTCAGCGAGGCCGGATACTCCACCCGACGCGGAACCAAGACACTGGTCCATCAGGACGAAGTCAACGGAGTCGAGTTCTTCTACCTGCGTCCCCGCGACATCGCGATCTACGTCGGCTCCGGCATCCTCGACGCCGGGATCACCGGACGTGACCTGCTGCTCGAGTCGCAGGCCGAAGCCCAAGAGGTGCTCGGACTCGGATTCGGCGCCTCCCGCTTCTTCTACGCCGGCACCGTCGGCTCCTTCACCTCGCCCGACCAGTTGGCCGGCGCCCGCATCGCCACGAGCTTCCCGAACCTCGTTGACGCCGACCTGCAGCGACGCGGAATCTCCGCGACGACCGTGCAGCTCGACGGAGCGATCGAGGTCTCCATCCAGCTCGGAGTCGCCGACGCCATCGCCGATGTCGTCGAAACCGGCTCCACTCTCCGCGCCGCGGGACTCGAGACCTTCGGCGAGCCGCTGCTCGAATCCGAAGGCGTGCTCGTCCAGCGCGCCGGAGCCGAATCCCGCATCGGCGTGCTCAAGCGCCGCCTCGAATCGGTCATGGTCGCCCGCCAGTACGTGCTCGTCGACTACAACATCGAACAGCGGCTGGTGCCCGAAGCTATCTCGCTGACCCCGGGACTCGAATCCCCGACCGTGTCGCCGCTGCAGGAGACCGGATGGGTCGCCGTGCGCGTCATGGTCGAAGCGAAGGAAGTCAACAACGTCATGGACCGTCTCTACGGAGTCGGTGCCCGTGCGATCCTGGTGACGAACATTGGCGCCTGCCGAATCTGATCTCGCGGTATTCCGACCCCGACAGGTGCGCATCATCAGCATCGTCGGTGCCATTGCCGTGACCGCAGGGTTCGCGGTCCTGTCCGTGGCACTGTTCGTCGTGGACTGGGAACCGTGGACGGTCCTCGACATGGTATGGATGAACCTGCTGGGCATTCTGTTCGGAGCCGCACTGCTGCGCATCTCGGATATCCAGGCCCGGCCCACCGAGGACGGTCTGGTGGTCAAGAACATGGTGCGCACCCGCCGGTTCGACTGGGGACAGATCCTCGGGGTGACGTTCTCACCCGAAGGCGATGACCCCTGGCCCCTGCTGGACCTCACCGACGGCACCACCTACGCGGTGATGGCCATCCAGCATGCAGACGGTCGCCGCGCCCATGCGGAGGTCGCACGATTGCGTATGCTCGTCAGCAGACGCACCCACTTCAAGGAGGATTAGGAATGGCGAACGAGACACCCGAGGTCGCAACAGGACCCCTGACCGGATATACGGTCGTCGACCTCTCGCGTGCCCTGGCCGGCCCTCATGCAGGAATGATGTTCGGCGACCTCGGCGCGCGAGTGATCAAGGTCGAGAACCCCGGCAAGGGCGACGACTCACGTTCCTGGGGTCCTCCCTTCGTCGGTCCTGAGGACAACCCTCAGGCCACCTACTTCTTCTCGTGCAACCGCAACAAGGAGTCCATCGCCCTCGATCTCAAATCCGAGACCGGCAAGGATACTCTGACCGGACTCATCGCACGCGCCGATGTGCTCATCGAGAACTTCCGCTCCGGAGTCCTCGACCGGCTCGGCTTCTCCACCGCTCGGTGCATGGAGATCAACCCGCGCCTCGTCATCCTCTCCATCACCGGCTTCGGGCATGACGGACCCGAAGCCTCCCGCGCCGGCTATGACCAGATCGCCCAGGGCGAAGCGGGACTCATGTCGCTGACCGGTTCCGGCCCCGACGACATGCAGCGAGTGGGTGTGCCGATCGCCGATCTGCTCGCCGGGATCTACGGCTCCTACGGAGTCCTGGCCGCACTGCTCGAACGCGAACGCACCGGCAAGGGCAAGGTCGTGCGCACCTCGCTCATCGCGGGAATGGTCGGCGTCCACGCCTTCCAGGGGACCAGGGCCACCGTGGCCGGACAGGAACCTCAGCCCGGAGGCAACCACCACCCGTCGCTGTCGCCGTACGGACTCTTCAACTGCCGCGACGGTGCCGTGCAGATCTCCGTGGGCAACGAGAACCTGTGGCAGAAGTTCTGTGCCGCCTTCGACATCGATCCCGCCACCGAGGGCATGGCCGTCAACTCAGAGCGCGTGGAGAACCGCCCGGCGGTCATCGAACTCATCGAAGACCGCTTCTCCGCCTTCGACGCCGCCGATCTGCTGGCCAAGCTCACCGAGGCGGGCATCCCGTCCGGCACCGTCCGCACCCTGCCCGAGGTCTACCAGTGGGAGCAGGCGCTCAGCCAGGGACTCAAGGTCTCAGTCGACCACCCGGTGCTCGGCGACATCGACCTGCCCGGACCGCCCCTGCGCTTCTTCGACGCCGGAGCCTCCGGTGAAATCGAGACCACTCGCACCGCTCACGATGCCCCGCCGCTGCTCGACGAAGACGCGGACTCCATCGTGGCGTGGCTCGCCGACGGAAACTGAACGGGACCATCATGCCGCGTCTGAACGCACACGAACTCGTCGACATCGTCCTCGACGAAGGATCGTTCCTGTCCTGGGACACCACTCCCGTCCAGCCTGCCGGTGGGATCTCGGACGCCTACGCCGCTGAGCTCGAAGCTGCAGCGGAGAAATCCGGCGTCGACGAATCCATCATCACCGGCGAAGGCACCATCGCCGGCCGTCGTGTGGCCGTGATCGCCGGCGAGTTCCGCTTCCTCGCCGGCTCGATCGGCGTGGCCGCGGCCGAACGACTCGTCGACGCCATCGAACGGGCGACTCTCGAAGGGCTGCCGCTGCTTGCCGGACCCGCCTCGGGAGGCACCCGTATGCAGGAGGGCACCATCGCCTTCCTGTCGATGGTGAAGATCACGAACGCCGTCGTCGCCCACCGCAAGGCCGGACTGCCCTACCTCGTCTACCTGCGCCATCCCACCACCGGAGGCGTCTTCGCCTCCTGGGGATCGCTGGGACACGTCACCGTGGCCGAACCCGGATCCCTCATCGGATTCCTCGGCCCCCGGGTGTTCGAAGCCATCTACGGGGAGAAGTTCCCGGAGAACGTGCAGACCGGAGAGAACCTGCACAAGATGGGCATCGTCGACGCCGTCATCGGCCCCGAGCGCATCGCCGGCACCGTCTCCCGCGTCCTCGACGTTCTCATGGGTGCCCAGGAGGTCCCCAGCCGGGTACCGAATCCGGACACGGCTCCGGACACCGTCGACCCGAACTCCGATGCCTGGGCCGCGATCACCAGCTCGCGTCGCCCCGAACGCCCGGGAGTCCGCGATCTGCTGCGGACCGCGGCGAACACCGTGCTGCCGCTCAACGGCACCGGCGAAGGGGAGAAGGACCCGGGACTGCTGCTGGCCCTGGCGAAGTTCGGCTCAGCTCCGTGCATCGTCCTCGGCCAGGACCGGTTCCGACAGGACTCCCGTGCTCCCTTGGGGCCGGCGGCTCTGCGTGAGGCCAGACGCGGAATGCGCTTGGCCGCAGAGCTGCATCTGCCGCTCGTGACCGTCATCGACACTCCGGGTGCGGCTCTGTCGAAGGAAGCAGAAGAAGGCGGAATCGCCGGCGAGATCGCCCGCAGCCTCGCCGACCTCGCGAACCTCGACGCACCGTCCGTCTCGGTCATCCTCGGCGAGGGATCCGGGGGAGGGGCACTGGCACTGATCCCCACCGACCGGGTACTCAGCGCCGAACACGGCTGGCTCTCGCCGCTGCCGCCAGAAGGCGCCTCGGCGATCGTGCACCGCACCACCGACCGGGCCGCCGAGATGGCACAGAGCCAGGGGGTGCACGCTCCCATGCTGCAGGCCAACGGAGTCGTCGACCGGATCATCGCCGAACACCCCGATGCCAGCGACGAACCTTTGGACTTCGTCGCCCGAGTCGGGGCGACACTCGAATTCGAACTCATCTCGCTCATGCGCGAACCATCGGCCAGGCGCCTGGCCCGCCGAATGGATCGCTACCGGGGCCTGGGAATCTAGGAGGACTGCGTGGTAGCTGTCAGAGTCATCCCCTGTCTGGACGTCGACGGCGGACGCGTCGTCAAGGGAGTGAAGTTCGCCGACCTCAAGGACGCCGGCGACCCCGTCGAACTCGCCCGCCGCTACGGCGAGTCCGGCGCCGACGAACTCACCTTCCTCGACGTCACTGCCAGCAGCGGTGACCGCGAGACCGTCCACGACGTCGTCCGCGCCTGCGCCGAAGAGGTCTTCATCCCGCTCACCGTCGGCGGCGGGATCCGCAGCGTCGCCGACGTCGACCGTCTGCTGCGCGACGGGGCCGACAAGGTCTCGGTCAACACCTCAGCGGTGAAGAACCCGGAGCTCATCAGCGAGATCTCCCGACACTTCGGCAACCAGGTCCTCGTCCTGTCCCTCGACGCGCGCAGGGCCCAGGGGACGAGCACGGAATCCGGATTCGAAGTCACCACCCGCGGCGGCCGCGAAGGCACGGGCCGCTGCGCCATCGACTGGATCCGCGAAGCCGCCGACCGCGGGGTCGGCGAAGTCCTGCTCAACTCCATCGACGCCGACGGCACACGCGAGGGATTCGACCTCGAACTCATCAGGGCCGCCCGCGCCGCCGTGGACGTGCCGCTCATCGCCTCGGGCGGAGCCGGCAAGGTCGAACACTTCGCCCCGGCGGTGGAAGCCGGAGCCGACGCGCTGCTGGCCGCCAGCGTCTTCCACTTCGGCACACTGAGCATCGCCGAGGTCAAGGACGCACTGCGGAAGGACGGAATCGAGGTCCGATGAGCAGCGATATCGACGCCACCCCGGAGAACTGGCGGGAGATCATCAGGCTCAACGACGACGGGCTCATCCCCGTCATCGTCCAAGAGGCCACAAGCCGCGACGTGCTCATGCTCGCTTGGATGGACGTCGAAGCCGTCTCCCGCACACTGGAGACGAAGCGAGCCACGTACTGGTCACGGTCGCGTCGGGAATACTGGGTGAAGGGGGAGACCTCGGGCCATGTCCAGCATGTCCGCTCACTCGCCCTCGACTGCGATGCCGACGCCCTGCTCATGCTCGTCGACCAGACCGGGCCCGCCTGCCATACGAACACCCCGACCTGCTTCACCGGAAGGACCATCAGTGTCGACTGAACCAGCGGCGAACCCGACCGACCTGCCGATCCGACCCAGCCTCGACCAGTTCCGGGCGCTGGGCGCCGAACATCGACTGGTGCCGGTCCACACTCAGGTACTCGCGGACTCCGAGACCCCGCTGAGCCTCTACCGCAAACTCACCGACGGCGGACCGGGAAGCTTCCTCTTCGAATCCGCCGTCGCCGGTTCCTGGGCCCGGTACTCCTTCATCGGATCCGCACCGGTGGCGACCCTCATCTCCACCGACGACGGATTCCACTGGACCGGCACCCCACCGGTCGGCATCCCCACCGACGGCGACGTTCTCGATGCAGTCACCGCGGCCCTCGAACTCCTCGCCGTGGGCGAAGCCGAATCAGAGCTGCCACCCATGGTCTCGAGCTTCGTCGGCTACTTCGGGTGGGACATCGTCCGCCGCTTCGAGAAGCTCGGCCCGCCGCGGCCCAACGAACACCACCTGCCCACGGTCCAGCTGATGATCCCCGGCGACATCGCCGTCTTCGACCACTATTCGGGAATGGTCACCCTCGTGGCCAACGTATTCAACGTCAACGGCACCGATACCGGAATCGAAGATGCCCACGCCTCCGGAGTCGAGCGCATCGACGCAATGCTCGAGCGCCTCCAGCAGCCCAGTGCGGCCGATATCCTGCACCCCCGGAAAGCCGACCCCGAGGTGGCCACTCGCACCCAGCCGCAGGTGTACCTCGACGGTGTGGAGACGGCGAAGCAGAAGATCGTCGACGGAGACATCTTCCAGGTCGTCATCGGCCAGCGCTTCGACACTCCCTGCGATGCCGATGCGCTGAGCGTGTACAGGATGCTGCGGCATGCGAACCCGAGCCCGTTCATGTACCTGCTCAACCTCCACGACGACGGAGGGGAACCGGTGAGCATCATCGGCTCCTCGCCCGAAGCGCTCGTCACCGTCCGGTCCGGAGAGGTGCTCACCCACCCGATCGCCGGTTCCCGCCCCCGCGGCACCACTCCGGAAGCCGATGACGCCCTGGCTCGGGAACTCCTGGCCGATGAGAAGGAACGGGCAGAGCACCTCATGCTCGTCGACCTCGCCCGCAACGACCTGGCGAAGGTCTGCGGAGCCGGAACCATCGACGTCAGCGAATTCATGGACATCGTCCGCTACAGCCACATCATGCACATCAGCTCGACCGTGCGCGGCGAACTCGAACCGGGAACCACTGCGATCGACGTGCTTCGGGCGACCTTCCCCGCCGGAACTCTGTCCGGAGCCCCCAAACCCCGAGCGCTGCAGATCATCGACGAGCTCGAACCCGTCGGACGCGGAATCTACGGGGGAGTGGTCGGCTACATGTCCTTCACCGGTGACCTCGACCTCGCCATCGCCATCCGCACCGGAGTGCTCCGGGATGGCACGATGAGCGTCTATGCCGGCGGCGGACTCGTCGCCGACTCCGTGCCCGAGACCGAATACCAGGAATCCGAGAACAAGGCCGCGGCAGTGCTGCGCGCCGCCGCCGCGGCCGACGCCCTGCATACGACCGCAGGAAGCCAGAGGTGAGGCCATGACGAAATCCCGCGGAGTCCTCATCATGCTCGTCATCGCCGCCGCACTGTGGGCGCTGACGATCTCCGCCTGGCAGGTCGGCGCCGCCGGCGACACCCTCGGACCCAGCGGTGTGGCGAAGGTCACCGAGGATGCGAGTTCGCAGGCCTCACCCGTGGCCACCGCCTGTGTGGCGATCATCGCGGTCTCAGGACTTCTGGCCGCGATGCTCGGACGGATCGGACGCTTCGTCGTCTTCGGTCTGGCCGGGATCGCAGGAATCGGATACGGGATCACGGCACTGAGTGCCGCCTCGGCGCCGGGAGCCACCTCGTGGGCGATCATCGCGGCAGTGGCCGCGGGAATCGGCGTCATCGGAATCGTCTGGGTCGCCGTCGCCTCGAACGGGTGGACGAACTCCAACCGCTACGCCCGCACCGCCGAAGCCGCCGGCGGCGAATTCGACTCGGCCGCGACCTGGGATGCCCTGTCCCGCGGAGAAGACGTCGAAGACGCCCCCGACGACGAGGAGCCGAACGATCCGGATACCGAGCCGGATTCGAAATGACCTTGTGACCGGGTCGGTGTCCGGTCAGCCGCAGAAGCGTGACACAATAGAGGAAAGATTCCATACGCGTGTCACGCACTCACACAAAGGAGCGCCATGTCGCAGTCCATCGCCCGCAACGGGGCCGCAGATCTCGACAAATCCACGATCGACTACGCAGCGATCGCCGATCCCGGTCACGGCAACTCGGTGGCGGGATGGACCGGAGTCATCATCATGCTCCTCGGCATCAGCGTCGGCTGTGTGGGCTTCACGATCCACAACCCCACGATCACCTACATCGGCGTCGGCATCGTCGCCCTCGGCGTCGTCGTCGGCCTGATCCTGCGTGCCGTGGGACTGGGCAACAAGCCGAAGAAGAAATGACGGTACTAGGCGACATCGTCTCCGGAGTGCGGGAAGACCTGCAGGCACGCCGGAGCGAAGTTCCGCTGAGCGAGATCACGGCTCGAGCCGCTGCGGCCGAGCCGGCCCGCCCCTTCGACCTGTCCGCCGACTTCGGCGTCATCGCCGAGGTCAAGCGGAAGTCACCGTCGCGCGGTGACCTCGCTCAGATTCCCGACCCAGGCACCCTCGCTGGCCTGTATGCCGCAGGCGGAGCCCGGGCCATCAGTGTGCTCACGGAGGCCCGCCGTTTCAACGGCAGCCTCGCCGACCTCGACTCGGTGCGCGCCGCCGTGGACATCCCGGTCCTGCGCAAGGACTTCATGGTGGACGAATACCAGTTCCACGAGGCCCGTGCACACGGTGCCGACATCGTTCTGCTCATCGTCGCAGCACTCGATCCCGCGCAGCTGCGCGACTTCCATGCACTCGCCACGGAGCTGGGCATGGCCGCGCTCGTCGAGACGCACAATCGCGAAGAGCTCGAGATCGCTGCCGACCTCGGCGCAGAACTCATCGGCGTCAATACCCGCAACCTCAAGGACCTCAGCGTCGACAGCGACCGGTTCGCGCCTTTGGCCGAACTCGCCCCCGCAGGATGCACCCTCGTGGCCGAGTCCGGTGTCGCCGGAGGAGCCGAGGTGTCGAAGTACGCGGATGCCGGCGCCGATCTCGTGCTCGTGGGCGAAGCCCTCGTCACCGGCGGCCGTCCTCAGGCCGCTGTCGAGGAGTACACGGCCCTCGGTCGAGAACGCCGCTCGCTGTCCGCATCCTGAACCCCGCCGCCATCGGCCGCTGCACGTGGCCGACGATGGCCCATACCGCACCCATTCCGACGTCCGGCACGGCGGAGGCTCAACGCCTGCGTCTGCCGACGCCACGAGGAGATCGAGAAGGACCGCAATGACCGATGTGAGCCAGGAGACCGGACCGTACTTCGGCGAGTTCGGAGGCAGGTTCATCCCCGAAGCACTGATCCCGGCACTCGACGAGATCGAAGAGACCTGGCGCAAGTCCCAGGTGGATCCGGCCTTCACCGACGAACTCCTCACTCTGCAGCGCAACTACATCGGCCGGCCGTCTCTGCTCACCGAGGCCACGCGCTTCGCCGAGCACTGCGGCGGTGCGCGCGTGTTCCTCAAACGCGAAGACCTCAACCACACGGGCAGCCACAAGATCAACAACGCCTTGGCCCAGGCTCTGCTGGCCAAGCGGATGGGCAAGACCCGTGTCATCGCCGAGACCGGAGCCGGGCAGCACGGAGTCGCCACGGCGACCGCCGCCGCGCTGCTCGACATGTCCTGCGTGGTCTACATGGGTGAGGAGGACACCCAGCGGCAGGCCCTCAACGTCGCGCGCATGCGTCTGCTCGGAGCCACGGTCAACGCCGTGACCAACGGCACCCGCACCCTCAAGGACGCGATGAATGAAGCCATGCGCGACTGGGTGGCCAATGTCGACGACACCCACTACGTCATCGGCACGGTCGCCGGACCCCACCCGTTCCCCGCGATGGTGCGCTCCTTCCAGAACGTCATCGGCGTCGAAGCCCGCGAACAGATCCAGGACATGGTCGGCCGCCTGCCCGACGCCGTCTGCGCCTGCGTCGGCGGAGGATCGAACGCCATGGGCCTCTTCGCCGCCTTCCTCGGTGATGCCGACGTGAAGATCTTCGGCTTCGAAGCCGGCGGCGAAGGAGTCGACTCCGGCCACCACGCCGCCCGGTTCTCCGGCGGACGCCCCGGCGTCCTCCACGGTTCGGCCACCTACATCCTCCAGGACTCCGACGGACAGACTCAGGCCTCCCATTCGGTCTCGGCCGGACTCGACTATCCTTCGGTCGGTCCCGAACACTCCCACCTCCACGACATCGGCCGGGTGACGTACGAACCCGTCGTCGACGAAGAGGCGATGGAGGCCATGCGGCTGCTCTCCCGCACCGAAGGCATCATCCCCGCGATCGAATCCGCTCATGCCCTGGCCGGAGCCATGCGCGTGGGTCGTGAGCTCGGACCCGACGCGGTCCTGCTCGTCAATCTCTCCGGCCGCGGCGACAAGGACATGACGACCGCCGCGAAATGGTTCGACTACATCGACGAAGGAGCGGTTCAGGTATGACGCACTCGGGCCCACGCACAGGAACCACCCTCGACGCCGTCGCCGAGGCGGGCCGCAAGGCCGCTCTCATCGCCTACCTGCCGGTCGGCTTCCCCACGGTGGCGGGATCGACCGCAGCAATGGTCGAACTCGTCCGCAACGGCGTCGACATCATCGAGGTCGGCATGCCGTACTCCGATCCCGGAATGGACGGACCCGTCATCCAGCGTGCCGGTGAGACGGCGCTGGAGAACGGGGTGCGGACCAAGGACATCTTCACCGCAGTCGAAGCCATCTCTGCAGCCGGCGGCACCGCCGTCGTCATGAGCTACTGGAACCTCGTGCTCCAGTACGGCATCGACAGCTTCGCCCGCGACCTCGCCTCGGCCGGAGGCGGCGGCATCGTCACCCCCGACCTCATCCCCGATGAGGCAGGACCGTGGTTGGCTGCCTCGGAGAAGCACGAACTCGACCGCATCTTCCTCGCCGCACCGTCGTCGACACCCGAACGGCTGGCCCGAATCGTCGAGCACAGCTCCGGCTTCGTCTACGCCGCCTCGACCATGGGTGTCACCGGTGTCCGCTCCGAAGTCGACAACCATGCCCGCGAACTCGTCTCCCGGCTGAAGGAAGCCGGAGCCGAACGCGCCTGCGTCGGCCTCGGTGTCTCGAACCGCGAACAGGCGGCCGAGGTCGCCGAATACGCCGACGGAGTCATCGTCGGCTCCGCCCTCGTCCGGGCGCTGGACTCCGAAGGAGTGGCCGGAGTCGGTCGACTCGCCGCCGAGCTCGCAGAAGGGTGTGCATGAGCTTCAGCCCGGCATGGGTCATCTTCACCATCCTCGGCATCGGACTCGCTCTGTGGATGACGAGCATCCAATGGCGCGCCCGCGGCGGCCATAAGGGAGATCTGTGGGCCATCGCGGTCGTCGGTCTTCCGGCCGCCGTCATCGGCGGACGCCTCGGACACCTGCTCTCGGCGTCGGACACCTACTTCGGCCCCGACGGCAGCCCAATCCGGGCGCTGGCCCTCTGGGACGGCGGATTCAGTTTCTGGGGAGCGACCATCCTCGGCTTCCTCTCCGTCTGGCTGCTCACCCGCTTCCAGGGCATCAGGTTCCGACCGCTGCTCGACTCGGTCGCACCGGGGCTCATCCTCGGCCACGTCGCCGGCGCCTTCAGCGACTGGTTCGACGGTCGCCTCGAACGCGTCACGGTCCTCACCGAATCGGTGTGGAACCTCATCGCCTGCGTCGTGCTCATCATCGTGTCCAAACGCCTCCGGCTCGGCTACGGTCAGGTCTTCGCTCTCTACCTGTGCCTGTTCGGGCTCGGCCGCATCCTGCTCGAAGCCCTGCGGGTCGGCACCCCGGCAGCCGAGAATGCACGCCTCCTCCTCGGACTGCCGTTCAATGTATGGACGGCCATCCTCGCGCTGCTTCTCGGCCTCGGCTGGCTCACCGTCTCGCGACTGCGTCACCGCACCTATGAGACCGGCGTCTACGTGCACGGCTCCCGCACCCTGCTGCGCCGCCACCGCCGCGGGAAGCACACATTCGAGATCAATGCGCCCAATATCGCCGAGGCGGCCGAGGACTCCGGAGCCCCACTGCCGTCCGTTGCGCGGGTGGCCGATCCCGACGATCGGAACGGTCGCCGCGGCGCCCCCACGCCGCCGCCCCCTGCCTCGAGCGCCGACGCCTCCCCGAACAAGGCACCGAACGGCGATTTGGCGGCGGCCGGAGACAACGCTGACGACTCGGAATTCGACGACGAGCCAGGCATCGACCTCAGCGGACGCCACAGCTTCGGCTTCTTCGGAGCAGTCACCTCGGCGATCTCGATCGTGCCCGATGTGCGCGGCAAGACGGCTCCCGCTCCCCGCGACGAGAATCCTCACACGTCCGACTCTTAAGACGAATAGGTTCACAGTTCGTTCCTTTTTCTGCTTCTTATGAAATTGCACATGGTGTAAGTTATGAATCCGGCTGTGAGAGCGATCTCACAGCCGGGTTCGGAAAACACACTTTCCGGGCTCGTCCATACCGCAGAGGACAGCGCCGTCTTTTCGGGAAACACTCAACACCGAGAAGGCAGAACATGAACCACAGCGCTCAGCCAACCCACAAGAACCCGGCCCCGCCTGGCCGCATCGGGCTCTACGATCCGGCGCTCGAACACGACAACTGCGGCCTGGCCCTCATCGCCCGCTACAAGGGCGGCGCCGACCACACGGTCATCACCCAGGCGCTCGACGCGCTGCGTCGGCTCGAACACCGCGGCGGAGTCGGCTCCGACGACGGCACGGGCGACGGCGCCGGACTGACCATCCAGATCCCGCACGACTACTTCGCCGCCCGCCTCGGCGAATCCGGAATCTCACTTCCGGCTCCGGGCGACTATGCCATGGGCATCGGCTTCTTCTCCCAGGACTACGCCACCGACCTCAACGCTGTCACGGCGCCTCTGACCGCGGAGACGCAGCCCGACTTCAGTGCTGAATCCGCCGGCGTCGACCAGGACGCACTCGTATCGCGGATCGCCGCAGAAGAGGGACTCCAAGTCATCCACGTGGAATCCGTGGCCGTCGACCCCGGAGTGCTCGGCCGGATCGCCGTCGAGACCATGCCGTCCATGCGCTATGTGTTCTTCGGCCTCGACGCCGACCACCCAGCCCGCGATGACAACGACCTCGCCCGACGAGCCTTCATCGTGCGGAAGCGGCTCGACAACGCCGGACTCTACTTCCCGTCCCTGTCGCCGACGACGCTGACGTTCAAGGGCATGCTCTCGACCGCTCAGCTCGACCGCTTCTTCACGGAACTCGGCGACGAACGCCTCACCTCGGCGATCGCTCTCGTCCACTCGCGGTTCTCGACGAACACCTTTCCCTCCTGGCAGCTTGCGCAGCCGTTCGGCACGATCGCGCACAACGGTGAGATCAACACGGTGCGCGGCAACCGCAACTGGATGCAGGCCCGCGAATCGGCATTGGCCAGCGACCTGCTTCAGTCCCCGGTCGCGGACACGACCGCGGGACTCGAACGGATCTTTCCGATCATCTCCGCCGGAGCCTCGGACTCCGCCTCATTCAACTCGGTCCTCGAGCTCATGGTCGCCTCCGGCCGGTCGCTGCCGCAAGCCATGCTGATGATGATCCCCGAAGCCTGGGAGAACAACCCGGCCATGTCCGAGGAGCGGCGGGCCTTCTACGAATACCACTCGCTGCTCATGGAACCCTGGGACGGACCGGCCTGCGTCGCCTTCACCGACGGCCGCCTCGCCGGAGCCGTGCTCGACCGCAACGGACTGCGTCCGGCCCGGTACGTCATGACCGAGGACACCGTCGTCCTCGCCAGCGAATCCGGAGTCGTCGACCTGCCGGAAGCCGAGGTCTCTGCCCGCGGACGACTGACTCCGGGCCGGATGTTCCTCGTCGATGTCGAGGCCGGACGCATCATCTCCGATACGGAGATCAAGAACAGCCTCGCCACCGAGCACCCCTACCGCGAATGGGTCGAGGCCTCGGCCACGCGCTTGGCCGAACTGCCCACCCGCGTCCATGTCAGCCACCCCAGTTCATCGGTCCGGAGACGACAGCGGACCTTCGGGTACACGGAGGAAGAGCTGCGCGTGCTCATCGCTCCGATGGCCGAGACCGGGGCCGAACCCCTGGGCGCGATGGGCAGCGACACCGCGATCGCGGCGCTGAGCACCCGCCCGCGGCTGCTCTTCGACCACTTCCACCAGAACTTCGCCCAAGTGACGAACCCGCCATTGGACTCCATCCGCGAGGACATCGTCACGAGCATGGCGGCGGGAATCGGCCGCGAAGGCAATCTGCTGTGCTCGACTCAGCCGGACTCCGCCCATATCCTGCTCGAGCGGCCGGTGATCGACAACGACGAACTCACGGCGATCGCGCACCTGGCCGGCAGCCACCTCGGCGAGGGAATCACGCGCCCGTCGGTGACGCTGTCGGGGCTGTACCCGATCGGCGCCGGTGAGGACGCGATGGCCCGTCGCCTCGCGGAACTGTGCGCGGAGGCGAGCGCCGCGGTCGCCGACGGAGCGGTGTTCCTCATCCTCACGGATCGCGAGTCGAACTCGGAATATGCGCCGATCCCGTCCCTGCTCCTGACCTCCGCGCTGCACCACCACCTCGTGCGGGAACGCAGCCGCACCCAAGTGAGCATCATCGTCGAGGCCGGAGACGTCCGCGAGGTCCACCATGCGGCCACGCTCGTGTCCTTCGGTGCCTCCGCGGTCAACCCGTACCTGCTCATGGAATCGGCCGAGGACCTCGTGAAGTCCGAACGGATCCGGGGCATCAGCGCCGAGGCGGCCGTGGCCAATGTGCTCACAGCACTGAACAAGGGCCTGCTGAAGATCATGTCGAAGATGGGGATCTCGACCGTCCAGTCCTACCACGGGGCGCAGACCTTCGAAGCCCTCGGCCTGGCGGATTCGGTCATCGACGAACACTTCACTTCGACCCCGCACCAGCTCGGCGGCAAGACGCTCGACGATATCGCGGCCGAGACCACCGCCCGGCACGCCGATGCCTACCGCGAGGACCATCCGCGGCCGGCACACCGGAACCTGCTCGTCGGCGGCGAATTTCAGTGGCGCAGGGAAGGGCCGGGGCATCTGTTCAACCCGGAGACGATCTTCAAACTGCAGCACTCGACGGCGACCGGTCGTTTCGACATCTTCCGTCAGTACACGCGGGCCGTGGACGAACAGTCCGCCGAGCTGATGACCCTGCGCGGACTCTTCGATCTCGTCCCCACCGAATCGGGACCGATCGACATCTCCGAGGTCGAACCCGCCGAGGCGATCATGCGCCGCTTCTCCACCGGGGCCATGAGCTACGGCTCCCTGTCGGCCGAAGCGCACGAGACGCTGGCGATAGCGATGAACCGGATCGGCGGGAAGTCGAATACGGGTGAGGGGGGCGAGGACACCGAACGCCTGCTCGACCCGGAGCGTCGGTCGGCGATCAAGCAGATCGCCTCCGGTCGGTTCGGCGTCACCAGCCACTACCTCACCGCCGCCGATGATCTGCAGATCAAGATGGCTCAGGGTGCCAAGCCCGGCGAAGGAGGTCAGCTGCCGGGGGAGAAGGTGTACCCGTGGATCGCGAAGACCCGCCACGCCACTCCCGGAGTCGGACTCATCTCACCGCCTCCGCACCATGACATCTACTCCATCGAAGACCTCGCTCAGCTCATCCACGACCTGGGTCGGGCCAATGCGGCCGCCCGCGTCCACGTCAAACTCGTCTCCGGAATCGGAGTCGGGACGGTGGCCGCCGGAGTGGCGAAGGCCGGAGCCGATGTCGTGCTCATCTCCGGCCACGACGGGGGCACGGGCGCCAGCCCCCTCAACTCGCTCAAGCACGCGGGCACCCCGTGGGAGCTGGGACTGGCCGAAGCTCAGCAGACCCTCGTGCTCAACGGACTGCGCGAACGCATCAGCGTCCAGGTCGACGGGCAGCTGAAGACCGGCCGCGATGTCATCATCGCCGCTCTGCTCGGGGCCGAGGAGTTCGGCTTCGCGACCACCGCCCTCGTCGTCTCCGGATGCATCATGATGCGGGTGTGCCATCAGGACACCTGCCCGGTCGGCGTGGCCACGCAGAACCCGAAGCTGCGCGAACGCTTCCACGGTCAGGCCGACCATGTCGTGAACTTCTTCACCTTCATCGCCGAGGAGGTCCGCGGTTACCTCGCCCAGCTGGGACTGCGCAGCCTCGATGAGGCGATCGGCGCGGTCGAACGACTGCGCATCGACGCTGACCGGGCGGCCGCCTCGGGGCTGGACCTCGATCTCACCCCGATCCTCACGGTTCCGACCGACCTCGACGGCAGCCCCGCCTCGGCGAGGGTGAGCCGGACGCGCACCCCACGTGACTTCACGGGCGAACTCGACTATCGACTGCTGGAACAGGCCGGAGAGGAGATCACCGCGGGAACGCCCGTGCACCTGAACGCCGAGGTCGCGAACACGGACCGGTCGGTCGGCACCCTGCTCGGCCACCGCGTGACCCAGGCTCACGGCGGTGACGGACTGCCGTCCGGGACCGTGCGTGTGTCCCTCAACGGAACCGCCGGACAGTCCCTGGGCGCCTTCCTTCCACGCGGGGTGAGCATCGATCTGCGCGGCGACGCGAACGACTACGTCGGGAAGGGACTGTCGGGAGGAACGATCAGCATCGCGCCCCGACCGGAGAACCCCACCCGCCCCGAACACAACGTCATCGCCGGCAACGTCATCGGCTACGGGGCGACCGCCGGGTCGATGTTCCTGTCCGGAATGGTCGGCGAGAGATTCCTCGTGCGCAACTCCGGGGTCGAAGCCGTCGTCGAAGGCATCGGCGACCACGGACTGGAGTACATGACCGGGGGAGTGGCGGTCATCCTCGGACCCACCGGACGCAACTTCGCGGCCGGAATGTCCGGAGGAACGGCATTCGTCCTCGACTTCAACCCCAGCCGACTCAACCCGAAGGAACGGGCCGCAGGCGTCTTCAGGTTCGGCGGCACCGGAGATTCCGACGCTCCGGTCCTGCAGAGGCTGCTGAGCGACCACGTCGCGGCCACCGGGTCCCCGCTGGCCGGCGAACTGCTGGCCGGACTCGACCGCGGCCAGGACATCCTGTCCCGCTTCACCAAGATCATTCCCGTCGCCTATGCACGGGTCAAAGACATCCAGGACGAGATCGCGAACAGCGGTGACACCGCCGATTCCGAGAACGCCTGGCAGACCATTCTGGAGGCCGCCCATGGCTGATCCGCGAGGATTCCTCACCACCACCGAACGCGAACTCCCCGCCCGCAGGCCCGTGCCGATCCGACTCATGGACTACTCGGAGGTCTACGAGAAGGGCGATCCCGCGCAGCTGCGCCGACAGGCCTCACGCTGCATGGACTGCGGAGTGCCGTTCTGCCATCAGGGATGCCCCCTGGGCAATCTCATTCCGGAGTTCAACGACGCCATGTACCGCGGGGAGCTGCCGCGTGCCGTGGAGCTGCTCCACGCGACGAACAACTTCCCCGAATTCACCGGTCGGGCCTGCCCTGCCCCCTGTGAGAACGCCTGCGTCCTCGGCATCAACCAACCTGCCGTGACGATCAAACAGGTCGAGGTCTCCATCGTCGACGACGGATTCGCCGCCGGACTCATCACCCCGGTCGTCCCCGACCGGATCACCGGGCACACCGTCGCCGTCGTCGGTTCCGGGCCGGCGGGACTCGCCGCGGCACAGCAGCTGACCCGGGCCGGGCACACCGTCGTCGTCTTCGAACGCGAGGACCGCCTCGGCGGGCTGCTGCGCTACGGGATCCCGGACTTCAAACTCGAGAAGCACCATATCGACCGCCGGCTGACGCAGATGCGTGCCGAGGGGACTCGGTTCGAAACCGGCGTGGAAATCGGCCGCGATATCGACTTCGCGGCTCTGCAGACCCGGTTCGACGCGGTGCTGGTGGCCACCGGTGCCACCGTGCCCCGCGATATGGAGCTGCCGGGACGCGGACTCGACGGAGTCGAATTCGCCATGGACTACCTCGTGCCGTCGAACAGAGCTCAGGCGGCCGAGGCGACCTCGGCGGCGGACCCGAGCGAGCTCATCGATGCGGCCGGCAAGCACGTCGTCATCATCGGCGGCGGAGACACCGGAGCCGACTGTCTGGGCACCGCTCTGCGCCAGGGAGCCGCCTCGGTGACGACCCTGGCCATCGGCCGCCAACCGCCGGTCGAGCGTGATGCGGACTCACCGTGGCCGACGGTCCCGCGGATCTTCGAGGTCCAATCCTCACACGAAGAAGGCGGAACCAGACGCTACCTGGCGTCGACGACACGGTTCGTCGGTGACGATTCGGGCAGAGTCAGCGGAATCGAAGTCGCTCAGACGCAGTTCGCCGACGGCCGCCGGATCCCGACACCGGGCACCGAGCACATCATCCCCGCGGACCTCGTGCTGCTCGCGCTGGGATTCAGCGGACCGGAGACCGCAGCCATCGATCTCGAAGCCGGCGGCAGAGGAGCATTCTCACGGGGTGAGGACTATGCGGCTGCGCCCGGAGTCTTCGTCGCCGGTGACGCCGGACGCGGACAGTCGCTCATCGTCTGGGCGATCGCGGAGGGACGCGCCGCGGCCGCCGAAGTCGACCGGTTCCTCACCGGGTCGACGAGGCTGCCGGCACCCGTTCGACCCACCGACGAAGGGTTCAAATGCTAAGATGATGCATGTCAGACAATGAGAAGCGGCGGTGGTGCGGCACAGCGAAGTGCCGCACTCACACCGCTCGTGACCAGTGGAGAGCGGTGGTGACCGCCCGCTGAGACTTTAGGTAGGGTGGAGCGTATGAGGCGTGCAAAGATAGTCGCAACTTTAGGTCCGAACCAGAACTCCTATGAAGAGATCCGCGAGCTCGTCGATGAAGGCGTCGATGTCGCCCGATTCAACCTCAGCCACGGAAAACGAGAAGAACACGAAGAGAAGTTCGCCTGGGTCCGCCAGGCCGCCCTCGACACCGGACGCCCCGTCGCCGTCCTGCTGGACCTCCAAGGTCCGAAGATCCGCGTCGGCACCTTCGCCAACGGCAAGGAAGAACTCGTCGAAGGCGCCACCTTCACCATCACGAGCCGTGACGTCGCCGGTACCGCAGAACTCGTATCCACGACCCTGCCGACCCTGGCAGAAGACGTGTCCGTGGGCGATCCGCTGCTCATCGACGACGGTCGACTGCGCCTTCGCGCCACCGAGGTGACCGCCACCGATGTGGTCACCGAGGTCGAGATCGGCGGAACCATCTCCAACCACAAGGGCATCAACCTGCCCGGAGTCCCGGTCTCCGTCCCCGCACTGTCGGAGAAGGACGTCGACGACCTCAAATGGGGTCTGCAGCTCGGCTTCGACTGGGTCGCCCTGTCGTTCGTCCGCAGCCCGGAGGACATGAACGACGTCCGTGCGGTCATGGACGAGGTCGGAATCACCGCACCGGTCATCGCCAAGCTCGAGAAGCCGCAGGCCGTCGACCAGCTCGATGAGGTCATCGATGCCTTCGACGGAATCATGGTCGCCCGCGGCGACCTCGGCGTCGAACTGCCCCTCGAGCAGGTGCCGATCGTGCAGAAGCGGGCCGTCGAGATCGCTCGCCAGCAGGCCAAGCCCGTCATCGTCGCCACGCAGATGCTCGAGACGATGATCGATGCACCGCGACCCACCCGCGCCGAAGCCAGCGACTGCGCGAACGCCGTCCTCGACGGCGCCGATGCGCTCATGCTCTCCGGGGAGACCTCGGTGGGTGCTCACTGGGTCGAGGCGATCCGCACAATGAGCCGGATCATCGGCTCCACCGAGGAACACGGCCTCGAACGGATTCCGGAGCTCGGCACCGTCCCGCACACGAAGGGCGGAGCCGTCACCGCAGCAGCCGTGCAGATTGCTGAGCAACTCGATATCGATCTGCTGTGCACCTTCTCGCAGACCGGCGACTCCGTGCGACGCATGTCGCGCCTGCGTCCGGCCTGGCCGATCCTCGGCTTCACACCCGACCCACAGGTGCGTCACCAGCTGGCGCTGACCTGGGGCGTCCGCCCGTACCTCGTGAAGACCGTGCGCCACACCGACCAGATGGCACGCCAGGTCGATGCCGTCCTCCTCGCAGACGGCACGGCCCGCGAAGGCGATCAGAGCATCCTCGTGGCCGGTTCGCCTCCCGGAATCCCGGGCTCGACGAACGCCCTGCGCATCCACACCATCGGTGATGCCGCCAAGGGCGTGACGGCCGCCTACCAGGACGCCTCGGACTCCGAGGAGGATCCGCTGGCCGGGTACGGAGTCGTGGCCGAAGCGCCCAACACCCGAGAGGTGCCGATCGTGCGCGAGGACCGCGCACCCCGTCACTGACCGACTCCAGGCCGAAACGCCGACGGCGTCCACCCCATCAACACGGGGCGGGCGCCGCCGGCTTTTCTGTGTCCCGGTGCGATGCGGCGTCCGGTGCGGTGCGGCGGAGTCAGCGGCCGTGGCGTGGATGATTCGGAACTGCGAGGCAGATCACAGCGATTCATGGAATTTCGCAGATTGCTCAACAGTTGTGCTCTCTGTTGCCTAATCCTCCCTGCGGATCTCAGAGGGGAGGACCCGCTAGGAGAGGAATTCAATGAGACTGCCCGCGTGGAGCAAGTCCTTCGGAGTGCAGGTGACCATCGCACTCATCGCCGGTGTCATCCTCGGGCTCATCGCCCGCTCATGGGGACCGGTCAGCGACAGTGCTGACAACTGGCTCGGCCAGACCCTCGACACCATCGGCTCGTCGTACGTCACCCTGCTCAAGGCCGCCGTCGTCCCGCTGGTGATCACCGCGATCATCGCGAGCATCGGCAACCTGCGCAAGGTCACCAACGCCGCCAGGCTCGCGGTGTCGACCCTGCTGTGGTTCGCACTCACCGCCCTCATCGCCGTCGTCCTCGGACTCATCATCGGCATCGTCATGCAGCCCGGCGCCCACGCCGACGCCGCATCGCTCAACGCCGGTGCACCCGATTCACAGGGCAGCTGGCTCGGCTTCCTCACCGGACTGATCCCAGTGAACTTCCTCGGACTCGAAGTCGCCACCGCACCGGATGAATCCGGAGCCCTGACCTCCGACGTCAACTTCAACATCCTCCAGCTCATCATCGTCTCCGGCGCCATCGGCATCGCCGCGGTCAAGGTCGGCAAGGCCGCAGAGCCGTTCCTCGAGTTCACCGAGGCGGCCCTGGCCGTCGTGCAGAAGGTCGTCTGGTGGATCGTGCGCATCGCTCCCATCGGCACCCTCGGCCTCATCGGCAACGCCGTGAACTCCTACGGCTGGTCGACGATGGGATCGCTGCTGTGGTTCGTCGTCGCCGTCTACATCGGACTCGCGATCGTGTTCTTCATCGTCTACCCGGCCCTGGCCCGCGCCAACGGACTGTCCGTGCGCCAGTACTTCTCCGGAGTCTGGCCGGCCACGCAGATGGGCTTCGTCTCCCGGTCCTCGATCGGCACCATGCCCGTGACGCAGAAGGTCGCCACCGACAACTTCGGAGTGCCCCACTCCTACGCGGCCTTCGCCGTGCCCTTCGGCGCAACGACGAAGATGGACGGCTGCGCTGCGATCTACCCGGCCATCGCCGCGGTGTTCGTCGCCCAGTTCTTCGGCATCGATCTCTCCCTCATCCAGTACCTGCTCATCATCTTCGTCGCCGTCATCGGTTCGGCCGCCACGGCCGGTACGACGGGTGCGACAGTGATGCTCACGCTGACCCTGTCGACCCTGGGCCTGCCGCTCGAGGGCGTCGGACTGCTGCTGGCCATCGAACCGATCGTCGACATGGGTCGTACCGCCCTCAACGTCTCCGGTCAGGCACTCGTCCCCGCCATCGTGGCCAAGCGCCATGAGATCCTGGACGTCGAACGCTACGATGCCCCGCGCATCAACGGCTACGTTCCGACCCAGGAGGACGCAGATGTCGACGAGGCCCGCACCGAGGATGCCCGCATCCAGAGTTGATCTCCTCTCCTACGAGGGACTGGCCGAGCACGATGTCCAACAGGTGACATCGCTGCTCGGCCGCCTCGTTGATGGGGGAGCGGCACTCGGTTGGGTCGCGGCTCCTACGACCGCGGAGATCGGCGAACTCGTCGAACGTCTGGCCGCAGGGATCGAATCAGGAGAAACCGCAGTGGCCATTGCTCGTCGCGGAGACGAGATCACCGGATTCGCCTTTTGGGCCCGGTACACCCGACCCACCTTCCGACCTCATGTCGACATCGAAAAGGTCGCGGTCGCTCCCGAGGCACAGGGCCGAGGCGTGGGGAAGGGGCTGATGGAGGCACTCATCCATGCAGCCCGTCATCACGGAACGGAAGTCGTCACCCTCGATCTGCGCGGTGACAATAAGGCGGCCATCGGCCTCTACGAATCGCTGGGCTTCACCAGATACGGCAGGCTCCCGGACTTCGTGGCGGTCGGTCAGGAGCGTTTCGACACGCTCCTGTACTCCCTCGACCTGCGGCGCTGAATCCGCCGAATGGTGTGTATGAGCGGGTTTGAAGTTCATATGTGGTGATCTTGATCAGTGCGTATGAATTTGGAAGCCGCGGGTGCTGACACGCGTGATTCGCCATCAATCCTCGGGGATGCAAGAAGGCACTGACGACCAAGTGGTCGACAGTGCCTTCGTCTGTACCGGATGCGGGACTCGAACCCGCACGTCTTTCGACAATGCATTTTGAGTGCACCGCGTCTACCGATTCCGCCAATCCGGCTCGTCGCGAGCTGTCCCGATGGACTGCCTGCGCAACGGGGACGATTCTACTGTGCGCGCGAACCGATTGCACAATCGTTCCCCGTCGGTGGCCGCCGTCACCGCCCGTGGGGACCCTCACAGAAGAATCTTCCGGGTCCGCTGGCCACGACGCTGAGCGCCTGGTCTAGACTGGTGACGTGCTTTCAAACAGCGAAGAATCAACTTCAGATGAGTCCGTGCCGGTCCGCCGCGTAGTCGTGGCCGAAGACGAGGCCGTGATTCGTCTCGATATCGTAGAAATGCTCCGCGAGGTCGGCTACGACGTCGTCGGTGAGGCTGCGGACGGCGAATCCGCCATCCGCCTGGCTGAGGAGCTGCGCCCGGACCTCGTCGTCATGGACATCAAGATGCCCATCCTCGACGGAATCTCCGCGGCCGAGCGCATTGCCCGCGCCCGCATCGCACCCGTCGTGCTGCTCACCGCCTTCTCGCAGAAGGAGCTCGTCGAGCGTGCCCGCGACGCCGGTGCCATGGCCTATGTCGTCAAGCCGTTCACTTCGGCCGACCTCATCCCGGCCCTGGAGATCGCGCTCTCACGTCACGCCGAGATCAGCTCGCTCGAATCGGAGATCTCAGATCTCACCGAACGCTTCGAGACCCGCAAGCTCGTCGAGCGCGCCAAGAGCCTGCTGCAGACCTCCATGGGACTCAGCGAGCCCGAGGCCTTCCGCTGGATCCAGAAGACCTCGATGGATCGTCGCCTGACGATGCGCGAGGTCGCCGAGACCGTGCTCAAGCAGATCGGCTCGAAGAAGTAACCACCTTTCGGACCACGCAGGTCCGAACCCGAAACCTGAAAGGGCCGGCGAATCCGAGATGGATTCGCCGGCCCTCTGCTCTGCTTGGGGGTGGAGGGCTCCGTTGTGGAAGCCTTCGCCTCAGCCCTTCGATTCGGTCTTCAGGATCATGTTCGTGATCCGCACGATCGAGAGCAGCTTTCCCGCCTCGTCGGTCATCTTCACCTCATGGGAGACGATCGTGCGTCCCTGATGGAGCACCTCGGCGCGTCCGGTGACCACACCCTCACGAGCGGCACGCAGATGAGTTGCATTGAGATCGACCCCGACGACGTTCTTGCCGCCGGAGAGCAGATACGAGTGCATCGAGGCCAGCGATTCGGCGAGAACGACATGGCCGCCGCCGTGGAAGAGACCCATCGGCTGCCGATTGCCGACGACCGGAGCCGTGGCCGTGACATGGTCGTGGGCGAGTTCGACGAACTCGATCCCCATCCTCTCGGCCAGCTCACCCCCGGAACCCGGCGCACGCAGCTGCTCGAGCAGCGTGTCGATCTCCTCAGGTGTGGTGTGAGCGTTCAGGGACACGTCGGGACGCAGCATCGGTTCTCCTTCAAGTCAGCTTCGAACGCTAGGCTATGCCATGTGAGTCACTCAAACGAATCCCTCCTGCTCATCGACGGACACTCCCTGGCCTACCGGGCCTTCCACGCCCTGCCGGTCGAGAACTTCTCGACCAGCACCGGTCAGACGACGAACGCCATCTACGGCTTCATCTCCATGCTCATCAACGTCCTCCGCGACGAAGAGCCCAGCCATGTGGCCGTGGCCTTCGACCTCGGACGCCAGACCTTCCGACTCGAGGAATACCCCGAGTACAAGGCCGGCCGGGCGAAGACTCCGCCCGAGTTCCACCCGCAGATCGACCTCATCAAGGACATCGTCACGGCGATGGGCATCCGGGTCGTGACGAAGGAGGGCTTCGAGGCCGATGACGCCCTGGCGACGATGGCGAGGATGGGCACCGAGGCCGGTGCGGTCGTCGAGGTGATGAGCGGTGACAAGGATTCGTTCCAGCTCGCCACCGACAAGGTGACGATCCTCTACCCGAAGCGCGGAGTCAGCGATCTCAACCGGATGACTCCGGCCGCGGTCGAGGAGAAGTACGGGGTCAGTCCCGCGAACTACCGAGGACTGGCCGCTCTCGTCGGTGAGAAGGCCGACAATCTGCCCGGCGTGCCCGGAGTCGGTGACAAGACCGCCGCCAAATGGCTCACCGCCCATGGCGACCTGCCCGGAGTGCTGGAGAACGCAGAGTCGATCGGCGGCAAGGTCGGGGAGAAGCTGCGCGACCACATCACCGAGGTGGAGCGGAACTATCGACTCAACCGCCTCCTCGACGACGTCGACCTGGGGCTGGAATTCGATGACCTGGCGTGGGGCGCAGGCGACCCGACCGAGCTGTCGAGCCTGTTCGATCAGCTCGAGTTCCAAGCCCTCGGCAAACGTCTGGCCGCGATCTTCCCCGAAGCCGGCACCGAATCCGAGCCGGCACCGACACGGGAGACGAGCATCGAGACCGTCGACATCGACGCACTGCTGACGAAGATCTCCGACCACGATGTGCTGGCGCTCGATTCGGATGCCACCTTCGAACTCGGCCATGGTCAGGCACGGACCCTCGCGGTCTCCGCCGAACCCGGGCAGGCGTGGGTCGTCGACCTCGCCGAGGCGGGGCAGAAGGACATCGGCAAGCTCGGTTCCGCATTGGGCGGGCATTCGCTCATCCTCCACAGCTCGAAGCTGCAGATCAAAGCCTGGGAGTCGATGGGGCTGTCCGTGGCCGATATCGCCGGGGACACGGCTCTGGCCGCCTACCTCCTCGTTCCCGATGCCCGTTCCTACGAGCTCGGGCAGATCGCCGCCGACCGCGCCGGAATCGACCTCAGCGAACCCGAATCGGATTCCGGGCAGCTCGCCCTCGATCTCGACTCGGATGCCGCGGTGACCACGCACGGCCAACGTGCCGCCGCCCTGCTCGAAGTCCACGAGGTGCTCGCGAAGGCTGTCGACGACGCGAACATGACGCAGGTGTACCGAGACATCGAACTGCCGCTCGTGCCCGTGCTCGCGCGCATGGAATCGACCGGTATCGCCGTCGACGAGGCCGGACTGACGAACCTCATCGACGAATTCACGAAACAAGCCGAAGCCAGCGCTCAAGAGGCCTATGACGCGATCGGCCACGAGGTGAACCTTGGTTCTCCCAAGCAGCTGCAGACCGTGCTGTTCGACGAGCTCGATATGCCCAAGACCAAACGGACGAAGACCGGGTATACGACGGATGCCGAAGCCCTGGCCGAACTGTTCGTCAAGACAGAGCACCCCTTCCTCCAGTACCTGCTGGCCTACCGGGATTCGACGAAGCTCAAGCAGACCGTCGTCGGACTGCTCAAGACCGTCGCCGACGACGGCCGCATCCACACCACGTACCAGCAGACCGTCGCCGCCACGGGTCGGCTGTCGTCCTTGGATCCAAACCTGCAGAACATTCCGGTGCGGACCGAATCGGGCCGCCGCATCCGCGATATTTTCATCGCCGACCCCGAGGTGACGGACGGGACTCTGCTCACCGCCGACTACTCGCAGATCGAAATGCGGATCATGGCTCACTTGTCCGGAGACGCCGCACTCATCCAGGCGTTCAAGGACGGCGAGGACCTCCACTCCTATGTCGGCTCGAAGGTCTTCGGCGTCGGCATCGACGAGGTGGACTCCGAGATGCGGTCGAAGGTCAAGGCCATGTCCTATGGGCTGGTCTACGGACTCTCCGCCTACGGACTCTCACGGCAGCTGGCGATCGGCGTCGACGAAGCCAAGGGACTGATGGACCAGTACTTCGAGCGCTTCGGTGCCGTCAAGGACTACCTCGACGACATCGTCGAGCAGGCTCGCGCGAACGGGTTCACCGAGACCATCATGGGCCGTCGCCGTTATCTGCCGGCGCTGCACAGCGACCGTCGGCAGCTGCGGGACATGGCCGAACGTGCCGCCCTCAACGCACCGATCCAGGGCTCGGCCGCCGACATCATGAAGATCGCCATGCTCAAGGTCGCCGACCGGCTGAAAGACCTGCACTCGCCGATGCTGCTGCAGGTCCATGACGAGATCATCGTCGACGTCCGTCCCGACGAGATCAATGAGGTGAAAGCGATTGTCACAGAGGAGATGGGTTCGGCATTCGAACTCGATGTGCCCCTGGACGTCAACGTCGGCACCGGCCGCTCCTGGCACGCCGCCGCTCACTGACCTGCTGAGCTGGCTTGCACGCTGATAGGCGCAAGGCAGTCGCGGGGTGCCTAGACTGACGCTATGACGAACACGCATGCGCGGGAACTGGACGACTTCGCGGCTGCGGCCCGGTGGTGCACCTCTTTGGTGGCCACGATCGGCGACGAACAATGGGACGAACCTGGTCTCGGGGCGTGGGATCTGCGAGGCCTCGTCGGCCACACCGGGAGGGCCTTCCTCACCCTTGAGACTGCTCTCGACCAACCCGCCGACGAGGTGACGCTGCCCAGCCCCGAAGACTATTTCGCGGCGATCCTGTCCCAGCAGGGAGTGGACGATCTCGTCCTCGAACGCGGAATCGCCTCGGGCCGGGATCTCGGGGATGATCCGGCATCCGCCTTCGCGGCGAAGTGCGAGTCCGCACTGTCACGGCTCTCGAGATTGGAAGAGGTCTCGTCGAGCGCCTCGGTGGCCGATGCGGCGATCATGACGGTCGGCGGAGGAATGCGCGCCGGTGACTATGTGCGCACCCGGACCTTCGAACTCGTCGTCCACGGCAGCGATATCGCCGCCGCACTCGGCACAGATCCGCAGATTCCCGACTCCCCACTGCGGGACTCTTTGGAGATCGCCGTCGAACTCGCGGTCAGGGGAGGGACAGGCAGCCGAGTCCTCGCCGCACTGACGGGGCGCGGGGGACTGGCAGGAGACTTCAGCGTGCTCGGCTGAGCGGCGCCTCAGTCCTTGTTCAGAGTGGTGGAGAAGATCACAGTGCCGGGCATGAGTGCTCCACGCAGCGGCGACCAACCGCCCCAGGCGGTCCGGTTCTCCTCCGGCCATTCGGGTTCGGTCACCGAATCGATCGTAAAGCCGGCATCGACGAGGAGGCTGACCCAGTCGCTCATCGTCCGGTGGTGCTCGGCATAGACCGGCTGACCGTCCGAGGACAGTTCCACGTACGGAGTGCGATCGAAATACGAGTACTCGACGGTCAGACCGGCCTCACCCGGAACATCGGGGAACATCCACCGCATCGGGTGCGTCGTCGAGAACACCCACTGCCCGCCACTGCGCAGGACCCGGGCCACCTCGGAGAAGACGACCTCGGCGTCTTTGACGAACGGCAGGGCGCCATAGGACGAGAACGCACCGTCGAAGCTGTTCGACGCGAACGGAAGCTGCCGGGCATCGGCGAGGAGGAACGTCGGGGGAGTCGCCTCGGTGCTCAGGGGATGTTCGCGCTGCAGACGCGAGGCCTGCTCGAGCATTCCGGCGGAGACATCGACTCCTGTGGTGATCGCTCCCTGTTCGGCCAGCCACCGGGAGCACTGGCCGGCACCGCAGCCGACCTCGAGCACCTGCTTCCGGTCGACATCGCCGAGGAGACGGACATCGGATTCGTGAATTCCTTCCGGACACCAGATGAAATCCGAAGCGCCGAGGAACGTGCCGTGTTCGGCCAGATACTCCTCGGCAGAGTTGTCCCAATAGCTGCGATTGGCCCGGACTGAAGCCTCTTCATCGATCGGGAGATAGCCACCGCTGATGACCTCGGCTCCGTCAGTTCCTTCGCTCATGGTTCCTCCGTGGCCCCAGGTGGTGATAATTCGACTCTTCGGCGTGCATTCACGCCCAAGAAGGTGCTAGCATTGACAACCGTATGCGCCTGTGCATACAAGTCCAAATTCGCAATCGAGACCGGATTCGGTTCTTGCGGCAACAATCACGACCTGCCGACAGGGTACCGGATCTGGACCAATATTCCATCGGAGTCCCTACCTATATGACCACCACCACGCCGGAATCGGTGCAGCCGAAGCAGGTCGCTGTCAACGACATCGGAACCGCTGAGGATTTCCTCGCCGCCGTCGATGAGACCATCAAGTACTTCAACGATGGCGACATCGTTGAGGGCGAAGTCGTCAAGGTCGACCGTGACGAAGTCCTCGTCGACATCGGATACAAGACGGAAGGCGTCATCCTCGCACGTGAGCTTTCCATCAAGCACGATGTCGATCCCGGCGAAGTCGTCGAGGTCGGGGACGAAATCGAAGCCCTCGTTCTTCAGAAGGAAGACAAAGAGGGTCGTCTCATGCTCTCCAAGAAGCGTGCTCAGTACGAGCGCGCCTGGGGCGACATCGAGAAGATCAAGGAAGACGACGGCGTTGTCACCGGCACCGTCATCGAGGTTGTCAAGGGCGGCCTGATCGTCGACATCGGACTGCGCGGCTTCCTGCCCGCCTCCCTCGTCGAGATGCGCCGCGTCCGCGACCTCGCCCCTTACATCGGCCAGCAGGTCGAAGCCAAGATCATCGAGCTCGACAAGAACCGCAACAACGTGGTCCTGTCGCGCCGTGCTTGGCTCGAGCAGACCCAGTCGGCCGTCCGTCACGACTTCCTGCAGACCCTGCAGAAGGGCCAGGTCCGTCCTGGTGTCGTGTCCTCCATCGTCAACTTCGGTGCGTTCGTCGACCTCGGTGGTGTCGACGGACTCGTCCACGTCTCCGAGCTGTCCTGGAAGCACATCGATCACCCGGGTGAGGTCGTCACCGTGGGTGACGAGGTCACCGTCGAGGTCCTCGACGTCGACATGGACCGTGAGCGCGTTTCGCTGTCGCTCAAGGCCACCCAGGAAGATCCTTGGCAGCACTTCGCTCGCACCCACGTCATCGGACAGATCGTGCCGGGCAAGGTCACCAAGCTCGTTCCGTTCGGTGCATTCGTGCGCGTCGAAGACGGCATCGAAGGCCTCGTCCACATCTCCGAGCTGGCCGTGCGCCACGTGGATCTGCCCGAGCAGGTCGTCTCGGTCGACGAGACCATCTACGTCAAGGTCATCGACATCGACCTCGAACGCCGCCGCATCTCGCTGTCGCTGAAGCAGGCGAACGAAGGCGTCGACCCCGAGGCCGAAGAGTTCCTCGACCCCGCTCTCTACGGCATGCCGCAGGAGTACGACGAGGACGGCAACTACAAGTACCCCGAGGGCTTCGACCCCGAGACCAACGAATGGGTCGAGGGCTACGAGGCTCAGCGCGAGACCTGGGAGCAGCAGTACGCCGCCGCTCAGGAACGCTGGGAAGAGCACAAGAAGCAGGTCGCCAAGGCCATCGCAGCGGACGCCGAGGCTTCCGCAGCCGATGCCGTCGGCTCTGCCGATGCCGCTCCGGCCACCGGATCGTTCTCTTCCGAAGAGGCGAGCGACGAGGGCACTCTGGCCAGCGACGAAGCTCTCGCAGCTCTGCGTGAGAAGCTTGCAGGCAGCTGATAGCAGCCATCACTTGGGCTCCCGGTCGGAAGGCCGGGAGCCCTTTGTGTATGCCCCCACATTTCGGACGAGACTGCGTCCGTGGCTGTGGTTTACCCTCATCCTCTGCGTCGGCAGCCTGACCGTCTTCGGCTCCGTCGCCGCGGACCCCGGCGGCGGCGTCGTCGCCTCCAATGACGACACCTCTCTGTTCATCTGGTGGCTCGGACACGGTGCACAGGTAGTCGCCGACGCCCTCGGATTCGTCCCAGGCGAGACCGGCGGCCTGCTGTATACGGAGTCGATGAACACCCTCGGCGGGGGAGTCAACGGCGCGTGGAACACCTCACTGGCCGGCCTCGCGATCCTGCTCGCACCCGTGACGTGGGTGGCCGGGCCGATCGTGAGCTACAACCTGCTCATCCTCGCCCTTCCGGTGTTAGGCAGCCTGGCCACAGCGGTGCTCTTCCGCCGCTTCCTCGACCGTCTGCCGGCGTTCATCGCCGCAGGCGGCGTCGGCTTCTCCAGCTATGTCATCGCCCAACTCGGCGGCCACCCGAACCTCGCCTATATCGTCACCCCGCCGCTGACCGCGTGGGCGATCCTCGCACTCCTCGACCTCGGACGAACCAAAACCGACCGCAGCGGTCCACTGCTGCGCCGCCGCCGACTCTGGCTGCTCGGAAGTGGTTTCGGACTCCTCCTCGGCTTCCAGTTCTATGTCTCCACCGAAGTCCTCGCCGGAACCTTCCTCGCCGCACTGTGCTTCCTTGCAAGCATCGCCGTCTTCGGGCGTGGTCTCTTCCGCACCCGGTCCTGGCTGGCGCTCGGCCTCGGCTCCGTCATTGCCGGAATCATCGCCCTGCTGTGCGCGATCCCGCTCTTGGTGACCATGGCCGGCCCGAACTCCCCACAGGGCGCCATCCGCCCGCACGGAGTGTGGAACACCGATCTGCTCGACCCAATCCTGCCCGCGGCCCCGGCCTGGCTGAGCTCCGGGGTCTCCCCGCTGCCACGGATCATGGACATCGACCCTGCCGAACTCGGCGCCTACATCGGCGCACCCGCGCTGGTGGCGGCCGTGCTCATCGTCGCCTGCTTCGGACGCCGATCCGTGCACAAGGTACCGGTGCGCATCGCGGGCGCAACCGGCTTCCTCGTCTTCCTGCTGGCACTGGGCTCCCCGATCCTCCTCGGCGGCCGAGTGCTCTTCGAAATCGGCCCGTTCGGTCTCATCGAGGCCATCCCCATGCTCAACAACATCCTGCCCATGCGCCTCGTCCTCCACTCGACGATCGCGCTGTTCGCCGCGCTCGGAATCGGTCTCCAATGGGCACTGAGCCACTGGAAGCTTCGTCGCGCCCGCGCCCTCCTCGTCTTACTCGTCCTCGCCGCAGTGGCCGTCCTGCCTGGGCCCCAGACCGCCCACGAAGTGACTGTCCCGTCCTTCTATGAGGGCTCCATCGCCGAGGTGGTCCCCGCCGGATCCGTCGTCAAGACCTTCCCACGCCCCCTGGCATGGGCCGAACCCCACGCCGACGAAGCCATGGTGTGGCAGTCGGTCAGCGGATTCCGCTATCGAGAGACTGGCGGTTATTTCATCGGTTCAAGTCCGGAATCGCCGGTGACCTATTCCGCCCCCGAAGATGCCCTCGACGAACTGCTCCACGGCTCCGTCTTCGACGGGGAACCCATGCCGGACGCAGATAGTTCGGAAGTCGCTTCGGCAATTGCTGAGCTGCGGGAGACCGGAGTCGATTTCATCGTCCTCGCCCCGGATGCCCCGCTCCTGCCGGGAGATGATGGCGAATATGCGGAATTCCTCGATACCGCCGTCGGTGATCCGATCTTCGCCGACGAGGGAGTGCGGGTCTACCAGCTGGGTCAGTAGGATGAACCCATGCTGAGAATCGGTCTCACCGGCGGAATCGGCGCCGGAAAGTCAACGGTGTCCGCGATGCTCGTCGATCACGGAGCGGTGCTCATCGACGCCGACAAGATCGCCCGCGAGGTCGTCGAACCCGGACAGCCTCTGCTCGAGAAGCTGGCAGAGGCCTTCGGACCCCAGGTGCTGCACCCCGACGGTTCACTCGATCGACCGGCACTGGCATCGGCGGCCTTCGTCGATTCCGAACACACGGCACAGCTCAACGGACTCATGCATCCGGCGATCCGCGACCGAACCGCCGAACACTTCGCCAGGCACGCCGACGCGGAGATCGTCGTCCACGACGTACCGCTGCTCGTCGAGAACTCGATGACACCTGCCTACCACCTCAATCTCCTCGTCGATGTGCCCGCCGAGGTGAGGCTGCAGCGGCTCATGGACTCCCGCGGAATGGACCGCGATGACGCCGCCGCACGGATCTCCCGCCAAGCCGATGACGAGACCCGCCGTGCGGCCTGCGACGTCATCATCGATAACTCCGGCTCTGTCGAGGAGACCAAGGCCGCAGTCGGACGGCTCATCGAAACGCGGATCCGCCCCTTCGCCGCCAATCTCGCGGCCGGGCAGCGAGCACCGAAGGCTGCCCTCGAACTCGTCGACTCCGCGGAGGCGGACTGGGCCGGTGACGCACAGCGAGTAGTCGCGAAGCTGCGATTCGGCACGGGCGACGAGTTCGCCATCGACCACATCGGCTCCACCTCAGTGCCAGGACTGCCCGCCAAGGACGTCATCGATCTCCAGCTGATCGTCCCCGACCTCACCGCAGCCCGCGACCTGGCACCTCGCCTGGCCGAACTCGGGTATCCGGGTACAGAGTTGAGCGACCACCTCGGCGAGGGCGGAACCGAACCGAAATGGTTCCACGCGAACACGGACCCGGGTCGGGCCGTCAATCTGCATGTGCGCACCGCAGACTCCGTCGGTGCGCGCTTCGCCCGCGCATTCCGGGACCTGCTCACCGAGGACGCGGGGGAGCGGGACCGCTATCTGCAGATGAAGCGCGAACTCATGGCCGCAGCACAGGCAGCGGACGGTACGGACGAGCAGAAGACGGAAGCGTACGCAGAGTCGAAGGAACCGTACTTCCTCGAGATGCGTCGCAGGCTCGTGCCCGACAGCTTCGACTGACACGGTGACATTCGACCGACATGGCGGCACACGCCGCCGGGCACGTCGTCGACGGCGTCGTTCCGGCTCCGGACTGCCCAATGTCAGGGGCGGGGACTAGGGTTGGACTATGAGCTCAGAACGCCCCCTGCCAGCGATCGGCCACCGACCCGACGTCACCCGTGAGGTAGCGCCTTTCGAGGTCGTCTCCGAGTACTCGCCCTCCGGTGACCAGCCGACGGCGATCAAGGAGATCTCCGAACGACTCGATGCAGGGGAGCGGGACATCGTCCTCCTCGGCGCCACCGGTACGGGCAAGTCGGCGACGACGGCATGGCTCATCGAGCAGGTGCAGAGACCGACGCTGATCATGGCGCCGAACAAGACTCTGGCCGCGCAGCTGGCCAACGAGTTCCGACAGTTGCTTCCCAACAACGCGGTCGAGTACTTCGTCTCCTACTACGACTATTATCAGCCGGAAGCCTATGTGCCGCAGACGGACACGTTCATCGAGAAGGACTCCTCGATCAACGACGAAGTCGAACGGCTTCGGCACTCTGCCACGAACTCGCTGCTGACCCGGCGTGATGTCGTCGTGGTCTCGACGGTGTCGTGCATCTACGGTCTCGGTACGCCGGAGGAATACGTCGACCGAATGGTCACCCTCCACAAAGGCGACGAATGCGACCGGGACGAACTGCTCAAACGCTTCGTGTCCATGCAGTACGCCCGCAATGACATGGCCTTCACCCGCGGCACCTTCCGCGTCCGCGGAGACACCGTCGAGATCATCCCGCAGTACGAGGAGCTCGCGCTGCGCATCGAATTCTTCGGCGACGAGATCGAATCGCTGCAGACCCTCCACCCGCTGACGGGTGAGATCGTCCGCGACGAGGACACGATCCACGTGTTCCCGGCCAGCCACTACGTCGCCGGTGAGAACCGGATGGCCACCGCGATCAGCGGGATCGAGGACGAGCTGCAGAAGCGGCTGAGCGAGTTCGAGTCGCAGAACAAGCTGCTCGAAGCGCAGCGGCTGAAGATGCGCACGACCTATGACCTCGAGATGATGGAGTCGATGGGCTTCACGTCCGGCATCGAGAACTACTCCCGGCATATCGACGGCCGCGCACCCGGTTCGGCACCGAACTGTCTGCTCGACTACTTCCCCGAGGACTTCCTGCTCGTCATCGACGAATCCCACGTCACCGTTCCGCAGATCGGCGGCATGTACGAAGGCGATATGTCGCGCAAGCGCACCCTCGTCGAACACGGATTCCGGCTGCCCAGCGCCATGGACAACAGGCCGCTGAAGTTCGACGAGTTCCGGGAGCGAGTCGGACAGAGCGTGTACCTGTCCGCGACGCCCGGCAACTTCGAACTCGGCAACGCCAACGGGTACGTCCAGCAGATCATCCGTCCGACGGGACTCGTCGACCCCGAGATCAAGGTCAAACCGACGAAGGGTCAAATCGACGATCTGCTCGACGAGATCAGGACGCGCGTCGATGCGAACGAACGTGTGCTCGTGACCACGCTGACGAAGAAGATGGCCGAGGACCTCACCGACTATCTGCTCGAACACGATGTCCGCGTCCAGTACCTCCACTCCGACGTCGACACCCTGCGACGTGTGGAACTTCTCACAGAGCTGCGTGCCGGGGAGTTCGATGTGCTGGTCGGCATCAACCTGCTGCGTGAGGGACTCGACCTTCCCGAGGTGTCTCTCGTGGCGATCCTCGACGCCGACAAAGAAGGCTTCCTCCGGTCATCGACATCGCTCATCCAGACGATCGGCCGTGCCGCCCGTAACCTCAACGGCCAGGTGCACATGTACGCCGATACGATCACGGATTCGATGCGCTATGCCATCGACGAGACAGACCGCAGGCGCGCCATCCAGGTCGCCTACAACGAAGAGCACGGAATCGACCCGGCCCCGCTGGTCAAGCGGATCGCAGACATCACCGAACGTCTGCAGCGCGAGGACGAGGACACTCGTGAGCTGCTCACCGAATTCGACTACGGCAAGGGCAAGCGCGGCTACAACTCGACGTTGACGGACGAACAGAGGGAAGCCGCCGGCAAACCCGGCTCGCTGCGTCCGCCGGCTGCCGATCTCACCGAGCTCATCGAATCGCTGACTTCGCAGATGCATTCGGCTGCTGCAGAGCTGCAGTTCGAGCTCGCTGCGCGCCTGCGTGATGAGCTCTCCGACCTCAAGCAGGAGCTGCGCCAGATGAAGGAGGCCGGCCACGCCTGAGTCGCACCGGTGACGCGCGAGTGATGCTCGCATGTTTATACTGGTGTGCTGGCGAAAGGGAGTATCCCGTCCATCCGCGGTCGTCACCACGATCCCTCAAGGGGTCCGGACGCGGAGCGCACGCAGACTCAACGCGTGGGAGAGACTTTCGACCTGGATACATCCTATTCACCACGAAAGGCATCCATGGATATCCTGTCCTCCACACTCGCAGCCGGCGGCAACGATGCGGCAGCGAGTGAATCTCCGATTCCCGTCTGGTTCATGATCACCTCGGGAATCATCGTCGTTGCGATCCTCGTCTTCGACCTCCTTCTGGTCGTCAAACGACCACACACCCCGTCGATGCGGGAAGCGAGCATCTGGGTCGCCTTCTACGTCGCCCTGGCTCTGGTCTTCGCAGGTGCGCTCTTCGCCATCGGCGATGCTCAGCATGGCAGCGAATTCCTCACCGGCTGGCTGCTCGAGTACTCGTTGAGCATCGACAATCTGTTCGTCTTCATCATCATCATGGGCAGCTTCTCGGTACCGCGGAAGTACCAGCAGGAAGTGCTCATGGTGGGCATCATCATCGCCATCGTCTTCCGCGGCATCTTCATCCTCGCGGGTGCGGCGATCATCAGCGCCTTCGTCGAAGTCTTCTTCATCTTCGGCATCTTCCTCCTCGTCGTCGCCTACAAGCAGGCCTTCGGCTCCGAAGACGAAGGGGACGGCGAGAACGGCCTCATTCGGTTCCTGCGGAAGCGGATCAACGTCGTCGACGAATACCACGGCAACAAGCTGCGTGTCGTCCTCGACGACAATAAGACCTACTGGACCCCGATGTTCATCGTGTTCATCGCCATCGGCTCGACCGATGTGATGTTCGCGCTCGACTCGATTCCGGCGATCTTCGGCGTCACACAGAATGCGTTCCTCGTGTTCACGGCGAACGTGTTCGCCCTCATGGGACTGCGTCAGCTGTACTTCCTGCTCGGAGGGCTCGTCGACAAGCTCGTCTACCTCAACTACGGAATCGCCGCGATCCTCGCCTTCATCGGCGTCAAGCTCGTCATCCATGCTCTGCACTCGAGCGATTGGGAGTTCCTTGCGTGGGGCAAGTCGATCCCCGAAGTGCCGACGTGGCTGTCCCTGACCGTCATCGTCCTCGCCATGGCGGTGGCCACGGTCGCCTCACTGATGAAGATGAAGAAGGACGGAATCTCCTTCAAGGACATCAGCCCCGACGAATCCGGCGAGTCCGAAGAGGCCTGAGCCGTAAGGACCCGGACGTGCCGGCACCGCCTCGGTGTGGGCACAAGACGAGCGGGGTCCGTCTCGATCTCTCGAGACGGACCCCGCTCGTGTCTGTTCGGTCCGAGTCGCCTCGGACAGAGAGGGTCTCAGCTTTGTGCGAAGGGCCCGAACACGGGAGTCCACTCACGGATGTCCGTCGACTCGATGACACCGAGCGACGCATAGGGATCGGCGGCCAGTTGACCTTCGACCTCCGCACGGTCGGCGGCGCTGAGGATCAGCAGCCCTCCCGGCTGCGGATCATTGTCCAGAGGGCCGGAGGCGAGGATCGTCCCGGCCTCATTCATCTCCGCCTGCCATTGACGGTGCGCGGGGCGGTGCTCCATCCGCGTATCGGTATCGGGACCATAGTGATAGGTGACGGCGAAGACCGGCATATGTGACTCCTCGGTGTCGAGCAATAGGATGGAACCAGTCTAATCGGAAAGGTCTGTGCATCAGCGTGGCCAGATTGCAGGAGATCCCAGCGGAATTCGCGGACGACGACACGATCTATGAGTCGTTCGGCGAATACTGCCAAGAGATCGGAGTGGAGCCGTACCCGGCTCAGGACGAGGCGTTCCTCACGATCCTCGCCGGCGACAATACGATCATGGCGACCCCGACGGGTTCGGGGAAGTCACTCGTCGCGCTCTTCGCCCTCTACCAGTCCTTCACCCGAGGGATCCGGGCCTACTACACGGCCCCGCTCAAGGCGCTCGTGAGTGAGAAGTTCTTCTCCCTCATCAACGCCTTCGGCGCGGAGAACGTCGGAATGATCACCGGCGACTCCACGGTCAACGCAGATGCTCCCGTCATCTGCGCCACGGCAGAGATTCTGGCCAACCAAGCGCTGCGCGAAGGCGGAATGCTCGACGCCGGAATGGTCGTCATGGACGAATTCCACTATGTCGCCGACCCCTCCCGCGGGTGGGCCTGGCAGGTGCCGCTGCTCGAGATGCCGCAGACCCAGTTCGTCCTCATGTCCGCCACCTTGGGTGACACCACAGACATCCGACGGACCATGACGGAGACGACCGGACGCGACTCCTCCGTGGTCACCTCTGCGACCAGGCCGGTCCCACTCGACTACGAATACTCGACAGAGACGCTGTCGGACACTCTGCGCGGACTCGTCCGCAACGACAAAGCCCCGGTCTACGTCGTCTCCTACTCCCAGAACGGAGCAATCGACCTCGCGACCAATCTGCTCTCGGTCGACCTCGCCTCCAAGGAGCAGAAAGCCGCGATCGCCGCAGCCATCAAGGGCTTCACCTTCGGCAAGGGGTTCGGGACCAGCCTGCGCAAACTGCTGCTGCACGGCGTCGGCGTCCACCACGCCGGAATGCTGCCGAAGTATCGGCGTCTCATCGAACAGCTCGCGCTCAAAGGCCTGCTGCTCGTCATCTCGGGCACCGACACCCTCGGCGTGGGCATCAACGTGCCCATCCGCTCCGTGCTCCTGACCGGACTGACGAAGTTCGACGGGCGGAAGATGCGTCGGCTCAGCGTCCGCGAATTCCAACAGCTCGCCGGACGTGCCGGTCGCGCCGGATTCGACACCCGTGGCTACGTCGTCGCCCAAGCACCCGAACACGTCATCGACAACCTCAAGGCCGAAGCCAAAGCCGCGAACGATGACAAGAAGAAAAAGAAGAAGGTCAAGAAGAAAGCCGCCCCCGTCGGGTTCGTCGGCTGGTCCGAAGAGACCTTCACGAAACTCATCGAAGGCGAATCCGAGATCCTGCGGCCGCGGATGAAGATCGACCATTCGACGCTGCTCAACCTCGTCGCCCGCCCCGGCTCCGATGTGAAGACGATCAGCGACTTCATCGACAAGACGCATGAGACCCGGGAGCGCCGACTCGACCTCAAACTGACCGCGATCAGCATCGGACGTTCCCTCATCGACGCCGGACTCATCGAGGTCCGCGGCAGCGAGCTCATCGCCACCCAGGACCTCGGCCCGCAGTTCGCGCTCAACCAGCCTCTCGCGCCCTTCGTCCTCGCTGCACTCGAACTCCTCGACGAAGACGACGACACCTACGCCCTCGACGTCGTGTCAATCGTCGAGGCGACCACCTCGGTGCCGTTCCAGATCCTGAAGGGCCAACTCGACCGGATCAAGGGAGAGACCCTGGCAGAGCTCAAAGCCGAAGGAGTCGAATACGCCGAACGCATGACGATCCTCGACGAGATCGAAAGCCCCGCACCCCTGGCCGAGATGCTCGACCCGGCCTTCGACCATTTCGTCGAAACCCACCCATGGCTGAACCGCGGCGGCTTCGAACCCAAATCCGTCGTCCGCGACATGATCGAGCAGGCCATGGGCTTCACCCAGTTCGTCGGCTACTACAGCCTCGCCCGGGCCGAAGGCAGCCTGCTGCGCTACCTCACCGACGTCTACCGTGCGCTGCTCCACAACGTCCCTGCGGAGAACCGGACCGAAGAGCTCGAGACCATCATCGAATGGCTGGGAGAGACCATCGCCCGGACTGATTCATCACTGCTCGACGAATGGCGGACGCTGCAGGGACTCGACCCCACCGAACACTCCGATGATCTGCCGGCCCTCGACCGCCGCTTCTCCGAGAACACGAAGGTCTTCACCGCAGAGATCCGCAATGCCATGTTCCACCGAGTGCTGCTGGCCGAACGCGCGAACTACACGGAGCTCGGCCGACTCGACGCCGAATCCGGATTCGACTCGCGCGCCTGGGAGGACGCGATCGAGGACTTCTACGACGAGTACGGGGAGCTGCACGTCGACCAGAAGGCCCGCGGGCGGGAATATATCGACATCACACCCGGTTCAGACACATGGAGCGTCCGACAGATCCTCGCCGATCCCGACGACAACAAGGACTGGGCTATCGATGCCGAGGTGGACGTGGCCGCCAGCGACGAAACCGGCGATATCGCACTGCGCATCCTCTCCGTCGGAGAGGTCGGCAGATGAGCCGGAAACCGCTGCGAATACAGCAATGTCAGTGCCGAGTAATACAGTGGTCAGGTGATGAAAACCAATAACGGTGAGCAAGTGACAGGCGTCTCCCATCTCGACACCCTGTGGGTCAAAGGCGCACGAGCACACAACCTCAAGAACGTCGAGATCGCGCTTCCGCGCGACTCGATGGTCGTGTTCACCGGCTTGTCCGGTTCCGGCAAATCATCGCTGGCCTTCGACACGATCTTCGCCGAGGGACAGCGTCGCTACGTCGAATCCCTGTCCTCCTATGCCCGGATGTTCCTCGGGCAGATGGACAAGCCCGATGTCGACTTCATCGAGGGCCTGTCGCCGGCGGTGTCGATCGACCAGAAGTCGACCTCGCGCAACCCGCGTTCGACCGTCGGCACGATCACCGAGGTCTATGACTTCCTCCGCCTGCTGTGGGCAAGGATCGGCATCCCGCACTGCCCCGTCTGCGGTGAGGTCATCACGAAGCAGACCCCGCAGCAGATCGTCGACCAGCTGCTCGAACTCGAGGAGCGCACGAAGTTCCTCGTCCTCGCTCCCGTCGTCCGCTCCCGCAAGGGCGAATTCGTCGACCTCTTCACCGACCTGCAGTCGAAGGGCTTCTCCCGAGCCATCGTCGACGGCGAGCAGATCAGTCTGAGCGAACCTCCGACCCTGGAGAAGCAGTACAAGCACACGATCTCCGTGGTCGTCGACCGCCTCGTCGCCAAATCCGGAATGCGCCCGCGGCTGACCGACTCCGTCGAGACCGCACTGGGACTGGCAGACGGACGCATCGACATCGACCTCGTCGACGAAGGCACGACCCGCACCTTCTCCGAACACATGTCGTGCCCGAACGAGCACCCGCTGACGATCGACGAGATCGAACCGCGCTCGTTCTCCTTCAACTCGCCCTTCGGAGCCTGCCCCACCTGCGACGGCATCGGCACACGCCTGCAGGTCGACGAAGACCTCGTCGTCCCGGACGAAGACCTCAGCCTCGGTTCCGGAGCCATCGCCCCTTGGTCGGGCGGCAAACAGGTCTCGAAGTACTTCAACCGTCTGCTCAAGGGCCTCGGCGACGAACTCGGCTTCGATATGAAGACGCCGTGGAAGAGGCTGCCGAAGACCGCGAAGACCGCGATCCTCACGGGCAAGGACTACAAGGTCCACGTCAAGTACAAGAACCGCTTCGGTCGTGAACGCACATACTCGACGGGCTTCGAGGGCGTCTACCAGTACATCCAGCGCAAACACGAGGAAACCGAATCCGAGTGGTCGCGGGAACGCTATGAGTCCTATATGCGTGAGATCCCGTGCGCGAGCTGCCAGGGCACACGTCTCAAACCGGAGATCCTCGCCGTCAAGGTCGGTGACAAGTCCATCGCCGAGGTCTCCGAACTCGCCCTCGACGAAGCGGCTGACTTCCTCGGCTCCCTCGAACTCAGCAACCGCGATGCCGCCGTGGCGGCGCAGGTGATGAAGGAGATCAACGCACGTCTCGGATTCCTCCTCGACGTCGGCCTCGACTACCTCAGCCTCAACCGGGCCGCCGGGACGCTCTCCGGCGGCGAGGCCCAGCGCATCCGCCTGGCCACGCAGATCGGCTCCGGTCTCGTCGGCGTCCTCTACGTCCTCGACGAGCCCTCGATCGGTCTGCACCAGCGCGACAACCGCCGACTCATCGAGACTCTCAACAAGCTCAAGGATCTCGGCAACACCCTGATCGTCGTCGAACACGATGAGGACACCATCGAATCCGCCGACTGGATCGTCGACATCGGCCCCGGCGCCGGCGAGCACGGGGGAGAGGTCGTCTACTCCGGTCCCGTACCCGGTCTCAAGGAGGCCGCAGGATCGGTCACCGGCGACTACCTCGCCGGTCGGCGCGCCATCCAGATTCCGCCGACCCGCCGCCCCGTCGACAAGGACCGGCTGGTCACCGTCGAGAAGGCCGTGGAGAACAACCTCCGTGACGTCACAGTGTCCTTCCCTCTCGGTGTGCTCACAGCCGTCACCGGCGTCTCGGGTTCGGGCAAATCGACTCTGGTCAACGAGATCCTCTACACGCAGATGGCGAACGTCCTCAACGGCGCCTCACGGGTCCCCGGACGGCACAAGCGCGTGACCGGTCTGGACAACCTCGACAAGGTCGTCCACGTCGACCAGTCGCCGATCGGCCGCACCCCGCGATCGAACCCGGCCACCTACACCGGCGTCTTCGACCATGTGCGCCGGCTGTTCGCCGAAACCGAATCGGCGAAGGTCCGCGGTTACCTGCCCGGACGGTTCTCCTTCAACGTCAAGGGCGGACGCTGCGAGAACTGCAGCGGCGACGGCACGATCAAGATCGAGATGAACTTCCTGCCCGACGTCTACGTCCCCTGTGAGGTCTGCCAGGGCGCCCGGTACAACCGGGAGACCCTGGAAGTCACCTTCAAGGGCAAGAACATCGCCGAAGTCCTCGACATGCCCATCGAAGAGGCCAACGACTTCTTCGCCGCGATCCCCGCGATCTCGCGACACCTCAAGACCCTCGTCGAGGTGGGGCTCGGCTATGTCCGACTCGGCCAGCCGGCCACGACTCTCTCCGGTGGCGAGGCTCAGCGCGTGAAACTCGCGGCCGAATTGCAGAAGCGCTCCCGTGGACGCACCGCCTATGTGCTCGACGAACCGACGACCGGTCTGCACTTCGAGGACATCTCGAAGCTGCTCATGGTCCTCCAGGGACTCGTCGACAAGGGCAATACGGTCATCGTCATCGAGCACAACCTCGACGTCATCGGCAACGCTGATCACATCATCGACCTCGGACCCGAGGGTGGCCGCGGCGGTGGGCAGATCATCGCCCAGGGCACTCCCGAAGAGGTCGCTGAGGTGACCGAGTCGCACACCGGACGGTTCCTCAAACCGATGCTCAAGCCCTGATCCGAATGCCTGAACCATCCACCTACCGTCCGGCCACCGGGTCGATCCCCACCTCGGCCGGGGTCTACAAGTTCCGTGACCCCGACCGACGGGTGATCTATGTCGGAAAGGCGAAGAACCTCCGCAACCGACTCAACTCGTACTTCGCCAACCCTGCACAGCTGCATCCTCGCACTTCGACGATGGTCCACACCGCGAATTCGGTGGAATGGACCGTCGTCGACACCGAGGTCGAAGCTCTGCAGCTCGAATGGACGTGGATCAACGAGTTCAACCCGCGGTTCAACGTCATGTTCCGCGACGACAAGTCCTACCCGTACCTTGCGATCACGATGAACGACGAGGTACCGCGTGCCTTCATCACCCGCGGAAAGCGACGCAAGGGAGTGAAGTACTTCGGTCCCTTCGCTCAGGTGTGGGCGATCAAGGACACCCTCGACCTGCTGCTCAAGGCCTTCCCGATGCGCACCTGCACCTCCGGGGTGTATCGACGGGCAGAACGCAGCGGCAGGCCCTGCCTGCTGGGCTATATCGACAAATGCGCCGCTCCCTGCGTGGGCCAGATCAGCAAAGACGATCACAGAGACCTGGCTCGCAGCATCTCCGACTTCATGTCAGGCAACACCGGTCGCTTCATCAGCCACCGTCAGAAGGAGATGGCCAACGCGGCAGCCGAACTCGACTACGAACGAGCGGCCGGTCTGCGCGACGAGATCTCTGCCCTGCAGAAGGTTCTCGACAAGTCTGCCGTGGTTCTCTCCGTCAGTGCCGACTGCGATATCTTCGCCCTCGTCACCGAAGAGCTCGAAGCCTCCGTCCAGGTCTTCCATGTCCGCCAGGGCCGCATCCGCGGCCAGCGCGGCTGGATCATCGAACGCTCCGATGATCACACACCCGCGGAACTGACCACGGATTACCTGCGACAGGCATACTCCGGACTCGACGCCGACGCCATCCCGAAGGAGATCCTCGTCGACACCCTGCCGGCGGACCTGGACTCCCTGGAGGCTTGGCTGAGCGAGCAGCGCGGCTCCCGGGTGACCGTGCGCGTGCCCGAGCGCGGCGAGAAGAAGGCGGCTCTCGAGACCGTTGCGAAGAACGCGAAGGAAGCGCTCATCCAGCACAAACTCAAACGCTCCTCCGACCTGACGACCCGCAGCCAGGCTCTCAAGGAGATCCAGGAGCATCTCGATCTGCCGGAAGCCCCGCTTCGCATCGAATGCATCGACATCTCCCACACCCAGGGATCGAACGTCGTCGCTTCTCTCGTCGTGTTCGAAGACGGAATGGCGAAGAAGCGCGATTACCGACACTTCGCCATCCACGGTGAAGCCGCGGCCGACGATACGGCTTCGATGTACGACGTCGTCTCCCGTCGTTTCAGCCGCTACCTCGAGCAGATGACCTCCGAGGAACCCGATGAGCGCTTCGGCTACCGGCCCAGCCTCCTCGTCGTCGACGGCGCAGGCCCGCAGGTCGCCGCCGCCACGCGGGCACTGAACGATCTCGGAATCATCGACATCTCCGTCGTCGGTCTGGCCAAACGCCTCGAAGAGATCTGGGTTCCGAACGACCCGTTCCCCGTGATCCTCCCGCGCAACTCCGAAGGGCTCTTCCTCATGCAGCGACTGCGCGACGAGGCCCACCGCTTCGCCATCACCTACCACCGGTCCAAACGTGCGAAGGCGATGACGAGCTCCGTCCTCGACAATATTCCGGGCCTTGGAGAATCGAAGCGCACCGCTCTGCTGCGCCATTTCGGGTCCGTGAAGAAGGTCCGCGCGGCCACCGCAGAGGAGATCTGCGAGGTCAAGGGAATCGGTCCCTCACTCGCAGCGAAGATCATCGCGGCTCTGGCCGACTGAGCACTGCAATTCTGCCCTAGAGTAGAGCCGAGAGACACAGTGCCCACCGACCGAACGGGCACCATCAGAGGAGGACGTGTGAGCATGCAGGCCGAATCGAACGGATCCGACCACCCCATCGAGGTAGTGCTCGTCGCCGGCATGTCCGGAGCGGGCCGCACCACCGTGGCCAACGTGCTCGAAGACATGGACTGGTACGTCGTCGACAATCTGCCGCCGCAGATGATGCGTCCGCTCGTCGAACTCGTCGCCCGCGCCGACGGCGCCCTGCCGAAGATCGCAGTCGTCATCGACGCCAAGGGCAGAACGAAGTACGCCGAGCTGCAGGCGACGATCAGCGATTTCGTCGATCAGGGTCTGTCTCTGCGCATCGTCTTCCTCGACGCCTCCGACGAAGTCCTCGTCCGCCGCTTCGAATCGACGAGGCGACCCCATCCTCTGCAGGGGGAGGGGACCCTGCTCGAAGGCATCGAAGCCGAACGCGTCGAACTCGAGTCGCTGAAGCACCGTGCCGACATCATCGTCGACACCTCCGACCTCAACGTGCACCAGCTCTCCGCAGAGGTGCGCAAGCGCTTCAGCGACGACGACACACCACCGCTGCGGCTGACGGTGATGAGCTTCGGATTCAAATACGGACTGCCGAAGGACGCCGACCACATCGCCGACGTCCGCTTCCTGCCGAACCCGTACTGGATTCCCCACCTGCGCGGACACAACGGACTCGATTCCGATGTCGCGGAGTACGTCCTCGAGCAGAACGGCGCCGAGGAATTCATCGATCGCTATGCCGCAACCCTGTCCACAGTGGCCGAGGGCTACCTGCACGAGGGACGCGGCTACGCGATGATCGGCATCGGCTGCACCGGCGGCAAACACCGTTCCGTAGCGATCAGCGAACGAGTCGGACGGCTGCTCTCAGCCCAGACCGGCATTCCCGTGACCGTGCGCCACCGCGATCTGGGAAGAGAATGACATGGAGACCGAAGACCTGCCCGTCATCACCACGGGCGCACAGAACGATGGACCCAACATCGTCTCCTTCGGTGGCGGCCACGGACTCTACGCGGCGCTGAGGGCGTTCCGTCTGCTCACCGAAGACCTCACAGCCGTCGTCACCGTCGCCGACGACGGAGGCTCCTCCGGACGTCTGCGCGACGAACTGGGCGGACTGCCTCCCGGCGATCTGCGGATGGCTCTGGCCGCGCTCTGCGACGACGGCACCTGGGGCCAGACCTGGCGCGACGTCATCCAGCACCGTTTCGAATCCACAGGGGAGCTGCACGGCCATGCGGTGGGCAACCTGCTCATCGCCGCACTCTGGCAGATCCACGGCGACCATGTGGCCGGCCTCGACTGGATGGCCCGACTGCTCCGCGCCCACGGTCGTGTGCTGCCGATGTCCTCGGTGCCGCTGACGATCGAAGCCGATGTGAAGTTCCCCGGCTCGTTCCAGGTCGTGCGCGGTCAGTCCGTGCTCGCCTCGACCATCGGGCACGTCGAAACCGTGCGCCTCGATCCGGCGGCCCCGCCGGCCCGGTACGAGACGATCGAAGCCGTGGAGGAAGCCGATGTCCTCAACCTCGGCCCCGGCTCCTGGTACACCTCGGTGATGCCGCACCTCCTCGTGCCCTCGCTGGCGGAAGCCATCGTGGCCTCGAAGGCGGTGAAATCCCTCACGCTCAACCTCAGCTCCACCGACGGTGAGACGAAGGATCTGAGCCTCGGCGAACACCTCGTCTCCCTGCACCGTCATGCCCGCTCACTGACCTTGGACTATGTCCTCGTCGACGAGGCGGCCACGGACCTCGAACCCGACCTGCCGCAGCGGGCCGAAGACATGTTCGGGGCGAAACTCTGGGAGCGCCCCCTGCGCTCACGCAGACAGGGACAGCATGACAGCCTCAAACTGGCGGCATGCTACCGTGACATGTTGTTGGACGCCGGGATCGGCGTCGCCGAGCAGTGGTAGCAATTCAGGTGCAGGAGGACGAGCTATGGCACTGACCGCTCAGGTCAAGGATGAGTTGGCGCGAGTGAAGATCACCCGCACCTCCGCGCGCAAGGCCGAGGTGTCCTCGATCTTCCGCTTCTCCTCCGCCCTCCACCTCGTCAACGGCTCGATCGTCCTCGAAGCCGAACTCGACACCGCCCAGGCCGCCAAACGACTGCGCGCGGAGATCAAGGACCTCTACGGTCAGCATGCCGACATCGTCGTCATCAACGCCGCCGGGATCCGCCGTTCCAACCGCTACCTTCTGCGCGTCACCCGTGACGGGGGAGCCCTGGCCCGTCAGACCGGACTCGTCGACAACCGCGGCCGCCCCGTACGCGGACTGCCCTCGGCCATCGTCAACGGCTCCGTCGCCGATGCCGAGGCCGCTTGGCGCGGAGCCTTCCTCGCCCACGGTTCCCTGACGGAACCGGGACGCTCCTCGGCCCTCGAGGTCACCTGCCCCGGCCCCGAGGCGGCCCTTGCCCTCGTCGGTGCCGCCCGCCGACTCGGACTAAGTGCGAAAGCCCGCGAAGTCCGCGGAGTCGACCGTGTCGTCATCCGCGACGGAGACGATATCGCCGCACTGCTCACCCGTATGGGCTCCCACAGCGCCGTACTGGTCTGGGAGGAACGGCGGATGCGCCGGGAAGTCCGAGCGACCGCGAACCGACTGGCGAACTTCGACGATGCGAACCTGCGCCGCTCAGCACGTGCCGCTGTGGCCGCCGGTGCCCGCGTCGAACGGGCACTGGAGATCCTCGGCGACGAGGTCCCCGAACACCTCCGCTATGCCGGTCAGCTGCGCGTCACCCACAAGCAGGCCTCCCTCGAGGAACTCGGCCAGCTCGCCGACCCGCCGATGACGAAGGACGCGGTGGCCGGACGGATCCGCAGGCTGCTGTCCACAGCGGACAAGCATGCGGAAGAACTGGGAATTCCCGGCACCGAAGCCAGTCTCACCCCGGAAATGCTCGAAGATCGCTAAGATCGAGGCATGAGACGAATCGCCATCAACGGCTTCGGCCGAATCGGTCGTGCCCTGTTCCGTCTGTCCCTCGAACCCGATACCGATTTCGAGGTCGTGGCCATCAACGATCTCACCGATACGACGACCCTGGCCCATCTGCTCTCCCACGACTCCGTGTGGCCGCGCTTCGACCATGACGTCGACGCCGCCGACGAGGCGATCATCGTCGACGGACGAGAGATCGCAGTCACCAGCCAAGCCGACCCGTCCGCCATCGACTGGAGTTCGCACAATGTCGAACTCGTCGTCGAATCCACCGGACGCTTCACTCGCCAGGACCAGGCCGAGGCACACCTCGGCGGCACCGTGAAGACCGTCGTGCTCTCCGCCCCCGGAAAGGACGTCGACGCGACCCTCGTCATGGGCGTGAACGAAGACATCTTCGATTCGGCCAAGCACTCCGTCGTCTCGAATGCCTCATGCACGACGAACTGCATGGCCACCGTGGTCAAGGCCCTCGACGACGCCCTCGGCGTCGAAACCGGACTGCTCAACACCGTCCACGCCTACACCGGTGATCAGATGCTCGTCGACGGACCTCACCGGGACCTGCGCCGCGCCCGCGCCGCGGCCGTCAACATCGTGCCCACCACAACCGGAGCCGCACGCACGGTCGGCCGGGTCATGCCCCACCTCGAGGGCAAGCTCGACGGTCTGGCCGTTCGCGTGCCCGTGCCCGCCGGATCGATCATCGACTTCACCTTCACCACGGCCAAGAGCGCCGACCGCGACGAAGTCAACGCGATCCTCGCCTCCGCGGCGGACGAATCACCCTACCTCGATTTCTCCACCGACGAACTCGTCTCCAGTGACATCGTCGGCACGACCGCCTCGGCGATCGTGGATTCCAAGCTCACGATGGTGCTGGGAGACCAGATCAAGGTCGTGGCCTGGTACGACAACGAGTGGGGCTACACGAACCGACTCAAAGACATGGTCAGCTATATTCTCAGCGAAAGGGACTCATGAGGACATTCGACGATGCGGGCATCTTCGCCGGCCACACGGTGCTCGTCCGCAGCGATCTCAACGTGCCGATGGACGACGGCACCATCACCGACCGCGGCCGCATCCTGGCCTCGGCCGGAACCATCAGGTCCCTCGCCGAGGCGGGGGCCAAGGTCATCGTGATGTCGCACCTGGGCCGTCCCAAGGGAGAACCGGATCCGCAGTTCTCACTGGTCCCGATCGTCCCCGAACTCGCCGACGCCATCGGCCGTCCGGTCGCCTTCGCCGCCGACACCGTCGGTGACGATGCGAAGACGAAGGCCGCAGCCCTGTCCGACGGTGACGTGCTGCTGCTGGAAAACCTGCGCTTCAATGCCGGAGAGACCGCGAAGGACGACGCGCAGCGTCAGGAATTCGCCTCCCAGCTGGCCGCGCTGGCCGACGACTTCGTCTCCGACGGATTCGGCGTCGTCCACCGCAAGCAGGCCTCGGTCTATGACATCGCCGGACTCCTCCCGCACTATGCCGGGTCGCTCGTCCGCGCAGAAGTCGAAGTCAGCGACAGGCTGCTCAACGACCCGGCACGCCCGTTCACCGTCGTCCTCGGCGGTTCGAAGGTCTCGGACAAACTCGGCGTCATCGACAACCTCATCGACCGTGCCGACAATCTGCTCATCGGCGGCGGAATGGTCTTCACCTTCCTCGCCGCACTCGGACACGACATCGGATCGAGCCTGGTCGAGAAGGACCGCATCGACGACGTCAAGGGCTACCTCGAACGCGCCGAAGCAGGTGGAGCACGCATCGTCCTGCCCACGGACATCGTCATGGCCGCCTCCTTCGCGGCCGACGCCGAGAACTGGGTCCGGCCCGTCGCCGAACTCGAGGACACCCCGGCAGGAGCAGACGGACTCGGCCTCGACATCGGGCCCGAGTCGGCCAGCGCATATGCCGAGATCATCGCAGGCTCGACGACCGTGTTCTGGAACGGACCGATGGGCGTCTTCGAATTCCCGGCCTTCGCTGCCGGCACCAAAGCCGTCGCCCAGGCACTGACCGACGACGGCAACGGCGAAGGACAGCGACTGACCGTTGTCGGCGGCGGCGATTCCGCGGCCGCCGTGCGCAGCCTCGGCTTCGCCGATGACGCCTTCGGCCATATCTCAACCGGCGGCGGTGCCAGCCTCGAATACCTCGAAGGCAAGACGCTGCCCGGACTCGACGCACTCGGATGAGGAAGACTGACACTATGAGCGATCGCACCCTGCTGCTGGCAGGCAACTGGAAGATGAACCACGACCACCTCGAGGCGATCTCCGCCGTCCAGAAACTCGCGTGGGCACTCGAGGACGCCAAACTCGACGTTAGTCACTGCGAAGTCGTCGTCATCCCGCCATTCACCGACATCCGGTCGGTGCAGACACTCGTCCAAGGCGACAAACTGTGGCTGAAGTACGGTGCCCAGGATGTCTCCCAGCACGCTCCAGGAGCGCATACCGGAGAGATCGCCGCATCGTTCCTCTCCCGTCTCGGCTGCAGCTTCGTGGTCATCGGCCACAGCGAACGCCGTGCGGACAACCATGAGACCAACGAGGTTGTGGCCGCGAAGATCAAAGCCGCGCTCTCGGCCGAACTCACCCCGATCCTCTGCGTGGGGGAGTCCCTGGAACAGCGGCAGGAGAAGAGCCACGTCGAGTTCACTCTCGGACAGCTCGACGAATCCCTGGCCGGATTCGACGCCGCTGATCTCTCGGGCCTCGTCATCGCCTACGAACCCGTGTGGGCGATCGGCACCGGTGAGACCGCCACGGCCGCCGACGCCGCGGAGATGGCTTCGGCCATCCGGGCACGCATCGAAGAGAAGTACGGCGACAGCCTGGCCCAGACCACCCGCATCCTCTACGGCGGATCGGTCAAGGCCGACAATGTGGCCGAGATCGTCGCCTCCGACGATGTCGACGGTGCACTGGTGGGAGGCGCGAGCCTGAGCGGCCCGGACTTCGCCGCTTTGTGCAAGGCCGCGGTCGCGAAGTAGACTGACAGACGCATCATTCGACGAAACACTCGACGAAACATAGGTTGAATCCGACGTGGAAATCCTGAACATCATTCTCATCGCGCTGCTCGTGCTCACGAGCATCTTCCTCACCCTGCTGATCCTCATGCACAAGGGCAAGGGCGGTGGCATGTCCGACATGTTCGGCGGCGGAATGTCCTCGTCGCTGGGATCCTCGGGCGTCGCCGAGCGCAACCTCAACCGCTTCACGACGCTGATGGCGATCGTCTGGGGTGCCTGCATCATCCTGCTGGGCATCCTCACCCGGTTCAACTCCTGAGACACCAAGATCGTCTGATGCCCAGAGCGTGAGACACCGCCACCGAGGCGACCGCCAGGTGGACAGAAGAGAAGGACCCCGACCGAATCGGTCGGGGTCCTTCTCTGTGCGCTTCGTCAGGCCAGTCGCCGTTTCGGCGCGTCAGTCGTGGCCATAGTGGTGATGGGGACTGATCGACCCGACCGCCTCCCGCAGCTGCTCGAGCCCACGGGCACGATCGAGCAGATGCAGACGCAGTACGGGTCGACCCTTCTCGATCAGCACTGCCGCATCGCCGGCGGCTTGAGCACGCTGAAGCTGAGCGAAGCCGAAGTCGCGTCCCGGCACCGACAGGTCCGTGCGAGCCTCACCGGTGATCTGGAGGAAGACCCCGTTCGGGTGACCGCCCTTGTGATACTGACCGGTCGAGTGCAGATAACGGGGGCCGAAGCCGAAGGTCGTCTGCACTCCGGCGTGAGTGGACACGAGCGGACGCAGCCCTTCCGCCTCGGCATCGGCGATGCGATCGAGGTAGGCCTGGATCCCGACATACCCGTATTCGTCGACTTGGGAGAAGAGCTCCTGCAGAGCACTGACGAGGTCGGTGGCTTCGTCGACGACCTCGAGGACGTCGATGTTTCCCTCTCGGAACCGTGCCTGTTCGGACGTACCGGAGTCCGGTCCGTCCAGCAGGTGCCTCGCCTGAGCCTTCGCCGCTTCCACATCGGGCTGGTCGAAGGGATTGACCCCGATGCCGTATCCGGCGATGGCCGTGGCGAATTCCCAGAACAGGAACAGCTCACCCAGCTCACCGGTGATCGTGGCTTCGAAACCGGACGGCGCGCCCAATTCCGCGTCCTCTGCCGAGGGACCGAGCAGACACAGCAGCGCGTCAGCTCGTGCATCTGAGAACCCGATATCGGCGGGGGAGTCGACGACGACGGGAAGGATGCCCTGCCCGTCCTTGCCGAGTGATTCGGCGACGAGCTGCTCGACCCAGGCACCGAGTCCATCCAGCTGCGGAGAGGTTTCGGCGAGGACGAGCTTCTCCGTCGTCCTGGCGTGAGCGATACTCAGCCAAGCGCCGAACCGCAGCGCCGGATTGTCCAGATTGTCGATGGACAGGTCCGCGGCGGCCTCAGCGGCTTCTGCGACGATTCCGCGCACATCGGCACCGGCGAGTCCCGCAGGAACGAGTCCGAAGGCCGACAGGGCACTGAAGCGACCGCCGACCGTGGGATCGGCGAGGAAGGTCGCAAGGAAGCCCTGATCGGCGGCCAAGGTCTCGAGTTCCGTCCCCGGATCGGTGATCGCGATCATGCGGGAGGCCGGATCGATGTCGATCTCTTCGAAAGCCGCAGCGAAGCTGCGACGGATCGAATCCGTCTCGACAGTGGTTCCGGACTTCGACGCGATGATGAGGACCGTATGTTCGAGGTCGGTGCCGATGGCTTCGGCGACCTGATTCGGATCCGTCGAATCGACGATCTCGAGGCGGACGTCGGCTGTCTGGGCCATCACCTCGGGAGCGAGCGAGGATCCGCCCATCCCGGCCAGGCTGATCGTGCGCAGACCCTGCTCCTGCAGCCGTGCCCGCAGGGACTCGATCTCATCGAGCAGCTCTGCGGCCTGTTGCGGAAGATCCACCCAGCCCATCCGGTCCGCGGCATCCGCGGCGCCGTCGAACAGTTCGGCATCCTTCTCGCTCAGACGGGAGGCCAGGCGCGCGTCGATGAGACGCGCGGCCTCGGCATCGAATTCCTCTTCGACCGGAACGGAGAGTGAGAGCTTCATGAGCGGTCCAGAGCCGTACGGATCGTTTCCTGGAGTTCGGTCCAGCTGACGTCGAACTTCTCCAGTCCCTGCTTTTCGAGCACGGTCATGACGTCGGCGTAGTCGATGCCCAAACGTGCCAGGGCATCGAAGACCTCGTCGGCGGCACGGTAGTGCTCGGACGTGATCTGGCCGGTGACCTCACCATGGTCGGCAAAGGCCTCCATGGTGGGTTCGGGCATCGTGTTCACGGTGTTCGGAGCGACGAGGCCGGTGACGTACATGGTGTCGGCATAGTCGGGATTCTTCACTCCGGTCGAAGCCCACAGCAGACGCTGCGGACGGGCTCCGGCGAGTTCGAGGACTCGGAAGCGTTCGGAGGTGAACAGCTGCGAGTGGATCTCGTGGGCGAGCACGCAGTTCGCGATGCCCGCCTTGCCCTTGAGCTCCGCGGCCTTGGGATCGTCGATGGCGTCGAGACGGGAATCGATCTCGGAATCCACACGGGAGACGAACACCGAGGCGACCGACCGGATCGTCGAGAGGTCGTGACCGGCGGCGCGGGCCTTCTCCAGACCCTGGAGGAAGGCTTCGACGACGTGACGGTATCGGGTCAGGGAGAACACGAGGGTGACGTTGACGCTGATCCCGGCTGCGATCGTCTCGGAGATCGCACGGAGTCCCTCCTCGGTGGCGGGGATCTTGATCATCGCATTGGGTTCGCCCACGCGTTCCCACAGGGCCTTCGCCGAGGCGACGGTCCCTTCGGCATCATGAGCCAGCGGGGGAGCGACCTCGATCGACACGCGACCGTCTTCACCCTCCGTGGAGTCGAAGACCGGACGGAACAGGCGGGCCGCCTCGGCGACATCCGCAGTGGTCAGGGCCTCGATTGCCGAATCCACATCGGCGCCGGAGGTACCGAGCTCGGCGATCGCCGAATCGTAGTCGTCGGCTGCTGAGATCGCGTTCGCGAAGATCGTCGGATTCGTCGTCACACCCGTGACGGAGGATTCCTCGATGAGTCGGGCGAGATCCCCGGATTCGAGTCGGGTGCGGGAGAGGTCGTCGAGCCAGATCGAGACTCCGGCCGCACTGAGCTGCTGGAGACGTTCACTCATGCTTCCGCCTTTGCTGCGTTGATGGATTCCTTGGCTGCGTCGACGACGGCCGAGGCCGTGATGCCGAACTTCTCGTACAGGGTCTGGTAGTCTGCGGACGCACCGAAGTGCTCGATGGACACGGCACGACCGGCATCGCCGAGGTACTTGTGCCAGCTCATCGCCGAGGCGGCTTCGATGCTCACGCGGGCCTTGAGCGAGCGTGGCAGCACAGTGGCACGGTAGTCCTCCGGCTGTGCGTCGAACCATTCCTGGCACGGCATGGAGATGACGCGTGCAGAGGTGCCCGATGCCTGCAGAGCTTCGGCAGCCTCGAGGGCGATGGCGACCTCGGAACCGCTGGCGATGATGGCCACCTCGGGCTGGTCGCCGGTGTCGGTGAGCACATAGCCGCCGCGTGCCGCCTCGGAGGCGGGGGCGTACTTCTCACGGTCGAGGACCGGCACGGCCTGGCGGGTCAGCACGAGTCCGCTGGGTCCGTCCGTGCGGTCGAGGATCTTCCGCCACGCGACAGCGGTCTCGTTCGCGTCGGCCGGACGGACGACGTCGAGGCCGGGGATGGCACGCAGAGCGGAGAGGTGCTCGATCGGCTGGTGCGTCGGTCCGTCCTCGCCGAGGCCGATCGAATCGTGGGTCCACACGAACAGGTTCGGCAGCTGCTGGAGGGCGGCCAGACGCACGGCAGGACGCTGGTAGTCGCTGAAGACGAGGAACGTGCCGTTGTACGGGCGGGTTCCGCCGTGGAGGGCGATGCCGTTGCCGACGAGACCGGCGGAGAACTCGCGGACGCCGAAGTGGATGTTGCGTCCGAACTCATGGCCGGAGAAGGCGCCGGTGGACCGGTGTGCGGGCAGGAAGCTCGGCTCACCCTTGATCAGGGTGTTGTTCGAACCCGCGAGGTCGGCGGAACCGCCCCAGAGCTCGGGCATGGTCTCGGCGATCGCGTTGAGCACCTGACCGGAGGCCGCACGAGTGGCGATGCCCTTTTCGCTGGCTTCGAAGACCGGGAAGGCCTCATCGAGTCCGGCGGGCAGCTCGCGCTTGGCCAGACGGTCGAAGAGCGCCGCGTTCTCAGGGTTGGCGCTGCGCCATTCGGCGAAGGACTTGTCCCATTCGAGATGAGCGGCACGACCGCGGTCGAGGGCCTGGCGGGTGTGGGCGAGGACCTCGTCGTCGACGGCGAAGGTCGCCTCGGGATCGAAGCCGAGGACCTCCTTGGTCGCCCGGATCTCGTCGTCACCGAGGGCCGCACCATGGGACCCTCCGGTGTTCTGCGCGTTCGGGGCCGGCCACGCGATGATCGTGGACAGGCGGATGAACGAGGGACGTGAATCCGCGCGAGCGGCCTCGACAGCGGCGTGGAAGGCTTCGATGTCCTCGTGGTAGTCATCGCCGGCGGTGAAGTCGACGTGCTGGACGTGCCAGCCGTAGGCGGCGTAGCGCGCGGCAGTGTCCTCACCGAAGGCGATCGCGGTGTCGTCTTCGATGGAGATCTTGTTGTCGTCCCAGATCACCAGCAGATTCGACAGTTCTTGCGTGCCGGCCAGCGAGGAGGCCTCACCGGACACGCCCTCTTCGAGGTCGCCGTCGGAGGCGAGCACGACGATCGAGTGATCGAAGGGCGAGGTGCCGGGGGCCGCCTCGGGGTCGAACAGTCCACGTTCGCGGCGAGAGGCCATGGCCATGCCCACGGCCGAGGCGAGTCCGGAGCCGAGCGGGCCCGTGGTGATCTCTACGCCGGCAGTGTGTCCGACCTCCGGGTGACCCGGTGTCAGCGAACCCCATGTGCGCAGCGCCTTGAGGTCGTCGAGTTCGAGTCCGAACCCGGCCAGGTAGAGCTGGACGTACTGGGTGAGTGAACTGTGTCCGCAGGAGAGGACGAAACGATCACGGCCGACCCAAGTCGGGTCGGCCGGGTCGTGTGTGAGTCCGTGCTGATACAGGTAGTGGGCGATGGGGGCCAGGCTCATGGCCGTTCCCGGGTGCCCGTTCCCTGTCTTCTGCACCGCATCCGCGGCGAGGAGGCGGGCAGTGTCGACTGCGCGATTGTCGAGTTCAGTCCAGGACAGAGTTGTCATGTCGTCGAGCGATCCTTCGTTCGTCTGAGAGCGTGCATTCAAACTCTACCCGTCGGATGCCGGAAGCGCCGCCCCCGTTCACGCGCTGCAGAAACGCGGTGCGAGACATTTAGGCTACCGACGGGTAGAGTGTGGTCTCGCACACAGCTTTGGTTCGAGATTCAACAACTGCTGTGAGTCCAGAAGACCGAGAAGAGAACGTCATTGACAGGAAGGGTGACAGGGTGAGCAAAGGTGCTGATCCGGTGATCGATGCCGCCGTCGCAGACAGCGGAGAGCGGCGACCTGAATGGATGGCCGGCAGAAGGCCGGACCTCGCCGAGGTGGCCGAACAGACCAGAGGGATTCGTCGTCGGATCTCGCGGATCGGTGCGGCCTGTCCCGTGTTCTTCGCCGCGGCGACCGTCGCTGTGTCATCGGCGATCGGGCAGCCGCTGCGCGGCAGCGTCGATCTTGGCGAACTCGGTCTCTGGACGCTCGGTACTCTGCTTCTGCTCGTTCCCTTCGCCGCTGGACTGACAGTGATGCTCAATGCGCGCCGCGGCGGGCTGGTGTGGACGACCGCTTTGGTCTATTCCGTCATCGCCGGCATCATCGGACTCTGCGTCGACGTCAACCTGCTCGGCACGGACCCGCGATCCGCTTCTCTGAGCTTCGTCTCAGTGCTCATCGTGCAGGTCGTCGTGCTTGCTCCCGTGTGTGCCGCGGTGGCCTTCCTCGTCCGGATCGTCAGTGATTCGACTCGCCTTCGCGCGACTGGCAAAAACTTCGACAGCAGGTAGAATCTAAGGCGTGAGCAAACTTCGTCAGAACCGGGAAGAGCAGAGTGAACGACCTCTGCAGAGGGCCATCGACGAGCAGAGCCTCTCCACCCGACCGCGTTCGATCATCAGTGCCTATATCGCACTGACCAAACCGCGCGTCATCGAGCTGCTCCTCGTCACGACCGCGCCCGTCATGTTCTTGGCCGCTCACGGACTGCCGAACATCTGGCTCGTCATCAACACCCTCATCGGCGGAGCCGCCGCGGCGGCCTCTGCCTCGGTGTTCAACTGCTATGTCGACCGCGATATCGACGCGAAGATGGAGCGGACGAAGGACCGTCCCCTCGTCACCGGTGAGATCAGCCCCCGCTCTGCGCTGATCTTCGCCTTCGTGCTGGGCATCGGTTCGATCTTCTGGCTCGGCGGATTCACGAACTGGGTCACGGCAGGGCTCACCGCCTCTGCGATCCTGCTCTACGCCGTCTTCTACACTCTCGTCCTCAAGCGCCGCACTTCACAGAACATCGTCTGGGGCGGCGCAGCTGGCTGCATGCCCGTGCTCATCGGCTGGTCGGCCGTGACCGGGGGAGTCGCCTGGGAGCCCGTGCTGCTCTTCCTCGTCGTCTTCTTCTGGACCCCGCCGCACTACTGGCCGCTGGCGATCAAGTACAAGGCCGACTACGACGCAGCCGAAGTGCCCATGCTGCCGTCGAAGGTTCCGCCGACGTCCGTCGGCCGACAGATGATCCTCTACACGTGGGCGATGATCGCATGCTCGCTCGCACTCATTCCCGTCGCGCCGATGGGCCCGGTCTACACGATCGTGGCCGTGGGCGCCGGAGCCTGGTTCCTGTGGTCGTGCTACTCGCTGGTCTCCCGTGCCAAGCAGGGCAAGGACGGCACCTCGCTCAAGGCGATGAAGGTCTTCCACGGTTCGATCACCTACCTGTCGCTGCTCTTCCTGGCAGTGGCCATCGACCCGTTCGTGCCCACCCTGATCCCCGGGATCTGGTGAGACCCACACGCTGATCAATCGAGGCCCGTCCCCATCTATGGGGGGCGGGCCTCGAACGTTGTGCAGAGTTGTGCAGTCGAGATGACGAGACTGGGCGTCAGCCGGCGTTGACGAGGTCGTCGATGATGATCTTCTTCATCCGCATGAGAGCCTGAGTCTGTGCCGGACCGGTCATCAGCTCGCCGAGGTTCGCGGGAACGATCTGCCAGCTGACTCCGAAGCGATCTTTGAGCCAGCCGCACTGTTCGTGCTCGGGTGAAGCCGACAGATTGGACCAATAGTGGTCGATCTCGGCCTGGTCCGCGCATTCGACCGTCAGAGAGATCGCTTCGTTGAATGTGAACGCCGGTCCGCCGTCGAGGCAGATGAAAGGTGTGCCGTCGAGGACGAACCGGCCGGTGAGGACCTTCCCGCTCATCCCCGCGAAGTGTTCGTCGAGGGATTCGTCGGGATAGCGTTCGATGGAGAGGATGGCCGAATCAGGGAAGACGGAGCAGTAGAACTCCATGGCCTCCTCGGCGCAGTCAGGAAACCACAGACAGGGAACGATCGGAACTGGCATCGGTGCTCCTCGGGTATGCGCTGTCGAGGACGGCAACGCTTGCCGCAATCGTAGCCGACAGCCCGACCATGTGTAAGGCCACGAGCAGTTCGGGAACGCCGAGGAAGTACTGGACGTAGCCGATGATTCCCTGGGCGATCTCGACGCAGAGGAGCACGGTCAACGGTGCGACCATCGCCGTCTGTGCCTTCTTCCGAGCGACGACGAGGGCGGAGATCGTGGCGATGACGAGCAGCCATACCGGTGCGGCATGGAGGCGGGTGACCCAGATGTTGTCGAGGTTGTTGCGGGTCGACATCGTCGAACCCGAGTGGGGGCCGGCCCCGGTGGTGAGCACGCCGAAGATGACGATGATCGCGGTGAGGCCGAGGATGATCCATCCCAGAGTCGGCAGCGGCGACGCGGCCTTGGCGTTGAGTCGGATGCCTGTGTCATAGGTGCGGCGGACGAAGTAGGCGGCGACGCCGACGGCGACGGCCGAGGGGACGAAGTGTCCGGCGACGACCCAGGGGTTGAGCTTCGTCCACACGGTGATTCCGCCGACGACGGCCTGGACGGGAACGATGGCGAGCAGTCCGATGTTGAGCCAGAAGAGATCCGGGCGCTTCTTCCGGTGCTTCCACAGCATGAGTGCGATGCACACGCCGAGGATCGCCAGCGCCACGGCCAGCAGACGGTTGCCGAATTCGATGTAGCTGTGGATTCCCATCTCACGGGTGGCCACGAGGGAATCGGGAGTGCACTTCGGCCAGTCCGAACATCCCAGGCCAGAGCCGGTTAGCCGGACGATTCCGCCGCTCAGGATGATCCCGGCCTGGGCGATGAGCATGGCCCAAGCGGCGATGCGGATCTTCTTCGTGACCACTTCACTCCTCATTCGAAACGGAACCACCTGCGTGCCGCAAGCGTTCCCACAAGCCCCCATACCAGGAGCACGATGATTGCCTTGATGTCTGTGCCGCCGTCTCCGATGGCGGATCGCATGGCGTCGCCGAGTGCACCGGAAGGCAGGTAGCCCACAACTGTTCCCCATTCTCCCGGATGCGCGATGATGAGGCCACCGACGCCGGCCATGAGCACCCAGATGAGGTTCGTGGCCGCCAGGGTCGCCTCGGCGCGGACGGTTCCGGCCATGAGCAGTCCCAGCGACAGCAGTGAGGCGGTGCCCAGCAGTGTGGCCAGGATCAGTCCGAGAGCATCGACGGGTCCGCGGAAGCCGAGGGCCGCGGCCACGGCGAAGACGAGGGCGTATTGGATGATGACGACGACGATGACGGCGCCGAGCTTGCCGAGGATGAGCCCGTTCGTGCCCAGCGGGGTCGTCGCCAGCTGCCGGAGCACTCCGTAGCGGCGGTCGAAGGCGGTCGCGATGGCCTGACCTGTGAATGCGCTGGAGGCGAGGCTCAGGCACAGTGCACCGGGGACGGCGATGGACATCGGATCGGCACCGGCGTCGATGACGCCGAGGCCGGTGAGCAGGGGAGTCTTCGCGAGGAAGACGAGCAGGCCCAGCGGGAAGATGACTGAGAGCAGCAGCTGTTCGCCGTTGCGCAGAACGGACAGGGTCTCGAACTTCGTCTGGGAGATGATCCGTTTGAAAATCATCGCAGCGGCCTCCCTGTCAGTTCGAAGAACACATCGGACAGGGACTGTCTCTGCATGCCGATGTCCGTGATCTGGAGTCCCGCCTCGGCGATGGCCGTGCACGCGGCCGCGATCTGCTCCGAAGTCGGTGCGCCGTCGATGGTGATCAGTGAGCCCTGCGCCGAGGCGGGGCCGAGCTTGGCGAGCCGATCGCTGAGATCGGCGGGGACGGGGGAGTCGAGTCGGATCGTCAGCGACCTTGATCCGGCGGAGGCGCTGCGCAGATCCTCGGGTGCTCCTTGGGCGATGATCCGTCCGCGATCGATGACGACGACCTCGTCGGAGAGCTCCTCGGCCTCGGCGAGATCGTGGGTGGTGAGGACGACCGCGACCCCGCGGTCGGCGAGTTCGCGGATGAAGCTGTGGACGACCTCGCGGGCCTGCGGGTCGAGACCGGCGCAGGGCTCATCGAGGAAGACGAGACGTGGTCGGCCGATGAGGGCAGCGGCCAGTGCAACCCGCTGCTTCTGTCCGCCGGAGAGTCTGCGCATCGTGCGTCCGGCGAAGTCGTGGAGTCCCAAGGGCTCGGCGAGCTCGTCGACCGGCAGGGGATTCTCGTAGAGGGAGGACAGGTGGCGCAGCACCTGCAGCGGCTTCGAGCTCATCGGCAGTCCGCCGTCCTGGAGCATGACCCCGGCCAGCTGCGATGTCGTGGCGTGATCGGTGACGGGATCATGTCCGAAGATCTCCACCGTGCCCGCATCGGGGCTGCGGGTGCCGACGGCTAAGGAGATGGTCGTGGATTTGCCTGCACCATTGGGTCCGAGGACGCCGAGGACGGAACCGGTCTCGGCCGTGAGGTCGATTCCGTCGACGACACGGTGGGTGCCGTAGGAGTATTGGAGACCGCGAATGGTCAGGGCCGGAGATGACACCCGGCTATTCTACGACGCGTCGAATCCAGTGTCGAAACCGCAGGTGGCGGGGGCGGAATCCAGTGGTGGTTAGGCTCACCTAGTTTTACGAAACAAATTACGCAACAATATTGTTGTGTTAGTCAAGGAGGTGGATTATGGCTGCAAACGACACGGAAGATCGCCGAACCCGGCAGAAGGTCTTCCAGTCGGTGCTCGACGAAGGACCGATCACTGCTTCGTCTTTGGCCAAAGCCCTCGAGCTGACTCCCGCGGCGATCCGTCGTCACCTGGACGCGCTGGAGAGCGAGGACCTCATCGAGGTCCGTGAACTCGCCGGCAAACAGGCGGGCAGGGGCCGACCGGCCCGGCACTATGTGGTCACGACGGCCGGACACGATTCGGTCAGTCATTCCTATGACGAGTTGGCCGTGAACATCCTGCGCTATATGGAGGACAAGCACGGCAAGTCGGCGGTGGAGGACTTCACAGAGGACCTCGTGGGCCGACTGCGGGACCGACTCGGACCGGAACTCGACAAGCGGGGCGGCACCACCGTGGCGTCACGCTCACGCGCACTCGCCGCTGCACTCACACGGGAAGGGTACGCCGCCTCGGCGACACCGGTCGCGGCCGGGACCCCCTTGGAGGCGATGCAGCTGTGCCAGGGACACTGCCCGATCCAAGCCGTGGCAGCGGAGTACCCGGAGATCTGCGAAGCAGAACTCGCGATGTTCTCCGACTACCTCGGCGTCGACGTACGTCGGCTGTCCTCGCTGGCACAGGGCGACCACGTGTGCACCACCCACATTCCGACTTCGGAACTGACCAGACCACTCATCCACAGCAATGATCGACCTCAAGGAGGTTCACGATGACTGACACAGGCAATCGGATCATCGATGCGAATCCCGAGCTCAAAGACCTCGGACAGTACGCATACGGTTGGCGCGACGAAGACGATAAGGGACTGACCGCCGAGCGCGGCCTGTCCGAAGACGTCGTCCGCAACATCTCGAAGCTCAAGGACGAACCGGAGTGGATGCTCAAGCGTCGGCTCAAGGCTCTGCGTCTCTACGACAAGAAGCCGCTGCCGCACTGGGGCGCCGATCTGTCGACGCTGCCGTTCGACGACATCAAGTACTTCGTGCGCTCGACCGAGGGTCAGGCTCAGACCTGGGAAGACCTGCCCGAGGACATCCGCAATACCTACGACCGTCTGGGCATCCCGGAGGCCGAAAAGCAGCGCCTCGTCGCCGGCGTCGCCGCGCAGTACGAGTCCGAGGTCGTCTACCACAAGATCAACGAAGAGCTCGAAGCCCAGGGCGTCATCTTCCTCGACACCGATACCGGTCTCAAGGAGTACCCGGAGCTGTTCGAAGAGTACTTCGGCACGGTGATTCCGTCCGGTGACAACAAGTTCGCCGCACTCAACACCGCCGTCTGGTCGGGCGGATCCTTCATCTACGTCCCCAAGGGCGTCCACGTCGAGATCCCCCTGCAGGCCTACTTCCGCATCAACACGGAGAACATGGGCCAGTTCGAGCGCACGCTGATCATCGCCGACGAGGGCTCCTACGTCCACTACGTCGAAGGCTGCACGGCTCCGATCTACAACACGGACTCCCTGCACTCGGCGGTCGTCGAGATCATCGTGAAGAAGGACGCACACGTCCGCTACACGACGATCCAGAACTGGTCGACGAACGTCTACAACCTCGTCACGCAGCGCGCGATCGCCGAAGAAGGCGCACAGATGGAATGGGTCGACGGCAACATCGGCTCGAAGGTGACCATGAAGTACCCCGGTGTGTGGATGACCGGCGAGCACGCTCGCGGTGAGACCCTGGCCGTGGCCTTCGCCGGTGAGGGACAGCACCAGGACACCGGTGCGAAGATGGTCCACGCCGCGCCCAACACACATTCGTCGATCGTGTCGAAGTCCGTTGCCCGCAGCGGCGGCCGCGCCGGCTACCGCGGACTCGTCCACGTGTACCCCGGTGCCGAAGGCTCGTCGAACAACGTGCTCTGCGATGCTCTGCTCGTCGACAACGTCTCCCGTTCGGACACGTACCCCTACATCGACATCCGCGAAGACGATGTCACCCTCGGTCACGAGGCGACCGTGTCGAAGGTCAGTGAGGATCAGCTCTTCTACCTCATGTCCCGCGGCATGGAGGAGACCGAAGCGATGGCGATGATCGTGCGCGGCTTCGTGGAGCCGATCGCACGTGAGCTGCCGATGGAATACGCACTCGAGCTCAACCGCCTCATCGAACTGCAGATGGAAGGTGCAGTGGGCTGATCCTCAGCTTCCACCACCGACCTGCCTGTTAAGGAGTTTTTGTGACAGATACCACCAACCCACTCGGAGTCTCGGAGCACTCGCACGGCGGCGACATCCACGTCCCCGCCTCGAAGCGCGACGATCGCACCCGCAGCTTCACCCCCGCGGACTTCCCGGTCCCGAACGGCCGCGAAGAGGAATGGCGCTTCTCGCCGGTCCGCAAGCTCAGCGACTTCTTCGCCGATGAGGCCACTGACGCTCGTCTGCGCATCGACGCAGATCTGCCGGCCGGCCTGTCGGTCGAGGAGATCTCGCTCGAAGCCGCCCAGGAGCTCGGCATCCTCGAACCCGAGGACCGCCCCTCCGTCGTCGCAGCCAACCGCGCACCCGTCGTCACGCACTACTCGGTGCCGGCTGACACGGAGCTCGATCGGGCCGCGATCATCCACGCCGACGGTCAGGGCGACCAGATGACCCACGGTCACATCGTCGTCTCCGTCGGAGCCAACGCGAAGGCGACCATCGTCGTCGAGCACGAAGGACTGAGCCGCTACTCCGAGCTCGTCTCCCTCGTCGTCGGCGACGGCGCGGACGTCACGTTCGTGTCCCTGCAGCTGTGGGACGACGGTGCCCAGCACATGGGCCAGCACGATGCGATCGTGGGCAAGGATGCGAAGTTCAAGCACATCCACGTCACCCTCGGCGGCGACATCGTGCGCCTGAACACGAACGTGCGCTACTCCGCACCCGGCGGAGAGGCCGAACTGCTCGGACTCTACTTCGCCGATGCAGGACAGCACCTCGAGCACCGCACGTACATCGACCACAACTCGCCGAAGGCGACCTCGAACGTCCACTACAAGGGCGCCCTCCAGGGCAAGGACGCACGCAGCGTGTGGATCGGCGATGTGCTCATCCGTCCCGAGGCACTCGACATCGACACCTACGAGCTCAACCGCAACCTCATCCTCAGCGATGGGGCCCGCGCGGACTCCGTGCCGAACCTCGAGATCGAGACCGGAGACATCGCCGGAGCCGGACACGCTTCGTCGACCGGACGCTTCGATGAGGAGCACCTGTTCTACCTCATGTCCCGCGGCATCCCCGAGGAAGTCGCCCGTCAGCTCGTGGTCCGCGGATTCTTCAACGAAGTCATCCAGAAGATCCAGGTGCCCGAGATCGAAGACGTGCTCAATGAGCGCATCGAGGAAGAGCTGTCGCGGAGCGTTCTGTGACCATGATCGACGTGGCCGCCACCGACGAGGTGGGGCCCGGGGGAACCATGCGCATCGAGATCGGCGAGTTCGAGATCTGCATCGCTCGCGATTCCGACGGCACCATCCACGCCATCGACGACCTGTGCACCCACGGTGAGGTCTCGCTGGCCGAAGGCGATGTCGAAGACTGCACTATCGAGTGCTGGCTGCACGGCTCCCAGTTCGATCTCAACACGGGCAAACCGGTGAACCCGCCGGCGTTCGAGCCCGTCGCCGTCTATGACTGCAAAGAGATCGCCGGGCGCATCCTCGTCGATCCGAACACCATTCTCAACTGACCTCACGACCAACGAAGAAGGATCATTATGTCCACTCTCAAGATCGAAGACCTCCACGTCGGTGTCAACACCGATCAGGGGCTCAAGCCCATCCTCAACGGCATCAACCTCGAGCTCAACTCGAACGAGACCCATGCCATCATGGGGCCAAACGGCTCCGGCAAGTCGACCCTGGCCTACGCTCTGGCCGGTCACCCGAAGTACATCGTGACCTCGGGCTCGGTCACCCTCGACGGTGAAGACGTCCTCGCCATGTCCGTCGACGAGCGCGCCAAGGCCGGTCTGTTCCTAGCCATGCAGTACCCCGTCGAGGTCCCCGGCGTGACCGTGACGAACTTCCTCCGTTCGGCCAAGACCGCGATCGACGGTGAGGCTCCGAAGCTGCGCAACTGGACGAAGGACCTCAAGCAGGCCATGGAGAACCTGCGCGTGGATCCCGTGTTCGCTTCGCGCAACGTCAACGAAGGCTTCTCCGGTGGTGAGAAGAAGCGTCACGAGATCCTCCAGCTCGAGATGCTCAAGCCGAAGTTCGCCGTCCTCGACGAGACCGACTCCGGCCTCGACGTCGATGCCCTGCGCATCGTGTCCGAAGGCGTCAACCGCGTCAAGGACGCCACCGACGTCGGCGTCATGCTCATCACCCACTACACGCGCATCCTCAACTACATCAAGCCCGATCACGTCCACGTGATCATCAAGGGCAAGGTAGCCGAGGAAGGCGGACCGGAACTGGCCGAACGCCTCGAGAACGAAGGCTACGACCGCTTCTTCACCGCCGGCGTCTGATGTTCTCACGTCTGCGGGGCGACTTCCCGATCCTCGATGTGAGGGTCGGGGAGTCGCCGCTGTCGTATCTGGACTCCGGCGCGACGTCGCAGAAGCCGCAGTGCGTCATCGACACGTTCGTCGAGTACTTCGGCCAGCGCAACGCCGCCGTCCACCGGGGCGCACACTCCCTGGCCGTCGAAGCCACGGACGCGTTCGAGAACGGTCGGATCGCCGCTGCCGGATTGGTCGGCGGCACACCGGAACAGGTGTGCTGGACGAAGAACGCCACCGAGGCGCTCAACATCGTCGCCCTCGGCATGGATCGGGCCAGCCACGGCTTCGGGGGAGAGGAAGCAGAGCGCTTCGCCCTCGTCCCCGGTGACTCGATCGTCGTCACCGAGATGGAGCACCACGCGAATCTCGTGCCGTGGCAGCAGCTGGCCGCCTCCACAGGAGCGCAGCTGCGCTGGCTGCCGGTCACCGCTTCCGGTGAGCTCGATCTGACCGACCTCGACACGATCGTCGACGAGACGACGAAGGTGCTCGCATTCACGCACGTCTCCAACGTCCTCGGCACGATCAACCCGGTCGACCGCCTCGTCGAACAGGCTCGCGCCGTCGGGGCGTATGTCGTCCTCGACGCCTGCCAGTCCGTCCCGCATATGCCCGTGGACTTCGTCGACCTCGACGTCGACTTCGCGGCATTCTCCGCTCATAAGGCGCTCGGACCCACCGGTTTGGGCGCACTGTGGGGCAAGTCCGAACTGCTCGACGCTCTGCCGCCGGTGCTCACCGGCGGATCCATGATCACCACAGTGACCATGGAGGAGACAGAGTTCATGCCCGCACCGCAGCGCTTCGAGGCCGGCACTCAGCCGGTCGCCGAGGTGGCGGCCTTCGCGACCGCGATCGGCTACCTCGCCGAGGTGGGGCTGGACAATGTGTTCGAACATGAGAAGGAACTCGCCCGAGTCCTCCTCGACGGGATCGCTGACATCCCCGGGATCCGCGTTCTCGGTGATGCCGCGGACCGGATCGGGACCGTGGCATTCGACGTCGACGGCGTACACGCCCACGATGTCGGACAGTATCTCGACTCCCAGGGGATCGCCGTGCGGGTGGGTCACCACTGCGCTCAGCCGCTGCACCGTCGCTTCGGGGTCACCGCCTCGACGCGGGCGAGTACGTACCTGTACAACAACGTCGAAGACTGCACACGCTTCCTGACGGCTCTGGCGGAAGTGCGGCCCTTCTTCGGAGTCGCAGGAGAGGGGGAGTGAGCCGATGAGCACACAGATGCAGCAGCTCTACCAGCAGGTCATCCTCGACCAGTCGCGGGCCCGCACCGGAAACGAGGCGCTGCAGCGCGATGCGGCGACCGGCCCGCACGGGTATTCGCACCAGGTGAACCCGACGTGCGGCGATGAGATCGAACTCGAGACCGAATTGCTCGACGACGGCCATATCGCCGTGCGGTGGAGTGGAGACGGCTGTTCGATCTCCATGGCTTCGGCCTCGGTGCTGTCCGAGCTGGCCGCCGACGCCACAGCCGAGCAGATGCTCGAGATCGAATCTGCATTCCACGAGCTCATGCATTCTCGTGGGACAATGGAAGCGGATGAGGGCATTCTCGGGGACGCCGCGGCGTTCTCGGGAGTGTCGAAGTTCCCGGCCAGGATCAAGTGCGCTCTCCTGTCCTGGATGGCGTTCAAGGACGCACTCAACCAAGCACAAGCAGCACGTGAGGAGAAACACCATGCCTGAAGTCATTGACGCTCCGCAGAATGCCAGCGTCGACGAAGTGCGCGAAGCGATGATGGACGTCGTCGACCCCGAGCTCGGTGTCAACATCGTCGACCTCGGCCTCGTCTACGGACTCTCGGTCGAAGACGACGGCACGGCCGTCATCGAGATGACGCTGACCTCAGCGGCCTGCCCGCTGACCGACGTCATCGAAGATCAGACCGCACAGTCGCTCGAGGGCATCGTGCCGGCCTACCGGATCAACTGGGTCTGGATGCCGCCATGGGGTCCGGAGAAGATCACCGAGGACGGACGCGAACAGATGCGCGCCCTCGGCTTCAATATCTGAGACCGTCATCGACTGAGTCGGACGGGCGTCCCCGCGGGGACGTGAACGATCCCATCGCCGAGGCGGGACGACCTGAGAAGGTCGCCCCGCCTCGGCGATCGTCGTTGGGACCGGTATCCGTGACGAATGGAAGGGTCACGGAGATCACCGCCCCGCGGACCGAGAACCCGAGTGCGGCGTGACAGAATGGAATCCGACTTTCCAAGGAGAACCATTGACGATCATCGCTGCCGCCGACGGATCCGCGCTCGGCAACCCCGGACCTGCCGGGTGGGCCTGGTACATCGACGACACCTCCTGGCATGCCGGTGGGTGGAAGAACGCGACGAACAATCGAGGCGAGCTCATGGCCGTCCTCGATCTGCTGTGGTCGACCGCAGACAGCGACGAGGGTCTGAAGATATACTGTGATTCGCAGTACGTGATCAACGCCCTGACCAAATGGATGCCGGGGTGGAAGCGCAAGGGTTGGAAGAAGGCCGATGGAAAAGAAGTCCTCAACAAGGACCTCTTAGCGTCCCTCGATGAGGCGCTGAGCGGGCGGACGGTCGAGTTCGAGTGGGTCAAAGGCCACAACAACCACGAACTCAATGAGGCCGCCGATGACCGCGCCCGCGCGGCAGCAACCGCCTTCCAGAAGGGCACGGCTGTGCCGGAAGGCCCCGGATTCGTCCCCGCGGGGACGTCGGCTGCGCCCGCTGAGGACGAACCGGCAGAAGAACCAACGGAACCGTCCCTGCACGAGGACGTCCTCACCGAGCCCTCGACCGCATCGGCTTCGCCGGCCACCACCGTCGTGTCCTGTCGCGTGCCGTCCACAGTCGCAGATGAACTCGTCGCCCGGGCACAGTCCCGCGGCATCCACCCCCAAGAATTCCTGGCCGAACTCATCGGCCGCAGTTTGGAGACAGAATGATTCAGGCCTCCGGCCTCGAAGTCGCCGTCGGCGCCCGCACCCTCATGTCCGAGGTGTCCTTCCGCGTCGACAAGGGCGACCGAGTCGGTCTTGTCGGCCGCAACGGCGCCGGCAAGACCACCCTGACCAAGGTGATCATGGGCGGACACCCCGCGGCATCGGGATCCGTGTCGATCTCCGGCACCGTCGGCTACCTGCCGCAGGACCCGCGCAGCGGCGACCTCACGGCCACCGGAATGGAACGCATCCTCTCGGCGCGCGACCTCGATGTCCTCGTCAAACGTCTGCGCAAGGCCGAACGGCAGATGGCCTCACCGGATGAGAAGGTGGCGACGAAGGCCATCGACCGGTACCCGCGCATCGAAGCCGAATTCATCGCCGCCGGCGGTTACGCCGCCGAATCCGAAGCCTTCGCGATCGCCGCGAACCTCGGCCTCGACGAGACCCTGATCAGCCAGGAGATCGGAACGCTCTCCGGCGGTCAGCGCCGTCGCGTCGAACTCGCCCGGATCCTGTTCTCAGCTCCGGACACAATGATCCTCGATGAGCCGACGAACCACCTCGATGCCGAATCGGTGCTGTGGCTGCGTGATCACCTCAAGGCCTACTCCGGTGGCCTGATCATCATCAGCCACGACCTCGACCTCATCGACGAAGTGGTCAACAAGGTCTTCTTCCTCGATGCCACCCGGCAGACCATCGACATCTATTCGATGAGTTACCGGCTCTACCTCAAACAGCGTGAGGACGATGAACGGCGTCGCCGCCGTGAACGTGCCAACGCTGAGAAGAAGGCCGCGGCGCTCAACGCCCAGGCGAACAAGATGATGGCGAAGGCGACGAAGACCGTCGCCGCACAGCAGATGGCCAAACGAGCCGACCGACTGCTCGCCGGACTCGAGGACGAACGCGCCACGGAGAAGGTCGCGAACCTGCGCTTCCCGGCCCCAGCCGACTGCGGTCGCGTACCGCTGACCGCCGAAGGACTCTCACGCAGCTTCGGTTCGACCGAGGTGTTCACGGGTGTCGACCTCGCGATCGACAAGGGCACACGAGTCGTCGTGCTCGGCTACAACGGCGCCGGCAAGACGACTCTGCTGCGTCTGCTGGCCGGACTCGACGAACCCGACTCCGGAGAAGTCGTCCCCGGCCACGGGCTCAAACTCGGCTATTACGCGCAGGAGCATGAGACGCTCGACCTCGAGCGCACCGTGCTGGACAACATGTCACGGAACTCGCCGCATCTCGATGACACTGCAGTGCGCAATGTGCTCGGCTCGTTCCTGTTCAGCGGTGACGACGTGCACAAGCCAGCCGGGGTGCTCTCCGGTGGTGAGAAGACACGTCTTGCTCTAGCCACTCTTGTGGTCTCGAGTGCGAACGTGCTGCTGCTCGACGAGCCGACGAACAACCTCGATCCTGCCTCCCGTGAGGAGATCCTCTCGGCGATCCGCCGCTATGAGGGTGCGATCGTGCTCGTCACCCACGATGAGGGTGCGGTGTCCGCACTCGATCCCGACCGTGTGCTGCTGCTGCCCGACGGCGACGAGGATCTGTGGAACGACACGTACCTCGACCTCGTCACTCTTGCCTGAGTGAGTTCACCGAGACTCACCTGAACCGGCTCACTGCGAGCGGAAGCGCTCCTCGAACAGGGCATCCTCGTCGGCCTCATCGCGTCCGCGCACGGTCGGCGAGGCCCAACGGTTGCGGCCGTAGCGGCTGCCTGGCTGGCTGATCTTCGCACCCGCGTCGAGGGCGGCCTTGTCGATGACGACCATTTCGCTGTTGGGATCGCTGTGTTCGACCGCCTCGGCGGCGGCTTTGCGCTCACGACGCGCCGAGATCACCACGGCGATGATGATCATGATTCCGAAGGCGAACCACTGGAGCATATAGGACAGGTGGTTGCCCGGATCGAGCTCGGGCATCGGCAGCGGGGTCAGTCCCTCTTCCGGGGAACCACCGGTCTCTGCCGGTGAGGCTTCGACGTAGACGTTGGAATAGGCGTCATCCATCCCGGGAATCCGCGCGGGATCGATGGCTCTGATCAGACCCTTCGGGTTGTCGTCCTCGGACCCGTCCTGCGCCGGACGCAGATGAGCGACGACGGTCTGCTCACCCTGCGGCGCTTCAGGTACGGCATCCTGTTCGGCGGTGAAGCCGCGGACGACGGCGATCGTGGCACCGCCGGTGAGCTCGAACGGGGTCACCACATAGAAGCCGGGCGTGTCGCCGACGGTGCGGTTGCGTGCGAGGACAGTGTCCTGGTCGGAGTACTGTCCGGTCAGCTTCACCTGAGTCCACTCATCGGTAGTCTCCAGCGTGGAATTCGGGTTCGGCAGCACCGAGGAGATGTCGACGGGGTCGGCGGAGAAGTTCGCGGTGATCGTGGCGATCTCCTGCTCGCGCTGATCCCGACGGTCCTTCTGCCACAGAGCGAGGAACACGCAGGCGATGATGACGATGATCGCCATGGCGATGTATTTGAGCCAGCGTGCGGAGAAGAGGAAGGAATAGCGGCTCAACCTGCGTCCTCCGGGATCTCGTCGACGGAGACGTCGGTGATGAAGAAGTCGCGCAGCTTCAGGAAGTCACGCAGATAGTCCAGGTGCTCATCGCAGGCCAACCACGTCTTCTTCCGCTCGGGAGTGTGGACGCGAGGATTGTTCCACAGCAGGGCGCGGGTCGCGAACGCCCGGCATTCCTTCGCGGAACACTGCAGCTGTTCGCTCAATCCTGGTCACTCCTGTCGTCGTCTTCTACGGTTTCACCGGGGATGGTCTCACCCGGAATCGTCTCGCCCGGGATCGTCTGGCCTTTGTCGCCCACGTCGGGTTCATCCGTGTCCTGGCCGGCACCATTCTGGTCTGCGTCGTCGCTTGTCTCGTCATCAACGGTCTCGCCGTCGAGGGTGTCGCCGGAGACCGTCTCACCGTGCGCCGGCGGCAGCTCCGCCAGCGGGGCCTGATCGAGCAGCGCGGAGCGATCATCGCGGGAGCGTTCGCGGCCCGCGTTGGCGAAGATCACCGCCGGGTAGGGAAGGATGACCGCTCCGGCCACGCACAGCCACATGATGATGTGCAGATCTGCGACGAAAGCGAAATAGGCGGCCACGAAGCAGACCGTCCTGATTCCCATGGTGATCGAATACTTGATGATCCGAGACCGCATATCGTCATCAAGGGCGGTGTCTGCCGTTGTGATCTGCTGAGCGTGCCTGACCATATCCTTCTTCGATCGATGACTGCCAAACATGATACTCGTCCTTTGTGAGAGTCATATCCATCGGCCAAAGGACAGGATAGGTTTGTCCACGATAGATTTGAAGAACACAGTCGATCAACAGGAGACCAACGTGTCAGAACCACGCACAGTCCTCGTCACCGGCGGCAACCGCGGAATCGGTCGCACCATCGCCGAGGAATTCCTCGCCCAGGGGGACAAGGTGGCAGTCACCTCCCGCAACGGTCAGGCCCCGGAAGGTGCCCTCGCCGTGGCCGCCGATGTCACCGACAGCGAATCGATCGATCGGGCGTTCACCGAGATCGAGGAGAAGCTCGGCCCCGTCGAGGTCGTCGTGGCCAATGCCGGAATCACCGCCGACAACCTGCTCATGCGGATGAACGACGACGAATTCGAATCCGTCATCAACACGAACCTCACCGGCGCCTTCCGCACCGTCAAGCGCGGCATCACCGGAATGATCCGGGCGAAAAAGGGCCGCATCGTCCTCATCTCCTCGGTGTCGGGTCTCTACGGAGTGCCCGGCCAGGCGAACTACTCTGCTTCGAAGGCCGGACTCGTCGGCTTCGCCCGCTCCATCACCCGCGAGGTCGGCTCCCGCGGAATCACCGCGAATGTCGTCGCCCCCGGATTCATCCGCACGGACATGACCGACGAGCTCAGCGAGAAGCAGCAGAAGGAATACCTGTCGACGATCCCGGCCAAGCGCTTCGCCGAACCCGCAGAGGTCGCCAAGGTCGTGCGCTGGATGGCTTCGGACGAAGCCGCCTACATCTCCGGCGCAGTCATCCCCGTCGACGGCGGACTGGGCATGGGCCACTGAGCCGGCGGCCGCAGACGATGCGGCCTCGCCGGGCCACAGCCCGTAGACTTCGATTCAGAGACACCGCCCGAAGCGGCGTCATGCACTCGCAACAACCCTTCTTTCGAAAGGACCACCATGGGAATTCTTGACGGAAAGCGCATTCTCGTCACCGGCGTGCTCACCGAGGCCTCGATTGCCTTCGCCGCTGCCCGCATCGCACAGGAGCAGGGAGCCGAGGTCATCCTCTCGAGCTTCGGCCGCCAGATGAAGATCACTCAGGTGATCGCCGAACGCCTGCCCCAGACCCCGCAGGTCATCGAACTTGACGCCACGAACGAAGAGGACCTCGCGGCCCTGCCCGAGCGCCTCGGCGGCAACATCGACGGAATCGTCCACGCCATCGCCTTCGCCCCGAAGGATGCCCTGGGCGGAGTCTTCCTCGACACCCCGTGGGACTCGGTGTCCGCGGCCATCCACGTCTCCGCCTACTCGCTCAAGGCCATCGCCGTGGCCGCGAAGCCCGTGCTCAACAAGGGTGCAGGCATCGTCGGGCTGACCTTCGACGCGACCATCTCCTGGCCGGTCTACGACTGGATGGGTGTGGCCAAGGCCGCCTTCGAGTCGACCGCCCGCTACCTCGCCAAGTACGTCGGCGAAGACGGTGTGCGCGTCAACCTCGTCTCGGCCGGACCGCTGAAGACCACCGCCGCGACCTCCATCCCCGGCTTCGAGACCCTCGAAGACATGTGGGGCGACCGCGCACCCCTGGGCTGGGACCAGAAGGACACCACCCCTGCCGGCAAGGCCATCGTCGCCCTGCTCTCCGACTGGTTCCCCGCCACCACCGGCGAGATGATCCACGTCGACGGCGGATTCCACTCCACCGGAGCCTGAGACAGCTCATGCCTGTGCTCATCCTCGCCCGCCACGCGAAGGCGGAACCGGACGGTCCCACCGACTTCGAACGGTCCCTGAACTCGAAGGGTCTGGCTCAGGCGGTCGAAGCCGGAGCCGAGATCGCCGAGCGCTGGTCACCCGATGTGGCCATCGCCTCGGCGGCCCGGCGCACCGTGCAGACCGGACAGGCCGTCGTCGAGGCGGTCAACCGTGCGCACGGAGGAACCCTCGACGAACCGGGTGAACTGACCCTGCGCGAGGACCCCTCGCTCTACGCCGGATCCGTCGACGACTGGCTGGATGCGATCAATTCGATCCCTGCGGATGCGCAGTGCGCGTACATCGTGGGCCACCAGCCGACCGTCTCCGAGGTGGTCGGCCACCTCAACCCGGAAGGCGGGGTTCCCGACGCGTTCCGTCCCTCGTCGATCGCGGTGTTCGACCTCGAGAGCTGGGACGTGGAGCCGGGACAGTACCCGGCCCCGCAGATCCGGGTGTTCCACGGGGTCTGAGACCTCATCGAGCACCGCTGAAGCCAACGACTGTGGCCCTGACGAATCAATCGTCAGGGCCACAGTCGTGTTCAGTCAGAGCAGTCGCTCACCCGTCCGCGCGGGCAGCCACGAGGTCGATCACGGCTCGCAGGTCACGCGATTCCACGGATGCATCCGCTGCGGCGACGAGAGCCGGCTTCGCGCAGAAGGCGACTCCGAGACCGGCAGCCTCGATCATGCCGATGTCGTTGGCGCCGTCTCCGATCGCCACCGAGGCGGCCCGGTCGTATCCTCCGGAGGCCAGTAGATCTTCGAAGATCTCTGCCTTGGCACTCGGGTCGATGACGCGTCCATCCGTCCGTCCGGTCAGTTGCCCATCGGTGATCTCGAGACCGTTGGCGAAGACGTCGGTGATGCCCAACCGTGCGGCCACGGGAGCGATGATGGCGGTGAAGCCGCCCGAGACCAAGGCCACCTGGCCACCGGAGGAGTGCACGGCCGCGACCAGGTCAGCGGCCCCCTCGGTGAGGGTGATCTGCTCACGCACTTCATCGAGGACGGTCTCCGGCAGACCGGTCAGCAGAGCGACACGTTCGGCCAGGGATTCGGCGAAGTCGAGCTCGCCGGCCATGGCGCGTTCGGTGATGTCGGCGACCTGGTCTCCGACTCCGGCGTGGGCGGCGATGAGGTCGATGACCTCCTCGTTGATGAACGTCGAATCGACGTCCATGACGAGCAGCTGGACGGGGATCTGGGAGGCGTTGGCCTGGGGCGTCTCATTCACCCCTTCATCGTAGCCACAGCCATGATGTAGTCCGCGGCCGCGGGGTGCAGCTGAGACAGCAGCGCACCGAACTGGGGCGGGGCAACCGTGGCCGGGGCCAGCACGCTGGCCATTCGGTGGTGGATATCGAGGGCGGCGTAGATCGCCCGGGAATCCGCCTCAGTGGGGATGAGCCGGGAGATCGGATGCATCGTCGACAGCTCCTCCTGCCAATCGCGCCACGGCCCCTGTCGCCATTCCTCGGGGACCTCGATGGTCTCGATGAGATTGAGTCCCTCCATCACCAGCAGCCGAAGACGCCGCAGCGCCTCGGGCGCGGAGCCGACCGTGACTGGGCGGAAGACCGTGGGTTGGCAGGCGAGGATCTCCACGTTCGCTTCGGCTCCGATGAGGGCGATCGCCGCCTGTTCGTCGCCGCGGTGAAGGACGACGGGGGCGCTGTGGCGGCCGACCTTCGTCCGGGCGGTGCGATCGACCGGGGGAGTGGTGTGCGGCAGCGACGGGTGGTGGAGCGCCAAGCGCGCATGAGTGATTCCGGCGGCAGCCGCTACGGCTGCGAAGAGCAGCAGACCGGTGGGCACGGACGAGCCGAACACCTCATCGGAGACGATGAGAGGAACATCACGATCATCGTCGAGGAACGCAGAGGTGACCTCGTCAGGGGCGAGGGTCGAGCGCAGACGGTGGTTGAGCGCGAGTGTCAGCAGCAGTGAGTCGGTCGTGAGGTCCATGTCGAACCAGGATAGACGGCTCGTCTGCGATAGAGTCTGAGGATATGAGTGAAGTCCTGAATCTGGATTCTGTGTCCGTGCGCCGGGGGACCAATTTCCTCCTCGACGATTTCTCCCTGACCGTCGCCGAAGGCGAGCACTGGGCGGTGCTCGGACCCAATGGTGCGGGCAAGACGACCCTGCTCGAACTGGCGGCCGGTCGCATGCATCCGACGACGGGTACGGTCAACATCCTCGAGGAGCAGCTCGGGCGCGTCGACGTGTTCGAACTGCGTCCGCGCATCGGCTATGCCTCGACGATTCTGGCCAATCGCATTCCGAGTTCTGAAGCGGTGCTCGACACCGTGCTCACCGCCGCGTACGGCGTCACCGGACGCTGGGTTGAGGAGTACGAACAGGACGACATCGAACGCGCCCGCGACCTGCTGGCCGCGTTCCACATCACGCATCTGGCCGATCGTACCTTCGGCACCCTGTCCGAGGGCGAGCGCAAGCGGGTGCAGATCGCGCGTGCACTCATGACCGACCCGGAGCTGCTGCTGCTCGACGAGCCGGCATCCGGACTCGACTTCGGAGGGCGCGAGGAGCTGCTCGGTGCGCTCTCGGAGATCTTGTCGTCGAAGTGGGCGCCGGCCACGATCATGGTCACCCACCACGTCGAGGAGATTCCCGAGGGCATCACGCACGTGCTGCTGCTGTCGGAGGGCACCGATCTGGCCGCCGGTCCGATCGAGGAGACCCTGACGGCTGAGAATCTCGCGGCGACCTTCGGCCTCGACGTCAAGCTCACCCGGGACGGCCAGCGCTACCACGCACGTTCCGCCCTCTGAGCATGGAGTTCCTGGCGAACCTGAGCCTCGAACCGTGGCAGATCGGCCTCGTCATCGTCGCCGGAATCGCGGCGGGCGGAATCAACGCCGTCGTCGGTTCCGGAACCCTCATCACCTTCCCGGCGCTCGTCGCCTTCGGAGTGCCGCCGGTCGTGTCGACGATGAGCAACGCTGTCGGTCTCATCCCCGGCAACATCGCCTCCTCGCTCGGTTATCGCGAAGAACTGCGGGGGCAGTGGAAGAGAATTCTCGGATTCGTTCCCGCCTCTCTGCTCGGGTCGCTGACCGGGGCGTATCTGCTCCTGCACCTGCCCGAGGACGCCTTCGAGACGATCGTGCCCGTTCTCCTCGTCGTGGCTCTGATCATGGTCGTGGGACAGCCGTATCTTTCGCGCTATCTGAAGAACCGGTCACTGCGCCGGGCCGAGGCCGCCGGCGTCGAACATCGGGCTGCCTCGGTGGGGGACCGCCTGTCCACCGGTCGGTACATCGCCGTGCTCATCGTCGTGTTCCTCACCGCGATCTACGGCGGCTACTTCGCCGCGGCCCAGGGCATCATCCTCATCGCTCTTCTCGGTCTGCTGCTGCCCGATGATCTGCAGCGGCTCAACGGGCTGAAGAACGTCCTCGTCCTCGTCGTCAATACGGTCTCGGCGAGCACGTACATCATCGTCGGTCACGACCGGATCAACTGGATCGCCGTGGTCTGCATCGCCATCGGCTCCATGATCGGCGGGTACTTCGGTGCCCGTGTCGGTCGGAAGTTCTCGCCGGTGCTGCTGCGCGCCGTCATCGTCGTCCTCGGTCTCGTCGCGATCTGGAGGATCCTCACACTGTGAACGGAACTGCGCTGTGAATACTCCGGCCAAGGCGCCCCTGACCCGTCAGCAGGTCATCGCCAGGTCCGCTGAACTTGGGATCGCCGTCGAGCGTCTGCGCTTCTTCGACGAAGCGGACCTGGCAGCCGGGAAGGCAGGGGGCGGTTCGAGTGACGGCCTGGATGGGCGCCTCGAAGGCATGCGCGACTATACGCAGCTGACGGATGTCGCCCTGCGCAGCGTCCGGGAACCCGCCGAAGGACTGTTCATTGCCGAATCATCGAAGATCATCCGCCGCGTTCACGCGGCCGGTCTGTCTCCCCGGTCGTTCCTGACCAGCCCGAAATGGCTGTTCGACTTAGCCGACATCATTTCTAAGAGCGATGTGCCGATCTTCATCGGCACAGACGCCGCCGTCGAAACACTGACCGGGTTCCACCTCCACCGAGGCGCCCTAGCAGCAATGGGCCGACCCGCCCTTGCCCCGGTCGCAACCTTGGTCGAGGATGCGCGACGCATCGTTGTCATCGAAGACATCGTCGACCATACGAATGTCGGCGCGATCTTCCGTTCCGCCGCCGCGTTCGGCGCCGATGCCGTGCTCGTGACACCGCGTTGCGCCGATCCGCTCTATCGCCGGTCGATCCGCGTGTCCATGGGCACAGTGTTCCAAGTGCCGTGGACGCGTATCGAGTCATGGCCCGCCGGGATCGCCGAGCTCCAGAATGCCGGATTCCATGTGGCGGCACTGGCACTCGATGATGATTCGGTGAGCCTGCGCGAGTTCGCCGCCACCGCACCCGAACGCACCGCTGTCGTCTTCGGCACGGAGGGCGACGGTCTGAAGCGATCGACGATCGCCGCCTGCGATTCGACCGTGATGATCCCGATGAGTGGGGGAGTCGATTCCCTCAACGTCGCAGCCGCCTCGGCGGTCACCTGCTTCGCCCTGCAGGAAGGGTGACGCCCACCAGCGGCGATTCCCTCCGCGTTCACCTCTGGTGGAGAGACGTTCACCTCGGGTGGATAGAGTTGAGTCGAGCCGAACCCGGCTCTGACAGCCCCGAATGAGGAGATCAGTGGACCGCAGCACTCTAGCCCTTGCCCTCGAAGCCGCCAGGATCACCGGCGAAGTCGCCACACCCAGGGAGAACAACCTCTCCCATATCCACCGCTTCCTCGCCCAGGAACGACAGTTCGACTTCGGCGTCGAACTCACCCGCGACTGGGACTATGACTCAGTGTTCGCGCTCATGGTCGAACGCTGCGGTCTGCGGCCCGACCCCGACTTCGTCGAAGGGGTGGACACGATCTCCACCGACGCCTGCATCGACGCTTTGGAGAAACTCGCCGAGGCGGTCGGTGAGGTCACGCGGGCAGGTGGCCGAATCCTCTTCGCCACCGGTCACCCGGCCGGACTGCTGCCCGTGCACATGGCCATCGCGCAGGCCGCGAAGGCCGCCGGCGCGGTCATCGACTTCCGTGACCACTTCATCCCGGTCCCGGAGATCGGCGGCGACGTCCGTCAGATCAACAACGTGTGGACCTGGCACCTGCACGGCGGCAGCCCGCACACGCACCTGGCCGAACCCATGCATGCACTGCTTGACGATTTCGCCGCTCGCGGCGGATCCGCGCCCGACCTCGTCGTCGCCGATCACGGGTGGGCCGGAGCCGCCTCGAGCAGGGGACTGCGGACCATCGGCTATGCCGACTGCAACGATCCGGCGCTCTTCGTCGCCGAGGCGCAGGGACTGATCGAGGCGACCATCCCACTCGATGACGACGTCGTACCCAACCTCTACGCCCCGCTCATCGACTTCGTCATCGAACGGGCGGGACTGAACTGATGGGCGACATCTGACCGACAGCAGGTGTTGGACGAAGCGACACGGTCAGTCGATGTCGTTGGCCAAGTCTTCGATTACCTCGGCGCCGGGCAGCGACGCAAGCGCGGAACCGGAGAGAAGCAGCTTGGAGCCGCGGATGCCCGAACCGATGATGAGCTCGTCGGCCGCGGCGACACGGGAATCGATGAGCACCCGGTAGTTCTCCGGAAGTCCGATCGGTCCGATCCCGCCGTACTCCATCCCGGACTCGTTGACCGCACGTTCGAGCGGGAGGAACGAGGCCTTGCGGACGTCGAGAAGCTTCTTGACCCGCTTGTTGACATCGGCGCGGGTGTTCGCGAGCACCATGCAGGCGGCGATGCGCTCCTCACCGCCACGTGAACCAGCGACGAGGACGCAGTTCGCCGAGGTGGCCGGCGGCAGATCAGTGGCGCCGAGGAGAGCCGCGGTGTCTGCGATCTGCGGATCGATAGCGAAGACGTCGACATCGCCGGAGACCGTGGGCAGGGCCTTCGCGGTAGCTTCTGCGAGGAGTTCGGGCGCTTCCGCAGCCGGCTGCAGTGTGAACTGGGTGGAGATGCGTTCCTTTGTGCTCATGGCCACAGTTTAGGAGATCTGTGTCGAATCGCTTTGTCCGGGCCCATCAGTTAGAATTGACTGTCGCTCCGTGTCCGGTTCCTACGGTTCGGAGCGTGTCCAGCAGACGAATTCGGGCACTGGCAGATGGGTCGGACCCATATCAGGCGCCTGAAAGAATTCAGCAGAGGTTAAGAAAATGAAGAAGGACATCCACCCGGAATACGCGCCGATCGTGTTCAACGATCTGGCTTCCGGCACCAAGTTCCTCACCCGCTCCACCGCTAAGAGCGACAAGACCATCGAGTGGGAAGACGGCAACACCTACCCCGTGATCGACGTCGAGATCTCGTCCGCTTCGCACCCGTTCTACACGGGCAAGCAGCGCATCCTCGACTCCGCCGGCCGCGTGGAGAAGTTCAAGGACCGCTACAAGGGCTTCGGCAAGCGCTGATCTCAGGCGTTCCCAACAGCTTCATTCAGATTGCCCCGCACACCGACGAGGTGTGCGGGGCAATCTGCTGTCTGCAACCCTTTTGCTGCCGGCGCGACGTTCCGCAGGAATGCGCCAGGCTGCGTCCCCGCGGGGACGCAGCCACGGCAGCGGCGGCGATCAGTCGACGGTGACCGAGACCTCGGGGGAGGGACTCACCCGCGCCGCCGGATGGTAGAGAGAGGCGACACCGGTGGCATTGTCGAGGCAGTTCGCGATTCCGTGAGCGACCTTCTCCTTCGCGGAGACGACCGCATCCTTGATGTCCAGACCGGTGGCGATTCCCGCCGCGATCGAGGAAGCGAAGGAGCAACCGGCACCGTTGACGAGCTTGTTGTTGACCTTGCGCGAACGCAGAGTCGTCACGGTCTCACCGTCGAAGAGGATGTCGATGGCGTCGTCTCCGGCGAGACGAGCTCCGCCCTTGACGACGACGTTCTTCGCGCCCTGCCCGTGGATGATCTTCGCGGCCTCGACCATACCTTCGACGGAGTCGATGGGGTCGATTCCGGCCAGGGTCGCGGCCTCTTCGAGGTTCGGGGTGATGACGGTGGCCAAGGGCACGAGGTTCTCGACGAAGAGATCCTTGAGGTCGACCATGGTGCCTGCACCCTTGCACACGAGCACAGGATCGAAGACGTACGGCAGATCGTTGGTCTTCAGCTTCTCGGCGAGGACCAGAGCCGAATCGACCGAGCCGAGCATTCCGGACTTGATGGCGGTGAACTCGTGCACGGCCATCGTCGATTCGAGCTGACGGGTGACGACCTCGGGTTCGATGAACTCGAGGACGTGGGCGAATCCGTCATTGGGGTCGAAGGTGACGATGCAAGTGACGGCGGCAGTGCCGAAGGCACCGTATTCGTCGAACATCTTCAGATCGGCTTCGAGTCCGGCTCCTCCGGATACGTCGGATCCGGCGACGGTGAGCACCTTTGCGGTCATTATGGTCCTTTCAGGTAAAGCGTTCGCGAAGAAGTCTACGCGGATTCAGGCCCCTGCGTAGCCGTGCTGGCGCCAGGCTTCGTAGATGGCGATCGATGCCGAATTCGCCAGGTTGAGCGAACGGCGTGCCGGCAGCATCGGGATCCGCACTGCCATGTCCACATGGTCGTCGGTGATGACCTCGTCAGGCAGTCCCGTCGACTCGCGCCCGAAGAGGAGGACATCTCCGTCTTGGTATTCGACCTCGGCGAAGGAATTGTCCGTATGCGTGCTGAACGCGATCACTCGACGCTCACCGAGGTGGCTCCACAGTTCGTCGATCGACGGATGGACGGTGACATGGGCGAGGTCGTGGTAGTCGAGCCCGGCGCGGCGCAGCTTCGCATCGGAGAGATCGAAGCCGAGAGGCTCGACGAGATGAAGGTGGGCTCCGGTGACCGCGGCGAGCCGGATGGCGTTTCCGGTGTTGCCGGGGATTTCGGGAGTGTGGAAGACGATGTCGATATTCATATCCTCCTTATCTTCTCACCTCAGAGACCGGCGCTGCGCACGAGCAGGTAGCCCTGCCGGCTCGCTTCCGGGAAGGGGCCGGCCCTGTCGGGTTCGCGTTCGAGACGGGTGACCGGAGAGAAGCCGTGAGGTTCAAGTGCGGTGAGAACGTCATCGATCGAGCGCCGGTGGAAGTCGAGGTCGACGGAGAAGCCCGCGAGATCGGAGACGTGATCGATTCGATCGCCGAGCTGAAACGCCAACTGGAACCAGCCGCCCGGACGAAGGACACGGGCCGCCTCGGCGAAGGAGAGGGCGAGCGCGTCATCGGGGACGTGGATCGTCGAGTACCAGGCGACGAAGCCGGAGAAAGAATCATCGGCATAGGGCAGGGCAGTCATCGACCCGACGTCGAACCCGAGCGTCGGATAGAGACCCTGAGCGAGGTCGACCATGGCGGGGGAGAGGTCGAGTCCTCGCGGGGTGAGACCGAGAGCAGCGAGGAACGAGGTGATACGACCCGGACCGCAGCCGATGTCGAGGACCTCGGCTGAGCCGGTGCCGAGGACGAGTTCGGAGAAGGCCCCGAGGACGGCGCGGTCATGGGGCTTCGCGGTGAGCTCATCGGCGACCCAGTCCGTATAGGTCTGCGCGATCACATCATAGGAATCACGCGTGGCCGCCTCACGGGTGCGGGCTTCGTCAGTCATGACGTCACCCTACCCGTCAGCGCTGACTTGAGCGGTGCGGGTCAGTTCGGCGAACTGCTGGACGCACGTGGCTCAGTAGGGTCACCTGCAGAAACGAAACTCAATCGAATCTGAACGCAGATCTATACAAATCGAGTGCTGTCGAGTGGATTCTCGTGTCAGTGCCGAATCCTAGAGTGGAGGCACGGTTGGTGGTCATGGGGATCGCCGGACCGGAGGGTCGAAGAGGCCGCGGGAGGGGAGCGCCATGAGAGACGACAAGCCGATTGGAGCGGAGGCGGCCGACATCGAGGGGCTGAGCGTCGATCCGAAGGACTACGGAGGAGCTGAAGCCGATGTGGACCCCAGCACCCTCACCTGTGAGCAGATCGTGACGGATATCCGACGCAACATCTCATGCATCGCTTTCTGCCACGCTCGCGTCATCACCCTCATCGACGAGGTCGAAAGGCGGGGGCTGTGGGCGGAATGGGTCGGGGTGAAGACCCTGACCGAGTGGGTGATGCATGTGGCGTCAGTGAGCATGCACACGGCTCGCGAGTATGTGCGTGTGATGAGAGCGCTGCGAGAGATGCCGAAGGTGAAGAAGAGTCTGGCGGGCGGTGACGTCAGTTTCTCAAAGGTGAGGGAAGTGACTCGACTGGGGGAGCGGATCGGCGACGACGAGGCGCTGCGCCTGGCCACCCTTGCCACTGGCAGTCAGATCAGCCGAATCTCGCAGAACTACCAGCAGCTGGCCGACAAGATCGACAACGGCCCGTTCCCGCTGTACCTGGCTCAGGACAGTGTGAGCATGCGTCAGGTGGCGCCCGGTCGGACCCGGATCACGATCGAACTCGAGGAGGACGATGCCGCAGAGATCGCCGCGATGCTCGACGCCGCCCGCCAGGTCCTCGAACGTCCCGCCCATGACGGCGCTGTGGCGGATGAAGTGGGCAAGAAGTGCGAAGGTGACAAAGTGGATGAGGCTCCTTATGAGCCGGTCTCCCAGGTCATGTGCCTGATGGAGATCATCCATGCCTTCCCCCGTGCCGAGCCCCCTGGTTCGATCGACGCCGATCGTGCCCGACTGCTCGTCCATGCCTCCGCCGAGGTGATCACTCGCAGCGGGGCCACGATGGAACCCGCGCCCGCTTTCGAGCCCCCTCTGCTCAGCATTCCCGCGAAGCTGGCGACCGACGCCGGCGTCCCCGCGGGGACGGAAGGCGAATCGGGCGGTCAGGCGGACGAGGGGGTTGGGCCGGACCATCCGGCGGGAGCCGAGGGGGACGTCCCCGCGGGGACGCCGGGCGGACGTGCGGATACGACCTGCCGGATCGAAGGGTTCGGTGGCATCACCGCGGCAACGGCGGAGCGCCTGAGCTGTGAAGCGCTGATCAGCGGCGTGATCAAGGATGCCGGAGGTGACGTCCTCATGCTCGGGCGCTCGAAGCGTCTGGTGAGCAGACGGCAGCGAATGGCACTGAGTGTGCGTGATGTCTGCTGCCAATTTCCCGGCTGTCGGGCCCGCAGGCGATGCGATGCCCACCACATTCGCCCCTGGTCGCAGGGCGGAACGACCGATATGGACAATCTCATCCTGCTCTGTCGCCGACATCACACCGTGGTGCACAAATACCAGCTGCGCATCGAACGCACCGGAGCGGACTTCGCCGGAGCGATGCGCGGTCCCGCTGCCTTTGCCTTCTATCTGCCCGACGGCTCCCAGCTGCTTCCTCTGGAAAGTCGGGTGAGAGGGCGGATGATGTTCGACACAGCAGTTCGCGTTGCGAAGGTCAAGAAGATCACGAAAGCGGCCGATCCCGGCACCGTCGGCGGTGGTTATGGCTTTGACCTCGGGCTCTGTATCGCGTGGATGTTCGAGGCCGAATGGCGACACGCCCGGGAAGGCAAAGCCGTTGTCTAAATCTTGCCAATTTAGAACACCAGTTCGATAATGGATGTCATGTCAGCAGCACCAGTCATCGAACAGCTCAGCCGGGAGACGGGGATCTCCACGGCTGCGGCGCTGTTCGATAAGATCCCACCCCATCCGGTGGGTCCTGTGCTCTCTCCGCTGTTCCGTCGCGGCGGTCTGCCGCGCGGGGAACTCGTCACCGTCACCGGTGAGCTGTCGCTGAGCTGCGGCCTGGCGACGATCGCTGCGGCGACCCGGGAGCAGAAGTGGTGTGCCGGCATCGGGCTCGGCGAACCGGCCGTGTCCTCGATCGCCGATCTCGGTGTCGACCTCGACCATTTCGTCAATCTCGCGACTCCCGGTGAGGACTGGCTGCGGGTGGCTTCGATTCTCATCGAATCCTTCGACATCATCCTCGTCGACCCCGGCTTCGCCCCGAGCGCTTCCGAACGGGCCCGACTCCTGGCGAAGATCCGTGAACGGCGAATGAGCCTCATCAGCCTCCGCCCCATGTCCGGCAGCACGGAGCAGATCGAGATCACCGATACCCGCTGGTCGGGTGCCGCACACGGTCGCGGACGCCTGCAGTCCTGCCTCGTCCGCGCCCGGTCGCAGACGGGAACTCACCGGTTCCTGCTGCCCGGGCCATCCGGGACTCCCTCCAGCGTCCCCGCGGGGACGCTGGAAGTGGTGGCAGACGGGGGATCACCCGCCGCTTCCGCAGAGACCTCTGAGGTCTCCGGCGTGGCAGCCGAAGCGCGTGCCGTTCCTGCAGAGGTTCCTTCTGTATCTGTTGGAGCGTCTATTGCCCCGACAGCGGGCACGGGTACGGACACGGATACGGATACGGCGGACGATCCTCGGTGGTCGACGATCACACAGCTGCGAAAGGTGATCAGCCATGTCGGATGAGCCTGACCGCACCCTCGTGCTCACCGTGCCCGACTGGCCGGCGGTGGCCGCCGCGATCGAACACGACATCGCCCCGGGCCGCCCTGTCGCGGTCCTCCACGCAGGCAAGGTCATCGCCGCCAATGCTCCGGCCCGTGCCGCCGGAATCACCGCAGGCAACAACAAACGCGCCGTGGGATATCGCTGTCCGGAAGCCCATGTCGCAGTCTGGAACGAAGAGGCGGACAACCGACATTTCAGCGCCGGAGTCGGTGCCCTAGAAGACCTCGTCGCCCGGTTCACCCTGCTCAGCCCGGGGACACTGGCGATCCCTCTCGACTCGCTCAGACACGGCTACGCCGACGAAGCCAGCGCTGTCGAGACTCTGGTCTCGGCTCTCGTCGACGACACCGGATGGGAGTTCTTCCCCGGAATCGCCGACACCGTATTCGCCGCGGTCCTCGCCGCCGGACAGGCGCGCCGGGTCGAACCCGGACAGACCGTGGACTTCCTCTCCGCCCAGCCGATCACCACCCTGGAATACGCCGGCACCGAGGCGACCGCCCTGATCGAGGTCTTCCTGCAGCTGGGGCTGCGCACCCTCGGCGACTTCGCCCGCCTCGAGGCCAAAGACGTGAACGCACGCTTCGGTGCCTTCGGCCGGCATCTGCACGACCTCGCCTCCGGGCGGGCAGGAGCCCCGCTCGCCGATCATGTCCGCGGCGAACAGCTCGACGTCGAACTCGATCTCGATGCCCCGACGACCCGCAGCGACACCCTCGGCTTCCTGGCCCGCCAGCTCGGTGCGGATCTGCTGGCCAAGGTGCGCAGACAGGGGCTGGTCTGCACCCAGATCACGATCGAACTCGATGCCGCAGCCGGGCAGTCCTCGTCCCGGACCTGGCGGATCGAGGACATGCAGGAGAACGCGATCGCTGACCGTCTGCGGTGGCAGGCCGAAGGCTGGCTTGCCGGAGCGAACACCGGAGCCGGAGCTTCCGGACCGAAGCAGGACTCCGGATCGGGACAGAACCCCTGCACGACACAGAACTCCGGCACGGCACAGGCTGACCCGCAGGCGCTCGACATCGTCGACGAGCCGGCGCCCGATGCCGAGGACTTCTCCGAGGACGGCATCATCGCGCTGCGCCTCATCGCCGCCGAACTGACCACCCCGATCGGTGCCACACGCAGTCTGTTCGACGAGAACACCGGGCAGATCACCTATACGCTCGAGCGTCTGCAGGGACTGTTCGGTCCCGATGCCGTCCTGGTTCCGGGCATCCAGGGCGGGTGGGATCCCGCCGAGACGAACCTGTGGACCCCGTGGCAGCAGGCGGCCGCCCCCGAACGCAGTCCTGCCGCACCCTGGCCCGGTGCCCTGCACGCGCCCCGTCCGACGACCGTCGAACACTCCGCCGTCGACGTGCTCGCGGCCGACGGCTCACCGGTGGAGGCACGTCCCTCGGGGCTGGGTGCCGCGCCGGCGACGATCAGATTTCCCACCGGGCAGACCGAGACCATCACCGACTACTCCGGTTCCTGGCCCATCGAATCCGGTTGGTGGGACCCGAGCCGGACCGTCTACCGGACCCGTCTGCAGGTGGTCACCGATGCTGGCCGGGCCCTTCTGCTGAGCAAAGAACACGGCCAGTGGTACCTCACCGGCCGCTACCGCTGACCGGTGGCCCATTGGCCGGCACCCAGTGGCCAATGCCCCCGCTGACCGACGCCCCACCAGAGAGGAGGAGACCCCGATGGGATTCTCGAACCCGCGCACACCGTGGTCGAAGCTCGCCCGCCGCCTCGAAGGCAAGGGCCTCCCCGGTGCCTCCGACACCCCCGACAAGCAGGGAACGGGCAGGCAGGGGACAGGTCGTCCCGTCGACAAACACGCCGACGGCTCCGACGCCCCGGCCTTCTCCCGCCCTGACCGCTATCAGGTCTCGGTCGGCCCCGGCGGTTCGGACGGACGCAGCCGCTACCAGGGCCCGGAAGGCGCCGGCAGCGCTCAGGGGCCAGGCAGCGGACCGCTGCTGCGTCAGAGCAGTGTGGACTGGGCGGAGCTGCATGTGCATTCCCAGTTCAGCTTCCTCGACGGAGCCTCCGACCCCGAAACGCTCGTCGCCGCCGGTGCCGCCGCCGGACTGACCTCCCTGGCGCTGACCGACCACAACGGACTCTACGGCGCCGTCCGCTTCGCCCACGCCGCCGCCGAGGTGGGACTGGACACCGTGTTCGGCTCCGAGCTGTCCATCGGTCTGTCCGAGAAGATCCCCGGCCAGACCGACCCCGACGCCACCCACCTGCTCGTCCTCGCCCACAGCGTCGAGGGCTACCACCAGCTCTCTCAGGCCATCACCGAGGCGAATCTGCGCGGTGAGAAGAACCGCCCACTCTTCAGCCTCGAAGAACTCGCGGCAGAAGACGGCGACTGGATGATCCTCACCGGCTGCCGCAAAGGTCCGCTGCGGCGAGCGTTGGGCGACGATGACGGCGGACTCAGCGCTCTGCGCGAACTCACCGCACTCTTCGGACCCGACCGGGTCGCCGTCGAACTCAGCCGGGACGGAACCCCGGATGACGACGAACGGCTGCGCCACCTCGGCGATCTGGCACAGCGGGCGGGTCTGCCGGTCATGGCCAGCAATGCCGTCCACTTCGCCACCCGGGCCGAGTGGAAGTCGGCCCAAGTGCGCGCCTCGGTGCGGTCGCGGAAGTCCCTGGACGAACTGGCCGGATGGCTGCCGGCGACGGCGAGCGCACGCATCCACACCGGTGAGGAGATGCTCGCACGCTTCCCTCGGCAAGCTCTGGACAATGCGGTGCGGATCGGTCGGGAGTGCTCCTTCGTGCTGTCCTCGGCCCGACCCGACCTGCCGAAGGCGCCGATGCCCGATGCGACCGAGGGGGAGACGTATCTGCGCGGCCTCATCGCCGAACGCGGCCGCACCCGCTACGGAACCCGCGCCGAGAACCCCCGGGCCTGGGAACAGCTGGACCGGGAGATGGACATGATCGCGCAGCTGGGCTTCTGCGGATACTTCCTCATCGTCTTCGACATCACCGAATTCTGCCGTCATATGGGCATCTTCTGCCAAGGGCGGGGCTCGGCGGCGAACTCTGCGGTCTGCTTTGTCCTGGGCATCACCGCCGTCGACGCCGTCAAACACGGGCTGCTCTTCGACCGGTTCCTGTCCCCGGACCGCAAGGGGTACCCGGACATCGACATCGACATCGAATCCGGTCGCCGCGAAGAGGTCATCCAATACGTCTACGACCATTTCGGCCGCGACCGGGCCGCCCAGGTCGCCAATGTCATCACCTACCGGGCGAAATCGGCCATCCGGGACGCCGCCTTCAGCCTCGGGTATGCCCCCGGACAGCAGGATGCGTTCTCGAAGTCGAGCAACCGGTGGTCGAGCCTGCCCGATGCCGAGGACTCGCCCGTGCCCGCCCCGGTGCTCGAGATCGCCGAGGATCTGCTCGGCTCCCCGCGGCATCTGGGCATCCATTCCGGCGGGATGATCCTCGCCGACCGTGCCATCGGCGAAGTCGTGCCGATCGAGAAGGCGACGATGGGCCACCGCACCGTCGTCCAATGGGACAAAGACGACTGCGCGGCCATGGACCTGGTCAAATTCGACCTGCTCGGTCTGGGCATGCTGACCGCCCTGCACGAGATGGTCGGACTCGTCCACCGCCACACCGGGGTCCTCATCGACCGGGCGGAGATCGATGACGACGATGAAGCCGTGTACGAGATGCTCTGCCGCGCCGACGCGATCGGGGTATTCCAGGTCGAATCCCGCGCCCAGCTGGCCACTCTGCCCCGGCTGCGACCGAGGACGTTCTACGACTTGGCCGTTCAAGTCGCTCTCATCCGACCGGGACCGATCCAAGGCGGCTCAGTCCACCCCTATATCCGCAGACGTCAGGGCCTCGACGAGGTCGAATACCTCCACCCGCTGCTCGAGAAGTCCTTGGCCAAAACCTGCGGGGTGCCTCTGTTCCAAGAGCAGCTCATGCAGATGGCCATCGACGTCGGCGGGTTCACCGGAGCCGACGCCGACCGGCTGCGGCAGGCCATGGGCTCACGCCGCTCGGAGAAGCGGATGGCCGAACTCGCCGAGAAGTTCCGCACCGGAGCCATGGAGCGCGGAGTGGATGAGGACACCGCCGAGACGATCTTCTCCACCATCGCCGCCTTCGCGAACTACGGATTCCCCGAATCGCATGCCATCAGCTTCGCGAACCTCGTCTATCAGTCCGCCTGGTTCAAATACCACCACCATGCGGCCTTCACCGCCGGACTGCTGCGCAGCCAGCCGATGGGCTTCTACTCCCCGCAGTCCCTCATTGCCGACGCCCGCCGGCACAAAGTGCCGATCCTGCCCGTCGACATCCGCTGGTCCCAGGCGGCCACGGACCTCGAACGGGTCGAACCCGGGAAACCGGGGCACACCATCACCGAGGCGGCGGTCGGGAACGGGGGCACCGCCTCGGCGGGGGAGCTGGGGATCCGTTTGGGACTGGACACCGTCGCGCATGTCGGCTCCTTCGCCGAGGTGATCGTGACCGAACGCGACAAGGCACCGTTCGCCTCGGTGGCGGATTTGGCCGAACGCACCGGAATCGGCAAACAGGCCCTGGAATCCCTCGCCACCGCCGGAGCCCTGTCCGGATTCGACCTCGACCGACGGCAGGCGCTGTGGTTGGCCGGGGGAGTCGCCGGCGCCCATCCCGGGCTCCTGCCGGGGACGGCGAGCGTGGACTCGGCCCCGACCCTGCCGGCCATGGACGCCTTCGACGTGACCTTGGCCGAGCTCTTCTCCACCGGGATCACTGTCGACGGCTACCCCACGGAGATCCTGCGCGAGACGCTTCGTGCCCGCGGATACGCATCGACCGCGGATGCGGCGGCGGCCGCGGACGGAACCCGGATGACGGTGGCTGCGATCGTCACCCACCGGCAGCGTCCGGCGACCGCCTCGGGGATCACCTTCATCAACCTCGAGGACGAATTCGGGATGCTCAATGTGGTGGCCACCGCCGGGCTGATGAAGCGCTTCCGCACGGTCGCGACCTCCCGCAACGCACTCGTCGTCACCGGGCTCATCCAACGCGGGGGAGACGTGGTGAGCCTCTACGCGCACAAACTCATCCCCCTCGAAGTGCAGCTGCCGACGAAGGCCCGCAACTTCCGGTGACCCCAGATTTCCGGTGTCCTCGGCATCGCCGGCAGCGGCAGACCGCGGCGGACAGCCGGCCCAGGTGTGACACACGAGGCGCTGTGTGACACACGAACACGTCCGGGTGTGACGAAAGATGACACATGATGACGCCAACATGACAGACAGGCGGACGCAAGCCGGAGAAGTCGATGACAGTAGACACATCACATCGCCTCAACCAGCGACACGGCCACCGCACTCACAGAGGAGAGTCACCATGACCCAGGCATTCGAAACCCGTCAGATCCATGCCGGACAGGCACCCGACCCGGTCACCGGATCGCGCGCACTGCCCATCCACCAGACCACCTCGTTCGTGTTCAACGACGTCGACCACGCCGCGGCGCGCTTTGCGCTGACCGACGTCGGCCCCGTCTACAGCCGCCTGACGAACCCGACGAACGAAGTCGTCGAGAACCGCATCGCCGATCTCGAAGGCGGCGTCCACGCCGTCCTCACCGCCTCGGGCCAGTCCGCGGCATTCCTCGCGATCACGAACGTCGCCGGAGCCGGTGACCACATCGTGGCCAGCTCCAGCCTCTACGGCGGAACCGTCAACCTCTTCGATGTCACCCTGCGCAAGCTCGGCATCGAGACCACCTTCGTCGACGTCGACGACCACGCAGCCTGGAAGAACGCGATCCAGGACAACACGAAGCTCCTCTTCGGCGAGGTCGTGTCGAACCCGCGCTCGGACATCCTCGACATCGAGGTGATCTCCGGAATCGCCCACGAAGCCGGTGTGCCGCTCTTCGTCGACAACACACTCGCCAGCCCCTACCTCGTGCGTCCGATCGAATTCGGTGCCGACGTCGTGCTCCACTCCGCTACGAAGTACCTCGGCGGCCACGGCAACTCCGTTGCCGGAGTCCTCGTCGACAGCGGCAACTTCGACTACGGCGCACAGCCGGAGAAGTTCCCCGGCTTCAACGAACCCGACGCTTCCTACAACGGACTCGTCTTCGCCCGTGACCTCGGCGCCGACGGACCCTTCGGAGCCAACGTGTCCTTCGGACTCAAGGCCCGCGTGCAGGGCCTGCGCGACCTCGGACCCTCGCTCAGCCCGACGAACGCGTTCCTGCTGGCCCAGGGCATCGAGACCCTGAGCCTGCGCATCGAACGCCACGTGGAGAATGCGAACAAGGTCGCTTCCTACCTTGAGGCACACAGCCAGGTCGACCGCGTCGCCTACGCCGGACTCGAGTCGAGCCCCTGGAACCATCTGGCCAAGAAGTACCTGCCCAACGGTGTGGGTTCGGTGCTCGCCTTCGACATCGCCGGCGGATACGACGCGGCTGTGGCCTTCGTTGACGCCCTCGAACTGCACTCCCTGGTGGCGAACATCGGTGACGTTCGTTCGCTCGTCATCCACCCGGCTTCGACCACGCACGCTCAGCTCGACGAGGAAGCTCAGAAGGCCGCCGGAGTCAACCCTGCCCTGGTGCGTCTGTCCGTGGGAATCGAAGGCATCGACGACATCATCGGCGACCTCGACAAGGGCTTCGCAGCGGCAGCGGCGAAGGCGTCGGCCGCGGCCTGAGATGACCACCCAGAGCACCTCCGTCGAAAGGATCCTGGGCTTCGGCACGGACTCGGGGCACACCTTCGGCACGGTCGAGATCGCCTATGAGACCTTCGGCACCCTCAACGCCGACCGGTCCAATGCGATCCTCATCGAACACGCTCTGACCGGCGACACCCGCGTCACCGACTGGTGGGCGGGTGTCGTCGGGCCCGGGGAGGCCGTGGACACCGACAAGTACTTCGTGGTGTGCGCGAACTCCCTCGGGGGCTGCTCGGGCACGACCGGGCCGCAGTCGACCTACGATGACGGCCTGGCCTACGGCTCCCGATTCCCTCGGGTCTCGATCCGCGATATGGCACGCCTGGAGCACAACCTCGCTCAGATCCTCGGCATCGACTCCTGGGTCGCCGTCATCGGCGGATCCATGGGAGGTGCCAGAGCGCTGGAGTTCGCTCTGCTGGACAAGCGGAAGGTCCGCAAATGTGCGGTCATCGCCGCACCGGCTTTCTGCGAAGCCGACCAGATCGCCTGGGCGATGATGCAGGAACGTGCGATCGAACTCGACGCCGACTACTATTCCGGTGACTATTCGGCCGTCGGCAGCTTTCCCAGCCACGGCCTCGGCCTGGCCCGGCAGATCGCGCATCTGACGTATCGCAATGATGCCGATCTCAACGAGCGCTTCTCCCGTCGGCTGCGTTCGGAGGACTACTACGAGGTGAGCTCCTACCTGGACCACCAGGCCAAGAAGCTCACCGCCCGGTTCGACCCACACAGCTATCTCGTGCTCACCCGCGCCCTGCGCGATCACGATGTGCGCCGAGGGCGCTCCTCAGACCTCACGGTCGCACTGGCCGATGCCTGCACCGACAACCTCGTCGTCTCCGTGTCCTCGGACCGACTGTTCCCGCCGGAACAGGTGGGCATCCTCGCCGAGGCGCTGCCCGGGAGAGTCCGACACAACGTCATCGACTCACCGGTCGGCCACGACGGGTTCCTCACGGAGACCGAGAAGATCTCCGCGGTGCTCGCCGACTTCCTCAACGACTGAGACCGACCGAAACCTCAGACACCAGAAAACCCCCGCAGACCGTTCGCTGCGGGGGTTCTCTGATGCCCAGATCAGGGGCGTGGCATCACTTGGCGGCGGCCTTCGCCTTCTTCTTCGCGGCCTTGCGCAGCTGCTTCTCGTCGACCGGGAAGTCCTGACGAGCGCGTGCCCGACGGTAGTAGTCGGCGGCCTCGGCCTGACGCTCGGCCTCGACGCCGGAGGCGATCGTGGCCCGACGGTGAACGTCCGAGTAGCCGAATGCCTCGACGAGGTCGAGGGCGTTGGCCGAGAGCTTCTTGCACAGGCGGCCCAGCGTCTCGTTGATCTGGCGTGCACGCGACATCGGCAGGCGACCGTACATGAGGTGCCAAGCCATGTGCTTCTCGATCAGCCCGAGACCGTAGGTGTCACGCAGACGACGGAAAGCCTTGGCCTGATCGGCGTCGGTCTGTTCCTTCATCTTCTCGTCCAGCGCCTTCCACTTCTCGAGTTCGACATAGGCGCGTGCCATCTCGATGAGTTCGTGCTGGTGGACGTTGAACAGATCGGCTGCCTCGGCGGCCGGCATCTTCGTCGCCGGGCGCAGCGACTGGGCGACTCCGGCGACCATGACCTCCAGACGAGTCTCGAGCAGGGTCCGCTGCAGGCGTCCCGACCGGATCCGCTTGTCGCCGAGGTTTGGGGTCAGTGCATCCGAGATCGCCCGTCCGGCATTGGCCAGACCCGTACGGTAGAGCGTGTGCTCGGCGGCCTGCGTGCCGATGAAGCGGGCAGCACCGCCGACGTCGAGGTTGGCGAACTCCTTCGCATAATCGCCGAGGAGGCGCTTGGCCACGAGCTGCAGCAGCACCGTGTTGTCGCCTTCGAAGGTGGCGTAGACATCGAGGTCGGCACGCAGTCCCACGAGGCGGTTCTCCGCCATGAATCCGGCACCGCCGCAGGCCTCGCGGCATTCCTGGATGACGTCGAGGGCCATCCAGGTCGAATCGGCTTTGAACGCGGCGGCCCGGGTCTCGAGCAGAGCCCGGTTCTCTTCGGAGTCATCGGCGCCGGCGAAGACCTCTTCGAAGGACTTCAGCAGCTTCTCGTGTGCGAACGCCGAGGCGTAGACGGCGGCGAGAGCCGGCATGAGGCGGCGCTGGTGCTGGCCGTAGTCGAGCAGAGTCGTCTCGGTGAAGTCATCACCGGTGGTGAACTGCTTGCGCTCGAGTCCGTATCGCACGGCGATGTCGAGAGCGAGTTTCGAAGCGACCACGGAGGCGCCGTCAAGCGAGACGCGGCCCTGGACCAGAGTTCCGAGCATCGTGAAGAAGCGGCGTCCCGGTGATTCGATGGGGGAGGAGTACGTGCCGTCGGCGGTGACGTCCCCGTAGCGGTTGAGGAGGTTGGTGCGCGGGATCCGCACAGAGTCGAAGACGAGGCGACCGTTGTCGACGCCCTTGAGCCCGCCCTTGTAGCCGTCGTCTTCGATCGAGATTCCCGGCATCGGCTCACCGGCGTCGTCGCGGACGGGCACGAAGAAGGCATGCACTCCGTGCTTGACTCCCTTGGTGACGAGCTGGGCGAAGACGACGGCGGCCCTGGCATCACGGGCGGCGTTGCCGATGTACTCCTTCGTTGCGGCCCGGAAGGGGGTGTCGATGACGAACTCTTCGGTCGCCTCGTCAAAGGTAGCCGTCGTCGCCACGTTCGCGACATCGGAGCCGTGTCCGATCTCCGTCATCGCGAACGAACCCAGCAGACGACCGGTCTGGGAGTCGACCAGCCACTTCTCATGCTGGTCTTTGTTGCCGAGGTGGAGGATCGCCCCGCCGAAGAGCCCGAACTGGACGCCGGCCTTGATCTGCAGGCTGGGGGTGGCCGTGACGGTCTCTTCGAAACCGGCGACATTCGTGGCGTGTTCGTTCTTCCCGCCCATCTCCGGGGGCAGGCTGGTCATCGGCAGTTTGGTCTCGGCCATCTTCATGACCCCGTCCAGGGTCTTCGCGCGTGCCGTGTCGAGATCATCGGCCGGATCGTCGTGCGTCGACGGATCCTCGGCCAGGGTGCGGCCGCGACGGCGAGCTTCGGCCCAGTGTCCGTCGAGGACTTCGTTGATGGCTTTCGGGTCAAGAGACAGCTTCATTGTTCTACTCCTCGTTGTTCGGGCAGGGTTGCCCAGAGCCAATGGGTGATCGTGGTGGCGAATTCTTCGGGCCGTTCCGGTCGGGACAGCCAGGTCTCGGTGGCGGCGCGGACGAAACCGATCGCCCCGGCAGACCACAGCTGAGCCTGCTCTCCGCTCAAGTCGAGGCGTTCAGCCAGCAGTCCGGCGACGGAGCTGAAGAAGCCGCCGGTCTCCTTGGGCGCGAACCGGTTCACGGCCGTGTCGCAGAAGCGATAGACGTTCGGGGAATTCGCCGCGAGCATGACGAAGGCCCGAATCATCGCGTCCAGGGAATCCTCCGCTCCAGGTGAGCCCTCGGACTTCGCCGAGGCGGCCGCGGCCTCATCGAGAGACCGGACGATGACGCCCATCGCCCATTCGCCCATGGCCGCCTGCAGGCCGGCCCGATCGGTGAAGTATCGGTAGAGCACCGACTTCGACGTTCCGGTCGCGTCCGAAATCTGCTCCATCGACAAATCGTCGCCGTGTTCGGCGACGACGAGCCGCACGGAGCGCAGAAGCTCGCGACGTCGCTCGTCGCGATGCTTCTGCCACCTCGTTGAGCGACCGTCTGTGATCGATTTCATGGAACAGACAGTATCAGGTACTGTCGGTATCGGCTAAATCAATCACTCGGAGGTGCACATGTCCGCTCCCAACAACCGCGCCGTCATCCTCGGCGGCAACCGAATTCCCTTCGCGCGCTCGAACAAGCAGTACTCGAAGGCCACGAACCTCGATATGCTCACCTCGGCCATCGACGGGCTCGTCGCCCGTTTCGGACTGGCCGGCGAGAACATCGGCGAGGTCTCCGGAGGCGCAGTCCTCAAGCACTCGAAGGACTTCAACCTCACCCGCGAGGCTGTGCTCGGCTCCGCTCTGTCGCCGACGACGCCCGCCTTCGACCTCGGTCAGGCCTGCGCCACCGGCCTCGAGGCCGTGGTCAGCCTCAACAACAAGATCAACGCCGGACAGATCGAATCCGGAATCGCCTCGGGCGTGGACTCGACCTCCGACGCCCCGATCGTCGTCAATGATTCGATGCGCGAGATCCTCCTCGAACTGACCCGCGCGAAGACGATGGTGCAGAAGGCGAAGATCGCCTCCCAGATCCGCCCCGCCTACCTCGCCCCGCAGGCACCGACCACGGGCGAACCGCGCACCGGCCTGAGCATGGGAGAGCATCAGGCGATCACCGCCGCTGCGTGGGGCATCAGCCGCCAGGCACAGGACGAGCTCGCAGTGGCTTCGCACAGGAACCTCGCCGCGGCATGGGAATCCGGATTCTTCAACGATCTCACCACCCCGTACCTCGGGGTCAGCCGCGATACGAACATGCGCCCCGATTCGACCGTGGAATCGCTGGCGAAGCTCAACCCTGTCTTCGGCAAGAAGCTCGCCGCTGAGGCGACCATGACCGCGGGCAACTCGACTCCGCTGACCGACGGCGCCTCCTCGGTGCTGCTGGGCAGTGAGGACTGGGCCGCCGAACACGGTTACACCCCGCTGGCGCGACTCGTCGATGCCGAAGCCGCTGCCGTCGATTTCGTCGACGGGGCAGAGGGACTGCTCATGGCTCCCGCCTATGCCGTGCCGCGCCTGCTGGCCCGCAACGGCCTGACCTTCGATGACTTCGACGTCTTCGAGATCCACGAGGCATTCGCCTCGACCGTCCTGTCGCACCTGGCAGCCTGGGAATCCGAGGAATTCTGCAAGGACAAGGTCGGACTCGACAAGGCGCTGGGCAGCATCGACCGTGACAAGCTCAACCCGCTGGGTTCGAGCCTGGCCGCCGGCCACCCCTTCGCCGCCACCGGCGGACGCATCATCGCCACCACCGCCAAATACCTGAAGACCACCGGCAAGAAACGCTCCCTGGTCTCGATCTGCGCCGCAGGCGGACAGGGACTCACCGCGATTGTGGAGGCAGCATGAAAGACACCTATCTCTCCCTCGTCAACGGACCGCTGAAGCAGGTCGCCAAGACCCTCGGCCTGCCGCAGCCGGTCGAACTCAACCGCTTCGGCTCGACGCCGGCGTCGTATGAGAACAAGCCTGTTCTCGTCCTCGGCACCGGCCCCGGAGCCCAGGGCCTGGCCGACCAGCTGCTGGAGAACGGACTCGAGGTCCGCCGCAACGCCCAGACCGGTGAGAAGCTGCGGGCCATCATCGCCGTCCTCGACGATGCACAGTCCCCGGCAGACCTGTCACCTGTCGTCCTCGAGATCGGCGCAGCCCTGCGCTCACTGGCCGCCTGCGGCCGAGTGATCACCATTTCGACGGCACCGGATCCGCAGAACCAGACACCCGAGCAGGCCGCCACTACTCAGGGCATCACCGGCTTCACCCGGTCGGTCGCCCACGAGATGCGCGCCGGCGCCACCGCCAACGGAATCCTCCTCGACGGCGTCGACCTCGCCGCACCCTCGGTGGCTGCGGCCCTGTGGTTCCTGCTCTCCGGCAAATCCGCCTATGTCTCCGGCCAGTTCCTCACGGTGTCCTCGGACGCCGGGCAGCGACTGAGCTTGAACGAATTCATGTCCACCGGCGACGCCGGCCCGCTGGCCGGACGCACCGCCGTGGTCACCGGCGCCGCCCGCGGAATCGGAGCCGCGATCGCGGAGAACCTCGCCCGCGACGGCGCCTATGTCATCGGCGTGGACATGCCGCAGGCCGGTCAGGCGCTGGCCCAGGTGATGAACCGGATCGGCGGCAAGTCGCTGCAGCTCGACATCACCGCAGCCGATGCCCCGGATAAGATCACCGAGGCACTCGGAGGATCCGTCGACATCCTCATCCACAACGCAGGCATCACCCGCGACAAGATGCTGGCAAACATGGATGCGGCCAAATGGGACTCCGTCATCGCAGTCAACATCGCCGCGCAGACGATGATCAATGCTCGCCTGGCGGAAAAGGGACTCTTCGCCGATGGCGCTCAGGTCGTCTCCCTGGCCTCGACCTCGGGAATCGCGGGCAACCGCGGCCAGACGAACTACGCGACTTCGAAGGCCGGAGTCATCGGACTCACGGCCGCCTCGGCGGAGGACTTCGCTGCTCGTGGGGGAGCGATCAACGCGGTCGCGCCCGGGTTCATCGAAACGGATATGACCGCGAAGATGCCGACCCTGACTCGTCAGGTCGCGCGCCGGCTCTCGAGCCTGCAGCAGGGTGGTCAGCCGATCGACGTCGCCGAAGCCATCGCGTTCCTCTCCTCCAGCGGTGCCCGTGGCATCAATGGTCAGACCCTGCGCGTGTGCGGTCAGAACATGGTCGGTGCATGATGGCGGATTCGATGCTTCCCATCTACGCTCGCGCCCTGCTCAAGACCCTTCCGATGGTTCCGCGCACTAGTCCGGAGCTGCCGGAGAATGCTATCGATCGCAGCATTCCGCTCGAGCCGGTCGCCTATGCGGGCTTCGCCCATGTCGTCGGTCATCGTCTGGACGACATCGTCCACCCCGGTTACCTGCACATCCTCGGCTTCCCGCTGAGCATGCAGCTGCTGTCCGATCCCGAGGTGCCGCTGCCGATGATGGGGATGGTCCACATCCACAACCGCGTCGATATGCATTCGCAGGCCCGCCTCGGCGAGGTCGTGGACTTCCACCTCGAACTCGCCGGGCCCTTCGAGCACACGAAGGGCACGACGATCGAGGTGCGGCTCGAAGCGAAGGTCGACGGACGTCCCGTGATGGAGGAAGTCTCTACGTATCTGGCCAAGGGGCGGAAGCTCTCCGGAGCCAAGCCGAAGGCGCAGGTGCCGCATCTCGACTTCACGGCACCGCAGCCGAGTGCACTGTGGCGACTGGATCCGATCATCGGCCAGCGCTATGCGAAGGTCTCCGGTGACTACAACCCGATCCACCTCAACGGTCTGGCCGCGAAGGGATTCGGGTTCCCGAAGCAGATCGCGCACGGGATGTACAGCGCCTCTCGGGCGTTCTCGGCGATGGATCCGCGTCTCGAGTCCTACCGCTGGGATGTGTCGTTCGCGAAGCCGATCCTGCTGCCCGGAACGGTCGGCTATGCGCTGACCGAGGGACGTCGCCACGAAGCCTCACGCTCGGCCGTCTTCGACCGGAAGACGGGCAAACCGCACGTCCTCTCGCAGGTGGCACACCTCGACTGATGGGCCAAAAAGTGCAGTGCGTCACAAAAGCCGATTTCGATTTTGCGACACCGTTTCGCGCATGTAGAGTTATCTCTGTTGCCAGCGCGAGTGGCGGAATTGGTAGACGCGCTAGCTTGAGGTGCTAGTGCCCAACTTATCGGGCGTGGGGGTTCAAGTCCCCCTTCGCGCACAACGAGGAGATGGCCTCCGGATTTCGATCCGGGGGCCATCTTCGCATTCCGGGGTTGCAAGGCTGCAACGGGTTCAAAGATCATTCGCACCGATCAAGATCACCCCGTGTGAACTTCGAACCCGCGGAAGTACCCCTTATGCCCAGTGAGCCACGCCTGCCCGTGGGATACGGTGGTGTCTGTCAGGCCGATCACAGCACTGTCGCGTGATCCACCCACCACCGAGGGGAGTCCCCGTGTTTGATTTCAGTGCCGCAGAGGACGAAGTCACCGAACTGTGCCGTCAACTCATCCGCATCGACACCCAGAACTGGGGCGGGAACAAAGCCAACCCGGAGCTTCCGGCCGCCGAACTCATCGCATCCTGGCTCGCCGAGGTGGACCTGAAGTCCGAAATCGTCGAATCCTCCCCGGGACGGGCCAACCTCGTCGCCCGCGTCAAAGGCTCCGATCCGGAGGCTCCGGCTCTCGTCGTCCACGGCCACACCGACGTCGTTCCCGCAGCCGCAGAGGACTGGAGCGTCGATCCCTTCGAAGGCGTCATCAAGGACGGGCTGCTGTGGGGCCGCGGCGCGGTGGACATGAAGGACATGGACGCGATGATCGTCGCCTCCATCCGGGCCATGCTGTCCCAAGGACTCGTCCCTCGACGGGACCTCATTATTGCCTTCTTCGCCGATGAGGAGGCCGGAGGCAACTATGGCGCCCGGCATATGGTGCGCAACCGTCCCGAACTGTTCTCCGGAGCCACAGAGGCGATCTCGGAGGTCGGCGGGTACTCCGTCGACATCCGCGGGCAGCGCGTCTACCTCATCCAGACCGCGGAGAAAGGTCTGGCGTGGCTCAACCTCATCGCCCACGGCACCGCGGGCCACGGCTCCCAGCGCAATGATGACAACCCCGTCACGCGGCTTGCGGCCGCGATCACCCGGATCGGCAACCACCCGTGGCCCCAGGAGATCCCCCTGGCCACACGGAAGCTGCTCGAAGGCGTCTCTGAACTCACCGGAATCGGGTTCACGGCAGAGACGATCCCACAGCTGCTCGCGGAACTCGGATCGGTCGAGAAATTCGTGGCTCCGACCCTGCAGAACACCTCGAACCCGTCCTTCCTCGAAGCCGGTTACAAACACAACGTCATCCCCGGCACCGCAACCGCCTATGTCGACTGCCGCACCCTGCCCGGCCAGCACGAGGACGTCATGCTGAAGATCAAGGAGCTCGCGGGGGAGGGCATCGACATCACAGCCGAGGATGAGGGTCATGCGCTCGAGTCACCGTTCGACACTCCACTGGTCGCGCAGATGCAGAAGAGCCTGCTCACCGATGATCCGAGCGCGCAGGTCCTGCCCTACACGCTCTCCGGAGGAACGGACAACAAGTCGATGGCCGAGCTCGGCATCACCGGCTACGGCTTCGCCCCGCTCCAGCTCACCGGCGACCTCGACTTCCCGGCCATGTTCCACGGCGTCGACGAGCGAGTGCCGATCTCGGCTCTCAAGTTCGGGACGCGGGTTCTCGGCGACTTCCTGATGAAGGCCTGACCGGAACCGGCAGCACCGTCACGACGATCCCGACGAGGACTCCGGCGGCGCTGGCCACAGTGGTCAGCGTGACGTCGGAGCCCGGAATCGGCAGCAGCGCATCGAGCGCCAGCGCACCGACGAGGTTGCCGAAGAGCGCGAACAGGCTGAGCAGCAGCACGCCCAGCCTCGCCACGGTCACCGTTGTCAGAGCGATGAAGACCACCCCGAAGGCCCCGCCGAGGAGGATCCACCACTGATCCGGTGCCGTTGGGAAACCGCGCCAGGGGACCCCGGCCACGAGCAGGGCGAACGTGCCGATGATGAGCGCGACGAAGCCGACGGTGAAGTTCACTGTCGTCGCGACCACCGCCGACTGAGTGGCGGCCCGGATATGGCCGTTGAGGGCCTGCTGCACACTCGTCAGAGCTCCGGAAACGAACGGCAGCAGGGGAGCCCACAGTGCTGTTCCGGACTGCAGGCGGTCACCGGCGGCGAAAGCCAAGGACGCGAGCACGATGATCACGCCGAGGATGCGCAGCACACTCAGACGCTGTCGACCTCCCGGCGGCAACTCGGTGGAATCGACGATGAGTCCGCCGGTGACCTGACCGGAGACGAAGGCCATCGTGAACATGGCCACGCCCATCACAGGAATCGTCGTGGCCTGTGCGATGACGACGAGACAGCCGCTCAAACCGCCGAGCAGCATCCACCAAGGCAGTGTGCGATCACGCAGCAGTGCGAAGAGGTATCGGGCCGCGCTGCGGGAACGGGCGGAGACCGCAAGGGCGATGCCGACGCAGAGGAGTCCGACGAAGAACGAAACGAGCGCCGCGAAGACGGCATGGCCGAGAACCTGACCGAGCAGACCGTTCGCTCGTCCCTGCAGGGACATCGCCGCTCCCGCAGCGATCGTGACGAGACCAGCGGTGAGAACAGGGACGAGGGAAGGGGATCTCAAACCATCAGCTGCTCATGGTCAGCGGCATGATCTTCCGGCGCAGCCACACTGTGCGGACTCCGCCGACGGAGATGCGAGTGCGTGCGAGTTCCCACTGTCCGTATTCCGCCTGGTCGTTGAGTTCCTGCAGGCTGACCGACCGCGGCACATCCTTGGAGAACGAGACCTTCCGGAACTCGTAGGTCATACGTGGACGCTGACGTTTCATAGACTCACCCTAGATGATTTGGGCTAGTCTTGGCGGTATGCCCGTCATCGTTCTGCTGCGGCACGGCCTCTCCAGCGCCAACGTCTCCGGAATCCTGGCCGGACGCGCCCCCGGCGTGTCTCTCACCGATGAGGGAGCCCGGGCCCTGCGGGCCAACCTCGAACTGCTGCCGCACCGGCACTTCACCCACCTGCTCCATTCGCCGCTGCAACGCTGCGAAGAGACCGCAGCGATCGCCGCGGAGACAGCCGAGTTCGAGCATTTCGACGTCGACGAGGCCGTCATCGAACTCGATTACGGTGACTGGACGGGACGATCGCTGAAGGAACTGGGGCAGGAGCCGCTGTGGGCGACCGTGGTGAAAACGGCCTCGCAGGCCAAGTTCCCCGGAGGGGAATCTATCACCGAGGCGGCCGATCGTTCGACAGCCCGTATCCGTGATCTCGTGGCTCAGCTGCGCGAGGAGGAACGTGTCGACGCGGAGGACAGAGCCGCCTCGGGGAGCGGAACCGACGCTGAGAAGCCGGCGCCGCCTCGGTGGGCGATGATCGTCTCTCACGGAGACATCATCAAGGCGATCATCGCCGATGCACTGGGAATGCCCCTCGACGACTTCCAACGTCTGAGCGTCGCTCCCGGATCATTCACGGTCATCGACTACTCCGGGGACCGACCTGTGCTCGCGGCGATGTCCGTAACAGCCGCCGGACTCGCACAGTCGACCGCCGTGGGCGGCGGCGGAATGCGCTGATCCCGGCACTCATGAGTGAATGCCGGGATCAGTTCGTGCTCGTGTGGGACGGGATTTCGGCTCAGACGGCCGCGAGGACTCCCGTGCCGAGCAGGACGTAGAGGACGATGCCCAGTGCCACGCGGTACCAGACGAAGACGGCGAAGGACTTCGTCTCCACGTACTTGAGGAACCAGTGGATGACGACGAGGCCGAGACCGAAGGCGATGATCGTGGCCAGTATCGTCGGTCCCCAGCCGAGCACCATGTCCTCGCTGCGACCGAGTGTCTGCGCCACGCCGTACAGGCCAGAACCGACGACGGCGGGAATGGCGAGCAGGAACGAGTAACGGGCCGCGGACGGACGATCGAAGCCCATGAACCGACCGGCCATGATCGTGCCGCCGGAACGTGACACGCCGGGAATGACAGCGAGCGCCTGAGCGAAGCCGTACAGAATGCCCTGACCCCAGGTCATGTCCTCGAGGGTGCGTTCGCGCTTTCCTGCCCAGTCGGCGATGCCGATGATGAGGCCGAAGACGATGAGCATCGTCGCCGTGATCCAGAGGCTGCGCAGAGCGCCCTCGATGTAGTCCTGGAAGAGCAAGCCGATGATGACGATGGGGATCGAACCGACGATGATGAGCCAGCCCAGGCGGACCTCGGGGTCCTTGCGATCATGCTTGCCGACGAGTGCTTTGCACCATTTCGAGATGATCGTGACGATATCGCGCCAGAAGTAGACGACGACGGCCGCCTCGGTGCCGATCTGGATGATGGCGGTGAAGAACGCGCCCGGATCGGAACCGGGAAGCATGAGTTCGCCGACGATGCGCACATGCGCCGACGAGGAGACCGGGAGGAACTCGGTGAGTGCCTGCACGATTCCGAGCACGGCAGCGACCAGCCAGTCGTACATACGACTCCTTGAGAATATGAGGTGGGAACGAAACCACGGTAGTCGCAGCATCGGGTAACCTCAAGAAGCATGAAGCACCAACGCCTCGGCACCACCGGTCTGGAAGTCAGCGATGTGGGTCTCGGGACCTTCGAGTGGGGGCACCGGGTCGATGACCAGGTCGCCCAGCGCCTCGTCGACGAGTATAAAGACGCAGGTGGCAACCTCATCGAGCTCCCCAGCTCGGCCACGATCTCCGCCGAGGTGCTCGGGCAGCTGAGACTTCCCGAAGAGATTCTGCTGCTGGCCCGAGTGGGCGTGTCCATGAGTGAACCCGACCACATCGAAGTTGGACTCGGGCGCTCCAGAATCCTCAGTCAGGTCGACTCGCTGCTGCGCACGGTGGGTCGCGATCACCTCGACGTTCTCGTCCTCGACGTCTTCGACGCGGAGGTCGACCGTGCCGAAACCGCCTCGGCGATTGAGACGCTGCTCACTCTGGGAAAGATCCGCTACGTCGGTGTGTCCCATCACACCGGTTGGCAGCTGGCGGAGATGCGCGGAGTCGGAATCCCGGTGGCCTGTGCCGTCGCCGAATACTCTCTGCTCAATCGCGAGGCAGAGGCAGAACTCGTCCCGGCCGCCGACTATGCGGGAGTCGCACTCATCGCCGGAGCCGGATTGGGCCGCGGAGTGCTCACCGACAAGTACCGGAATGCGACTCCGCAGGATTCGCGCCTGGCGGGGGAGCTGAGCGAATACGCCGGCGCCTACCTCGACGAACGGTCGAACCGCGTGCTCGCCGGCGTGCGTCGGGCAGCGACCGCTCTGGGAGTGTCGACCTTGGACATCGCCCTGGCCTTCAACCGGCAGCACGGAATCGCGAGCACCCTGGTCTCGCCCCGCACCCCGGCACAGCTGGCCGAGGTCACCGGCAGCGAGGTCGAATTGGCTGACGAGATCGCCGAGGTGCTCGACCAGATCTCATGGAGTCCGTCGGCCTAGAGCCTCGGAGAGGGGACGAGTCGGCTCCGTTTCTGGACGAAGCTCTCAGTCGTCCTCGTCATCATCGTCGAGGAGGAACTCGTCATCGTCCTTGGCGTCCTCGACATCATCGAAGAGTTCGAACGGGGTGACTTCGTCGAACGCGGTGTAGATCGCGTCTTCGTAGATTTCGAAGGCATCGGCCAAAGCCATATAAGCGGCTTCGACTCGGGGGTCTTGGTCACCGTTGCGGTGTGCGGATGCAGCGTAGTGCTCTCTCACTGCTTCGAGGAATGCGTCCAGGGCCTCACGAGGATCAGTGCTCATGACTCAAATGTATCCCAGGCAGGACCGACATGTAAGTGTTTGAACTAGGCTGAAGACATGGCAGCTCTGTACGACCACCCCACACCCGATCGTTTCATCGTCGGCACAATCGGACTTCCCGGCGAGAGGACGTTCCTCCTCCAAGCGAAGTCCGGCAATGCGCTGACCACCGTGGTCGTCGAGAAGGAGCAGGTCGAGATCCTCTCCGATCGGATCACCGAACTGCTCGACATGGTGATGATCAAGGACCCGGCCGCTCGGGTTCCGCAGACTGCTCTCGATGATCTCATCGACAATGCCGGGCTCAACGTTCCCATCGAACCGGAATTCCGCGTCGGCACGATGAGCCTGGGCTGGGACACCGTCAAACACGAACTCGTCATCGAATGCTTCGAACTCACCGAGGCGGACGCCCAGGCCGGAACCTCCGCCGATCCCGATGACGACGAGGTCGAACGCGAAGTGCTGCGCATCGTCCTCGATGCGGCCGCTGCCCGAGAATTCGCCCGCCGCGGAGAGCAGGTCGTCAGCGCCGGACGCGGAGACTGCCCGTTCTGCTCCCTCCCGCTCGAACCCGACGGCCATCTGTGCCCGCGCGCCAACGGGATCCCGCGCGCCTGATCAGTGATGGACCAAGGGATACTCCTCGACGCTTTGGAAGCGGGGGACTGGACGGAGATGGGAGCGATCCCGCGCGCCAGCAACGACACCCGCCTGCTCGTCCTCGAACACGAGGGCCGGGCGATCAAGGCCGTGTACAAACCGATCTCCGGCGAACGGCCCCTGACGGACTTCCCACTGGAGACGCTGGCCCTGCGTGAGGTCGCAGCCTTCCGGCTCTCCCACGCTCTCGACCTCGGAGTGGTCCCGCCGACGGTGCTGCGCGACGATCTGCCCGCCGGTCGCGGATCTCTGCAGGCCTACGTCGAAGCCTCCGACGATGACGAAGCGGTGACCCTGTCGACGGTCAACGCGATCCCCGTCGATCACACCCCGATCTTCGCCCTGCGCGCCGAGGATGGCCGCGATCTCGTGCTCTCCCACTCCGTCGACGAGAGCCTGCGGACAATCGCCTTCTTCGACCTCTTGGCCAACAACGCCGACCGCAAAGCCGGCCATGTCATCACTGGCAGCGTTCTGCCGAGCACTGCCTCCGCTGATATCGGCATCTTCGGCATCGACAACGGACTGACCTTCCACCACGAGGAGAAGCTGCGCACCGTACTGTGGGGTTTCTCTCGCACCTCGTTCTGTGCTGAAGAGATCGATGCTCTGCAGGAAGTAGCCGCCATGGAGGAACCGCTGCGGGCCCAATTGAGCGACTGCCTGTCAGCCGCTGAGCTGCAGGCCCTGAAATACCGGGCGAGCCGGCTTCTCGCCGCAGAATTCTTCCCCGAAGCACCCGCCGATCGCACCGTCATTCCCTGGCCGCCGATCTGAAACCGGCATCACGTCGTTTCGGAAGTGCCGATCGCCTGCCTCTCGGTTAGGCTGGGTGCCGTGAAGTCATGGCCCGAACCTCAACTGCCCCGTCTGACCAGCACCGGCAAGGTGCCCACGGTCTTCGACACGAGCACCCGCAGCCCGCGCCGACTGCGCGGATCCGAGCAGACCGCTCGACTCTACGTCTGCGGCATCACCCCGTACGATGCGACGCACCTCGGGCACGCCGCCACATATGTGGCCTTCGACCTGCTCAACCGGATCTGGCGTGACGCCGGACTCGAGGTCGTCTACGGACAGAACACCACTGATGTCGACGACCCGCTGCTGGAGAGGGCCGACGCCACTGGAGTCGACTGGCGCGAACTCGCCTCCTCCCAGATCCAGCTCTTCCGCGAGGACATGGAAGCCCTACGGGTGATCCCGCCGTCCAGCTTCATCGGCGTCGTCGAATCCGTCGACGAGATCGCTGCCGGCGTCCGCGACCTCGTGGATAAGGGAGCCGCGTACAAGCTCGACAACGGTGACGTCTACTACCGGGTCTCAACGCAGATCAACCCGCCTTTCGGCACCGTCAGCCATGATGATCGGGAGACCATGGCTGCGCTCTCGGCCGCACGCGGCGGAGACCCCGAGACCCCGGGCAAGGACAACCCCATCGACCCGCTGCTGTGGCGTGCCGAACGTGAAGACGAACCGTCCTGGGACGGGGGAGCACTGGGCCGCGGACGACCGGGCTGGCATGTCGAATGCACCGTCATCGCCGACAAGTACCTCGGCTTCCCCGTCGACGTACAGGGAGGCGGCAACGACCTCATCTTCCCGCACCACGAGATGAGCGCCGCCCATGCCGCGGCGTGGCGGGACACTCCGATGGCGAAGACCTATATGCACACCGGTATGGTCGGCCTCGACGGCGAGAAGATGAGCAAGTCCAAGGGCAACCTCGTCCTCGTTTCGAAGCTGCGCGAACGCGGAGTCGACCCCATGGCCATCCGCACCGTGATCCTGTCCAACCACTACCGCAGTGACTGGAGCTTCACCGAGGAGCAGCTCTCCATTGCCGAGGCGCGCCTCCAGGCATGGAAGCATGCGGCCAAATGCGAATCAGAATGTCGTCAGGGTCTGCGCGAGCACATCATCGGCCTGCTGCGTGAAGCACTCACCGACGACCTGGACAGCCCCCGTGCCCTGGGAATCCTCGACGAATGGGCCGAACACTACGCGGACTCCGAACCTTCGGAGACCGCAGCGCTCAGCGGCGATCGCGTCGCTGACGCCGTCGATGCCCTGCTGGGCATCCGCTTGCTGGACTGACGACCGACGGTCACCGACTGACCACCGAGTGCCGGTGGTTCAACCGAGTGCCCGAGATTCACTTATCGCGGCCGCGTTTGCGCAGATAGCGCTCGAACTCGGCCGCGATGGCGTCTCCGCTGGCCTCCGGCAGCTCGGCCGAATCGTTCTGCTTCTCCAGTGCTGTGACGAGTTCGGCCAGCCGGGGATTGAAGGAGACGAGCTCGTCGGCGCCGAGTTCCCAAGCCCGACTCTCTTCTTCAAGCACGTGGATGTCGATTTCGATGCCGACATAGCGTTCGACAGCCTTCGCCAATGCGAGCTCGGCCTTCGGCGACGGCGACTCGGCCAGATAGTCCGGCACGCCCACCCACAGATTGATCGCTCTGATTCCGCGCCACCGGCACGCGACGCTGAGGAGCCCGAGAATGCCGATGGGTCCCTCATAGCCGTTGGCGTCGATGCCGAGCTCGGACGCGAGCTCGGCGTCCTCCGTATTGGCCACCACAGGCAGAGGACGTGTATGCGGAACCTCGGCATGGAGACCGCCGAGGAGGACGACAGTATCGTCGTCACCGACGTGAGCGAGGACGAGGGAGAGGAACTCCCGCCATTTCAGACCAGGTTCGTGGCCTTGGACGACCGTGACCGGCCGTTCGCCGAGGCGGCCCCGATGCACCGCGACACCCGGCCAGGCGATCGAGGCAGTTCCTTCTTCGTCGCGGATGATCTCGGGTTCGGAGAAGCGGAACTCATAGAACCCATCTGTGTCGAGGATCTCGGAGTCGCTTAAGTCCCAGACCTCGATGAGATCCTTGACCAGCGAACTCGCCGCCTCGGAAGCATCGGCATCCTGACCTTCGAAGGCGATGAAGACGAGTGCCCCGGACCCGGATGGAAGAATACTCATGGTTCCAGACTACGCTGGGCGTATGACGAACCATGCATCAGCCGACCCTGCCGCCGTCCTCTGGGACATGGACGGAACCCTGGTCGACACCGAGCCGTATTGGATCCGTGCCGAGACCGAACTCATGAACGCCCACGGCCTGCCCTGGTCGGAAGAGCAGGGACTCGAATTCGTCGGCAACGAACTGATTGTCTCCGCCCGAATGATGCGTGAAGCCGGCCTCGACCTGCCCGCCGAGGAGATCGTCGAGACCCTCATGGGCAACGTCATCGCACAGATCCGTGAGTCAGTGCCGTTCCGCCCCGGTGCCCTGGAGCTGCTGGCCGAGCTCAAGGCCGAAGGCATCCCGAGTGTCATGGTCACGATGTCCTACCGACCCCTCGCCGAGGCAGTCATCGCCAGCTGCCCGACGGACAGCTTCGCGGGTCTCGTCTCCGGCGATGAAGTCTCCGCCGGCAAACCGGACCCCGAACCTTATCTGCGCGGAGCTGCGCTGCTCGATCTCGATCCCGCCGAATGCGTGGCACTGGAGGACTCGAAGCCGGGCCTGGCCAGCGCCGAGGCTGCCGGAACCATTGCGATCGGAATCCCGCACTTCGTCGACCTCGAACCACGTCCGGGCCGCATCCTCTGGGACACCCTCGACGGCCGCAGTGTCGCCGACCTGCGCCACCTCCGGGCTCAGCAGAGCGCCTGAGACTTAAGCCCCGACGATCTTCGTGATCTCCGGCGTCGGGGGAGCGGTGTTGCCCCAGGCCGGGCACAGCGGTTTGAAAGTGCACCAGTTGCACAGCGGCGACTTCTTCGGCCGCCACCGATCCGATTCGGCAGAGGCGATGATGTCCTTCCAGATCGCATCGATCTCGAACTGCGTCTGTTCGACCTCAGCCATCGTCGGATGAGACTTCAGCACGCTGCGCGAACCCAGATACATCAGCTGCAGGGTATGGACGAGCTCACCTGACAGTCGGTAGACGACGAGAGCGTAGAAGCCCATCTGGAACTTCGCCTCACGTCCGTACTGAGGTTTCGGCTGCTTGCCCGTCTTGTAGTCGACGAGACGCCGTTCCCCGCCCGGAGCGACGTCGACCCGGTCGATGAAGCCGCGCAGCTCAAGACCGTTGTCGAGTTTCGTACGGACGAACTTCTCTGTCTCCTCCGGTTCGAGATGCTCCGGATACTCGAGAACGAAGTACGAATCGATGAGCCGACGCGCCGATGTGAAGAACGTCTCCTTCTCCGATTCCTCCCCGAAGATCTCGAGGACATCCGGATCCTTCTCGACGAGCTCCTCCCACGCCGGCATGAGCATCGTCTGCGCGAGTTCGGCCGTGCGTTCGGCCGCAGGTGCGGTGAACAGCTTCTCGAGCACCGAGTGGACCACGGTGCCGCGGAACGCCGCCTGAGAAGGAGGCTCCGGCAGCTTGTCGATGCTGCGGAAACGGAACTTCAGAGGGCATTGGATGAAGTCGTTGGCCCGGGAGGGCGACAGACTGGTGAGCTCGGCCATAACTACACTGTAACGACCTGCACTGACACGACGTGGCGACCAGCGGTCGGAGCGTCGTCGCTGTTAGGCTGAGTAACCGACCGTCACTGGTCCGCTGACCACCACATCGACCGGAGGAACCCCTTCAATGGCCGCGAAAAACCACCAGCCCGGTGCGTCATCGGGTCTGCGCTTGGGCACTGTGCTCGGTGCACCGGTGATTCTGGCGTGGTCGTGGTTCCTCGCCGCCATCGTGATCACGATTCTCTTCACCCCGTGGCTCAATCAGGTCCGACCGGATCTGGGCATCGGGGCCTGGTTCGTGGCTTTCGCCTACGCGGTGCTTCTCTTCGCCTCCGTGTTCCTCCACGAGCTCGCTCACGGAGTCGCCGGTCAGTTCTACGGGCAGAAGGTCGCCGCGATCGAACTGAACATCTGGGGCGGGTTCACTCGGTTCGAACCGCAGATGGACAACCCGCGCGACAAGGCGGCGATGACGAGCTTCGTCATCTCCATCGTCGGCCCCATCGTCAACATCGTTCTGGCCCTGCTGGGATGGTGGTGTCTCAGCGCAGCCAGCCCCACCTCGGTGCCGTGGCTGCTGCTCATCGCCGTGACCTTCGCCAACGTCGCACTCGGTGCGATCAACCTGCTGCCGGGCATCCCACTCGACGGCGGCTGGGCGCTGCAGGCGATCATGTGGCGCATCACCGGATCCCAATTCCTCGGTACGATCGTGGCCAGCTGGGTGGGACGCATCATCGCCGTCGGCTTCATCGGGTGGGCGGTCATCACCCCGCTGCTGGCCGGCGAACGACCCGACCCGCTGCAGGTCGCCTGGATGTCGCTCATCGCGATCATGCTGTGGTTCTCCGCCGGAGATGCCGCGACCCATGCCAAACGTGCCCGGAAGATGGAGACCTACGACCTCTCGCAGGTCATCCAGCCGGCGATCGCCGCCACCTGGGACGCCGATCTGGCCGACACCCTCGACTATGCGAACACGCTCGGGAACGCGAAGGAGCGCACGCTCATCGTCGTCCTCGACCAGAAGGGGTTGCCCTATGGCCTCGTCGACCGGCACGCCGCGGCCGGTCGGCTCGCCGAGAACCTCGATGCCGTTCCCGCCGGCGAGGTCGCCCGCCCCCTGGCGGGATGGATCGGAGTGCCGAAGGACATCACGGCCCCGCATCTGCTCGAATCGCTCACGCACCGTCCCAAGGCACAGTTCAGCCTGGTCATGGACGGCAGCACCCTCGTGGGAGTCATCGACCTGCAGGAGTTCTTCGACGAACTGCTCGCGGCCTGAGCCGGTTGTGTGAGGCAATCCTCACCAGCGTAGAGTGGGATCATCATGACTCAGCCACTGCATTCCCGGCCCCCGCGCGTCCTCGACCGCGGAGAGAAGGTCCAGCTCACCGACCCCAAAGGGCGGATGCACACCTTCGTGCTCGCCCCAGGTGAGCACTTCCATACGAACAAGGGCCTCATCAGTCACGATGACATCATCGGGCGCACAGAGGGAATCATCGTCTCGAACTCCGGGGGAATCGACTTCCAGGTCTTCCGCCCCCGCTACGAAGACTTCGTCCTCTCGATGCCCCGTGGCGCCGCAGTCGTCTACCCGAAGGACTCGGGACTCATCGTCACCCTCGGCGATATCTTCCCCGGCGCCACCGTCGTCGAAGCAGGCGTCGGATCCGGTGCCCTGTCGATGGCCTTGCTGCGTGCCGTGGGCCCGGAAGGGTCCGTCCACTCGTTCGAACTGCGTGAGGAATTCGCGACGATCGCCACCGGCAACATCGCCGACTTCTTCGACGGCGAACCGGACAACTGGTCGGTCACCGTCGGCGACCTCGCCGAGACTCTGCCGCAGACCTTCGGCCCCGGCAGCGTCGACCGTGTCGTGCTCGACATGCTCACCCCCTGGAACACGCTCGACGCGGTCAGCGAAGCCCTGACACCCGGTGGAATCGTCATCGCATACGTGGCCACCGTTCCGCAGCTCTCCCGCTTCGTCGAAGCCCTGCGCGCCTCCGGCAAGTTCGCCGAACCCGAGTCCATGGAAGCCATGGTCCGCGGCTGGCATGTCGACGGACTCGCCGTTCGCCCCGACCACCGGATGATCGCCCACACCGGGTTCCTCATCATGGCGCGCCGAATGGCCGACGGCATCAGCCCTCTTGAGAAGAAGAAGCGCCCACAAGGTGCCACCGCAGCCGCCGAGGATGTCGCGGCGTGGACGGAACCCGAAGTCACCGAGGCTGCCATCGGCACCCGCACCGCACACGGGAAGAAGCTGCGAAGGGTGATGCGCGATGCCGGCAGTCGGCTGCGCGACGCGGCCGAAGGATCCGGCGAAACGCGAACCCCAGATGTCACAGACAGCCCGACTGGCACCAGCACAGGGCCGAAGGAGGATCGATGACAGAGACCACGACCGAGGTGAAGAAGCTGCGTGAGGACACTGCGTCCCTGCGCCAGCAGCTCTACACAGCGGGCAAACGCAATGAAGCACTGTCGAAGACTCTGCGTACGGCCCGTGACGAGCTGGGACGGATCAAGGAGGAGGCTCGGCGTCTGACCGAGCCGCCGAACAACTGGGGCACACTCATCGCTCTCGGCGAGAACGCAGTATCCGCCGACGTCATCGTCGGCGGTCGCCGCATGCGTGTGGCTGTCGCTCCCGAGGTGGAGCCCGAGAGCCTGCGGGCCGGAGCCGATGTGCTCCTGTCCGAAGGCCTCGTCATCATCGGCACCGGCGAGTTCCCACCCGTGGGATCGGTCGTCAACGTCCGTGAATTCGTCGACTCCCAGCGCATCCTCGTCGGAGCTCCCGGCGATGACGAACAGGTCTTCACTCTCGCCGCCGGACTCGTCGACTCGGGACTGCGCGTCGGCGATGCCGTCGTCGTCGACACCCGCACCCACTACGCGCTGCAGGTCGTCGAGAAGCCCGAGGTCTCCTCGCTGCTGCTCGAAGAGGTCCCCGACATCACCTACTCGGACATCGGCGGACTGGCCGACCAGATCGAGCAGATCAAGGACGCTGTCGAACTGCCCTTCGAACATCCCGAGCTCTACACCGAGCACGGACTCAAACCGCCCAAGGGTATCCTGCTCTACGGCCCTCCCGGCTGCGGCAAGACGCTCATCGCGAAGGCCGTGGCGAACTCCCTGGCAGATCGCACGGGCAAGGTGCGCACGAGCAAGACGTACTTCCTCAACATCAAAGGCCCGGAGCTGCTGGACAAGTACGTCGGCGAGACGGAACGTCAGCTGCGCCTGATCTTCGCCCGAGCACGGGAGAAGGCCTCGGCGGGTTTCCCCGTCGTGGTGTTCTTCGATGAGATGGAATCGCTGTTCCGCACCCGCGGCACCGGCAAGTCATCGGACGTGGAGACGACGATCGTGCCGCAGCTGCTCACCGAGATCGACGGCGTCGAACAGCTCGACAACGTCATCGTCATCGGTGCATCGAACCGCGAGGATCTCATCGACCCCGCGATCCTGCGCCCCGGCCGACTCGATGTGAAGATCCGCATCGAACGCCCCGACGCCGACGCAGCCCGGGACATCTTCGAGAAGTACCTGACCGCGGAGCTGCCCCTGCACTCGAGCGTGCTCGCCGGTCACGACACCCCCGCCGAGGCGGTCTCTGCACTCATCGACAGCTGTGTCGAATGGATGTACGCAGAGACCCCGGAGAACGAATTCGTCGAGGTCAGCTACGCCGACGGTTCGAAGGAGATCCTCCACTTCTCCGCTTTCGCCTCCGGTGCGATGATCCACAACATCGTCGACCGGGCGAAGAAGGCCGCGATCAAATCGCTGCTCGACACCGGCGAACGCGGTCTGCGCCCCGGACATTTCGAGGATGCGATCGCCGAAGAGTTCAGCGAACACGAGGACCTGCCGAACACGACGAACCCGGACGAATGGGCCCGGATCTCCGGCCGCAAGGGCGAACGCGTCACTCATCTGCGGATGATCCACTTGGACACGACCAGGGGAGCCCCGGCCGTGCCGTATGAGACAGACATCGCCGAGGTGCGACCGAACTCCGACCTCGTCTGAGCCCGGTCAGAACTCGGATAGAACGAAGAGCCCGCCGTCTCCGTCGATTGACGGAAGCGGCGGGCTCTTCGTATTGGATCGAGCGTGGGGCCGGTTGAGGCGAAAACCTCTCAGCGGCTGCGTTTCCGACGGCCGGAACCGCCTGAGACGGCCGTGGCGATGAGACGCCAGCCGACCAGGGTGATGAGGTTGAGCGAGGTCGCCACGATCATGAAGCTCACCGGTACCGAACCGGGATCGCCCCCGGCGCCCGTGACGCCGCGCAGGACGAGCCCGACGAGGACGGTGATCGCCCACACGCCAGTTCCCGTGGCCAGGGGAGCGATCGGCCGATCCCAGACAGCAGTGAGCAGCCACGCGAGGACGAGGGCCGCGACGAACGGCCACCCTGTGGTCATGAGCCCCTGCGGATCGAAATTGTGAGAATGTGTGTAATGACCGACGATCGTGAACAGAACCACGAGGATGAGGTCGACGATCAGGGCGATGGGGAGATGAGATTTCTTCGTTGCCACGTCCCCGAGTCTAGACCTTGGAGGAGAATCAGATGCTCAGAGTCAGGCGCGTCATGGGAGCCGAGACGGAGTTCGGCCTCAGCCAGCCGGGCAATCCGTGGGCGAACCCGATGCGGGACTCGGCGCGTGTCGTCGACGCCTATGCCGGTCCGCGCGGGCTGAAGTCGTCCCAGAACTTCTGGGACTTCGCCACCGAGTCCCCGCTGGCCGATGCGCGCGGATTCTTCATGAACATCGCCGATGCCGACGCTTCGCAGCTGACCCATATTCCGCAGGACGATGTCGAAGCACAGTATCTGGCGAACGTCGTCACGGAGAACGGCGCCCGCTACTACGTCGACCACGCCCACCCCGAATACTCCTCCCCGGAGGTGCTCACCCCACGCGATATCGTCACCTTCGACCGAGCAGGCGACCTCGTCGCCCTGGAATCGGTGCGAACGCTTGAGAAGAGCGCCGAACCGGTCAACCTGTACAAGAACAACACGGACTCCAAGGGAGCCTCCTACGGCACCCATGAGAACTACCTCGTCGACCGGTCCACGGACTTCGACGACATCGTGGCAGGCCTCATTCCCTTCTTCGTCACCCGACAGATCCTGTGCGGTTCGGGACGCGTCGGCATCGGCCGTGAAGGCGAGGGCAAGGGCTTCCAGATCTCGTCCCGTGCCGACTTCTTCGAGGCCGAAGTGGGCCTCGAGACGACCCTGCGCCGCCCCATCGTCAACACCCGTGACGAACCGCACGCCGATCCTGCGAAGTACCGTCGGCTGCACGTGATCATCGGCGACGCCACCCTGGCAGAGCCCGCGACCTTCGTCCGCTTCGGCTCGACCTCCCTCGTCCTCGGACTCATCGAGGCCGGACTGGCGCCGCGGATCGAACTCGCTGATTCTCTACAGTCGCTGTGGGACGTCAGCCACGACCTGAGCCTGACCGCTCCGCTGCCGCTGACCGATGGCACGACGAAGACAGCGCTGGAGATCCAGGAAATCTTCTATTCCGCATGCCTCGAACACGCGGATCCGGACGATGCAGCGACGACCGAAGTGCTCTCCGAATGGCGTCGCTTCCTCGACGGGCTCTCGACCGACCCGAAGACACTGGCCGACTCGATCGACTGGGTCGCCAAATGGGTGCTCCTCGAGAGCTACCGGTCTCGCGAGGACATCGACTGGGACCATCCGAAGCTGGCCCTCATCGACGTCCAATACCACGATGTGCGCCCGGAGAAGGGGCTCTTCCACAAGCTCGAACGCGCCGGACGCATTCGGCGGATGACCACCGATTCCGAGGTCGAAGCCGCCGTGACCAACGCCCCCGACGGGACCCGTGCTTTCCTGCGCTCGGTGGCGGTCAGCCGCCTCGGCGAGGATCTGGTGGCCGCAAGCTGGGATTCCCTCGTGCTCAACGCGGGAGCCTTCGGTGTGGTGCGCCTGCCCATGCACGAACCGCTCAAGGGCACTCGTGAGCTGCTCGCCGATCGGGTGGAGGGAATCGAGACCGCTGAGGGCCTGCTCAAGGCACTCGGAGTGGATAGACTGACAGTGAAGAACGACTGAAGGAGTGTGAGATGAGCTCGCAGGAACAGGTCCAGAGAGACAAATCGTCCGGTGGGGGAGACGTACCCGTCGATCCGCCGGAGGCTGTGCAGGGACAGATCAACACTCAGAACGTCGATTCCATCCTCGACGAGATCGACGGTGTGCTCGAATCCAACGCGGAGGAATTCGTCAAGAACTTCGTGCAGAAGGGCGGCCAATGAGATGGCAGGATTCCCTCCTGCATTCTTGAGTTCGACGAGCAACTCGTTCGTCGAACTCGCCCGCTCGCTTGCCCCCGAAGCGCTGCCGCACCCCGGAGCCCGGGATCTGGCCGAACAGTCCCCGGAAGGCACGACGATCATCTGCTTCCGCACGGCCACCGGAATCCTCATGGCCGGAGACCGCAGGGCGACGATCGGCAACCTCATCGCCTCGCATTCGATGGAGAAGGTCAAGGCCGCCGACGACTTCTCGGTCATCGGCATCGCCGGCACCGCCGGTGTCGCCCTCGACCTCATCCGCCTCTTCCAACTCGAACTCGAACACTACGAGAAGATTGAAGGCGCCCGCCTCTCGCTCAACGGCAAAGCCAATCGGCTCGCGGCGATGCTGCGCGGAAACCTTGGCCTGGCGATGCAGGGACTGACCGTCGTCCCGCTGTTCGCCGGAGTCGACGAATCGCGACCACAGGGTCAGATCTTCAGCTTCGACGTCACCGGCGGAAAGTACGAAGAGCACCGTTTCCACTCCATCGGCTCCGGTTCCGGATTCGCCCGCGGGGCACTGAAGAAGCTGTGGAAGCCCGACTTGGACACTGCCTCGGCGGTCTCTGTGGCCGTCGAAGCTCTCTTCGACGCCTCCGATGACGACTCGGCAACGGGCGGACCGGATTTCGTCCGCCAGATCGCCCCGACGATCTTCACCGTCGACCTCGACAACGGGGTCACCGAAGTCGATTCGGCCACTGTTCTGGAGACCGCCACCGAGGTCGTCGCCCGCCGCACGGCCACCGCCCGGTGATGAGTGCGCCACTGTTTTCGCGAAAGGATCGTCGATGAGTCAGGCACCGTTCTACGTCTCGCCCGAACAGCTGATGAAGGACCGGGCCGACTTCGCCCGCAAGGGCATCGCCCGGGGTCGCTCCGTCGTCGTCATGCGCTTCGACGCAGGAATCCTGCTGCTGGCGGAGAACCCGTCACCGACGCTGCACAAGATCGCTGAGATCTACGACCGGATCGGCTTCGCCGCCGTCGGAAAGTACAACGAATTCGAGACCCTGCGCCAGGCCGGTGTCCGCTACGCCGATCTGCGCGGATACTCCTACGACCGCACCGACGTCACCGCTCGCGGTCTGACGAACGCATACGCACAGACGCTGGCCGGAGTCTTCACCACCGAATCGAAGCCCTTCGAAGTCGAACTCGTCGTCGCCGAACTCGGACTCACACCGGAGACCGACCAGCTCTACCGGCTCAGCTACGACGGATCCGTCATCGACGAGACCGAACATGTGGCCATCGGCGGTCAGGCCGATGCGATCACGGCATCCCTCGCCGGGGTGCGCAGCTCGCAGATGAGCCTGCGCGAAGTGTTCAACCACGGTGTTGCCGCTTTGGGCGCCGCGACCCAGGCGACCCTGGCCACCGACGCACTCGAGGCCGCCGTCCTCGACCGCACGACGACGAAGCAGCGGACATTCCGCCGACTCGACGATGCGGCGATGAGCGAACTGCGGGAGGACTGAATGGCACGCATCTACGGGCTCGAAACCGAATACGGACTCGCCCACACCGCCGACCCGGAAGGCCGACGCATCGGCCCCGAGGAGATCGCCCGCTACCTCTTCCGCCCCGTCGTCGAATGGGGCCGATCGTCGAACGTGTTCCTGCCCAACGGGTCTCGCCTCTACCTCGACGTCGGTTCCCATCCGGAGTACGCGACCGCCGAATGCGACGACTTGCGCGATCTGCTTACCCAGGACCGGGCCGGCGAGGGACTGATGATCGACCTGCTGGACAAGGCGCAGACCGCGCTCGAAGCAGACGGCATCGGCGGACGCGTACACATGGTCAAGAACAACACGGACGCCGCAGGGAACTCCTACGGCTCCCACGAGAACTTCCTCATCCGCCGCACCCTCGACTTCAACCGACTGACCACGGTGCTGCTGCCCTTCCTCGTCTCCCGGCAGCTGCTCGTCGGAGCGGGAGCCGTGATCCCTCGCCGTTCGGCCTTCGCCCCCGACGAGGAAGCCGACCGGTCGGAGATGATGTTCGGTCTCTCCGCCCGTTCCGACGTCATGTGGGAGGGTCTGTCGTCGGCGACGACACGGTCGCGTCCGATCATCAACGCCCGCGACGAACCGCACGCGGATGCGGAGAAGTACCGACGGTTGCACGTCATCGTCGGTGATTCCTCGATGTCGACGGCCACCTCGGCGCTCAAGATCGGATCCGCGGTGCTCATGCTTGACCTCATCGAGCAAGGCGCGCGGATCCCGGAGAACGGGCTGCGCCACCCGGTCCGCGACATCCGACTCGTCGCCCGCGATCTCACGGGACAGGTCGTGCTCGAACGCACCGACGGGACGACGACGACTCCGCTGGGACTGCTCGGCGACTACCGGGATCGAGCTCAGCGGATCGTGGAGTCCGGGGAGCACAGCCTCGGCGATGATGAACTCGCCCACTACGTCATCGACCTGTGGACGCGGATGCTCACCGCGGTCGAATCGCAGGACTTCTCGTCCGTGGACACGGAGATCGACTGGGTGATGAAGCGCACCCTCATCGAACGGTCCATGCAGCGCGGGATCTCCGATATCGCCGATGCGCGCATCCACCGCCTCGACATCGCGTACCATGACATCACCCCGGCAACAGGGCTGTTTCCGAAGCTCGAAACCGGCGGAATGGCGAAGAACCTCGTTCCCGCCGAGGCGGCCGAACGAGCGAAGACCGTACCGCCCGAAAGCACACGGGCAGCGATCCGCGGAGAGTTCGTGCGCGCCGCTCATGCCGCCCGCCGGGACTACACCGTCGACTGGGTGCATCTGCGCCTCAACGACGAATCCGGTCGCGCAGTCGCGCTCAAGGACCCGTTCGCCACGACTCACCCGCAGGCGGAAACACTCATCGCGGGCCTGTAAGATCACCCTGTGATCCGGTCGAGCCCCTACCCAGGGCACGGCCTCCCGTGACGAAAGGAAACCAGTGCGCACCAAAGTGCTCAGCGCCATCGCGGCGGGCCTGTTGCTGCTCTCGGCCTGCGGACAGGGTGATGAGTCAGAGGACTCGACCACACCTCCGCCTTCGGTGGCCGCTCAGGACGCGAAGTCGACCAGCCTCGACGACATCACCGTCGACGGCAAGATCGGGAAGAAGCCGAAGGTCAGCTTCGAGGCCCCACTGGTCATCGACGAGACCGAGAAGAAGGTGCTCAAGCAGGGCACCGGCGACAAGATCGCTGAGGGCGAGCAGGTCACGGCACAGATGACGCTGGTCTCCGGAACCACCGGCAAGACCGTCGAATCCAGCTACGATTCGGATTCCGCAGCCGGATTCCCCATGGACAAGTCCCAGATCTCCGAAGATCTGTTCGACGCACTCATCGACGTCAAGGTCGGATCACGGGTGATGATGTCGCTCCACGGCAGCGCCGAGCAGGGCCAAGCCTCCCAGACGCTCGTCTACGTCATCGACATCGAGGACACGAAGAAGCCGCTCACTCGCGCCGAAGGCAAGAAGGCCGACCAGTCGGACAACCCCGTCACCGTGAAGTGGGGCGACGACGGCGCCCCATCGATCTCGAAGCCGAAGGGCAAGAAGCCGACCGAGCTCGAGACTTACACGACGATCGAAGGCGAAGGCGACGAGGTCAAGAAGGGCCAGAGCGTCGCCGTGAAGTACTCCGGCTGGCTCTGGGACGATACGTCGAAGACCTTCGACTCGAACTGGAAGAAGGGCGGACAGCCCTTCGTCGTCGCCCCGGTCGGCGAAGCCCAGGTCATCGACGGCTGGAACGAGGGACTCGTCGGCAAGAAGGTCGGCGACCAGGTCGTCCTCGTCGTCCCGCCGGACAAGGGCTACGGCGAACAGGGCAGCGAACCGTCCATCCCGGGCAATGCGACCCTGATCTTCGTCGTCGACATCCTCTCGGCCCAGGGCTGAGGAACCGGTCAGGTCCGGTCAGACAGTACGAACAGTCAACAGAACCGACACCAGGAGGAACACATGAGCAAGCAGAAGCCCGAAGTCGATTTCCCCGGCGGAGACGCACCGACCGAGCTCATCATCACCGATGATGTGATCGGCACCGGCGCCGAGGCGGGACCCGGCGACACCGTGAGCGTGCACTATGTCGGAGTCGCCCATTCCACGGGCGAAGAATTCGACGCCTCATACAACCGCGGCACCCCGCTGGAGTTCCGACTCGGATCCGGAATGGTCATCTCCGGCTGGGACCAGGGCATCCAGGGCATGAAGGTCGGCGGACGCCGCACCCTGCAGATCCCGCCGCACCTGGCGTACGGCGATCAGGGCGCCGGCGGAGTCATCCAGCCGGGCGAATCGCTCATCTTCGTGTGCGACCTCGAGAACGTGCGCTGAGCATCAGCACACGCTGACTCTGCCTGAAACGGCTGTGGCCGGGTTCTTCGGAACCCGGCCACATCTGTCTTCCGGGCTTGCGCTGCCCAGGCTTGCGCTTCCCGGGCTTGCGACGGTCAGCTGCGGGCGATCCCCGCGGCGCAGCGTCCCGCGGCTGCGGCTGCGAGGAACGATGCGGCATCGGCGGGCAGCTTCCTGCCCATCGTCGACAGACGCACCGGCGAGGAACGCAGCGCATCCCACAGCCCGGTGAGATCGACATCGACGAGATCATGCATCTGCAGCTGCGACAGCTGCCCGGCCACTGTCTCGGCCACGACATCGGGATCCGGATCCATCTCGGCTCGTTCCGCCTCGGTGAGGGTGGAGAAATCGGGCACCGGCACGGTCATCCCCGGTCGGGCGATCTCACTCAACGGCGTCAGCGAATGATGGGAGATGCCGAAGTGGCGGCCCCGCGCATCGGCGTTCGACATCCGCAGCAGACCGACCGGACGACCGCCGAGCAGGGCCGCGGCGTTGAGATGCTCTCCCGTGACCAGCCCCGAATAGCCGTACTTCGTACCAGTGCCCAGGTTTCCGGGTCCCTGAGCGACGATGGTGATATCGGCATCCATCACATGCTTGGCAGCGAGCAGTCCCGTGTGGATGGTCACCGCTTCCAGATCTCCGCCCCAGGCCTGCCCGGTGCTGATCACGCCCGTCAGCCAGTCGGCATCTCTGAGCCCGGCGACGGCTTGGGAGAACGGGGCCGGCAGAGCCGCACCATCGCTGAGCACATAAGCCACCGACAGCGTCGGGTCGACGGTCCGTATTCCGGCGATCACTGCGGGCAGTGCCGAATGCAGATCGGCCACGACCACGGGCATGCTCTCGAGGTTCTCCGCCTCGGCGAGGGTGGAATGATGCTGTGATTCCTGATCGTCGACGCCGAGGACCATCGTCTGCAGAGGTGAATAGCGGTCCTTGACCAGATGGCCGGGACCTTCGGGAGGATCGGCCGGCAGCGCATCGGGCAGGGCGACGATGAGACCGAAGCCTCCGGTGCCCAGACGCTTGGCCAGAGCCGAGACATTGACGAGGACGGTGTCCTGGACACGCGGCTGCCCGACGGCATCGGTGTAGGCGACCGCTCGGATGGATCTCACATCGGTGCCCGGCAGAGCCTCGTCCAGTTCGACGTCGACCTCTGTGTATCCTGGCCGGGTGGAGCGAATCGCTGTGACGATTCCTTTGCGCCAATGAATCATGGTCCCAAGACTATCGCCCGGCCTAGGTTACGGTGGAATCGTGAAAACACCCCGCACCAGCAGACAGAGACAGCAGACCGAACGTCTGATGAATCTGCTGATCGCCCTGCGCGCTTCCCGCGGCTGGGTGTCGCGCAAAACGCTGATGAGCGCCATCGACGGCTATTCCGGGCTCGACGAGGTCGCCTTCGATCGCAAATTCTCCCGCGACAAGGAGCTGCTGCGGCATATGGGCATCACCATCGCGACTCGAGCCGAACACGATGCCTACGGTGATGCGGGGGAGACGGGCTACCGGATCTCGACCGCCGACTATGCGATGGACGACGTCGATCTCACCCCCGCCGAGGTGGCTGCGGTGACCGTGGCCGCCGCATTCTGGTCGGAGACCGAACTCGGGGAGTCCTCTGCCCAGGCACTGACGAAGCTGCGTGCCCTCGGCATCGACCTCGACCAGTCCGCGGCCGGGCCGGGAAACGTCGACCCGGGCACCGCCGCACACAGGCTCGCCAGCGCGAACTTCGCCACCGCGCTCCACCACATCAACGCCCGCGAAGCCGTCGGCTTCCGCTATCACAAGCCCGGCCAGAGCGAGCGGAAAGTGCGGCTGGAACCCTACGCGCTGCTCAGCCGCGGCGACCGCGTCTACCTCTTCGGCTTCGACCTCGACCGACAGGCACGACGCACCTTCCGACTCTCCCGCGTCGAAGGCGGGATCGCGAAGCTCAGCGGCCGCGAACCCGGAGACTATGAGATCCCCGAAGACTTATCCCCGCAGCTGGCACTGCAGTCGAGTTCGGAGATGGCCGTCGTCGCCGAGGCAACGCTGCACATCCGTGCCCACCGTGCCGATCCGCTGCGCCGCCGCCAGATCCGCGGCGACGGAGACGAAGTGATCATCGGCTATTCCGATGTCGAGACCCTCGCCGCCGAGATCGTCGGTTTCGGAGACGCCGTCGAGGCGGTCGACCCGCCCGAGCTCGTGCGTGCCGTCGAGCGCAGACGCGACACGATCCGCGAATCCCTCAACCGTTTGGGAGGCGCCAGTGTCCTCAGCGCGTGAACGCCTCACCCGGCTGCTCAGCCTCGTGCCCTACCTCGACGCCCATCCGGGAGCGGATCTCGAGGAGACCGCCGCCTACTTCGGCATCGACTCCGACACCCTCATCGACGATCTGCAGCTGCTCTTCGTCACCGGTCGACCCGGACATATGCCCGACGACCTCATCGACGCGTCGTGGGAGGGCGGGCAGATCTTCATCTCCAATGCTGAAGAGGTATCCGTGCCCGTGCGGCTCAGCGCCGAGGAAGCCGGAGTCCTCGTGCTCGCGCTCGACATGCTCTCGTCTCTTCCCGGGCTCGATTCGGAAGCAGTGGCCACTGCCGCGTCCAAACTGCGCGTGGCCGCAGGAGAGAACTTGCGCACCGCGGTCGACGTCAGCCCCATCGACGCCGATGAGGAGCTCTTGAGTGCTCTGCGGCAGGCGGTCGAGGACGGCTCCGCCCTGAGCATCGACTACTACGTGGGCTCCCGCGACGAACTCACCACACGGACCATCGCTCCGACCCGACTGGTCCCCGGCGCTGACTGGTACGTCGATGCCTGGTGCTATTCGGCCGGAGCTCCCCGGCGCTTCGCCCTGGGGCGCATCCGGTCTTGGGAGCCGGCGGCGCATCCGCCGATGTCGGTGAGCGAAGCGACGACGAACTCGTACGAAGTCACCCTCGGCCTCGCAGCTGGGGGAGCGTGGCTGGCAGATGAACTCGACGTGACGAATCGGGAATACCTCGATGGCGGCGACACGAGCGTGCGCATCCGCCTGCTCGTGCATTCGGTGGATTGGCTGAGCCGGTTCCTGCTCTGTCATGCCGATGTGATCACCGAGATCGACGACACCGAGGCGGTTGCGGCCGCCCTGCGCAGGCTCGGCTGAGACACATACCGCGTCCGAATGTGGATGAAAGGCACAGCCGCAACGCGTAGACTCTTCCTCAGCATCAACAATCCAAGGAGCTCCCCATGAGACCAAGTTTCGTGCAGATCGCGATCGTGATCCTCATCATCGTGATCATCTTCGGCGCGCCCAAACTGCCGCAGCTGGCCCGAAGCCTGGGACAGTCGATGAAGATCTTCAAGTCCGAAGTGAAGGACCTGCGCGACGACGAGGACGAATCCGGCAAGACCACCGAGCCGGGAGCGCTCAACCAGAAATCCTCGACCGACTCCACTACGGCCACCGGTGAGACCACCGGAACCGAGGAGTCGCGGCGAGAGAAGCAGGACCCGCAGTCTCACGAGAAGTGAAAGAGAACAGTCAGCGGAAGCCATCTCGATCACGGAAGAACAATCCTGAGAAGAAGATGCCCGTCGTCGGGCACCTCGTCGAGTTGCGCAACCGCGTCATCATCTCCGCCATCGCCATCGCACTGGGTGCGGTGGCCGGCTGGTTTCTCTACGACCCCGTCCTCGATATCCTTCAAGAGCCGATCCGGACCATCCGCGACAACGGCGGACGGATGGCCGAGATCAACTTCGCCGGAGTCGCCTCGCCCTTCGACCTGAAGATCAAACTGTCGTTCTTCATCGGTCTCTTCCTCTCCTGCCCGATCTGGCTCTACGAGGTGTGGGCCTTCATCGTCCCGGGCCTGAAGCGGAAGGAGAAGCTGTACTCGCTGGGATTCCTCGGGGCAGCGATTCCGCTGTTCCTGGCCGGGTCGACGATGGCGTTCTTCGCGTTGCCCAATGCGGTGAAGGCGCTGACCTCGTTCACTCCCGAGGGCGGCACGAACATCATCCCGGCACAGGACTACCTGAGCTTCGTGATGATCATCATCGTGGTCTTCGGACTCGCCTTCGTCCTGCCAGTGCTCATGGTGGGACTGAACATGCTCGGGATCCTGTCGGCGGAGCGGATCAAGAAGTCGTGGCGCATCATCGTCATGCTCGTGTTCCTGTTCGCCGCGATCGCCACCCCCACTCCGGACGCAATGTCCATGTTCTTCCTCGTCATCCCCATGATGACCCTGTTCTGTCTGGCGTGGGTGATCTGTTTCTTCAACGATCGCCGACGCAAGAAGCGCCTCATCGCACAGGGCCTGTGGGTCGACGAGGACGAACTGACCGACGAAGAGAAGAATGACTGACCCCACACCGCTTTCGACCGACACCTCCGCGGAAGAACCGCTGAGCCCCTCCGCCGCCTATGCCGACTTCAAGGCGCGTGCTGAGTTCGCCCGCACCCCCTTGGGCCGGTTCATGGAACGCACCGAGTTCGCGCTCGACGACTTCCAGGTCGAAGCCTGCAGCCATCTGCAGGACGGCGAGGACGTGTTGGTCACTGCACCGACGGGAGCAGGCAAGACGCTCATCGCGGAGTTCGCCGTGGAGCTGGCCCGCGGCGAAGGCAAACGAGTCTTCTACACTACCCCGATCAAGGCCCTGAGCAACCAGAAGTTCAACGACCTCTCAGAGGTCCACGGGGCCGAGAACGTCGGTCTGCTCACCGGAGACACGTCGATCCGTCGCGATGCTCCGATCATCGTCATGACCACCGAAGTGCTGCGCAATATGCTCTACAACGACGTGGCTGGCCTGTCGGACCTCGGCTTCGTCGTCCTCGACGAAGTCCACTACCTCGCCGACCGGTTCCGCGGCCCGGTGTGGGAAGAGGTCATCATCCATCTGCCCGACCGAGTGCAGATGGTGTCGCTGTCGGCGACCGTGTCGAACGTCGAGGAGTTCGGAGCCTGGCTGCGTGAGGTCCGAGGACCGACGACGATCGTGTCGACCAGCCACCGTCCGGTGCCGCTGGTCAACCATGTCCTGGTCGGCCACCGGATGTACGACCTGTTCACACACAGCGATTCCGACCGCATCGATCCGGCCCTCAACCATGCCACCCGCACACACGGAGGGCCACGCTCGAAACGCGCACGAGCCACCCGCGCACGGTTCCGCCGACCCAGCCGCACCCAAGTCGTCGCGTCCCTCGCCGAGGCGGTTATGCTGCCGGCGATCATGTTCATCTTCTCCCGCAATGGCTGTGACGAAGCCGTCGAACAGTACCTGACTTCGGGCACCGACCTGAACTCTCGGGAAGAGAAGACGATCGTCAACGCCGCACTCGAATCGCTGCGTGACGAACTCGCCGACGAAGACCTCGGCATCCTCGGCTATCACACCTTCCGCGAGGGTCTGCTGCTCGGAGTGGCCGCCCACCACGCGGGGATGATCCCGCAGTTCAAACAGCTCGTCGAAGAACTGTTCTCGCAGGGAATCATCAAGGTCGTCTTCGCCACGGAGACCCTGGCACTGGGCATCAACATGCCCGCTCGCACCGTTGTGCTCGAGAAGCTCGTGAAGTTCAACGGCGAAGCGCATGTGATGATCACCCCGGGAGAGTACACGCAGCTGACCGGACGAGCCGGGAGGCGCGGAATCGACCGCATCGGCCACTCGGTCGTCGTGTGGCATCCGACCATCGAGGTCAGCGAACTGGCCGCTCTGGCTTCGAACCGCTCCTACGCACTGAACTCAGCGTTCGGACCGACCTACAACATGACGGCGAATCTGCTGTCGCGGATGAGTTCGGACGAAGCCGCAAAGGTGCTCGAAACCTCGTTCGCACAGTTCCAAGCCGATAAGGCCGTCGTCGGTCTGGCACGGAAGGTGCGCAAGAACGAAACCACCATCGAGGCGTATGAGAAGTCCATGCACTGCGATCTCGGTGACTTCTCCGAATACGCCGGACTGCGTCGCGCGATCTCGGATACGCAGAAGCAGGAGACCCGGACGAAGTCGCGGAACAAGCAGCGCGATATTGTCGAGTCCCTCACCGCGCTCAAGATCGGCGATGTGGTGACGATGCCGGCCAAACGAGTCGGCGGTCGTGCGGTCATCATCGCCCCGATGAGCAACAAGGACGGAGTCTCCCGACTCCCTACGGTTCTCACCGAGCAGGGCAAGGTATGGCACCTGCGCCCGCACGAGGTGACCGAGCCCGTCGCCTCCCAGGGGCGAGTCCGAGTGCCGAAGAAGTTCAACCACCGGCAGGCAGGGGACCGCAGGCAGCTGCTGTCCATCCTCGAAGTCGCCGTTCATGACGGCAGGGTCGATTCGGAAGCTCATTGGGAGTCCAGCCGACAGCAGCAGGGCGAGAGCACCACTGTGGCCGAACTCCAGGCACAGATGAGGGCACACCCCTGCCACGACTGCCCGGATCGCGAGCTTCACGCCCGTTGGGCCAACCGAGCGGACAAACTCATCAGAGAGAACGAATCTCTCATCGCCCGCATCGAAGGACGCACCACCTCGATCGCGCTGGTCTTCGACCGTGTCCAGGACGTGCTGCGTGGACTCGGTTTCGACCCCGAGCACTCGACGATGCTGCGTCGGATCTATGGTGAACGCGATCTGCTGGTGGCACTGACGATCCGAGCCGGCCTGTGGGACCGACTCAACGAGCCGGAACTCGCGGCCTTCGCGTCGATCTTCGTCTTCCAGTCGCGCAGGGACACCCTGACCGCACACCGGGCGCCGAGCGCCGATCTCAAGGCCGTCTGCGACGAGTCCGAGACGATCTGGCGTCGACTCTTCCACCTCGAAGAACAGCATGCGCTGAAAACGACCGACGAACCGGACCGTGGGCTGATCAAACCGATGTACCGGTGGACCGAAGGCAAAACGCTGTCGGAGTCGCTGCGGGGCAGCGATATCGCGGCCGGAGACTTTGTCAGGTGGGCCAAGCAGAGCCTCGATCTGCTCGGTCAGGTCGCTGAAGTCATCGACCCGGAGACCGCGGTGCGCGTGCGTCGCACTGTCGAAGCGATTCGTCGCGGAGTCGTCGCCGACTCCTGAGCCTCAATGACTCTAGACCGGCGACAACTGCCGTTCCTGCGTCCTCAGCCGACCGAGCCGGCCCCTGAACGTTCAGGGGCCGGTTTCGTCGTCTCAGCGACGAACCTTCTTGACGATGTTCTCGATATCGGAGCCGAACGCGTTCTCCGTCGTCAGATAGGTCCACGTCGACGACGGACGCTTCAGCCCGTGCGACTCGAGGTCGATTCCCTCATCGGTGATCGTCGCGTCCTCGATCGTCGCCTTCGAATCGTCGATGACGTCGGACCAGAACGACGAGAATACGCGGATCGATTCGGTGTTGAACGCCTCGTGCGGCTTCTCCCTGGCGAAGGTGCGCAGGTGGATGCCCTCACGCAGATCGTTGAGGAAAGCGAGGTGGTCGACCCAGCGCGCGTCGAGGTGGAAGAGCATGACTTCGCGCAGGACCGAGTCCAGCAGTTCTTCGGAATGTTCCTCCGCGATCTCATCGGCGCGGTCGCCGAGTTCCTTGCGCAGCTGTTCGACCGGTTCGGCATCCTTGCGGATCTCAGCTCGGCGCTCGAGGACGAGTTCGCGCTGTTTGGCCATGAGCTCGTTGAAACGCCAAGTGTCGCGGTGCAGTGCGGTGTTCTGCCCTTCGGCGATGCGCTGAGCGTGTTCGACGAGGCCGAGTGCGCGCTTGGATTCGATGAGTCCGGTCTCATCGCCTTCGGACACGAATCGTTGGATCTCGGGAACCCTGGTGACCAGTTCGTCTTCGAGGCTCGTGAAGAACACGGATGTGCCGGGATCACCCTGACGGCCTGCTCGGCCTCGCAGCTGGTCGTCGAGTCGGGATGAGGGATAGCGTCCGGCACCGATGACGAGGAGGCCCCCGGCGTCGGCGACGTCGTCGTCGGCGAGACGGATGTCGGTGCCGCGACCGGCCATCTGCGTCGACACCGTCACCGCACCGGGTGCACCGGCTTTCGCGATGATCTCGGCTTCGTGCGAATCGTCCTTCGCATTGAGCACAGCTACGTCGATTCCGCGTTCGGTCAGTCGTTCGGCTAGGGACTCGCTCTCGGCCACCGAGGAGGTGCCGATGAGGACGGGACGGTTGCGGGCATGATTGTCCGCGACCTCTTCGACGATCGCACGTTCCTTCGACTCCTGATAGGTGAAGAGGCGATCGGGTTCGTCGATGCGGATCACGGGCAGGTGGGTGTCGATGGGCACGATCTCGAGCCCATAGAATTCGCGCAGATCGTCGCCGACGGCCAGGGCGGTTCCGGTCATTCCGCACACGGTCTCATAGCCGTGGATAAGTTCTTCGACCGTCATCTGGTCGAGGATCTCTCCGCTGTCGGTGGCGTCGAGGCTCTCCTTGGCTTCGACGGCTGCCTGGAGTCCGTCGGGCCAGCGCTGGAGTTCGGCGACGCGTCCGCGGGAGGAGGAGATGAGTTTGATCCGTCCGTCGACGACGAGGTAGTCGACATCGCGTTTGACCAAGGCACGGGCGTGGAGGGCGAGGTTCACGGCGGCGAGTGTCTCGGAGTCCTCTCCGAAGAGTTCGACGTCGAGTTCTTCTTCGACCCGGTCGACCCCGGCATCGGTGAGTGAGACGGCATGACGGTCGGCGCTGACTTCATAGTCGGTGTCCGGGCTGACTTTGGACACGAGTGCTGCGATTGCGGCGTCGGTGTCCTGGACACTGGACGAACCGGCGAGGACCAGCGGCACACGCGCTTCGTCGATGAGCACGGAGTCGGCTTCGTCGACGATGACGACATCGCGTTCGGGCACCCGCTGATCGGCATCCTCGGTGAGGAACCGGTCGCGGAGCACATCGAATCCGACCTCGGTCACCGAAGCGTAGACGACCTCGGCGCGGTAGGCCTCACGGCGTTCGTCGTCGGCCTGCGCACCGGAGATCGCGGTCGACTTCACACCGAGGAGGTCGAACAGCGGCTTCATCCAGTTGCGGTCACGGACGGCGAGGTAGTCGTTGACGCTGACGACGTGCACGCGTCGACCCTGCAACGCGTAGCCGGCTGCCGCCAGGGCACCGACGAGGGTCTTGCCCTCACCGGTGGCCATCTGCACGATGCTGCCCTGCAGCAGTCCGACGAGTCCGCGCAGCTGTGTGTCATAGGCGCGTTCGTCGAGGACTCGCTCACCGGCTTCGCGCGCCAGTGCACAGTAGCGGATGAGCGTCTGCTGCTGAGTGCCTGAGGCGAAGACCTCGCCTGCGGCCTCCGTGAGTTCGGCATCGCTGAGCTCGGAGAATTCGCGCCCGGCCGCGTCCAGATCGTCGACGGCGCGCTCGAACCAACCTGTCGTCTTCTCCGCATGAGAGCCGGGTCGGTTGAGCAGGCGAGAAAAGAATCCCATTGTCGTCCTTCGTCGTTTGTACGTCGGTGTCGAGTCTAGCGTTCAGGACATCGGCCACGAACCGTCGACGACGGCTTCGGCGTTGCCCTTCTTCCGCAGCCAGGCCTGCAGTCCCGCCGCCTGCGAGCGCTTCCAATCGGCCTGCGCGGCCATGATCTCATCGTTGGTCATCGCAGAGATTTCCGTGGACTTTTCGGCCAATGCACGGGAAATGTCCAGAGCAGCCAGGGCGTCGGCAGCGGCATCATGGGCGTCGAGGAGTTCGACCCGGTAGGTCTTCGCCGTTTCGATGAGCGTCCTTTTTCCCTTGCGGTACGGATCGATGTGCTTGTCGACGACGAATGTGTCGATGATCGTCGGAATGACCGACGGGAAGTCGATGTCAGGGCGATGGCGCGCCACTTCGGCCGCCATCACGCTGAGGTCGTAGACGACATTGTGTCCGACGACGACGGCGCCTTCTTCCTTGAGCGCGGCGAATTCCGCGCAGAGTTCGCCGACGACCTGCGCGGCCGCCGCACCGTTGGCCTGGGCGAATTCTGTGGTGATGCCGTGGACTGCTCGTGCCGATTCAGGGATCTCGATGCCCGGATCGGCCAGCCACGTGCGCACCTCGGTGGCCGAATCGACGAACGCCGCAGTGACGATGCGGGCGGTGGCCGGTTCGACTCCGGTGGTCTCGAGGTCGAAGCCGACGAGCCGGGACTGAGCCCAGGAACTGGGCCCAGAGGACCGCGGCGTCGACTCAGCAGACTTGTTCGTCCAGGGCGATGCCGTCGTACCGCTCTGGGCCGCGGGCGGGGAGGCCGCGGCACCCGACACGGATTCGAGTGCACCGGTGAGGTTATCGACGGAGCGACGGATGTTCTGCCCTTCAGCGGCGTCCTCAACCGCGGCACGGTCGAAGCTGTTCGGGACGCTGTCGAGGTCGATGCCATGGTCGACGTCGGTCAGGCACCGCATGACCTCGAGAGTCTTATACAGGGTCTCTTCGACCTCGATGATCGTTGAGGCTCGTTTCGGACTGAGCCCACCGGTCTTCACTCCAGCTTTGGCGGCCTTGACGATCGACTCGAGCGAACCGAAGTTCTCCAGCAGCGTCGCGGCAGTCTTCTCTCCGATGCCGGGGGCTCCGGGGAGCCCGTCGGACGGGTCGCCGCGCAGAGCGGCGAGCTCACGGTAGCGGGTGCCGTCGGGCACTCCGTAGGCGGTCGGAAGGTCGGACTGCGTTAGGGCTTCCCACTCGCCGCCCTTACGGGGCCGCAGAACGCTGACGTCGGTGGACGAGTCGAGCAGAGCCAGCAGGTCACGGTCGGGGGAGACGATGACCACGGGGGTCGTGGACTGGGCGGCCATCGTGGCGATCACGTCATCGGCTTCGGTTCCGTCCACCTCGGCGATGGGGATCCCGGCGGCCGTGAGGACGCGATTCATGATCGGCAGCTGAACCGCCAGCTCCGGTGGGATCTCCGTGCCGGCTTCCTCATCCTTGACGCGTGCCGCCTTGTATTCGGGCATGATCGCGGTGCGGAAGGCCGGACGCCAATCGGCATCCATCGTCGCGATCACACGATCGGTGTCGAAGCGGCGCACCATCTGGGCGACGGTGTCGAGCACCCCGCGCACGGCGTTCACCGGGTGACCGTCGGCATTGACGATCGAATCCGGCACCGAATAGAAGGCGCGGTAGTACAGGGCTGGAGTATCGAGCAGAACCAAGGGCTTCACAATCGATGACGATACCCGACCCTCCTGACACAGGTGTAGCCGCAACGGCCGACGGTGTAGCCTGTCGGCTGTGACTATGTACTTTGGCGGAGATGTTTACAGCAGTGTCGACCCGTTCGCGACGGCACTGGGACACACGGACGGAAAGGTCTCATTCATCGGTTCCGATGAAGCGGCCAGGGCCCTGGACCCGGAGGCGATCGACCTCGGTGAGGACTTCCTCACCCCGGGCTTCGTCCACGCCGGACTGATCCTGGACGATTCGGCTCCGACTGCAGCGGAACTCTATGCGCAGGGGTTCACCCATGTGCACGCGATCGGCACCGCCGATGCGGTCGCCCAGTTCGCCGCCGACGCGCCGGAGGGACTGTCGGTCGTCGACTACCTGCACCTGGACTCCGGGTCCACGGAGACCCGCCGCGCCTCGATCTCTGCTGCCGATTTCCTTGGCCTGGAGGAGCTTCCGGCGCTGAACCTGTTCATCCTCGTCGATTCGAATGAACAGCTCACCGACGTGCTCGAAGCACTGCGCGCCGATGCCGCTCACGCTCAGCGTCACGGATACCGGCTGCGCTTGGGCTTCGCCGTTTCAGATGACCAGGTGGACGTCCTCGGCCGCAGCGGAATCGCCATCACCCTCGATCCCGCACAGCCGCAGCCCTTGGCGCAGCTGCTCGCTGCCGGGGCGCAGGTGTCCTTCAGCCATTCCGACGCCTCACCCTGGGCGGGAGTGCGCAACGCTGTCGTCGGCGACGGGGGAATCGGCGCCCGTGCCGCGTTCAACGCTGCGACCCGCTTCGCTCACCGTGCGGCCGGAAACCCCGAAGGCGGAGTGCTCGCGCCCGGAGCCGATGCCGATATCGTGCGCTGGAAGGTCGAGCGTCTCGTCGTCCAGGTCGCCGACCCGCGTGTCGCCGCTTGGAGCACCGACCCGCGATCGGGAACACCGGGACTGCCCGAGCTGTCTCCGGACGTGGTGCTGCCCACGCGCGTCGAACTCTGATCCGTCTGCCGGCCTGTCCAGCCGACACGCCGATATGCGGAAAATTTTTCAAACGCGTTTAAGCCTGTGACCTCGGGTTTCAGTCATCAGCCCAGGTCACAGCGATTTTGCAAAGTCTGTGTGGGCCACTAGATTCGAAGTGAACATTCCGCTTGATGCGGGATGGAGTCGGCACTCCCGTCAATAGATAACTCGCTGTTGTTGCAGCGTGGTCCGAAGGCGGGGGTGTCGACTCATTGTCTGGGGCGGCTACCGCGTATCGTGGAGTCCGTGCTTTCCAAGATTCTTGTCGTCATCCCCACCTTCAATGAACGTCTCGCCCTCCCCGTGACTCTGGCTGGATTGTTCGAACAGCAGCCCGACGTCGACGTCCTCATCGTCGATGACAGTTCTCCCGACGGAACGGGGGAGTGGGCCGATGAGCAGGCTCAGAACGATCCCCGCATCAACGTCCTCCATCGCACCGAGAAGTCCGGACTGGGCATGGCCTATATCGCCGGATTCGGATGGGCGCTGGAACGCGACTACGAAATCATCTGCGAGTTCGATGCCGACGGATCCCACCGCTCGCTCGACCTGGGACAGCTTCTCAGTGCTGCCGAAGAGGGCCGAGGGGATCTCATCATCGGATCACGGTGGGTGCCGGGCGGAGAGATCGTCGACTGGCCGAAGTCGAGATACTTCCTCTCCCGCGGCGCGAACGTCTATGTCAACGCGGTCATGGGACTGGGAGTCAAGGACGCAACGGCCGGATTCCGTGCGTATACCCGTCCTGTGCTCGAAGCACTCGACCTCTCGGGCGTCCAGTCGCAGGGATACTGCTTCCAGATCGATATGACCTACCGCACTGTCGAAGCCGGCTTCCGCGTCGCCGAGGTGCCCATCGTCTTCGTCGAACGCGAGCTGGGCGAATCGAAGATGAGCGGCTCGATCATCAGCGAGGCTTTCACAAAGGTCGCTGGTTGGGGTCTGACTCGCCGCCGCAAGCAGATCCGTCGCCTGCTGGGCGCCGCCTAACCCCTCTATTGCTACCTGACGGCGGCCCAGCAACCTCGCGCTGTGCTGGGCCGCCGTCAGGTAGCAATTGGGGAAAGAGGAAGGGGTGCAGGTCCGAAGACCTGCACCCCTTCACTGCTCTCAGCGCAGCTGATTCAGCTCTGAGCCGGAACCTCACCGCGACGGATCGCGAGGCGCTCATCGAGGAGCACCTGGAGTTCGTCGAAGGACCGGCGTTCCAGGAGCATGTCCCAGTGGGAACGCACATGCTTGACGGGCTCACCATCGGGTTCATTGACTCCGACGCGGACTCCGACGCCGTGGATGCCTGAGTCCCAGGTCGAGGGGACCTCGGCTTCGATCGAAAACGGCACCTTGAATCGGGTTCCGTCTTCGCATTCGAATTCGACCATCTGACGGGGTGCCGGCTCGACGCCCTCTTCGGTTTCGAGGCTGCGCGAGCCCAACTGTGTTCCGCGGAGACTGCGTTCGCTCATATCTAGGACCTTCCGACTCGACTGCACACCTTGGACGCAATGTAACAGTCTACCGTGCCCGAATATTCCTTGCAGACGGGCCGCGACGGCGTTCGGTAAGTGACCCACGCGGCAGAGCAGAGCACGAACCCGAGCGCAACGCCTCGCATCCCCGAGGCGGCCCCCTGAATCAGCCGCGTCGACTTGCCAATACCTCGAGACCGAGGTCGACATCATCGGTGACGATCCCGTCGACCCCGAGGTCGAGCAGCGATCGCATCGTCGCCTCGTCATTGATCGTCCAGACATGGACGAATAGACCTGACTGGTGCGCCCGCGCCACGAAATCGGCAGTGACCACAGGGATCCGTCTGAACGAGGCGGGGACCTGCAGGGCGTCTACTCCGGGCGGCAGGGGAGCGACACCATGATCCGGAACTCCCGGCAACCGACCCAAGGCGAAGAGGGCGGTCTCCGTCGTTCCCGTCGATGTGCGCACTCCGGGCAGAGCTGTGCGCAGTCGTCGCAGCGTCCTCGAATCGAACGAGGCGAGACGGATCCGGTCGACCGCATTGAAATTATGAGCGAAGCGGATCATCGGGCCGATGCTGTGGGCAGCCTTGACGTCGATGTTCCATTGCACTCCCGGCAGCGCCTCCAACAGTGCTTCGAGGCGTGGGAGTCGGCCCCCGGCGAGGAGTTCGACATCGTCGAGTTCGTCCGCAGGCAGGTCGCGGATGGAGTGGGGCAGTCCGGCGATGCGGTTGAGGTCGGCATCGTGAGCGGCGAAGAGGATGCCGTCAGCGGAAGCGTGGACGTCGGTCTCCATCCATTCGACTCCGGCTGCCGCCGCAGCCGTGAACGCCTCGAGCGTGTTCTCGCTCATTCCCGGCCACAGGCCGCCTCGGTGCGCAATGATCTCTGGGTCCGCGATGACCTCCCGCTGGGAATTCATGGTCCAATCCTAACCAGGGTGTTGATTTCACCGAGGCACTGCTCAAGGATGGAGCTATGAGCTCACACCGCGAACCCATCGAACCCGACGACGTCATCGACGCGACCGCGAAGACCCCGACCGAACGCGCACGCCGGGTTGCCGGACGCGCTTACAGCGTTGCGAGCACCGGTGTGAAGAACGTGCGGGAGGCCGCCTCGACCTCCCGCCTCATCGAAGCCACCGAGAACAGCGTCAACCGCGCACTGGGATCCGTTTCGCACGCGATCGATGACGCCGTGCGCAGCGGCAAGGTCGAGCGAGCCTTCGACAGGGCACAGGAGACCGTGACGACCGGAGCCGACGGTGTTCGGAAGCTGGTGACTCGCAAGTCCCGCTGACTGTGAGCAGATTCTCATTCATGTGGCACACCCATCGGGTGTGCCACTTTGCTTTTGTAACAGTTCCTTAACTAGAATCTGTGAAGGTAACGATCAGATAACTTGGAGTTCCTCCTCAAGCGCACTGCTGCGAGAGGTCTTCCCCCGCATCTCCGAGTTGCCGAAACACTCTCTGATGACGACGAGGAACACCACTGTGGGCAGACACTCAGCACCGAGCACGAAGAAGACCGGCTCGATCTTCTCCGCACTGACGGCAAAGAAGAAGACCGGACGCCATGCACCCGCCGACCGGCAGAACACCGCCGGGGGAGTGCTGGCAGCAGTTCGCACCCGTCCTGTGCTCTCCGCCTTCATCGTGCCGACCGCCGCCACGGCCGCCGTCGTCGCATCCAGCCTCGCAATGGTCCCCAATGACTCCTCCACGGGCGGCCAGGTCGTGGCCGAAGCGCCCGCCGTCGCCATGTCCGAGCCGACGAAGGCCACGGATGAATTCCTTGCCAAGGCGAAGAAGCAGGCCAAGGAGAAGCCTGCCGAAGTCACGATCGACACCCACATCGAGACTCCGAGCCCTGAGCCGTCGCAGACCGCTGACAAGAAGGACGAGGCATCGTCAGGTGGAGAATCCTCCGACGAAGGTTCGTCCAAGAGCGGCGCAGCCGATGAGAACGACGGACCATCGAACTCCGGTAAGTCTGCCGGCGAATCGGGCAGCTGCCCGATGTCGTACTACGGCGGCGGTGACGGATTCGATGGCAAGCAGACTGCCAACGGCGAGATCTTCGATACGAACAAGCTCACTGCAGCCCACAAGACCCTGCCGTTCGGCTCGAAGGTGAAGATCACGAACACCGCCAACGGCAAGTCCGTGACAGTGCGCGTCAACGACCGCGGCCCGTACCACGGCAACCGCTGCTTCGACCTGTCCAAGGCGGCCATGGAAGCTGTCGGCGGCGTCGGCGCCGGACAGATCAATGGCAAATACGAAGTGCAGTGACCCGACCCGACTGGGCGTCCAACTGCGGATTCCGCACTCGAATTCGTTAGTTGACGAATTTCGAACAATTTGAAGGTCTAAACCGCGGGAATCAGTCGCATGCAGATGCGCTGACAGATGATCCGCTCATTCGGTGCGAAATCCGTACTCACGTTTTCGACCTTGGCTTTCGACTGTGGGCTGGCTAACCTGAAGCCAACACCCCAGCCCCTTTCGAGGAGATCGCCAATGTCGGAAGAAACCTGTGACGTGGTCATCATCGGAGCAGGCCCATCGGGCCTGAGCGCAGCCCGCCGGCTGCGGAAGGCCGGACGCAGCGTCATCGTCCTCGAGGCGCGTGATCGTGTGGGCGGACGCACCTGGACCGATCACATCGACGGTCAGATGTTCGAACTCGGCGGTCAGTGGATCTCTCCGGACCAGACCGCGCTGCTTGCGCTCGTCGACGAGCTCGGCAAAGAGACTTACCCCCGGTATAAAGACGGCGACAGCGTCTACATCGCCCCCGACGGAACCCGCACCGTCTATTCGGGCGAGATGTTCCCGGTGGGGGAGTCGACTCAGGCAGAGATGGAACGCCTCATCGGCCTCCTCGACGAACTTGCCGCTCGGATCGGACCGAAGGCCCCCTGGGATGCCGAGGACGCTGCCGAACTCGACTCGATCTCCTTCCACCACTGGCTGAGGCAGCAGTCCGAGGACGAACTCGCCTGCGAGAACATCGGGCTATTCATCGCCGGTGGCATGCTCACCAAGCCCGCCACCACCTTCTCAGCACTCCAGGCCATCCTCATGGCCGCCTCGGCGGGATCATTCACAAACCTCGTCGACGATCACTTCATCCTCGACAAACGCGTCGTCGGCGGAATGCAGTCCGTCTCGGTGCAGATGGCCGAGGAACTCGGTGCGGACACAGTCCGACTGCAGCAGCCCGTCCGACGAATCGAATGGTCGGAGACCGGAGTCCGCGTCTCGACCGACGAACTGAGCGTCAGCGCCCAGTCTGCGATCGTCGCCGTTCCGCCGAACCTCTACTCGCGCATCAGCTACACACCACCCCTGCCGCGCCTCCAGCAGATCTTCCACCAACACCAGTCGATGGGGCTCGTCATCAAGGTCCACGCCACCTACGACACTCCGTTCTGGCGCGAAGACGGACTGAGCGGCACCGGATTCGGCGCCTCCCGCCTCGTCCAAGAGGTCTACGACAACACGAACCACGGGGAAGAGCAGGGCACCCTCGTCGGCTTCATCTCCGATGTCAACGCCGACGCCATGTGGGCGCTGGACGAAGAGACCCGCCGGAGACAGATCCTTGAAGCCCTCGCCGAATTCCTCGGCCCGAAGGCGCTCGACCCGCGCGTGTTCTACCTCTCCGACTTCGGAGCGGAGGAATGGACCCGCGGAGCCTACGCGACGAGCTACGACCTCGGCGGTCTGCACCGGTGGGGACAGTTCCAGAACGACCCGGTCGGGCCGATCCACTTCGCCAGCTCCGATATCGCCGCCGAAGGCTACCAACACGTCGACGGAGCCGTGCGCATCGGCACCGCCACCGCCGAGAGGATCCTCGGCGAGAAGTCCTGATCCATGAGCAGCACACAGCCGTCACCGTCGACGAACACGAGCGGACTGAGTTCGAAGGGGCTCTCCGCTGGCAAGATCGGTGCCATCGGGGGAGCCATCATCGGCATCTCCTGCATCGCCCCGGCCTATACGCTGACCTCGGGACTGGGCCCGACGATCTCCGAGGTCGGGGTGCACACCCCGGCCGTGCTGCTCATCGGCTTCGTCCCGATGCTGCTGGTCGTCTTCGGCTACCGGGAACTGAACACGGCGATGCCGGATTCGGGGACCACGTTCACCTGGGCGACCAGAGCGTTCGGACCGTGGCTGGGCTGGATGGGCGGTTGGGGCCTCGTCGCCGCCACCGTCCTCGTACTGTCGAACCTCGCAGCCGTGGCCGTCGACTTCCTCTTCCTCCTCTTGTCCCAGGTGTTCTCCGACCCGTCCATCGCCGAACTCACGAGGGTCCTGTGGATCAACATCCCCGTCACGGTCGTCCTCACCGCCGCCGCGGCCTGGGTGTCCTACCGAGGAGTCGAAACCACGGAGAAGCTGCAGGTGTGGCTGGTCGCCTTCCAAGTGTTGGCCCTGGGATGGTTCGTCGTCGCCGCAATCGTTGCTGTGGCGAACGGCACCGCCTATGATCCGACTCCGGTCTCCCTCGACTGGTCCAATCCGCTGTCGGCCGGTGACTTCTCCACCGTCGCGGCTGCCGTGTCACTGTCGATCTTCCTGTTCTGGGGTTGGGACACCGTGATCACGATGAACGAAGAGGCGAAGGACCCGGAGAAGACTCCAGGTCGGGCCGCCATGCTCACGATCATCTCGATCGTCATCATCTACATCGCCTGCACCGTCGCGGTCATCTCGTTCGCCGGCGTCGGCACCGAGGGCCTGGGAGCAGGCAATCCGGACAACCAGGAATCGATCTTCGCCGCACTTGCCGGGCCCGTGATGGGTCCCTTCGCGGTGCTCGTGTCCATCGCCGTTCTCTCATCCTCACTGTCCTCGCTGCAGGCGACGATGGTCTCGCCCTCGCGGACGATCCTCGCGATGGGCCACTATGGAGCCCTGCCGGAGAAATACGGCAAGGTCTCGCCTCGGTACAAGTCGCCGTCGGTGGCCACAGTCACCTCGGCGGGGGCGGCGATCATCTTCTACGTCGTCATGCGGCTGCTCTCGGAGAACGCGCTGTGGGACACGATCACCGCGCTGGGGCTCATGGTCTGCTTCTACTACGGCATCACCGGTCTGGCCTGCATCTGGTACTTCCGACGCAGCTTGTTCGCCTCGGCACGCACGTTCTTCTTCCGGTTCCTGTTCCCGCTCATCGGGGGAGTGACACTGCTCGTCATCTTCTTCACCACTGCGATCGACTCACTCGACCCCGATTACGGATCGGGATCCTCGGTCTTCGGCGTCGGCCTCGTCTTCGTCCTCGGCATCGGGGTCCTGCTGCTGGGTGTGGTCATCATGATCATCCAATCGATGCGCCATCCCGACTTCTTCCGTGGGCGCACCCTGAAACAGGGAGTCCACGCGGAGTGAATGAGCAGCTGGTAGCTCTGCGTCGGGTTCGGGACCGCATCGACCGTGAGTTCGACCAGCCGCTGAGCGTCGAAGCCCTGGCCGCAGGTGTGCATATGTCCGCCGGACACCTCAGCCGTCAGTTCAAATCGGCTTTCGGCGAATCCCCGTACTCGTATCTCATGACACGCAGGATCGAACGAGCCATGGCGCTCATCCGCCGCGGCGATCTCACGATCACCGAGATCTGCTTCACCGTCGGCTTCTCCTCCCTGGGCACCTTCAGCACCCGCTTCAGCGAACTCGTCGGACTCTCACCGACCCGCTACCGCGACGGCGTCGCCGCAGGCGAGCACCGGCTGCCGACGATCGTGGTGAAGAATGCACTGCGACCGGTCAGGAATCGAGAAGTCCCACCGAACTGAGCAGTCTACGATTGCTGACATGGACATCTCGATCAACGCCAGTTTCCTACCGCATACCGATGCCGACGAATCCCTGACCTTCTACCGTGACATCCTCGGCTTCGAGCTGCGCCTCGACGTCGGATCCGGACGCATGCGCTGGCTGACCGTCGGCCCCGTCGGACAGCCGGACACATCGATCGTGCTCACCCCGCCCGTGACCGACCCGACGATCAGCGACACCGAACGCGAGACCATCGAAGCGCTTATCGCCAAGGGCAGCTATGGTGCGATCGTGCTCGCAACCCCGAACGTCGATGAGGCATTCGCCGAGGTGGAGGCCAAAGGCGCCGAGATCGTGCAGGAACCGATGGACCAGCCCTATGGTCTGCGAGACTGCGCACTGCGGGACCCCGCCGGCAACATGATCCGCATTCAGCAGAGAGGCTGACCCCGGTGCACACAGCAGACAGCCATGACCTCATCCGCGTCAGCGGAGCCCGCGAGAACAACCTCAAGAACGTCAGCGTCGAGATCCCCAAACGACGCCTCACAGTCTTCACCGGAGTCTCCGGCTCCGGCAAGAGCTCATTGGTCTTCCACACCATCGCCGCCGAATCCCAGCGGATGATCAACGAGACCTACTCCGCTTTCGTCCAAGGCTTCATGCCGGCGATGGCCCGCCCCGAGGTCGACGTCCTCGAGGGACTGACGACCGCCATCCTCGTCGATCAGGAGCGGATCGGGGCAAACCCGCGCTCCACCGTGGGCACGGTATCGGACATCAACGCGAAGCTGCGCACGCTTTTCGCCCGTCTGGCAGAACCGAACCTCGGATCGACGAACGCCTATTCCTTCAACGTCGCCACCCTCAGCGGCAAGGGCGCGGTGACCATCGACAAGGGCGAGGGCAAGCAAGTCGAACGCAAGTCGTTCTCCGTCAACGGCGGCATGTGCCCGCACTGTGAGGGAATGGGCACGGCCACGGACATCTCCATCGCCGAGGTGGTCGATGAGTCGAAATCATTGAACGACGGAGCCATCACCGTCCCCGGATACAAACCCGGCGGCTGGTCCGTGCGATTGTTCTCCGAATCCGGGTACTTCGACCCGGACAAACCCGTCGCTGACTTCGACGAAAAGGAGCGCCACTATCTGCTCTATGCCGAAGGTGAAAAGGTCAAGATCAACGGCACGAACATCACCTTCGACGGGCTGATCCCGCGGATCCGACGCTCGTTCCTGTCCAAAGACAGGGACGCGATGCAGAAGCACATCCGCGAATTCGTCGACCGCGCCGTCGTGTTCACCACCTGCCCCGAATGCGAGGGAACACGCCTCAACACGGCAGCCCGCTCGTCTCTGATCGCCGGGAAATCGATCGCCGATGTCTGCGCTCTGCAGATCTCGGACATTACGGACTGGCTGGACCAGATCGAGCCTGGGAACGCCTCGGCGTTGCTCGATTCGCTGCGCGCGGATGTGCGCGCGTTCATCGACATCGGACTCGGATATCTGTCTCTGGACCGATCGGCAGGGTCGCTGTCCGGGGGAGAGGCCCAACGGATCAAACTCGTCCGCCACCTGGGCTCTTCGCTCACGGACGTCACTTACGTCTTCGACGAACCGACGATCGGCCTGCACCCGCACGACATCCAATCGATGAACGAGCTGCTTCTGGCACTGCGCGACAAAGGCAACACGGTACTCGTCGTCGAACACAAACCCGAGACGATCCTCATCGCCGACCACATCGTCGACCTCGGACCCGGTGCAGGCAGCAACGGGGGAGAGGTGACCTTCACCGGCACCGTCGACGATATGCGGAATTCGGATACGCTGACCGGGCAGCACCTCGGATACACAGCGGCGCTGAAGGACACGGTGCGAAAGCCGACCGGAGCATTCGAGATCCGCGACGCCGGGTCGCACAATCTGCGCGATGTCGACGTCGATGTGCCCCTCGGCGTGCTCACCGTCGTCACAGGTGTTGCCGGATCCGGCAAGAGCAGCCTCATCGAAGGTTCCCTGCGGGGACGCGATGGGGTCGTGATGATCGACCAGGCGCCGATCAAAGGATCGAGGCGCAGCAACCCTGCCACGTACACAGGGATGCTCGAGCCCATTCGGAAGGCGTTCGCGAAGGCCAACGGGGTCAAGCCCTCCCTGTTCAGCGCAAATTCCGAAGGTGCGTGCCCAGTGTGCAACGGCGCCGGGATCATCTATTCGGATATGGCGCTCATGGGCGGCGTATCCGCACCGTGCGATGAGTGCGAGGGCAAGGGCTTCCAAACCGAGGTGCTCGAATTCACCCTGGGCGGACTCAACATCCGAGAGGTCTTGGATCTGCCAGTGGACTCGGCGATCGAGCACTTCGGTGCGGGGGAGTCGCGCATTCCCGCGGTCGTCAAGATCTTGAAGATCCTCGCCGAGGTGGGACTGGGCTATGTCAGTCTCGGCCAGCCGCTGACGACACTGTCCGGGGGAGAACGACAGCGTTTGAAGCTGGCTGTTCACCTGTCGGCGAAGGCCGCCGATGCCGCACAGGTGATCATCCTCGACGAACCGACGACAGGTCTGCACCTGGCCGATGTCGAGAACCTGCTGCGCCTGCTCGACGGGCTCGTCGATTCCGGACGGACCGTCATCGTCATCGAACACCACCAGGCGGTGATGGCTCATGCCGATCACATCATCGACCTGGGACCTGGCGCCGGACACGACGGTGGAACCATCGTGTTCGAAGGCAGTCCGGCCGATTTGGTCACAGGAGCGAAGGCGAACGAATCGCTCACCGCGAAGCATCTCGCTGAATATGTGAATTCCTGAGCCGGAGGCAACTGTCTGCTGCAGAACTGCGGGTCAGAAACCAGGGGAGTCGTCGACGGTCGGCTCCCTATCGGTCCCGGTCAGGAGGCTCAGAGCCGGTTCTGTGCAGGGTCCGTTCAGGTTGTGCGGATGCGATTCGGATGCTGAATTCACGGTCTCGGGTTCACTCTGCACTGCAGATTCGTTACGGTGTATAACGGCTCGGTAACGACCGGGTTACAGAACCGAAATGCAGTCGTACTTTGGAGAAGACACAGTGAACCTCTACAGCACAAGCCTCCGCAAGGTCGCCCTGCTCGTCGGCGCCGGCGCTGTTGCAGCCGCCGGAATGACCGGACTGAGCGCAGGGGAACCGGCTCAGGCATCTGAGAAGGGCGTCTGGGACAAGGTCGCCGAATGCGAATCCGGCGGTGACTGGCACATCAACACCGGCAACGGATACTACGGCGGACTGCAGTTCTCCGAACAGACATGGAAGGCCTTCGGCGGTGAAGGAATGCCGCACAAGGCCAGCAAGGCAGAACAGATCGACATCGCCCAGAAGACTCTGAAGGAACAGGGCCCAGGCGCCTGGCCGGTCTGCGGCGAAAAGGCAGGACTGACGAAGAAGAACGGAGCGGCCGATGACGGCGGCGGATCCGGCGACGACGGCAAGAAGGACGACGACGGCTCGAGCGACAGCGGCAAGGTCGGCCTCGGCGGAAACGTCACCGTCGGCAGCTGAGATCGCTGAATGATCTGACCTTCGATGATCCGCACGCACGCACATGCGCGCTGTGATCATGGAATGGCCGTGAGCGACACGTTCGTCGCTCACGGCCATTGTCGTGTCAGCGTCATCTGCAGGGTTTCCGGAGCGCTTCATCTCTGTCCACAGCAGTCAGTGTTTCGGCTCTATGCACCAGTTCCGGTATCACGCCGATAATATACATTATGTTAAGTAAAGATCAGGAGCCCCTCTCCCGGGTCGCACTCGGACCGCGTGCAGGCCTGCATCGATCGGTCGCCCGTATAGACTGACCTCGTGCGGTGCCGCACGACTGACAGCGACGTTTCAGGAGGCGATGTGGCGGCCAAGCAGCCGGCGATGAGGCCGACGGGCGAAGCTGTTGAAGAAGTCCTTGCTCGTGCGCTCGGACCCAGACGTCCTCACCTGGCTGCCGTCCTACTTCGAAGTCGGCCTCGGCTACTCTCGACTCAACTCCGGTGTGCTGCTGGCGGCTCCGTCGCTGGCCGGCCTCATCAGCATGGTGAGCGGAACGCTGCTCTCCGACCGTCTGTCGGCAAAAGGGTGGCCGACCCGAGCAGTGAGAATCGTCTTCCCTGCGCTCTGCGCGTTCATCGGCGCTGTCGTACTGCCCCTGGCGAATGCAGCCGTCTCCCAGATCTGCCCGCCGGCCCAGACTGCGGGCACTCTCGGTGTATTCCTGGCGCTCATGGCAATCGGCGGACTCGTCGGCCCCTATGTGACCGGTCTTATCGTCGATGCGGCAAGCGATCCGGGTCTCGGCTACGCCACCGCATTCCGGATCATGGGGATCGTCTCGGGTGTCCGCGCGGTCCTCGCGATCGTCCTCGCCGACCCCGACAGAGACAAGCAGCTCGTGCGAGGGAAGGCCTCCGCTTGAATTATCGGCGGTTCATCGAAGTCGCACTCCCCTGCCGATGAGGTCACTTCCGAGCTCGAGTCGTTCACTCCGAAGCGTCGCTCTGCTAGTGTCTACTGATAAGTAACTTAGTTCACGCTGACTCGCACTGACAGTGACCATCTCGGTCGAACTGAGTTCGCAGTCTTCACACCGCAACGAAGGGACACGACGATGACCGTCGATACTGCAGAGACGACAGCGATGCCCGGCACGGGAAAGACCTACGCGCTGTGGAAGAAGATGAAGGAACTGCCTCTGGGCAAGCACTTGTTCACCCAGGCCGTCTGCTTCAAGGCTCCGTATTTCCGCACGGTCCATCCGCTCATCCACGAGATGCGCCCGGGCTACTGTCGAGTCAGCGCCCCAAACCGCCGCGGTGTGCGCAACCACCTCGGCACCTACCATGCGATCGCCTCGTGCAATATGGCCGAGGTTGCCGGAGGAATGCTCACCGAGGCGACCGTGCCCGCCTCGCATCGATGGATTCCCGCGGGCATGACCGTCGAATACAACGCCAAGGCGACCACTGCGGTCACCGCGATCGCTCGCCTCGATGAGATTCCCGATTTCGGCCCCGAGAAGTTCGACATCATCGTGCCCGTCGACGTCCTCGACGCCGAGGGAACCGCCTTCGTCACGGCCCGCATCACCATGCACGTCTCGCCGAAGAAGGGCTAGTACACCGGGCTCTCACCGACCGGAGAGCAACAACACCCTCTGCGCATACGAATTCCCATCGTCGCTGAAGCGCGGCGGTTCATATCCGCCCACGGCTCCCAGCGCGATGATGAGATCGCCGAGTTCGTCGAAGATGAACTTCGCGAGCTCTTCGTCGATGGGCCAGTCAGAGCCGATTCCACGTGAGAGATCCGCGGCGTGGAGTGTGAGTTCGAGGATGCGCATCTGCACAAGCTGCTCCCCCGGAATGTTCCCGATCCGGTGAGCAACCAGCGCCGTGAGATCACAGCTGTCCGCGAGCGATCTGAACTCCCTCTCGTGCGTCCAGAATGACTCGAGCATGTCATCGCCGAGGTGGTCGGCTCCTCGCGTGGCCTCGACCTCGGCAGTGCTCGCCTGCTCCAGCAGCTTTGTGTAGCGGACTCCCCCGCCGATGAGATGGTGGATGAGCTCCGCATTCGTCCAGTCGCCGGCTCCGCTCGTGCGCTTCAGGTCGGATTCCCGCACCTTCCGGAGCGTCGTCTCCCAGCAGACTTCCGCGCGATCGAGCTGCTCTGCCGTCTCTGTGTCCATGTCCTCAGCCTACGTCGACCAGCCTCCAGAGACGCCGACTTCGACTGCGAGATCGAGAGCGACTATCACAGTGATAAGTCTCGGGAACTGAGAAAATCTGCTCAACCCATGGCCCCTGACCGTTCGGTCAGTATAGGTTGATCCTGCGCACCGCGTGATGGTATACCAATGCCGCCTGCCGGTGTGCGTATCTGCAACTCAACAATGAAGTGAGGAGCTGACCATGCCTATGGCCAGCGGTTCGGCCGACTACCTCGGCCTCGCAAATGCCCCGATACTCTGGATACTCGCTCTGGCGGTGATGGGTGTCGTCGTCGTTCAGTCGCTCATCTACATGACTGCGGTGAAGAAGAACGCCGAGTCCGCAGGAATGAGCCAACAGGAAGTCCGTTCGGCCTTCCGCGCCGGCGGAGTCGCCGCGATCGGACCATCCCTGTCTGTGGTGCTCGTGGCCATCGCCCTCCTGCCTCTGTTCGGCACTCCCCCGGTCATCGTCCGCGTCGGACTCATCGGATCCGCCGCCACAGAGGTCGCCTCTGCCTCGCTGGCGGCAGGCACTATGGGCGCGAACCTCGGCGATGAGACCTTCACCCGCGGTGTCTTCATCGTCGCTCTCATGGCGATGAGCCTCTCGGGCGCAGGCTGGATGATCTCCACCCTCATCCTCACCCCGATCTTCAAACGCAGCTCCCACAAGCTCGAGAAGGTCAACCCTGCGCTGATGTCGATCATCCCGGGCGCCGCACTGCTCGCCGCCTTTGCGGCTCTGACCTTCCGCGAGCTGCCGAAGTCGCCGACACATGTCATCGCCGTCATCGTCTCGGCCGTGGTGATGAGCATCTGCCTGCTGCTGGCCAAAACGCTCAAACAGAACTGGCTGAAGGAATGGGGACTGGGATTCTCCCTGCTCATCGGCCTCGTCGCCGCCTATTTCGCCCACTACGCCGGTCTCGGACTGCCCGAAGCCTGAGGAGAGACCATGTCATCGATCATCACATCACCCTCACACGCGGCATTCGAACGCACCACCACCCGGTGGGGTTCGATCACGCTGTTCATCGGATTCCTCATCGCCACCTCGGTGCCCTTCTATCTGCTCTTCGTCGCCGATGCGAACATCAACTTCGGGGAGATCCTCAAGGGATTCCTCGCCGTGTTCGCCGTCTACGGAGTCTTCTATATCGTCGAACCTCTCACCTACTTCCCGATCCTCGGGCCCGCAGGCATGTACCAGGCCTTCATGATCGGCAATGTCTCGAACAAGCTGCTGCCCTCGGCGATCGTCGCTCAGGACACGATCGGCGCGAAGCCGGGCACCCGCAAGGGCGAATATGCGGCAACGATGGCGATCTGCGGGGCCGCGATCATCCACGTCGCCTCGATGGTCCTCTTCGTCGGCATCCTCGGCACTTGGCTCGTCGCCCTCATTCCCGAGCCGATCACCCTCGTCGCGAAGCTCTACATCCTGCCGGCCATCCTCGGCGGCGTCACCGTCCAGCTCATCGCGTCCCTCAAGCAGCTGAAGTCGACGCTCATCGCCCTGGGCATGGCGGCGCTGGTCATTCTCGTCCTCGTGCAGCTGGTTCCCGTGCTCGCGCCCGGAGACGTCGCCATCGTCGTGTTCCTGACCATCCTCATCACTTGGTTCACACGCAACAAGTCGGTCACGGACAAGAAGGCCGACACCTATGGCACCGATACCGTGGGCATCAACTGACGCACACTGACGACAACCGAATGCGGTCGGCGCCCGACTGCCGAGATCGCCGACCGCATTCGTCAATTCCTGCCAAGATGAGACCAGACCACTGCTGAAAGGACATCATGTCTCTCAACCCCGCCATCCGCGCGTCGATCAGTGCCGATCTCGACCAGACGATCGCCGACTACAAACACTTCCACCGCACTCCCGAACTGTCGATGCAGGAGACGAACACCGCCGCCGAGATCGCCTCCCGGCTCCAGTCCCTCGGCCTCACGACCCACACCTTCGGCGGGACCGGAGTCGTTGCCGTGATCGAGAACGGCGACGGACCTGTCATCGGCTACCGGGCCGACATCGACGGACTGCCGATCAGCGAGGACACCGGGTACGACTACGCCTCCACCGCGGACGGCACGCTTCCCGACGGGGAGACCACTAAGGTCATGCACGGCTGCGGCCACGACACCCACATCACCGTCGGGCTCTACCTCGCCAAGCACCTCGTCACACACAGGGATCTGTGGTCGGGAACCGTCGTCATGATCTTCCAGCCCGGTGAGGAGACCGGCCAAGGTGCGCGCGCAATGCTCGACGACGGTCTGTGGGATCAGATCGTGCGTCCCGAGGTCATCTTCGGCCAGCACGTGTGGCCCGGAGCAGCGGGGCACGTCTACGTCAGCAGCGGCACCGCCATGGCGATGTCCGACTGCCTGCGTGTGACCGTCAAGGGCAAGCAGGCGCACGGCTCACAGCCGGAGAACGCGATCGACCCGATCGTCCTCGGCGCCTATATGATCACCCGCCTCCAGTCGGTCGTGTCACGCGAGATCTCCGGCCGCGATATGTCCGTGGTCACCGTGGGCACCTTCCACGGCGGACTCAAGGAGAACATCATCCCCGACTCCGCCGAGTTCAAACTCAATATCCGCACCTTCACCGAGGATGTCCGCGAAGTCGTCCTCGACCGTGTCCGCCGCATCATCTTCGCCGAGGCGCAGGCGTCTGGGGCACCGGAACCGGAGATCGAGGAGATGTATCGGTTCCCGCGCTGCTTCAACGATCCCGAGGAGACCGAGTCGTTCCTCACCCATGTGGGAGCCGAACTCGGTACCGAGCAGGTTCATCTGGTTGAGCCGTCCACCGGCAGCGAGGATGTCGGAGCCTTCGGCGATGACATCGGAGTCCCGTACGTGTACTGGTTCTTCGGCGGCTACTCCCCCGCGAAGTTCGAAGGCGGAGTGACCCCGCCCGGGAACCACTCCCCGTATTTCGCCCCCGACGATGTTGAGACCACGCTCGAGACCGGCATCAGAGCCGCCCTTTCTGCAGTGCTGAGCAAGGTCGGAAAGGACCGCGCATGAGCGACGAGATGCTGTGGTGGTCGACTCGTGAACTGGCGGCCCGGATCGCATCCAAGGAGGTCTCGGCGCGAGAGGCGCTGCAGGTCCACCTCGACCGCGTCGACGAGGTCAACCCTGCCCTCAATGCCGTCGTCACCCGTGACGACGAAGCCGCCTTCGCCCAGGCCGCAGCCGCCGACGCCGCGACAGCTCGCGGAGAGAGCTACGGTGCCCTGCATGGGGTGCCGATGACCCATAAGGACACTCACGACACCGCGGGAATGCGCACCACCTGGGGTTCGCCGCTCATGGCCGATCGCGTACCCGAATCGGATGCGCTCATCATCGCCCGACTCAGGGCCGCGGGGATCACGACGACGGGCAAGACGAATGTGCCCGAATTCGCGGCCGGCTCGCACACCTTCAACGAGGTGTTCGGCACAACGGTGAACCCGTACGACCGGACGAAATCGGCATCGGGATCCTCCGGCGGGGTCGGGGCGGTGCTCGCGGCCGGGATCCAGGCCTCCGGAGACGGATCGGATATGGGCGGATCGCTGCGCTCGCCGGCATCGTTCAACAACGTCGTCGGATTCCGACCGAGCAACGGCCGCATCCCGCACGTTGCCCCGGGCAATCCCTATGCGTGGCTGTCGCAGAGCGGGTTCATGGCCCGTACGGTCTCCGATGTGGCGCTGCTGATGTCCGTGGCCTCCGGTCCACATGCCTCGGCGCCGGGATCGATCCCCGAGTCGGGCGGAGTCTTCGACCTGCCGGAATTCGCCCTCGAGGCTGACCGCTCCCCCGACCTCACCGGTCTCCGGGTCGGGTTCAGTCCCGATCTGGACGGACTGCTGCCGGTCGAGACAGAGGTGAAGGACATCGTCGCCTCCGCCGCTCAGGTGTTCGGCCGCCTCGGCGCGCATGTGGACGACGAGATCCCGAACCTCATCGACGCCGATGAGGTGTTCATTGTCCGTCGAGCACTTGACTTCGTGGGCTCCTGGGGCGGGCTGTATGAGGCACACCCGGACAAGATCAAGGAATCGGTGAGATGGAACATCCGCATGGGCCTTGAACTCACCGGTGCTGAGGTGGCCTCGGCAGAAGCCGCACGCACTCGCCTCCACGGTGAGATCGACCGCTTTTTCGCCGGACACGATGTCCTCGTGCTCACGACCTGCCAGGTCCTGCCGTTCGATGCGGATATCGAATATCCGACGCAGATCAACGGAGTGCGGCTGGAGAACTACCTCGATTGGATGCGGGCACTGTGCCTGATCTCGGCAACCGGGTGCCCGGCGATCTCGGTGCCGGCCGGCTTCTCGGACTCCGGCCTGCCGGTCGGTGTGCAGATCGTGGCGAAACCAGGTGCTGATGTCGAGCTGCTCCGAGTTGCGCATGCCTTCGAAGCCGCAACCGGCCACCACGCGCGGCACCCTGAGCTCTGAACGGATCTTCGCGCGGAGATCGCTGCCGATTCCGTCTGAATACGGGCAGAAGGGAAGGCAGGTATGGCAAACCTGCGCAGAGTTTGCCGAGCCTTTCCACACTGGAACGGTTCTAGAAAAGGTGTCAGGATAGTGTCTAAGCAGGCGGAATGGATCCGCCTCGAACCGCAAAGGAGTAAAAGATGCACCTGAGCCCCGCCATGCAGAAGGTCCTCAACGAGCAGGTCACCCTCGAACTCGAAGCCTCGTTGGTCTACCTCCAGCTCTCCATCCAGCTCGATGATCTCGATCTGCCCGGAATGACGCGCTGGATGCGCGCCCAGTCAGAGGAAGAGCAGGTTCACGCCGCTAAGTTCACTCAGCACTGCCTCGACCGCGGATTCACCCCTCAGATCGGCGATATCGCTGCTCCGAAGGTCTCCGGCTCGCAGCCGATCGACTACTTCAAGGCCGCTCTGGCACATGAGGAGAAGGTCTCCGAGTCGATCCGCAACCTCTACCGGACCGCTCAGTCCGAAGCCGACCTCGATGTCCTGCCGCTGCTGCACTGGTTCATCGACGAGCAGGTCGAGGAAGAGTCGAGCATTTCCGAGATCATCGGCCGCCTCGAGCGCGTCGGCACCGACGGTGCAGGCGTCCTGCGCATCGATTCCGAGCTCGGCTCACGCCACCCCGATATCACCGCCGACGGCGAGTGACCTTCGCAGTCTGACCACTCGGGCTCAGCGCTCAAATCGAGCGACGTGAGTCGAGCGGTACAACTCAACGGCCGATCCCATAACGGGGTCGGCCGTTCTGCTGTCCAGAAACGAGACGGCGGCAATGAAGCTGAGCGCTCAGCCGAGCACGGACTGTCCGATGAGGAGCACGATCGGCAGGGTCAGAAGCATGACGACGGTCTGACCGGCGATCAGGGCGGCCATGAGCTTCGCATCTCCCCCGAGCTGCCGTGCCATGACGTAGCCCGAGCTCGCCGTGGCGATCGACTGGAAGATCAGCCCGACCAGTGCCGGCACCGTCGGGATGTCGAGAATGGCCAGAGCCGTCAGCGACAGCCCCGGAAGGACGAGCAGTTTGATGAGCGTCGACGCGATGATGGCCCGGGCATGCGCACGCATGGAGAATGTCTGCAGGCCGGCGCCGACGCACAGCAGTCCGATGGGCAGCGAGGCGGCTGCCAAGGGATCGAGGACCGTCGCCGCTACATCCGGCAGCCCCAGACCGGTGATGTTCGCCGCGGCTCCGGCGACGCAGCCGAGGACCAGAGGATTCGTCACGATCGCCTTAATCAGCGCGAGCAGAGAGGTCGGCCCCGTGCGCAGGAATTCGAATCCGAGGCTCGAAATGACATTGACCGTGGGGACGAGGATGGCTGCCACGATTGCGGCCACAGCACTGCCTTCGGATCCGAACAGACTGCCCGCCAGGGACAGGCCGATATAGGTGTTGAAGCGGATCCCGCCCTGCAGCACGGAGGTGAAGGCGGGCAGATCGCGGGCGACGACTCGGCGAGCCAGAACGATGCCCAGGGACACGATCACGGTGGGAATGACGAGTGCCGCTGCCAAGCGCGCGAGCGGGACATGGGCCACGTCCACCTCGGCGACGGAGGTGAAGAGGAGTACCGGAAGCAAGCAGTAGTACGCGAGTCTCTCCGCACCCGACCAGAACTCCGGGTTCCGAAAACCCGGCAGCCTCTTCAGCACGAGGCCGAAGGCGATGAGCGCCGTGACGGGAAGGAGGGCGAGGAGTATCGGAACCAGGCTCACAGACTGAGAATTTCATGAGTTTGGAATCATTTCAAAGTTGAGTGTGTTTGACTCAATGTAGGACCCGAACGAAAGGAAGCACATGGCTACACGTTTCGACCCCATCCGTGACCTCGACCGATTCTTCTCCGAGGTGACCCGCACCCCGAATGCCACCACCCTGCCGATGGACCTCTACCGTGACGGCGAAGTCTTCATCGCCCGCATCGACATGCCCGGAGTCGATCCGAACAGCATCGATGTCGACGTCGAAGACCGCACGCTGACCGTGCGTGCCCGCCGCGAGTCCGAAGTCGCCGACAAGGACGTGAAGTGGCTGACCAGGGAACGCACAAACGGCACCTATGCCCGCCAGCTCACGCTCGGCAACCGGGTGGCCCTGGACCGCATCCGCGCCGATTTCAGCGACGGCGTCCTCACGCTGACGATCCCCGTCGCCGAGGAGGCACGCCCCCGGAAGATCTCCGTGTCGCACTCATCCGGACAGTCCGCCCCCGAGGTGGTCGAATCGTCCTCGTCGGACGAAACCCGCTCCCCCGGCGCCGACAGCTGAATCTGGCGCTGAGTCACAGCGAAACTGAGCGCACTGAGGATCGGACTCCGATCCTCAGATGCTGACAGCGGGCCGCACCCGAAAAGGGTGCGGCCCGCTTCGTTCGTTCAGCGCCGCTCGAGGAGATAGGCCAAGCACATATACGGCAGGTGCACCGTGTCCGGAATCGGATGTTCGACACTCAGATATTCCCGCAGATTCGATTCGACTCTGGCCCGCGTCTTCTCATTGGAGCGCAGCCAATAGGAACGCGTCCGCGCCAAGTCGACGATGCCGTCGACGGACAGTTCGGTGGTGAATTCGACGAGCCGATGATCGATGAGAGTCAGCCCGGCTCCGGGGTCGGGCCGGTACTGCGGGCGGTACACGTCGCCGGCGTGCATGATCCGACTCAGACGCAGCACCCAGTCGACGCGGACATCGAGTTGGTTGATGAGGATGAGGAGCCGGCCTCCGGGTTTGAGGACGCGGGCCACCTCGGCGGCGGCTCTCGGTTCGTCGAACCAATGCCAGGCCTGAGCGACGGTGACGAGGTCGACGCTCTCCGCCTCCATGCCGGTGTCCTCAGCGGTGCCGACCACCGTGGGAGCAGGATTGCGTTCGAGGGCGACAGCGTCGGGATCAACAGCGACGAGTTCGGTGCCCAGAGCGTGCAGTCGGCGGCTGAGGATCCCGGTTCCCGCGCCGAGGTCGCACACTCGCAGATCGGACCATTGCCGGTCCCACCCCGTCAGTGCCAAGGCGAGGGCCGCATCGGGATAACCGGGACGCACCTCGTCGTAGACTCCGGCCTGGGCACCGAAACTGCGTCCGTGGGCGGCCTGCGCGCGTGGTCGCACCATTTAAAGTCTGCCTTTCACCGAGACTGCACCGGTCGTCGCCGCGACCGCTGCAGACCACTCTAGCGTCGTCGGCATTCGGCGAGTCGATAGGATGGAGTCAACGGCCCGTTCCCAGCCCTGAGGAGTCAGTATGTCCGCACCGTCCGATCTCCAGTCCAAACTGGATGAGGCCTCCGCCGCCTACGAGGAATTCGCCTCCCGCGGCCTCGCCCTCGATATCACTCGAGGCAAGCCCGCCCCCGAACAGCTCGACCTCGCTGCGGATCTGCTCACCGCGGTCAGCGACGACGACTGCTTCAGCCCCGGCGGAGTCGACACCCGTAACTACGGCGGTCTCGACGGTCTCATCGAACTGCGCGAGATCTTCGCCCCACTGCTCAAGGTGCCGGCCGAACAGCTGCTGGCCGGTGGCAACGCCTCGCTGACATTCATGGCCCAAGCACTGACCTTCGCGCTCATGCACGGAACAGCAATCGATGACCGCCCTTGGGGCCAGGGCCCGCACAAGCTGCTGTGCCCCGTGCCCGGCTACGACCGTCATTTCACTCTGGCCGAATCGCTCGGCTTCGAACTGCTGACGATCCCGATGGACGACGAAGGTCCGATCATCTCCGAGGCTCAGCGCCTCGCCGAAGATCCGGCGGTCAAGGGCATGTGGCTGGTCCCGATGTACTCCAATCCGACCGGGATCACCATCACCGAGGCGAGGGCGCGGGAACTCGCGGCCATGCCGACGGCGGCACCCGACTTCACCCTACTGTGGGACAACGCCTACGGAGTCCACCACCTGCGTGAGGACCATCCGAACAATCTCGACATCCTCAGCCTGTGCGCCGAGGCGGGTCATCCCGAACGAGCATGGATCTTCGCCTCGACATCGAAGATCACTCATGCGGGCGCCGGAGTCTCGTTCTTCGCCGGCGGCCCGGCCACGGTCGACTGGATGCGAGCGAACCTCGGAAATGTCGCGATCGGTCCGGACAAGATCAACCAGCTGCGACATGTCCGGTTCTTCTCCGATTCCGCCGGTGTCGAAGCTCATATGCGCAAGCACGCTGAGATCATCGCTCCGAAGTTCGAGGCCGTGCTCACGGCGCTGGAGGTCGGACTCGGAGCAGACGAACTCGCACAGTGGACCTCACCGGACGGCGGCTACTTCATCACTCTGACGACGATGGAGGGCATCGCCGATCGGGTGGTCAAACTCGCCGGTGAGGCCGGAGTGAAGCTCACACCTGCCGGAGCCACTCATCCGTACGGGCTCGACCCGCACAACAACGTCATCCGCATCGCCCCGACGATGCCGACCCTTAATGAGGTCGAACTCGCGGCCAAGGGGCTCGTGGCCTGCGTCCGGCTGGCCAGCTATGAGAAGCTGCTGGCCGGCTGATCTCCGAGCAGAGTCTGCAGACGGAAACAGGTCCGCCCCGAACCATTCGGTTCGGGGCGGACCTGTCTTATCCGGGTGATTCGACTCAGTATTCGTAGAAGCCGCGTCCGGACTTCACACCGAGCAGTCCGGCATCGACCATGCGAGAGAGCAGGATCGGCGGCTTCGCGGCCGGATCGCCGGTCTCCTCATACATGCTCTGCGCGGCATAGAGGCAGGTGTCGAGTCCGACGAGGTCGGCGAGCTTGATCGGGCCCATCGGGTGCGCGCAGCCGCCCACCATGCCTGCGTCGATGTCCTCCTTTGTCGCGAACCCGGACTCGAGCATCCTGACCGCGCTGAGCAGGTACGGGATGAGCAGGGCGTTGACGATGAAGCCGGGCCGGTCATCGGCCTGGATCGGGTTCTTGCCGAGCACATCGGCGACGAACGTGGTCACGGTGTCGCGGACATCCTCGGCGGTGAGGATCGAGGAGACGATCTCCACCAGCGGCTGCACGGGTGCCGGGTTGAAGAAATGGACGCCGAGCACGCGTTCGGGACGCGAGGTCGACTGGGCGAAGCGGATGATCGGCATCGATGACGTGTTCGAAGCGAGGATCGTCTCCGGGTCGGTGACGACCTTGTCGAGTTCGGCGAAGATCGACTTCTTGATGTCTTCGTTCTCACTTGCTGCTTCGATGACGAGCTGGCAGTCGGCGAGATCATTGATATCGGTGGTGAACCGCAGCCGGCCCAGGGCCTCGTCGCGGGCAGCGGCATCGAGCTTGCCCTTGTCCACGGCGCGAGCCAGGGACTTCTCGATGCGAGCACGACCGGCGGCCGATGCCTCCTCATTGATCTCACGGACGATGACGTCGAGACCGGACTTCGCCAGCACCTCGGCGATTCCGGCTCCCATGAGTCCGCTGCCGATGACGGCTGTGCGCTGGATGCTCATAAACTTTCTCCTTCTTAGTCGAATTGGTCGACGGTGTGCGAGTCGACGGTAAGCGAATCGATGTGCTCAGGACATGCGTGCAAGGAACCAGTCCGCCGAGCGGATCGCCTTCATGGCTTCCCGCCGGCGCTCTGCGGGCAGGGTCTGGATGTAGACCTGCCCGTCGAGGTGGCCCACCTCGTGCTGAAGCATCTGAGCGAAGACTTCCGTGCCTTCGATTTCGATTGGCTGATTCTTCGCATCCACCCCGCGCACCCGAGCGAACTCATAGCGCGGGGTGGGGAAGAACAGTCCGGGAACGGAGAGACAGCCTTCTTCGATATCGCGCAGCTCCCCGCCGAGCTCGACGATCTCCGGATTGATGACATAGCCGGTGCGACCATCGAGGTCATAGCCGAAGGCCCGCAGACCGACGCCGATCTGCGGGGCGGCGACGGCCGCACGGCCCTCGGGCCGTGCGGTGTCGACGAGGTCGGCGGCCAGCGCTTCGACGTTTTCGTCGAAGACAGTCACCGGCTCACACTGGCTGCGCAGCACGGGGTCGCCCCACAGCCGGATCTCGCGTTCAGGCATCGATCACCACGACGAGGTCTCCGCCTTCGAGCTGCTGGACGTCGGCAATGGCCACACGGGAGACGGTGCCTGCCGTCTGCGTGGTGATCGTCGCTTCCATCTTCATGGCTTCGATCGTGGCGACGGTGTCGCCGGCCTCGACCTTGTCGCCCTCGTTGACCTGCATGGTCACGACGCCGGCGAACGGGCTGCCGACATGGCCGCGGTTGTTCGGATCAGCCTTCTCTGCCGTCTTGACTTCGCTTTCGACGGACCGGTCACGCACCTGCAGGGGACGCAGCTGACCGTTGAGGGTGAACATGACCGAACGCATGCCGCGCTCGTCGGTTCCGCCGATGGCCTGAACGCCGATGAGCAGGTTCTTGCCCTTGGCGAGTTCGACGGCATGCTCTTCGCCGCCGGTGAGTCCGTAGAGGTACTCGGAGGTCTCGACGACGGAGAGGTCTCCGAAGTTCGAGCGCATCGCCAGGAATTCCTTCGTCGGTCCGGGGAACAGCAGCTCGTTGAGCTTGTCCTTGCGGTCCCGGCCCGGGGTCTCCAGGGCCTGTGCATCCGCAGGTTCGAGGTGTTCGACGAGCGGCTTGGCGGAGCGACCGGCCAGAGCCTTCGTGCGGAACGGCTCGGGCCATCCACCCGGAGGATCACCGAGGTCGCCGTTGAGGAATCCGATGACGGAATCCGGAATGTCGAACTTGTCCGGGTTCTCAGCGAACTCCTCCGGTGCAACTCCGGCACCGACGAGGTGAAGCGCCAGATCGCCGACGACCTTCGACGACGGGGTGACCTTGACGAGGTGGCCGAGGATCGAATCGGCGGCCGCGTACATCTTCTCGATGTCTTCGAACCGCTCCCCCAGGCCCAGTGCCACGGCCTGCTGGCGCAGGTTCGACAGCTGACCGCCCGGGATCTCGTGGCGGTAGACGCGACCGGTCGGTCCGGCGAGCCCGGACTCGAAGGGTGCGTAGAGTTTGCGCACGGATTCCCAGTAGGGCTCGAGGTCGCTGACGGCATCGAGGCTGATGCCCGTGTCGCGTTCGGTGTTCTCGAAGGCGGCGACGAGTGCGGAGAGGCTCGGCTGGCTCGTGGTTCCGGCCATGGCCGCCGAGGCGGCATCGACAGCATCGGCACCGGCAGAAGCAGCAGCGTACAGGGTGGCCAGCTGTCCGCCCGCAGTGTCGTGCGTATGGACGTGGACGGGCAGGTCGAAGTTCTCCCGCAGGGCCGTCACGAGCTTGGCCGTGGCGGCGGGACGCAGCAGTCCGGCCATGTCCTTGATGGCGAGCACATGGGCACCTGCATTGACGATCTGCTCGGCCAGGCGCAGGTAGTAGTCGAGCGTGTAGAGCTCTTCCCGCGGATCGAGGATGTCAGAGGTGTAGCACAGAGCCACCTCGGCCACCGAGGTGTTCGTACCGCGCACGGCTTCGATCGCCGGGCGCATCTGCTCGACGTCGTTGAGGGCGTCGAAGATGCGGAAGATGTCGATGCCTGTGCGAGCGGCCTCATCGACGAAGGCGTCGGTGACCTCTGTCGGGTACGGGGTGTAGCCAACGGTGTTGCGTCCGCGCAGGAGCATCTGCAGGTTGATGTTGGGCACCGCTTCGCGCAGGGCCTCGAGACGCTCCCAGGGATCCTCACCGAGGAACCGCAGGGCCACATCGTAGGTGGCACCGCCCCAGGCCTCGATGCTCAGCAGCTCCGGCGTCATCCGGGACACGTGGCCGGCGACGGCCAGCAGGTCACGAGTGCGCACACGGGTCGCGAGCAGCGACTGGTGGGCATCACGGAACGTCGTGTCGGTGACGGCCAGAGCGGTCTGTTCGCGCAGCGCGCGAGCGAAGCCCTCGGGGCCGAGCTCAGCGAGGCGGTCACGGCTGCCCGGAGCAGGAGCCGCGGAGAGGTCGATGCTCGGCAGCTTGTCGCCGGGTCGGATGCGCAGACCGGGTTCGCCGTGAGGACGGTTGACCGTGACATCGGCGAGGTAGTCGAGCAGCTTCGAGCCGCGGTCGGCGCTCACACGCGCATCGAAGAGCTGCGGGCGCTCTTCGATGAAGGACGTGGACAGGTCACCGGCGACGAATGCGGGATCGTCGAGGACGGCCTGCAGGAATCCGATGTTCGAGGACACGCCGCGGATCCGGAACTCCGCCAGCGCGCGCTTGGCACGGCCGACGGCCTGAGCGAAGTCACGGCCGCGGCAGGACAGCTTCACGAGCATCGAGTCGAAGTGGGGGCTGACGGCGGCACCGGCATGGACGGTTCCACCGTCGAGGCGCACGCCTGCACCACCGGCAGAGCGGTAGGCGGTGATGGTTCCCGTATCGGGACGGAAGGAGTTCGCGGGATCCTCGGTGGTGATGCGGCACTGCAGAGCGGCGCCCTTGATGCGCATCTCCTCCTGGCGCAGGCCGATCTCCTCGAGGCTCTCCCCGGCGGCGATGCGCATCTGGGAGGCCACGATGTCGACGTCGGTGATCTCTTCGGTGACGGTGTGCTCGACCTGGACGCGCGGGTTCATCTCGATGAACACGTGCTTTCCGGCGCGCGGACCGTCGGTTTCGAGGAGGAACTCCACGGTGCCGGCGTTCTGGTAGCCCAGGGCCTTCGCGAACTTCAGGGCGTCTGCGTGCAGGGCGGCCGCGATCTCGGGCTCGAGGTTCGGGGCCGGAGCGATCTCGACGACCTTCTGGTGCCGGCGCTGCACCGAGCAGTCACGTTCGAACAGGTGGATCGCGTTCGAGTCGTTGTCGGCCAGGATCTGGACCTCGATGTGGCGGGGGCGCTGCACGGCCTGCTCGATGAAGACCGTGGGATCGCCGAAGGCGCCTTCGGCTTCACGCATGGCGGCCTTGAGGGCGTCCTCGAGATCCGAGGCCTGTGCCACGCGGCGCATTCCGCGTCCGCCGCCGCCGGCGACTGCCTTGACGAAGAGGGGGTATTCCATCGATTCGGCATCGGCGAGCAGCTGGGCGATATCGGCCGAAGGACGGGTGGAGTCGAGCACGGGGATGCCGGCATTGCGTGCGGCGCCCAGTGCCTGGACCTTGTTTCCGGCCAGTTCGAGCACATCGGCCTTCGGGCCGATGAAGGTGATTCCGGCTTCGGCACAGGCGCGTGCCAGATCGGGGTTCTCGGAGAGGAAGCCGTAGCCGGGGTAGATGGCGTCGGCGCCTGCTTCCTTCGCCACCCGCAGCATCTCTTCGACGCTGAGGTAGGCGCGGACAGGGTGACCCTCTTCACCGATCATGTAGGCTTCGTCAGCCTTCATGCGGTGTTCGGAATTGCGGTCCTCATAGGGGAAGACTGCGACTGTGGAGGCTCCGAGCTCATAGGCGGCACGGAACGCACGGACGGCGATCTCTCCGCGGTTGGCCACGAGAACTTTAGAGAACATAGGTGTCTCTCACTTCTGTATCGGCCGCACTGGGCGACTGTTCGACAAGCTGTCGGAAACATACTCTACTCAGTGACCTGGAACACCTCTGCGACCGGGGGGTCACTTTGGACTGAGACGTGAGTCTCGGCGTGGTCGGCACGGCTCGGCAGCCGCCGATACGTTAACGTAGGAGGGTGCTTGTCCTAAGTATCAGCAGCCTCAAAGGCGGAGTCGGTAAGACATCCGTGACGCTCGGTCTGGCCTCGGCGGCCTACAACAGGGGGATTCCCACCCTGGTCGTCGACATGGACCCGCAGGCGGACTCGTCGACCGGCCTTGATGTGCCGACCTCGACGCGTGTCGACATCGCCGATGTGCTCGCTGCTCCGAAGTCCCAGAAGATCCTGTCCGAGGCGATCATCCCGTCCGGGTGGGTCGGCGACAGGCTCGGCCACCTCGATGTGATCTCCGGTTCTCCGCGTGCCGCAGAATTCGATCGGCCTTCGCTGTCCGAGCGCTATCTGCGCCGGCTCCAAGATGCCCTCACTCGGATCGCCAAAGGCTACCGGCTCGTCCTCATCGACTGTCCGCCCAGCCTCAACGGTCTGACCCGCACGGCGTGGACGGCGAGCAACCGAGTCGCAGTAGTGACCGAGCCCAGCCTGTTCTCCGTCGCGGCTGCCGACCGTGCGCTGCGCGCGACGGATGAGCTGCGGCAGCGTGGCGCCGCCGACCTGCAGCCTCTCGGCCTGGTCGTCAACCGTGTGCGTGCCGGTTCGACCGAGCATGACTATCGCATCCAGGAGATGCGTGAGATGTTCGGTCCGCTCGTGCTCAATCCGCCTCTGGCCGAACGTGCGGTCCTGCAGCAGGCTCAGGGATCGGCACGCCCGATCCATTCCTGGCCCGGCAAGCCCGCCGAGGACGTCGCCGGCTCCTTCGATGCTCTTCTCGAACGCGCACTGCGTTCGGAGAACATCCGCGGTCGGCGTGGCGCCGCCCCGGCGAAGAACGGTGCGCAGCAGTCCGAGAAGAAGTGAGTCTCTAGACGCCGCTCCCCCAGCAGCAATTCGACTGCCGTCGCGAACTTGACTTCGCGGCGGCAGTTCTGCATTCACAGGAACATCACGCGCTGTCGATGTCACGATCGATGCGCCGCAGACGCCATCCATCAGATCCCATACGAAAACCGAGGCGGTCCGCTCGAACTGAGCGGACCGCCTCGGTGGTGGTGTGAGTTCTCTGCCGGCTGTCAGCCGGACTTGCGTGCGCGACGGGCAGCGAGTTCGTCCATGGCCTCGAGCGCCGCGTCGTCTTCGGGAATCCGTTCGCTCGGGAACTCGGAGAGCGTGCCTTCGACTTCGTTCCAGACGCGACCGACGGCGATGCCGAATACGCCCTGTCCGCCCTGGAGGAGGTCGACGACCTCATCGGGTGACGTGCACTCGAAGACGCTGGCGCCATCTGACATGAGGGTGATCTGAGAAAGATCCTCGACGCCGCGGGAGCGCAGGTGCTCGACCGCTGTGCGGATCGACTGCAGTCCGACGCCGGTGTCGAGGAGCCGCTTGACGATCTTGAGGACGAGGATGTCACGGAAGCTGTAGAGCCGCTGGCTGCCGGATCCGGTCGCATTGCGGATCGACGGGGTCACCAGGTCGGTGCGCGCCCAGTAGTCGAGGCGACGGTAGCTGATGCCGACGACCTTGCAGACGGTGGGACCGCGGTAGCCGGCCTCTTCATCGAGTACGGGCAGATCATCATCGAACAGCAGCCCTTGAGCTGCTGACGGCATCGGCGTCATGTCGACGCTTTCATGACTTGAGCGGTTCACACCGACTCCTCCTTAAAGTCCCTGGGGGAAGCGAAGGTCGCTTGGAAGGACCGAGAACATAGTCATTCTAGCCCTCTTCCCAGCGAACCTACAGTGGGATTCAACAACTCCAAGTTATTCTGCCGTCCCGGCCAGGACAAACACCTCGAGGTAACAATTTCAGCGTGTCGCCGTTATCGCAGTATTCGAACATGTCACATGGTTGTCATTCAGGCAGTTCCGAGCGGAAGGAGTCGGGGCTGTCAGGCCGAAGTCGATGGGCTCTCTGTACCCGATTCCGGCTCGTCCCGGCCCGAGGAATCCTGTGTCTTCGCGGCGCCCTGTGTCTTCGCGGTGCCTTTGGCCTTCGCCGCACCTGAGCCCTTAGCCGAGTCCTTCTCAGACTCGGACTTCTTCGGCTTCGCGCTCGTCAGCAGCTTCGTCTTGACCGTCGACGCATAGGTGTCGACGTATTCCTGACCGGACAGGCGCATGATCTCGTACATGATTTCGTCGGTGACGGACCGCAGCATGAAGCGATCGACCGGAAGGCCCGCGTACTTCGAGAAGTCCATCGGTGAGCCGAAGACGACGCCGACACGCCGGAGTTTGGGGACGAGGCGGCCGGCAGGCTGCAGCTTGTCCGTGCCGATGATCGCCACGGGAATCACAGGTGCTCCGGATTCGAGGACGAGGCGGGCGATGCCGGTACGCCCGCGGTAGAGCTTTCCGTCGGGCGAGCGGGTGCCTTCGGGGTAGATGCCCAGCGAGTTGCCCTCGCGGAGAACCTTCAATCCCGATTCAAGCGAAGCCTGGGATCCCGAGCCGCCGCCGCGGTCCATGGGCAGCTGGTTGTTGAGCTTGAAGAACCAGCGTGTCACCGCTCCCTTGATTCCGCGGCCGGTGAAGTAGTCCTTCTTCGCCAGGTACACGACGGGGCGTGGGGCGAGCAGCGGGACGAAGATCGAGTCCATGAAGTGGTTGTGGTTACCCGCGATGATCGCTGGACCTTCGGCCGGCAGATTGTCCAGGCCGCGCACCCACGGACGGAAGAGGATCCGCAGGATGGGTCCGGCGAGGACCCGCTTGAGAAACCAGTAGAACACGCGCACCCTTCCGACTACGACTCTTTGTCGTCCTCGGCAATCATATATCGACAAGAACCATGAACAGCGAAGGCCGCTGACGTCGCATCCGTGCCATGCTGGAACCATGGAGATCGATTTCACACTCAGGCCGGATCCGACGGCCGCTTTCCGCAGCCTCGGCGCCGGTTCATCCACCGCGGTCCTGTTCCTGCACGGGATCACCGGTTCCCCTGTCTCCTGGGTGCCGATCGCCCGCGCGATCGCCGCTGAGGGCATCGACGTCAGCGTTCCCCTGCTGCCCGGACACGGCACCACCTGGCAGGACATGGACTCCACGGGATGGGCCGACTGGCTCGGCGAGGCGCGCACGGAGCTGGGCCGGCTGCAGGCCGATCATGACAGGGTCATCGTCGCCGGACTGTCGATGGGCGGAGCCCTGGCCCTGTCTCTGGCCGCGGCCGAGGCATCACCCGACGAGATCATCGTCGTCAATCCCGCCCTCTACGTCGACTCCCCCTTCGCTCCACTGCTGCCAGTGCTCAAGCACTTCGTGCGCACGATCCCGTCCATCGGCGGAGACATCGCCCATCCGGACCGTGACGAGTACGCCTACGATAGGACGCCGTTGGCCCCCATGGCTTCGTTTCATCGCGCGCTGACGACCGTGCGTGAGGACCTGTGGAAGATCGACTGCCCCGTCACCGCCATGATCTCCGGAGAGGACAATGTCGTCGGTCCGCGCACGCAGCGCGCGCTGCGTTCGGACCTTCCGCACCCGCCGCACATCGTCGCCCTACGCCGGTCCCGACACGTCGCGACCCTCGATTTCGATGCGGACACCATCGCCGAGGCGGTCCTGCAGGCAGCTCGCACCGAGGCGGCCGTTCACTCCCCGTCGGAGACCGGGGAATAGCTCGGCCGGAGGAATTGCTGAAACAGACATGAACGACGACGGAAGCGCTTCGACTCCCGACGACGAAGGCCGGGAGGATTGGCGACGAGACGTTCCCGATCCGGAGAGGATCGGACAGGACCGATCCCGCATCAGCGACGAGGAATGGGATGACCTCGTCCGACAGATCGCCGAGCCCTCGGCGACCATGGGCGATATGCCCGCCGAGGATGTCCGCGACGCCCTCGAGGATGCCGAGCATTGGGAACCCGAACCGGCTGAACCGATCGGGTGGCGCACCGCTTCGCCCACTCTGGTCCTGTCCTGGGCCGCGGCCCTCGGTGCAGTCCTGCTCTTGCTCATCGGCGTCATCTTCTTCCGACCGCTGCCGGGCTGGTACCTGCTCATCGGTCTGGCCGTCGGCATCGGCGGAGCGGTCGGCCTGTTCTTCCACCTTCCGAGCCATCGTTCTCCCGACGACGGCGACGGCTCTTCGGTGTGAACGATGCTGACTGCTCGTGTCAGGGACACCTGAGAGACTGAACATCATGACCGCCCCGTTCGACCGCGCACCCAGCGCACTGCACAACACTCAGCTGTCCTTCGACAGTCTCGGCACTCCCCTGTCAGACGTCACCTTCGTCATCGTCGACCTCGAGACGACCGGCACCCGGGCCGGACAGTCGGAGATCACCGAGATCGGTGCGGTCAAAACTCGCGGCGGCGAGGTCATCGGCGAATTCCAGACCCTCGTCAAACCCGAGCACTCCGTGATCAGCCCATTCGTCGCCCGGCTCACCGGCATCACCCATGCGATGGTCGATGACGCCCCTTCGATCAGTTCGGTTCTGCCCAGCTTCCTCGAATTCTCCATCGGCGCTGTGCTGGTCGCCCACAACGCGCCCTTCGACATCGGCTTCCTCCGCTCGGCGTGTGAGCGCCTCGACTACCACTGGCCGGCGTCCACGGTGCTCGACACCGTGACGCTGGCGCGCCGTGTCGTCGGCCGTGACGAAGTGCGCAATCACAAGCTCTCGACCCTCGCCGCACATTTCGGCACTCAGGTCGAACCCGATCACCGTGCGCTCTCCGACGCTCGCGCCACCGGCGAGCTCCTCCACCATCTGTTCGAACGCTTCGGCGGCTACGGTGTGACCACCCTGGAGGAGCTGTCCACCGTCCGGCAGTCCGGTTGGGCGAAGCGACAGGCGAAATCCCATCTGGCCAAGGGCGTTCCGTCCGAACCCGGCGTGTACATGTTCCTCGACGGCACACGCCGTGTCCTCTACATCGGCAAGTCCGGGAATATGGCCAGGCGGGTGCGCGGGTATTTCAACGCCTCGGAGAACCGCGGCCGCATGGCCGAGATGATCACCGCGGCGCAGGAGGTCAGCTGCCTTCCCTGCGCTCACGCGCTGGAGGCCGAAGTCCGCGAGATCCGCCTCATCGGCGAGCTGGCGCCGCCCTACAACAGACGATCGAAGAATCCGGAACGCAATTCATGGATCGTGCTCAGCGATGAGCTCTTTCCACGACTGTCGGTGGTCCGGGCGAACTCGGCTCTCGAACGCTCCCCCGCCCCGCCGTTGGGACCGTTCCGATCGCGGAAGTCAGCACAGGCGGTCAAGGAACTCCTCGACACCCTCTACCCGGTCAAGAGGTGCACAGCGACCATCACGAAGCGCAGCCTCGGCGAACATCGTCCTTGTGTGAGTGCACAAGTCGGTCAGTGCGGAGGTCCGTGCGCGGGAATCACGGATACGGACGATTATCGGAGCTCCATCAGCGAACTCATCGATCTGCTCGCCGGTGACCTGTCTTCACTGCAGCGCTTGGCCGCAGAGCGGATGCAGCGGCTGGCCGGAGAGGCCAGATTCGAAACGGCCGCAGAGGTCCGTGACGCGATGCGCTCCGCGGTGGCGATAGCCTCACGGGCGGAACAGGTCTCGGCGCTGCGGAGAGTGCCCGAACTGATTGCGGCCGCGCCTGGATTCGACTCCGGGTGGGACCTGGCGATCATCCGCCACGGGAAACTCGCCGGCGCTGGCCATGTCTCGGCGAGGCCGTCGATGGGAGAGTCCCTGACGGCACTGCAGTCGACGGCCGAATGGGTGCCCGCCCCCGGTCCGATGCCCCAGGAGACCGACTCACTTCCGGAGGAGACTCGACTGCTGGCCGGCTGGCTGGAGACCGCCGAACTCATCTCCGTGATCCCCGCAGACGACCGTGGCTGGTCGCTGCCCCGACAGGGAGCGACCAGCCACGCGCACAGCTCAGGAGCGGTTCGTCTCAGCAACCCGGTGTGAGACGTCGATGAGCTGCTGAAGCTTATTCGCTCCGCCGCCGTTGTCGATCGTCTCCACCGCAGTCTCGAGCTTGACAGCCAAGCGTTCGGTGAAGGAACCCACAGCCGATTCGTCCGCGGCCACGAGAGCCGCTGCGGCGTTGATGGCCACGATGTCGCGCACGGCCGATCGCTCACCGTTCAGTACCGCTCGGGTGATGGCGGCGTTCTCATCCGGGCCGCCGCCGCGCAGATCGTCCTTCGTCGCCCGTTCGAAGCCGAGATCGAGTGCGTCGAAGGTCGTGTGTTCGATCTCGCCGTGGCGGACTTCCCACACATCGTTGGCAGCGGTGTTGCTCAGCTCGTCGAGGCCGTCACGCGACCGGAACACCACGGCCTGATGGCCGCGCTTGGCCAGAGTGCCGACGACGAGAGGAGCCATCTGGGCGTCGGCGACGCCGATGGCCGTATGCCGAGCCCGAGCGGGGTTCGTCAGCGGGCCGAGGATGTTGAAGGCCGTGGGGACGTTGATCTGGCGCCGCACTGCGGCGACGAACTGCATCGACGGGTGGAAGACGTTGGCGAAGCAGAAGGCCAGCCCGACCTCGTGGGCGATCTGACCGGTCTGCTCGGGTGTGATGTCGAATCGCACGCCGAGTGCTTCGAGCACATCAGCCGAACCCGACGCCGAGGATGTCGCGCGGTTGCCGTGTTTGACGACCCGCTGACCGGCCGCGGAGATGATCATGGCCGCAGTCGAGGAGATGTTCGCCGTCTTCGCGCGGTCGCCTCCGGTTCCGACGATGTCGACGGAGTCTTCAAGACCGGGCAGGGGAACGGCATGGTCCATCATCGCGGCCACAAGACCGGCGATCTCCTCGACCGTCTCCCCCTTCGTATGGTGCGCGGCGAGAAATGCGGCCATTGTCACATCAGCGGTTTTGCCGGACATGATCTGATCCATCGCCCAAGCCGCCTGAACGCCGTCGAGGTCCTGCTGGTGCATGAGAGCCATAAGCAGGTCGGGCCAGTTCACATCGGCCGCCGGAACCGTGGTGCTGGCCTCGGACGCCAGGGCTGCCGTGGTGGTCATGGGCGTGGAATCGGTCATCCGTTTGAACTCTCACTAGGCGTTGCCGCCGCCCCGTTGCATGGGGCGGACCTTACCTGCGGCATACTATCGCGACTTCGACACGCGGGTGGAAGGTGCTTCCGAATCGAGATTTCGGCACCAAATCGCGGTTTTTGCTACGTCGTGTAGAAATTTCTTTCTCGAAACCTGGGTAAAAGATGAAAACTCACCCCGAGACGGGTAATAATGGGGTTGTGTCAACTGCCACTGCATCTCAAACAGCGCCAGCACATCCGGTTGTCAATCGTCCGAATGTGACCACGGTGGGCTTCATCGTGTTCCTCGCGAGCGACCTGATGTTCTTTGCCGCGCTCTTCGCCATGTACTTCACCGTCCGATCCGTCGTGCCGGAGCTATGGGAGGCGAGGACCCAGATCCTCGACATCCCCTACGCCCTGGGCAACACGTTGATCCTGGTGTCGTCTTCGTTCACCTGCCAGATCGGCGTGTTCGCAGCCGAGAGGTTCCGCCCACGGCGGACCGGCTCGCTGTTCAACATCGCCAAATGGGGAATGGTCGAGTGGTTCTACCTCACCTTCGCCCTGGGCGCGATCTTCGTCTCCGGTCAGGTCATGGAGTATGCGACTCTCGTCAGCGAGGGCATCTCCATCAGTTCCGACGGCTACGGTTCCGTCTTCTACCTGACCACGGGCTTCCACGGCATCCACGTGACCATCGGACTGATCTGCTTCCTGCTCGTCATCGGACGTGCCTACGGAGCGAAGAAGTTCGGTCACCACGAAGCCACATTCGCAATCTGCGTGTCCTACTACTGGCACTTCGTCGACGTCGTCTGGATCGGTCTCTTCGGCGTCATCTACCTGCTCCAGTAGCCGGCCTGAGATGCTCGGCCCCCAGGACTCACAACACTTCAAGCAAAGGACGATCAAGTGAAGCTTCTAGCAGATCGCCGCAGACACCCCATGGCGCTGGTCGCGCTTCTTCTCGTGGGACTGCTGCTGACCGGCGGAGCCTATGCACTCTTCACGCAGACTTCGAGCGCCAAGGCGGACACAGCCAGCGCCTCTGACATCGAAGAAGGCAAGAAACTCTTCGCGGCCAACTGCGCCACCTGTCACGGCATGAACGCCGAAGGCACGAAGGCCGGACCTGGCCTCATCGGTGTCGGCGCCGCTGCTGTTGACTTCCAGGTCGGCACCGGACGTATGCCGCTGCAGGCCAACGGCCCGCAGGCTCGCGTCAAGGAACCGCAGTTCGATGAAGAGCAGACTGCTCAGCTCGCTGCTTACGTTGCTTCGCTCGGCCCCGGACCCGCAGTCCCCGAAGATAAGTACCTCGATGCTTCGAAGGGCGACCCGGCTGCCGGCGGCGGTCTGTTCCGCACCAACTGCGCCATGTGCCACAACGTGGTCGGCTCCGGCGGTGCGCTGACTCGCGGCAAGTATGCACCGAACCTGGCCGACGTGTCTGAGAAGCACCTCTACGAAGCGATGCAGACCGGCCCGCAGAACATGCCGATCTTCAACGACGCGAACCTGACTCCCGAAGACAAGCGCGATGTCATCGCCTACGTCAAGGAAGTCTCGGACAACCCCTCCCCCGGCGGCTTCAAGCTCGGTTCGCTGGGACCAGTGGCAGAGGGTCTGTTCATCTGGTTCTTCGGACTTGCTGCCGTCATCGGTCTGACAGTGTGGCTGTCATCCAGGGCCAAGTGAGTCTGACAGTGTCGTTCACCATCAATTACGAGAATAGACGGGGAATTCAATGACCTCGAAAGAGCACTCCGGCGGCGGCAGCCAGCTCGAGGAGTTGAACGGGTTCACGAACCCAGGTCTGCCCGAGCACAAACCGCGCCTGTCCGACTCGGACCCGCGCGCCGAGAAGGTCGCCGAACGACAGGTAGCTGCCTGGTTCATACTCTCGATGATCGGAACCATCTGGTTCATCGTGGCCTACTTCCTGTTCACCCCCGGCGAATCGATGCAGAGCATCCGCCTCCACAACATGTTCGTCGGCCTCGGCGCCGCTGTCGCGATGTTCTCCATCGGCTTCGGCGCTGTGCTCTGGGCCAAGAACCTCATGAGCGATCACGAGGGCATCGACGAACGTCATGACATCGGCGGCAGCGAAGAGGATCAGGCAATTGCGCTCGAGATCCTCCACCAGGCCAAGGAAGAATCGGGCATCGCCCGTCGCCCGCTGATCCGCAACACGCTCATCGCCGCACTTGCGATCGCTCCGCTGCCCGCGGTCCTCGTCTTCCGCGACCTCGGTCCGCTGCCGGGCGACAAGCTGTTCAACACGCTATGGGAGAAGGGCACTCGGCTGATCCGCGATCCGGGCGGAATCCCCTCTGTGGACTCCGAGCGTCCGATCAAGGCCGACGAAGTCACCATCGGCTCGGCTTACCACGTCCTGCCTTCGGGCATCGGCGATCACGAAGCAAGCGATCACCCGATCAACGAGAAGGCCAAGGCGGCCGTGCTCCTCATGCGCATCGATCCCAAGGAACTCAAAGAGGATCCGGACCGCAAGGACTGGTCGCACGACGGCATCGTCGCCTACTCGAAGATCTGCACGCACGTCGGCTGCCCCGTGGCGCTGTACGAGCACCAGACGCACCACCTGCTGTGCCCCTGCCACCAGTCGACATTCGACGTGACGGAACACTGCAAGGTCATCTTCGGCCCGGCCAAACGACCGCTTCCTCAGCTGCCCATCACCGTGGACAGCGAAGGCTACCTGGTTGCCCAGTCGGACTTCCCTGAGCCTGTCGGACCTACGTTCTGGGAGATCAACCACCCATGAGTACTACACAGCCAACCACCACCATCGGGAAGGCGGCGAACTTCGCCGAAACCCGCGTCGGGGCATCCGTCCTCGTGCGCGAGTTCGGTCGCAAGATCTTCCCTTCGCATTGGTCGTTCATGCTCGGCGAGGTTGCTCTCTACAGCTTCGTCATCGTCGTCCTGTCGGGAACGTTCCTCACGTTCTTCTTCCAGCCCGCCATGGGCGAGCTGCACTATGACGGACCGTGGCTGCCGCTGCGCGGCGTCGAGATCTCCGAAGCCTACGACTCGACTCTGGCGATCTCGCTGGAGATCCGCGGCGGTCTGTTCATTCGACAGATGCACCACTGGGGCGCTCTGCTCTTCGTCGCTGCCTTGAGCATCCACATGCTGCGTGTGTTCTTCACCGGTGCGTTCCGTCGCCCGCGTGAGCTCAACTGGGTCGTCGGTGTTCTGCTCGTCATCATGGGCATGGCTGCCGGCTTCACCGGCTACTCCCTCCCCGATGACCTGCTCTCCGGCAACGGTCTGCGAATCATCGACGGCATCCTGAAGTCGCTGCCGCTGGTGGGAACCTACATCTCGTTCTTCCTCTTCGGAGGCGAGTTCCCGGGCATCGACATCGTGGCGCGCCTGTACACCCTGCACATCATGATCGTGCCGGCTCTGCTCATCGCGCTCATCGGCATCCACCTGATGTTCGTCGTCGTGCACAAGCACACCCAGTACCCGGGTGCAGGCAACACCGAGAAGAACGTCGTCGGAGAGCCGGTTCTGCCGACCTTCGCGGCCAAGGGCGGAGGATTCTTCTTCCTCATCTTCGGTCTGCTCGCACTCATCTCGGCTCTGTTCACGATCAACCCGATCTGGAACTACGGTCCCTACGACCCGTCACCTGTTTCGGCTGGTACGCAGCCTGACTGGTACATCGGCTGGGCCGACGGATTCCTCCGCATCGTTCCGGGTTGGTTCGAGTTCTACATCTTCGGATGGCCGATCTCGTTCAACATCAACAGTGCCGTGATCGTCATGGGCGGCGTGTTCGCTGTCATGTTCATCTACCCGTTCTTCGAGGCGTGGTTGCAGAAGGACCATCGGGAACACCACATCCTCGATCGTCCGCGCAACAACCCGACTCGTACCGCCATCGGCGTTGCAGGAATCATCTTCTACTGCAACATGTGGGCGGCTGCATCGGGTGACATCGTGGCCGTGTTCTTCCAGATGTCGCTCAACGACATGATCTACATCTTCCGGTTCCTGTTCTTCTTCGGACCGATCATCGGTTATGTCATTACCAAGCGCATGTGCCTGGCACTTCAGCGCAAGGACCGCGAGATCGCTCTGCACGGACGGGAGACGGCCCACATCATCCGTCTGCCGCACGGTGAGTTCCTCGAACGCCACGAGGCTCTTCCTCCGCACAAGCTGTGGAAGATCACCGCATTCGAATCGCCGGCTTACGTTCCGGCCGAACCGAATGCCGAGGGCAAGATCACGGGTATGGAGAAGTTGCGTGCACGTCTGTCTCGCTTCTTCTTCGAAGATCGCGTGGCTCCGGTGACGAAGCAGGAGCTCGAAGCTTCGCACCACGACCACGACGCGGTCGAGGGTTCGAACAACAACGAGCTCGGACACTGACCGGTCAGTCCAGCCAAGCTCGAGGGGCTCAGCAGTTCAACTGCTGAGCCCCTCGCTCTATTCACAGACGGTCCGGACGTGCCTCACTCCCCCGCCATGCACTCTGTCCTCCTCCTTCGGAACCGCTCGACTAACGCACTGTGAGTCACCCGCTGCTTCTCGAATCGCTCTGGACCACCACGGGCGCGTTCAACACTTACTGGATGGCTATTACCCGTCCGATACTTCCGAAGGCCCTAGACGGCCTCACAGGTAGTTTCTGAACGCACGACCACGTGCGCGTCAGCTCGGCACAGCAATTTGGACGGCAGTCTGTCGAGAGAAGTGGAGAATCGGAGTATGCCACTCCCCTAGACCCGTTGCACGGTGCCTTATCAGACCACAGGTTGTCACCCGGGCTTCAGACGCCTCGACGCAGATCGCGCCGGTGCCCTCTCGACCTCTTCGCTATGCCCCGTCCATGTTCAGATCCCAAAGGTGTAGTGTCTGGTCGCTTATCGGACAAAGTTCCTGCAAACTGGGTGCGGCCACCTCCCCGACTGCCTCAGACCCGACCTACAGCCCATATGCATGCGCTGGAGCAGGGGTCATCGTGAACCATCTCCACGAACAGTGCTGCACCACAAGTCGCTAAAGACGATTGGGTCGGCACAACAGCCTCTTCGCAATGGTGCGATCTGGCGAATTGGTACTGAATGTTCTGAAATGCTCACCGAAGAAAGTGATGACTTCAGACCAACAACGTGCACCAGAATCGCCTTCTGCCAGTCGTGCCAGCCGTGCACCGCAGAAATCACTTAGCCCGTGTCTGATAAGTGGGTCGACATCATTCAGATGAGTAATGCGACAACCTATCAGTTGGGTCACTCGACAACACCGTCGGACTCCAGAGGCGCCACCAGGTGCAATCCGACGATCAGTCCAGGAAGTCCATAGTCGGAGCAGTTCTCGTCGGCAGCCACTGACCTGCTGGGGCACCGCAACCGCTAGGAAGACTCGGCGACTGGCTCTGAGGGCCTCGGAAGGCCACTCACAGTCCGGTAGGCATCGATGGGCTCTCCGGGGGTAGCGTCTCGGTCCGAACAACGTTCCTGCTCCGCTGTGTTGGCCGGCTGGCAGCTGGTGAATAGCATTGTGGCCCGGACTCGTCTCGAGTCCGGGCCACCATAGCTGGGTAATCAGTTCACCGAATCAGTGGGCGAAATCGCCGCGATCGTGTTCATAGGTGAGTCCGATGAGCGCAACGATGCCGATCACGACACCGAACGGGAAGATCCACCAACCCATTGCGATTCCGTAGAAGGCAACAGCTGCAGCACCGGCGCAGGTGATGGGCCACCAGCTCCAGGGGCTGAACATACCGTAGTCGGCGTCAGCATCGGAGATCTCAGCATCGTCGTTGTCCTGGGGCTGACGACCGACACGGCGGTCAGTCAGCCACAGGTAGATGCCGATCATCGCGGACATCGCACCGAGGAGCAGCAGTGCCGGGAACCCGGCAAGCTCTCCGAAGTCGGTGGCGAAGCCGTAGATGATCCCAACGATCACGAAGAACACTGCGGAGAACATGAAGACGAAGATGGAAGCTCTCACTTGACTGCTCCTCCTGCCGTCAGCTGCTCTTCATGCGAGTGTCCCGCATACTCGAGCAATTCGGGGTGGTTGAGGTCGAACGCAGGACGTTCGGAACGGATCCGCGGCAGCGAGGTGAAGTTGTGACGCGGGGGCGGGCACGAGGTTGCCCACTCGAGCGATCCTCCGTATCCCCACGGGTCGTCGACCGTCACCTTGGGTGCGTTGCGGTGGGTGATCCACACGTTCCAGAAGAACGGAACCATGGACAGACCCAGCAGCAGCGAACCGACCGTCGACACCTGGTTCATCCAGGTGAAGCCGTCCTGCGGCAGGTAGTCGGCGTAACGACGCGGCATTCCGTCGACACCGAGCCAGTGCTGGACGAGGAAGGTTCCGTGGAAGCCGATGAACAGCATCCAGAAGTGGATGTGTCCGAGCTTCTCGTTGAGCATCTTGCCCGTCCACTTGGGCCACCAGAAGTAGAATCCGGCGAACATCGCGAACACGACGGTACCGAAGACCACGTAGTGGAAGTGAGCCACGACGAAGTAGGTGTCAGACACCTGCTGGTCGAGGGCGGGGCTGGCCAGGATGACGCCGGTGAGACCACCGAAGAGGAACGTGGCGAGGAAGCCGATCGACCACACAATGGGCGTCTCGAACGTTATCGAGCCCTTCCACATCGTGCCGATCCAGTTGAAGAACTTCACACCTGTCGGAATCGCAATGAGCATCGTCATGAACGCGAAGAACGGCAGTGCGACGACGCCCGTGACGTACATGTGGTGTGCCCACACGGTCACCGACAGAGCAGCAATGGCGACTGTCGCGAAGACGAGTTCCTTGTAGCCGAAGACTGGCTTGCGACTGAATACCGGGAAGATCTCTGTGACGATTCCGAAGAACGGCAACGCAATGACGTAGACCTCCGGGTGACCGAAGAACCAGAACAAGTGCTGCCAGAGTATCGGTCCGCCGTTGCCCGGACTGAACACATGGGAACCGAGGATGCGGTCGGAGCCGAGCACCAGCAGCGATGCTGCCAGGGGCTGGAAGGCCATGAGCACGAGGATGCCGGTGACCAGAACGTTCCAGGTGAAGATCGGCATCCGGAACATTGTCATGCCCGGTGCGCGCATGGTGATCACAGTGGTGATGAAGTTGACGGAGCCGAGAATGGTTCCGAAGCCCTGCAGACCGAGTCCGAGGACCCACAAGTTACCACCGGCGCCCGGTGTGAACGTCGTATTGCTCAATGGTGCATATGCGGTCCAGCCGAATGATGCCGCACCCTGCGGGGTGAGGAATCCGGAGATGGCCACGAGGCTGCCGAAGAGGTACATCCAGAACGCAAAGGCGTTCAGTCGCGGGAAAGCCACATCCGGTGCACCGATCTGCAACGGCATGATGACGTTGGCGAAGCCGGCGAACAGCGGGGTGGCGAACATCAGCAGCATCAACGTGCCGTGCATGGTGAACAGCTGGTTGTACTGTTCCTTCGTCTCAACGATCTGCATTCCGGGCTCGAAGAGCTCGAGACGGATGATGAGCGCCATCACACCGCCGACGCAGAAGAAGAAGAACGAACCGATGAGGTACATGTACCCGATCGTCTTATGGTCAGTCGACGTGATCCAGTCGACGATGATCTTGCCCTTGCTCCGTGGAACTACTGGAGCGTCAAGAGCCGCCTGATCCATCGTGGCGGTCATTTCTCAGCACCTTCTTTCGGGTACCAGTTGCGATCGTACTCCGGTCCCAGTTGGCCTGTGTTGCCCTGATCGGCAAGCGACTGCGTGTAGTCCTGGAATTCTTCCTTGGACACGACCTTGACGTTGAAAAGCATCTCCGAGTGGTACTCGCCGCACAGCTCGGCACACTTGCCGACGTACTCGCCTTCCTTCTCGGCGCGCAGATGCAGGCTCTGATCGTGGCCGGGGATCATATCGCGCTTCTCGAGGAAGGCGGGGACCCAGAAGGAGTGGAGGACGTCGCGGGAGTGCAGACGGATCTCCAGGTCGGTGTCGACCGGGAGGTAGAGCACGGGAGCGGTCTCCTCGGGCTTCTCGGTGCCGTCGAGTTCGACCTGAGTGCCGGCGTAGTAGACGTCTTCGGTCTCGTAGTTGAAGTCCCAGGCCCACTGCTTGGCAGCGACTTCGATGACCTGCTCGCCGGGGGTCGTGTCATCCGTCGTCTGCTCCATGACCTGGACGTTCTGGAAGAAGAACCCGAGGACGAGGACGACCGGAGTCACGGTGAAGAGGATTTCGATCGGCATGCTGTAGCGCATCTGCACCGGCAGACCGCGATCATGCTTGCGGCGGCGGTAGGCGACCATGGCCCACAGCATGAGGCCCCACACGATGAGACCCACGATGAGGAGGGCGATCCAGCCGCCGTTCCACAGCGCTGTATAGGCGTCCGTGTGGCTCGTCGCGCCTTTCGACTCGACGGGAAAAAATCCTGTGGCGATCTGCTCTTTAGTGCAACCCGATAGCAACGCCGGTATCAACACGGCGCTCAGAATGCCGAGCCGCTTCGCCCAGGACCGCTGCGGTCCTGACTGATTCGGAGAATCCACGTGCAGCCTTTCACAACGTTCTGCGTCTCCAGGTCAGGCCGAGAGACGTGTACTTACTCTGTCACCCACAAGACTACCGCTACAAGCGGTAGAAATTCACCTGCAGATGTTCATTTGTTGAGAATATCCTGACAGATGCGGCCCCTGAGCGCGGAATCTAGGTGCGCGGAGTACTCGAGGCCGCTGATCTCCGACACGCCGAGGGTGGACAGATGTGATGTCTGCCACTGTGTATCGATGAGCCAGTCGCCCGGCTTCTCATCGTCATCCGCCGAGGCGGGGCGTCGTTCTCCGCTGACGACGTCGATGCCGTCGAAGAGCCCGACGAGGTGGGCCAGCGCCGCCTTCGACGCATCACGCAGAGTGTGGAACATCGATTCGCCGGCGAAGAACGATCCGATGGCGACTCCGTAGAGTCCGCCGACCAGTTCGTCCTCGTTCCATACCTCTACCGAATGGGCCCATCCGTCTTCGTGGAGGCCCATATAGAGCTGGATCATCTCCTCGGTGATCCAGCTGCCTGTCCGTCGTGGGTCGGCGCAGGAGCGGATGACGTGTATGAAGGCTCGGTCGGTGGTGAAGGTGAAGTGCTTCATCGACTTGCGCAGGCTCTTGGTCACCCGCAGGTCTCCGGGGAACAAGACTCCGCGGCGGCGTGGAGCCCACCATCCCATCCGGCCGGAGCCGCCGTGGCCGACTCCCATCGGGAAGAGCCCCGCCCTATACGACAAAAGGACCTGGGACTGCGTGGCCGTGTACGACACGGCACGCAGATCTTCCAGGTCCATGAGAAGAGTTCCTCCTCAGCCGAGGCTGATCAGTGGAACGAATCTCCGCAGGCGCAGGAGCCGCCGGCGTTGGGGTTGTCGATGGTGAAGCCCTGCTTCTCGATGGTGTCGGAGAAGTCGATGGTCGAACCGCTGAGGTAGGGAACGCTCATCCGGTCGACGATGACCTCGACTCCGTCGAAGTCGCGGACTGCGTCTCCGTCGAGGTAGCGCTCATCGAAGTAGAGCTGATAGATCAGTCCGGAGCATCCGCCGGGCTGGACAGCCACGCGCAGGCGCAGGTCGTCGCGACCTTCCTGTTCCAGCAGGCTGCGGACCTTGTCGGCAGCGGTCGACGACAGCTCCACCTCATGGGTGGCTTCAGCTTTTTCGGTCACAGTCATAGTTACTCCTTTTCGCGTTCCTGTCCCCAGGCTACACCGGTGTCAACATCGGTGCCGTGCAAGCTATTCCCCGCTCGTGTCATCCTCTTTCGCCGAGGCGCTGCAGCAGCAGGGCTTCTGCGACGATCGCGGCCCTGAAGTCGGGCAGGTAGAGCGATTCGTTGGCACTGTGGGCTCGGGCGTCCGGGTCTTCGACGCCCGTGACGAGGATCGACGCGCTGGGGAACACCTCGAGCAGATCGGCGATGAAGGGGATGGAGCCGCCGATGCCCATCGTCACCGATTCGGTGCCCCAGGCATCGGTGAGTGCCTGTCGGGCGGTCTGGACCACGGGGTCGTTCTCATCGGCCTGCCAAGGGCTGCCGCCTTCGGTCTCACCGATGCTCAGCTGCGCACCGAAGGGCAGGTGCGCCCGCAGATGGTCCTCGACGGCCCTGACCGCCGAGTCGGGGGTGTCGCCGGGTGCGAGGCGGATGGAGAGTTTGGCCTTCAGCGAGGACTGCAGGGTGTTCGACGAGACCGCCACGTCGGGGATGTCGAGGCCGATGACGGTGATCGACGGCTGGGTCCACAGTCGGGAGGCCAGGGTGCCTGCGCCGATGAGTTCGGTGTCAGGGAGGACTCCGGAATCGGTGCGCAGCGTCGCCTCGGCGTAGTCGATGTCCGTGTCCGTGCTCGAGTGCAGTCCGGCGACTGCGACGGAGCCGTTGTCATCGTGGAGAGTGGCCAGCAGCTTCGTCATTGCGAGCATCGCATCTGGTGCCACTCCCCCGTACATTCCCGAGTGCACCGCATGGTCGAGAGTGGAGACCTCGAATTCGACGGCGCACATTCCGCGCAGGCTCGTCGTTAGTGCCGGGGTCCCCGCGGCCCAGTTTCCGGAGTCGGCGACGACGATGACATCGGCGCGCAGACGATCCCGATAGGTCTCGAGGAAATTGCGGAAGCTCGGGCTGCCGGCCTCTTCCTCGCCTTCGAAGAACAGAGTCACACCGACGCCGAGGCGGTCGGCCAGCAGCCGCAGAGCCGTGAGGTGGACCATGATTCCGGCTTTGTCGTCGGCGGCTCCGCGACCGAAGAGACGATCGCCCTTGCGCGTGGCGACGAACGGTTCGGTGTCCCAGTCCTCGGCGCGTCCGGGCGGCTGGACGTCGTGGTGGGCGTAGAGGAGGACGGTCGGGGCGCCTTCGGGCGCCGGCACGGAGGCCACGACGGCCGGGTATCCAGGGGTTCCGTCGGGCTGGTCGGCGCTGAGGATGTCGACGTCGAGGCCGAGGTCGCTGGCCAAGCCGGCGACCGCCTCGGCGCTGGCCGTGACATTCGCGGCGTCGAAGCTCGGCCAGGCGACGGAGGGGATGGCTACGAGATCCGTGAGATTGCCGAGGACCTCGTCGAAGATGGTGTCCAGTTCGGCATGCAATTGTGCACTGTCAAGTGCTGAAGTCGATTCGCTCATTCTCCAAAGGTAGTATTCATCTCGTGTTCGGAAGCAAAAAATCTCGCGCGGAGGACGAAACCTCTGCCTCTCAGCCAGTCCATGACGACCTCTCCGCAGAAGCCGACGCCCGTCGCGATGCGGAAGCGAAGAAGGGACGGCCCACGCCCAAGCGCAGCCAACAGGAGTCTGCGCGCCGTCAGCCCTTGGTGAACAAGGATCGCAAGGTTGCGAACAAGAAGGCCAAGGAACAGCAGCGGCAGGAGCGTGATCGCGCGCGCATCGGCATGATGAACGGTGAGGAGAAGTACCTCACCCGCCGTGACAAAGGACCTCAGCGTCGGTACATCCGCGACTACATCGATGCTCGCTTCTCGATCGGCGAGATCTTCATCCCCGCCGCGATCCTCATCCTCGTCATCGCCTTCACCCAGCCGGTGCAGATTCAGCAGTACTTCACCTATGCGGTCTGGGGACTCATCGCGCTGATCGTCCTCGACGGGTTCGTGCTCAACTACATCCTGAAGAACCGACTGCGCAATAAGTTCGGCGAAGTCGAACGGGGAATCACCTTCTATGCCGTCATGCGCAGCATCCAGCTGCGTCCGCTGCGCATGCCCAAGCCGCAGGTCAAGCGGCGTCAGTACCCCGAGTGAGCAGTCGGCTCGACTCGAGGCCGCGGACGATGCGGCCGGGGAAGAACGGACCGGAGTAGATCATCTCCGAATAGACCTGAACCAGATCGGCGCCCGCGGCCACTCGTGCCCGGGCGTCTTTCGCATCCGCGACTCCCCCGACGGAGATGACGGTGAGCTCATCGCCCACATGCTTCTTCACCAGACGCAGCACTTCGAGCGAGCGTTCGGCCACGGGGCGTCCGGAGATTCCACCGGCCTGGCCTTCGGCGAACTTCGCCTCGGCGCCGGTCAGCACGGACCGGTCGATCGTCGTGTTCGTCGTGATGAGTCCGTCGACTCCGGTGCGCAGAGCGAGATCGCAGATTTCGACGACATCCTCATCGGCCAGGTCCGGTGCGATCTTGACCAACAGGGGCACATGTCCCAGCCTCGATCGCGGACTGTCCACCACCTCGGCGGCGGTGTCGCGGACTGCGGTGATGATCGGCTCCAGGCTGCTCGTGGACTGCAGATCCCGCAGACCGGGGGTGTTCGGTGAACTGACATTGATGACGAGATAGTCGGCCAAGGGAGCCAGCGCACGGGTCGAAGAGGCATAGTCGGAAACTGCATCGGCCGCCTCGACGACCTTCGTCTTGCCGATGTTGATGCCCACGATCGGGCGCAGCCGCTGCGGGAGGGCGTCGATCTTCGTCCGTTCGGCGGCGATGTTGAACGAAGCCTGGCGAGCTCCGTCATTGTTGAACCCCATCCGGTTGAGAAGAGCGAGGTTCTTCCGCAGACGGAACAGCCGGGGCTGATCATTGCCCGGCTGGGCGTGGGCGGTGATCGTTCCGACCTCGATATGGCCGAAGCCTAGGGAGGACAGTGCGCGGACACCTACTCCGTTCTTATCGAAACCTGCGGCCAGGCCGACCCGATTGGCGAACGGCAGACCCATCACCTCGACCGGTCGGACTGTGCCGCGGGCACAGACGAAGCGGAGCAGCCGTCCGAGCAGAGGCACGGAATCGAGGAACCGCAGAGCGGTGAACGAGAGGTGATGGGCCCGTTCGGCATCCATCGGAACGAAGAGGAGTCTGAAGATCAATGAGTACACGCACTCAAGAATATGTCAGAGTCCCGCAACGCTTCAGCACGTGCTTGCCTCACTCCTTCAGCACGCGGACGTGTTAGGCATTAGGATCGAATCAACGTTCAAAGACGACTGAAAGGGAACTCATGGCTGGTGCATCCACCCTCAGCAGCTACTCCACGACCTCACCGGTGAAGGCCACCGCCTCCGTACTGGTGCTGGCAGCAGCGGACTCGAAGGTCCTCGGGCTCGAAGGCGCAAAGGCGGCGAAGACCGCGCTTGACGCCGCGGCCCAGGCGATCGGGTTCAGCGGAAAGGCCGGATCCACCGCTCGTGTTCCCGCTCCGAAGGGTGTCGCCGCCGGCTCCGTCCTGCTGGTGGGCCTCGGCGATTTCGATGCCGACGATACCGATGTCGCCGCAACAGCAGAATCGCTGCGCCGCGGTGCCGGTGCAGCACTGCGCGCCCTGGACGGAGTCGAGTCGATCGCTCTGGCTCTGCCCGCCGCTACTCCGGCCGAGGTCGAAGCGGTCACCGTGGGTGCCGGACTCGGTGCCTACCGGTTCCTCGACTACCGCAGCGAAGGCAAGACCCCGGGCGAGATCACTGTCATCGGCCCCAAGGGCAAGACCTTCACCGCCGCCCATGACGCCGGTGAGGTCATCGCGGCCGCAACCAACCGAGCCCGCAACCTCGTCAACACTCCCCCGCTGGATCTCTACCCCGAGTCCTATGCCGAGATCGTCAAGGACCAGGCCAAGGACCGCAAGCTCAAGGTCACCGTCCTCGGCGAGAAGGAGCTCAAGGCCGGAGGCTACGGAGGAATCATCGGCGTCGGCCAGGGTTCGACCCGCGGGCCCCGCCTCGTCAAGGTCGAATACGCGCCACGCGGAGCCAAGCATCATCTCAGCTTCGTCGGCAAGGGCATCACCTTCGACTCCGGCGGCATCTCGCTGAAGCCCGCGAAGAGCATGGAGGACATGAAGTCCGATATGGCCGGTTCCGCGGCCGTCGTGCAGGCGCTCTTCGGCATCGCCGACCTCAAGCTGCCGGTGCGAGTGACCGCATGGCTGCCGATGGCCGAGAACATGCCCGGATCCTCTGCGCAGCGTCCCAGCGATGTACTGAAGATGCGCAGCGGCAAGACCGTCGAGGTCACGAACACCGATGCCGAAGGCCGTCTCGTCCTCGCCGATGCCCTCCACGACGCAGGTGCGGAGAACCCCGACCTGCTCATCGATGTGGCCACTCTCACCGGCGCTCAGATCGTCGCGCTCGGTGAACGCACCTCCGGAGTCATGGGTTCGGAAGCCGCACGGGCTGAGGTCATCGCCTCGGCGTCCGTGGCCGGTGAACAGATGTGGGCGATGCCGATCCCCGAGGAGATGCTCTCCGGTTTCGACTCCACCGCCGCCGATCTGACGAACTCGGGACCGCGCCCCGGAGGCATGCTCGCCGCCGCCGCGTTCCTGCGGGAATTCGTTGCCGAGGATGCGAGCTGGGCGCACATCGATATCGCCGGGCCGAGCTTCAACGGGTCCGCACCCTTCGGCTACACACCGAAGGCCGCGACCGGAGCAGCGGTGCGCACCCTCATCGAAATCGCGAAGGCGAAGGCCTGAGCCCAATGTTTCTACCCGCTGTCGAGGTGAACGTGATGATGCCCACCTGTGTCCAATCAGACAGCGTTTTTCTTCGCCCCGCGCAAGAAAAGTGGAAAGATAAGACTGAAAGCTGCGTACTGCAGGCTTATTCACAGCTACGAGGAGAAATCCGTGAGTGACGAATTGACCTACGACCTTGTCGTTCTGGGTGGCGGAACCGGTGGCTACGCCGCTGCTCTGCGCGCCGCAGAGCTCGACATGAAGGTCGCTTTGATCGAACGCGACAAGGTGGGAGGCACCTGCCTGCACCGTGGCTGCGTGCCGACGAAGGCTCTTCTGCATGCCGCAGAAGTCGCCGACACCGCCAAGAACTCCGAGACCTTCGGCATCGAAGCCGAGTTCAAGGGGATCGACATCGCCAAGGTGCTCGAGTACAAGGACGGGGTCATCACCCGCAACTACAAGGGTCTGCAGGGTCTGGTCAAGGCTCGCGGAATCGACACCTACTTCGGAACCGGCAAGCTCGCCGGCAAGGACACCGTCGAGGTCGCCGGTGAAGACGGCAACCACACCGTCAAGGGCACGAACGTTCTGCTCTCGACCGGTTCGACGTCGAAGACCATCGGACTCGAGATCACCGACCGCGTGATCACGAGCACCGAGGCCCTGCAGCTCGACAAGGTCCCGAAATCGGCCATCGTGCTCGGCGGCGGCGTCATCGGCGTCGAGTTCGCCAGCGTCTGGAACTCCTTCGGAGCCGACGTCACGATCGTCGAGGGCCTCAAGCACCTCGTGGCCAACGAAGACGAGACCATCTCGAAGAACCTCGAGCGCGCCTTCAAGAAGCGCAAGATCAAGTTCAAGCTCGGCGTGATGTTCAAGGGCGTCGAAGAGACCGCCGACGGTGTCAAGGTCACCCTCGAAGACGGTTCGACGCTCGAAGCCGAGTACCTCCTCGTGGCCGTCGGCCGCGGCCCGGTCACCGAGGGCTTCGGATTCGAAGAGCAGGGCATCCCGATGGATCGCGGATTCGTCCTGGCCAACGAGCGTCTGCACACCGGCGTCGGCAACATCTTTGCGTGCGGCGATATCGTCCCCGGACTCCAGCTGGCCCACCGAGCATTCGGTCAGGGCATCTTCGTCGCCGAGGAGATCGCCGGGCTCAACCCGGCACCGGTCGTCGAATCGGGCATCCCGCGCGTCACCTACTGCGAGCCGGAGATCTTCTCCGTCGGACTCTCCTCGGCACAGGCCGAAGAGAAGTACGGCAAGGATCAGGTCGAAGCACTCGAGTACAACCTCGGCGGCAACGGCAAGTCTGTGATCCTGGGCACCACGGGTCTCATCAAGGTCATCCGCGAGAAGGACGGCCCGGTCGTTGGTGTGCACGGAATCGGAGCGCGTCTGTCCGAACAGGCCGGTGAAGCTCAGCTCATCGTCAATTGGGAAGCATTCCCCGAGGAAGTCGCGCAGCTCATCCACGCGCACCCCACGCAGAACGAAGCGCTCGGCGAGGCCCACCTGGCCCTGGCCGGAAAACCCCTGCACTTCCACTCATAAGATCCGAGGAGACGAATACTCATGTCGAATTCCGTTCAGATGCCGGCTCTCGGAGAGTCGGTCACCGAGGGCACTGTCACTCGCTGGCTCAAGGAAGTGGGCGAAGAAGTCGAGGTAGACGAGCCATTGCTCGAGGTGTCGACCGACAAGGTCGACACTGAGATCCCCAGCCCGTACGCGGGCACTCTCGAGCAGATCCTCGCCGAAGAAGATGACGTGGTCGAGGTCGGCGGCGACCTCGCCTACATCGGCGACGGCAGCGGTGCCTCCTCCGAGGACGAGGCTCCTGCCGAGGAACCCGCCGAAGAGCCTGCAGAGGCCCCGGCCGAAGAAGCTCCCGCCGAAGAGGCACCGGCAGCTGAAGAGGCTCCTGCGGAGGAATCCGCTCCGGCCGCTTCGGATTCCGGTTCCTCCGAAGGCACCGAGATCACGATGCCCGCGCTCGGCGAGTCCGTCACCGAAGGCACCGTGACGCGTTGGCTCAAGGAAGTCGGCGAAGAGATCGAGGTCGACGAACCACTCCTCGAGGTCTCAACCGACAAGGTCGACACCGAGGTCCCCTCCCCCGTCGCCGGAGTCGTTCAGGCTCACCTGGCGGAAGAGGACGACACCGTCGAGGTCGGCGCTCCTCTGGCCCGCATCGGCTCCGGTGCCCCGGCCGAATCCGCACCGGCTGAGGAAGCGCCCAAGGAAGAGGCCCCCGCAGAAGAAGCTCCGGCCGAAGAGGCTCCGAAGCAGGAAGCCCCCAAGCAGGAGGCCCCCGCCGAGGAAGCTCCCAAGCAGGAAGCACCGAAGCAGGAGTCGGCTCCCAAGCCGGCCGCGACCGCATCGGCACAGTCCGCTTCGGCCGCTCAGGCTGAAGAGCCGGTGGAGGCCGCTGCACAGGCCCCTGCCGCCGCCGACACCGTGGGCGAGAACGCTGCCTACGTCACTCCCCTCGTGCGCCGCCTGGCTCGCGAGAAGGGTGTCGACCTCTCGAAGGTCACCGGCACCGGAGTGGGCGGTCGCATCCGCAAGCAGGATGTCGAGACTGCCGCGAAGAACGGCCCTGCCTCCGCACCGGAAGCGCAGTCCGCGGCTCCGGCCGGAGCACCCAAGGCTCCGTTCAAGGTCGAGATCCCCGAGGAGGTCGCGAAGCTGCGCGGCACCACGGAGAAGGCTTCGCGCATCCGCCAGACCATCGCCAAGCGCATGAGCGAGTCCCTCGATGTCTCCGCTCAGCTCACGCAGGTCGTCGAAGTGGATATGTCTCGCGTTGTGAAGCTGCGCAAGGCCAACAAGGAAGCATTCCAGGCCAAGCACGGTTCGAAGCTGACCTATCTGCCGTTCTTCGCGAAGGCCATCGTCGAGGCACTGCAGGTGCACCCGAAGGTCAACGCCCAGTACGATCTCGAGTCGCAGGAGATCACCTACTTCGATCATGAGCACCTGGCCGTCGCGGTCGACACTCCGCGCGGACTGCTCGTGCCCGTGATCAAGGATGCCGGTGAACTCAGCGTCGCAGGTCTGTCGAAGGCCATCGACGATGTCGCCGACCGGACCCGCAACAACAAGATCATGCCGGACGAACTCTCGGGCGGAACCTTCACGGTGACCAACATCGGCTCCGTCGGAGCGCTGTTCGACACGCCGATCATCAACCAGCCGCAGATGGGCATTCTCGGCACCGGTGCGATCGTGCGTCGTCCCATCGCCGTGAAGACGGCCGATGGCGACGAGGCGATCGCCATCCGCGACATGGTGTACCTGCCGTTGACCTACAACCACCAGCTGGTCGACGGTGCGGATGCAGGACGCTTCCTGCAGACCATCAAGGCACGCCTGGAAGAAGGCAATTTCGAGGCCGATCTCGACCTCTGAGCCTGACTCTTCCGTTTACCTTCCGAGGGGCTGACCATTCGTGGTCGGCCCCTCGGGGCATTCACGGACCGGCTCATTCACAGCACCTCGCATTCACGGCGCAGCGACCTCCCGGACCTCGGCCACGAGCCATCGCCCCTCGACCCTCTCAAGTTCGAACTCGACGGTCTGTGCGGTGAACTTCTGCAACGCAGCACCGGTGCCCGCACTGGAGCGCATGAGCGCAGAGACGACCACCCGGTCCTCGTCAGTCGCGACGATCTCTACGTTCTCGACGTCGATCGCATAGTCAGTCTCGGCATACGCTGCAGGATCGATGAGCTCATCCGCCGCCGCGGCAGCGGATTCCGGCACCGTCAACGCCTGCAGAGCAGCCTTATCGCCGTCGCTGAGAGCCTTTGCCCGCGATTGGCACAGGTCTTCGAGGACTTCCGCGACGTCCTCCACTTTCGGAGGCGACGTCTGCTCGGGAGACGGAGCCGTCCCCTGGCCGGAGGAGGCTTCTTCTCCCCTGACGGCCGCTGTGTTCGACCATGAGGACCAGACGACGATTCCGCCGACGAGCGTCAGGCATACGGCGATGCCGATCAGCAGGGTGCTGCGTCCGAACACTCGAGACAGCTGAGCACTCCTCAGCCGAAACCACAGCGGCTCCACGGCGCTCTGCACCACTGCCTGCAGCTGTCTTCGTCCAACCGGTCGCCGGCGTTCCCGTCTCGAGCGCCGCGAGTTCTTCGCCCCGGCTCGCAGCGGAGACACCCCTCCACCGCGCAGAGGCGGAGCCGGTGCTCCGAGCGTCGACGAGACGGTCTCCTTCGAGTCCCGGCTCGGTCTGAGTCCCGACGCCACCCGCAGCCGCGCCGTCAGCGCCGATTCCGGCGCGGTACCGCTTTCAGCGGGAACAAGCGGCAGTGCCGCGGGACGGTCGAGCGTACGGAACGATTCGGCCGCCTCGGCGAGGGCTGCGCCCAATCCGCTGTCTGATGCCGAGTCATCGAGGAGATCGGCAACGAGCGTTCGCAGGGCCGGCGACGAATCGGTCAGCGCGAGATCGACGGGAAGCAGCACCTCGGCCCACGGTCGTCCGTACACGGCATGGTAGATCATCTCCCCCAGCGCACGGCGCGGCGTCGTCGCCAACGAAGCTGTTACGCCGGGGACGATCACCGGGCGTCCGTCCGCGTCGAGGGCGAACGCGGACAGAGTGAGCCGATCCTCAGGGCGCGTGCACGTCCGCAGCTGTTCGATGATGCCGAGGAAGAGGGTACACAGCTCAGCCTCGGTCAGTCCCTGATAGGCACGGACGACATCGAGGACGAGCCCACCGGGCGAAGCCGGGACGACGAGAACGGAACGGGTGCCGTTCGGGAGTGCCACCTCGGCGAAGGCGAGAACTCGGGGATCGTCGGCATCGAAATCGTTGTGCTCGACACCCCACGCACTGCGACCATCGGAATCGACGACACGGTGGATATCATCAGCGATCGTGGCTCGGAACTCCCATGTCATCGTTCGTCATCTCCAGTGATGATGTTTAATGTCGTTTGATAACGCTCAATGATCGTCGCTGAAGTAGTGGTGTGTCAAGGGCCACAGCCCCGTTGGTGGTCGACAGATGTGATTGGGAACAAATTGAACACTAGGGTCAAGAGTCATAGTGTGGAGCCATGCCCCTGGCCACAGAAACGCTCGGGTTCGCCCCTGTCCTCTCGGACTATCGGCAGACTTGGGAATTGCAGAAGAGATACCACGAAGAAGTGCTCGCAGGTCACCGTCGATCGACGATCCTGCTCCTCGAGCATTCACCGGTCTATACGGCTGGGAAGCGCACCGAGGATTTTGAGCGGCCGACCGACGGAACCGATGTCATCGACGTCGACCGCGGCGGGAAGATCACCTGGCACGGTCCCGGACAGCTGGTCGCGTACTGCATCTACAAGCTCTACGACCCCAAAGAGGTCCGGCTATTCGTGTCCCAGCTCGAGGACGCGATGATCGCCCTGCTCGCGGAATACGACATCGATGCGACCACGATCGAGGGCCGGGCCGGCGTCTGGCTGAAAGGCGACGATGTGCGTCGCGACCGCAAGATCGGCGCCATCGGCATCCGTATCCACGAAGGCGTGACGATGCACGGTTTGGCCCTGAACTGCAGCAACGACCTCGGCGCCTACGAGTCCATCATCCCCTGTGGGATCACCGACGCCGACACCACGACCATCAGTGCCGAGCTCGGTCGCACCGTCACCCCCGCAGATGTGGCACAGCGACTCGACGAAATCTTGCACGAGACCATCACCGCATAGGAGAACTCAGATGACGATCGCACCAGAAGGCCGCCGCATGCTCCGCGTCGAAGCCCGCAACTCCGAGACTCCCATCGAAGACAAGCCGGCCTGGATCAAGGCGAAGGCCCATATCGGTCCCGAGTACACCGCGCTGAAGTCGCTCGTGCGCAAACAGGAGCTGCACACGGTGTGCGAGGAGGCCGGATGCCCGAACATCTTCGAATGCTGGGAGGATCGCGAAGCGACATTCCTCATCGGCGGCGAACAGTGCACCCGGCGCTGTGACTTCTGCCAGATCGACACCGGCCGACCGGCCGAATTCGATGCTGACGAGCCTCGCCGTGTAGCCGCCTCGGTGGCGGAGATGGGTCTGCGCTACTCGACGATCACCGGCGTGGCCCGTGACGACCTCGAGGACGGCGGCGCCTGGCTCTATGCCGAGACCGTACGCCAGATCCACGACCTCTCATACGTCGACGGTCGCGGCACCGGCGTCGAGCTGCTCATCCCCGACTTCAATGCCAAGCCGGACCAACTCGCCGAGGTCTTCTCCTCCCGTCCAGAGGTGCTCGCGCACAACGTCGAGACGGTTCCGCGCATCTTCAAGCGGATCCGTCCCGCGTTCCGCTATGAACGTTCGCTGTCGGTCATCACTCAGGCCCGCGAGGCCGGTCTGGTGACGAAGTCGAACCTCATCCTCGGGATGGGCGAGACGAACGACGAGATCATCTCCGCTCTGCAGGACCTGCACGACGCCGGATGCGACCTCATCACGATCACGCAGTACCTGCGCCCGTCGCCCCGTCACCACCCCGTGACCCGGTGGGTGAAGCCTGCGGACTTCGTGATGCTGCGCGATGCGGCCGAGGAGATCGGCTTCCTCGGTGTCATGTCGGGCCCGCTCGTGCGTTCGTCCTACCGTGCCGGTCGTCTGTGGGCGACCGCCATGCGCCGTCGCGGCGAGGAGATTCCCTCGCATCTGTCGCACTTGGACAAGCACACGCCGGCCAAACAGGAAGCGCAGGCCGTTGTGGATACCTTCGGCCCTGGCGAAGAGGTAGACTTGACTGCTGAGCAATGAGCATCGGCCTCCCCCTGATTTCCGGAGGCGACGCCGCAACGCCCCTCAAGAGCAAGTGAGAGAATGAGCGAAGAACCGCGTAAGGGACTCTTCCGGCGCAAGCCGAAAGATCCGAACAAGAAGCCCGGCCGTCTGGCGCAGATGCGTCAGGTCTACGAACTGTCGGCCAAACACAATAAGGCGACCCCGTGGCTGCTGGCCGCAGCCGTGCTGGGCTGCACGATCATCGGCCTGTTGATCGGTCTGCTCATCGGCGGCACCACCGCGATCTTCACGACGATCCTCGGCTTCATGGTCGGCCTGCTGCTGGGCATGTTCATGCTCGGACGCTTCGCCGAGACCGCCGCATTCGCTCAGATGGACGGACAGCCCGGAGCCTTCGGCGCCGTCCTCAACACCGCTCGTCGCGGATACCTCATGGATGAGAAGCCGATCGCCGTCGATCCGAAGAGCCGGGATCTCGTGTTCCGCTCGACCGGTCGTGCCGGTGTCGTCCTTCTCAGCGAAGGTCCGAAGGGCCGCAGCGCGAAGCTGCTCGCCAAGGAGAAGAAGCGTCACGAGCGCATCCTCCCCAACGTCCCGGTTCACACCTTCCAGGGTGGCAAGGAAGAGGGACAGCTGGCGATGAAGCAGGTCGTTCCGGCCGTGCAGAAGCTGCCGCGCAAACTCAACCGCGCCGAGGTCCTGGCCGTGCGCAATCGCCTGGCCGCTCTGGGAACACAGGGTTCGCGCCCGCCGATCCCGAAGGGCATCGACCCGAACAAGGCCCGCCCGAACCACAAGGCCATGCGCGGACGCTGATCCACAGAAAACTTTACTCAGAAGGGAACGGCGCCGACTCACACGAGTCGGCGCCGCTTCCTTTTGCCCGCTCACCTATCCCCAATTGCTACCTGACGGGGGCCCAGCTACCTCGCGCGAGGTATCTAGGCCGCCGTCAGGTAGTTCGGGGAGGTCAGCGGCGGAGGATGACGGTTCCTGCCGCAAGGTCGTGGACTCCGCGGTTGTCGCGGTTGAAGATGAGCGCCGGAATGACGAGCACGACGAGAACGGCGCGGATGAGCGACTTGATCAGTCCCGGCACGTGGCCGTCGAGGCGCCGGACTTCGATGCCGAAGAGACGATGGCCAACCGAATACCCGAGAGTTCCCACGAGCACGAAGTTCTCGAGAGCGAAGATCGCAGGAGCGAGGATCGGATTCGCCGGATCGATGAGATTGGCGATGGCCAGACACATCAGCCAGTCGACGAGCAGGGCGAGGATGCGCTTCCATGCCGGGGCCAGAGAATGCGAGCCGTTGACAGGCAGACCCAGCCGCTTTCCGGGCCAGTCGTCTTCTTCCCTGTCGAACCGGGGTCCTTCGAGCCAGGAACCAAGGTCGTCACGATTGATCACTCCCCCAGCCTACGAAATCCGGCCTGAGTGGATCCTCAGGAAACATGCCCGAAACACGGGCGACATCACCACTTCATTGTTCGGCGACTAAGATTGACTGTGGTCAGGACAAACGGCCACCGTACACGAACTAGGAGACCTAAGTGTTCTCGTCTGCTGAAGAACTCGTCAACTACATATCGGAGAACGACGTCAAATTCGTCGATGTCCGGTTCTGCGACCTGCCCGGTGTGGTCCAGCACTTCAACCTCCCAGCCGCCTCGTACGGCATCGAGGAGATCACCGAAGGTCTGCTCTTCGACGGGTCCTCCATCACAGGCTTCCAGGGCATCCATGAATCCGATATGAAGCTGCTGGCCGATGTCACGTCCGCGTACATCGACCCCTTCCGTGAGGCCAAGACGCTGGTCATCACCCATTCGATCGTCGATCCGTTCACCGATGAACCCTACTCGCGCGATCCCCGCCAGGTCGCGGCCAAGGCCGAGTCCTACCTCGAGTCCACCGGCATCGCCGATACCGTCTTCTTCGGCGCCGAGGCGGAGTTCTACCTCTTCGACTCCATCCGCTACGAGAACACTCCCGGCGGCAGCTTCTACAAGATCGGCTCACAGGAAGCCGCGTGGAACACCGGCTCTGATGAGGTCGGCGGAAACCAGGGCTACAAGACCCCGTTCAAGGGCGGCTACTTCCCGGTCTCGCCGCAGGATCAGTACGCAGATGTCCGCGACAAGATGTCGCTGACGCTCGAGGAGATCGGCTTCGAGATGGAGCGGGCGCACCATGAGGTCGGCACCGCCGGTCAGCAGGAGATCAACTACAAGTTCAAGACGCTCCAGCACGCAGGCGATCAGCTGCTCGACTTCAAGTACGTGATCAAGAACACCGCTTTCGAGCTCGGCAAGTCCGCGACCTTCATGCCCAAGCCGCTCTTCGACGACAACGGCTCCGGCATGCACTGCCACCAGTCGCTGTGGAAGAACGGAGAGCCTCTGTTCTACGACGAGAACGGCTACGGCGGACTCTCCGACCTGGCTCGGTGGTACATCGGCGGACTCATCGAGCACGCCGGCGCGGTGCTGGCGTTCACGAACCCGACTATCAACTCCTACCGCCGCCTGGTGCCCGGCTATGAGGCTCCGGTCAACCTCGTCTACTCCGCCCGCAACCGTTCTGCCGCGATCCGCATTCCGGTGACCGGATCCTCGCCGAAGGCCAAACGGCTCGAGTTCCGCGTTCCGGACCCCTCGTCGAACCCGTACCTCGCCTTCTCTGCCCAGCTCATGGCCGGGCTCGACGGTATCCGCAACCGCATCGAACCGCCGGAGCCCATCGACAAGGACCTCTACGAGCTCCCACCCGAGGAGGCCAAGGACATCAAGCTCGTTCCGGGCACCCTCGACGAGGCGCTCAACGAGCTCGAGAAGGACCACGACTTCCTCACCGCCGGCGATGTGTTCACTCCCGACCTCATCGAGACCTGGATCCGCATCAAGCGTGAGAACGAACTCGATGTCGCTCGCCTGCGTCCGACACCGACGGAGTTCGAGCTCTACTACGCACTCTGATCTCGGCCGGCGGCCGATCTCGGGCCACCTGAGATCGCGCAGCCGAGTGGAATAGAGTGAGGGCGTCACGGGTTATCCCCGTGGCGCCCTTTCGGCTCTGCGGCCGCAGACACGGCCGGTCGGATCACGCACCATCGGAGGGATGGACTTTGACGCACTATGACCTGCTGCTCATCGGCACCGGTTCGGGAAATATGTTTCTCGACAAGCGATTCGCGGGTCTGAAGACCGCCATCGCCGAGGAATGGCACTTCGGCGGAACCTGCCTCAACGTCGGGTGCATTCCGACGAAGATGTTCGTCTACCCCGCCACCCTGGCCGAGCAGGCCACCCAGGCCGAACGCTACAACCTAACCCCGACCCACCCCGAGGTGGATTGGACCGGACTCCAGGAACGCATCTTCTCCCGCATCGACGCGATCGAGTCCGGAGGACGCGAGTACCGCAGCAGCGATCGACAGCCCAACGTGACAGTTGTTCCCGAACACGTTCACTTCACCGGAGAGAAGACCGTGCGCACAGCCTCCGGTGAGGAGATCACCGCCGATCGCATCGTCATCGCCGCCGGGGCCCACCCGTTCATCCCCGATATCGCAGGGCTCGACACCGCCCGCATTGACACCGACGAATACCCCGTGTTCACTTCCAACACTGTGATGCGCCGTGCCGAACAGCCGCGACGCCTGGTCATCATCGGCTCCGGGATCGTGGCTATGGAATTCGCCCATGTCTTCGCTGCGCTCGGCACCGAGGTGACCGTCCTGGCTCGCGGTCCCCGCCTCCTGGGCAATATCGACGAGGAGGCCGCCGACGAGTTCACACGGATCTTCGACTCCTCCCACGCCGTCCTCCACGGAGCACAGGCCAAGCAGATCGACATCACCGACGGTGAGGTCACATTGACCATCGAACCCAGCGGGCGCCTCGCCGAGGCGGACCTGCCGGAGACGATCACCGCGGACGGTGTGCTCGTGGCCACGGGAAGGATCCCCAACACGGCCGAGCTCGACGCCGAAGCCGCCGGGTTCGACATCACCGACGGGAAGCGCCTGTCAGTTGATGAGCACCAGCGCGTTCTGTCCGCCGGTCAGCCGGTGCCCGGCATCTTCGCCCTCGGAGACATCTCGTCACCCCATCAGCTTAAACACGTCGCCAATCACGAAGCGAAGATCGTCGGCCGTAACCTGGCCGCCGACGTCGCGGCTGGAGCTCCGGGCAGTGCTCGGACCGATGACCTCGCCACGGTCAACCATCATGCCGTTCCTGGGGCCGTGTTCTCCTCTCCTCAGGTCGCCTATGTCGGCATGACCGAGGCGCAGGCCGCGGATGCCGGACACGATGTCACGATCAAGGTGCAGAAGTTCTCCGATGTCGCCTATGGCTGGGCGATGGCCGATGATCCGGGCATTGTGAAGATCATCGCCGATCGCAAGACTCGGCACATCCTCGGCGCTCATATTGTCGGGCATGAGGCATCGATGCTCATCCAACCGCTCATCCAGGCGATGGCCTTCGGCCAGAAGGCCGACGAGGTGGCCACCGGGCAGTATTGGATCCACCCGGCTCTGCCCGAGGTGATCGAGAACGCCCTGCTCGGACTCGAGTTCAACGACTGACCTCTCAACCGCAATCTGACTTGGCGGACGCCGAGACAGGCATCGCGACAGTGATCTGCCGCGGCCGGTGAGTCAGAAGTCGTAGAAGCGGTGCTCCATCACGGAACGTGCGTGCCTGGTGGTGCGCAGGTAATCGTCTTCGAGGTCATGGCCTGCCCCTGCCGGATAACCGAGCAGGCGGGCCGTGGCCTCGAGTTCGGTGTGATCGGCGGGCAGCGATTCGGCGGTGCGGCCGCGGAAGAGCATCACAGCTGAACGTACATCGGTGGCCAGCTGCCAAGCCGCTGCGAGCTGTTCGGCATCCTCGGCCGGCAGCAGATCCTCGTCCGCGGCCACTTCGAGAGCCGGCAGAGTCGAGGTCGTGCGCAGCATTTCCAACCGATGCCCGTGCTGGAGCTGCAGGAGCTGGACGGTCCATTCGACATCGGAGAGGCTGCCTCGGCCGAGTTTGAGATGTCGACGCTTGTCGGCATTGCGCGGCAGCCGTTCGTCTTCCATCCGCGCTTTGAGCGTGCGCACCTGCGTCAGTGCTTTCTGCGGCATCTCCGTCGGGTAGCGAAGCGGGTCGATGAGTGCCAGGTAGGCAGCGATGAGTTCGTCGTCGCCGGCCACCGGACGTGCCCGTAGAAGTGCCTGTGCCTCCCACGGCTGAGACCACTTCGCGTAGTAGGCCTGGTAGGACGAGAAGCTGCGCACCAATGGTCCGTTCTTGCCCTCCGGACGCAGATCGGCGTCGAGGTCGACTCCCTGAGCGCCTTCGCTGGCCTTGAGCCGGGACGACAGCTGGAGGGCCACTTTCGTCACATGTTTGCTCAGCTTCGCCCGTGCCTCGGCGTCGAGATCCTCGCCTACCGGGCGGTACACGAACATCGCGTCGGCATCGGAGAAGTAGCCGATCTCTCGTCCGCCCCAGCGGCCCATGGCGATTATCCCGAATTCGTAGTCCGGAGTCTCGGGTCCGTCCAAGTCTGTTCGGACCGCCTGCAGGGCTCCACGCACCGCCAGGTCCATGAGGTCAGAGAGATCACCGGGTATCTCAGCCCGGTCTCCGACGTCGAGGACGTCGCGCAGAGCGATGCGCAGCAGCTCTCGGCTGTAGGTCTCACGGATCGGGGTGACTGCGTCGGCTCCATGGCGTTTGAGCAACCCGTCGACCTCAGCGTTGAGGATCGCCAGGTCGCGAGCCTCGAGGTTCTCATAGCGATCCAGCCAGGCGACGGCAGCGGGCTGGCGCAGCAGAAGTTCCGTCGCATACCCGGACAGGGAGAGCACTTCGGCTACGGATTTGGCGGCCAGACCGGAGTCGCGCAGCATCTTGAGGAACCAGCCGGACGAAGACAGCGATTCGCTCAGCCGTCGGAAGGCCAGCAGCGCTCGGTCGGGTTCGACTCCATCGGAGAACCAGTCGAGCAGGGCCGGAAGCACCTGCTTGATGACCATTGCGGTTCGCGACATCCCGGTGGTCAGTGCCTTGATATGGCTCAATGCGCCTTGCGGGTCGACGTATCCGAAGGCCTGGAGACGATCGGCAGCCGCCTGCAGGCTCGATCCCCGTTTCTGCGCATCGACGACGGCACCGTGGATGCCGACGGCCGCCTCGAGGATGGGGCGATAGAAGATCTGTTCGTGGAGGCGGGTGACCTGCTTCGCATAGTCGCGTCGAGCCTCTTCGAGGCGGTCACCGGTCCGGGAACCGGAGCGGAAGACGGAACGGGCCAACATCCGCAGCTTGTCCTCGTCGTCGGGGATGAGAGCGTTGCGCATCATCCGCGGGATCTGCACGCGGTGTTCGACGACGCGCATGAACCGATACGCAGCGGAGAAGACAGAGGCGTCCTGCTGGCCGATATATCCGTGCTCACCCAGCTCGCCGAGCGCGACGAGGGTGTTCGGGGTGCGGATGTCCTCATCATTGCGGCCGTGGACCAGCTGAAGCATCTGTGCGGAGAATTCGACGTCCCGCAGTCCGCCGCGGCCCAGTTTGATCTGCCGTGGGGCCTCAATAGCCGGGATGAGGTCGACGACGCGACGCCGCATCGCGCGGATCCCGTCGATGAAGCCGGGACGGCTGGCCGCCTTCCAGACCAAGGGCAGAAGGGATTCTGAGAATGCCTCCCCCACTTCGACGTCACCGGCGACTGGGCGGGCTTTGAGGAGGGCCTGGAATTCCCAGTTCTCCGCGATATCGGCGTAATAGTGTTCGAACTCTGAGAGCGTGCGCACGAGCGCCCCGGCTTTGCCCTCGGGACGCAGCGCCGTGTCGACTTCCCACAGCGCGGGTTCGCCTCCCGCGTCGGAGAGGATGCTGCGCATGCGTTGGGCGAGTTCGGTCGCCAGGTGTCTGTCCTCCTCCGACTCGGCGGAGTCGAGGACGAAGACGACGTCGACATCGGAGACGTAGTTGAGCTCTCGTGCTCCGGTCTTGCCCAGGGCGATGACCGCCAGACGGATGCCGGCCGCCTCGTCGAGCTCTGCCCGCGCGATGGCCAGGGCCGCATCGAGCGCGGCCGCGGCCAGGTCGGACAGGACGGCCATGACGTGGTCGACGATCTCGTCCGGGGTCTCTGCCGACAGGTCGTCGGCGACGAGGCGGAGCACAGCGTCTCGGTAGTTCCGGCGCAGCGCCTTGACGCCTTCGTCTCCGGTCACAGTCGCGCGCGGAGCCGGGTCCTCGGGGTCCGCACCGAGGACCGTGAGCATCTCTGCTCGCAGGGATACCGCCGAGGCGGCAGGCGTGGAGATCAGCAGGAACGGGTCGGGAACGAGCAGCAGCGGCAGGGAGTCGGGATGCCGGACCAGATGGTCGACCATCGCCTCCGAGGTGCCGACGACCGCGAGGAGCCGGGCCAGGAGGGGGCGGTTGAGTTCGTCCTCGGCCAGCTCGCTCTTCGATCCGGTCCGCACTGCGTCCAGCAGGGCCGCGGAACCCTCCCCCGCGGCCTCGATCACGCGCAGCAGACCCAGCGCCGCTCCATGCGGATCCGGGGTTGCCACGAGGAGATCAACGAACCGCGAATCAGTGGCCAGAGGGACGCCGAGGAGCTCATCGAGCTCATGGAGGAACCGAGAGGTGGCCTCCGGGACGCTGGTCGTGCGTGAGGTGATAGCGGCCATCACATCGAGGTGAAGTGCTTCGCGAGCTCATATGGAGTCACCTGCGCGCGGTAATCGGTCCATTCCTGCCGTTTGTTGCGCAGAAAGAAGTCGAACACCTCTTCGCCCAGGGTCTCGGCGACGAGATCCGATCCCTCCATCAGCTCCAGGGCATGGGACAGACTGCGCGGCAGCGCTTCGATCCCCATCGCCCGACGTTCGGTGGAAGAGAGCAGCCAGACGTTGTCCTCGGCCTCTTCGGGCAGTTCGTAGCCCTCTTCGATCCCCTTGAGTCCCGCTGCGAGCATAAGCGCATACGACAGGTACGGGTTGGCCGAGGAGTCCAGAGCACGGTACTCGACGCGGGCGGATGAGGACTTTCCGGAGTTGTACTGCGGGACCCGCACGAGAGCAGAACGGTTGCGGTGGCCCCAGGAGATGTACGACGGAGCTTCATGGCCGGTCCAGAGGCGTTTATAGGAGTTCACGTGCTGGTTGGTCACTGCCGAGATCTCGGCGGCGTGGGTGAGCAGTCCGGCGATGAACTGTCGGCCGGTTTTCGACAGCTGATATTCGGCCCCCGGTTCGAAGAAGGCATTGTTCTCGCCCTCGAACAGGGAGACGTGCGTGTGCATCCCATTGCCCGGGTGATCGGCCATCGGCTTGGGCATGAACGAAGCGTAGACGCCTTGGGAGATCGCGACCTCTTTGATGACCGACCGAAACGTCATGACGTTGTCGGCCATGGTCAGCGCGTCGGCGTAGCGCAAGTCGATCTCGTTCTGACCGGGCCCGGCCTCATGATGGGAGAACTCCACGGACAGCCCCATCGCTTCGAGCATGGTCACAGCTTCGCGGCGGAAATCATTGGCCGTTCCCCCGTTGACATGGTCGAAGTAGCCGGCTGTGTCGACGGGCATCGGCGCTGTGCCGTCGCTGATCCCGGACACAGGGTCGAGATTGTCGGTCTTGAAGAGGTAGAACTCGATCTCAGGATGCACATAGAAGGTGAAGCCGCGTTCGGCGGCTTTGGCCAGAGTGCGTTTGAGGACGTTGCGCGGATCGGCCGGCGCCGGCTCTCCCCCGGGCACGTGGATATCGCAGAACATCCTCCCGGTGGGCTCGGTCTCCCCGCGCCAGGGCAGCAGAGAGAACGTCGAGGGGTCGGGCTTGAGCACCATATCGGCCTCGAACACGCGGGACAGCCCTTCGACTGCCGAGCCGTCGAATCCGATGCCTTCGGAGAAGGCGCCTTCGAGTTCGGCGGGGACGATGGCCACGGACTTCAGCTGTCCCAGGACATCAGTGAACCAGAGTCGGATGAATCGCACTTCACGATCCTCGACGGTCCTGAGAACGAATTCCTCCTGACGCGACATCTATTCAGCCGTTCCACTTCTCGTCGTCTTCGTCCCACTGCTGATTGCGTTCACGTGCCTTCTCCAGGGCGGCGCGGGCGACTTCCTCGGTCTCGTAGGGCCCCATGCGGTGGGTCCAGTCGCTGACCAGGCCCTTTTCCACGGTGTTCGTCTCGAGGTTGAAGTAGTACTTCGAGTTCGGGTCGTCGATATCTTCGTAGAGTCCCATGGCGAGCCTTCTCTCCTCTGCGGGGTTCTGCATTGACGCTTTCAGCTTACCGTTTCAAGTCGCGAACTGACGGAATGTGTCGCTTATGCGTTGGAAGCGCCCTATCTGCATCTTTGGTGCAGTCTGAGCCCGACTGGAATCATGTTTTCCGCGTTATCTGGCACCCAGACGCACTGATTTCGCATCATTGGTGACGAAAACAGATTTAAAGGTTTGCTCTCCAAACCTTCTAAGGAATAGAGTTGTCACCATCGACGACCGACGGAGAAGTCGGCCGCCTCCGCCCCTGCGGCACACGATCAGGAGAGAAGGACACACCATGCGCATTTCAGTGCCCACCGAGGTCAAGAACAATGAGTTCCGAGTCGCCATCACCGCTGCCGGCGTCCATGAACTCGTCGCCCACGGCCATGAGGTCACCGTGCAGGCAGGAGCCGGCGAGGGCTCCTTCATCGCCGATGCCGAATACGAGGCTGCCGGAGCGAAGATCGCCCCCGACGCCGCCACCACATGGGCAGCCGGCGACCTCGTGCTCAAGGTCAAGGAGCCGATCGCCCAGGAGTACGGCTTCCTGCGCAAGGATCTCGTCCTGTTCACCTACCTCCACCTCGCCGCGGATGAGGCGCTCACCACTGCTCTCATGGAGGCCGGCACCACCGCCATCGCCTATGAGACCGTCCAGCCCGACGGCGGCGGACTTCCGCTGCTGGCTCCGATGAGCGAGATCGCCGGACGCCTGTCGACTCAGGTCGGCGCTCACAGCCTGCTCAAGGCCAACGGCGGCCGCGGGATCCTGTTGTCCGGAGTCCCCGGTGTCGAGCGCGCGAATGTCGTCGTCATCGGTGCCGGTGTGGCCGGGACGAATGCCGCCCGGATGGCTCTGGGCCTCGGAGCGACCGTCGAGGTCATCGACATCAACATTCCGCGTCTGCGGCAGATCGATGAGACCTTCGCCGGTGCCATCGGCACGAAAGTGTCGAACAAGTACGAGATCACGAAGTCTCTGGCCACAGCCGACCTCGTCATCGGTTCGGTGCTCATCCCGGGCAAGAAGGCGCCGAAGCTCGTCACCGACGAGATGGTCGCTGGGATGAAGCCGGGATCGGTGCTCGTCGATATCGCCATCGACCAGGGCGGCTGCTTCGAGAATTCTCGTCCGACGACTCACGACGATCCGACGTTCACCGTCCATAACTCGGTCTACTACTGCGTGGCGAACATGCCGGGTGCGGTGCCGAACACAGCCACTGCGGCGCTGACGAATGCGACTCTGCCCTTTGCTGTGAAGATCGCCGACCAGGGGTGGCACAAGGCACTGTCGAACGATTCTGCGCTGGCCCGTGGTCTCAACATCCACAATGGGCACGTCACGAACGACAACGTCGCAGAGGCATTCGGCTTCGAAGCCGTCTCCGTGGCCCACGCTTTGGCCAACTGACCCAATTACTACCTGACGGCGGCCCAGCA
>NZ_BCSJ01000012.1 GCF_001570805.1 Brevibacterium epidermidis NBRC 14811 | reverse complement strand
GGCCCAGCAACCTCGCGCGAGGTTGCTGGGCCGCCGTCAGGTAGTTCTGGGAGGGATTTTCAGTGCGGGGTGACGATCGTCGTGTATCGGAAGTGCTCCTCGCACAGTCGGCCGGCCTCGGTGGCGTCACCGGCGGCGATCGCTTCGACGATCGCGGCGTGGTCGTCCACGGCATGGTCGAAGAGTTCGGCGGAGAACGGGTCGTGCCGGAAACCGGCGTTGATCTTCGTGTCGAGGTCGATGGCCATGCGCACGAGTTCCGGGTTGTGTCCGGCACGGGCGATGGCGAAATGGAACTGCGCGTCCGCGGTGCGGGCGGCGGCCGCCTCGGCGCGTTGGGAGTACACCTCGGCCAGCTCCCTCAGTTCGCTCAGCTCGTCCTCGGTGCGTCTGCGCGCCGCTGTTGCAGCCAGGGAATTCTGGAAGACGGCACGGGCGTCGAGGAGGTTGCGCCGTTCGGCATGGAATTCGTCGATCCGGCCGGCCATAGGAGCCAGCGCTTCGGGGCGGGCGGTCTTGACGAACGTCCCTCCCCCACGGCCGCGGCGGCGTTCGACGACTCCGAGACGCTCGAGTCGCAGCAGGGCAGCGCGGACGCTCGAGCGGGACACCTGCAGATCTGTGGCCAAGGTGCGTTCGCCCGGCAGCAGGGTGCCTTCCGGCAGTGCTCCGACGGCGATTCCGGAGAGGATGTGGTCGGCGATCTGCTGCGGTGCGCTCGTCAGGCTCACCACTTCGCCCAGTCCGGCGAACTCGTGGCCTGCCGTTGTCGTGTCGTCGCTCAATCTGCCTCCCGCTTCCTTGGCACGGCTGCTTCCGATTCTAGACTCCACCGGGGCTTGGCCGCGGCATCGACAGGCACGCGGGCGGCGGGACAAAGCCGCGTTTCCAGCATAGGATCGACACCATCATGACTGTTCACACTCGCCTGCTCACGCCCGGAACGATTTCGCCCGAACGCGGTGTGCCGAAGGACATCCCCCGCCCGGAGTACGTCGGCCGGGCCGATGCCGATGAGGGCCGCGGAAACAATTTCTACAGCGCCGAGGAGGTCGAGACGGTCCGTGCGGCCGGTCGGATCGCGGCCAACGCCCTCGCCGCCGTCGGTGAGATGATCGTCCCCGGCATCACGACCGATGACATCGACAAGGTGGCGCACGAGTTCATGTGCGATCACGGTGCGTACCCGTCGACACTGGGCTACCGCGGTTTCCCGAAGTCCGTGTGCACCTCCGTCAACGAGGTGATCTGCCACGGCATCCCCGATTCGACCGTCATCGAAGACGGCGACATCGTCAATGTCGACATCACTGCCTATTACCAGGGCATGCACGGGGACACGAACTACACGTTCACCGCCGGAGACGTCGATGAGGAGTCCCGCCTGCTCATCGAACGCACCTATGAGTCGATGATGCGCGGGATCAAAGCGGTCAAACCGGGCCGTCAGGTCAACGTCATCGGGCGAGTGATCGAGAAGTACGCGAAGCGCTTCGACTACGGGGTCGTGCGCGACTACAGCGGCCACGGGGTCGGTCGTGAGTTCCATTCAGGCCTCATCATCCCCCACTACGACGCTGCTCCCGCCCACGCCGAGACGATGGAGCCGGGAATGATCTTCACCATCGAGCCGATGCTCAACCTCGGCACGATCGACTGGGACGTCTGGGACGATGCCTGGACCGTGGTGACGAAGGATCGCAGACGCTCCGCTCAGTTCGAGCACACGCTGGTGGTGACCGAGACCGGTGCCGATATCCTGACCCTGCCCGATGCCGACACCGCGATTGCCGCGGGCCCCGCACACGAGGAGGGATGAGATGACCGCGGAGACCTCCCCACGCTTTGCGATCGGAATCGACATCGGTGGCACCGGGATCAAAGCCGCACTCGTCGACACGGTGACTGGCAGCCTGCCGTTCAAGCGACTGCGCGAGCTCACCCCGAAACCGAGCACCCCGGATGCCGTGGCCGCGACGATCGCCAAGCTGCTGGATGCACTGAGTGAGCGTGCCGTCGAACTCGAGCTCGTCACCGACCGTGCCGCCCTCGACTCCCTGCCTGTGGGCTGCGGCTTCCCCGGTGTCATCCGCGAGGGGCGTGTCGAATACACGGCGAACCTCGATCAGAGTTGGATCGGTTCGCCGATTGCCGAGATCATCGGGGAGAGCACGGGACGCACCGTGTACTTCCTCAACGATGCTGATGCCGCCGGTCTGGCCGAGATGACCTTCGGCGCCGGGCGCAAGCACCGTAAGAACACCGTGCTGCTGACGACGCTGGGTACGGGAATCGGGACCGCCCTGTTCACGCAGGGTCGTATGGTCCCCTACACCGAACTCGGCCATATCGAGATGAACGGCGCCGATGCCGAGACGCAGGCCGCAGAATCGGTGCGGACCCGACTGGGGCTGTCCTATCCGGAATGGGCGGCTCGACTGCAGCAGTACTATTCGCAGATCGAACTGCTCGTCGCCCCGGACGTCATCATCGTCGGCGGCGGTGTTTCGAAGTCCCATGACCAGTTCCTGCCGCTGATCAAGACGCGAGCGAAACTCAAACCGGCGAAGCTGTACAACAATGCCGGAATCGTGGGGGCTGCGATGATCGCGGTCAATGACGGAAAGGCGAAGGTTCGTCGCAGTCAGTCCTGAACGGACGAAGCTCCGCGTCACGAGTCGACGACGGCGCTGCAGATGATCCTGAGAATGAGGACAGGCCACCGATAAGCCGGGTTCTGTCGACGAGTCGGTCGCCCTTCTCGCCTGACGGTCATCTATCTGGGACCGATGTTGCCACCGGCCTCAAGCAATCCACCCGACGACTCGGCGAGCAGCCTCGAACGTCGTCTGTCTGATCTTGCTCCGGATGGGGTTTACCCAGCAGCGACGGTCACCCGCCGCCCTGGTGGTCTCTTACACCACCGTTTCACCCTTACCCAGTCGGAACTGGGCGGTCTGCTTTCTGTTGCACTGGCCCGCGGGTTGCCCCGGGTGGGTGTTACCCACCATCCATGCTCTGTGGAGCCCGGACGTTCCTCAGCCCTCGAAATGAGAGCCGCGACCGTCTGGTGACCTGTCCTCAAGCAACCCAGTGTAGTCGCTCCGGGGCTCCCCCATGCACCCGGCACCGAGGCGCAGCGGATCTTAAGGTGCGAACGTGATCAACCTCATCCACACCCGGTTCCGGCCGAATCAGCACAGGATCATACGATGGGGTGGTGAAGATCCTGCTGCCGCCCTCAGAGGGCAAGACTCCGTCGACAACCGGCCCCACTCTCGACCTCGACAGTCTCTCGGCTCCGGAACTCACCACGAAGCGCAAACGGGTCCTGTCTGCACTGAAGAAGGTCTCGAAGCGTCGGGATGCCCTCGAGAAACTGGGCGTCGGGGCGTCACTTGCGGCCGATGTCGAACGCAACACGGTCCTCGATGAGATCCCCTGCGCTCCCGCGCTGCTCACCTATTCAGGCGTCCTCTTCGAAGCGATGGGCGCGAGCGAACTCGTGGCCCAGTCGGAGAATGACGAGAGGCTGCGCGAACGTCTCCAGGACGTCCACATCTTCTCCGCCCTGTTCGGCCTCGTGCACGGACTCGATGTGATCCCCGCCTACCGTTTGGCGATGAAGACCGATCTGGGGACGCTCGGAAAGCTGACGTCGTACTGGAAGCCGATCCTCGCGAAGTCCTGTTCCCTTGATCCCGCCGAGGTGGCCCTCGACTGCCGTTCGAGCGATTACCGGTCCGTGTGGCCGGGTCCCACCGACCAGGTCGTGACAATGGGTGCGGTCTCCGTCAGCGGCGGAAAGCGTCGTGTCGTCTCCCATTGGGCGAAGTTCTACCGAGGAGAGTTCGCCGGTCGACTGCTCTCCGATGACCGTGCACTGCCGGAGTCGGCGGAAGAGCTTGTGGCTCGGGCCGAGGAGTTCTACGAGGTCGAATTCGAATCACCGACGAAGTCGAAGCCTGCGAATCTCATGATCGTCCTCCGGGACTGACGTTTCCGGCGGGTCGACGGATCGGCTCAGTCTGGGTCAGCTGCGACGCAGGAGCACCGCTTCGCATTCCTCGCACTCGTAGGTTTCGTTGGCATCGGCGCCGAGCATTCGGTGCCAGACTGCCCCGCCGATCTCCTGGCCGCACGCCTGACAGTTCGGCCCGGTGAGCAGTGCGGCTCCGGGACCGCCCTGCCGGACATTGGCATCGAATGCGGTGAGCAGCGGCTGGGGCATTTCGCTTCGCGGACCTGACGCCGCGGATTCGTTCTCGGCGATGCGTTCGCGCAGTTCGGCTTTCCGGTCCTTCACTGCGGTCTGCACCTCTTTGCCGGAGGCCGTGACTTCTGCGATTCGGTCATCGACTGCGGCAAGCTCGCCTTCCGCGGCTTCGAGCTTCTCCATCTCGTCGAGCTGCGATTCTTCGAGCTCGGAGATCCGAGCCTCGTGCCCGGCGATCTCCTCTTGCAGATTCACCATGTCTCGGCTCGTCAGACCGGTTCCGTCATTGAGCTCGGCGGTCTTCTTCTCGATCTTCGACCGCTGCGCCTCAATGAGGCGGGTGGCTTCGTCGATCGCCTGCTGGTGGCCTTCCACAACAGCGGCGGCCTCGGTCCGCCTCTCGCCGAGTTCCTTGTGGCGGGCGACGAGTTCCTTGAGTTCCTCTGCCCGCTTGGGGTTGTCGTGTTCGAACTGCAGAGCGCGCCCGTTGGCGGTGAGTTCGATGAGAGTCTGCAGCGCTGTTCTCTGGCTGTCTGTGATGAGCATCCTCGGTCTCCTCGTCAGTACCGTTCGACCCAGGGGTCGGTGTTGACCGCCGAATGCTGCAGCGAGACGGTGAAGCCGCGCCGGGCGAATTCGGTCTCGAGCGCTTCGGCCGCCGCGTTCAGCCAGACCGTCTCCGAAGCCCAGTGGGAGACGTCGATGAGCGAGAGTCCGCTTTCCCGGCGATTCGCCGTGTCGAGCGCCTCGGTGGCCGGGTGGTGGCGCAGGTCGGCAGTCACATAGACATCGGCGCCGCTGGCTCGAACCTCGTCGAACAGCGAATCGCCGGCACCGCCGCAGACCGCGACACGGGTCACCATCGCTGCCGGGTCGCCGGCAATGCGCACCCCGGTCGTCGTCCGCGGAAGCTCAGACGCGAGTCGCCTCGCCAGATCGCGGACAGGGATCGGCTCGTCGAGGTCGCCGACGCGGCCGATTCCCGTGGGCAGCCCGTCGCTTCTCGCCTCAGCAGGCGTGGTGTGTGCAGCCAGGGGCTGAGCATCATTGATGCCCATGAGCGAGATGAGCACATCGGAGACTCCGCCGCGGGCCGAATCGGCGTTCGTGTGCGCATTGAACAGCGCAATGTCGTTGCTGATGAGAGTGTGGACGGCGCCGCCCTTCAGCGTGGCGGCGTTCACCGACTTCACTGGTTTGAGCATGAGCGGGTGATGATTGAACACCAGATCCGCGCCGAGGACGACCGCCTCGGCGATCACAGCGTCCATCGGGTCGAGAGCCAAAAGGATCGACCGGACCTCGGCATCAGGGTCACCGACAGCCAATCCCACGGAGTCCCACGACTCAGCCAAGGCCGGTGGCCACAGCGAGTCGAAGACCTCAACGCAGTCACTCACCTTCGGATGTCTCATGCCCCCACACTATTACATCCGAACCGGAGACCATGGCCCGTATTGCCGGAAGAGAAAACATACGGACAGCGCCGCAGAATTCGGTGGACGATTTTCAGCAAAAGTGATTTCGCTCATATATTTGGACCATGACAACAACACGCGACTCCTCTGAATCAACTGTCACCGCCCAAACATCCACAGTCTCCGATCTCGTGCGACGCAGCGCCGGCCGATTCGCCGCCGACACGGCCATCGAATTTGCCGACCGAACCTGGACCTATGCAGAACTCGACGCCGCCGTCACTGCGGTGGCTCGCGAACTCGTCCGCCTGGGCGTGACGAAAGGCGACCGGGTCGCCGCCTATGGGAAGAACTCCGACCTCTTCGTCCTCCTCTACCTCGGCTGCGCCCGTGCCGGGTTCATCCATGTGCCGGTCAACTATCAGCTCAAAGGCGACGAGCTCGACTACATCCTCAGCAACTCGGGCGCCGAAATCGTCTTCGCCGATGCCGACCTCATGTCCGCTGTGACATCCACTCCGACCGGCGCTTCGGCCCAGGTGATCGACTTCGCCGACCTCGTTCCGGTCGCCACCACGGATTCGATCGCCCCTGCGGGTGCGGGAGAGTTCTCCGTCGACGACACGGATGTGGCACAGCTGCTGTACACCTCCGGCACCACCTCGGCGCCGAAGGGTGCTGTGATGACTCATCGAGCCCTGGTGCACGAGTACCTGTCATCGCTGATGTCCCTCGACTTCGCGGCGACGGATCGTGCCGTCCATGCCCTGCCGCTCTATCACTCGGCGCAGATGCATGTCTTCCTGCTGCCTCTGCTGTCGATCGGCGCACACAACATTATCGTCCCCGCCCCCGTGCCGGACCAGCTGCTGGCGCTGTTCGAAGAGCGGGAGATCAATTCGTTCTTCGCCGCCCCCACCGTGTGGGTCGCTCTGGCGAACAGCCCCGACCTCGAGACTCGCAATCTCGACAGCCTCCGCAAGGCGTACTACGGGGCCTCGATCATGCCCGGGCCGATCCTCGAGCGTCTGCGTCAGCGGCTTCCGAAGCTCGGCTTCTATAACTGCTTCGGTCAGTCGGAGCTCGGCCCCCTGTGCGCAGTGCTGCGCCCCGAGGAACATGATGACCACCCCGGTTCGGCCGGTCGCCCGGTCATGTTCGTCGAGACCCGAGTCGTCAATGCCGACGGTAGCAATGTCGGTCCCGGCGAGGAGGGCGAGATCCTCTACCGGTCGCCGCAGCTGTGTGAAGGCTACTGGAACCGTCCTGACGCCACTGCTGAGGCATTCGACGACGACTGGTTCCATTCCGGCGACCTCGTCAAGGTCGACGACAACGGCTTCATCGAAGTCGTCGACCGGGTCAAGGACGTGATCAACACCGGCGGCGTCCTCGTGGCCAGTCGCCAGGTCGAAGATGCGATCTTTGAACTTCCTCAGGTCGCCGAGGTAGCCGTGGTCGGTCTTGCCGACGAGAAATGGATCGAGGCGGTCGCGGCCTTTGTCGTCCTCAAAGAAGGCCAGCCTCCTCTCACGGCTGACGAAGTCATCGCCCACGTCAAGTCCCGTCTGGCCGGATTCAAGGTACCCAAGCGGGTGGAGTTCGTGGCCGAACTGCCGAAGAACTCGGCCGGCAAGATCCTCAAGCGCAGCCTGCGTCAGGTCTGAACGGACTGGCTCTCAGACGTTCGCGGTTGCGGCCGTGCCGGCCCCGCGTCTGCGGATGACGGGGTCGGTGTGGTCGGCCGCCTCGGTGGTGGACTTGGTATCCGAACAGCAGCCTCCGGCGGTCTCCTCGTCCTGCCCGAGAATGGTGAATCCGTTGTCGCGGATCATCGCAAGATCATCGGCGGCGGCTTGCCCCTCCGCGGTGAGATAGTCGCCGAGGAAAATCGAGTTGGCCAACTGCAGAGCCATCGGCTGCAGCGACTTGAGGTGGATCTCGCGGCCGCCGGCGAGGCGGATCTCACGGTCCGGGCAGACGAAACGGGCCGTCGCGACGATCTTCATGCACTGCATCGGGGTGAGGTTCCACTGCCCTTCGAGCGGGGTGCCGTCGAAGGGGACGAGGAAGTTGATCGGGATCGAGTCGGAGTCGAGGGCTTTGAGTGCGAAGAGCGCCTCGATGATCTGCTCGTCGCTTTCGCCGAGTCCGACGATGAGGCCGCTGCACGGTGAAAGTCCGGCGGTCTTGGCGAGTTCGACGGTGTTCGTCCGGTCCTCATAGGTGTGGGTCTTGACGATGTTGTCGTGGAAGGACTCGGCGGTGTTGATGTTGTGGTTGTAGGCGTCGGCACCGGCCTCTTTGAGCGATTCGGCCTGCCCTTCCTTGAGGATACCGAGGCAGGCGCAGACTTCGACTTCCGGGTTCTCGTCCTTGAGCCGTTCGACGATCTCTCCGACGCGGTTGACGTCGCGTCGGCTGGGGCCGCGACCGCTGGCGACGAGGCAGACGCGGGAGGCTCCCCCGCCGATGCCCATGCTCGCCTGGTCCATGGCCTCCTCGATGCTCAACCACGAGTATTTGAGGATCTCCGCCTTCGATCCCAGCGACTGCGAGCAGTAGGTGCAGGTCTCCGGACACATACCCGATTTGAGATTGACGAGGTAGTTCAACTTGATCGACATGCCGAAGTAGCGTCGGCGCAGTCGCGATCCGGCGTGGACGAGTCCGAAGAGATCCTCGTCCGGTGTGGACAGAAGCGCGAGTGCCTCCGCTTCCGTGATTGCTGCCCCGTCGAGAATGGACTCGGCGAGTTGGTCAGGGTTCACAAGTTGGTCGAGGTTCACGGTCTGATCAGGGTTCACAGTCGTCATCGATTGGTCCTTTGTCTCCGAGTGATTGCGCAGATTCTGTGTCAGTCCAGGTCAGATCACCTGAACACTGTTCAATACGCCATCAGAACCGCGATCCTCGCCTCTGTATCGGACTCCTCATCGGAGTGGGAGAACACCCGAACCGAGCGCATAGGACAATCGCGGACTCGGCGAGACAGCGAGCGGGAGCATAGACTTCTGTCGCCGGCTCGGACCGCTGTCCGACGCTCGGACGACGGCCCGCAAACGGGAAGAACGGAACGAGGAGCACTATGGCGGATTCGGAACAGACGGACACTCACGACGGAACGGGCAGTCGTCGCGGCTGGCGTCTGCACGGAGACGGCCGCACGATCGCTCCCGGTGAGAAGGTTCTGCCCGAGGAGCGTCTGAGCTGGCCGCGGACCATCAGCATCGGCGCCCAACACGTCGTGGCGATGTTCGGCGCGACGTTCCTCGTCCCCCTGCTCACCGGATTCCCGCCGTCGACGACGCTGTTCTTCACCGCCATCGGCACGCTGCTCTTCCTGCTCATCACGAAGGGCATGATGCCCTCGTACCTCGGATCGTCTTTCGGGCTGCTCGCCCCGATCGGCGCCGTCACGGGATTCTCGGCGACAGCCGGAGAGGACCTCGAACCGCACGCCATGGCCTTGGCCCAAGGCGGAATCATCTCCGTGGGCGTCACCCTGGCACTTGTCGGTCTCGTCGTCCACTTCGTCGGCGTTCGCTGGATCGAGGTGACGATGCCGCCGGTGGTCACCGGTGCCATCGTCGCACTCATCGGCCTCAACCTGGCCCCCGCCGCCTGGGACTGGGTCAAGGCCGCTCCCCTGACGGCCGTGATCACGATCATCGCCATTCTGCTCACCACGGTGCTCTTCCGCGGTATGCTCGGCCGGCTCTCGATCCTCATCGGCGTCCTGGTCGGTTATGGCGCGGCGTGGCTGCAGGGCGAACTCGACTTCTCCACCGTCACCGAAGCCGACTGGGTGGGTCTGCCCGCGTTCCATGCTCCGGCCTTCGACCTCGGTTACCTCGGCCTCTTCCTACCTGTCGTCCTCGTCCTCATCGCCGAGAACATCGGCCATGTGAAGTCGGTCGCCGCGATGACCGGCCGCGACCTCGACCACCTCACCGGCCGAACGCTCTTCGCTGACGGATTCTCCACCATCCTCGCCGGATCCGGCGGCGGTTCCGGTACGACGACCTATGCCGAGAACATCGGCGTCATGGCAGCCACACGCATCTTCTCCACCGCCGCCTACCTGTGCGCGGCGATCATCGCCCTCATCCTCAGCATGCTGCCGAAGTTCGGCGAAATCATCGCCACGATCCCACCCGGAGTCCTCGGCGGCGCGGCAACCGTGCTCTACGGAATGATCGGCATGCTCGGCGTGCGCATCTGGGTGGAGAACAAGGTCGACTTCTCCAACCCGATCAACCTCAACACCGCCGCGGTCTCACTCATCGTCGCCATCGCGAACTTCACCTGGACACCGGGCGGACTGCAGTTCGAAGGCATCGCCCTGGGCACCGCCTCGGCGATCATCATCTACCAGCTGATGAAGGCGATCGCCCGGTGGCGGGGCACGGATCCCGATCTCCTCGCAGAGAACTTCGCCGAGGCGGCCCATCGATCCGATGCCGGCTCCCGGAAGCCAGGATCACCCTCCTGACCGCGAGTCGTGAAGATGGGGGTGCGCTGCATTCGTGCAGTGCACCCCCATCGCGACGATAGCCGGCGGTGAACGCAGAAGTGCCGCATCCTCGCCTGAGCGATGATGCGGCACTTTCCCTTGGTCGGGATAGCGGGATTCGAACCCACGACCTCCTCGTCCCGAACGAGGCGCGCTACCAAGCTGCGCTATATCCCGTGACCAGGAACTACTATAGCGATGGGAACGCGATCTGAAAAATCGGGCCCGGCCACTTTGGAAGAATGAAAGGTATGTCTCATTGGCACTGACCGCCGAAAGCATCACCACCACTGCCCTGACCATCCTTTCGCGTTACGGTCTCGGCGATCTGTCCATGCGCCGACTCGCCCGTGAACTCGACGTTCAGCCCTCTGCGCTGTACTGGCACGTCAAGGACAAGCAGTCTCTTCTCATCCTCATCTCGCGCAGCCTCAAGGCCGAAGTCGATGCACTCTGTCCTCCCACAGCCGATCCGCTCGCCGCGGCCATGTCTCTGCGTGAAGTGCTGCTGAAATATCGTGACGGCGCCGAGATCGTGCTGCTGGGCTATTCGATCGCGCCGACCGATGTCACACCTCAGGCGCTGGCGGCCGATCGTCTGGGTGCCGAACTCGCCCACGGAATCCTCACGCTCACACTCGGCGCTGTGGCAGTCGAGCAGAACCGCAGACTCTTCGACGTCGATTCAGCCGATGCGGCAGAGAATTTCGCAGCCAACGCGTCACTGCTGCTCCGAACCTCGTGGTCGCAGCACTGACCTGCAGTGAGATCGTCGGCCCGCAGGTTGACCGCAGGGGACCTCGTTTCGCCGCTCACCGCCGGATATGGCATACTGATCAAGCGCTGTCGCAGTCGTGACGACGCAGGTGGGGCCTATAGCTCAGTTGGCTAGAGCATCTCGTTTACACCGAGAGGGTCGGGGGTTCGAGTCCCTCTGGGCCCACCGCCAAGGCATCCCGTGAACACGGGATGCCTTTTCCATGTTCCGCCCCGAACCTCGCCGAGGCGGCCCCGGAGTCGGTCACCCCTTGTCGACCTCCGTGCGGATCGTCAGCAGAAACGCCGCATCGGTCAGGGCTTCCACCGAGTGCTTCTGCGGGGGAATCGCGATGAGCTCCCCGGCACTCAGTTCCCACGATTCGTCGGCAGTCACCATCCGCACCTGGCCCTTGACGACGTGCAACGTCGCTTCCGGAGGTGAATCATGTTCTGCGAGCTCTGCACCCTCTCGCAAGGTGAGCAGGGCCTGGCGGAGATAGGTTCCGGCGAAAACGCCCTTGGCGGCCCTTCCGCTGTGTGCCCCTCGGGCCTTCTCCAACAGCTCTGCGCTGAGGGCCTCCAGGTTCTGTGCGGGCATCTGATCGGTCATCGTGAACTCCTTCCTGAGTTGTGTGCAGCTCCGAGGCTTGCTCCCCTCCTCAGCCTAGGCTCGTTTGCCATCTGTGGTGATAGTTTCGAGGAGGAATCAGCGAAGCGAATGAGAGGTAATGCTGTGGCAGAAGAATCCGTCATCGACGTCCGGAGCATACCGAAGCCGGAGCGGCATCCGCTCATCATCAAAGCGTACGAGGAACTCGAGGTCGGCACTGGCCTGATCCTCGTCAACGATCACGTGCCCGAGGGCCTGCGCGTGGAAATGGTCCGTGAGTATGCCGAGGCGGTCGAGTGGGAGCCCCTGGAGAGCACAGAGGACGAGGCTCGGGTTCGCATCATCCGACGTGCCGCCACCCCTGCACCTCGCGTCGTCCTCGACGTCGCCGAACTCACCGAGACCGTCGAGGATTCCGGGTCCGTCTGGCAGCTGCCGACGCAGCACCGTGACCTCGACGCAAATGTCATCGCGCTGTCCCCCGGCGGGGAGATCCGCGAACATACAGGTCCGTCACTCGACGTCCTCATCCACGTCCTCGCCGGTGCCGGCACCCTTGAGACCGAAACGGGAACGATCGACCTGTCCCCCGGTCAGATCGTATGGCTGCCCCGTCGGTCCCGTCGCCGGTTCCTTGCCGACGCCGAGGCGGGACTGCAGTACTTCTCGGTCCATCAGCGCAAACAGGGGCTGAGTATCACGGCCCGCAGCTGACAGCGGGGACGAGCTCGGACACCCTTACGCCTAAGTCGACTTCGGGATTTCCAGCCGGCGTCCGTGATCAGGCCCCGAGCCTGGGTTCAGCTGTTCGGTTCCGGATCGTCGGGACGGGCAGCAGCGATCGCGATGAGACGGCGCAGCACCGCCTCGTCGATGTTATCCAAACGTCGCACATAGACGCAGCCGGCGCCCTCGGTGTACTTGCCGAGCTCCGGGAGCAGCTTCGCTCCCTCGGGCAGGTCTTTGAGTCCGTACAGAGAGAGCTGGCTCTTGCGCGGGGAGAAGCCCGTCGCCGGCCACTCTCCGTGATTGCGCGGGTTCACCGGCGACCGATAGTGGTAGCGGCCGTAGCCGACGATCGAAGGCCCCCACATCACGGGTTCTTCGCCGGTGACTTCGCGGAAGATCCTGTCGAGGGCGATTCCGTCCTCACGGCGCTTCTCGGGAGTCACTGAATCGAGGTAGTCAGCGACATCGGCGTCGGTCGGCTGGGTCTTGTTCTCTGTCATGAGGTCAGTATGGCAGTTCAGAGCTCGTCAGGGATCCAGGCGGAACCGTCCTCGACCCGGTAGATGAGGTTCGTGCGCGTATGCGCCACGGCAGGATAACGAGTGAGGTAGTCGAGGACGAAGGACTGCACGGCCGCGGTATCGGCGGCGACGATATGCAGCAGGTAGTCGTCGGCTCCGGCCATGTGGTACATCCGCACCACCCCTGGGAACTTCGGCGCAGCCGCGGTGAACGCGTCGATCTCGGTCCGATCATGTTTGGCCAGCCGAATCGAGATGAGTGCCTGCAGTCCGACTCCCAGCGCGGTCGGATCGACATCGATATTGAAACCGCGGATGACGCCGAGTGATCTCAGCCGTTTCAGGCGCAGGGAAACCGTCGATTCGGAGATTCCGACCGCCGCAGCCAGCACCGCACCCGAGGCACGTGCATCGGCGTTGAGCTCCTGCAGGAGGCGAAGATCGGTGCCATCGAGTGAGACATTCTGCGACATGTGTCACAGTCTCCCACATCTCATCGCAGACCCTCCCGATAAGTTTCCGATACTCGCAGGTGATTGCAGAAACATTGCAGAGGCCGGAAGAAGTGTATTGAATACGCTTATGACATCTATGCACCCTGAGACCCGAATGGTCCACGGCGGGATGGACGGTCTGGCAGACGCAGGCGTCCACGTTCCCGCAATCGACCTTTCCACCACCAACCCGGTCAATGACGTCCGCACCGGAGGAGATTCCTACGAAAGCCTCGCCGGCGGACATGCTCTCAGAGAGGGGGACTCCCCTGTCTACCAACGGCTATGGCAGCCCGGTGTGGCACGATTCGAGTCCGCGCTCGCCGAATTGGAGAACGCCGAATCCGCCGTCGCCTTCGCCACAGGTATGGCCGCCATGACCGCCGCGCTTCTCGCCGCAGTCGAAGCCGGCACTCCCCATATCGTCGCCGTCCGACCTCTCTATGGAGGAAGCGACCACCTGCTCGAGTCCGGTCTGCTGGGCACCTCGGTGACTTGGGCGAAAGAGGACGAGATCGCCTCGGCGATCCGCAAGGACACCGGACTCGTCATCATAGAAACACCGGCGAACCCCAGCCTCGACCTAGTCGACATCGAATCCGTCGTCGCGGCAGCCGGAGACGTTCCGGTCCTCGTCGACAACACCTTCTGCACCCCCGTGCTCCAGCGCCCGCTCGACCACGGGGCCACCCTCGTCCTGCACAGTGCCACGAAGTACCTCGGCGGCCACGGAGACGCGATGGGCGGGATCATCGCCACGAACAGCGAATGGACCATGCGCCTGCGCCGCGTCCGCGCCATCACCGGAGCCCTGCTGCACCCGATGGGTGCCTACCTCCTGCACCGCGGTCTGCGCACGCTGTCCGTGCGGATGCGCGCCGCACAGGACACCGCAGGTGAACTCGCTCGACGCCTCCAGACGCGCCCCGAAGTTGCCCGCGTCCACTACCCCGGACTCGCCGATTCCGATCCGCGCGGGCTCGTCGGTTCGCAGATGCACGGCGGCGGGGCGATGATCGCCATCGAACTCGCCGGAGGATTCGAAGCGGCTCGGACGTTCGTCGAGCACTGCGACCTCATCGTCCACGCGGTCTCCCTCGGCGGTGCCGATACGCTCATTCAGCACCCGGCCTCGCTCACCCACCGGCCCGTGGCAGCTACCGCGAAACCCGGTGACGGCCTCGTTCGGCTGTCGGTCGGGCTCGAACATGTCGACGACCTCGCACGCGACCTGTTCACTGCCCTCGACGCCATCCGCAACGCGGCCTGATTCCGCTCGACCCTGCGAGCTGAGCTCTTCGAGTCGCCGCCTCAGTCGGATCCTCGGCCCAGAACTTGTCTGCCCCCGTCTCGACGTTCCGAGACGGGGGCAGAACTTTCTCATCGCACTGACCGACCGGGCCTTGACCTTGACGCTGCGTCAACTTCTAAGCTGTCAGTCATGGACTGGCCCATTCAGGAAATCGCGCGGCTGACGGGAACGACGAGCCGAACCCTGCGTCACTACGACGCTATCGGTCTGCTACCGCCTACCTCCATCGCCGCCAATGGCTTTCGCTGCTACGACGAAACGGCATTGTTGCGCCTCCAGCGCATCCTGCTGCTCAAGGAGCTCGGACTGCCATTGGCGTCGATCGCCGAGATGCTTGATCGGAGAGACGATCCGGTCGAAGCTCTAACGCAGCATCTGGTCGCGCTCGGACGCGAGAGAGACCGGATCGACCGACAGCTCGCCGCCGTCACCGCTACCATCACACGACTGAAAGCAGGTGAGCCGCTCATGGCTGAAGAGATGTTCGATGGATTCGACCATCGCGAACACGAAGAGGAAGTGACCAGGCGTTGGGGTGCCGACGCCTTTCGGAGGGGAGACGAATGGTGGTCCCGCCAGTCTCCCGAACAGAAACAGGATTGGAAGGCACGCATGGCTGCTCTCTCCGCGGCCTGGATCACCGCCGCTGAGGAAGGGGCACGTCCCGAATCGGACCGCTGCCAAGAACTCGCCGAACGCCATATCGAATGGCTGAAAGCGGTTCCGGGCACGCCGGCGAATGACCCCGAGGGTGACCTCGCGGGCTACGTGCGCGGTCTCAGCCAGATGTACGTCGACGACCCGCGATTCGGTGCGAATTATGGCGGAACCGCCGGTGCCGAACTCGTCAAGGATTCACTCGATCGGTACTTCGAGGTGCGCGGTCTCTGATCCGGCCAAAGCCGGCTATGGCCGTATCAGGACAGTTCGGAGAGCGCCTGTCGGATCTTCTCGGCAGGCGCCTCCAGCTGCTCCGGGGTCTGCATCGGAGCGCGGTCGGAGATGTCGAAGTCATCCATGGAGTTCGTCGGCAAGACGTGGATGTGCAGGTGAGGCACTTCGTAGCCGACGACGAGGAGGCCGATGCGCTCACAGTCGAATGCTCGCTTCTGGGCTTCGCCGATCCTCTTCGCCACCGCGGTGAGGTGAGCGAGAAGTTCTGCATCAGCATCGATCCAGTGGGAGATCTCCTCACGGGGAACGACCATGACATGGCCTTCCGTCATCGGCGCGACATCGAGGAAGGCGACACACTTGTCGTCCTGATGGACGAAGGCGCCGGGGATCTCTCCATTGATGATCTTTGTGAACAGCGTGGCCATAGGGTGTCCTCCTCAACAGTCTCCGAAGCTGCCGTCGATCGGCACTTCGGGGGTGGCTCGATTCTCAGAGGCTGGAAAGCGCAGCAGCGAAATCCTCGGAGAAGTCCCGAGTCTCGGTGCGGGCGACCTGCCTGCCACTCACGATCGTACCCGCAGGTGAGATGACGAAGACTCCACGTTCGGCGACTCCGTGGTTCTCATCGAAGACACCGAAGGCACGAGCCGCTTCACCGTGGGGCCAGAAGTCCGAGGCGAGAGTGATGTCGATGTTCGCATTCCGTGCCCATGCCGCCAAAGTGTATTTGGAGTCCGTGGACACGACGATGACCTCGACGGCGTGGGAACCCTGCCGCATCCGCTCCTGCCACTCGTTGAGGGCGGCGAGTTCGTCTCCGCAGATCGGAGAGAAGGCGAACGGAACGAATGCGAGCACACGAGCGGCACGCGGGGCCGCCTCGGTGAGGGTGATGTCCGATCCGAGGTGATCGGGAAGGGTGAGATCCGGGGCCCGGTCACCGGGCCGCAGGATCATGAATAGTTCTTCTTGCCCACGAGCCGGAATCCGGCCCAGTCATCGGCGGCGCTGACCGTGGAGGTCACGTGCATTCCGGCGGTGGGCGCCGCTTCGGAGATGTCTGCGGGGCTGATGTGTCCCGGGCGGTTCGCCTTCGGGCTGAGCAGCCAAACGACTCCGCCCTCCTTCAGCGTGGTCTGGGCGTCGACGAGGCCGTCGATGAGGTCATCGTCGTCCGACCGCCACCACATGAGGATCACGTCGTAGACATCATCCTCTTCGCCGTCAGCGATCTTGTCTCCGATGATGTTCTCGATCGCCTCGCAGAGTGCCTGATCGACGTCGTCGTCATAGCCGACCTCTTGCACATAGTCGCCCTTGTTCAAGCCGAGGTTGTGTCCCAGCTCGTTTGCAAGGGTCGAAGTGGAGGATGTCCTTTCAGAAGCGGAGTTGCTCATGCCTGTATTGTTCCGCCAACAGTGGTCAAGGTGCAAATATCGGCGCGTCTGCGCGCGGCAAACGGACTCAAACAGCACCCGATCAGCACACCGGGCCGTGACCTTGTCTGATGGGCAGGCGGATGCGTCAGTCAGATCACAACTTCTCAGGAGCGCGAAGTTTGCCTGTGAGTACTAGGCTGGCTGGTGTATCGGGTGGCCTCTGGGCTCAGACAACCTGCGGAGCACACACCATTCGATGGACATGATCTCTACACCAATGAAGATCGTGGAGCTGAAGAGAGGACCACATCGTGGACAATCGGAATCAGGGCGGACCCATCCTCAACGGGCTGCCCAGCCAGGTGCCCGACATCGACCCGGAGGAGACCGCAGAATGGCTGGCCTCCCTCGATGGCCTCATCGACGAGGGCGGTCGGACTCGAGCACGCTATGTCATGCTGCGCATGCTCGAGCGCTCACGCCAGAAGCAGATCGGCGTACCCAGCCTCACTGCCACCGACTACGTCAACACCATCGGTCCGGAGAACGAGCCCTGGTTCCCCGGCGATGAAGAGGTCGAACGCCGCTACCGCCGCTGGAACCGCTGGAATGCGGCCATGCTCGTCCACCGGGCCCAGCGTCCAGGCGTCGAGGTCGGTGGACACATCTCCACCTACGCCTCCTCGGCGACTCTCTACGAAGTGGGCCTCAACCACTTCTTCCGCGGCAAGGACCATCCCGGCGGCGGCGACCACATCTTCTACCAGGGCCACGCCTCCCCCGGCATGTACGCCCGCGCCTTCCTCGAAGGCCGGATGAGCGCCGAACAGCTCGACGGATTCCGCCAGCAGCAGTCGCACTTCATCGACGGCAAGCCCCAGGGACTGCCGTCCTACCCGCACCCGCACCAGCTGCCCGACTTCTGGGAGCACCCCACGGTGTCGATGGGCCTCGGCCCGATGAACGCGATCGCGCAGGCACAGTTCGACAAGTACCTGTTTAACCGCGGGATCAAGGACACCTCACAGCAGCAGACCTGGGCCTTCCTCGGTGACGGCGAGCTCGACGAGCCCGAGAGCCGCGGCATGCTCCACGTCGCAGCTTTCGAAGAGCTCGACAACCTCAACTTCGTCATCAACTGCAACCTGCAGCGCCTCGACGGGCCCGTCCGCGGCAACGGCAAGATCATGCAGGAGCTCGAGTCCTACTTCCGCGGTGCCGGCTGGAACGTCATCAAGGTCGTCTGGGGACGCGAATGGGACGCACTGCTGGCCAAGGACCGCGACGGTGCTCTCGTCAACCTCATGAATGCCACCCCCGACGGCGACTACCAGACCTACAAGGGCGAGTCCGGCGGATTCGTGCGCGACAACTTCTTCGGCCGCGACCCGCGGACGAAGGCGATGGTTGAGAACTACAGCGACGAGCAGATCTGGAACCTCAAGCGCGGCGGCCACGACTACCGCAAGGTCTTCGCCGCATACAAGGCCGCGATGGAGCACACCGGTCAGCCGACCGTCATTCTCGTCAAGACGGTCAAGGGCTATTCGCTCGGACCTCACTTCGAGGCCCGCAACGCCACACACCAGATGAAGAAGCTCACGGTCGACGACCTCAAGCTCGCCCGTGACCACTTCCAGATCCCGATCTCGGACAAGGAGCTCGAAGAGAACCCGAAGCTGCCTCCGTACTACCACCCGGGAGTCGACGCCCCCGAGATCAAGTACATGCAGGAGCGCCGCGCGGAGCTCGGCGGCTACTCCCCCGAGCGGCGGACGACGCATGTCGATCTCAAGCTGCCCTCCGACAAGGCCTACCAGGCCGGACGCCGCGGATCCGGCAAGCAGGAGATCGCCACCACGATGGGCTTCGTGCGTGTGCTCAAGGACCTCATGCGGGAGAAGGACTTCGGTCACCGAATCGTGCCGATCATCCCCGATGAGGCACGCACGTTCGGCATGGACTCGTTCTTCCCGACGGCGAAGATCTACAACCCGCACGGCCAGAACTACATCTCGGTCGACCGCGACCTGTTCCTCGCCTACAAGGAGGCCACGGACGGGCAGCTGCTCCACGTCGGCATCAACGAGGCCGGAGCGACCGCGGCGCTGACCGCAGCCGGCACCTCGTACGCCACGCACGGTGAGCCGATGATCCCGTTCTACATCTTCTACTCGATGTTCGGCTTCCAGCGCTCCGGTGACTTCTTCTGGGCAGCCGGTGACCAGATGGCCCGCGGCTTCGTCCTCGGCGCCACCGCAGGACGTACCACGCTCGTGGCCGAAGGCCTGCAGCACGGCGACGGACACTCGCACGTGCTGGCCTCGACGTACCCGTCAGTGGTCTCCTACGACCCGGCCTACAGCTACGAGATCGCTCACATCGTCAAGGACGGCATCCACCGGATGTACGACCCCGCCGATGAGCGCGACCCCAACGTGCTCTACTACATCACGATGTACAACGAGCCGATGGTCCAGCCGGCAGAGCCGGAGAACCTCGACGTCGAAGGCGTGCTCAAGGGCCTCTACCTGCTGAAGAAGGGCCCCGACAACGGCGGTCCGAAGGTACAGCTCATGGCCTCCGGCGTCGGTGTGCCGTGGGTGCTCGAAGCTCAGGAGCTGCTCGATCAGGACTGGGGAGTCTCGGCCGATGTGTGGTCAGTGACCTCGTGGACGGAGCTGCGCCGCGACGGACTCGACGCGGAGAACGAACGTCTGAAGAACCCGAACTCCGAACCGCGCACCCCGTATGTGACCGAGAAGATGGCTGAGACCGAAGGTCCGGTCATCGCGACCTCGGATTATATGCGTGCAGTTCCCGACCAGATCCGTCAGTACGTCCCCAGCCATTTCACCTCGCTGGGAACCGACGGATACGGAATCTCGGACACCCGACCGGCGGCACGTCGGTACTACCTCGTCGACGGTCCGTCCGTGGTCACCCAGGCGCTGATCTCCCTGGCCGACACCGGAAAGATCTCCATCGACAAGGCCGCCGAGGCAGCTGCGAAGTACCAGCTCGACGATGTCCGGGCCGGCAACTCGGGTTCGACCGAGGGGGCAGGCGCCTGATCTCGCTTGAACCCTGAGAGCTGATATGGCCGGAGTCTCCAAGACTCCGGCCATATTTGTCATCTTTTCCGGCTCTTTGTATGTCGCTGACAACCGAATTGTTCTCATTCATCTAAACTCGTGCTCATGATGTCTGATGCCGAGACCCTGCGCCGTCGCGCCGAAACCGCCCGCAGACTGCGTGCCGGAGTGGGTGTCCTGTCCTCGGTGACTCTGCAGCGACTGGAGGCGCAGCTGCCCTGGTACCGCTCGATGTCGTCGTCCGACCGTTCCTGGGTGGGACTGCTCGCCCAATCGGGCATCTCTTCGTTCGTCGACTGGTACCGCAAACCCGACACGAACCTGCGCGTGGTCTCTGACATCTTCAAGACCGCACCACGCGACCTCATCCGCGCCATCAGCCTGCAGCAGACCCTTCAGCTTCTCAAGATCGTCGTCGAAGTCGTCGAAGAGCGCGTTCCTGACATCGCCCGCCCCGTCGAACAGCCGGCCCTGCGCGAGGCCGTGCTCATCTATTCACGCGAGATCGCTTTCGCCGCGGCCGATGTCTACGCACGAGCCGCTGAGGCCCGAGGCAGCTGGGACGCCCGCCTCGAGGCGATGGTCGTCGACGCCCTCGTCCGCGGCGACTCCGTGGACGAACTTGCCAGCCGCACTGCGGCCTTCGGCTGGCAGTCCGAGGGTCCGGTCTGCGTCATCGTCGGCCGCGCCCCGCAGCGCTCTGCCAAGAAGGGCTTGGACGGCGTCCGCCGCAAGGCCAGTCGGTGGGCCGATGATGCGCTCGTCGGCATCCACGACAACCGTCTGCTCATCGTCCTGGGCGGAGTCACAGAACTCGACGATGCCGTCGAAGACCTCTCGGACTGCTTCGGGCCGTCCGAAGTCATCGTCGGACCCGCGGTGCCGGGACTCGCCGAGGCGGCCACCTCGGCGAAAGCGGCGATCCGGGCACTCAAAGCGGCGACCGCACGCCCAGACTCCCCTCGTCCGGTCAAAGCCGACGATCTGCTGCCCGAACGTGCCCTGTCTGGGGATCAGATCGCCCTGTCCGAACTCATCGAACGCTATTACGAACCGCTGACCTCGGGAACGGGACAGCTGCTGAAGACCGTGAGCGCCTACGTCGAATTCGGGTCATCACTCGAAGCCACGGCCAAAGCACTGTCCGTGCATCCGAACACGGTGCGTTACCGACTGCGGAAGATCACCGACGCCATCGGGCTCGACCCGACGACCTCACGCGACGCCTTCGTCATCCACATCGCCTTGGTGTATGGGCGACTGTCAGAGGACGGCGTATTGTCGACCAGCGACAAATCTCAATGAGATCGGCCCAGAGTCCATTAGATTGATCAACGGAACCCTACGAAAAGAGAACTGAGTGCTTGCAATCACCTGTCCGGGCCAGGGAGCCCAGAAGACCGGTTTCCTGAGTTCGTTCCTCGAACTCGACACCTTCTCGGCACAGATCGACGAACTCTCGACCGCCTCGGGGATCGACCTGCGTCTGCACGGAACCGAATCCGATGACGAAACGATCAAGGACACCGCGGTGGCACAGCCTCTGCTCGTCGCCTCGGCGATCGCCTGCGCAGCCGAACTCGGTATCAGCCCCGCTGTCGTTGCCGGCCACTCCGTAGGTGAGATCGCCGCCGCTCAGATCGCGGGCATCTTCACCCCTGCCGATGCCATGGCCTTCGTCAAGGTCCGGGCCGATGGAATGGCCGCCGCTGCGGCCGCCACTCCGACCGGCATGTCCGCCGTCGTCGGCGGGCAGCCCGAGGACGTTCTCGCCGCCATCGAGGCTGCCGGGGCCAGCCCCGCCAATGTCAACGGCGGCGGCCAGACCGTGGCCGCCGGATCCCTCGAAGCTCTCGAAGCACTGGCCGAGAACCCGCCGGAGCGCGCTCGGGTGATTTCCCTGGCCGTGGCGGGAGCCTTCCACACCGAGTTCATGGCATCGGCGACAGCAGATCTCTCCGCCGCCGCCTCGGCGATGGAGGTCTCCGATCCCACCGTCTCGATCCTCAGCAATTCCGACGGCACCTCAGTCGAGGCCGGTCGCGAGTACGTCGACCGTCTGGTCAAGCAGGTCACGAACCCGGTCCGCTGGGACCTGTGCCAGGAGAGCCTGCTGAACACCGGGATCACTGGAATGATCGAACTCGTCCCCGGTGGAACCCTCACCGGAATCGCTCGACGCGCCATGAAGGGCGTGGAGACATTCGCCATCAAATCAGCCGCCGATCTCGACGGCGCGCGTGAGTTCGCGGCAGCCCACGCCTGAGTATCGAAGGAAATCGACCATGCCAACACTGAAGACAGCTGAGCCCGGCACTTTCTCACGGATCGCGGGAATCGGCGCCTACCGTGCCGAGAACCTTGTCACCAACGACGACATCGCCGGCCCCATCAACTCATCCGACGAATGGATCCGTCAGCGCACCGGCATCATCACCCGTCGGCGCGCCAGCAAAGATGTCGGCGTCCTCGACATGTGTGAAGAGGCCGCTCTCGAGGCGATCGCTTCGGCCGGGCTCAAACCCGAGGACATCGGGGGCATCATCATCTCCACAGTCACCTTCGAGTACTTCACTCCGTCGGCAGCCGCCGCACTCACCGACCGCCTGGGCACGGGCCCGATCCCCGCTTGGGACATCAGCGCCGCGTGTGCCGGCTACTGCTACGGCATCTCTCAGGCTGACGCACTGGTGCGCGCAGGAACGATGGACAATGTCCTCGTCATCGGTGCGGAGAAGCTCTCGGAGGTCATCGATCCCGAAGACCGCTCGATCTCGTTCATCCTCGGTGACGGTGCCGGTGCGGTCGTCGTGACCTCTGCCGACGAACCGGGCATCTCGAAGACCGTTTGGGGCTCGAAGGGCGAGAACTGGTCGACGATCCGGATGACCGACTCGCTCTATGACATCCGCGACAACCGCGAACTGCCGTTCCCGACCCTGCGCCAGGATGGACCCACCGTCTTCCGCTGGGCCGTCTGGGACGGCGCCGAAGTCGCCAAGGAGGCCCTTGCCGCAGCCGGAATCGAAGCCGAGGATCTCGCGGCCTTCATTCCGCACCAGGCGAACATGCGCATCATCGATGAGCTCGCCAAGCAGCTGAAGATCCCCGAGTCCGTCGTCATCGCTCGTGACATCGCCGACAACGGCAACACTTCAGCCGCTTCCATTCCTCTGGCAACCGAGCGTCTCCTGCGTGAACAGCCCGAGCTCAGCGGCGGTCTCGCCCTGCAGATCGGCTTCGGTGCAGGCCTCGTCTACGGTGCACAGGTCGTGCGCCTGCCCTGAGACACACCCATTCACGGAAAACTCTCCGTGAATGTCCTAAGATGTTCGGCGGGACACTCGTCGAAAAGTTCCTCAAACGGTCGAAAAACCCTCGACCGAAATCAGAAAGTAGGAAAGAAATGGCATTCACCGAAGCTGAAGTCCTCGCAGGGCTGGCAGAGATCGTCAACGAAGAGACCGGTTTGGCTGTCGAAGCAGTCGAAGCCGACAAGTCGTTCACCGATGACCTCGACATCGACTCCATCTCGATGATGACCATCGTCGTCAACGCTGAGAAGAAGTTCGGCGTGAAGATCCCCGATGACGACGTCAAGGACCTCGTCACCGTTCAGGACGCTGTCGACTACATCAACAAAGCTCAGGAAGCCTGAGCCACAGCAGCCCTACACGGCCCGTCCACAGACGGGCCGTGTCCACACTATCGACGAGGTTTGTACCATGACATCTAAAGTTGTCGTCACCGGAATCGGTGCGGTAACCCCCTTGGGCGCGACTGTCGATGCCACTTGGGAAGCCATTCTGGCAGGTCAGTCCGGCGTCCACACGATGGACAACGACTGGTCGGAGAAATACGGCCTCGCCGTGGACTTCGCAGCCCAGGTCGACCCACAGGTCGTGCCCGACAACCTCAAGCGGGTCCAGGCCAAACGCCTCGACCCCTCGAGCCAGTTCGCTCTCATCTCCGCTCGTGAAGCCATGGCCGACGCAGGCCTCGAGGAGACCGATCCGGAACGGACAGCCGTCTCCTGGGCCACCGGAATCGGCGGAGTCTGGACTCTGCTCGACGCCTGGGACACGCTCCAGGAGGAGGGCCCGCGCCGGGTCATGCCTCTGACCGTTCCCATGCTCATGCCCAACGGCCCTGCAGCTGCCATCGGGATGGAATTCAAGGCCCGCGCCGGTGTGCAGACCCTGGTCTCCGCCTGCGCCTCGTCGACCGAGAGCCTCGGTCACGCCTATGACGTTCTCTCTTCGGGCAAGGCCGACATCATCATCGCCGGCGGTTCCGAAGCCGCGATCCACCCGATCACCCTCGCCGCGTTCAATTCGATGCAGGCGCTGTCGCGTCGCACCGATTCACCTGAGACCGCTTCGCGTCCCTATGACATCGACCGTGACGGATTCGTCATGGGTGAAGGCGCCGGTACGCTGATCCTCGAAACCGAGGAACATGCGAAGGCTCGTGGAGCGAGGATCTACGCCGAGGTGGCCAGCTGGGGCATCTCGAACGATGCCTACCACATCACCGGCGGAGAGCCCGAGGGTAAGCATGCGCTGGCAGCCATGCAGCAGGCACTCGATGCCGGCGGCCTCACCGCGGCCGACATCAAGCACGTCAACGCACACGCCACATCGACTCCAGTCGGTGACATTCCGGAATCGCTGGCCATCAGCGAACTGCTCGGCGACAACGTCTCCGATGCACTGGTCTCGGCCACGAAGTCGATGACCGGCCACCTCCTCGGTGGTACCGGTGCCGTCGAAGCGATCCTCACGGTCAAGGCGCTGCAGACTCGCACCGCTCCCCCGACCATCAACGTCGACGAGGTCGACCCGAAGGTCAAGGGCATCAACATCGTCCGTGACAGTCCGCAGGATCTGCCTTCGGGCGATATCGCGGCGATCACGAACTCGTTCGGCTTCGGCGGACACAACGCCGTCGTCGCGTTCCGCTCCGTCTGAGGCTCTGCTCGGCTCCAGACAGCTCTACGGCCCGCTTTGAGTTGGAATGCACGGTTTCAAAACCGTGCTATCCACCTCAAAGTGGGCCGTTTCCAATTGTGCGAAGGAACGTGGCCGGCAAGGAGCAGAGCGGTCTGCGCATTTGCGCATGATCCTGGTGGCGCGGGAGGTTCAGGCACGCGAGCATGCGAAATGGGCACACCCGAGGTAGGAAGGTGTGCCCATTGAGCAGTTTCGAGCCGACCGAACCGTCAGTGTTTGTACGGTGCGGAGTCGGAAGAGGCGAGCTTAGCCGACTTTGGTCAGCCAGCGCACCGGTGCGCCCTCGCCTGCATGACGGAAAGCGTCGAGTTCCTCGTCCCAGGCTTCGCCAAGGGCGATCGCCATCTCTGAGGAGAACTTCGCGGGATCGCCTGCAGCGCGTTCCATGACGGAGCGGATGCGGTCTTCGGGAACGAGGATATTACCGGCTGTATCGGTCACGGCGTGGTAGATACCCAGATCGGGTGTGTGGCTCCAGCGTCCGCCGTCGACGCCAGCCGAGGGTTCCTCGGTGACTTCGTAGCGGAGCGAGTCCCAGCCGCGCAATGCGGATGCGATACGAGCTCCGGAGCCTGCAGGCGCGCGCCAGCAGACTTCTGCACGCACGAGACCTGGTGCTGCCGGCTGGGGTGTCCAGTCGAAGCGTGCCTGTGCGCCGATGGCCCCGCCCGCTGCCCACTCGATGTGAGGGCACAGCGCACGAGGTGCTGAGTGGACGAAGAGTACGCCCTGTGTCATATCCATTTCTGCCTCCTACCTCGGATACGTCTTCCCCTACGATCCGAAAGGAGGTGCTGACCACATGATAGTCGATGTTCTGCGTGCAGCCAAGCATCAAAGACCCTGGTGGCGTCGGGTGTCTGTGCGAGAGTGATGATCGACGTTAGGCTGGCCGCATGACCGAGAATCGCACGACCGACGACGGCGGGCAGCGAACCATCCGTCTGTTCCCCGACTATGCGGACACTGTGCTGTGGATCCGCGAACCGATCGACTACGAGGACACGGGACTGTCGGACGAACTGGTTGCCGGCATGAGGGCCTGGGAACAGTTCTACTATGACTCACTCGACGCTGACTTCAACTGGGTATCCGCGGAGGCCGCGCGCACCTTCACCGAGGAGGGCACTCGACTCGCCCAATCCGTCTCTTCCGAGGTCGGACCGCGTTTCCTCATCGAGTTCGCGTCATATGAGGCTGGCACTGAAACGGTAAGAAGACGTTCTGCACACCCTGCTGAGAACGCTGAGGCTGAGCGGGCCTTCGCCAAGCTGTTCGACGAGATCGAGGTGGAGGATCGTGAAATCGCCGACTACATCAGGAACAATCCAGGAGGAAAGTGGACCGCCTATGCTCCGTTGTCCGGCACCGTCTTCGACCCGAATCCGAACTGGCAGACCGAGGCTCCATCCGAAGATGACTGACGACGGCGTGATGGTACGTGTCCGCTTCGTTCGAACGGTTCGTGGTGCCCCCGGTCGGACTTGAACCGACGGCCAAGGAATTATGAGTTCCCTGCTCTAACCAGCTGAGCTACGGGGGCCAGCCGAGACAACATTAGCACCATCGGAGTCCGCTGCCCCATTCGGATCACGCGCGCGTTCGGAGGACTCCATCCGCGCGAATGTGACGGCCTCAGGCCCCCATCTTCGCCATCGCGGTGAGAGGGGCGACGCGGGTGAGAACACTGCGTGCGGCGTCGACGCATGTGTAGCGGTCGGTGGTGATGTAGACGTCGAAGACCGTCTGTCCGTCACTGCCGGGATCGTTGCGTTTCGACGCTGCGACCATGCCCGACCAGTCCGGTCCGACCACGACGACACCGTGCTCATTGCGCATGGGGTCCGAGGCATCGACGAGTCCGGTGCGCACACCGGGAATCGGCGGTCCGTCGAACCCGCCGGAGAACATGGCAGTCAGCCCCACCGTGTCACGGATCTTCTCGTAGCGCAGCCGTGTCGCCTCGGAGAAACCTTCGTCCTCTCCGAATACACCGAGGGTGATGGTCGCGGTCCCCGAGGCCAGAGCACGCTCTTCCAAAGCTGCGATCTGAGCGACGAGGAGTTCCCGGTTCATCACCAGCGGCTCACGGCGGAGCCCCTGCGAGATCGAATACGGAGTGCCCAACGCCGGCAGGTTGCGTGAGTAGTGCGAGACGAGAGCGTCCTCGCTCGGCTCGGAGAACGGCTCCGGCTGCTTCGTGGCCTCACCGAAGTAAGGTCCGGACATGAACCGCGCCCCCAGCGCGCGCACCCGGTCCAGATCGTCTTCGGTCTCAACACCATCGGCGAGGATGACCGCTCCGGTGCGTTCGAGATGCGCGTGGAGTAGGCGGTTGAGTTCGGCCAGATGAGAGTCGCAGTCGATGCGCAGAACGTCCGGATGGAGTCCGACCACCGAAGGATTGACCAGCGGAACGAAAGACGTGCTGCGCAGGTCGGGACCGACCGATGACATGCCGACTCCCCATCCCATGGCACGTGCCGAGCGCACGGAGCGCAGCACCGAGGCCGGGGACGAGGCGACGCGGGTGGCGTCGAGCTGCAGAATGACTGAGCGGTCGGGTTCCCCGGTGCGATCCTCGAGGGTCGCGAAGGATTCGGCCTCGGCATGGAGGAACAGTCGGTTCGACTTCGGCAGACCGGCACCTTCTGCAGTGCGCAGCGCCGAGTCCCGCAGAGAGGCGTCGATATCACCGGTGATCGTCGAAACGCGCATGGCATGACGGAGGTTCTCCGACTCGGCACGGCCCAGTTCCGGATCCCCCGTGGGAGCCTGCAGAATCTGATGTCCGACCCGCTGCAATGTCAATGCGTCGACGACTGGGGCGAAATAGGTTTCGATCCCGCCCGAGCGCACGAGTTCCTCGAGCGCAAGCTCGTCATCGGGTACGGACTCGACCACTGTGTTTCCTTCCATGGGCAGATGTGCGTAAACAGTCTTCCATATTCGGACACAGCGGATTGTCTAAAATCCGTAACATTATTGCGCTGACAGCTGACGATGTTCGATCGATGCCGGGCGCGCCGCGGACGTCTTCAGGCGCGGCGGGGACCGCCTCGGCGGACTTCGATGAGGCCGACGATTCCCGCGAGGATGACGACGACGGCGATCGCGACGAACGCACCCATCATTCCCCAGTGCCAATTGCTCACGGCGGTGATGGAAAATGCCAGTGCGGTCATGATCGCCAGCCCCATCGATGTGCCGATGCGCTGTCCCGTCTGGAGCACTCCGCCGGAGGATCCGGCGTATCGCAGGGGGACCTCCTGCAGGGTCAGGGTCTGGTTGGGGCTGATGACCATGCCCTGAGCGGTGCCGATGAACGCCAACGTGACCAGCATCCACCATTCGCTGCCGATGCCCTGCGACAGCAGCGCGACGACGACGATCGTGGCCACCAGGCCGAAGAGACACAGTGCGATCCCCCAGACGACGAGGCGGCGCCCGATCTGGAAGACGAAACGTCCGGACACGTCGGCCGAGACCGCCGAGCACAGTGCGGCCGGCAGACCGATCATCCCTGCGGCCAGTGCCGTATGTCCGAGGCCCTGCTGCATATACATGGCGACGAGGACCCAGACGCTGGTGACGCCGAGGAAGTAGAGGGCGATAATGATCGAACCGTTGCTGAAGCTGCGGATCCGGAAGAGATCGAGGTCGACCATCGGGGGTCGTCCCAGGCGGGCATAATGACGTTCCCACCACGTCCACAACCAGATCGCGCCGACGCCGAGCGGCAGGGACAGCCAGATGAACCAGCCCAGCGACGATTCGACGAAGGGAAGGAGGATGAGGAGGACGCCGACGCCGAGGAGGATGACTCCCACGGGATCGAGATCCTTGCCGCCGTCGGCGCTCTTCCCCTCCTGAACGACGGCAGGTCGCCACGCGCCGCTCGGCAGCCACATCCGCGCGAGGATGACGGAGGCGATCGCGAAGGGCACGTTCACCAGGAAGGTCGCCCTCCAACCGAGGTCGCTGCCGAACAGGGCGATGAGGGCACCGCCGAGCACTGGGCCGATGGCCACCGACAGCCCGACGGTGGTGCCCATCAGCCCGAAGGCACGACCACGGGGCGGCCCCTGGAAGTACTGCTGAAGCAGACCGACCACCTGCGGGTTGAGAAATCCCGAGCCCAGGCCCATGATCACACGGGAGATATTGAGCGTGAGCGGGTCCGGGGCGATTCCGGCTACCAGTGAGGAGAGGCCGAAGAGTCCCACCCCGATGACGAACAGCTGGCCGCGGCCGAAGACGTCGCCGGCTCGACCGGCTGCGACGAGGACGACACCGAAGGACAGTGCATAGCCGGTGAGCACCCATTGCAGGGCCGAGGTGGAGGCGTCGATGTCCGATGCAATGGAGGGCAGGACGACGTTGATACTCGAGACCGACAGCAGGGACATGAAGAGGGGGACGAGGCCGATGATGAGGATGCGCTTCTGCGTCTGCGTCATCTTCGTGCTCTCGCTCACTCGGTCTCCCCTGGTGGTGAATCGTTCCCTATGGTGAATCGTCTCTGACTCGTCACATCATACGTTTGCGGATCGTCTTTTGACGGCGGCCTCAGTGCGCACCGGCGGGCACCCAGCCGAAAGCCGGGGCGACGTGCTTCGCGAAGGATTCGAGGATGTGCAGGTTATAGTCGACGCCGAGTTGGCTCGGTATCGTGAGCATGAGGGTATCGGCGGCTTGGATGGCCGCATCGGCTTTGAGCTCCTCGATCAGCTTGTCCGGTTCACCCGCGTAGGTGCGGCCGAAAGTCGAACGCGTGTCGTCGATGATCCCGATCTGGTCGCCCTGCCCGGCACCGCGTCTTCCGAAGTAGAGGTCGTCGAGGTCGGTGGTGATCGGGAAGATGCTGCGGCTGACGGACACTCGCGGCGTCCACTCGTGTCCGGCCTCGTTCCAGACCTTGCGGTATCTGGCGATCTGTTCGGCCTGCAGGTCCCCGAACGATGCACCGGTCGCCTCGGTGAGCAGGGTCGAACTCATCAGGTTCACTCCCATCCGAGCCGCCCCTTCGGCGGTTGCGGCCGAACCGGCACCCCACCAGATGCGTCGGTCGAGTCCGGGTGAATGCGGTTCGACGCGCAGGCGCACGCCGGGTCCGAACTGCTGCGGATCGGCAGGGGCGAGTTCCTCGCCGCGGATGGCGCGGAGGAAGCGGTCGAACTTCTCTCGAGCCATGTTCGCGGCTTTCGGCTCGGTGTGGTCCTCGTACCCGAAGGCTTCCCAGCCGCGCAGGGCCGGCTCCGGGGAACCGCGACTGATGCCCAGTGCCAGCCGCTGGTCCGAGAGCAGATCGAGGGCGGCGGCCTCCTCGGCGAGGTAGAGCGGGTTCTCATAGCGCATGTAGCGGTTGCAACACCCGCTCACGTAAGCTTGGTTGCATGGTCGAACTGGTATCGCTGAGGAAGACGAACGAGGTTGCGGCGTACGTCCGCGCCTCGATGGACCGCAAGGGCGACCGATGGACCGTCGAGACCCAGCTGAGAAAGATCAGGGCGCTGGCCGAGGCCAAGGACTGGAAGGTCGTCGAGGTCTACGACGACAACGCGGTGTCCGCGACGAAGAAGCGCCGTGCTGGCACTCGGTGGGCCGAGATGCTGGAGGACGCCCGTGCGGGCAAGTTCTCGATGGTGGTCGCCGTGGACATGGACCGGCTCCTGCGTAGCACGAAGGACCTGAACACACTGATCGATCTCGGCCTGCGTGTCGTCACCGTTGACGGCGAGATCGACCTCTCGACGGCGGACGGGGAGTTCCGGGCGACGATGCTCGCCGCTCTCGCCCGGTTCGAGGCACGACGCAAGGCCGAGCGACAAATCAGGTCGAACGAGCGCCGACGCGCCGAGGGCATCCCCACGTCCGCCTGGAAGGCGTTCGGCTGGACGAGGGACGGCGAGTTGATCGAGGAGGAGGCCGCCGCCGTACGGCGGGCCTTCGATGCGTTCCTCGGCGAGCCGTCCCTGTCGATCCGGCGAATCCGCGAGGACCTGAACAGCGCCGGTCACTTCACCGCGCGTGGGTCGGAGTTCTCCGTCGATGCTGTGCGCTACCTGCTCGCGAACCCGCTTTACTGTGGCTACATCAAGCACTACGCGTCGGGCGAGCTGTACCCGGTTCAGGGCGAGGCGTTCCCGCCCATCGTCGGCGAGCAGACGTGGCGGGCCGCGGTGGCGAAGCTGGAGGACAACGTGCGGAGGTCGGCGAGGCAGGGGAACCAGCCGAAGTATCTCCTGTCCACGATCGGGCTGTGCGGGAAGTGCGGCGCGACGCTCGTCTCGGGGACGAACAGCCGCAAGCAGTCGACGTACCGCTGCGGCGAGCAGTTCCATCTCACCCGCCAGCGCGAGCCCGTCGATGCGATGGTCACCGAGGCGGTGCTCACGCGTCTGTCCTCGGTGGACGTGCACGACCTCGTGATGCCACAGGAGGACGATGGGCCGGATCGCGAGGAGCTGCTGACGGAGCGGAACGCCCTGGTCGATCGGGTGAAGGAGCTGAGCCCGCTGCTGCGCGACATCCATCAGCCGGTCCTGGAGATAACGGCGGCGATCAACGACGTGAAGGCCCGCATCGACGAGATCGACGCGGAGCTGCTCGACCGTTCGGTGTCGGCGGCGGCGAAGCTGCTCGCGGACGTCGAGGAGCCGGTCGGCACCGCGGAGCGCCGCGAGGTGGTCGAGGCGAAGTGGAAGGCGTTGGACGTGGACCGCCGCCGGATGCTCGTGGACGAGCTGGTGACGGTGACCATCGAGCCCATCACGCCCGGTCACGTGAAATTCGACCCCGACCTGATTCGGATAGAGCCGCGTCGCGACTGACTCATGAGTCGACTCGTCATTGCAATGGTGAGTCGACTCGTGGGAGAATGGTTGCAGACAAGAAGATCCCACCGGGGCCGCGACTTAGAAGCGCGGGGTTCTGCTCCCGGATGAGTAGCCGGTCAAACAGCCCAATTACCGTGGCGGGGAACCGGAAGATACTCATGTCTGAGGACTTCCGATGTCTGTCGTTATCGACGTTCCCCGCGCATCTGCGCTCGACCGCCCTGGCCTCGATCAGGGCTCCACTCCTTCTCCGCAGGCAGACGGCCTCGATCCCGTCATCGCCGCCGCTCGTGCTGCTGGTCGTCTGGCCGGTGAACGCCTGGCTCGCACGCCCCTGACCCCGCGACAGCGCGCCGCGGTCGCCGCCGTGATGGGCGGTGGTCACTGATGAGCGCCAACTCCGCCGCCTTCGACCACGTGAACGGCTTCCGCTGGCGACAGGGCGACCCCTCCCTCGCCGAGTCCGAGGCACGTCTCTACGACCTCGGCGTGCTCCGCTCCGTGCTGGAGGAGTCCGTCGAGATCGCCGTCGCCGACGCCCGCGCCGATGGGGTGACCTGGGCGAAGATCGGCGACGCCCTCGGCGTCACGCACCAGGCTGTCATCAAGCGCTACGGCCGGGGCGGTGGTCGCTGATGCGCGCCGACGCACGCAACCTCAGCACCGCTCCCGCCGACCTGACCCCGCCCGGAGGGCCTGGCCTGGCACCCGCCGAAGGCGGGCTGCCCGTCGTCGTGATGACGGTCCGCAGCCGTGCTTCGCACTCTAAGAGTTTCGGGAGCCTCATTCGTTCCTACGGGCGCGGCAAGGGCTTGTCGATTGCCGCGCCCTGCAACAACGTGCCTGGTCAGCGGTCGGTTCCGCCCGCGCTCCGTCGCGTGGCCTCGTGGGATCATTTTGGGTCTCATTTGGGGGTCAATAGGGGGTCATTTAGGCGCCGCACTCTCTCTGAGGCCCTCCGCTCTGTCCGCGGCGGGGGTGGTCGCCGTGGCTAAGCAGGAGAACAACCCGACGAGCATCGGGCTCACGCAGTACCTCGATCCGTCGTACTGGACCTGGGCTGCCGAGGACCCGAACGGGGCCGCGCTGCTCCAGCAGGGAGCCGAGGCGATCCTCGCCTACGTGGTGCAGCGGCTCGAGGCCACCGGCTGCGAGGTCGTCGAGGCCTACGGCATCGTGCATGACAAGGACGAGCGCGAGGTCTGGAGCGACACGGAGAAGGCTCTGGTGATCGAGCCGAAGCCCGATCACCTGCACGCGGTCATCAAGTTCGCCAGCCGTGCGAAGAGCGCACCGCTGGATCGGCTCGCGTTCGGCATCGGCGTCGAGCCCCAGTACGTCGAGAAGCCGGGCCGCGGGCGGTACGCCTACGACAACATGCTGTCGTATCTGACGCACGTGAAGTACGCGGACAAGCACCAGTACGCGCCTTCGGAGGTCGCTACGGTGCGTGGGCCTGACTACCTCGGGATCGACGCCCAGCGTCGGGAGACCTGGCTCAAGGGGCGCGCGCACGTGAAGAAGAAGGTCGTCGCCGAGAACTTCGAGGACATGCGCGAGCGCGTGCTCCAGGGCGAGTTCACGCGGGATCAGATCATGCTCACGGACGAGCTGTTCGACATCTACTCGCGGCATCAGCGGGAGATCGACGACGCGCTGTCGGCCTACGGCCAGCGCCGCGCATACCGGGCGGCGGCGAAGCTCCGCGCCGGTGAGTTCTCGACGCACGTGGTGTTCGTCCATGGGGATGCCGGGATCGGCAAGACCCGGTTCGCCACGGACTTCATCACCGAGGCGATCAACGCGGCGAACGCGCACGGCGAGCGGTGGCAGGTCTACCGGGCCGCGACGGGGAACCCGCTTGATGACTGGCGAGGCGAGGAGGTGCTGCTGCTGGACGATCTGCGGGCCTCGGCGATGGATGCGAACGACTGGCTGCTGCTGCTTGATCCGTACAACGCCTCGCCTGCGAAGGCTCGGTACAAGAACAAGGGCGAGGTGGCCCCGCGCATTATCGTCATCACGGCGACGATCGAGCCTGTCGAGTTCTTCTACTACGCCCGCCAGAAGGGCAACGTGGACGAGGCGTTGGACCAGTTCATCCGCCGCTTGGCCTCGGTCGTGAAGGTCTATCGTGCCGACGACATCAATCGTTACCTCGTGCAGCACATTGGGAAGATCGAGCCCTACGAGTGGCACCAGTGCAGCATCCCGACCGCCGCACACACGCCCGGCATGTACGGCAACGCGTATCACCAGAACGTCGGGTCGCGGGAACTGACCTACGGTCCGGAGACCTCGGCGGAACATGACGCTGAGGGCGCGGTTGCTGAGCTGCTGGGCGGGCTCGCGGTGCGGAGCCCTGACGTGCCGCTGGCGCTGATCGGAGGTGCCGCATGAGCACCGAACGCGATGCGCTCTTCCAGGGGGTCGAGGGGGCCGGAGGCCCCTCGCAAGCAGCCGGGGAGGACATGAGCGCCAGCGAAATGTCCGACACGGCTACTGCTTGCCACTCTGGCGTACAGGTGGAGCAGCAGACCGACTCCCAGGTGAACACCGGTCGGGCTGATGCGGAGGCTGTGCGTCAGAGTCACGGCGGCGCGAAGCGTCGTCGTGGGGGCCGCGCGAAGCTCGATACCGACTTCGGAGAGGAGACGCTCGCGGCGCTTCGCACTCGTGCGAAGCGGCTCGGGCTGGCTCCGAGCACGTGGGTGCGGACCGTCGTCCGGGATGCCCTCCACGCCTCTCGGAGCGAGGAGTTGGACGCCGCCGTGGCCGCGCACCTGCTCGGGGTCGAGGCGCGGGTGCAGGCGTCGGCGGATGCTCGCGAGCTGGCCGCGCAGATTCGCCCGCTGGCGATCAACGTCAACGACCTCGACCGCCGGGCGCGGGCTGGTGAGTCAGTGGCGCTGTCGGCGGAGGTGCCCGAGCTGATCGAGTTGCTGCGCGAGGTCCGCGCCCTGCTCGGGGATCGGGCGGCCTCATGAGCACCACGCACTACAGCCCGAGCGCCAGCGCCGCCGACACGGAGCGCTATATCCGTGGCAAGGAGGACGAGCGGGGCATCGCGATCACGTGCGATGTGCCGGGAGGCCCCGGCGCGTTCTCGGCGCGCGCTCGGTCGCTCACGCAGAACACGACGCGCGAGGTCGAGGCGGTGCATTACCGCCAGTCGTTCAGCGACGAGGAGTTCGACCCGAAGAGTCCGGAGGACGTGCAGCGGGTGAACGATCTCGGTTATCAGCTCGCGAAGAAGATGCACCCGGATTCCGACTGCCTCGTAGTCAGTCATGTGGATGGGCGGGGCAAGAAGCCGCACAACCACATCTTGGTCATCAACCACAACAACCGGACGGGGAAGGCGCTCTCGGACTATCGCACGTTCCACGACCGCAAGGCCGGGAATCAGCGGGGCGTCCAGTCGGCGAACGACCAGCTGATGCGAGAACACGGGCTCTCGGTCGTGAAGCGGCTGGAGCACGCGCCGAAGGACTGGGAGCTGCGCCGCGAGGACTTCGCCGAGGGATCGCTCGACCGCGAGATGGGCGACCGGATGAGCGCGGCGCTGGCCGATCCCCGGGCGGTGGACAAGGCCGGTCTGGTCTCGGTGATCGAGGAGCAGAACCAGCGGCTCGGCGATGACGGGGAGCGGGTGCCGCGGATGCGGTTGCACAGCCCCGTCAGCAAGAAGGGCAAGCGCGCCGGGCAAGAGACCTGGACGCTCTACATCGAGGATCGCCGCGGCGAGTCCGGCCGCGCCGAGCGCCGCAAGCGCGCGAGCGCCCTCTCGGCGGACTTCACCCCGGAGGGCGCGCAGGCGTTCTTCGACTACCACCAGCAGCAGAAGGAGAAGGAACATGAGCGCAGCGCTCGACAGGCTGAAGCAGCAGAACGAGCCCGAGCAGTCGCAGCAGCAGCTCGGCAGTCCGGAGACGATGGAGCTGTTGACCTCGATCCTCGCCGCCGTCGAGGCGCAGAACACGAGGATCGCCACGCTGACCGAACAGCAGAAGAAGCTCGCGGGGTTCGTGAAGGTCATGGACGAGGAGACGACGAGGCGGCTGGAGCGGATCACGGCCCCGGCGTCGACCTCCTCGCCCTCCAGCGACGTGTCCGCGAGGATCGCGAGTATCGAGAGCAGGCAGAACGAGATCGCGAGCACGCTCGGCGAGTTCGCGCAGAGTCTCAACGGCGAGAGCTTGAACGCCGCGTCGCGGAGCTTGGTCGCGGAGGCGCAGAAGAATCGCGCGGCTACGGCCTCGGCGATTGAGGGTCTGAAGGCGCAGGTCACAGCGAACCAGAAGCTCGTGAGCCAGGTCGGCGGCGCGGTCCAGCGGATCGAGAAGCGCACCGAGGAACGGGTCGAGAAGGCTGTCGAGCAGGTCGCCGGGGAGGCTTCGGCCACGATGACCGCGAGCCTCGACGCCTCGAACGCGCGGGCGGAGCGGATCATCGCCGCGACGGCGAAGCTGGAGGCGCGACAGCTCTGGTCCGCCGCCGCCGCGATGTGCCTCGTTCTCCTGCCGGTGGCCGTGGTCGTCGCCGGTCTCTGGATGGGCATCGCCGGGCTCATCACGGGTGTTCAGTGGGCGCTGGACGTGGACGGGAGCGTGTGGCTCGGCATCGGCCGGTGGCTCGTGGTCGGCGCTGGCCTCGCCGGGGCCGGCTACGGGCTCTTCGCGTCCGTCCGCTGGGTTGCGGGTCTCGTGGAGACCTGGAAGGGCCGCGGGATGCCGAAGTGGCCCCGCTGGCGCAAGAGGTGATCACGCCTCACGAGGGCAAGCGCGCGCAGCGCGTGCGGCAGCCGCGACAACTGGACATTAGGTCAGCGGCTGCTGTATAGTTCAGTGCATGCTGACCATTGCTTCGCGTCTTGACGTCATGAACCGGCTCGGCCGGGCCATGGCCGACCCGACGCGCTCCCGCATCCTGATGTCCCTGCTCGACAGCCCGAGCCACCCCGCGGTGCTCTCGCGCGAGCTGGGGCTGACCCGCTCGAACGTGTCCAACCACCTGACCTGCCTGCGCGACTGCGGGATCGTGGTCGCCGAGCCCGAGGGCCGCCAGACTCGCTACGAGATCGCCGACCCGCACCTGGCCGCGGCGCTGACGGCACTGGTCGATGTGACCCTCGCCGTGGACGAGAGCGCGCCGTGCATCGACCCGGCCTGCTCGGTGCCGGGCTGCTGCGCCGCGAGCAGTTCGGGGGACGCCTCGTGAGCGCCGCCTGCGGCTGCGACGAGCCGACGACCAGCCCCGCGGACGAGGCAGAGGAGGCAGAGCGCCCGTGGTGGCGTGATCCCGGCCTGGTCGTGCCGATCCTCTCCGGCGTCGCGTTCGGCACCGGCCTGGCGCTGGAGTGGTCGGGGCTGCACATCGCGGCGCTGGTCGCGTTCTGGGCGGGCCTGCTGCTGGGCGCGTACACGTTCGTGCCCGGTGCGATCCGGAATCTCGTTGTGAAGCGCAAGCTCGGGATCGCGCTGCTGATGACGATCAGCGCCGTGGGCGCGGTGATCCTCGGCTACGTCGAGGAGGCGGCCGCGCTGGCGTTCCTCTACTCGATCGCCGAGGCCCTGGAGGACAAGGCGATGGACCGCGCCCGCGGCGGGCTGCGCGCGCTGCTGAAGCTCGTGCCGGAGACCGCGACCGTGCTGCGCGACGGGACCTCCGCCTCGGTCCCGGCCAGGGAGATCGCCGTCGGCGACGTGCTGCTGGTCCGCCCTGGCGAGCGGGTCGCGACCGATGGGCTGGTCCGCTCGGGCCGGTCGAGCCTGGACACTTCGGCGATCACCGGTGAATCGATCCCGGTCGAGGTCGCGCCCGGAGAAGCGGTGTCGGCGGGCGCGATCAACAGCGCCGGCGTGCTGGAGGTCGAGGCGACCGCCGCGGGCACCGACAACTCGCTGACCACGATCGTGGAGCTGGTAGAGCAGGCCCAGGCCGAGAAGGGCGACCGAGCCCGGATCGCTGACCGGATCGCCCGCCCGCTGGTGCCCGGCGTGATGGTCCTCGCCGTCCTCGTCGGCGTGCTCGGGTCCCTGCTCGGCGACCCGGAGACCTGGATCACCCGCGCCCTGGTCGTCCTCGTCGCGGCCAGCCCCTGCGCGCTGGCGATCGCGGTGCCCGTCACCGTGGTCTCCGCGATCGGCGCGGCGACCAAGTTCGGCGTCGTCATCAAGAGCGGGGCCGCCTTCGAGCGCCTCGGCGGCATCCGGCACCTGGCCGTGGACAAGACCGGCACTCTGACCCGCAACCGGCCCGAGGTAACCGCCATCGTCGCCGCCCATGGGTTCGACGATGCGCAGGTGCTTGCTTGGGCTGCCGCCGTGGAGCAGCACTCGACGCACCCACTCGCCGCCGCCATCGCCGCCGCGGGCCGGGGAACCCCCGCCGCGCAGGACGTGGCCGAGGAGGCCGGGCACGGCGTCGGTGGCCTGGTCGACGGCCGCAGGGTGGCGGTGGGCAGTCCGCGCTGGATCGACGCCGGTCCGCTCAAGGCCCGGGTCGAGGACCTGGAGGCCGAGGGGCAGACCTGCGTGCTCGTCACCGTCGACGGCTTCCTGGCCGGGGCGATCGGCGTCCGCGACGAGCTGCGCCCCGAGGTCCCCGAGGTCGTGCGGACCCTGCGCGACCAGGGCGTCGAGGTGAGCATGCTCACCGGCGACAACTCCCGCACCGCTGCTGCGCTGGCGAAGCTGGCCGGGATCGGCGACGTGCACGCCGAGCTGCGTCCCGAGGACAAGGCTCGCATCGTCGCCGGGTTCTCGGAGACGTCGCCGACTGCGATGATCGGCGACGGCATCAACGACGCGCCCGCCCTGGCCGGGGCGACCGTGGGCATCGCGATGGGCGCGACCGGCTCCGACGCCGCGATCGAGTCCGCCGACGTCGCCTTCACCGGCCACGACCTCGGCCTCATCCCGCAGGCTCTGCGCCACGCCCGCCGCGGCGGCAGGATCATCAACCAGAACATCGTGCTGTCCTTGGCGATCATCACTGTGCTGCTGCCGCTGGCGATCACCGGCGTGCTCGGCCTGGCAGCGGTCGTCCTCGTGCACGAGGTCGCCGAAGTCGTCGTCATCGCCAACGGACTGCGGGCTGCGCGTGCCCGCAAGCAATAGGTGTTCCGTCCAACGCCATAACTCAGACATGCGCTAGCGCATATCGATGACCCCTGTGCCCACTTCGATCGTGCGCGTCTTCGCGGCGATCGTCGACAGCAGCGGAATCGGAGAAGCCGCCTGTGAGGCGAAATGGTGGACACGGAAATATGCCCCATTGACGCCGAGCTCGTCAGCACCGACGGAGATATCTACTGCATCGCGCAGCATCTGCCCGGCATCGAGGTCACTGCCGGAGTCATAGTGGCCGAAACTGAGGAATCCGAAAGACTTCATGCCAGATGAACCCACCGCGCACAGCGCCTATTCCCCACCACCGCGGGACACCCGCAATATGAGCAGAACTTTCAGAGAACGAGAAAGGCCCCATCCGATCGGACGGGGCCTTGGCTGCTCCCCCGGCTGGGCTCGAACCAGCGACCCTTCGATTAACAGTCGAATGCTCTGCCAACTGAGCTACGGAGGAATGCCGCAGTTTCCTGCGGACGTGTGTTCCAGTTTAGCAAACCCCAGGCCCGCCGAACAAAACCAAGCAGAGTGCTTTAGCTCACAGCATTGAGGGTTTCCCCACCTGTCGCCGCAGGGTTGCCTTACAGTCAGCACAAACACAGACGACAGCCATCTCCACCGCCGGTCCGCGCGATAGACTCGAAGCGATCTGCTCCCCGCATCCGCACCGTCGAAACCGGAAGACTCATCGTGACCATAGTGGCAATCGCCCTCGCCGTTCTGGCGGCTGTGGCATTGGCCTATGGCGCCCTGTTCCAGCATGAAGCGGTTGCCGGGCAGGATGACTCTCATGACGGACTCAGCTGGGCTCATTTCACAGAATTGCTGCGCAACCGTCGGTGGCTTCTCGGCCTGAGCATCCTCGGTGTGGGTACGGCCGGCAACTTCGTGGCTCTGGCGCTGGCTCCGGTGATGGTGGTCCAGCCGATCGGGGCGTTCTCACTCATCGTCTCCGTGCTGCTCGGCGTACGCCACCGCGGACTCAAGGTCAACAGGCGCCTCGTCCAATCCGTCGTCTGGTGCACGGCCGGGGTGACCCTCTTCGTCGGCCTCTCGGCCACGACGGCCCAGTCGGAGGTCCACCTCGGATCCGATGCGCTGCCGCTGTTCTGGATCACCGCGGTTGCCGTCGCCATCGGCCTCGTGATCATGCTGGCCTTCCGCCACGCCCCGCAGCTCGTCCTCATCATCTCAGCCGGACTGCTCTTCGCCTGTGTGGCGACGAACGCCCACCTGGTCAGCGTCCAGTTCCTCCAAGCCGGACTCGATCAGGTCACCTGGATCAACGCCGCCGCGCTGCTGGCTGCCGTGGCCTTGGGGTCCTGGTTCGTCCAGAACGCTTATGCGGCGGGACCTCCGGAGATGGTCATCGCCGGGCTGACGGTCATCGACCCGATCGGTGCCGTCATCCTGGGCACCATCGTCCTTGGCGAGGCGGCCCACTCCCCCATCTGGCTCATCATTCTCATCTCCCTCACCGGATTGGTCGCCTGCGCAGCCGTCGTTGTATTGTCGCGATATCATCCCGATGTCAGAGATCGAGAAGCTCAGCGCAGGAACGCCCGCCGTTCCGACACCATGACCGACACCGAGGAGAGCTGAATCCTGTCTGCGCACCGTCCCACTCCGAAACGCCGAATCCTCATTCCGGCAGAGACGTATGCCCCCGAAGTCAATGGTGCCGCGAAGTTCGCCGAACGGTTGGCCGAAGGTCTCGCCGCCCGCGGCAATGAGGTCCACGTCGCCTGCCCTTCGGCGACCGGCAAGCCCTCCGTCAGTGTCGAGAACGGGGTCACCGTTCACCGCCTCACCGCTCACCGGTGGCCGCTGCACCCGACCTGGATGATCTGCATGCCCTGGGAGACGAAACCCGAACTCTCCAGACTCCTCGACAGCGTCCGCCCCGATGTCGTGCACACTCAGGCGCATTTCGTCATCGGCCGCTACGCGTTCTCCGAATCGATCAGACGCGGAATACCCGTCGTGGCCACGAACCATTTCATGCCCGACAACGTCCGTCCCTACGTCAAAGCTCCGAAGGCCGTTCTCGACGGCGGCACCGCCATCGCCTGGTGGGACCTGCGCCGGAAGTTCCAGTCCGCCGATTTCATTACGGTCCCCACTCAGCTTGCAGCCGATCTGCTCACGGAGAATGGGTTCTCCTCCCCCATCCGGGCAGTCTCCTGCGGAATCGACCTGCAGCGCTTTGCCCATCTGCGCGAACTCGACTCCGCCGCAACACGGGCTGTCCCTCCGCGCGTCCTCTTCGTCGGACGTCTCTCCTCTGAGAAGCACGCCGCAGACATCGTCGAAGCCGTGGCGAAGACAGATCCGGAGTTGGGACTCGAAGCCGATATCGTCGGCGGCGGCGACCAGGAGGAGCCGCTGAAGCAGTTGGCCGAGGAACGCGGCATCGCCGATCGTGTGCATGTACTCGGGAAGATCAGCGACAAGGACCTCATGGAGGCCTACCAGCGCTGCACCTTCTTCTGCATGCCTTCGACCGCAGAGCTGCAGTCCATCGCCACACTGGAAGCGCTGGCCTCCCGCAAACCCGTGGTCCTTGCCGATGCCGTGGCTCTGCCGCATCTTGTCCGCGACGGAGTCAACGGGTATCTGTTCCCGCCGCGCGACACCGATGCGCTGGCTGATCGATTCACCCGCATCTGCCGGATGCCCGAGGCGGAACTCGATGTTATGTCGAAGGCGTCACTCGATGTCGTGGCCAAGCACGATATCGAATATACCCTCGACACCTTCGAGGAGATCTACGACGGAGTCATCCGAGACGCCATCGACTCGTCCGCGGCCTGAGGACGGACAGCAGCGGCCTGAGGCCGAATCGATCTCAGGAATCCGCAGGCGGAACGAAGACCGTCGGCGCTGAGAGCATCCGAGCGAAGTCGACGCCGTCGACCATGTCGTCGACAGATTTCCACCGTGGACCGTCTGAGCCGAACCCCAATGACTGCTGCATCCAGGCGAAGACGTCCTCGACAGTCCATCCGAGGCTGCGCAGCTGCTGATAGGTCACCGCTCCATCGCGTTTGGCCAGCCGCTGGCCGTCCTCATTGAGCACCAGAGGCACATGCACCCAGCCCGGTTCGGGCTCGCCTAGCAGGCGTGACAGATATGCCTGTCGAGGCGCCGAAGAGGCGAGGTCGTCCCCGCGCAGGATCTCGTCGATTCCGCTCGCTGCGTCATCGACGACGACGGTGAGGTTGTAGGCGAAGACGCCGTCACCGCGCCGCAGCACAAGATCGTCGACGAGCGCGTCTACCCGGCCGAGCACCACATCGTCGATGTGGTGCTTTCGATTGTCCGCGCGCAGCCGCAGAGCCGGCTCTCGGTTGTTCGCTTCGAGTCTCCGCCGTGCGGATTCTCGCTCACCCTCGCCGAGGCTGCGGCACGTTCCGGGGTACGCCCCGGGTGGTGCGTGCGGTGCGCTCGGGGCCTGGGCGATGTCCTTGCGTGAGCAGTAGCATTCGTACACGAGACCATCCGCAGCGAGTTTCGCAATCGCGGCCGAGTATTTCCCGGTGCGTTCGGATTGGACCAGGGGCGGTTCGTCAGGCGTGACTCCGAGTTCGGCGAAGACCGCGAGCTGTGATTCGGCTGCGCCGGCCTTCACCCGGTCGAGGTCTTCGATCCGCCACAGGAACCGACGGCCCGTCTGCCGGGCACGCACATAGCTGAGCAGCCCGGAACGGATATTGCCGATATGGAGGTCCCCACTCGGGCTCGGAGCGAAACGACCTGCTCCTCCGACTGGATGGGAACCGGTCACTGATGGGCCACGAGGTCGCCGTACTGCGGGAACCGCTCGAGGTAGTCCTGCACGTAGGAACAGGTCGGCACGATGGATGCCCCGTCGGCTCGAATGAGGTCGAGCACCTGAGTGACGAGTGTGCGGGCGAAGCCTCGTCGAGAGAAGCCCTCGGAGATGATCGTATGCTGCAGTTCCACGGTGTGGTCGTCGATGACCTGGTAGGCGAGGAATCCGATGAATTCCCCCGGGGTCTCATCGGTGAACAGTTCGTACCGTTCGCGGTCGATGTTCTTCACCACGCGGACCGGTGTGGGGCTGAGTTGAGGCTGTGGCATTGATGCACTCCTTCATTGCCGACTCCTATCTGAACGATACATGGTTGACCGGGGCCCGGTCGCCAGCGACCGGGCCCCGTCACGCACCACATGAATCAGTCGACGAGCTTCGAGGTCAGCCCCTCCGCCTCGGTATCGGCGGTCGTCTTGCGCTGGAGGCGGGATTCGAGCCAACGGGCGAACCCGGCGACGATCATATTGATGATGATGAACAGGGCGGCTCCGACGATGAACGTCGGCAGCAGGTTGTTGTACTCACGCCCGATGAGGTTCACCTGGTAGAGCAGATCCTGGTAGGTGACGATGAAGCCCAGAGCCGAGTCCTTCAGCAGCACGACGATCTGAGCGATGATCGTCGGCATCATCGCACGCAGCGCCTGCGGCATGAGCACCAGACTCATCACCTGTCCCGATCGCAGCCCGATCGCCATCGCCGCCTCACGCTGCCCGGTGGGGACAGCGAGGATGCCTGCGCGGATGATCTCGGCCAGCACCATTCCGTTGTAGAGGGTCAGGCCGAAGACGACCGACCAGAAGGGGCCGATGTCGTTGCCGAAGAGGAGGAACATCGCGAAGATGAGCAGCAGCACCGGCACGCCGCGGAAGAATTCGAGGACGATCGTTCCGGGGACGGAGACGACCTTCTTACTCGAAAGCCGCAGGAGGGCGAAGACCACGCCCACCACCAGTGCGAGGACCGATGCCACGACCGCCACCTTGAGGGTGGCGAGCATGCCTTCGAGCAGCACCATCTGGATCTGCGAGAAGGTGAACGGATACCACTTATCGGGTTCGAGCTGACCGGCGTCGGCGAACTTCCAGATCACGAAGGCCACGAGCGCCAACAGCACGATCAGTGACACGATCGAGAGGATGATGTTGTTCCGGCGCGACTTCGGGCCCGGCTCGTCGAACAGCACTTGGGTCGGTGCGCTCATCGCAGAATCACCAGCTTCTTCTCCAGGTAGTCGAAGACACGGCCGAGCAGCAGAGCCAGGATCAGGTAGGCCAGCGCGGTGCCGAAGAGCAGCGGAATGACGAGGTCACCGCGGACTTCGATGGCATTGCGCATCGCCGAGATCAGCTCTCGGTTGTTGAACGCCGAGGCGATCGACGTGTTCTTGAGCATCGCGATGATCACACTGCCCAGCGGCGGGATGACCGTGCGGAAGGCCTGCGGCAGGACCACTTCGCCCAGGGTCTGGCCGAAGCTCAGGCCCACGGCTCGGGCGGCTTCGGCCTGTCCGACGGGAATCGTCGAGATGCCCGACTTCAAGGTCTCGGCAACGAAGCAGGCGGTGTAGGCGATGAGGGCGATCGTGGCGTAGACGAAGGAGTTGAACGAACTCGACGACCCGAAACGGATGTCGAGGAACGGCAGTCCGAAGGCGCAGAAGAACATCACGAGGGTCAGCGGAGTGTTCCGGACGACGTTGATATACGTCGACGCCGCGATGCGCAGCACCGGAGTTGGCGAGACCCGCATGGCGGCGAGCACCGTGCCGAGGATCATGGATCCGATCAAGGCGACGGTGAAGAGTCTGATCGTTCCCCACGCACCGGAGAGGAACATCTGGAGAAGCTCCAGGAAATCCATGGCAGATTCCTTAATCGATGCGAGGGCACCGCATTCGGCGCCCTCGCATCATGTCAATCTGTGGACTGGGTCAGTAACGGTCGACTTCGGGCATTTCGACGTCATCGGTGGAACCGAGGGTGTACTCGAATGCCTTCTTCCAATCGCCGTCGTCCATGCCCTTCTCCAGAGCATCGTTGACCGCGTCCCGCAGGGCCTTGTCGTCCTTGGGCAGACCGACGCCGTAGGGCTCTTCGGTGAAGGGCTTGCCGACGACCTTGAACTCACCTTCGTACTGCTTGGCGTAGCCGCGCAGAATCGCATCGTCGGTGGTCACCGCGTCGACGGAGCCCGACTGCAGGTCGGTCACGCACTTCGAATAGGCGTCATAGGTGACGAGTTCGGCCTTCTTGTACTTGTCCTTGATGTTCTGCGCAGGTGTCGAACCGTCGACGGAGCAGACCTTCTTGCCGTCGAGGTCCTCGGGACCGGCGATGTCCGAATCGGCGGCCACGAGGAGGTCCTGACCGGCCACGTAGTAGGGTCCGGCGAAGTCGACGACCTTCTTGCGTTCGTCGTTGATCGTGTAGGTGGCCACGATCATGTCGACGTTGCCCTGCTGCAGGAAGGGTTCACGGTTGGCCGAGACGGTCTCCGTGTACTTGATCTGGTCGGGCTTGAAGCCGAGCTGCGCGGCGACCATCTTGGCGATCTCGATGTCGAAGCCTTCGGGCTGCTCCGAACCTGCCGAGACATTTCCGAGTCCGGGCTGGTCGTATTTGACGCCGATGGTGATCTCGCCGGCGTCCTTCGCGGCCTTCCAGGTCTTCGAGTCGGCGATGTCCGCGCTTTCGTTGACCTTGTATTCGGGTGCCTCTGCCTTGGCTCCGTCGCCTTCGGCAGGTGCGTCCGGGGTTCCGCCCTGGCCGCAGCCGCTGAGTGCCAGCATTCCGATGGCCACCGAGGCGACCGCCAGTCTGAGCTTCTTCATGGTCTCTCCTTGTGAGTGAGTTGGTGCAGTGTGAAAGCGGTGGTGTCAGTTGGTCAGGATCTTCGACAGGAAGTCCTTGGCTCGAGTGCTCTGGGGGTTCGTGAAGAACTCCTCGGGTCCGGCGACTTCGACGATCTCTCCGTCGGCCATGAACACCACGCGGTGGGCGGCCTTGCGGGCGAAGCCCATCTCGTGGGTGACCACGACCATGGTCATGCCCTCCTCGGCGAGTCCGACCATGACATCGAGGACCTCGTTGATCATCTCCGGGTCCAGCGCCGAGGTGGGCTCGTCGAAGAGCATCACCTTCGGCTTCATCGCCAGAGACCGGGCGATCGCAACACGCTGCTGCTGACCGCCGGAGAGCTGGGCCGGGTACTTGTCGGCCTGATGGGCGACGCCGACGCGTTCGAGCAGAGCCATCGCCTGCTTGTCCGCTTCGGCCTTCGGGGTCTTGCGCACCTTGATCGGTCCCAGAGTGACGTTCTCGAGGATCGTCTTGTGGGCAAAGAGGTTGAAGGACTGGAACACCATGCCGACGTCGGAGCGCAGCTGAGCTAGGGCCGCGCCTTCGGCGGGCAGTTCCCTGCCATCGATCGTGATGCTGCCGGAGGTGATGGTCTCCAGCCGATTGATCGTCCGGCACAGGGTCGACTTGCCCGAGCCGGAGGGTCCGATGACGACGACGACCTCGCGTTCGGCGATATCGAGATTGACGTTCTTCAATGCGTGGAAGTCGCCGTAGTGCTTCTCGACATTGCCCAAGGACACCAGTGGTGGTGATTCAGCTCTCATATGTTGTGATCCTAGTGAATATGGGCGCGCAGAAGAACGGCACGCCCCGGGACGACAGAACTGCAACCGACTTGTGACCTCGAGCACTCATCCGGCTGCAGTTCCTGCCGGGATGCGCTCGCAGCCCTCAGGCGTCGGCCGTGTGAGCGAGCTTCTCGCCCTCTCTGCGCAGCTCGACCTTGCGGATCTTTCCCGACACCGTCATCGGGAACGACTCACGGACTTCGACATAGCGCGGGATCTTGAAGTGGGCGAGCTTGCCGGAGCAGAACTCACGCACCTCTTCGGCGGAGAGCGAATCGAATCCGTCTTTGAGGATCACCCAGGCCATGAGCTCCTCACCGTACTTCTCGTCGGAGACGCCGACGACCTGGACGTCGCGGATCGCAGGATGGTGGTAGAGGAACTCCTCGACCTCGCGCGGATACACGTTCTCGCCTCCGCGGATGACCATGTCCTTGATCCGTCCGGAGATGTCGACGTATCCGTCGTCGTCCATGATGGCCAGGTCACCGGTGTGGATCCACCGTGCTGCATCGATGGTCTCGGCGGTCTTGTCCGGCTGATTCCAGTAGCCGAGCATGACGGCGTAGCCGCGAGTGCAGAATTCGCCCTTCTGACCACGCGGAACGGTCTGTCCGGTGACAGGGTCGGCGATCTTGATCTCAAGGTGAGGCATGACGCGGCCGACTGTCTCGGTGCGCTTCTGCAGGGAGTCGTCCACTCGGGTCATCATCGATACCGGTGCGGTCTCCGTCATTCCGTAGCAGATGGCGACCTCGGACATGTTCATATCGTCGATGACTCGACGCATCGTGTTGACCGGGCAGGGCGATCCCGCCATGACGCCGGTGCGCAGTGAGGAGAAGTCGAATTCCGCGAACTGCGGATGCTCGAGCTCGGCGATGAACATCGTCGGCACACCGTAGAGCGATGTGGCCTTCTCCTCGGTCACTGCCGTCATCGTCGCCACCGGGTCGAAGGCAGGCGCCGGCAGCACGATCGCGGAGCCGTGGCTGAGTGCGGCGAGATTGCCGATGACCATGCCGAAGCAGTGGTAGTACGGCACGGGAACGACCACGGTATCGGCGGGTGTGTAGGAGAGCATCTCGCCGATGAAGAACCCGTTGTTGAGGATGTTGTGGTGGCTGAGCGTCACACCCTTGGGGAATCCGGTCGTGCCGGAGGTGTATTGGATGTTGATCGGATCATCGGCCGAGAGGTCGTCGATGACCCGCTGCAGCCGGACCTCGTACTTCGCTCCCGCGTCCTCGAGCATCTCGCGTCCCTGCCCGATGAGATGGGCGAAGGACTCCCGCTCGCCCACTGTGACGTCACCGATGAGGTCGTCGGAGACGGTGTCGAGGAAGACGAGGTCGAGGCTGGGGATCTTGGCGGCCACCTCGGTGGCGATGGCGTGGAAGTCCGAGTGCGGAGGAGCGACGATCTGCGAGATCATCAGGCTCATTCCGGACTGTTCGACGACGAATTCGAGTTCGTGGCTGCGGTAGGCGGGGTTGACGTTGACGAGGATCGCACCGATCTTCGCCGTGGCGTACTGGACGAGCGCCCATTCTCCGACGTTCTGCGCCCAGATTCCGACCCGGTCGCCCTTCTTCACTCCGCGCTCGAGGAGTCCGACGGCCAGTGCGTCGGTGTCGTGATCGAAGTCGGAGTAGGTCCAGCGGCGATTCGAATGCCGGTCGACCAATGCCAGTGCATCGGGGTTCTGCGCTGCTGTGCGTTTGATGTGCTCGGCGATGGTGATCCCGAGCAGCGGTTCTGTCGATGTTCCCGACGAGTAGGACAATTCGGACACTGCGGTGTGCTCCCTTGTTTGCCGATCTTCATTGTGATTGATTGCACACTATTCCGTCGCGGTCCCGCATGCAAAAGCTGGTGAGGAAATCGGCACCCTCACCTGCGGCTTCGGGGTCGATCTGCCCGACCGGAGCGGAGTGGGCAACGGTCCCGTTCTCTACCAGAACAAGGGAGTCGGCCATGGCGGTGACATCGTCGACGTCGTGAGTGATCAGCAGTGCGCTGCGTCCTTGGACCAGCTCGGCCAGTACCTCTCGGGTTTCGACCGCCACATCCACGTCAAGTGCAGCCAGAGGTTCGTCAAGCAACAGAAGCTTCGGTTCGACGACGAGCGCACGGGCCAGAGCGATGCGAGCCGCCTGCCCTCCTGAGACCGCGTCCGGTCTGCGGTTGGCGCACTGTCCCACGCCGAGGCGGTCGAGCATCGCCTGCGCCCGTTTCTGTGCGTCGTTGCGAGTCGAACCGTGAGCTCGCAGACCGAAGCTGACGTTGTCGATGACGTTGAGGTGCGGGAAGAGGAGGGGGTTCTGTGCGAGGTGAACGATTCCGCGGTCGTGGACGGGTGGCCAGTGGCCGACCGCGATGTCGAACACCGTGTCGTCTCCGATTCGCAGTCGTCCCGAATCGGGTGTGAGCGCGCCGGTGAGCACCTGGAACAGGGTGGATTTTCCGGCCCCGTTGCGGCCGATGATCGCGGTGGTTCCCGGCAGGACAGAGGTGAGGTCCAGATCGATTCCGCGGGCGTTCAGCCGGACTTCGGCGCTGATGCGCTGGTCGGCTCTCACCCGGTCCTGGGACCGCGTCTCTGGGTTCACCTCTCCCCCATGCTGTCGATCGGTGTTCGCGAAGCGCGGGGCCGCCTCGGCGAGGGTGGGGGTTGTGTGCGGGGATTTCAGTCGGGGAGCATGCGGGGACCGGTAGGCGAGGATGATGATGAGCACGGCGATGACGATGAGCAGGAGGGAGAGGCCGATGGCCGCCTGCGGATCGGATTCGCGCACGAGGTAGACCTGCAGCGGCATCGTGCGGGTCACGCCGGACAGCGATCCGGCGAAGGTCAGCGTCGCCCCGAACTCACCGAGTGAGCGTGCGAAGCACAGCACGGCGCCGGTGATGACTCCGTGCCTGAGCAGAGGCAGAGTGACCGTGAAGAACACACGGTTCGGTTTCGCACCGAGCTCGGCGGCGGTGAGCTCATAGCGGCGGCCGAGCCCCGCGGTGGCGGTTTCGACGGACATGACCATGAACGGCAGGGATACGAATACCTGCGCCATGATCACCGCCGAGGTGGTGTAGGCGAGGCTGAGTCCCACCGATTCGAGTCCCCCGCCGAGGATGGCCGACCGGCCCCAGGTGTAGAGCAGGGCGAGGCCGCTGACCACCGGCGGCAGCACGAGGGGCAGCAGGATGAGGGTGCGCACGATGCGCTGGCCCGGGAACTGGCGGGTGGCGAGCAGGTACCCGAGGGGGAAGCCGATGAGGACGCTGATGAGTGCGGAGGTCACCGAGGTCAGCAGGGACAGCTGCATCGCGAGGCGGGATTCCTCGGCGGTGATCACGGCGAGCAGGCTCTGCGGGTCGACCCGGGTGAGCATACCGATGATGGGCAGGAGCAGGAACACGATGCCGATGACGGCTGGCAGCCACAGCCAACCGGGAACCAGCGAATCCGTTCTGCGCCGCCTCGATGGGCGAGGCGCGGATGCCTCCGGGCGGGTTGACGGTGTCTCCGGTCGGGGCGGGGTTGGTGCGGGCATGGTCAGGCTGCGGCGAATCCGGCGTCGCGCAGCAGCTTCTGGGCGGTGTCGGAGCCGAGGAACTTCACAAAGGCGTCGGCTTCGTCCTGGTTCTCGCTGGCCCTGACGGCGCCGGCCGGGTACTTGTTGATGACTTTGTCGGCACCGTCGAGGTCGACCTGTTCGACTTCCCCGTCGGCGCGTGCGATGTCGGTGACGTAGACGATTCCCGCGTCGGCCTGTCCGGCGCTGACCTTGCCGAGCACATCGGTCACCGAGTTCTCTTCGCTGACCGGATCGAGTGCGACGTCATTGAGGTCGGCCCACTTCTCGGTGGCTGCCCCGCAGGGCACCTGAGGCGCGCACACGACGAGGTCGTTGCCCGTGAAGTCCTCTGAGTTCGTGATCGCCTTCGGGTTGCCCTCGGCCACGGCCAGGGTGAGCGCGTTCGAGGCGAACATCTGGGGATCGCCGGCGAGCAGGTCCTCGGATTCGAGGGTCTCCATCGTCTTCTCGTCGGCGGTGGCGATGACGTCGGCGGGGGCGCCTTCGGAGATCTGGGAGACGAGGTCGGAGGAGCCGGCGAAGGAGAACTTCACCTCGGGAGCGTTCTCATCGGCCTTTTTGAATGCGTCGGCGATGTCCTCGAAGACCTCGGTGAGCGAGGCCGCGGCGAAGACGGTGATCTCAGCCGGCTGATCCGCTTCGGCCCCGGAATCCGGTCCCGAGGAGCAGGCGGACAGGGTCAGGGCTGCGGCGGTGCAGAGCCCGAGAAGGGTTTTCTTCATGTGCCTATTGAACCCGCGGATGCGGTTCCCTGTCGACTTCTGTTCCGATTATGAGACTTGCTGACGTCCAGCTTCCCGTATTTGCTGACCGGCGCTCAGGAATCCGGGACGGTGTCGATCGAGACCATCGTCGCCTTCACGGAGGCAGTTGCGAGGCTGCCCGGCTCGAGTTCGAGCTCGCGGCAGGCTTCGGCCGACATCAGCGACACCACGCGGAAGGGGCCGCACTGCATGCTGACCTGCGCCATGACTCCGTCGATGCTGACGTCCGTGACGAGACCGGCGAATCGGTTGCGTGAGGAGCTCACGACTCCGCTGGGGTCGGGCAGAGCGCCTGCTGACGACTGGGCGAGTGCGGCGAGTTCGCTGCCGTCGACGACCGCTCGGTTCGAGGCATCCTTGTGCTGGGAAAGTCGACCGTCGGCGACCCACCGGCGCACTGTGTCGTCGCTGACGCCGAGGAAGCGTGCGGCATCGCTGATGCGCAGTCGAGTCATTCGAGTGCTCCTACCCATTCGTCGGTGCCGTCGCTGAAGTGCTGGTGTTTCCAGATCGCCACCCGGGCCTTGACCTCGTCGATGAGCTCGGAGCAGGCGAGGAAGGAATCCTTCCGATGTGCGGAGGCGACGACTGCGGCGAGGGCCACGTCGCCGATCGAGAGGTCGCCGACGCGGTGGACGACGGAGAGCCTGACTGCGGGGTGTCGGGCGGCGATGTCCGCGGCCACCTCGGAGATCTGGTCGCCGGCGAGGGGATGGGATTCGTAGTGCAGTCGAGCCACTCCCCGGCCTTCGTCGTGGTCGCGGATGACGCCGGAGAAGCTGACGACGGCACCGCAGGTGTCGGTGAGGACCTCGGGCTCGAGTTCCGCGGTGGAGATCGGGGTCTCGACGACTCCCGTGGTCACGACTGTTCCGGTGCTCATGACTCCCGTGTCCAATCTCCGCTCTTTCCGCCGGTCTTCTCGATGACCTTGATGTCGCTGATGACGGCTTGATTGTCGACGGCTTTGATCATGTCGAAGATCGTCAGCGCGGCCGTGGTCACTGCCGTCAGGGCCTCCATTTCGACGCCGGTCTTCGACACGGTCTTCACTGCGGCGGTGATGGCCACGGCATCGTCACGGAGTTCGAATTCGACGTCGATTCCGGTCAGGGGCAGCGGATGGCACAGCGGGATGAGGTCGCTGGTGCGTTTGGCGCCCATCACGGCGGCGATGCGTGCCACGGGCAGGGCATCGCCCTTGGGCAGTCCCGCCTCGGCGATGAGGTCGATGACCTCAGGGCGGGTGGTGATGAGGCCGGAGGCGACGGCTCGGCGCTTCGTGACGTCTTTGCCGCCGACGTCGACCATCTGTGCGGTTCCGGATGCGTCGACGTGGCTGAGTTTCATGCGATCTTCCACGTCATCAGCCTATCTCCCACAGCTGAGTACGGATCGTCTGCGCCCGGCTCCTCGGGTGAGACGAAGACGAGGTGGGTGGCTTCGGCATAGCTGTGGAGCAGGTGAGATCGGGAGTCGCCGACGAATTCGAGGCCGGCCTCCGTGAGTATGGCACGCCGGACTTGGAGTTTTCCTGCCGGCGGGTCTTCGTCGAATCCGTGAGCCAATCGGTGGTGGGCGGCTTCGCGGGGAGCTTCATGACCGGCCAAACCGAGCAGAGCAGGGCGGATGAAGAGTTCGAAGCTGATGAGCGTGCTCACGGGGTTGCCTGGCAGGGCCACCCACGCATGGTCGGCCAGTCGTCCGCAGCCCTGCGGTCCCCCGGGCTGCATGGCGATGGGTTCGAACGTCATCGAGGAGTCCGCGTCGAGTCCGGCGGCGAGTTTGACGACTTCGTGTGCGCCCTTCGAGATTCCGCCCGTGGAGATGACGAGCCCCGCGTCGCTGCTGCTTACTCGGTCGAGCAGCTGTTGCGGGTCGTCTGGGACGAACGCAACATCGACGTCGACGCCGAGGCGGCGCAGCCCGGCCGTGAGCGTCACTGAATTCGCGTCGTTGATCCCGGCGGCCGCCTCGGCGGCGATCTCATCACCTGTGCTCACGACGAGGACACGCGGCAGGCCGAGCACCGGCAGTTCGTTCACCCCGCATGCGGCGGCCACGCCGAGGTGGGCGGGCGTCAGCATGGTTCCGGCGCTCAGCACGGCCTGACCGGTGCGGACGTCGGAGCCGCGGCGACGGACGAATGTTCCCGGCGCAGGTTCGACACCAGGATCGATGGTGACGGTTTCGGCACCGAAGCTTCCCGGTGCGGTGTCCTCGATCTTCACGACCATATCCGTGCCCTCAGGCAGCGGTGCCCCGGTCATGATCTCCACTGCTGTGCCCGGTTGCACGACCTCTCCACGTGCTCCCGCGGCCACACGGCCGCGCACGGGAATCGACTGCCCGCGCATCTCCTCCACGGTGGCGGCGGCCAGGGCATAGCCGTCCATGCTCGAGTTGTCGAAGCCGGGCACATCGATCGGCGATTCCACATCGGCGGTCAGCCGCCTCGGCGCCTCGAGCAGGGAACTCAGCGGCAGGTTCACCGTTTCGGTCAGTGGCCAGATCGTCTCGAATACCCGCTCACGATGCATCTTCGCAGTAGTCATGGGACGATGATATCGACACGCTTTTCAAGGAGGATGACGCAATGGAGAAGATCGGCCTACCCATGCCGGTGCTGAGAACTCCGACGGTCGACCCGGGCGAGGAATTCACCGCGCACAGCGAAGACGCTCTGCTCGACACCTTCGATCGGCGCGCTCGCGACCTCCGCATCTCGCTCACGGACTTCTGCAACCTGCGCTGCACGTACTGCATGCCGGAAGAAGGCGTCGAGTTCATGTCCCGCGACTCCGCCATGAGCCGCGATGAGATCATCCGCTTCGTCCGCATCGCGGTGGAGAAGTTCGGTGTCGATCAGGTCCGGTTCACCGGTGGCGAGCCGCTGACCCGCAAGGACATCAACGAGATCATCGCCGGTGTCGCGGCCTTAGAACCGCGACCGAACATCGCTCTGACAACGAATGCGATCGGCCTGGACAAGAGAGCCGCGGGGCTCAAGGCCGCCGGATTGGATCGCATCAACGTCTCTCTCGACACGATCGATCCGGAGACGTTTGAGACCATGACCAGGCGCCCGTTCCTCAAACGGGTGCTCGAAGGCATCGACGGGGCGAAGGCCGCCGGGCTCGACCCCGTGAAGATCAATGCCGTGCTGTTGCCGGGGGTCAACGATGCGCAGGCTCCCGATCTGCTTAAGTGGTGCCTCGAGCAGAACCTGAGTCTGCGGTTCATCGAACAGATGCCCCTCGACGCCGGTCATTCCTGGGATCGGACGTCGATGATCACTGCCGCCGATATCTTCGCCCTCCTCGAACCACGGTTCGTGCTCACCCCGGATTCGGCTCCGCGCAACGGTGCCCCGGCGGAGAAGTTCCTCGTCGCCGATCGGCGTGATCCTGAGCGCATCCTCGGCGATGTCGGCATCATCGCCTCCGTGACGCGTCCGTTCTGCGCCGACTGCACCCGCACCCGACTGACCGCGGAAGGGCGCGTGCGCACGTGTCTGTTCTCCCGCACCGAGGTGGATCTGCTCACCGCGATGCGCGACGGCGCCTCGGACGAGGCGATCGCGAACCTGTGGAAGGGTGCGCATTGGAAGAAGCTCGCCGGTCATGGGATGGACACGGATTCGTTCGAGCAGCCCCAACGTCCCATGAGCGCAATCGGAGGATAAGTGCCCACCATCACCGTTCGGTTCTTCGCTGCGGCCCGAGAGGCCTTCGGTGCCCGCGAATCCCAGATCCGTGCCGGATCCGTGGCCGAACTCGTCGACACCCTCGCCGAGGCGGCCGACCCCCAAGCCGCGACCGTGCTGTCGCGCTCGAGCTTCCTCGTCAACTCCGTGGCCGCAACCGACCGATCCTTGGCCCTGTCCGACGGTGACACCGTCGACGTGCTTCCGCCGTTCGCCGGCGGGTGAGATAGTGCGTCTCTGGGTGGACTGAGCTCTCGTCAGCCCCATTTCGGTGCGTAGCGGTTGTCAGCGCCGTTGCGGTGCCGGCTGTGACAGATATGCGAGGTAGCCGCCGCTGATCGATGTCACGGCGATGCCCTGTGAGCGCAGCTGCGCCGCTGTCTTCGCCGAGCGCACTCCCGACCGGCAGTAGACAGCGATCCCCGGTGACCGTGTCGATTCTTGCCGATTTGCTGAGGCGATCTGCCCGTTCGAGTCAGTCGTGGTTGTCAGCTGCAGTCTGCCGGGGTCGGCCAGTAGGTCTTCCATCGGAATGTGTTTGGCGCCGGGCACCATCCCAGAGGCGACTTCGTCGTCATCGCGTATGTCGACGAGGATGGCGTCTTCGTCGATGTCGGCCCAGGTGAGTGTGGCTGGCCCCAGTGTGCTCTCCCCTGCGTCTGTGTTTGCGGGGCTGCTTGCGGCGTCGTCTGCGCTGAAAGAGTCGAACGAGTGCTGTTCATAATCGCCGCGATGCTGATCGAGATCGGTGACCGGAGGTCTGCCGGGAATCGGTCGAACGGGAACAGTCTCCCAGCTCGCGTCGAGGCTGCTGTGGATGGCCACGCTGTTGAACAGCGGTGTGCCGATTCCGGTGATCACCTTGATGGCTTCCATCGCCATGGCTGAGCCGATGCTTCCGCACAGGGGTCCGAGGACTCCGGCGACCGAGCAGTCGGGAACGCTGCCCGGAGCGGGAACCTCGGGATAGAGATCGCGCAGGGTGGCACCGTGCTTGGCGTCGAAGACGGCGACCTGTCCGTCGAAGCCGAGGATCGTCCCCCAGACGAGTGGGATTCCGAGGATCTCGCAGGCGTCGTTGGCGAGGTACCGGGTGGCGAAGTTGTCGCTGCCGTCGACGACGATGTCGACGCCGTCGAAGAGTTCGAGAGCGTTGTCCGGAGTCAGAAGCTCGGGAATCGTGCGGATCCCGATCGACGAATTGATCCCGTTCATTCGTTCTTTTGCGGAATCGATCTTTCGAGTGCCGATGGCCGCCTCGGTGTGGATGACCTGCCGGTGCAGGTTGCTCAGTTCGACGATATCGGGGTCGACGACGGTGATCGTGCCGATGCCCACGGCCGCGAGGTAGCTGAGAATCGGTGCGCCGAGTCCCCCTGCACCGATGACGAGGACATGTGAGTCGAGCAGTGCCGCCTGCGCGCTTTCGCCGAATCCGGACAGTCGGATCTGCCGGGCGTAGCGCGCCCGGTCGGCAGGGTTGAGGCGTGAAGTGGGCATGCTCCCATCCTAGTGCGGCAGTATCTGCTAGGTCCTCGCTTCTACGTCAGCACTCGAGGTAGTCGATGACCGCGCCTGTGCTCAGTTCTCCTGAACCTTGCGGGGAAGCTGAACCGCGAGGGATTCTGATGATCACATCGGCGGAGGCATAGCTCGGCATCTTTGCCCGGTCGGCGGCGAGGATCTCCCCCGATGCCGTGAAAGTGCCGGGCCGGCAGGTGACGGCATTGCGGTGTTGACGCAGGTCTGGACCCGCGAGAATGCCCTTCCGCCATCTCTGTCCCAGAGTCTGACCCGCCAGCAGCGACCCGACGAAGAGGTGGAATCCGACGAAGGCTCCCTGCGGCGTGCCGGGCAGGTGGATCAGCGGCAGGGTGCCGAAGCGTCCGAAGCCCTGAGGGGATCCGGGGCGCATGTCGAGTCGGCGGAATGTCGAGTAGTCGGTCTCCAGCGCCTGGCGGACGACCTCGAAGGCGCCCGCGCTGATTCCGCCGGTCGTCACGACGAGGTCCGCTTCCGCCTGCATCGTCGTGAGTACGCTGAGCAGCTCGTCGGCATCATCGCTACTCGTGGCCTCGATGGGTTCGGAGCCGAGGCCGCGGACGGCGGCGGCGAGCATCGGCAGGTTCGAGTTGAAGATCGAGGCGGCGGCCGCCTCGGTGCCGGTCTCACTTGCCTGGTCGGTGCCCTGGATTTCGTCTCCGGTGACGATCAGTCCGATGCGGGGTATGCGGGGCGATTCGATTTCGGTGATGCCGAGCATCGCCAACACGCCGACCCCGGCAGCGGTGATCCGCTCCCCCGCGGGCAGGACGATGTCACCGGCCTTCATATCCTCACCGATCGGGCGGATGTTCCACTCGGGAGGGACGGAATCGGGGAGGGAATCGATCCGGATCGCCTCGGGGGCCGGCCCCGTCTGGCTCGCGTCGGTGAATTCGACGGGAACGACCGCCTCGGCGTCGGTGGGCACGGGAGCTCCGGTCATCACCCGCACCGCACACCCCGGCTGCAGAACGACGGCGCCGTGGCCGGCAGGGGTGTCGCCGATGACGCGGATGCGCTCGCCGTTGCGGGCGGCGTTGAGACCTTCGCCATCGAGGGCGAATCCATCCATCGCCGAGGCGGCGAAGTGGGGCACCGATCGTGGAGCCGTGATGGCCGTCGCCGTGGTGCGCCCGACGGCGCTGCGCACCGGTGTCGTCTCAATGCGCAGATCCGGCGTCAGATCGGCGATGAGATCGGAGTATTCCTCTGGGTCCAATGATGTCCTTCCCTCGCTTCGATCCTACTGGTGAATCGGTTCGGGTCCCGACGATCCGGTGCGGCTCACCCCCGGTTCGTCTACAGTGTGGAGCGTGGACACTGACCGAGCAGTAACCAACGAATCCTCGCAGTTGAAACTACTCAGCTGGGAGGCCGCCGCGACTGCTCTCTTGGCGGTCTCGGCGGTCGTGCTCTTCGGTCTGGGAACGACGTTCCCGGAAGTCCGCGCCCTCGGATATGCGCCGATGCTCGCGGCCTTGGTCATCGCGTGGAGCGTCAACCGGAGCTTCGCCAGGGACCTCAGTGTCATCGCCGGGTGTCTCGCGCTCATCTCGGCGATCTCGGTCGAGGCCGACATCTCGTGGACGAACATCGCCCGGATGGGAGTCGTGCTCTCCGCCGTCGTCATCGGCCCGTGGCTGGTGACCCGATACGGCTTCAAGGATCAGACCATCCAGTTCCCACTGCGGCGCGGACAGCCGTGGTCTCGACTCGAGTGGGCGTGGCTGGTGTTCGTCGTCGTGGTCGCCTGGGCGGTTCTGCCGCAGTACTTCATGCGCACCGGCGTCTACCTCAACTGGCCGCCGCTGACGAACTGGTCGGAGGTCATCCGTCTGTTCTTCGGGGTCAACGCCGTGGGCATCTGGGACGAGCTGTTCTTCATCTGCACGGTCTTCGCGCTCCTGCGCAAACACTTCTCCTTCTGGACGGCGAACGTGTTCACTACGATCATCTTCGTTTCGTTCCTCTGGGAACTCGGCTACCGATCGATCGGGCCGCTCCTGACGATCCCCTTCGCACTCGTACAGGCGTTCATCTTCACCCGCACGAAGTCACTGCCCTATACGGTCACGGTGCACCTGCTCTTCGACGCGCTCGTATTCCTCACGATCGTCCACGCCCACCACCCCGATGCGCTGCCCATCTTCATCGGAGTCTGAATCGCTGTAGGTGGCCTCCCGAAACTCGGCGTCCCTCGCCCGTCCGTCCACGCCCACCTGTTGCAGCGCGGTGAAGAAACAGTTGCGGTAAGGGACGCCGTCTCGGGACGACGACGGCCCCTCCGAGTCGGTGACTCGGAGGGGCCGTCGAACTGCGCGAGCTCAACGCGCCGCAGCTGAACTCAGCGGATTCCGCGCAGCAGCTTGAGCATCGGCTTCGTCAGCGTCAGCGCGAGCAGGCCGAGCACGACCGACGAGCCGCCGACTGACAGCCAGTACGGTGTCTGGTTGGCGGTGTCGAAGTAGCCGCCGAGCACACCGGACAGTGCCGTGCCCACGCCCGAGGCGAGGAAGAACACGGCGATCATCTGCGACTGGAAGACCTTCGGCGCGACCTTCGTGGAGAACGAGAGACCCACCGGCGAGATGAGCAGCTCACCGAAGACGAACACTGCGAGGGTCAGTGCCACCCACAGCAGCGGAGTCTGGTTGGGGCCGGCCTCTGCGAAGGGCAGGAACATGAGGAAGCCGATGCCGATGAGCACGAGCGACAGGCCGGCCTTGACCGGCGTCGAGATCTGCTTCGGCCCGAGCTTCATCCACACCGTCGCGAACAGCGGGGCGAAGACGATGACGAAGAACGCGGGGATCAGCTGGATCCAGTTGATCGGCATCTCCCATCCGAAGATCGAACGGTTGAGCTGCGTATCCGAATAGACGGTGAGCACACCGAAGATCTGCTGGTACATCGACCAAAACACCACGACCGTGATGAAGAACGGGATGTATGCGAGGACGCGTGAGCGTTCGTCGCCATTCGTCTGCGACGAGGTGTACATGACGATGAAGTAGCAGGCGGCCGCGCCGGCAGAGATTCCGGCGATCCACCAGTCGAGGTTCTCGGGGTTGACGATCTTCGTCATCCACAGGATGACGGCGAGGAGAACGACGACCACGATGGCCACGATGAAGAGGTAGAGCTTGTTCTTCGGCAGCGGGTTGACGGCGATACGGGACTCCGGCGGCAGATTCTTTCGGCCGGTGAGGTAGATGATGAGACCGAGAGCCATGCCGACAGCGGCTGCCCCGAATCCGTAGTGGAAGCCGACTTTCGACTGCAGCAGACCGGTGATGAGCGGACCGAACAGGGCACCGATGTTCACACCCATGTAGAAGATAGTGAAGCCGGCGTCACGGCGCGGGTCCTTCTCTTCGTAGAGTTCGCCGACCAGTGCCGAGGCGTTCGCCTTGAGACCGCCGGAGCCGAGCGCGACGAGGATGAGGCCGGCCGCCACTCCCCCGAACCCGGGGATGAGCGCCAGGCAGATGTGTCCGACCATGATGATGATCGCAGAGTAGAAGAGGACTTTCTCCGCACCGGCGAGGCGATCGGCGATCCATGCGCCGAGGATGGTGGCGAGGAAGACAGCACCGCCGTAGGCGCCGACGATTCCGACGGCCGTGCCCTGCTCCATCCCCATGCCGCCATCGGTGACGCTGAAGTAGAGGTAGAGGGCGAGGATGCCGTTCATCCCGTAGTAGGAGAAGCGCTCCCACAATTCGAGGCTGAAGAGCTGCATGAGCGGCAGAGGGTGTCCGAAGAAGCGGGTATCGCTGCGGACGGCCTCGGTCGTCGAGGTGCTTGTAGACATTGTGTGCTTTCCGTAGTGGTGTGAAGGGCCACGATCGGTGGCGCAGTTCACGATGGACCAGCGGACATCCTACTCCTCGGTTTTGCCGTGGTCACACCTGGGAACGCCTGGGACACACCGTCCCAAAAAGCGGAAAGTCGGAGTGATTCAGGTCTCGTCTTCGGCGTCGGTCACGCGCTGCCGTGACGGCTTGACTGCCTTTCGGTCGCTGCGTCGTCCGATGAGCAGATTGAGCAGGCCGGCGCACAGGACGATCGCCGAGGCGGCCACGGGAACTGCCATCGCCACAGCCGTTCCCTGATCCTCGGCGAGGATGCCGTTGATCGCCGAGGACACCGATTGGCCGACGATGATCGCCGATCCCGCCATCGACATCACCGTCGCCGATCGCCCGAGCGGTGCGCGTTCGGCGGCGAGGCTGAACAGGGTGACGAGGCTCGGTCCGATTCCCGTGCCCATGAGCAGCAGCGCCATGACGATGACCGGCATGGATTCCGTTGACGCGAGGATGACCGATCCCGTGACCAGGATGGGCGCAAAGCACAGCAGGCGTGCCCACAGCGCGAACGCCGCGGGGAAGAGCGCCACCGAGATCGCGAGCACCGCGGAGCCGATGCCCATCACCCCGTAGATGAGACCGGCTTCCTCCGGCCGCCCGATGTCATTGGTCAGAGCGGTCAGAGCGGTGAGTGTCGAGCCGAACACCATTCCGACGCCGAATACGCCGAGGATGATGACGAAGACTCCGGCAGTGAACATGTCCTTCGCCGGTGCACGCTCACCGAGGCTGTTCGACGTCCCGGTCCGCCTCGACCTGCCCGTCGGGTGCAGTGCGAAAGCGGAGACGAACACAAGAGTCATCACGATCGCACCGATGATGGGGGCGACCGGGGTGAAGAACGTCGCCAGCAGACCGACGAGGAAGGGGCCGAAGACGAAGATGACCTCATCGGCGGCGGATTCGTAGGCCATCGTGGCGTTGAGCACCTTCGGCCGCCTCGTCGATGGCAGCACCGTCATCACGATGTCGACGATGCGCGAACGCGACATCGGCGCGACCTGGGGCGAGGTGGCGCCGATCGCGAAGGCGGCGATGAAGACGACGAGATCGGGCAGCGGGCTGAAGACGACCCACGCCATGAAGGCCAGCGCCGCGCAGTTGAGGACCCCGGCGATGAGCAGCACGTAGCGCTGGCCCCAACGATCGGCGGCGGCCCCGATGAAGGACCCGAACAGTGCGGTGCCCAGTCCGACCATGGCGGAGTTGATGCCGCCCAGACTCAGGGAGCCGCGCCCGGCCACAACGAGGGTGAGGACACCGACGACGATCATGGCGAACGGCATGCGGGCGACGAACGCGATCGGAAAGTAGCTGCGTCCGACTGCGGAGAACAGAGTCGGTGAGGACTGTTGTGCGGCGGTCTGCCGAACCGAGGAGGGAATTTCGCTGTCTGTCATATCAATCCAGTTTCTGCTCCCGCTCGTCCGGGAGGTCGTGCCGCCGTGGCGACCTGGATCAAATCACTCGGTAGGTGCACGCAGTTGTTCTTAAGAAGTTCGAACCGATGGGTTCACCTTCAGGCTACTGTGTTTGGCCGCCCGATTCGAGTGGGAGCGCATCAGGCGACGTTGAGTTTCATCACCATGGCACGGACCTCATTCCCATCCCCGACTCAGTAAGAACGCAGATCGGTCTGCAAGGATGACGCCTATGAACTTCTTGTCTCGCGTCATCGTCAACGCCTGTGCGATCTGGGTGGCGGCCTGGATTCTCCCGGGCGTGACGATCACAGGGAATCGGGTCGTCGAGGATCAGGCCGGAGCCATTCCGGCGATGATCATCTCCTACCTCGTCATCGGTCTCATCTTCGGGCTGGCGAACGCCTTCATCAAACCGATCCTCAGCTTCGTCTCGGCCCCCATCACGTGTCTGACTCTGGGACTGTTCTCGATCGTCATCAACGCGATCATGTTGGCGCTGACGAGTTGGCTCAGCGGGTTCACGCCATTCGAGTTCACCATCGATTCGTTCTTCTTCTCCGCCATCTTCGCCGCAATCATCGTCTCGATCGTCTCGGCTCTGCTCGGATGGCTGGTCCCGGAGCGAAGCGCCGAACACGACCGGAGATGAGCAAAGTCCTCTACGCGATGTAGACTGTTGCTGAGAGTCAGCTGACCACCAGAAACATCGCCGGAGGAGACCATGTCCGATATCGCCGCCCCGAAGAGAACACGCAACTCGGCATCGTTTGCCGATGTCCTCGTCTTCATCTTCGCCTTCGCTCTGTTCCTGTTCGGGCTCTACCTCTTCGGCCTGTCGTTCTCCTCGCCTGAGGGCACGGAGTTCTGGGTGTTCTGGGGTGGACTCCTCGCGTCGAGCTTCGCTTTCCTCGTGCCGATCGTCTACCGCTGGGCGCGCGACTCCCGCCGCTGATCTCCCTCGGTTTGAACGAAGGGCCGCTGTGCTGATGCACAGCGGCCCTTCGCTCATTCACCGGCTCTCCAGTCCCGCCGTACGCGGTCTCACTGGCTGTGTCATGTATCGATTCGTCGGTGGCAGAAATCCATGATCGCCGAGGCGGCTTCCTCCGAACGCTCGTAGTGCACAAGGTGGCCCACTCCTCCCAATTCCACGAATTCCACATCGGTGAGCGTGTCCGCGAACGCCCGGGTCGGCCCGATCGGGGCGATGGCATCCTCATCCCCGGCGATGACGAGCGTGGGCATGTCCAGGTGGTCGGCCACTTCGGTGACGGTGTGCGCGACGGACGTCGCAAACGCCTCCGACAGGGACTGTCGATTTGAGAATGAGGAGAAGTGTCGGGCGTGCTGGTCGTGGATGTACCGACGCAGCCCGGGATCTCGGGTCGTGGCCATGGCGATGCTCATGGCGCGCACGATCACGGGATTGCTCAGCAGAGCGCGGCCTGCACGCTCGGGCAGACGCGCGCCGAGGGCGTAGTAGGCACGGGTGGCCGCTGTGAGGAACCGCGCCGGTCCTTCCAGCGCGGGGCGCGTGATCGGGTTGATGAGCACGAGCTCGGTCACCGTCTCCGGGACCGTCGCAGCGAGGTGGCTGACGAGGATCGACCCGAATGAATGACCGACGAGGATCGGCATCATGCCTTGTTGTCGGCCGATCTCTGTGCGCAGGTCCTGCAGATAGTCGACGAATGACGTCAGCGATGACCCTGTGTCCAAGGGCGGAGTGACACCGAATCCGGGCAGATCGGGAACGATGACCTCACGGTCGGTGATGCTGCCGGCAATGAGGTCCATTCCGTGGTGGTCGCCTCGGAATCCATGGACCATGAGCAGAGGACGCAACTGTGGGTTGCCCGGATAGACCCAGGAGGCCGTGGTGTGCCCGTTCTGCCGGAAGTCGATGCGCTGCGAGGGTCGAACACGCACCTCAGTCGGTTTCGGTGGTGCGGACGGGGCTCACGGCTCGGCGCGGCACGACCACGACGGGCACGGGCAGGACACGCAGCAGGCGGCGGGCACGTGCACCGATGGCGACCTTTCCGCCGCGACCCAGACGGCTCGATCCGATGAAGGCGAGATCGCCGGGCTGCCAGTCGATGGTCTCGGCGGCTTCTTCGATATCGGCTCCGGCCTTGGACTTCACGGATGCCCGCCCCGAGGCGAGCATCTCCGAGGCCTGATCAGCCAGCACCGCTCCCCCGTACTGTTCGGCGAACTCGGTGATCTCGGCGACTTCGTCGTCATAGAGACCGTCGTTCTCGATGAGGGACAGCAGGCGCAGGTCGACCCCCAGACCGAGGGCTGATTGGATGGCTGCTCCGATGAGAGCGGCGGCTCCCGGGCGGGCTCCGTAGAGCGCGGTCACCCGCGAGATCGGCCCGATATCGGACTTGCCGGAAGGAGCCAGGACCACGGGCACCGTCGAAGAGTGCAGCAATGAGGACGCGACCGTTCCGATGCGCAGCTGACGCATGAGGGTAGTGGCGCGGGCACCGATGACGATGCCCAAGGCGTCTTCCTTCTCGGCGACTTCCATGAGGCCTTTGGACTCATTCGCGGCGATGTGGATGACGCCCCGGGCCTGCACATCGTCAGGGATGAGTGACAGAGCTTCGTCAAGCCAGTCGTCGATCTGCTGGGCGACGATACCCGCTCCGTCTTTCGGGACGGCGCTGCCGGCGAGGATGGTCGATGATTCAGGTCGGACGATCGTGACCACGAGCTCGACGTCGATCGAGCGTGCGATCGAGATGGCCAGAGCGATCGCGTCTCGGCCACGATCTGTGGCGATGTATCCGACGACCAGGCGTCTGGTGGTGGCGGTCTCTGACATTCTCAACTCCTGATTTCACGGGTCCGGCTGATGCACGTCTCTGCTGATTCTACGTCCGCACATTCGGCTCCCGGAACTTCTGAATTCGCTCACCGTTTCTCACCGAGTCCAGACAATGTGAAAAAGTTTGAGAAAATAATGAACAAAACTTCCATGCGCCTTGAATGCTGTGCTAAATTCGACAGTGCAATTACGGATTCGCAGACAACACCCTGATTGCATTTTGACAATATAAGGACGTTGACGCCGTCCTCACGAGATCCACGACCATGAAAGGAGCGCAGTACGATGATGAATTCTCTTGCAGGCCCCGACCTTCGAACGCCGTGGCATGAATTTGCTGCCTGCCCGATTGGCGGACAAGGACTCGTCGGCTGAATCAGCCGTCTTTCACGTCTTTTCCGCCGGTTGGCTTCTGGCCACCGTTGTCTCTTGAGCCACCGGTCGCCTGAGAACTGGCATTCTTCACGCTTCACGCGCTGACTTCGAACTCTGATCGGCCGTCACTTTCAGCTGAGTGCTGCACTGCCGTACACCCAGCTGTCCGACTCTCTTCCGTTCTGAGTTCGCGGTTTTCCGAATTGCATTCTCTCTTTCGCGAAAAGCGCTGTGTCATTGACGCATTTCAGCAGATGCATTTCTCCTCATCTGCATTGTGCATCTTTTTTTGAACAGCACTCTATTAAGAGACCGATTTTTCCGATTCTCATTTCCCTAACGCCCTTTGGGGATATCTCCCGCCCATTTGCGGATATTCCCTGCCTGAAAATCAGAGGACAGATTGTGTCGACCACATTCCCATTCACCTATCCACGCCGCTGGGCCCTGAGCACTGGGATGAAGCTCATCCGTTGGGCTCGCCGGCCCGGCCCAACCACCGAAACCCGTCGTCGAAAGTCGGCCGCCCGCCAGCAGGCTCGACTGCGCGAATACGCTCGTGAGCAGCGTGTCCGCGAACTGCGCGAACGGGACATCGTGCGCTACCTCAGCCAGGTCCGCCCATACATCTGAGCCGAAGAAGTGAGCCATACCTGGCTGTGTCGAGCGTCACTCTCCCCTGATTTGGTCTCTCACCCACACGTGGGTAATATTGATCAGGCAAGCGGGGGTATGGCGCAGTTGGTAGCGCGTCTCCATGGCATGGAGAAGGTCAGGGGTTCGAATCCCCTTACCTCCACCGCAGAAGGGCCGGGAATCCGAAAAGGTTCCCGGCCCTTCGTCTTCCCC